>JAHBVW010000019.1 GCA_019637375.1 Deltaproteobacteria bacterium | reverse complement strand
CTCCACCGCCGGGCGCGCATCGGCGACGGCCGCGTCGACGACGGCGTCGCCGGTCGACGCGCCGCGCACCAGCATCAGGCCGCCGGCGCCCGCGCCCGCGGCGAGCACGCCGACCCCGGCGATCGCGAGCGCGCGCCGCCGCGCCGACGCCCGGCCCCCGGCGGTGACGGACTCGACGAGCGTCTTCACCGCCGGGTCCTCGGGGGCGAGCAGGCTCGCGCGATCGGCGAGCGCCATCGCGCGCGGCAGCTTCGCCTCGGCGAGCGCCTTCCTCGCCGAGGTCACGATCAGCCCGACGACCGCCGGCCGGCGCTGCTCGAGGAACGCGGCCGGGTCCTCGAAGTACGCCGCGAGCTCCTCGGTCGGATCGCCGAAGCCGCCGTTCGTCGCGAGCCGGCGCAGGTCCGCCGCGACGGTCGCCGCGCTCTCGGGGCGGTGCGCGAGCTCGCTCGCCATCAGCTGCTCGATCGTGCGCGACAGGTCGGGGCCCACCGTCGCGCGCCGCTTCACCGGCGGGACGAGCGTGCCTGCGGCGATCTGCGACATCACGCGCGCCGGGCTCCCGCTGTACGGCAGGAGGCCCGTCGACAGCTGGTACAGCGTCGCGCCGAGCGAGTACAGGTCGCTCTTCGCCGTCGCCGTGTCGCCGCTCGCCTGCTCCGGGCTCATGTATGCCGGCGTGCCGAGGAGGCTGCCCGTGCGCGTGACGAGCGAGTCCTCGGTCTCGAGCCGCGCGACGCCGAAGTCGGCGAGCAGGAGGCGCCCGCCCGGCGCGATCAGCACGTTCGACGGCTTGATGTCGCGGTGGATGATGCCGGCCTTGTGCGCGGCGGCGAGCGCGTCGGCAAGCAGCGCCCCGATGCACGCGACGATCTCGGCGAGGATCGCGTCGCGCTGCTCGATCTCCTGGAGGAGCGTGCGCCCGCGGATCAGCTCCATCACGATGAACGGCGGATCGACCTCCGTCTCCGAGGCCACCTCCGAGCCGGACGATCGGTCACCTCCGCCGACGTCGTAGATGCGCAGGATGTTCGCGTGCTCGAGACCGGCGGCTGCCCGCGCCTCGCGGTGGAAGCGGCGCACGACCTCGACGCGGCGCGCGAGGTGCGGGAACAGCACCTTCACGGCGACGTCGCGCCGCAGCTGCTTGTCGCGCGCGCGGAACACCGTCGCCATGCCGCCCTCGCCGAGCTCCTCGCCGAGCTCGTAGCGGCTCGCCAGGACGTCGCCCGGCCGGACGCTGCGCGGCCCGCGCACGTGGGGCTGCGAAGCGACCGCCTCGCCCGGTGGGAGGGTCTCCTCGGGAGTGTCGGGCGCCTGGGTGTCGGCGACCGCCGGGTCGGTGTCGTGGGGCTTCTCGCCGTCGGTAGCCACGCGGGACGCCCGGTCAGGCCGTCCACACCACGTGGCCGGTCACGCCGGCCGCCTTCGCCGCCTTCATCGCCTTGCCGAGGCGGCGGCCGAGCTCGTCGGCGCCGCCGTTGGGGTTGAGGCCGGTCATCCCGGCGACGGCCGCGACGAGCGCGAGGGAGCCGGGATCGCCTGGGAACGTCGCCCGCTTGGCGTCGAACGCCCCCGAGGCCGCCTTCACGAACGGCTCGGCGTACTCGGGCGCGAGGACCGCGAGGAAGTCGGAGCCGCCGATGTGGCCGACGAACGAGCCGCCGCCCGACGCCGCGCGGGCCGCCTCGAGCAGCCACGCCCCGACGTTGCGCACGGTGTCCTCGGAGCGCGCGATGCCGATCGCGTCGGCGTAGGCGTCCCAGTTGAGGATGTCGATGTGGACGACCGTGGTGGGCTTGCCGCTCTTGAGCGCCCCCTCGATCTCCTCGTCGATCGCCCGCGATCCCGGCAGGTTCGTCGTCGGGTTGCGGTCGCGCTCGCGCCGCGCCGACCGGATCAGCGCCTTCACGCGCGCCCCGAACTCCCGGAGATCGAACGGCTTGGCCATGTAGGCATCGGCGCCGGCCTCCAGGCCCTGGACCTGGTCGTCGACGCCGGCCAGCGCCGTCAGCATCAGGATCGGCGTCCGCGACCACATGACGTCGGCCTTGAGCCGGCGGGCCACCTCGAGCCCGTCGACGCGCGGCATCATGACGTCGAGGACGAGGACGTCCGGGTCATGCGCCTTGACGAGGCGCAGGGCCTCGTCGCCGTCGCGGGCCCGCAGACACAAAAAGCCGGCGTCGCCCAGCGCCATGTTCACCATGTGCGCGATGGCGTCGTCGTCTTCGGCGATCACGACTTTCTTGAGAAGCATGTGAACCCCGGGCGCTCCTGGTGATACCACCGATCCCGCGACCCCAGCAATCTGGTAAGCCGAGGATGACGATGACGCGTAACCCGATCGATCCACACGTCGCCACGACGACGCTGGACAACGGTCTCGCGGTCACCACCGTGGCGCTGCCGCACCTCCACACAGCCGTCGTGGCGCTGTTCGTGAAGGTCGGCGCCCGCTTCGAGGCCCCGACCGACAACGGCCTCTCGCACTTCACGGAGCACATGCTGTTCCGCGGCACGGAGCGCTATCCGACGTCGCTCGCGCTCAACACGGCCGTCGAGCGGCTCGGCTCGACGCTGCACGCCGAGACGGGGCGCGACTACACCCTGTTCCAGCTCGCCCTCGAGCCGGACCACGTCCCGGCGGCGATCGAGCTGCTCGGCGAGCTCCTGGGCCGCCCGCGCTTCACCGACATCGAGCTCGAGCGCGCGCTCGTCCTCGAGGAGATCAACGAGGACTACGACGAGGAGGGCGTCGAGATCAACGCCGACGACATCGCCCGCGGCCTCGCGTTCGAGGACCACCCGCTCGGGCAGCGCATCATCGGCCCGCGCGGGAACGTCGAGCGGTTCGACGTCGCCGACGTGCGGCGCCACTTCGAGGCGTTCTACGGCGCGCGCAACGCGAACCTGTGCGTCGCCGGGCCCGTCGAGCACGGCGCGATCGTCGCGGCCGCGGCCCGCGCCCTCGCCGACCTGCCGGCGGGCACCCGCGCCGCCGCCCCCGCCGCCCCGCCGAACGGCCGCGGCCCGCGCATCCGCCACGTGCGCGACGCCGGCTCGCAGACGTCGTTCGCGGTGCTGTTCCGCGCGGTCCCCGAGCTCGACCCGGCGTACGTCGCCCTCGTCGCCCTCCTGCGCGTCCTCGACGACGGCATGTCGACGCGCCTGCACTACACGCTCGCCGACCAGAAGGGCCTCGCGTACTCGATCCACGCCGCGATCGAGCCGCTCGCCGACGCCGCGCTGTTCGAGATCACCGGACAGACGGCGAACGCGAAGGTCCCGGCGCTCGTGCGCGAGCTGCTCGGCCTCCTCGACGGCCTGCGCCGCGGCGAGGTCACCGCCGACGAGCTCGCGAAGGCGCGCGTGCGCTACCGCTACGAGACGCTCGCCTCGCTCGACGACGCCGCGGCGATGGCGGGCTGGTTCGGCGGCACGGCGCTGTACTACGACCCGCCGCAGCTGTCGGCGCGCCTCGAGGCCGTGTCGAAGATCCAGGTCGACGACGTCGTGCGCGTGGCGGGCGAGGTCCTCGTGCCCGACCACCTCGTCCTGGCCGCGGTCGGGACGCTGTCGCGCGCGCGCCTCGGCGAGCTGAAGACCGCGATCGGCGGGTGGAAGTAACCGCCGCCTACAGGGACGCTAGGCCTTCGTGCACGTCGCCGGCAGCTTCTTCAGCTGCTCGTCGAGCGCGTCGCCCTTGCCGCCGAGGTCGTACTTCGTGACGGCCTTCAGGACTTCCTTGATCTGGTACGGGCAGAAGTACTTCGTGTTCTTCTCGACGTTCTCCGTCTCGAGGATGACCGCGCCGAGCTCGACGTAGCAGGCCTTCAGCAGCTCGTCCTTCGTCTTCTTGCCCCAGGCGGTGTCGATCTTCGCGAGCTCCTCGACGGTCGACGAGCACTGGTACGGGATCTGCGACTTCTTGGCCGCGGCGTTCGCCTTGGACTCCTTCACGCCCTTCGCCGCGTTCTCGGCGGCGTTCATCTCGGCGCACGCGGCCTTGGCCTTCGCGAAGTTCGCGCCCTCCTTGCCGCCGTCCATCGTCTTGGCCGCGTCCTCGAGCGAGCTGCACGCGCTGTAGTCACGCTTGCCGCTGTCGCGCGCCGCGGTGACCTTCGCCTCGAGCTTGCCGAACGAGTTCGACGCGAGCTTGCCGCACACCTTCTCGTAATCCGGGTACGCCTTGACCAGCTTCGTGTAGGTCTCGCCGCGGCAGGAGTACGCAATCGAGCGCAGGTCGTCGGGATCGGTGACCTTGTCGACGGCGGCGTACACGCTCGCGCACGCGCTCTTGTACGAGTCGTCGGCGAAGTACTCCGGGTTCCACGAGCAGCTCGAGAAGGCGTCCTTGATCTTGCCCTTCTCGACGTCCTTGGTGATGCGCGCCGCGCGCTTCTTGCCCTGCGCGGCCTGCTGGCACGACTCGTACTCCTCGCACGAGTCCTTCTTCGCGCAGGCGAGCTCGTCGGCGACCTCGTCCTTCTCCTTCGACGACGCCATCAGCTTGCACACGGCGACGAACTGGTCCTTGCCCATCTCGAGATCGTCGCCGTCGTCGTCCTTGTCGTCGTCCTTATCCTTGTCCTTGTCCTTGCCCTTCTTGCCGCCCTTCCCCTTCTTCAGCTTGCCGGGCTTGCACTCGGTGATCTTCTCGTAGAGCGCCTCGCACTCCGACTTCCCGCACGCCGGTGCGACGAGGAGGAGCGGGACGAAGACTGCCAGGAACACGCGGCCGATCGACATGCGCATGCACATACCACCGAGCCCCGCGCTCGTTCCAGCGGATCAGCGCGATCCGCGGCCGCGGCGCCGGCGCCGGTTCTTGTCGCCGTGTGGCGGCAGATCGCGGCGGCCCTGCCCGTGCGCGTCGCGCTGCGTTTGCGCGGGGCGCGGCGCTGCCGCCGCGGCGAACGGTACGCGCGATTCGTACGGGTGCCCCTCGACGACGGGGATCTCCTGGCGCGTCAGCTTCTCGATCGCGCGCAGGTCGCCGCGCTCCTCGACCTCGCAGAACGTGAGCGCCATGCCGGTCGCGCCCGCGCGCGCGGTGCGGCCGATGCGGTGCACGTACGTCTCGGCGACCTCGGGGACGTCGAAGTTGACGACGTGCGTGACGTCGTCGATGTCGATGCCGCGCGCCGCGATGTCGGTGGCGACGAGGACGCGCGTGCGCCCCGACTTGAACCCGGCGAGCGCGCGCTCGCGGGCGTTCTGCGACTTGTTGCCGTGGATCGCCTCGGCGCCGATCGCCGCCTTCACGAGGTGCTCGGCGATGCGGTTCGCGCCGTGCTTGGTGCGCGAGAACACGAGCACGCGGCGCATCCCCGAGTCGCGCAGGACGTCGACGAGCAGCGCGCGCTTGTCGCCCTTCTCGACGAAGTACACCTCCTGATCCACGCGCTCCGCCGTCGTCGACGGCGGCGTCACCGCGACCGTCTGCGGGTTGTGCAGGATGTTGTCGGCGAGCTCCTTCGCCTCCTTGGGCATCGTCGCCGAGAAGAACAGCGTCTGGCGCGGCCGCGGCAGGAGCGCGATCACCTTGCGCACGTCGTGGATGAAGCCCATGTCGAGCATGCGGTCGGCCTCGTCGAGGACGAACACCTCGAGCCCCTTCAGATCGACGAGCCGCTGCCCGGCGAGGTCGAGGAGACGGCCCGGCGTCGCGACGAGGATGTCCATGCCGGAGCGCAGCGCCTGCTTCTGCGGCTCCATGCCGACGCCACCGAAGATCACGAAGTTCTTGAGCGGCAGGTTGCGCCCATAGGTCGAGAAGCTCTCGCCGATCTGCGACGCCAGCTCGCGCGTCGGCGTGAGGACGAGGCAGCGGATCGGCCGCGCCCGGCCCGGCGCCGGCCTGCCGTTGTTGGCTCCGGGGGCTCCGTGGGCTCCGGGCGCCCCGCTCGCCGTCAGCCGCTGGAGGATGGGCAGCGCGAACGCCGCGGTCTTGCCGGTGCCGGTCTGCGCGAGTCCGAGGAGATCGCGCCCTGCGAGGACGTACGGGATCGCCTGCTGCTGGATCGGCGTCGGCTCGACGTAGCCTTCCGCCGCGACCGCGCTCGCGAGCGGCGGGATGAGGCCCAGGTCGCTGAACTGCATCGCCGCCAGATAGCACGCGCCGGGAGCGCGCGTACACGCGCCGGGCTGCTACTTCATCTGCTTCTCGACGACGCCCTTCACGCGGCCGTCGAACCCGTCGAGGCCACCCTCGTGTGCATGCTTCGCACGCTCGGCCGCGAGGAACGCCTCGCGCCGGGCCACGAGCTCGGCGATGCGCGCCTGCAGCTCCCTGCGCTCGGTCGCGCGGCGGGCCAGCTCGGCCGCGCGCGCCGGGCGGTCGAGCGCGCGCATGTCCTCGGGGAGATCGACCTCGGCGACCTCGTCGAGCGCCACGCCGGTCGCGCCGACGAGGTCGCGAGCGGTGCGGCCCGCGTCGCCGGTCGCCGACGCGGCGGCCTTCTTCGCGTAGTAGCCGGCGCGGTCGGCCTTCGCCGCGGCGGGCGCGGCCTCGGCGGCGGCCATGCGGCCCTGCCACGCGGCGCGCTCGCCCGACGGGCCGACGAACACGGTCGTGCGCGTGATGCGCGCCTCGAGCTCGGCGAGCGCGGCGTCGTACGGCGTCGCGATCTGCTGCACCCCGCCGCTCTGCGCGGTGCTCGCGTACTCGCCGCCGCCGAGCTGCGCCATGCGGCGGAACGCGGTCTCCGTGGCCGGCAGCGAGCCGACCTGGATCGCGTTGACGACGATGCCGCGCTTGACCATCTCGCCGATGATCGTCGCGTGGCCGGGGACGTCGCCGCGGTCCGCGGGCTCGGCGTCGCCGACGACGAACACCAGCTTCGTCGCGCTCGGGCGCCACGCCATGCGCAGCGCGTCCCACAGGCCGGCGGCGATGTTCTCGGGCTGCGTCCAGCCGCCGCTCGCGTCGTAGCCGCGCAGCTCTTGGTACACGGCGTCGAGGTCCGTCGTCAGCGCGAACGGCCGCGTCAGGTACGCCTCGGGCATGTCGGCCTCGGGGTCGTTGTCGCGGTACGCGACGAGGCCGACGCGGAGGTCGGCGCCCGGATCCGTCTTGCGGATGTGATCGGCGATGCCCCACACCGTGCGGCGCGCGCCGTCGATGAGGCTGCCCATCGACGCCGTCGTGTCGATCGCGAACACGACGTCGATGTGGTGCCTGTCGCGCGGCGCGTCGGTCCTCATCGCGGGCACCGAGGTCACGGGGATGAACGGCTCGGCCGGCCGCGGCGGGTAGATGCAGTCCGGCGGAGGCGCCGGCTGCACCACGCGGTGGAGGAGCGCGGAGGTGACGATCGTGCCGAGGGCGAGCGTGGGGATCCCGAACGAGACGATGCGCTGGCGCGTGACCATGGGAGCGTTGTACGGACGACGCGACCCGGCGATCTGACGTAACCAGGCGTCTCGTTTGGCCAAAGCTGCGGGCGGTGCCGGTGTCAGCGGCCCACGACGACGGTGACCTTGCGGTGCTCGTCGAGGGGTTTGCACACCTTACCGCCGCACACCCAGAGCCGGATGCGGACCGCCACGGCGTGCTCCCCCGGCTCGGCCGCCGCGTCGGGCGCGCGCACCGCCACGGCGAAGCGCGGCGCGTCGGCCTCGGGGTCGACGGCGTCGCCGCGCCCGAGCCGGCGCTTCTTGACGCTGAGCGCCGCGTCGGGTGCGAGGTCGACGATGACCGGCGCATCGCGCGACACGACGAGGCCGCGGTCGACCGCGATCGCGATCGCGACCGTCGCCGTCCCGCCGGCGGCGACCTCGACCCGCTCGGGCACGCGCAGCTCCCAGCCGGGCTGGCGCTGGGCGTGCGCGCGCGGTGATGCCGCGATCACGACGGCGGCCACGAGCACCCGGCGCATCCCGCTATCTGACCACAGCTCCCGCCACGTGCGCCCGGGCCCGGCGTCCAGGGTGGCCGTGTCGCGGCGTTCGCACGATGCGCAGGGTCGCCGGGTTCGGTCGTGCACGAGCGCGGCGAGCGCAACCCGCGGTCGGCGCTTCGTCTCCTCGAGGACGCGGCGCGCGCGTGGCACCGCGGCTGCACGAAACCTCCGCATGCTCGAAGCCATCACCCTCGACACCCTCGTCTCGGTCACCGGCGGCGCCGGCAACGTCGCGCAGCAGTGGTCGCAGATCCGGTCCGCCGCGCAGCCGCACTGCCCGAACACCGTCGCGCGCTTCCCGAACGCGCCGGCGAACCGCGCCCAGGCCCAGGCGATCGGGAATGCGTGCCTCGCCGAGATGGGCTCGTTCAAGGCCGCGATGGGCGGTCAGAGCCGCATCCAGGCCGGCATCGACGCCGCGTTCCCGCGCTGACGGTCTAGAGGATCTGCGTCGCCAGCTCGGCGAGCGGCGAGCGCTCGCCCTTGGTGAGGATCACGTGCGCGGCGATCGACTCGTTCTTGAAGCGCTCGGCGACGGTCGTGAGGCCGTTGTTCGACGAGTCGAGGTACGGGTGATCGATCTGGTACGGGTCACCCGTGAGGATGATCTTCGTACCCTCGCCGGCGCGCGTGATGATGGTCTTCACCTCGTGCGGCGTCAGGTTCTGCGCCTCGTCGACGATCATGTAGACGTTCGGGAGCGAGCGGCCGCGGATGTACGTGAGCGGCTCGATCTCGACGTAGCCGAGGTCGACGAGCTCGGCGTAGCTGCGCCCGTCCTTCTTGTCGGCCTTGTTGATGCCGAGGAGCAGCTCGAGGTTGTCGTAGATCGGCTGCATCCACGGGTTCAGCTTCTCCTCGATGTCGCCGGGGAGGTAGCCGATGTCGCGGCCGAGCGGGAAGATCGGGCGCGACACGAGGAGCTTCGAGAACACCTGCTCCTCGGTGACCTTCTGCAGGCCCGCGGCGATCGCGAGCAGGGTCTTGCCGGTGCCCGCCTTGCCGACGAGCGTGACGAGCTTGATGCTGTCGTCGAGCAGCATGTCGAGCGCGAAGTGCTGCTCGCGGTTGCGCGGCTTGATGCCCCACACGCCCTCGCGCAGCTTCTTCACCGGCAGCGCCTTGCCGGTGGTCTTGTCCCAGCGCGTGAGCGCGCTCTTGCCGTTGTCGTCGCGCAGCGTCAGGTACTCGTTCGCGTGCACGTTCGGCGCGTCGACGACGGCGCCGGCCTCGGCGAACAGCGTCTCGATCGTGCCCGGCGGCACGCCGAGCTCGCGGTTGCCCGGGTACAGCTCGTCGATCGAGATGCGCTCGGGTTCGAAGTCCACCGCCGCGAGCCCCAGGGCGTCGCCGCGGATGCGCATGTTGACGTCCTTCGTGACGAGGATCGTCGGGACCGTCGGGTTGGCGTCGCGGACCTCGAGCGCGATCTCGAGGATGCGCTGGTCCATCGTGCGCGAGTCGTAGCTGGTGTTGCCGCGCGGGGCCTTCGACAGCGCGACGCGCACCGTGCCGCCGTTCGGCATCTTCTGCGGGTGCGAGAGGCCGCCGTCGTGGCGGTACTCGTCGAGGAGGCGCGCGACCTGGCGGGCGTTGCGCCCGAGCTCGGACTGATCCTTCTTGAAGGTGTCGATCTCCTCGATCACGAAGATCGGAATGACCACGTTGTTGTCCGCGAACGCGTAGACCGCGCGGGCGTCGTGGAGCAACACGTTCGTGTCGAGGACGTAGTTCTTGACCGCCACGGAGCGACATTCCCCTCGCCGCGCGAGTGCTGTCAAACGCACCGCTCTCAGAAACGTGCGGAGATCCCGACACCGAGCGTCGGCGCCCCGGCCCCGGGCGAGGTGCCCACCAAGGCGATCGGCGTCACGGTCACGCCGTCGCGCGGCGCCGTGTAGTAGACGACGAGCGCGGTCGCGAGGAGCGCGGCACCACCGATGCCGAGGGCGGTCGCGAGGTCGGCCTTCGCTCCCGCGCCGTCGGCGAGCGCCTTGGCCTCGGGCGTGTCGCACACGAAGCGGCCCGCGACGTCGCGGCAGCCGGCCGCCTCGGCGTCCTGCTGCTGCGACAGCGCGAGCCCGCCGAACACCAGCGACCCGCCGAGGGCGAGCCCGCCGCCGACGCCGAGGCCGATCGCGAGCTTCACGCGGCTGCGCCGGCGCGGCGGGAGCTCCCCGCTCGTGCCGGTCCGGGCGATCACCTTGCCGCGGCGCCGCACGAGCGCCGGGACGTCCACCCGCGCGGTCTTGCCGGCGGTCCCCTTCACCGTCGTCGTGTACGTCTCGCGGTCGGGCGCGGTCGCCTCGATCTCGACCTCGCCGGGATCGACGAGCATCGTGACCTCCGCTCCCGGCGCGGCGGGCCGGTCCGCGATGCGCAGCGCGAGCCCGGAGGTGTCCGGCTCCTCGAGGCGCACGACGATCGTGGCGAGCCTGGGCGACAGCGCCGCCATCTTCTCGCGCGCCGCCTTCGCCGCCCCGCCGCGGTTCATGCGGTCGTACGAGCGGGCCGCGTCGTCGTACAGCGCCCACGCGCGGCCGTGCTTGCCCTCGCGCTCGGCGCAGTCACCGAGGTTGAGCTCGGTGCCCGCGGCGCGCTCGAGCTCGAAGCTGCGCTCGAACTTCTCGCACGCGTCGTCGAACTTCTGCGCCTTCAGCAGCGCCCGCCCCTCCTCGAACAGGCGCGCGGCCTTGTCCTTGTCGTCGGCCGCGGCCGGCGAGGTCTCGACCCCGACGAGGATCGCTGCGGCGAGGAGCGCGCGGCGCACGGCGCGAGGATACTACGGGTCGCGTCAGTGCTGGCAGGACGCCGGATCCGTCTCGCACGGGTCCTTGCGCGGCGGCGGCGGTGGCGGCGGCGGCCGCTTCGCACCGGGAGCCAGGTCGACGCCGAGGTCCTTGCACTGGCCGGCGATCCGCGCGCGCCGGCCCGCCGCGACCTTGGGGAGCCACGCGCGCGCCTTCGCGGTGTCGCGCTGGCGGCAGGCGGCGAGCGTGCACGTCCCCGCGTGCTCGGCGACGAAGCCCTGCGCGCACGCGGCGAACGCGGCGGCGAACCGGCCGCGGTCGAACAGCGCCGCGATGTCGTCGGCGGGTGCCGCGTCGGGCGGCGGCTCGGCGGGAGCGGCGTCGGCCGGCTCCTCGGCGCGCGCGTCGACGGCGGCGTCGATCGGCACCGGCTCGTCGATGACGATGGCCGCATCGGCGACCGCCGCGTCGGCGACCAGGACGAGGTTGCTCGGGCGCGGGCGCGGCGGATCCTCGGAGCCGCCGCGCGTCGCGAGCCACACGGTCAGCGAGCCGACGATCGCGGCCGCGCCGACGATGCCGAACAGCATCCAGGACCGGTGGCTCGCCGGCTCGGGCTGCGGAGGGTACGAGCCGTACGACGGATACGACGCGCTCCCCGTCGGGCCGGGGACGACGCGCAGGCCCGGGCCCGGGAACGTGTGCCCGCCGGGCGACGTGAACGGCGGCAGCGTCGGCGCCACGGTCGGCGCGACGGTCGGCGCGATGGTCGGGGCAACGCCGGGCGCGTACCCCAAGGGCACTTGCTCGCCTCGCGGCTCGCTGGCGTACGGCATCGGCGCGGCCGGGCCGAGCATCGTGACCGGGCCCGGCGGGAGTGCCTGCTCGCGGTCGGTGCTGATCTCCTCGACGAGCGGCATGCCCATCTGCGTCGGGGCGAGCGCGGGATCGAGGTGCGCGGCCGTCATCAGCTGCGATGCGGGCGGCGCGGCGGGGAGCGACTCGGGCTGCTCGCCGGCGAGCTCGTCGCGCGACAGGTCGGGCACGTTCGCGAGGCGGAGGTCGAGGTCGGCGGCGACCGGGATCGCGAGCTCCTTCGGGATCGGCTCGCTCGTCACCGTGACCCCGTCGGGCGGCACGTCCTCCTCGGCGACGAGGTCGAGCCAGGGCTCGGGGCGCGGGCCGAACATGTCGCGCACGAGGCGCCCGAGCGCGGACGGTGACAGCATGAGGCCGGCGCGCGCCGCCGCGCCCTCGAGCACCTCGACGACCTGGTCGGCGTTCTGGAACCGCTGCGCCGGGTCCTTCGCGAGGAGGCGCAGCGCGATCGCGTCGATCTCCTTGGGGATGTGCGGGCGGCGCAGCGACGGCGGCGGCGGCGGCTCGTTGACGATCGCCGTCATGTTCTCGAAGTCGCTCGCGCGCTTGTACAGGCGCTCCGTCGCGAGCAGCTCCCAGAACACGATGCCGAGCGAGAACAGGTCGCTGCGGCGGTCGAGCTCCATGCCGCGGCACTGCTCGGGCGACAGGTAGCTGATCTTGCCCTTCACCGTGCCCGCGTGCGTCTCCTGCATGCGGTCGGCGGCCTTCGCGACGCCGAAGTCGACGACCTTCACGCCGCCGTCGAAGCCGACCATGAGGTTCGACGGCGACACGTCGCGGTGCACGATGTCGAGCGGGCGGCCGTCGATGCCGATGCGCTCGTGCGCGTGGTGCAGGCCCGCGGCGGCGCCGGCGATCACCGTGAGCACGGAGGCGAGCGGCACCTCGCGCCGCAGCGAGCGCGCGCGCTGCAGGACGCTGCGCACCGTCTCGCCGTGCACGTACTCCATCGTGAAGAAGTAGGAGTCGCCCAGCTTTCCGATGTCGTAGACCTGCGCGATGTTCGCGTGCTGGAGCTGGGCGGCGAGGCGCGCCTCGTCGAGGAACATCTTCACGAAGTGCTCGTCGCTCGCGCGGTTGCGCAGGATCCGCTTGAGCACGCAGTAGCGCTCGACGCCGGCCGCGCTCATGCCGCGCGCGAGAAAGATCTCCGCCATGCCTCCGGTCGCGAGCCGCGCCAGGATCTGATAGTTGTTGGCCGTCGATCCGACCTCAGCCACAACCCCGTTCACGTGGTTGAATTGTACCGGGTTTCCGTCATGTTTCACGAAACCGTGGGAGGTCTCATGCGAAGGTCGTTCTTCCGCTCGTTTGTCGTGTGCATCGCCATCGCGCTCCCCGCCGGCCTCGCCCAGGGCGACATGAAGAAGAAGAGCGGCGGCGCGCCGAACCTGGCCGCGGCGCAGATCCTCGTCCAGGAGGCGCAGGCCAAGCTCGACGCCGCGCACAAGTCCGGCGAGCCCGACGCCGGCGGCTACGCGGCGAAGGCGAGGGAGCACCTCCGCAAGGCGGCCGAGCAGCTCGAGCTCGCGATGCCGTCCGCCGACAAGCGCGGCGACGGCAAGCGCTGAGCGTCCCCGGCGCTACAGCGCGAGGGTCATCGCGATGTCGTCGATCGAGGCGCCGTCGACGCGGAACCGATCGCGCGTCGTGCCGATCTCGACGAAGCCGAGCCGGAGGTAGAGGGCGTGGGCGCGGACGTTCGTCGAGAACACGCCGAGGTCGATCCAGTGGAGGCCGTGCTCGCGCGCCCACGCGATCGCCGTGGTCATGAGCGTGCGGCCGAGGCCGCGCGCGCGGTGGGTGCGCTCGAGGCCGATGCCGAGCCAGGCGCGGTGCAGCTCCGAGGGGATGCGCCCCGACTGGAGGTCCAGGTGCCCGCGCACGACGCCGTCGTCGACGACGGCCCACGTGCGGCGCCAGCCGACGTCGGCGAGGCCGCGGTCCCAGCCGGTGCGGTAGCGCTCGACGGTGCCGTCGCGATCGAACGGCTCGCTCGCGCCGAACGGCGAGGTCGTCGGGACGTCGGCCTCGCCGCGCTTGCGCACGAGGTGGGCGCACAAGAGCTCGAGCTCCGGCTCGCCGATCATCGCGATCCCCGGTGCGATCATCGGCGCACCGTAGCGCAACCGCCCGGGCCCCGCGCCGTCCGGAGCGCGTGCGCAGCTGCTACGGTCGCCGCGTGCGGAGCCCGCTGCTGTTCGCGCGCCGTCCCGCGCTCGCGTCGACGCGCCGTCGGGCGACGATGCAGACATCGCTGCGACTCGTGTCGACGCGCCGTCGGGGGATCACGGCCAGCTCCCTGCTGCTCGCATCGGCGCTCGCGGCGTGCGGCCCGGCGGTCACGGTGCACCCGGAGCGCGCGGCGCCGACGTGCGGCGGCGACATCGTGCTCGTCGTGCAGGCGGACGTCGCCGGCCTCGCCGGGTGCATGGAGGTGAGCTCGCTCGAGATCCGCGGCGACGTGCAGCTCGGGCCGCTCGGGCGGCTCGCGTCCGTCACCGGGGACCTCGTCGTGCGCGGCGCGGCCATCGGCGAGCTCGCGCTCCCGCGGCTCGCGCGCGTCGGCGGGGCGATCGTCGTCGCGGACAACCCGAACCTGCGCGGCGTCGCGCTCCCGGCGCTGGCGCGCGCGGCGCGGCTCGAGCTCGCCGGCAACGCGCAGCTCGCGACGATCGACGTCGGGCGCGCGACGTTCGGCACCGTGGAGCTCGGCGACAACGCGGCGCTGCCCGCCGACGTCGCCGGCGCCCTCAGATCGCGCGCGCCGTAGGCGGCGGCTTCGCGGTCCCGCCGGACTGCGGCTGCGCCTTCGCCATCGCCTTCGCGGCCTGCGCCTCGGTCCACGTGACGACGCGGTTCCGGCCCGTGTGCTTCGCGTGGTAGAGGGCGAGGTCGGCGCGCTCGATCAAAGTCGCGCGATCGCGGCCGTCGTCGGGGAACGCGGCGACGCCGATCGACTCCGTCACCGACAGCGGGCCCTTCTCGGTCTCGACCACGACCTTCGAGATCTCGATGCGGATGCGCTCCGCGACGGCGCGCGCCTGGGCGACGTCGACGTTGTCGAGCAGCACCGCGAACTCCTCGCCGCCGTAGCGCGCCGGGATGTCGATCTTGCGCGGCACCTCCTGGAGGACGCGCGCCACGCGGCGCAGCACCTCGTCGCCGACCGGGTGGCCGTAGCCGTCGTTGACCTTCTTGAAGAAGTCGACGTCGCACAGGAGCAGCGCGACCTTCAGGTTGTGGCGCGCGGCGCGGTCGAGGAGGTCCTGGAAGCGCTGCTGGAACGTGCGGTGGTTGGTGAGACCGGTGAGGCCGTCGGTCGTCGCCATCGTCTCCATCTTCTTGTACAAGAAGCCGTTCTCGAGGGAGACGGCGACCTGCGTCGCGATCACCGCGAGCATCTCGCGCACGTCCTTGCCGAAGCGCTTCTCGGCGCGCGCGACGAGCGTGAGCGTGCCGATCGGCTCGTCGGCGGCGAGCAGCGGCAGGACGAGCAGCGAGCGCGCGTCGTCGAGCTTCACCTTGCGCGTGTAGATGGGCGCGCTGACCTCGCGCGGCTCGCCGCCGGCGGGGAGGTAGTGCCGGTTCTTGACGACCATCGACGCGAGGCCGGCGTTGTCCTTGAACTCGAGGTCGGCGAGCTGCTTCGGATCGACGAGGCCCTCGCCACCCGGGCGCACGCGCACCGCGGCGATGCGGTGCTTCGTGCGCGCCTTGTCGTACAGCGCGATCGCGCCGACGTCGTACTCGACGATCGCGGCGGCGGCGTCGAACGCCGTCTCCATGACCTGCTCGGGCGTGAGCGCGCGGCCGAGCAGCGCCGTCGCCTGGTAGAACCGCTCGTGCTCGTACTTCGCGCGCTCGACGGCGCGGAACACCTGCTCGGACTGCACGACGCGCAGGATCTGCGAGCTCGCGTCGGCGAGGAGGTCGCGATCCGCCTCGTCGAACGGCGTGTCGCGATCCGCGGCGACGAGGCCGCGCAGGTGCGGGCCCTCGAGGATCGGCACCGCGACCACGGCGACGCCGGCGCGGCCGCCGTCGTAGTACGGGAGCTGGCCGGGCTTGGTCGCGGCGCACAGGATCGGCTGGCGATCGCGCACGACCGCGCCGAGGATGCCGGCCGAGGCCAGGCGCGGGCTCTCGGTGATGTCGTCGGCGTCGGACGCGACCTCCTTGAGCTTGAGCGCGTCGTCCTCCTCGATCCACAGGAGCGCGACGGTGCGCGCGCCGAGCGAGCGCTTGAGCGTGGCGAGCACCCAGCTCGCGGCGTCGTTGATCATCGCGACGCCGGCGATCGTGAGGAGGCGCTCCTCCTCGACGCGGCCGCGGCCGGCGCGGCTGCCGGGGCCGAGCGGCGCGGCGATCAGGCGGTAGTCGCGCGCGGAGTCGCGCAGCGCGGTGAGCTCCTCGTCGAGGCGCGTCGCGCGGCGGCGGCGATAGCGGGCCGTCACGCCGCGGAGGAGCAGCGCGTGCGCGGCGGCGGCGCCGGCGATGCACGCGGTGTGGATGACGGCGGCCATGATCGCGGCGCGATCGGTCGGACCGGTGCGCAGGAGGAGCGCGGCCTCGAGGAGCAGCGCCGCGCCGAGCGTGCCGTAGGCGCCGGGCTGCGCGAGCACCGTCATCGCGAACGCGACGAGGCCGTAGAGGAGCGGGTACGCCGGCGACGACAGGCCGCCGGTCATCGCGATGATGCTGTGCGCGCCTGCGACGAGGGCGAGCGCGAGCTCGAGGTCGGCGAGGTCGCTCGCGGCGGCGAGCCAGAACGACGCGCGCTGGGCGCGGGCCGTCGGCGCCACGAACTGCATGCGCCGGATCGTCGCGGCGATCACGAGCGTGCCGATCGCGACGGCGATGGTCGTCATCGGCAGGCTGGGCGACGCCGACAGGATGCCCGCGCCGTCGACGCCGCCGACGGCGACCACCGCGCACGCGATGCTCCCGGCGACGGCGCCGAGCGACACCACGGCGGCGCGCCGCGCCCCGCGCCGGAGCCTGCGCAGGGCGCTCATCGCGGCTCCAGTCGGAGCACGAGCTCGTCGGGGTAGACCATGCCGAGGTCCGCGCGGGCGAGGTCCTCGATCGCGGACACGTCGGTGCGCAGCGCCTCGACCTCGCGGGCCAGGCGGGCGTTGCCCTCGGCGAGCGTGCGCGCGCCGGCGGCGAGCTCGTCGAGCTGGAGGCGCAGCTTGTCCGCGCGCGGGTCGCGCCGGAGCGCCTGCCCGGGCAGGTAACCGATGGCGATCGCGACGACGATCGCCAGCACCAGCCGCGCGGTCCAGCGGCGGAACGCAGGCGGCACGTGCATGTCGACGACCCGGGACACCGTAGGTCGACGTTACGGATCGCAGGTATACGGGCAACTTTTGGGTGGTGCTGTTTGTGATGGAGTTTCGGCGCCCTGTGTGTAGGCTGCGGCGCACATGATGAGGGTTCGCTTTGCCCTGCTGCTGGGCGCCGTCACGGCGTGCGGCGGCGATGACGGTACGACCACGCTGACCTGCCCCGTGGGCGAGGGCACGACCGGCGCGCTCGCGGCGGGCGGCGAGGTCGTCGTGCGCGGCACCGCCGATCTCGACGGTGCGCGGCTCGCGGCCGGGCCCAAGACCACGATCCCCGATCGCGAGGTCTCGATCCGGTGCGCCGCCGACATCGTGCCCGACGGCTTCGTGGCACTGGGCCCGGCCGTGTCGTTCGGTGGGGAGGGCACGTGGTCGGATCGCGCGTTCGAGCTGACGCTGCCGTACAAGGCGAAGCGCCTGCCGAGCGGCGCGAACCGCAGCCACGTGCGCATCGTGGCGAAGCGGGCGACCGGCGCGGCCTTCTTCCCGGCGGTGACGAACCGCGCGCTCGTCGACGACGACGGGTTCGCGTCGCGCGCGTCGTTCCGCGCCGGCGAGCTGACGACGTACCAGGTCGTCGCGGCGGCGGATGCCGGCACGCCCGTCGTCGAGAATTTCGGCTTCCGCGCGATCGTCGGCATCTCGATGGGCGGCAACGCGGCGATGGCGATGGCGACGCGCCACCCCGAGCAGTTCGACGCGTTCGCGGACCTCGGCGGCGAGCCGGGCCCGTCGATGCGCTACACGCTCAACATGGTGCGCCGCTACACGTTCGGCGGCTTCTGCACCGCGGCCGACGAGGCCGCCGGCAAGGGCAGGGTCGGGCAGCTGTGCCCGAACGCGACGACCAAGCCCGACCAGTTCGAGGCGGCGTCGGACTTCGAGCACCAGCTGTTCCAGGACGGCGACGGCGTCGGCCTGACGCTGCAGCGCAGCCTGTACCTGAAGGGCGTGCGCGACATGGCGCGCGCGATGTCGAACCCGGCGCTGTACAACCCCGACAACCCGTACTCGCCGCCGGGCGTGCCGCTGTCGTTCATGGCGATCCCGCCGGCCGAGCGGTGCGCGAACCCGATCGTCCTGCGCGACTTCTACGATCACGAGTTCAACCCCGACGGCACCAAGCCCGTCATCACGTTCTGCGACGGCGGCGACTCGCGGGGCCTCGGCCTCGGCGTGTTCGATCCGTCGCTGCCGCAGCTCGACCCGGCCGAGCTGCTGCTCGCCGTCGACCTCAACAACAACGGCGTGCGCGACCCGGGCGAGCCCGTCATCACGAACGCGGCCGAGCCGTGGCGGGACGTCGGCAGCGACGGCCTCGCGGACGTCGACGAGCCCGGCTACGACCCCGTCACGAACCCCGATCCGAACGGCGACAACTACCACTGGCAGCGCAACCCGCTCGGCACCGAGGGCAACGACGACTACGACGAGGGCGAGCCGTTCGACGACGTCGGCCTCGACGGGGTCGCCGGCACGTGCCAGGCGGGGACGGGACCGAACTGCTACGACTTCGGCGAGGGCGACGGCAAGTGGACGCTCAACCCGAACGTCGCGCGCTGGTACGAGTACGACGCCGTCGACCGGTTCGCGGCGCTCACGCCGGCGCAGCGCGCCCACATCCGCGCGTGGTTCGACGCGGGCATCCGCGACTTCCTCAACAACTCCCTGTCGGCGAACGTCGCGGTCGGCGCGCTGAGCGGGCGGTTCGCGCTGCCGTTCGGCGTCTACGACAACTTCCTCCCGCTCGTGAACGAGGGGACGGAGTCGACGTTCGACTTCACGACGGTGCCGTGGCGGGACCTGCCGCGCCACGGCTACGTGCGCTACGGCAACCCCGACGCGTCCCCGGAGCAGGTCCGGGTCGGCGACGGGCGGCACGTCGGCACGCCGGTGCAGATCATCAACCGCGCGACGACGGCGTTCGCGTGGCTCGACAAGCAGTGGCCCGAGGGCGATCGCAGCGACACGCTCGACGGCGGTCAGCTGATCAAGGACCAGACGTTCACGTCGCCGACGACGGGCCGCGTGAGCCCGTACGGCCTGTTCCTGCCGCCGGGGTACAACGCGCCCGAGAATGCCGGCGTGCGCTACCCGGTCGTGTACTTCCTGCACGGGTATGGGCAGCAGCCGCAGGACCTCGTCGATCTGTCGGCGGTGTTCGCCAACTACATGATCGAGGATCAGCCGCTCGACTACCGCTTCCAGAAGTTCATCATCGTGTACGTCGACGGTCGCTGCCGCCCGCAGCGCGACGGCGTGCCCGTGGATCCGACGGGCGACCTGTGCGAGCGCGGCACGTTCTACACGGATGCGCCGATGGGCGGCACCGCGCGCATGGAGCGCAACCTGCTCGACCTGATGGCGCACATCGACGAGACGTACCGCACGAAGAAGCCGGCGCCGGTCTCCGTCATCCCCTAGTTCGGATCATTCACCAACACGTCGGCTGCGACCGTCGCGCTCCGGGCAGCTCGAGGCGTACGGCCGGTTCTCACTCGGTCCGTACGGCAAGTACGACCTCTCGCTCCGCTTCCGGGCGTGCGCCTCGATCGGCCTCGGATCGCTTGGTCTCGCTCGACGTCTTGGTGAATGATCCGGGCTAACGCGACAGCCGCACGTCGGCGTGGTCGGGCAGGCTGCGGTCGAAGCCGCCCGGCTGGTAGAGGTCGGCGCGCATCTCGCGCTGTGGGGCGCGGTCGTCGATGCGGCGGTGCAGGACGCCGCCGCCCTTCAGCCGGATGTCGACCCAGTGCGAGTTGCGGCGCACCTCGCTGCGCGACAGGCCGAGCGCCCCGAGTGCGGAGTCGGTCAGCGCGAGCGACTCCTGCGCGCGCAGCTTGTGGTACGCGCCGTTGCCCTTGCGCGTCTCCGAGTCCGAGTACGGGTCGTTGGGGTACCCGTACTGCGTCAGCTTCATGTTGATGCCGCCCCAGGCGCGGTGGAGCTCTTCGGGGGAGATGGCTTCGAGCTTCGACATGCTCGCCGGAGATTGCAGCGCGGGTGCCACCGTCGATCGGGAGGCGATCGGGGCGCGATCGCGCACCGCGGGTGACGCTTCGTCGACGGCGGTAGGCGGGCCATCACCGCGAGGCGCCGTTTCGCGCGCACGCGGCTGCGCGATCCGTGATGGCTGCCGCGGCTGCCGCGGCGGCGCGACTTGCCGGCTACTGGGTGACGAGCGTCAGCGATCCGGCGCCGCGGGCCCAGACGCGGTCGAACTGGTCGACGGCGACGTCGATGATCGCGTTCTCGGCGAGGCCGCGGCGCGTGTCGACGCGGCGGACCTTCTGGCCGTCCCATGCGGCGATGCCGCGCTCGGTCGCCATCCAGATCTGGCCGGTGCGGGTCGCGACCACGTCGTTGATCTCGAAGCGGAGCGCCGCGGGGAAGTCCCACGCCTTGCCGTCCCAGCGGGCGGCGCCGGCGCCGGTCGCGATGTAGACGGCGCCGTCGGTGGCGATCGCGACGGCGCGCCCGAGCTCCGAGCGCAGGCCGTCGGCCTCGGTCCACGTGTCGATCTTGTCGATGCGGCCGCGCACGAGGCGCGCGAAGCCCTCGCTCGTCGCGAACCAGGCGGTGTCGCCGCGCACGTCGGCGTCGAGGACGTTGTTCGGGATCGGGAGCATCTTCGACTTCTTGTCGGGGAGCGCCTCGGTGCGGTGGTAGGTGATCTTGCCGTCGGCGAGGTCGACGATCGCGATGCCGTACGGGCGCGTCTCGACGCCGTCGCGGTAGCGCAGGCCGACCCACAGCGTGCCGGGCGTCGCGAAGCGCGCGAAGCTGACCTCGGCCGGGCCGGGCGTCGCGAGGGCGATGCGCTGCGGCGTCCACGTCCCGTTCGGCTCGATGCGCGATAGCTGCAGCGCCTCGGCGCCGCGGTGCAGGCCGTAGATCGCGCCCGTCGGGTCGCGCACGACGGCGAGCACCATCTCGGGGCCGCCGGACACGAAGCGATCGCCGGTCCAGTGCCAGGCCTGGCGCGCGCCGGTCGCGATCCAGCAGTCCTGCGCGCGCAGGCAGGCGACGGACAGGTTCGTCGCGTCGCGGAACATGGCGCGGCGGCGCAGCCAGTCGCGCGGGTTCGCGTCGCCGTCGACATAGCGGGCGGTGCCGAGGTCGCGCGTGCCGATCAGCAGCTGGTCGTTGCTGGCGGACGCTATCGTCACGGCGCCAACAGGGACCTGCACGTCGATCGGCTCGATGCTCCAGTCGAGCGAGGCACCGCCGACGGCGACGAGGCGCATCCCGTCACGCGCGAGCGGCCGGACCTGTCCGGCCTCCGCGGGGCCGAGGCGCCACACGCGGTCGCCGGCCATGACGACGGCGCCGGTGCCGCGGCGGGCGGCGCCGTCCCACTTCACCTCGGGCAGCGCGCGGAACGTCGCCCACTGGAGGCGGGTGCCGACGGCGATGCGCTCGCGGCCCTGCTCGTCGGTGCCGATCGCGAGCATGCGGCTGTCGGCGAGCTCGACGAGCAGGCGCGGGTCCGCGATGCCGCAGCCCTCGGCGTTGCCGACGCGCAGCGACTCGCCCGTGGGCTTGCGGACGATGAGCCCGCCCTTCGCGGCGATCCACAGCCAGCCGGCGCGGTCGCGCACGAGCGCCTGGATCGGCTCCTTGATCGGCGTCGCGAGCCAGCCGCCCGCGGGGCTCGCGTAGAGGAGGCCGGCACGCGTCCCAAGCCACGCGCCGCCGTCGGAGGCGGGAGCGACGCTCGCGCCCTCGCGCGCGACCGCGGCGAAGTCGACGTTCATGGACGCGGGCGGCGGCGTCAGCGCGGCGTACACCTCCGTCGAGGTGTCGTAGTGGCCGAGCCCGCCCTCGGTGAGCACCCACACCCAGTGGCGGTCGGGGTCGGGCGCGAGCGCGACCACCTGGTTGCCGGACAGGCCCTGCTGCGTCGACAGCGGCAGCACGCTGCCCTCGCCGTCCCAGCGCTCGAGGACGCCGTCGGTGCCGACGAACACGAACTTGCCGACGGACGCCAGCTGCGTGACCGGCGACGGCTCGGTGAACACGCGGACGCGCACCTTCGTCGTGGCGACGGGCACCGGCCCTGCGGGCGGCGGCGGCTGACACGCCGCAACCGCCACGACCAGCAGGCCGCAAGTCCGCACGGGCCCGACGGTAGCTCAGAGTGCTCGCCGCGCAAAGCAGGTGATAACTTCGCAATATGGCGCGACAGAAACGCGGCGGCTTCAGGACCCCGGAGCTGCGCGGCACCCTCGGCACGCTGCTGCGCACGACGCTCCAGCAGGCGGGCGCCGTGCGCGACGCAGCGCGCGACGTCCTCGAGCGCGGCGCGCGCGAGGGCCGGTCCCGGCTCGACGAGGCCCGCAACCACCGCCGCCGTCACGACGCGCTCGCCGAGCTCGGCGAGGTCGTGCTCCGCCTGATCCGGGACGGCGAGATCGACGTCGCCGAGCTCCCCGAGGCCGCCGAGATCGTGCGCCACCTCGACGACCTCGACGATTCGCGCGGCCCCTCCGACGACGACTCCGACGCCCCGCCCTCTCCGCTCTCTCCTCTCTCCCCTCTCTCCCCTTCCACCCGCCGCCGGTTCGACGACCGCGGTGACACCGTTTCATCCGGCGCCGTCTGGCGCCCACCGTCGGCCGACCGCACCCGCGACGAGGCTCCGACCCTCCCTCCCCCCACCCGCCGCGATCCGGCGAAGAAGGGCGGGATCCGGTTCGACGACGACGAGGAGGATCTGGAGGAGTACATGCACCCCGACGACGTGCCGGCGAAGCCGACGAAGGAGTAGCCCCCCTCGACTCGCCGCGCGAGCACGTCGCTGACGACGACCGGCTTGGCGACGCCGCGCGCGCTCACCACTCGACGACGCAGGCTGGTTGTCGCGAGCCGGTCAACGCAGGAGCGTGCCGGCGCCGTTGTCTCTCGATCGCGGCGCCACGAGTTCACCGCTCGACGCAGGCTGCGACGGTGCCCATGATCGTCGCGAACCGGTCGACGTAGGATCGTGCCGGCGAACGGAGCCTCGGATCAACGCAGGATCGTGCCGGCGAACGGAGCCTCGGTGAACCGCTGCACCGCCGAGCGCCGGCCGCGCGAGATCGCGTACAGCGCACCGCCCCAGGCGGCCTTCGTCGAGTCGGCTTGCGGCACGCCGGAGAGCTGTCCCGTCAGAGGGTCCCAGTTCGTGCGCGTTCCGGCGGGATCGATGTCGCCGAACCAGCCGGGGATCGTGAACCCGTTCGAGCGCACGTAGATCCAGTTGGAGTTCCCGGGTGTGCCGTCGGGCCAGTTGGTGTTGTCGAACGAATTCTTCGGCGTATCGCCGGTCACGAGTAGCACGACGTTGTCGGCCATCGAGAGCGGCGCGCCGCCGCGGCCGCATGCCGACTCGTTCGCGCTCGCGAGGTCCGCGTAGAATTCGTCGAGGGCGAGTGCCAGGCTGTTCGCGCGCGCCGTCGCGATGCCGTTGGTGAACGCGCCGTGCGGATCGTCGTTGAACGCCGGCAGCACCACCGTCGACACGACGCCCAGCCGCATCGCGTTCGCCACGAACGCCAGCTTGGTGGCGACGTCGGTCTCGATGTTCGTCGCGCCCGGCGACAGATACCGCGCGAGCTGCTCCGGCCCCGGCCGCAGCTGACTCTCCGCCACGCCCGCGCTCGCCGCCAGCACCACGATGCCACCTTCGACGTTCGACACGCTCACCGGCGCCGGCGCGCCCATCGCCTGACCGTACGGCCCCGAGTTCCCGATCACCAGCACCGGCACAGGCGCCGCCAGTGCCTCCACCTGCAGCGACGCGCCGGCCGCGATCAAGCCGACCCCGGTCGACTGCACGATGCTCGACGGCTGCGGCGAGTGCGTCTCGTTCATCCCCGCGATGAACACGCTCGGTTGCGGGTCCCTGCCTTTGCCCTCCCACACCGCCCTGCCCCCGACCAGCTTCCGCGCGAACAGCGCATGCTGCGGCGGCGCCGTCCCGAGGTCCTTCGCGGCCATCGGGTTGTCGTACGCGAACGTCGGCGCGAACTGCGTGATCACCTTCGGCGCCGGCCACACCAGCGTGAACCACGCAAGCCCGCCCGTCGCGGCGACCACATGCACCACCCGTTGCGCCTGGCAGTCCGGCAACGGCGCCACATCCGGCGGCGTCTCCGGCGCATCCGGCACCGGGTCCGGCTCGTCGATGCCCAGCAGCTGACGACACGACGCCAGCAGCAGCAGCGACAGCACCACGTGCGTCCGCATTTCCCCGACGCTATCACGCCGTCCCCGACCTTCCGCCAACTCCCTGAACCCACACCCCTCACGGCAAGCCTTGACACCCGCAGCCCTTGCCAGTAGAAACCCGTCTCGTTCGTTGGGGATATAGCTCAGCTGGGAGAGCGCGTGAATGGCATTCACGAGGTCAGGGGTTCGATCCCCCTTATCTCCACCAAGGAAACGTTGGGGCGGGTGAGGGCAACGGTCAGAATCGCGTCGTCGCGCCGGTGTGGATGATCTGGTAGTCCGGCGCCAGCTGGGTCGGGCCGACGATCGTCTGGCCTGCGTAGGAGTTGCCGTTCAGCGTCGTGCCGAAGGCCTGGATGATGCCGAACGGCGCGGCCTGATCCCATTCGTCGCGGTACGCGAACACGGCGCCGATCAGCTGGTTGCCGCTGATCTCGATCGAGGACGTGAAGTGCGTGTTCCCCACGATCAGGCCGAAGTCGCCGCCCTCCGCGTGTGTGCCGTGCATGTGCAAGGCCCCGCCGTCGGGTGACGCGTACTCGATGCCGACACGTCCACCGACGAGGACGCACTGGTCGATCTCGACGCTCACCCTCGAGTCTCCATCAATGATCGTGGTCATCACGGCGGTGTCGGTCGCCGTGATCTGCGACCCGGTCACGAGGAGACGGCCGTTCGTCAGGACCGCACCGTAGAGACCGGTCGCGGTGATCCCGACGGTCCCGGCGACGTCGCCGGAATCGATCCAGATGCCGACGCCGGCGCGGATCTGCGAGCTCGCGAACGTCACGACGGGGTGTGTGGAGTCGAAGATCGATTGAGCGTCTGGCCGCCCCAGGACCACACCGGTGGTGCAGTCCTCGATCGTCAGGCCGGTGATGTCGAACGCGCCTCGGTACTCGAGACGGATCCCGGTCGCGCAGTGCTTGATCGTCGTGTTGTGGATCGTCCCGTGCGATGACGGCACGTCGATCGCACGGCCCGCGGCGTCGTACGTGAGGTGCTCGATCTCGACGCGATGCGAGACCGGCGGGCCACCGGCGTCGAAGTCGAACGCCACGGCCACGGCGCTGCTCGCACCGCCGGTGACCGAGAGTCCGTCGACGACGAGGCCCGGGTTTCCACCGCAGCAGGTGTCGAGCTGCACGACCGTCCCCGCCGGCGTGTCGACGGAGAGCCCGGTGACGTGCGTCGTCGCGTTCGGGTCGCCGATGAACGAGAAGCCGATGGAGAACCCGCCGAACCCGGTCGCGATGAGCGTCGTGCCGACGCCGGCGCCGCGGATGTCGACGCCCCAGGTCAGTCCGATCGGCATCGCGCACGTATGCGTGCCGGCCAGGAGATCGACCGTGTCGCCGGTGAACGTCTGCCCACCGAAGTCGATCGACCCGATCTCGCACAGGCTCAGCGGTGACTGGTGTGTCCCGCGGCCGCCCGGCGCGGCGTTCGGCGCGACGGTCACGAACGTGATCGTGATCGGGTTCGGCGCCACCGCGACCCCGAGCGTCGGCGAGGTCACCATGACGCTCAGCGCCCCCGGCGCGTGGCCGTGCGGCACTTCGAGGTCGCACTGCACCATCGCTGCGGTCGTTGCCGTGATCGCGCACGGCAGTGACCCGACCATCACCTGCGCGACGTCGGCGAGCAACGACCCGCTGATCACGAGGTGCTCGGTCGTCGCGCCCTGGCGAACCTCCGTGAACCCGTCGTCGGTGGCGACCGCCGCGACCTCGATCCCCGACGCCATCCCACCATCCACTCCGGCGTCGAGCATCGCGTCCGGCGCCGCATCGATGGGCAGTCCACCATCCGCCCCGGCGTCGATGATCGCATCGGGCGTCTGATCGCCTGCGTCGGGCTGTGCGTGACCGCCGTGACACGCCACCGCGCCGCACAGCCACATCCACCACCAACGTCGGCGCATGGTGATGAATGGCCGAAGCCCCGACGAGGGATCACGAAAAGCGCGCGCGTGAGCTACCGGTGCCGCCGTGACGAAGCTCGCCTCGCGAGCCATGGCTCGTCCGCGCAGCAAAGCAGCCATTCGCCAGGGAAAGGACGTGTGCACGCGTGCCCGATCGCGCCGACTGACCTGTCCCCGTGTTGCGCTACTCGCACGACGGCTCCTGATTGGACGATCAAACCCTGCCCGACGGGACCGCAACACGAGCGGACGACCAGAGCATCGCACTGCCCGTGTGAAACGGCGCAACGGGTGGGAAGCAGCGCGGCGGAACCGTCGCCGGGCTTCCTCGGCGAACTCGCTCCCTGGCTTCATCGAAGGCCACCGCGAACGTCAGCTCCTCCATCGTGAACTGCGAGCGCTCGTCCTGGTCGCTCGTATGAATCGGGGGTGCGAGCCGATGACGGCTCGTCCTTGGCCGGTCCAGCGGGTCGCGCGCCACGAGCCGGCTAACACCGACGACGATCGGGTGCTTCGCTCCAGCCTCCACCTCGATGTCATTCACCATCGCGCGCACTCGCCGCACCCGCTCGCCCGCGTCCAGCGTCCTCCACATCGGCAACGGCGCAAACTCGATCGGATACACGGTGACACCCTCGTGGACTCCCGGCGTGCGACCTCCCGCCCGCACCTGACGTCGGTATCGCCGATCGATCCATCGCCCGACGAGCACCTCCTCCAGCAACAGCGCCCTCGCACAATGAACACCCGGCCACTCCACACAACGACGCACGAGTCCCTCCTTCACACCCTGCGACAGCACATACCGCAACCTCAGCTCCTCCGACCCCGCACCAACAACGATGTACGCCGGCTTTCCAAACACCGACCCATTCCATCCGGTCAGCCGATTCACCGCGCGCGCAACATTCGAGTTCACATGCTGCACGAACCGACACAATGCCAACCCATCAGGCACGCTCACCAACCCGTGCCAGTGATTCGACAGGAACGCGACCGCATGCACGTCCACCGGGTTGAGCGCGAGAGCGCGCCCCAGTGTCGCCAGGATCGCCGCGTTCAACTCTCCGCTCGGCCGTAACAAGAACCTCCGCCCCACGGTCTGCACCGTCACCTCCACGACCAGCCCCGGCGGAATGAAGCGTGGCGATTTGCGACTCATGCCTTCCCTCGAAGCACAAACTGCGCCACCCCAACCCCGCACGATCACATCCTCCCCCGTCCGATTTGTCCGCTTCTCGGACACCCCGCCCGAACCTCGGACAAGGCACCTCGTCGCACGCCCCAATCCTTCCGCCAGATTCACCACCCCTCACGTCATCGCCCCCACGTTTCCCGCCCATCATCATGCTCGTCGCCGCCACCGCACGCAACTCGACGCCGGTGACGTTGTGCTTCGCCAGCGTCGCGGCGAGGTCGTCCGCGTAGCTCTCCCGCCCCGACGGCGAGTCCATCTTCGGCCGCTCCCGCTTGTCTTGACGCTTCTCTTCCTTCGCGTCATCGCCTTTGCTCCCACACGCGGCGAGCGCGATCACCACAAAATACGCCAGTGACTTCACCATCAGGCCATCGTAACGCAATCACGCCGAGCGTGTGCTCTGGATGAAGCGATGATGCGCGCGCTGTTCCCAGGCGCGGCGCTCGGCGCGGAGCTCGAACAGCGGAATGTCGCGATGGACGACAGCGACCTTCCTCGGAGCCACGTGGACGCGGCGCGTGCGCTTCTCCGGACTGAAGATCTCGGAGTCGCCGAAGGTGGCGTGGTTGCAGAACACGGTGGAGGTGTAGAGCGCCCGGCGCGCGCCGAGGTGCGCGGCCGAGAAGTCGGCGGTCACCGGCGTGAACGCCGGATTGATCAGCACGTCGATCGGCGGCTCGGCATTCCTCAGCTCGACGAGCAGGTCGAGATCGAGGAAGTCGCGGCAGGTCGCGATCGCGATGCGGCCAAAGCGCGTCGCCGCCACGACGGTGATGTACGGGGCGGGTGCGTCGATCGGTTCGTGGATGGCCTCCCCGGCCAGGGTGAGGACCGCCGGGATGTGCTTGCGCTGCTGCCACACCAGACCACGGGGGCCGAGCACCTTGCACACGTTCGCGCGCGTGCCCTCGTCGTGGTAGCCGCCGGCGACGATGTACATCTCGTGACGGCGCGCGTACTCGGCGAGCTGGGCCTCGAGCTCGGCGATGTTGAGATCGAGCGTCATCTCCGGAAACGCGAGGAGCCGGACGCCGTGCTCGGCGGCGTCGCCGACGACGCGCTCGAGCACGCGCTGGACCGACGCGACGCGGGTGGCGGGAAGGCGAAACAGGCCACTCGGGCCTCGCGTGAAGACGTCGTCGGGCTCGCCGATCTGCGCCAGGCCGACGCGAAACCGCGACGGCTCGCGCGCAGCTTCCGCATCCTCGACCTCGTACCGGAGGGTCTCGTAGCGCGGTCGCCGCGGAGGCACGGAGATCGGCGGTGCGGACGCAGGGCCGGCGGGGACGAAGCTCTCGACGAGGTGCACGACCGACTCCCAGTCGCCGAGCCACGGGCAGTGGATGCCGCCGTCGAGCAGCGCCAGCCGTGCGTCCGGGATCCGCGCGGCGAGCTCGATGCCGAGCCGGCTCCGGATCGCGTGGTCGTTGCGGCGGTGGATCACGAGCGTCGGCGCACGCACGTGCGGCGACACAGCGCTCACGTCCCAGCTGTAGATCGCCTCGAGCAGCCGCGCCGCGACGGCGCCCGATGCCGCCTCGCGCTGGAAGTGCATCAGCCTGGCATGGAACGTCGCGTCGATCTCCGCGGGGACGAAGACCGAGGCCATCGCTTCCGCGCCGAGCCCCCAGCTCGCGCGCACGAGTGCGATCAGCGAGTCTCGAACGGCCGGCTTCGCGATGCGCGCGCCGCTCTCGTAGGCTCCGAACAGGACGAGCTGGTTCACGCGCTCCGGGTGCGCGGCCGCGTACGCGATCGACAGCGGCCCACCCTGCGAGCTCCCGAACAGCGCGATCGGCCCGCGCGTGACCTCGTCGACGACGACCTCGAGGTCCGCGAGCTCGTCCGCGAGCGAGAAGTCCTCGCGCTCGCGCTCCGACAGCCCCATCCCGCGCTTGTCGTAGAAGACGAGCTCGTAGCGCGCCGCGAGACGCTCGTACATCTCGCGCATCCCGAGGTCGTGCCACTGGAGCTCGAGGTGGCTGATCCACCCCGGCGGAACCACGAGCACCGGACCCGAGCCCCACCGCAAGTAAGCCAGTCGAGCGCCTCCGCGACTGCGACAGAATGCGACGGTCGGCATCATGCTGTGCAGAGGTGTTGCATCACGCACGCCGTGATCGGCCGGGGGTCAGCGCGTTCGACGGGGCCAACCGCGCGGTGATCTGCGCTATATGCGAGGCCGTGGTGACACGATGGATCCGGACTGCCCCGCAGCTCGACGAGCTGGTCGGCGAGCTCGCGGGGTGCCGCGCGATCGGCTTCGACCTCGAGGGCGACAGCCTGCACCACTACGCCGAGAAGATCTGCCTCGTGCAGGTGACCGGCGCCGGCGTCGGGTCGTGGCTCGTGGATCCGCTCGCGCTCGGTGACCTCGCGCCGCTCGGGCCGATCTTCGCGGATGCGTCGGTCGTCAAGGTCGTGCACGGCGGGGCCAACGACGTGACGTCGCTGCGCCGCGACTTCGGCTTCACGTTCCGCACGATGTTCGACACGATGATCGCGGCGCGCCTCCTCGGCGACACCGAGGTCGGGCTGCAGGCGCTGGTGTTCAACGAGCTGGGCGTGGAGCTCAGCAAGAGCAGCCAGAAGGACGACTGGTCGAAGCGGCCGCTGACCGCGAAGCAGGAGGCGTACGCGCTCGCGGACGTGGCGCACCTGATGGCGCTCGCCGGCCGGCTCACCGAGCGGCTCGCCGCCGCGGGGCGCACCGAGTGGGCGCGCGAGGAATTCGCGGAGCTCGCCGCGCTGCAGGCCGTCGCGAAGGACCGCAACGGCCCGGACGAGTTCCGCCGGATCAAGGGCTCGGCGAAGTTGTCACGGCGCAAACAAGCGGTGCTGCGCGAGCTCTACGCGTGGCGCGAGCAGCGCGCCGAGGCCGCGGATGTGCCGCCGTTCAAGATCGTCGGTCCGGACGTCCTCTTCGAGCTCGCCGACGGGCTGCCGACGACGCTCGCCGCGGTCGGCGATGCGCTGGCGCCCTATCGACGCCAGAGCAGCCAGGCCGGCGCGGTGCTCGCGGCGATCGAGCGCGGGCTCGCGGTGCCGGACGGCGAGCTCCCGGCGCGCGAGCCGGCGTGCCCGCCCGGGCTCACCGGCGAGGCGCGCGCGCGCGTCGAGAGGCTGCGGTCGTGGCGCGACGACCAGGCCGCGCGATCGCAGCTCGATCCCGCGGTCGTCATGCCGAATCGCGTGATCGAGCGCATCGCCGCCGCGGACCCTCGCACCGCCGACGAGCTCGCCGCGGTCGAGGGCGTGCGGCGCTGGCGCGTCGTTGCGTGGGGACCGGCGTTGCTCGCGTCGGTCACGGGGCGAGCGCAGCCCGCAGCTCGGTGAGGAGCGCGCGGATCGCGTCGTCCTCGGGGTCGAGCTCCGCGAGGCGCTCGGCGTGGTGCAGCGCCGCGCGCACATCGCCGGCCTCGCGATGGAAGGCGACGAGCGCCCCGAGCGTGAGGCGATCGTTCGGGCGGTGCCGGATCACGCGCTCGAGCTCGCGCAGCGCCTCGACGCGCCTGCCGCCGTCGTGCAGCGCGACGGCGAAGACGTACCCGTAGCGCGGCTCGTCGCTCGCGCGCGCGGCCCGGCCGAGCGCCTCGAGGGCCTCCGGCAGGCGGCGGCCTCGCACGAGCACCAGGCCGAGCGCGTGCAGCACGGCGGCATGGTCCGGCGCGCGGACGAGCGCGCCGCGGAGGACACGCTCGGCGTCGGCGTCGCGCCCCATGGTGCGGTAGAGGTCGGCGAGGTTGACCGCGGCCGGCGTGAACGCGAGATCGATCGCGAGGGCACGTGCGAGCTCCGCCTCGGCGCGCGCGAGGTCCTTGCGCCGCCCGTGCAGCGTCGCCAGCGCCAGGTGCGCCTCCGGGCGATCGCCGTTCAGCTCGTGCGCGGCGACGAGCTCGCCGATCGCGCGCTCGAGCGGACCACGCCTCGCATCCGGAAGCAGGTCGGCCGGGACGCCGGCGAGCGCCTCCGCGGCCTCGAGCCGCACCGCGCGCACGGGATCCTCGAGGAGCGGCGCGATCGCGTGCGGATCCGTACCTGCGAGCGCGCGGACGGTCGCCCCGCGGACGAGCGGGCTCGCGTCGCCGAGGGCCTCGCGAAGGCGCGGAAGCGTCGCCGGCGCAGCCGGAGCATCGAGGCGCGCGATCGCGCTCGCGCGGGCGATGGCCGGCTGGCGGCGATCGGCGATGACGTCCATCAGCAGGCCGTGTGACTCGGGCGCTCCGCGCGCGGCCGCCGCGAGCGCCTCGGCGAACCGCTGGTGCCCCGACGGCGCATGTCCGTACCAGCGCTCGACGGTGCGCGCCGCCCACGCCGCGGATCGATCGGCGTGGCAGCCGTTGCACGCGTTCGGCACGCCGATCTTCTCCGACAGCGCGGGAGCCGGGACGCGGATGCTGTGATCGTGCCGCGCGTCGACGACCATGTACGTCCTCGTCGGCATGTGGCAGCTCGTGCAGCGCGCGCCGGCCGACGACGCGGCGTGGAAGTGGTGCTTCTCCGTCGCGTAGCTCGCGTCGTGACAGCGGAGGCACACGCCGTCGCCCGGCTCGCGCAGGGTGCCGCGGTGCGGATCGTGACAGTCGCTGCAGGTCACGCCCTCGGCGTACATCCGGCTCTGCACGAACGAGCCATACTCGTAGACCTCGTCGCGGATCTGACCGTCGGGAAAGTACAGCCCATCGTCGAGCAGGGCGATGCGGTAGTCGTCGCCCACCGGCTGGCCGTGCACCGAGTCCTCGTGGATCACGCCGCGCCGCGCGTGGCAGCGCGCGCACATCTCGATCTCGCGCTCGGTCGCCCGCGGCCGGCTGCGCGCCGGCTTGTGACTCTCGGCCGCCCGCGGCCACGCGACACCGGCGCGCTCGTCGAGCGAGATCGCGAGTCCCCTGGTGCCCGCGGCGCGGAGCTCGGCGGGCGCGGTCGCCCACGCCACGTGCCGCGAGCCCGGGCCGTGGCACGCCTCGCAGGCGACCGACACCTCCGCGAAGCGCGTCGCGTAACTGGCACTCTCCGCAGACCACCCTTTGCGGACATTCGTGGAGTGGCACTCCGCACACATGTAGTTCCAGTTCTCGGTCGCACCGGTCCAGTGCAGGGGATCGGTGCGCGTGAGGTGCTCGCCGGGATAGAGGTGGAACCAGCGCTGACCTCCGGCAGCCGCCGGGCGGCTGTCCCAGGCGACCTCGGGCGACTGGAGGCGACCGCCGGGGAACGCCACCAGATACTGCTGCAGCGGCGCGACACCGAACGTGTACTTCACGTCGTAGTCGTGGAGCCCGCCGTCGGGCCCGTCGGTGCGCACGACATACGCGTCGCCCCGGCGCGAGAACGTCGACGCGACGCCGTCGTGGGTGAAGCTCGCGCCAGCGAAGTCGGCGAGCACCGTCGAGGCGTTCGCGGGCTGCATCGCGAGCTGGTGGTGCGAGCCGGTCCACGCCGCCGCCTCGCCGGGATGACACGAGGCGCACGCGGCCGCGCCGACGAAGACGGCCTCGACCGCGTGCGCGCTCGCCGGTGCGCGGTCCGGCCCCGAGCTCCGCCGGCGCACGGCCGCGATCGCAACGAGCGCAAGCGCGCCGACGACACAGGCGAGCCGGACCGCCCAGGTCCGGGCCGCGGGCCGAAGCGTCATGGTCAGTCGCCCGGCGTCCCCTTGCCGGCCTTCACCTGCTCCATCACCTGCGACAGGTTGTAGCTCGCCGGCTTCTGCAGCGGGGGGAACTCCTTGAGGGTCTCGAACCACGAAAGCCACAGCTGCTGGCCGAGCGGCAACAGGTTCCAGTCGTAGATGAATGCGGTGCTCGGTGCGCCGAGCGCGCCGCCGATGCTCATCGCGCTCGTCTGATCCACACCGACGGACTGCTCGAACGGGTCGCGCTTGATGTTCTGCACGAGCGTGAAGTGGAAAGGCGTGAGCGGCATGATCCACCCCGTCGCGCCCGGCTGCGACATCTCGTAGTACATCTTCCAGTTCTTGTAGCGAACCGCCGACGGTGTCGCGCCGGAGAAGTAGTAGAAGACCTCGCGCGGCGACTCCGGTGTCTGGCCGGTGAGATAGGCGACCTGATTCACACCGTCGAGCGTGGTCTTCACCATGCCGGGGTACTTGCCGGCCTCGAGCTCGTGCTTGAGCTCGTCACCCTTGGGGCCGCCGGCGAGCTCGACGAGCGTCGGCATCCAGTCGAGCGCGGCGAACATGTCGTTGTAGACCGTGTCGGGCTTGATGTGCCCCGGCCAGCGGACCACGCACGGCGCGCGATAGCCGCCCTCCCACGACTCGCCCTTCTGGCCCTTGAACGGCGTCACGCCGCCGTCGGGGAACGTGATCGCCTCGGCGCCGTTGTCGGTGGTGAACACGACGATGGTGTTGTCGAGCTGGCCCATGTCCTCGAGTTTCTTGAGGACCACGCCGACGTTGTCGTCGAGCTGCTTCATGCCGGCCTCGTTGATGCCCCAGTCCTTCCCGCCGCGCTCGCCGAGCATCGCCTCGTACTTCGGCGACAGCACCGTCGTGACGTGCATGCGCGCGGGATTGTACCAGACGAAGAACGGCTTCCCGGTCTTCGCCGGATCGTTGCGCCCGAGGAAGTCGACGACCTTCGCCGAGATCTCCTCGTCGATCGTGCGCGAGCGATCGAGCGTCACCGGACCCTCGTCCTTGCACCGCTGATTCTCGCTGCTGCCGTCGGAGGACGTGCAGGCGAGGACCGGTCGCGGCGGCGTGAGGCACGTCGTGGTCTTCGGATCGACGGCGTTGGTCGGCTCGGCGATGCCGGGGATCGGCGTGTTCTTGCACGGCGGCGCGATCGACTGCTTCGCGGGTGAGCTGTTGATGTCGGGGAAGCTCACCTGCTGCATCGCATCGAGGTGGTAGAGGTAGCCCCAGTACTCCTGGAAGCCGTGGGCCGTCGGCAGCGACGCGGTGTGATCGCCGAGGTGGTTCTTGCCGAACTCCCCGGTCGTGTAGCCGAGGTCGAGCAGGAACTTCGCGAGTGCGGGAGTGCCCGGCTTCAGGTACGTCGGACTGCCCGGGAGCTGCGGCGGGATCATGCCGGTCCGCAGCGGGTACATCCCGGTGAAGAACGCATTGCGCCCCGACGTGCAGCTCTGCATCGCGAGGTAGTTGGTGAACATCGCGCCCTCGCGGCCGATGCGATCGATGTTCGGTGTCTCGCCGACCATCATGCCGCGGTGGTAGATGCCCGGCTGCATCCAGCCGATGTCATCGCCCATGATGAACATGATGTTCGGCTTGCCGCCGGCGGCGGGTCTGGTGGGCGGCCGCGCGTCGGAGGGCGACGTCGGATCCGTCGCGGGATCCGCGGCGGCGACCATCGCGCTGTGCTCGGGCGGAGAGTCGGTGCGATCGGAGCAGGCCGACGAGCCGGCGACCGAGAGCGTGAGTGCGGCGAGGAGTGCCGTGCGGGCGGTGACCATCAGTGCCTCCTCGCGAACCGTGGCCGTGCACCTTCGACGAGCAAGCGTGCGCGCGACTCGGTGAAGTTCCGCCGTGCGCCGGGCGCGGAGGGAGCGCTCGACGGTGTGCAAGGGTTCGGGATGCGCTCGATCTCGCGTTCCTCGGTGTGTGCCCTCGTGGCTCTTGGTGTGTGCGTCGCCGCCGGCGGTCCCGTGCGCGGACAGGCCAGGCCGGATCCGTTGCCCTCGTGGAACGACGGCGCCGCGAAGCGGGCGATCATCAACTTCGTGCGAGCGACGACGGACCCGGCGAGCCCGCGGTTCGTCGTCCCCGAGCGCCGGGTCGCGGCGTTCGATCAGGACGGGACCACGTGGGTCTCCCACCCGATCTACGCGCAGGTCGCGTTCGCCCTCGATCGCGTCCGGGCGTACGTGCGCGCGCACCCCGAGGCGCGCGACGTCGAGCCGTTCAGGACGGTATTGTCAGGTGACAAACACAGGATCGCGAAGCTCGGACAGCGCGACCTCGAGAAGATCCTCGCGGCGACGCTCGCCGACCTGACCGTCGACGAGTACGCGGCCGAGGTGAAGCGCTGGATCGCGAGCGCCGAGCATCCGCGCTGGCACAAGCGCTACACCGAGCTCACCTACCTGCCGATGCTCGAGGTCATGAGCTACCTGCGCGCCAACGGCTATCGCGTGTACATCGTGACCGGCGGTGGACAGGACTTCGTGCGCGCGTACGCGCTGTCGACGTACGGCGTCCCGCCGGAGCAGGTCGTCGGCACGATGGGCGGCGTGCGCTACGGATATGCGAAGGACGGCACGCCGATCCTCACGAAGGAGCCAAAGCTCTTGTTGAACGACAACAACGCCGGCAAGCCGGAGGCGATCCACCTGATGATCGGACAGCGCCCGGGCATCGCGTTCGGCAACTCGATCGGCGACCGCGAGATGCTCGAGTACACCGCGAGTGGCAAGGATCCGGGGCTCTCGCTGCTCGTCCTCCACGACGACGCGAAGCGCGAGTACGCGTACGGCCCCGCGCAGGGGCTTCCGGACACCAAGGTCGGCACGTTCACGCAGGCGCTGTACGACGAGGCGAAGGCGAAGGGCTGGGTCGTGATCAGCATGAAGCACGACTGGAAGCGGGTGTTCGCGTTCGACGACCGCCGCGGCGACTCCCGGCCGCGCCGCCGCAAAACGCGGCGGCGTGACGTGGGGAAAGTCGCGCGGTTATCGAGCGTTGCAGGTTCTGCCGCGCCGGCGCGTGTGTACTGGACATGGGGGCACTCACGAAGGTGGCACCGGTCCTGGCGATCTCGCACGACGGCAAGCGCACGCTCGTGCGCGACGGCGACGTCCTGCTGCTCGACGGCGCGCCGCTGATCCAGGCGCCGGGGACGGTCGCGGCCGCGCTGCTGGATGGGGCGACGTGGATCGTGACCGAGGCAGAAGGCGAGCACACGCTGCATCGCTTCGACGGCGGCGAGCCGGCGGGGCCGCCGCATGCGCTCGGGCGGCTGGGCGACGGCGTGACGCTCGCGGCGACGCGCATCGGGATGCGCAGCGCGCTGATCGAGGGCGAGTGCGGAGTGTTCGTGCGCGAGCGCGAGGGGCAGCTCGTGGTCGAGGCGCTCGGCAAGCGCGGGCGCGATCGGCGCGTGCTGATCGGCGGGCGCGGCGTCGCGGCGCGGCGCGGCGGCGAGCTCGCGTTCCTGCGCGCGGGCGTGCTCGGCGCGCTCGCGCTCCCCGGCGACCTCGCCGCCGCGGCGACGGTGACCGGCGGCGCGATCGTGCTCGACGGCGCGGGCGCGCTGATCGAGCTCGAGGCGAACCGGCGGCGCTGCGCGCTGCTGTTCGAGCTGCGCGGCGGGAGCGTGATGGCGCGGTTCAGCCTCGGGGAGGCGCGCATCCTCGCGATCGCCGAGCGCAAGGGCCTGGCCGTGCTCGGGCGCGATGCGCACGTCGCGCTGCTCGACCTGCGCGCCGCGCGCTGCGTCGGCGAGCGCATCCTCCCGGCCCCGGTCGCGGCGTGTGCGATCGACGCCGACGGCGGCCGGCTGCTCGCGATCGACGAGGCCGGGTGCATGTGCGAGCTCACCGAGTGGTCGCGCGGACGCGGCGACGCCGGCGGTGGCGACGCGGTCCCGGCGCGCGGGTCGTCGCCGTCGCTCGACGACGTCGCATCGCGCGGATCGTCGCCGTCGCTCGACGACGTCCCGGCGCGCGGATCGTCGCCGTCGCTCGACGACGTCGCCGCATCTCCGGCGCCGACGGAGGCACCGACGGAGCCGGAGGACGTCGACCTCGCGCGGATCGCCGCGCTGCGGCTGGTGGCGCTGAAGCCGGCGACGGGACGGACGCTGAGCCGGGAGGCGCTGGACGAGTACCTCGCCGATGCGCACGGCTGGATCGCGGCGCTGTGCCGGACGGCGCTCGCGACGGCGTGGGACACGGGGCGGATCGCGCGCCCCGCGCAGCCGCGCGAGGGTGCCGAGCTCGAGGCGGTGCTCGCGGCGCGCGGAGGGCGAGCGACGGAGGCGCGCACGCGTGCGCAGGCGCAGGAGCGCGAGGCCGCGGAGCGGTTCTCGCGCTGGAACCGGCGCGGCGCGCCGCACGTCGAGGTGGCGCGCGAGCTCGGGCTATCGCCGATGGCGACGACGCTGCTCCTCATCGCTGCGGCGCCGCAGATCTGGGGCGAGCTCGCGCGCGCCTACGGGATGGTCACCGCCGACGCGGCGCGCCCGCTCGTCGACGAGTTGCTCCTCGCGCACCTCCTCGAGGCCGAGACGTCGACGCGCACGGTGATCGGCCGCGAGCTCGACGAGGATGCACCGCTCGTCGCGAGCGGCGCCGTCGAGATGAGCAAGGGCCTCCGCCCGTACGCGGCGCTCGCCGTGCACCCGGCGATCGCGCGCCGCCTCGCCGGGGCGCCGGCGCCCGCGGACCTCGAGGGCACCGTGGCCGCGGACCGCGCGCTCGACGACATCATCGGGCCGCGCGCGGCGATCGCCGCCGCCGTCCACGCGCTGGCGCGCACGTGGGCGACGCCCGTCCGCGTCGTCCTGCGCGGCGGCGCCGGCGTCGGGCGCCGCACCGTCGCGGCCGCCCTCGCGGCGTGCGCCGGCCGCAAGCTCGGCCTCGTCACGCTCGACGGTGCCGGCCCCGAGCTCGAGGCACGCCTGCGCCAGCGGCTGCGCGACGTCGCGCTGCGCGGCGAGCTGCCGTGCGTCGGCATCGACGGGCTCGCCGAGGATCCGGCGCTGCGTGCGCGCCTGCGCGCCGTCCTCGACGCGCACGCCGGCCCGGTGTTCGTGCGCGCCCCGCGCACCGGCGAGCTCCCGATCGCGCCGGGTCACGTCGCGATCGAGTTCGCGCCGCTGTCGGAGACCGAGCGCCGCGCCGCGTGGGAGCGCACGCTCGCGAGCCGCGGCCTCGACGCGGCGCCCGCCGCCGCGCTCGCCGCGCGCTTCACCGTCGGGCCGGGCGCGATGGCGCGCGCCTGCGCCGCCGTCGCGCCCGCCGCTCCCGCGGACCTCGAGGCCGCGCTCGCGACCACGCTCCGCCAGCATCGCTCGGCGCGCATCGAGGCGATCGCCACGCGCGTCGCGCGCCTCGCCTCGTGGGACGACCTGATCGTCCCCGACGACATCAGCGACGCCCTCCACGAGCTGTGCGCGCGCGTGCACCACCGCCGCACCGTCCTCGAGGACTGGGGCCTGTCGCGCGCCGCCGCGACCGCGCAGGGCGTGACCGCGCTGTTCCAGGGCGGCCCGGGGACCGGCAAGACGATGGCCGCCGAGGTCATCGCGCGCGCCCTCGGCTACGAGCTGTGGCGCGTCGACCTCTCGAAGGTCGTGTCGAAGTGGATCGGCGAGACGGAGAAGAACCTCGCCGCCGTGTTCGACGCCGCCGAGGACGGCGAGATCGTGCTGCTCTTCGACGAGGCGGACTCGCTGTTCGGCAAGCGCACCGAGGTCAAGTCGAGCCACGACCGCAACGCGAACCTCGAGACGAACTACCTCCTGCAGCGGCTCGACACGTTCACGGGCATCGCGATCCTGACGACGAACTTCGGCACGTCGATCGATCCCGCGTTTCGCCGCCGCATCTCGATCCAGGCGCAGTTCCCGTTCCCCGACGAGGCCGACCGCGAGCGGCTGTGGCGCGCGCACATGCCGCGCGAGCTCCCGGTCGTCGGCGACCTCGACCTGCGCGCGCTCGCCCGCAAGTACGAGCTGTCGGGCGGCTACATCCGCAACGCCGTGCTGCGCGCCGCGTACCTCGCCGCGAGCCGCGGCGCACCGCTCTCGGCCGGCGACCTCGAACGCGCCGTCCGCTCCGAGTACCTCGCGCGCGGCAAGGTCTCGGCGACCGGCGCACTCAACTGACAGGAGGACACGATGAGACACGACCTGGCTCACCGCCCCGACCTCGAGGGCGACACCACCGAGGCGCGCGCATCCGCGGCGCCGAAGGGCGAGTGGTTCAAGTGACCGCCGAGCTCGAGCCGGCGCGCACGGCGCTGCAACCCGAGGCGACCCCGGCACCCGCGAGCCCGTGGGCGGACGGCCTGGCGCGCGCGATCGGCCGCGGCGGCTCGGCCTCCGCACCCGTGCCGCCGCCGGACGAGCCCGGTGCACCCGGGGACGATCCGCTCGACGAGGCCGCCCGCGCGCCGACGTCCGAGCTGCCGCACGCCGCGGTCCTGTCGGCGATGCTCGGCCTCGACGTGAGCGAGCTGCGCGTCCGGCGCGGGCCGCAGGTCGCGCCCGCCCTCCTGCGCCTCGGCGCCGAGGCGGCCGAGCGCGGCGACGAGCTGTTCTTCGCCGATGAAGAGCCGGACCTCGACGTCGTCGCCCACGAGGTCGCCCACGCCGTCCAGGGCGGCGGCGTCGCGGGCGGTCGCGAGATCGCGCCGGAGGGCTCCGGCGTCGAGCACGAGGCCGACGGGATCGCGGCGCGCGTCGTCGCGGGCGAGGCGCTCGCCGCGGAGGGGCCGACGACGCTCGCGGCGACGCGCACGCGGCTCGGGCTCTCGCCGTCCGGCGCGGTCCACCTGCTGCGTTTGCGCCGTGACAAGAAGGGCTTCCGGCGGATCGACGACGCGAAGGCCAAGCCGGACGACATCAACCCGGCGCGGCTGTCCGACGAGGATCTGCTGAAGCTCGTCGAGGAGCTGTTCGAGTCCGCCGACTACGACAACGTCGTGCGCGTCCTCCACGCGGTGCCGAACACGACGTGGGATCGCATCATCCAGCAGCACGCGGACTCCCGCGTGGTGATCGCGCTGAAGGTCGTGTTCCCGGGGCCACAGCCCGGCCGCCCGACGGAGGGGCCGCGCCTCGGCGGCGAGGAGTGGCTCGCGCGCTTCACGCGGCGCGCGCAGGAGCGCCACGTCGACCTCGACAGGCTCGCGCGCCAGGCGATCGCGCGGCTCGCCGAGCACTGCTTCTACGCGCACGATCCCGAGGGCGCGGCCGCGGCGATCGCCCGCATCCAGACCCTGTTCGACAGCGCGTTCGCCGTGCTCGGCCACGTCCTCGGCGACATCACGCTGCTCGAGCCGATCTGGGCGAGCCGCGCGGCACGCCGCGCCGCGTGTGCGCACCTCGACGAGGCGGACCGCGAGGTCGCCGAGACGTACCGTCAGCTCCTGCACCACCTCGCGGCGCTCGGCCCGCTCGACGGCCGGCGCGAGCGGCTCGCGCTGTCGCCCTACGCCGAGGCGCACGACCTGCCCGCCGAGGAGCTGCGCGCTGTCGAGGTGGAGCCCGTCGTCGTCGCGCCGCATGCGGCCGATGCGCCGATCGTGCGCCACCACGACAAGCGCAACCACACGGCGACGCCCGAGTTCGTGCTGTGCAACACCGCGTGCGAGCTGCTCCTCGCGCAGCAGGCGCCGCCGAAGACCGGCTACGGCTTCGTCGCGAACGTGCCCACGATCGCGAACGGCAAGGACCGCACGCCGCTCGACATCGCGCACGTGTACGCCGCGCAGGCCGCGCCGACCGGCGACACGCACACGATGGTCCTCGTGATCGGCCTCAACGAGCGGCTCCCCGGCGACGGCGACCGGCAGACGCGCGTCGCGGCGATGCGAGCGCTCGCGCAGCAGGTGCAGGGCTTCGCCGCGTTCCCCGTCGTCGTGGTCGGCTTCTTCTGGGAGTCGAACGACATCCCGTACGGCCTCATCCGCGACACGATCAAGGATGCGCAGCTCGCGCGGCGATGTGTCGCGAAGGTGCGAGAGGCGCACGGCGAGCGCACGTACCTGCACGTCGGCGACTCCGATTCCGACCAGCTGTCGATCGGCGCGAACCTGTTCGATCGCCACGCGTCGTTCCTCGGGCAGCAGGCGCAGCTCGGGCGCAGTCCGGACGTCGTCGGCGGCGCGTACGGCTTCCCGCACGATCCGGCGCTGTCGAACGCGCGCGCGCTGCACTCGCTGCCCGAGGCGTACTCGGTGTGCATGAGCATGCTGCTGCGCGACGTCGGCGCGACGGTGAACCCGCTGTTCCCCTACTACGCCGAGGCGAACCTGCTGATCAAGGCGACCGAGGGGAACCTGAACACGTCGTTCGGCGTGCCGGCGAAGGAGGGCCAGCAGTACCTCAACAACCTGAAGCCGCAGCTCGAGCTCGACGGCGCGAACGCGCTGCACGAGCACTTCGCGTTCGACTTCGATCTGCGCGTCATGACCGACGCGCGGCGACAGGCGTCGGAGTTCCGCAAGGTGTGGGGCGAGCTCGTCGGGGCGGTGCTCCCGCGCCTGAAGGGGCACGTGCGCACGGAGCTCCTGGAGGCGCACGGGCTCGCGCCGACGATCACCGTGCCCGCGCTCGCGCTGTGGCTCCTGCAGCACCCCGAGGTGCTGTGCAAGCTGAGCGTCGAGCTCGGGTGCCGGCGACCGTCGGAGCTCGAGGAACACATCGTGCGCATCACGCACAACACGCTCGCGCAGTGCACGGCGACGACGAAGCAGTTCTGCAACCGCATGGTCAGCGCGTTCGGGCTGTCCGCGAACGATCAGAAGCTGTCGAACGTGCTGCACAAGCTGCTGTTCGCGCAGCGCATCGCCGACTACGACAGCACGCAGCTCCGCGTGATGCTCGCGATCGATCCCGAGGAGCGCGAGGCGTGGTCGCCGAACCTCGTCAACCGGTTCGTGTACGGCGTGCTCGCCGGCCACGTGCAGGTCCTCTCGCAGGTCGACGAGGATGAAGAAGATGAGGAGGAGGACGACGGCGGCGGCGCGCAGCAGCTCGACGAGGAGGCGCTGCTCGCGGCGACCGGGCTCGGCGAGGCGCAGCTCGGGGAGCTCCTGTGCGACAGCGACCTGAGCGCGTTCGCCTCGCGGTGGACCGACCTCGTGCCGCCGCTCGCGAAGCTCGTCGGGAGGAGCCTCGGCACCTTGCGCCGGGTCGCGAACGCGAGCGACGGCGAGGAAGCCCCGAAGGTGGAGGCGAAGACCGCGTGCACGGCGCTCGCACCGCTCGAGTTCGGCATCCTCGAGCGCGCGGCGCCGCGCTCGATGCGCGAGGTCTCGCTGTCGGCGCTCGCGTTGTTCAGGGCGTGCGACACCGCGTGCACCGCGCTCGACGGACTCACCATCGCGCCGGTCGGGGCGGTCCGCGCCGCGCTCGTGAAGGCGCGCAAGTCGGCGACGCGGATGCGCAGCGACGCCGACAAGGTCCGCAACTCACCGTGGCTGCGCCGCGCGAAGCACCTCGTGCTCGCGTCGGCGCAGCAGATGCCCGGCGGGGAGCCGGGGCCGCGCAACGCGATGCTCGGCCTGGTCATCGGGTGCGCGACGGCCGCGCGCTACCTGTTCGAGAAGCGCAGCGAGAAGACGGCGCTGCCGGCGCACCTGCTGCGCATGCTCGACGTGATCTCGCTGACGCAGTTCTCGTCGCTGCTGCACGACCAGATGATCCACGGCCTGTTGACGGAGGCGCCCGACCCGCTCGCGTACGTCGAGCTCGAGCGCCAGCACCTGAAGCTCGTCGGCGCGGTGCGCCAGCTCGTGCTCGCATACCTCGACGCGTACCTCGAGAAGCTCCCCAGGAAGCGGCGGCCCGACTTTCAGCAGGCGGTGTTCCAGCTCGTCCTCGGGCCGGTCGGCCTGCTCGCGTACTGCCGGACCGCCGAGCAGGTCGACGAGCTGGCGAAAAGGCTGCTGATGTCGATCGGCTCGCTCATCGAGGACTACGCGCTGCGCGATCTCCCCGGCGAGACGCTCGACACGCACCTCGAGACGCTGATCCGCGTGCTCCATCAGCTGCGCGCGGCGGTCGACCGCCGCCGGCGCCCCGGCGGCGACGCACCGTCGACGTCCGGGCGGCGCGATGACCGCGATGATCGTGACGACAACAGCTCGCGCGACAGGGGCGAGAAGGGTGAGCGAGGCGAGCCGCCTCCGAAGTGGGGCAAGCAGGAGAAGGGCAGCGACGATCGCCGCGACACGTCCATGCAGCGCGACGGGCAGGGCCGCGGCGGCATGTTCGACGACGCGGAGATGGAGCTCGCGATCGAGCGCTCGCTGCACGACCAGGGGCGCGGCAAGGTGCTGCCCGCTCCCATGGAGTACGACCTGGAGGAGTACCAGCGCAGCGAGCTCGGCCTCGGCCCGCCGCAGAGCAAGCCCTCGAAGGTGCTGGACCTCGACTTCGACGACTTCGACGACGAGGTCGAGGACGACGTGGAGCCGGAGGAGGAAGACGTGATGACCGTGACGAGCTGAGCCGCGAGGATCAACGCGGCGTCGGCGCCGCGAGGTGGGTGCGCACGTCCCACAGCTCCGGGAAGAACGTGAGCTCCAGCGCCTGCTTGAGGAAGCCGACGCCCGAGCTGCCGCCGGTGCCGTGCGCGAAGCCGATGATGCGCTTGACCGTGGTCATGTGCCGGAAGCGCCACAGCTGGAAGCGCTCCTCGACGTCGACGAGCTTCTCGCACATGTCGTAGGCGGCGTAGTGGCGCTCGGGCTCCGCGTAGATGAGGCGGAACACCTCCAGCACCGCGTCGCTCTTCGTGTACGGCTGCGTGAAGTCGCGCTCGAGCCGGTCGTGCGGCACGGCGTGGCCGTTGCGGGCGAGCCAGCGCAGGAACTCGTCGTAGAGCGACGGCGCGGCGAGGCGCGCGGCGAGCTCGGCGTGGATGCGCGCGTCGTGCTGGTGGGGTTGCAGCGTGTTCGCGTCCTTGTTGCCGAGGACGAACTCGAGCGCGCGGTACTGGTAGCTCTGGAACCCGCTCGCCTTGCCGAGCGCGTCGCGGAACTGCAGGTACTCGCTCGGCGTCATCGTCTCGAGCACGGCCCACTGCTCGAACAGGAGGCGCTGGATGTGCGCGACGCGCGCGAAGATCTTGAAGGTCTCGGCGAGCCGATCGCCGCGCACCAGCTTCACCGCGAGATCGAGCTCGTGGAGCAGCAGCTTGATCCACAGCTCGCTCGTGTGATGCTGGATGATGAACAGCATCTCGTCGTGCGCGTCGGTCAGGGGCTGCTGCGCCGCGAGGAGCTCGTCGAGGTGCAGGTAGTCGCCGTACGTGCTGCCCTTGGACAGGGTGACGTGGATGGAGGACTCGAGCTCGCGGCGGTTCTCGGTCATGCCAGCGATCTATGCACGGATGCGACGCGGCAGCGCTCGGCCGGGACCGAGATCGCCTGCAGGAAGTACTGCTTGAAGTCGTCGGCCCATGCCTGATCGCCGACCGCGCGCGCCATGCACAGGAGCCAGGCGTCGCGCGCGGCCTCGTCGATCGCGAAGCGCGCGTGGAACCCGGGGATGGAGATCGCGCCGAAGCGTGCGCGGTAGTCGTTCGGGCCGCCGAGCCACGCGCACAGGAAGACTGCGAGCTTCTCGCGAACGCGGGCGAGCTCCGGCCCGTGCATCGCGCGGATCGCGCGCGCCTCGGGCAGCGTGTCCATGTACTCGTAGAACCGCTCGACGAGCCGGTGGATGCCGTCGCGCTCGCCAGCGGCGCGATACGACGCGTCGCCGGTACCGTATCGACGCGGCGTCATCGCGGCTGGACGGCACGTGCGAACAGCACGTTGTTCTCGAGGTGGATGTGCTGCATGAGCTCGGCCTCGAGCGTCGCGAGGCCGTGGTAGAGCGCCCGCCACGTCGCGCACGCCTCGGCCGGCGCGCGCAGATCGCCGGTGAGCTCGCGGATCTTGATCAGCTGCTCGGCGTGCCCGTCGTGCTCGCGCTCCATCATGCGCACGGGCATGTACACCGCCTCGCCGCCCTGGCCGCGACGGATCATCGGGAACAGGACCTTCTCCTCCTTCCCCATGTGGTTCTCCATCTCGGCGAGGAGCTCGTCGAGGACGGCGGCGAGGCCGGCCGGCACGGTCGGTTTGGCCGCGTGCACGCGCTCGACCTTGCGCGCGGCCTCGATCAGCATCGGGAGATCGCGGCGCAGCGCCGCGTGATAGTGCGTCTCGATGTGGTCGGCGAGCTCGCCCTGCGCGAGCAGCTCGTACCGGGGCGCCCCGTCGCCGCGCTTCGCCTCCTGCTCGAGCTCGGCGAGGATCTCCGCCGGGTTCAGGCCGGCGCGCTCGCAGGCCTCGGCGAGCGAGCGCCGGCCGCCGCAGCAGAAGTCGAGGCGGTGGCGCATGAACACGCGCGTCGCCGACGGCGTCGCGGCCGCCAGCTCACCCAGGGACGTCGTCATCTTCAGCATGACGACACGGGCTGCAGATCCGGCTCCACGCGCAAGTGGGCGTGATCGCAGCGCGCGTGTGACCGCGACAACGCGCCTCGTTGTCACCGTGACAACACGTTGTACGGATCACCCATGCACCCGTGGCCCGCGCTCCAGGCCATCGCCGTCGATCTGACGGAGAGCCTGCGCGCCTCCGACCGGTACCAGCGGCTCCTCGAGGTCGTGCGCAGCGTGATCCCCTGCAACGCGACCGCGCTGCTCGCCCTGCGCGACGGCGCGCTCCATCCGCTGGCCGTGCACGGGCTGACCGCGCAGGTGCTCGGCATGCGGTTCGCGCCGGCGGATCATCCGCGCCTTGGCGCGATCCTCGACAGCGCGAAGCCGATCCGGTTCCCCGCCGACTCGGAGCTGCCCGATCCGTTCGACGGCTTCGTCGAGGGAGCGCCCGGCGCGCCGTCCGAGGTCCACGATTGCCTGGGCTGTCCGCTCGTCGCGGAAGGCGAGGTGATCGGCGTGCTCACCGCGGACGCGCTCGCCCCGGATGCCTTCGACGGCTTCGGCGAGGAGTTCTTGCTCGCGCTCGGCGCGCTGGCAGGTGCCGCGCTGCACACGGCGCGGCTGATCGAGACGGTCGAGCACCTCGCCGAGCAGCGCGGGCTCGTGGTCAAGGAGCTCACGCGCGAGCTCGGCCGCCCCGAGAGCTCGCAGATGCTCGGCACGAGCCCGGCCGTCGAGCGCCTGCGCCAGGAGATCGACATCGTCGCGGGCACCGACTTCCCCGTGCTCGTGCTCGGCGAGACCGGCGTCGGCAAGGAGCTCGCGGCGCGCGCGATCCACGACGGCTCCTCGCGCCGCGACGCGCCGCTGATCCAGGTCAACTGCGCCGCGCTGCCGGACGGCGTGATCGAGAGCGAGTTGTTCGGCCACATCCGCGGCGCGTTCACCGGCGCGGTCGCGAACCGGGCCGGCAAGTTCGAGCTCGCGCACGGCGGCACGCTGTTCCTCGACGAGATCGGCGAGCTGCCGCTCGCGGCGCAGGCCAAGCTGCTGCGCGCGATCCAGGAGGGCGAGGTCCAGCGGGTCGGCACCGACACGCCGATCCAGGTGAACGTGCGGATCGTGGCGGCGACGAACCGCGATCTCGCGGGCGAGGTCGCGCAGGGCCGCTTCCGGGCCGACCTCTACCACCGCCTCCACGTGTTCCCGCTGCGCGTCCCGCCGCTGCGCGAGCGGCGCTCCGACATCGCGATCCTCGCCGGGTTCTTCGTCGATCGCTATCGCGCGAAGCTCGGCGACGCGAAGGTCGTGCTGACGCCCGAGGCGATCGCCGCACTCGCGGCCGGCGACTGGCCCGGCAACGTGCGCGAGCTCGACCACGTGATCGCGCGCGCGGTCCTGCGGGCCAGGATACGGACGCCGCGCGGACAGCCGATCAGGATCGACACTCCGGATCTCGATATTGCCGAGGTGGCCACGATGACTCCCACCCACGGCGAGCGCGACGCCGTCGTGCGCAAGATCGCGAGTGGACAGCTCCCCCTGCGCGACGCGATCGAGTCGCTCAAGTACGCCGCGATCACGCGCACCCTCGAGGAGACGAGCGGCAACTGGGCCGAGGCCGCGCGCCGCCTCGGCATGGATCGCAGCAATCTGCATCACATGGCCCATCGCCTCGGCGTACCCACGCGCGCGAAGTCGCTGAGTCGCTGACGATGCACATCTATCACTTCCGCCCCGTCGCCGAGGCCGACCTCTCGCTGATCGCACGGTGGCGCGCCGCGCCCCACGTGCGTGTTTGGTGGGGCGAACCATCTGCCGAGGACGAGCTCGAGAAGCTCGCCGATCCGAGGATCGCGATGTGGATCGTCGAACTCGACGGCCGCCCGTTTGCCTTCACGCAGGACTACGACGTCCACGGCTGGAGCCCACACCCGTTTTCCCATCTGCCGCCGCGCTCGCGCGGGATCGATCAGTACATCGGTGAAGCCGACCTGCTCGACCTCGGTCACGGCTCGGCCTTCGTGAAGCAGCACGTCGCGCGCCTGTTCGCGGCGGGCACACCCGCGATCGGCACCGATCCGCACCCATCGAACCTGCGCGCCCGCCGCGCCTACGAGAAGGCCGGCTTCGCAGTGACGAGCGGACCGGTCGACACGCCGTGGGGCCGCGCGGTCCTCATGGAGTGCCGGCCGTGACATCGGCTGGCGCGAACGCTGCGCGTACGACGATCCGCACGGGCGCGGCGCGAGGCATGCACGCGCAGAGGGCATGAGGGACCTGAAGATCGTCCTCGAGGTGCTGATCTCGAGCTTCCTGTTCGTCGCGTACCTGATCCTGATGTTTCACATCGTGATCGATCTCTTTCGCGACCGAGATCTCGGGGGCGGGAAGAAGGCGCTGTGGGTCGTGGCGCTGTTGCTGTTTCCGTTCTTCACGGCGGTGATCTACGTGCTGACGCGCAGTCGGGGGATGGCGCGGCGGGCTCAGGAGTATGCGGAGCGGCGGCGCGCGGAGACGGCGGCGTTCGCGCGCGACCTCGGAGGGCGGAACAGCGTCGAGGAGATCGCGCGTGCGAAGGTGCTGCTGGATCAGGGGACCATCAACAACGACGAGTTCGCGACGCTCAAGCGCGACGCGCTCGCCCATGTGGGTGCGTGAAGCTCTGGCTTCGCCCTCAGCTCGACACGGCGCTCTTGCCGGCCGCGAGGAGCTCGCTCGCGCGATCGCGGTCGGCACCGTACGCGATCGCGTAGGCGTACACGAACGTGGAGGGGGCGTCGGCCTTGCCCGACAGCGAGAAGCGGAGGAGCGCGTCGCCGTACTCGCGGACGACGAGCGCGAGGTCGAGCGTGTCCGCGACGAAGTCGACCGCGCCGGTGAGGATGGCGCCGCTCGGCGTCGCGAAGCGGAAGGCGTCGCCGACCTTCGGCGGGGCCGCGAGGCCGAGCTTGTCGAGGAGCGCCGCCCACAGCGCGCCGCGCGAGGACTCGACCTTCGACATGAACGTCAGGTGGGCCGCCGGTGCGTGCGGGTGTCGCGCGAAGTAGTGGCGGAGGTTCTGGAGCATCAGCATCCAGCCGCGCGCATGCGCGTCGTAGTCGTCGTCCCAGTCGGCGCCGACGCTGAACCCGGAGTGGACGAGGCGGAGCGTGGTCGTGCCGCCGCCGCGCGCCTCGATCGACCAGTCGGCGTACAGCTCCGCCTTCGTCTCCGCGTTCTTGCCCGACGGATGGCGGATCCGCTTCGGCGGATCGAAGACCTCGATCTCGTGCTCGGCACTCATACCCTCGCCCCACGAGATCCAGATCCTGGCCTTGTTGTCGCCGTCGGGTGGCGTGGAGCGCGCCTCGGGCGCGAGCCACTTCGCGACCTCCGTGCCTTCGGTGACGGCGCGGAAGACATCCTCGGGAGATGCGTCGAGCTCGACGGCGAGCTGGATGTCGCGGGTCTTCTTCTCGGTCATGGTGATGTTCCCTGATCGGTGTCTGCAGGCTTCGGGTACGCGAACGACACGATGCGATGGACGCGCCCGCGCGGAGCGGACTCGTCGTGATACCTGGCGGTGAGGCGCGCGACCTCGCGCGCGAGCTCCTCGGCGAAGGCGCCGCGATCGGCCGCCGTCGCGAACCGGATCTCGGTCTCGAGCGTGAGCGTCGCGAGGCGCTTTCCGGCGTCGTCCGCCGCCTGGCGCAGGCGCGTCACCTCGCGGAGCGCGCGCGCCGCGACCGCGATGACGTAGCCCGCGGAGAAGCGATCCTTCGCCTCGGCCGCGCCCTGTGCGAGCGCGCCGAGCGCCTCGGCCGACACGAGGTAGGCGCGCCCGGTCGCGCGCACGATGCGCTCGACGCAGTTGCCGACCTTCTTCTCCTCGACGAGCTCGACGAGCCCCTGCTTCTCGAGCTCCTTCAGGTGGTAGCCCACCTTCTGCCTCGCCACGTCGAGCGTGCGCGCGACGCCGGCCGCGGACCGCGGCTCCGCGAGCATCGCGAGGATGCGCGTCCGGAGTGGGCGTAGCAGCACCGCGGCCTCGGCCATGCGGGCACTCTCGCTCCGCCAGGATTTTAGGTCAAGGAAAATTAGTTTGTCGGCAACGTCTGCGCCGCGAGGACCGCGCGCGCTGAGGTAGAGTGGGATCGAGCGACTCTCGCCCGGCGTCGACGACTCCGCGAGCTGGCGCGCGAGAGCTCGATCTAGCCTCCGAACCACGTGGTGACGGCCTCGCGGAGGCCGCGGTCGGTGCGGTCGCCGACCCACGCGACGTGGCCGTCGGGGCGGATCAGCACGGCCGACGGTGCGGGGACGGTGCCGACGACGGGGAGGTCCCACGGACCGGCGTAGCGGGCGCGCACGTGGCGGACGCGCGGGGTGACCGCGAGCTCGGTGTCGCCGAGGTCGAGGAGGATCGGGCGCGCGTCGTGGAGCAGCGTGAACAGGCGCTGCGAGCCGGTGGCGGTGGCGAGGTCGAGGTCGGGCATGCGGCGCCCGAGGAGCGGGTGCCCGGGGCCGAGGTCGTAGTGGATGTCGAGGCCCGACATCATCCCGGCGATGCGCCTGCGCGGCTCGTCGAGCGCGAGCAGATCGACGAGCGTCTCGCGCAGGGCGTCGGTGCGGTCGTCGCCGCGGCGGAGCGCGGTCTGCGCCATCGTGGTGCGGAGGACGCGGGCGGCGACGGGGTGGCGCTCGGCGTGATAGCTGTCGAGGAGCGCCGGCGGCGAGGTGCCGCCGACGACCTGCGCGAGCTTCCAGCCCAGGTTCACCGCGTCCTGGACGCCGAGGTTGAGGCCCTGCCCGCCGACGGGAGAGTGCACGTGGGCGGCGTCGCCGGCGAGGAGCACGCGGCGGTCGCGATAGTGCGTGGCCTGGCGCGCCATGTCGGTGAAGCGCGACAGCCATGTTGCGTTGTGAACGCCGTAGTCGGTGCCGTAGATCGCGACGAGCCCGTCGCGCAGCTCCTGCAGCGTCGGGTCGCCGCGGTCCGCGACGTGCGGCTCCTCGAGGACGAGGCGCATGCGCTTGCCGTCGTCGAGCTTGCCGAGGGCGTGGAGCCCCGTGGCGGTGCGGCGGAAGCCCCACGCCGGCTCCTCGGTGAAGTCGACCTCCGCGAGGAGGTAGCTCGTCGACGCGTCCCAGCCGGCGAGCTCGATGCCGGCCTGCTTGCGGATCACGCTGCGGCCTCCGTCGCAGCCGACGAGGTAGCTCGCGCGCAACGTCCGGCCGTCGGATAGCTGGACGTCGACGCCCGTGTCGTCCTGCGCGAAGCCGGTCGCGTCGCGGCCGCGATAGATCGGCACGCCGAGCTCGCCGACCCAGTCGGCCAGGATGCGCTCGATGCGGTCCTGCCACAGCGCGAGGAGGCAGTTGTGGCGACTCGGGAAGTCGCCGACGTCGAGGGCGGCCTGCGCGAAGAAGACGGAGCGCGACACCTGGCCTTGCGCGACGAAGCGCTCGGCGATGCCGCGCTGATCGAGCACCTCGAGCGTGCGCGCGTGCAGCCCACCGGCGCGCGAGCCGGCGAGCTCCTGCGTCTCGCGCCGCTCGACGATCGCGACGTCGACGCGCGCCAGCGCGAGCTCGCCCGCCAGCATCAGGCCCGTCGGTCCTCCGCCGGCGATCACGACAGCATGTTTCGACATGCCAACGTTGTGCGGCATGTACCGGGGCTTGCCGCAAGCCGGGGTGGTTGCGGTAGTTTCGAGGTGGAGAGGAGCGGGACGGACGGAGCGTGTGGGCTTCGCCGGCGGCAGTGCGACGGACCGCCGGCAACTCGTACGACCGACGAGCGCTGCACAAGGTTGCACCGACGAATTTGTGCGTCCGGAGGTGGCACTCGAGACGGATTTTCGTGTGAACGCGCCTTCTCGCTCGGTTCCGGATCGCGCGGCGCGCATCACGTCGACGACGGCCGGCGGATCATCCTTGACGATCGTTGCCAGGTCGCACAGACGCGCCGTCCTCGTCGAGCGACGCCGCCGTCACACGCGCGCGAAGGCGTGCGGGTTGCAGCGCGGCAGCCGCGGTCGTTTCGAGACGACAAACGCGCACGACTCCACGATGACCGTGTCACTCGCTCGTTCACGGTGTGTCCGCATGGTCACGAGAGTCGCGCGCCTCAATCACGGAGACAAAAAGCACATGCGGAAGATCGGAACTGGTTGTTGGTTGTTGTCGGCTGCGTTGACGGTCGGGTCGCTCGTCGGATGCGCGAGCGACAGCGAGCCGGATCTCCCCGAGCAGAGCGACGTGCTCATGAAGGACGATCTGCTGGTCGCGATCCCGCGCGACACCGGCGGCGTCGACGTCGAGCAGCGCACCGCCGAGATGAAGCGCCTCGGGCTCGGTAAGCACGCGCTCACGAGCTCGCACCTGCGCGCCGGCGGACCACCCACGGACTTCTACCTGGCGATCCGCAAGAACTCGCTCGAGCAGAAGTGGTTCTGGTCGGTGTATCTGAAAGAGATACAGCCGTTCGGACCGTCGCCCGGCACGCTCGGCACGCGCGTGGTGCGGTTCCGCATCCAGAACGACAAGCTCTACGTGTTCGACGCCGACGATCGCAAGGCGACGAGCGACGTGTTCTCGCCGCAGCTCATCATCGATGCGTTCCCGATCGTGAACAGCGGGCCGTTCAACGCCCTGCCCGGCTCCGGTGGCTACGTGCTGATCGATCCCTCGGCCGGGCGGAACCGCTTCGGCGCCCTCGCAGACGTGCTCGGCGACTCCCGCGGAGGCGCGCCGGTGAAGCTCGAGACCGAGCTGTCGTTCGTGCAGGGCTTCCGGCAGGCGACGGACGGCGGCAGCTTCGAGCAGACATTCACCGCGTATGCCGATCAGCCGATCGGTATTCCGGGTGACGTGGACAACAATGACTATCGAATCGCCGCGACCGTCGGCGTCAGTCTGCGCCACTACACCGAGACACCCGGCTACGCTGAGGTGCCGGCGCCGGCGAACGATCACTACTTCCTCGCCGATCCCATCAACGTCCCGAACACGGGTGGTGTGAAGACGCTCGCGTCGCACTGGGGCTTCCGTCCGGGCATGCAGCCGATCAAGTGGGTCATCGGCCGCGAGATCAACGCCATCGCCGCGGACCCGTCGCTCGGCGGCGCCGACCTGTTCCGCGCGATGAAGCGCGGGATCGAGTCGTGGAATGCCGTGTTCGGATACCCGGTCTTCACGGCGCAGCTCGCGTCTCCGAACGACTCGTTCGCCGACGACCACACGAACTACCTGATCGTCGATCCGTCGCCGGGCCTCGGCTACGCGTACGCCGACTGGCGCACGAATCCGAACACCGGTGAGATCCGCGGTGCGAGCGTGTACTTCAGCGCCGCGTTCTTCTCGCCGGTCGGGAGCGATCCGGGCGAGACCGGCCTCGCGAACCCCGGCGCGAAGCCGAAGACCCGGCGCGCCGGCCTCGTCTGGCAGGACCAGTCGTCGGCGCCGTCGTGCGTGATCTGGGCGCCCTCGTACGAGCCGCACATGCTCGGCGGCGGTGACGGCCCGACGCAGCTCACCGGCGCGCAGCGGCTCGAGAACTACATCCAGCACGTCGTCGCGCACGAGATCGGCCACACGCTCGGCCTGCGCCACAACTTCAAGGGCTCGCTCCTGCCGCCGACGTCGTCGGTGATGGACTACAACACGCTCGAAGCCGCGATCGTCCAGCCCACGCCGGGCGGCTACGACACGTCGGCGATCCGCTACCTCTACGGCCAGTCGCCCGCGCTCCCGCACCAGCCGTTCTGCACGGATGAGGCGACGCAGACGGATCCGGACTGCGTGCGCTTCGACGATCCGTCGCCGCAGCCGCTGTTCGACTACCAGATCCCGCTGTACCAGCTGCTGGTGAGCCTCGTCGTCGAGGGCTGGATCCCGGTGGACCTCGTCGAGCTGTACTTCCAGTTCTACGGGACCGAGACGCTCGCCTACGCGCGCGCCGGTGCGCCGTTCGAGGCCTCGGCGGCGTGGAACGCGGCGCTCGACGGCATCCGCGCGCCGATCGACCCGTCGCTGCTCGCGAGCTCGCCGTTCTACGGCGAGGGCGCCGACGCGATCAGCGCGTTCGTGTTCCGCGAGCTGTTCGTCGCGCCGGGCGGGCTCAACACGACGCCCGTGTCGGATCCAACCGTGCTCGCGCAGATCGCCACCGACGGCAAGAACATCCTCGCCAACCTCGACGGCGTGCGCAGCTACGCGTCGCGCCGCCTCGTCGTCGATGCGCTCAAGCGCGCGCAGAACGCGGATGCGCTCCTCGCGCTCACGTCGGCCCGCGCGACGATCGCGGCGAGCCTGGCCGCGCTCCCGCCGCTCGATCAGGCGCTGACGCGCGACCTCCTCGCCCGCATCGACGCGGCGCTGTCGCCGTACTTCAACTAGCCCGGCGGACGGTCAGCCCGGGAGCGGCGCAGCCTCGGCCGTCTCCTCCGGCACGTGGAGCCGGGGCGACTGGTCGATCAGCGTCTCGAACAGCGCGAGCACCTCGTTGCCGAGGGCGGCGAGCTCGTCGTCGTCGAGCTCGCGGCGCACCAGCGGGAAGAGCTTGCCCTCTTCCTCCTCGTGCGCGTGGTGCGTCAGCTGCTCCTTGAGGAACGCGAGCTTTGCATCGAACTCCTCCTCGTCCTCGTCGGGATCGAGGTCCAGCATGTCGGCGAGCACGCGCTTGATCCCGAGGTGCTCCTCGACGGATTCGTGGAGCAGCTCGGTCGTGTGCTTCGACATCACGCCCGGGTAGAAGATCTTCTCCTCGACGGTCGCGTGCGCCGCCAGCTTGTCGGCGAGCTCCGAGAACAGCGCAGCGCGATCGCCCTGGCCCTCCTCGATCTTCTCGATCAGGCCGTCGACCTCGGAGTGCTGACTCGCAAGCAATTCGAGTACATCGATGGTGTCCTTCATGCACGTGGGCATTGCAACTGCCGCGCCGAGCGCGCGGCGGCCGCCGCGGGGGCGGCGGGGTTACTGTTTACAACGTAAATTTTACGTTGTAAGCAGAACGGGTGCCACGCGCCGCCCTGCAGCCCGACGAGGTCGAAGCGTTTCGCCGCCGCGCCGGCGAGGCCGCGACGCGGCTGTTCGCGGCGCAGGGGTACGAGGCGGTGACGCTGCGTGCCGTCGCGGCGGAGCTCGGGGTCAGCGCGATGACGCCGTATCGCTACATCGCCGGCAAGGACGAGCTGATCGCGCTCGTCCGCACCCGCGCGTTCCAGCGCTTCGCCGACGAGCTCGAGCGCGCCTCGGCGGCGGTCGCGGATCCGATCCGCCGGCTACGGGTGCTGAAGAAGGCGTACCTGTCGTTCGCCGTCCGGCGCGCGGACGAGTACCGGATCATGTTCGAGCTGCGCGGCGCGGCCGACGACGAGCGCTGGCCCGAGCTGGCGCGCGAGGCCACCCGTGCGTTCGGCGCGCTGCTCGACGCCGTGCGCGCGGCGATCGCCACGCGCGCGATCACCGGCGACGCCGCGACGGTGGCGCACCTGTTGTGGGCGGGCGCGCACGGCCTGGCGTCGCTGCGGCTCGCGGGCCGCATCCCGCCGGCGCGGTTCGACCGGCTCGCGGACATCGACCACGAGCTCGACGGTTTTCGCAAGCAGCGACGCAGGAGGAAGACGTGACGCACAGGATCGGACGCTCGTACAAGCAGCTCGGCCTCCCCGCCTCCCGGTGGGACGCCATCGTGATCGGCTCGGGCCTGGGCGGGCTCACCGCCGCGAACCTCCTCGCGCGCCACGGCGAGCGCCGCGTGCTCGTCCTCGAGCGCCACTACACCGCCGGCGGCTTCACGCACACGTTCCACCGGCCGGGCTACGAGTGGGACGTCGGCGTCCACTACGTCGGCGACGTGCACCGCCCGCACACGCTGCTGCGCCGCGCGTTCGATCACCTGAGCGACGGCGAGCTCGCGTGGGCCGAGCTCGGCGACGTCTACGACACCATCGTCATCGGCGAGGACCGCTACGACTTCGTCGCCGGCCGCGAACGCTTCCGCGCGCGGATGCACGAGTATTTCCCGCACGAGCGCGACGCGATCGACCGCTACCTCACGGCGATCCGCGAGACGGTCTCGCGCAGCAAGCGCTTCTTCCTCGAGAAGGCGCTGCCGCCGCGGCTCGGCGCGCTCGCCTCGCCGCTCCTGCGCTGGCCGGCGCACCGCGACACCTCGCGCACCGTGCGCGACGTCCTCGGCGACATCACGCGCGACCCACAGCTGCGCGGCGTCCTCGCCGGTCAGTACGGCGACTACGGCCTGCCGCCCGGCGAGGCGAGCTGGTTCATGCACGCGCTGCTCGTCGCGCACTACCTCGGCGGCGCCGCCTACCCCGTCGGCGGCTCGTCGCGCATCGCCGCCACGCTGCTCCCCGCGATCGAGCGCGCGGGCGGCGCGGTCGTCACGTCGGCGGAGGTCGAGCAGATCCTCGTCGAGAACGGGCGTGCCACCGGCGTGCGCCTCGCCGGCGGGGAGGAGGTGCGCGCGCCGCTCGTCCTCAGCGACGCCGGCGTCGCCGTCACCGCGAACCGCCTCCTCGCGCCCGCCGACGCCGCCCGCGCCGGCTTCGCACGCAAGCGGCCCGTCGCCGCGCCGTCGTTCGCCCACGTGTCGCTGTACGTCGGCCTGCGCCGCGACGCGGCCTCCCTCGGCCTCGGCCGCGCGAACCGCTGGGTCTATCCGCACCACGACCACGACCGCAACGTCGCCCGCTACGTCGCCGACCCCGAGGCGCCGCTGCCGGTCGCGTACCTGTCGTTCCCGTCCGCGAAGGACCCCGACTTCGCGCGCCGCTTCCCCGGCCGCGCCACGATCGAGGTGATCGGCGTCGCGCCCTACAGCTGGTTCGAGCGCTGGGCCGATCGCCCGTGGAAGAAGCGCGGCGCCGACTACGACGCCCTCAAGCAGCGCCTCGCCGACCGCCTCCTCGCCGTCCTCGAGCGCGAGTGTCCGAGCGTCGCCGGCGCGATCGACCACTACGAGCTGTCCACGCCGCTGTCGACGCGCCACTTCGCCGGCCACCCCCGCGGCGAGATCTACGGGCTCGCCCACACCCCGGCGCGGTTCGCCGCCCGCGAGCTGCGCCCCCACACGCGCATCCCCGGCCTGTTCCTGACCGGCGCGGACATCTGCACCGCCGGCGTCGGCGGCGCGCTCATGGCGGGCGTGCTCACGGCCACCGCGATCACCCGGCGCAACCTCATGGGCGCGCTGCTCGGCGGGGCCGCCCCATCGGCGGCGAGCCGTGCACGAAGTGTTGGCAACATGACAACGGCATCACCGCCGGCCCCGTGAGGGCGCTCTGTTCGTCCGACCGGCAGCTCGAGTGGTCGGGTCGCGATTCCGCAGGAGACACGAGGCCCTGGCCTAATTGGTTGACCACTGCGGACAAGGGCGTGGCCGGCTGTTTGCTTGGTGCCAACAGCATGCGTCGTCTAGCTTGGTTGTCCTGCGCGCTGGCCTTCGGCGCATGCACGATGGTTGGTGAAGACCCCGGTTTCGAGCGCGATCGGATCGATGCGTACATTCGATCGCTGCCGTACCTCCCCGTCGAACCGGCGAACGTCGTCGAGGGCCCGCCCGCGGCGGCCCAGCGCGACGGCGACTACCAGTGCACGACGGAGAACCTCCGCGAGACGCGCCAGTACGACCGGATCGTCGCGTACGCGGCGAACTCCGACTCGCTGTGGCCGGGCGCGCTGGTCAGCGCGGACTCGGTGCTGACCGGCCTGTTCACGCAGGTGGTGCTGCCGCGCAACCCGCAGACCATCTCGGTCAGCCTCGAGAACCTCCAGGGCTCGAAGCAGGCCGCGATCCCCGAGCCGAGCCTCGCGTCGTACCGCGACGCGCTCGCCGGCATCCTCCAGAGCGAGATCACCGGCTCGACGCCCGCGAACATCTACTCGGAGATCGAGCAGGTCCACTCCGAGCAGCAGCTGAACATGGCGCTCGGCATCCAGGCGAGCTGGGGCCTCGGCGTCGCGAGCCTGAAGACGTCGTTCAGCTTCAACGACACCAAGATCCGCTCGCGCTACGTCGTGCGCTACACGCAGGCGTACTACACGGTCGACCTCGACGCGCCGACCTCGCCGAGCGAGCTGTTCCGCGCGGACGTCGACCTCGGCGACGTGCAGCAGGTGATGGACGAGACCCGCCCGCCCGCCTACGTCTCGTCGATCACGTACGGCCGCATGGTCGTGTTCACGTTCGAGTCGGAGTACTCCGCCGAGGAGCTCGGCGCCGCGCTCGACTTCGCCTACTCCGGCGGTGCGGTCGACGTGTCGGGCCAGGTGTCGGTCACGTACAAGGACATCATCTCGAAGAGCAAGATCACCGCGTTCATCCTCGGCGGCGACGCCGCGTCCGCGGTGAAGTCGATCGACAGCTACGAGAAGCTGATCGCCTTCATCAAGGCGGGCGGCAACTACACGCGCGAGTCCCCGGGCGCCCCGATCGCGTACAAGCTGAACTACCTGAAGGACAACTCGCCCGCGCGCATGTCGTTCACGACCGACTACGACCTGCGCACGTGCACGCGCGTGTCGCAGCGCGTCCGCGTGATCCTGCAGAGCATCGCGGTCGACGACGCGGGCGGCGACGCCGGCGACGACCTCGAGCTGTACGGCGACATCACGGTGCGCGGCGCGTCCGGCCCGGTGAGCCTGTTCCACAAGAACTCGAACAACTACGTCACGATCCGCCAGGGCAACCAGTTCGGCCCCGGCATCTCCGAGGCGATCGTCGACGTCGTGCCCGCCAACGGGAACGCGATCGTGATGTCGGCGCACCTGTACGACTACGACCCGCTGTCGCCGAACGACGACATCGGCAACGAGTCGGTGACCGCGCCGTTCGAGACCGGCTGGCGCAAGGACGTGACGATCCACCTCACCGGCGACGGCGCGCGCGTCCGCGTCGTGCTTTCGCTGTCGCCCATCTGACCTCGCGTGCGATGCTGCGCCGGTGGGGCGAACATCCACCCTGGCGCTGCTCGCCGCGCTGACCGCATGCGGCGGTGAGGAGGGCGGCCGGCTCGTCACCCGGCCGCTCGCGTCCGACGGCACGCACCTGCGCGACGCCGAGGGTCGCGTCGCCCTGCTGCGCGGGATCAATGCGCGCGTCCGCGGCGTCTTCGACGTCACGTTCTCCGACGGGCGCACGCCGCTCGAGACGATCCCCGAGCTGACGCAGGGCGACTGCGACCGGATGCGCCAGCTCGGCTTCGACCTCCTGCGGCTGCCGATCAACTGGAGCGGCGTCGAGCCCTCGCCCGGCGCGTACGACGAGGCCTATTTGCAACGTGTCGATAGCGCGGTCGCGTGCGCCGCGGCGTCCGGGATGCTCGTCGTCGTCGACCTGCACCAGGACGGGTACTCCAAGGAGATCGGCGAGGACGGCGCCCCGCTGTGGGCGATCCAGCCGCCCCCGACGCAGCTCCTCGAGGGGCCGCTCGAGGACCTCGGCGACCGCCGCCTGTCGCCGCAGGTCCAGGCCGCGTTCCGTACGTTCTTCGACGTCGACGACGCCGCCGGGCTGCAGGCGGCCTTCTCGGCGATGCTCGCCCACGTCGCCGCGCGCTACGCCGACGCTCCCGCCGTCATCGGCTTCGAGCTGTTCAACGAGCCGGACACCGGCAGCCCCGAGCTCGCCGCGTTCCACGCGCGCGCGACGGCGGCCGCCCGCGCCGCGGCGCCCGCGAAGCTCGTGCTGTTCGAGCCACCGGCGCTGCGCAACTTCACCGACTTCATCCCGCGGCCGCAGGAGCCGTACGCCGACGAGGGCGCGGTGTACGCGCCGCACATCTACACGTACGTCTTCCAGCCCGATCAGCGCGCATTCCAGGCGGCGACGTTCGAGCAGCTCGAGGGCAGCGTGCGCGCGGCACGCGAGGAGGCGGAGGCGCTGCGGACGCCGCTCTGGATCGGCGAGTTCGGCGTCGGACCCGACGCGGACGAGCCGCACGAGCGCTGGATGCAGGCGCAGGGTCAGCTGCACGAGCGCTACTTCGCATCGAACGCGTTCTGGGTGTGGAAGGAGCAGAGTCAGGGTGCGTGGGGCCTGTTCGATCACGACGACGCCACCGACGCGTGGACGGAGCGGCCGGCGGTGATCGCGCGCGTGTCGCGCATCCACGTCGCGCGCGTCGCCGGCACGCCCGCGACGATCGACGCGAGTGCGCCGGGCGACGACATCCGCGTCGAGCTCGTGCCCGGCAGCGCGACGTCCGCCCCGCACCTCGTCTACATCCCCGAGCGTTTCGCCGCCGCCGCGCGCGCGACGTGCGACGGCGCCGACCTCGCGCTCTCCCGCGACGCGGTGACCGGGCTCGCTGCGCTCGCGTGCACCGGCGTGCTCGTCGTGCGCGCCGCCGCTCCGCGCTGATCGCCCGCGCGAGGTCAGCGGTCGACGCTGCGCATGACCGCGGTCGGATAGCGCTCGCCCGCGGCGACGCCGATCGGCGCGATCGCGTCGAGGCGCGCGCGCTCCTCGGACGTGAGCCTCAGGTCCGCCGCGCGGACGTTGTCCTCGAGGTACTTGCGGCGCTTCGTCCCGGGGATCGGGATGATGTGGTCGCCGCCGCCGAGCACCCAGGCCAGCGCGAGCTGCGCCGGCGTCACGCCGCGCGCCGCGGCGACCTCGCGGACGCCGTCGACGATCGCCCGGTTGCGGTCGAAGTTGTCACCTTGAAAACGGGGCATGCCGCGCCGCCAGTCGTCGGCGGACAGGTCGGACAGCGACGCGATCGCGCCCGTCAAGAAGCCGCGGCCGAGCGGGCTGTACGCGACGTACGCGACGCCGAGCTCTCGGCAGGTCTCGAGCATCCCGGTCTCGGGCTCGCGCGTCCACAGCGAGTACTCGCTCTGCAGCGCCGCGATCGGATGCACCTTGCACGCGCGGCGCAGCGTGTCCGCGCTCGCCTCGGACAGGCCGAGGTGGCGCACCTTGCCGGCGCGCACGAGCTCGGCCATCGCGCCGACGGTGTCCTCGATCGGCGTGTCCGGATCGACGCGGTGCTGGTAGTAGAGATCGATCGTGTCGACGCCGAGGCGGCGCAGGCTCGCGTCGCACGCGCTGCGCACGTAGGCGGGCGAGCCGTCGATGCGGCGCGTCGCGGGATCGACGGTGCCGACGATGCCGAACTTCGTCGCGAGCACGACGCGGTCGCGCTTGCCGCGCAGCCAGCGCCCGAGCAGCTCCTCGTTCGTGTGCGGGCCGTACATATCGGAGGTGTCGAACAGCGTCACCCCGAGCTCGAGCGCGCGATCGAGTGTGGCGAGCGACTCGTCGTCGTCACGCTGACCATAGAACGCCGACATCCCCATACAGCCGAGGCCGACCTCGCCGACGGCCGGACCGTGGGTTCCGAGCTTGCGTGTCTGCATGCGCGACAGCCTAGGCGGTATCGTTGAGGAATGGCAGAGAAGGTGAGCCTCTTCCAGCAATGGCTATGGGGTGATTGGGCCGATCGCGACATCATCAATCGCAACGCCGACGCGCTCGAGGACGTCGAGCTCACCGTCGGCGCGCTGAAGAAGGCGGTCGCGCGCCAGAGCGAGGACATCCTGCGCCTGCGGACGACGGTGTCCGTCCTCCTCAGGACCCTCGCGGTCCACGCGAAGATCACCGAGAGCGAGCTCGAGATCGCGATCGGCGAGGAATGGGCGAAGGTCGTACCGCCGCCGAAGGAGCCTCCGTCGAGGAAGGCTGCGACGGATCCGTACCGCGGGTTGCCGGCGGACGAGGAGCCGACTCCCGCCGACATCGAGGCGGCGAAGGCGCTGATGCGCATCGCGGAGGGCCACCACTTCGAGAAGCAGTTCGCGCAGGCGCGCGAGGTGTATCAGGACATCGTCGATCGCTACGGCGCGACGAAGCAGGCGGCGGCCGCGGCGCGCCAGCTCGAGAACCTGCGCGGCCTATAGCGCGCCGTCGAACGGCTCGATGTGGATGTTGCGGTCCTTCGCGTCGGGGCGGCGGATCGCGACGGCGAACGCCTCGGCGTCGCTCCCGGCGATCTCGACGCGGGTCTCGCGCGCGAGGATCTGGATCTTGCCGATCGAGCTCTTCGTGATCGATCCGCGGCGGCACAGGAGCGGGATCAGCCACTTCGGATCCGCGTTCTTCGAGCGACCGACGTTGATCGTGAACCACGCACCCGGGCCGGTGGGCCGGTGCTGCGTCTGTGGGCGCGCATGCGGGCGCGGTTGCGGGCGGCGCGGCGGCGCGGGCGGCGTCAGCTCCTCGGGAGCGGGGCGCGCCTCGCGGCGGAGGTGGACGAGCGCGGCGACGAGGTCCTCGGCGCTGCGATCGGTGAGGAGCATGCGCGCGAGCTCGCGATCGTCGTCGGCGGGCTGGTCGGCGAGCGTGCGGATCTCGGCGGCGAGCACCTCCTGATCGCGGCGGCGGATGTCGTCGCCCGACGGCGGCGCGGACCACGCGAGCTGCACGCGCGCCGACGTGGCGAGACGCTCGACGTGCCGGCGCGCAGGCTCCGGGACGACCATGATCGCGATGCCGTGCTTGCCGGCGCGCCCCGTGCGGCCGCTGCGGTGCACGAGCACCTGCGCGTTCTGCGGCAGGTCGGCGTGCACGACGAGGCCGAGGTCCGGCAGGTCGAGCCCGCGCGAGGCGACGTCGGTCGCGACGCACACGCGCGCGCGGCGGTCGCGCAGCGCCTGCAGGGCCTGGTTGCGCTCGCGCTGCGAGAGCTCTCCCGACAGCGCGACGACGGGGAAGCCGCGCTCGTGGAGGTTCGCAGCGAGGCGGGTGACGCCGTCGCGCGTCGCGCAGAACACGAGCGCGCCCGTCGCCTCGTGGTAGCGGAGCAGGTTGACGACGGCGAGATCGCGCTCGCGCGGCACGACGGAGACCGCGCGGTACTCGATGTCGCGGTGGCCGTCGCCCTCGCTCGCCGTGGCGATGCGCAGCGCCTTCTTCTGGTAGCGCTTCGCGAGCTGCGCGATCTCCGGTGGGATCGTCGCCGAGAACAGCAGCGTGCGGCGCTCGGCCCCCGTCGCCGCCTCGAGGAGGCGCTCGAGCTCCTCGCGGAAGCCCATGTCGAGCATCTCGTCGGCCTCGTCGAGGACGACCATCTCGCACGCGCCGAGGGCGAGCGCGCCGCGCTCGAGGTGATCGCACAGGCGGCCCGGCGTCCCGACGACGACGTGCGCGCCGGCGCCGAGCGCGTGCCGCTCGCGCCGCACGTCCATGCCGCCGACGCACGTCGCGAGGCGCGCGCCGGTCTCGGCGAACAGCCACGTCAGCTCGCGGCACACCTGCAGCGCGAGCTCGCGCGTCGGCGTCACGATCAGCGCGCGCGGCGCCGCGGCCGGTACGAAGCGCTCCGCCTCGCCGAGCAACGCGCCCGCGAGCACGATCCCGAACGCGACCGTCTTGCCGGACCCGGTCTGCGCGGACACGAGGAGGTCGCGACCACGTACGGTCTCGGCGGTGACGGCGGCCTGGACGGGCGTGGCCGCGGTGTAGCCGCGCGCGGCGAGCGTGCGCCGCAGGGCGGGATGAGCGTGGTCGAACGACACAGAGGACGCTTGCTAGCCCGCTCCCGTCGGAAACGCAAGCCTGCGGGCTCGGCCTTTCGCGTGCATGCCGTCGGCGCATGGCGCAACCTGAGGCGCGCGCGCCGGCGCATCTGCGCCGGGCGACGAGCATGGCGGCCGCGCTCGTCGCGACCGCGTGCGGCGTCGGGCCGGCGTACCGGGTACCGCGGGCGCCCGTGCCGCTCGCCGCGCACTACAAGGAGGCGGGCTGGAAGGTCGCGCGGCCCGCCGATGCGATCCCGCGCGGCGCGTGGTGGACGATGTTCGCGCAGCCCGAGCTCGACGCGCTCGAGGCGCAGCTCGCCATCGCGAACCAGACGATCGTTGTTGCCGCCGAGAGCTACCTCGGGGCGCGCGCGCTGATCCGCGTCGCCGAGGCGCAGTACTTCCCGACGCTGTCGCTCGCCGCGTCCGCCGCGCACGGACGCTCGCCGGGCGTCGTCGGCGCGAACCCGACGACGCTCACGGGCGGGTTGTCGGCGGGCGGCGGCACGACGGTCGGGCCGTTCACGAGCTACATCCTCGCGGGCGAGGCGTCGTGGGCGCCGGATCTGTTCGGGCGCGTGCGCTACACCGTGCGGCAGCGTCGGTATACGGCGCAGGCGAGCGCCGCCGACCTCGAGAACGTGCGGCTGCAGATGCAGGCGGCGCTCGCGCAGGCGTACTTCCAGCTGCGCGCACAGGATGCGCTGCAGGAGCTGCTCGACGCGACGGTCGCGACGAACGAGGAGATCCTGGCGCTGATCCGGCAGCGCTTCGACAAGGGCCTCGAGAACGAGGCGACGCTCGTGCAGGCCGAGCAGACGCTCGAGGCGTCGCGCGCGCAGGCGACGAATGCCGGCATCCTGCGCGCGCAGTACGAGCATGCGATCGCGGTGCTGATCGGCGTGCCGGTGTCGGACTTCGCGCTGCCGCGCCGCGCGCTGCTCGCGGCCCCGCCGCAGATCCCGACGGGTGCGCCGTCGCAGCTGCTCGAGCGGCGCCCCGACATCGCGGCCGCCGAGCGGCGCATGGCGGCGGCGAACGCCGCGATCGGCATCGGCTACACGGCGTACTTTCCCGCGATCACGCTGACCGGCGTCGCCGGCGTCGCGAGCCAGGCCGTGCGGTCGCTGTTCGACTGGCAGAGCCGGCTGTGGTCGGCCGGCGGCACCCTCGCGCAGACGGTGTTCGACGGCGGCGCGCGCGCGGCGAACATCGCAGTGCTGACCGCACAGTACGACGCGACCGTCGCGGACTACCGGCAGACGGTGCTCGTCGCGTTCCAGCAGGTCGAGGATACGCTCGCGCAGACGCGGATCCTCGTCGACGTCGTCGAGCGGCAGCGCAACGCCGTGCGCCTCCTCGAGCACGGTCTCGACCTCGAGCGCTCGCGCTACGCGGCGGGGCTCGATCCGTACATCACCCTCATGACGCAACAGACCGCGGTGCTGTCGGCACGCCAGCTCCTCGTGAGCTTCGAGGTGCAGCGGATCGTGGCAGCCGTGCAGCTCGTGCAGGCGCTCGGCGGCGGCTGGGAGCGGCAGGGCCTCGCACACGAGTAGCACTCGCCATGATGTGGCTCGTTCGCATCGCGCTGCGCCAGCCGTACACGTTCATCGTGCTCGCGATCGTGATCGCGATGCTCGGCACGCTGTCGATCCTGCGCGCGCCGAAGGACATCTTCCCGCGGATCGAGATCCCGGTCATCAGCATCGTGTGGACGTACACCGGGCTCGACGCCGAGCAGATGGCGAACCGCATCGTCACGATCACCGAGCGCGCGCTCACGACGACCGTCGACAACATCGAGCACATCCAGTCGCAGTCGCTCGACGGAGTCGCGGTCGTGAAGGTGTATCTGCAGGAGAATGCCAGTGTCGAGCGCGCGCTCGCGCAGGTCACCGCCATCTCGCAGACGCAGCTGCGCCAGTTGCCGCTCGGCACGACTCCACCGCTCGTCATCACGTACACCGCATCGACCGTACCGGTGTTGCAGCTGGGCCTGTCCGGACAGGGCCTCTCCGAACAGCAGCTCAACGACCTCGCACTCAACTTCATCCGCACGAAGCTGATCACCGTGCCCGGCGCGGCGATCCCGTACCCGTACGGCGGGCGCGTCGCGCAGGTGCAGGTCGACCTGAACCCGGCGGCGCTGCAGGCCAAGGGGCTGTCGCCGACCGACGTCGTCAACGCGATCAGCGCGCAGAACCTGATCCTGCCGTCGGGCACGGCGAAGATCGGCCCGCTCGAGCTCGACGTCAGCCTCAACGGCGCGCCGGCGACGATCGACGGGCTCAACGACATCCCGATCAAGACGGTCGGCACGACGACGATCTTCGTGCGCGACGTCGCGTGGGTGCGCATGGGGTTCCCGCCGCAGCAGAACGTCGTGCGGGTCGACGGCCAGCGCGCCGCGCTGCTCACGATCGAGAAGACGGGCGGCTCGTCGACGCTCGACATCGTCGAGGGTATCAAGCAGCTGCTGCCGCAGGTCACGGCCGGGCTGCCGCCCGCGCTCGAGGTGAAGCCGCTCGCCGATCAGTCGGTGTTCGTGCGCGCGGCGATCTCCGGCGTCGTGCGCGAGGCGCTGATCGCGGCGGGGCTCACCGCACTCATGATCTTGCTGTTCATCGGCAGTGCGCGCAGCACCCTGATCATCGCGACCTCGATCCCGCTCGCGATCCTGAGCTCGATCACCGCGTTCTTCGCGCTCGGCCAGACGATCAACATCCAGACGCTCGGCGGCCTCGCACTCGCGGTCGGCATCCTGGTCGACGACGCGACCGTCGAGGTCGAGAACATCAACCGCCAGGCCGCGCTCGGAAAGCCGATCATCCAGGCGATCCTCGACGGCGCCCAGGAGATCGCGACTCCCGCCCTGGTCGCGACACTCTCGATCTGCATCGTGTTCGTCCCGATGTTCTTCCTCACGGGTGTGGCGAAGTACCTGTTCGTCCCACTCGCGATGGCGGTCGTGTTCGCGATGCTCGCGTCGTACCTCCTGTCGCGCACGCTCGTGCCGACGATGGCGCGCTACCTCCTGCGCGGCGAGGAGCACGGCACCGACCGGCCGACGCGCAACCCGCTGGTCCACCTGCAGCGCCGCTTCACCGCGCGGTTCGAGCACCTGCGCGGCCGCTACCAGGGCGCGCTCGCGTGGTGCGTCCGGCACCGCGGCGCGTTCCTGCTCGCGGTCGTCGGCTTCTGCGTGGCGTCGGTGCTCGCGATTGCGCCGGTGCTCGGCCGCGACTTCTTCCCCTCCGTCGACAGCGGCCAGTTCCTGCTCCACGTGCGCGCGCGCACCGGCACCCGCATCGAGGACACCGCCCGCCTCGTCGATCAGATCGAGCAGTTCCTTTGGCGTAGGCTGCCCGCCGACGAGATCGAGACGATCATCGACAACATCGGCCTGCCGGTCAGCGGCATCAACCTGTCGTACAGCACGTCCGCGCCGATCGGCCCCGCCGACGCCGACCTCCTCGTCTCGATCCACCGCCGGCACGCCGGCACGGCGGCGTACGTCGAGGAGCTGCGCACCGAGCTCGCGCGCGAGTTCCCCGGCACGACGTTCGCGTTCCTGCCGGCGGACATGGTCGGCCAGATCCTCAACTTCGGCCGGCCGTCGCCGATCGACATCCAGATCGTCGGGCAGGATCTCGACGCGAACCGGCGCTTCGCGACGGAGCTGTTGCCGAAGCTGCGCGCGGTGCCGGGCCTCGTCGACGTGCGCATCCAGCAGCCGCACGACCGCCAGACGCTGGCCGTCGACGTCGACCGCACGCGCGCGAGCCAGCTCGGGCTCACGCAGCGCGACGTCGCGACGAGCCTCCTCACCTCGCTGAGCGGCACGACGCAGACGTCGCCGACGTTCTTCCTGAACCTCGAGAACGGCGTCAGCTACCTGATCTCGACGCAGACGCCGCAGTACCGCGTCGACTCGCTGCCGGAGCTCCTCAACACGCCGATCTCCGGCGCACAGGTCCTCGCGAACCTCGGCACCGTCACGCGCACGGCGACCCAGCCGGTCGTCTCGCACTACGACGTCGCGCCGGTGATCGACATCTACGCGTCCGTGCAGGGCCGCGACCTCGGCGGCGTCGCGGGCGAGGTGCAGGACATCCTCGACGCCGCGCACGCGCGCCTGCCGAAGGGCTCGCACGTCGCGATCCGCGGGCAGGTCGAGACGATGAGGACCTCGTACGAGCGGCTCGTCGCCGGGCTCGTGTTCGCGATCGTGCTCGTCTACCTCCTGATGGTCGTCAACTTCCAGTCGTGGCTGGACCCGCTGATCATCATCACGGCGCTCCCCGCCGCACTCGCCGGCATCGCGTGGATGCTGTTCGTCACCGACACCACGCTCAGCGTGCCGGCGCTGATGGGCGCGATCATGACCATGGGCGTCGCGACGTCCAACAGCATCCTCGTGATCACGTTCGCGTCGGAGCAGATGCGCGAGGGCAAGGACCCGCGCGCCGCCGTGCTCGCCGCGGGCGCCACGCGCTTCCGTCCGGTGATCATGACCGCGCTCGCGATGATCATTGGCATGGTGCCAATGGCGCTCGGGCTCGGCGAGGGCGGCGAGCAGAACGCACCGCTCGGCCGCGCCGTGATCGGCGGCCTCGTGTTCGCGACCGCCTCCACGCTGCTGTTCGTGCCGGCGTTCTACACCGTCGTGCACGAGTGGATGGCGCGCCGCCGCGCCGGGCGGGGTGCGGGCGCGTGACCGACGAGCCGCCGCCGCGGCGCCGCCACCGCCTGCGCACGCCCGCGATCGCGCTCAGCGTCCTCGCGATCCTCGCCGTCGCGATCGCCGCCGGCGCCTGGCCGCGCCTGCGCCAGCGGCGCCACGCGCGCGAGCTCGCCGAGGACGCCGCGATCCCGCACGTCCGGGTCGCCCGCCCCGAGCGCGTCGCCGCGGCGCAGGAGGTCGTGCTGCCGGGCAACGTGCAGCCGTACGCGAGCGCGCCGATCTTCGCGCGCGTGAGCGGCTACGTGCGCCGGTGGTACGCCGACCTCGGCGCGCGCGTCGTGAAGGGCCAGCTGCTCGCGCAGCTCGAGGTGCCCGAGATCGAGCAGCAGCTGCAGCAGGCGCGCGGCACGCTCGCCGCGTCACAGGCCAACCTCGCGCTCTCCGAGGCCACGGCCGCGCGCTACACCGGGCTACGCGCGACGCGCGCGGTGTCGCAGCAGGAGGTCGACACGGCGGTCAACACGCACAAGGCGAACCAGGCGACGGTGGCGGCGAACGAGGCCAGCGTGCGCCAGCTCGAGCAGCAGCTCGCGTTCGCGCGCGTCGTCGCGCCGTTCGACGGCATCATCACGGCGCGCACCGTCGACATCGGCGACCTCATCAACGCGGGGAGCAGCACCGCGCAGGGCACGGCGCTGTTCCAGATCGCGAAGCCCGAGACGCTGCGCGTGTACGTCTCGGTGCCCGAGGCGTTCGCGCCGGCGGTGACGCCGCACATGCCCGCGGAGCTCGCGCTGCTCGCCCACCCGGGCAAGCGCTACGCCGGCACGCTCGTGCGGACGGCGAGCGCGATCGACACGACAACGCGCACGCTGCTCGTCGAGATCCACGTCCCGAACCCGGCGCTCGAGCTCCTGTCCGGCGCGTTCGCCGAGGTCCACCTGAAGCTGCCGGCGCCGCGCGAGGTGTTCACGGTCCCCGTCGAGGCGCTCGTGTTCCGCAAGGAGGGGCTCCAGGTGTCCGTGGCGTCGGACAACCGTGTTGTCATCGTGCCGATCACGCCGGGGCGCGACTTCGGCGATCGCATCGAGGTCGTCCGGGGGCTCATGGGCGACGAGCTCGTCATCCTGAGCCCGCCGGACTCGATCGCGAACGGCCAGGAGGTGCGCGCCGTGCGCGATGCGAAACCGCCGGCCGTGTCGGGCCGCGAGCCGCCGTGAGCGGCTACGATGCGGCGCATGTACGCGATGGCGATGCGCTCGTGGACCAAGGGTGCCGAGCTCGAGCGCGTCGAGCTGCCGACGCCCGAGCCCAGGGCGCGCGAGGTGCGGGTCGCCGTCCACGCTGCGAGCGTCAACCCCGTCGACTGGAAGATGCGGCAGGGCGGCCCGCTGCGGCTCGCCGCGCGCGCGATCCGCACGTTCCGCGGGCCGCGCGGGCCGATCGTGCTCGGCGTCGACTTCGCCGGCGTCGTCGAGGCGGTCGGCGCGAAGGTGAAGAATCTCACCGCCGGACAGCGCGTGTACGGAGGGACCAACTTCTCGCGCGGCCAGCACGGCAGCTACGCCGACACCGTCGTCGTCCACGCGGATCAGGTGTGCGCGCTCCCCGACGCCGTCCCGTTCGAGACGGCCGGCGCGATGGTGGTGACCGGCGTGACCGCATGGATGTCGGTCAGCGAGTTCCGCCCGATCGAGAAGGGGCGGCGCGTGCTCGTCCTCGGCGCGGCCGGTGGCGTCGGCCAGCTCGTCGTGCAGCTCGCGAAGCGCACGCGCGGCGCGGACCTCGTCGCGGGCGTGTGCTCCGCAAGGAATGCGGACCTGGTGCGCGGCCTGGGCGCCGACGAGGTCATCGACTACACCACCGGCGACGCGCTCGAGCGAGCGCAAGCGCACGGCCCGTTCGACGTCGTCGTGGACTGTGCGGGCGGATACAAGGCTTCGCGCTGCCGTGGCCTGCTCGCGCCGGGTGGGCGCCACGTGATGGTGGCGGGTGACAGCCCCGCGGCGATGGCGCAGGTCGTCGTGCCGCCGTTCCGGTCGCGCGCGATCCTCGGCAAGCCCACGCACGGCCGGCTGAAGGCCGTCGCCGACGCCGTCGCGGCGGGCCAGGTGCAGGTCGCGATCGCCGAGCGCGTCCCGCTCGCCGACGTCGAGGCGGCGCATGCGAAGAGCAAGACGGGCCGCATGACCGGGAAGATCGTGTTGCTGCCGCGCTGACCGAGACACCTGCGACACCGTCGGTGCCGCGGACGTCGAGAAGTTTCGTGCGCCACTGGAATTTTGTCTCCTACTACGGCTGTAGTGGGGCCCGTGCGAAAGCTCCACCTCGCAGGCCTCCTCGTCATCCTCACCGCCGGCGCCGCACACGCGCAGGCCCTCGAGCTCCCGCAGGCGAGCCCGAAGGCCCGCACGGAGCAGCGCGTCGGTCTCACCGACCTCGCGATCGACTACTCGAGCCCGGCGGTGAAGAAGCGCGTCATCTGGGGCGACGTCGTGCCCTACGACAAGACGTGGCGCGCGGGTGCGAACGCGCCGACGCGGCTCACCGTGAGCACGGACTTCAAGTTCGGCGGCACGCAGGTGAAGGCCGGCAGCTACGCGCTGTTCGTGATGCCGGCGCGCACGGCCGGCTGGATCGTCGCGCTCAGCACCGACTTCACGAACCAGCTCGACTACGATCCGAAGAAGGACGTCGCGCGCTACACGGCGCGACCCGTGTGGCAGGCGGCGCCGCGCGAGCGCCTGCTCTGGTACTTCACCGATACGCGCGACGACGGCACGTCGCTCGACCTCGAGTGGGAGCGCGTGCGCGTCCGCATCCCGATCGAGCTCGACACCGCCGCGATGGCGACGGCGGCGATCGACCGCGCGACCGGCGAAGTCTGGCGGCCGCATTTTCAGAGTGCCAACTACCTGTACGAGTCGGGCGGCGACCTCGCGAAGGCGCTCGCGCTCGTCGACAGGTCGATCGCGCTGAACGCGAACTGGCGCAACGAGTGGCTGCGCGCGCGGATCCAGCACAAGAAGGGCGACAAGGCCGAGGCGACGGCGTCGGCGACGCGCGCGCAGACGCTGGGCAAGGGCGACAAGCTGTTCGACCAGTTCTTCAAGGACGACGTCGCGAAGGCCGTGGCCGGCACCTGGAAATGACCGAGGCCACGTCCTTCGCGTCCGGGCGCCTGGGCGACCCGCACGCACCCGAGGTGGTGCGCACGGTCGAGCGCGCGCAAAGGCCGCTGGCCCCGGAGGTCCACCGCGCGCTCGTCGCGCAGCACGCGGCGCTCGCGCCGAGCCCGGCGCGCGAGGCCCACCTCGCCGCGCTCGCGAGCGGCGCGGCCGCCGTCGTGACGGGCCAGCAGGTCGGGCTGTTCCTCGGGCCGCTGTACACGCTGTACAAGGCGGCGTCGGCCGTCGCACTCGCGCGCGCGATCGGCGCCGTGCCGGTGTTCTGGCTGCAGACCGAGGACCACGACCTCGCCGAGATCGCGTGGTGCGGCGTGCCGGGCGCGCGGCTCGCGGTACCCGCCGACGCGGGCAACCGGGTGTCGATCGCGCACCTCGCGCTGCCCGGCGAGATCGAGGCGTGCCTCGACGAGCTCGCCGCGCACCTCGGCGACGGCGGCGATGCGGCGGCGCACCTCGCACGCCTCCGCCGCCATTACTGTACCGGCGCTCCGTGGGCGCGCGCCTTCGCCGGCGTGCTCGCGGAGCTGTTCGACGGGCTCGTCGTGATCGATCCGCGCGACCCCGCGCTCGCCGCGTGCGCCGCGCCGATCCACGCGCGCGCCGTCGACGATGCGGAGCGGCTCGCGGCGGCCCTGCTGGCGCGGCGCGACGAGCTCGAGCGGCTCGGGCGTGCGGCGCCGGTGCACGTGCGCGCCGGCGCGCCGTTGTCGTTCGTGCACCCCGACGGCCCCGAGGGCCCGCGCGCGCGGCTCGAGCCGTGCGGCGGCGGTGCGTTCGCGGAGGTCGGCGGCACGCGCAGATTCGATCGCGCGGCGCTGCGCAAGCTCGACCCGCGGCAGTTCTCGACGAGCGCGCTGCTGCGGCCGATCCTGCAGGACACGCTGCTGCCGACGGCGGCGTACGTCGGCGGGCCGGCGGAGGTCGCCTACTTCGCGCAGCTCGCGCCGCTGTATGCGGCGTTCGACCTCGCGATGCCGCTCGTGGTCCCGCGCGCACGCTTCCGCATCGTCGACGCACGCACGCGCGCCATCCTCGCGCGCCTCGACCTCGCCGCGCACGACCTCGCCGCCGACGAGCCGGCCCTGCTCGCGCGTGTCCGCCGCCCGGACGCTCCCGGCGCGGGCGTCGTCGAGCGCGACCTGCTCGCGCCGTTCCTCGCGGCGCACGCGCAGCTCGCCGCGTCGCTCGGTGCGCGCCCCGCCGGCGATCCCGTCGAGCGCGCGCTGCGCCGCACGCGCCTCTCCGTCGAGCGTGCGCTCGGCAAGCTCGGCGGTGCGATCGACCGCGACGCCCTCTACCGCGACGCCGAGACCGTCGCCGCCGTGCGCCGCCTCCGCGAGCGCCTCGCGCCCGACGGCGCCCCGCAGGAGCGCGTGCTCGGCCTCCCCGCCTTCGCGGCGCGCGGCGGCGACCGCGCCCTCGTCGAGCGTGTGCTCGCCGCGATCGGCAGCGGCCCGTTCACCGGCGACCTCCAGGAGCTCGCATGACCGCCGATCGCACGACCGACTACGGCGTCGACGCCCTCGCGATCGGCGCGCACCCCGACGACGTCGAGCTGTTCTGCGGCGGCATCGTCGCGCGGCTCGGGCAGCTCGGGTACGCGGTCGGCGTCGCGGACCTCACGCGCGGCGAGCGCGCGAGCCACGGCACGCCCGAGGAGCGGGCCCGCGAGACGGCGGCGGCGAGCGAGGTGCTCGGCCTCGCGTTCCGCGACAACGTCGGGCTGCCCGACACGGAGCTCGCGGTGACGACGGAGCAGGTGACCGCGGTCGTCGCGCTCCTGCGCGCGCGCCGGCCGGAGCTGGTGCTCGCGCCGTGGCCCGACGATCGCCACCCGGACCACGTCGCCGCGGGCCGGCTCGTCGAGCGCGCGCTGTTCTTCGCCAGCGTGCGCAAGTTCGCGCCCGAGACCGGCGGCCGGTTCGTGCCGCGCCAGGTGCTGTACTACGCGCTGCGCGCGCGCATCACGCCGAGCTTCGTCGTCGACACGTCGGCCGCCGCGGAGCAGAAGCTGCGCGCGATCGCGTGCTACGCGAGCCAGGTGCAGCGCCCGCCCGGCGGCGACGCGACGCTGATCAGCGCGCCCGGTGCGATCGCGGCGATCGAGGCGCGCGACCGGTACTACGGCAGCATGATCGGCGCCTCCCACGGCGAGGCCGTGCGCTCGCCGACGACGCCCGGCCTCGTCGATCCGCTGCGCCACGCGCGCGACAACCCGTTCCGCGACGCGCACGCGACGGAGGCGCGCGAGGCATGACGCGCGGCCTCGGCATCGCCGTCGTCTGCTATCCCGGCCTCGGCGGCAGCGGCATCGTCGCGTCCGAGCTCGCGAACGGCCTCGCCGCGCGCGGCCACCGCGTCACCGTGCTCGCGACGGCGCGCCCGGCACGCAGCGCCGGCGACGTCGCGTTCGAGCGCATCGACGTGCCGGTGTCGCCGGTGTTCGAGCACGGCCCGTACGACATCGCCGTCGCGAGCCACCTCGTCGAGCTCGCGCGCCGGCAGGCGATCGACGTCGTTCACCTCCACTACGCGATCCCGCACGCTGCGAGCGCGCTGCTCGCAGCGCAGGTGCTCGGCGCCGCCGCGCCGGCGATGGTCGTCACGCTGCACGGCACCGACGTCACGCGGCTCGGCGCGCACCCCGAGCTGCGGCCGGTGACGTCGTTCGCACTCGCCGCCGCCGCGGGCGTCACCACGCCGTCGCGCTACCTGCGCGGCGAGGCCGCCGCGTGCTTCGGCCTCGCACCCGAGCGCATCGAGGTGATCTCGAACTTCGTCGACCTCGCGCGCTTCGGCCCGCCGCCGCGGCGCGATCGCCGGCTCGCCGAACTGTTCGGCGACGGCGACGGCGACGACGGGCCGATCCTGTTCCACGCATCGAACTTCCGGCCGATCAAGCGCGCGCCGCAGCTGCTCGACGTGCTCGCGCGCGTCCGCGCACACGTCCCCGCGCGGCTCGTGCTCGTCGGCGACGGCCCGGAGCACGCCGCCGCCCGCGCCCGCGCGACCGAGCTCGGCGTCGACGGCGCGACCCGCTTCCTCGGCTGGCGCGATGCGTTCGACGACCTGCTCGAGCACGCCGACGGCTTCGTCCTCGCGAGCGAGAGCGAGAGCTTCGGGCTCGCCGCGCTCGAGGCGATGGCCGCCGGGGTCCCCGTCTACGGCTACCGCGTCGGCGGCCTGCCCGAGGTCGTCGGCGACGCCGGGCGGCTCGTCGCCTCCGGCGACGTCGACGCGCTCGCCGCGGCGATCGTCGCGGCGGGCCCCGACCGCGAACGGCTCGGCCGCGCCGGCCGTACCCGCGCCGAGCAGCTGTTCCGCAGCGACGCCGTCGTCGCGCAGTACGAGGCGTACTTCCGGCGGCTCCTGGGCGCGAGCCGCGCCGTCGCGCGAGGCATCCGATGACACGGTGGATCGTCATGACGCTGTTCCTCACCGCGCTCTCGTCGCGCCCCCTGGGCGCCGCCGCCGAGCCGAGCGCGCCCGCCCTCGCGCACGCGATCGATCGCCTCGGCACGACGGGCCGCGTCCTCTACGTCGCCGCGCATCCCGACGACGAGAACACGCGCCTGCTCGCCTACCTCGCGAACATCCGCCACCTTCAGGTTGCCTACCTGTCGATGACCCGGGGCGGCGGCGGGCAGAACCTGATCGGCACCGAGCAGGGCGCGCTGCTCGACGTGATCCGCACCGAGGAGCTGCTCGCCGCGCGGCGCATCGACGGTGCGCGCCAGTACTTCACGCGCATGCGCGACTTCGGCTACTCGAAGCGCGCCGACGAGACGCTCGCGCAGTGGGGCCACGAGGAGGCGCTCGCCGACGTCGTGTGGGTGATCCGCACGTTCCAGCCCGACGTCGTCATCACGCGCTTCACCGAGCTGCCGCCGAACCACGGCCACCACACCGCGTCGGCGATCCTCGCGCGCGAGGCGTTCGCCGCCGCCGCGGATCCGGCGCGCTTCCCCGAGCAGCTGCGCGGCGGCGTGGCGGTGTGGCAGGCGCGCCGCCTCGTCAACAACGTGCCGATGTTCGGCGGCACCGGCACGCCGCCGGCCGGCGCGCTCGCCCTCGACGTCGGCGCGTACGATCCACGCCTCGGCCTCGGCATGGGCGAGCTCGCGGCGCGCTCGCGCAGCCAGCACAAGAGCCAGGGCTTCGGCGTTCCGGAGCAGCGCGGCCCGATCGTCGAGTACTTCATGCCCGTCGCGGGCGCCGCGCCGGCGAAGGACCTCCTCGACGGCGTCGACGTGACGTGGGGCCGCTTCGGCGCGACCGCCGCCGGCTACGCGAAGGCGATCGCCGACGCGCAGCGCACGCTCGATCGCGATCACCCCGAGCGCGCGGTGCCGGCGCTCGTGCGCGCACACGCCGAGCTCGACCGGCTGCGCGACGAGCCGCGCGTGCGCGACGCGCGCACCGCCCTCGCCGAGGCGATCGCCGGTGCGGCCGGCGTGTTCGCGCGCGCGAACGCCGCCCAGCCGACGGTGGCACCGGGCGGCACCGTCGACGTCGAGCTCGAGGTCGTCACGCGCGGCACGCCCGCGACGATCCAGCGCGTCGACCTGCCGGGCGCCGCCGCGCCGCCGGCGACGCCGCTCGCCGCGAGCGAGAAGAAGCTGCTGAAGCTCCCCGTCACGATCGCCGCGGCCGCCCCGCCGACGCAGCCGGCGTGGCTCGTCGCGCCGCCGCTCCCCGGCCGCTACGAGGTCGCGAGCCGCGAGGTGCTCGCCGAGCCGCGCGTGCCCGCGCTGCAGGCGATGGTCGACCTCGCGATCGGCGGCCGCACCGTGCGTCTCGTGCGCCCCGTCGTGCACGCGTGGACGGATCGCGTGCACGGCGAGCGCGAGCGGCCGTTCGCGATCGCACCGGCCGCGACGGTGACGCCCCTGCGCGATGCGGTGCTGGCACCCGGCAAACAGGCGCCGCTCGACCTGCGCGTGCGCGCCGGACGCGACGCCGTGACCGGCACCGTCGAGCTCGCGCTGCCCGCGGGCTGGACCGCGACGCCCGCGAGCCACGCCGTGACGCTCGCGAAGGCCGGCGACGAGGTCGTCGTGCGCTTCGACGTGCGCGCCGCGCCGAAGGCCGCAGCCGGTGAGGCGCGCCCGGTCGTGCGCATCGCCGGCACCGCGGTCTCGCTGCGCGAGGACGTGATCGATCACGCGCACATCCCGGTGCAGCTCGTGCTGCGCCCCGCGAGCGTGCGCCTCGTGCCGCTCGAGCTCCGCCTCCCCGCCGGGCGCGTCGCGTACATCCGCGGCTCGGGCGACACGATCGCCGCCGACCTCGCGCACGTCGGCGTCGCGATCGAGGAGCTCGACGACGACGCGCTGCGCACCGCGGACCTGTCGCGCTACACCGCCGTCATCGTCGGCATCCGCGCGTACAACACGCGCGCCGCGGCCGCGCGCGCCCACCCGCGCCTGCTCGCGTACGCCGAGCGCGGCGGGACGCTGATCGTCCAGTACCACACCGTCGATCTCATCGGCCCCGTCGGTCCCACCGGCTTCGAGCTCGGGCGCGACCGCATCACCGACGAGACGGCGGCGCCGACGTTCCTCGAGCGCGGCGAGCCGCTGCTCGCGCGCCCGAACGCCCTCACGGCGGCCGACTTCGACGGCTGGGTGCAGGAGCGCGGCATCTACTTCGCGAAGAAGTGGGACGCGTCCGCAAGGCCGCTCCTGCGCTTCACCGACCCGGGCGAGGCGCCGCTCGACGGTGCGCTCGTCGTGCAGCGCCTCGGCAAGGGCCGCTTCATCTACACGGGCCTCGCGCTGTTCCGCCAGCTGCCGGCCGGCGTGCCCGGCGCGTATCGCTTGCTCGCGAACCTGATCGGCGGCGGCGCGTGAGCTCGACGCCGGAGCGACGCGGCGCCGCGCCGGAAGCGCCGCACCGCGAGCCGCGCTGGGGGCGCCTGTACGTCGCGGTCGCGGCGATGCTCGTCGTCGAGACGCTGGCGTTCTGGCTGCTCCAGCGGTGGGCCGCGTGAGCTCGCTCGACTGGGTCGTGCTGCTCGGCTCGGTCTCGGCGATCGTGCTGTTCGGCGCGTATCGATCGCGCCACGTGCGCGACGCCGAGACGTACCTGCGCGGCGACGGCTCGCTGCGCTGGCCGACGATCGGCCTCAGCATCATGGCGACGCAGGCGAGCGCGATCACGTTCATCTCGACGCCGGCGCAGGGCTACGCCGACGGGATGCGCTTCGTGCAGTTCTATTTCGGGCTGCCGCTCGCGATGATCGTGATCAGCGCCGTGTTCGTGCCGGTGTACTACCGGCTCGGCGTCCGCACGGCGTACGAGTACCTCGAGCACCGCTTCGACGCGCGCGTGCGCTTCCTCGGCGGCCTGCTGTTCCTGATCGGGCGCGGGCTCGGCACGGGCATCACGCTGTACGCGCCGGCGATCATCCTGTCGCAGCTGCTCGGCTGGCCGCTGCAGGCGACGATCTGGGCGATCGGCGGCGTCGTCATCGTGTACACGGTGATCGGCGGCAATCAGGCGGTCAGCCTCACGCAGAAGCACCAGATGATCGTGATGCTGACCGGGCTCGCGGTCGCCGCGATCGTCGTCGTCGCGAAGCTCCCCGACGGGGTCGCGCCCGGCGACGCCGTGCGCCTCGCGGGCGCGCTCGGGCGCATGGACATCGTCAGCTTCGATCTCGACTTCGCGAGCCGCTACAACTTCTGGTCGGGCCTGACCGGCGGGTTCTTCCTCGCGCTGTCGTACTTCGGCACCGATCAGTCGCAGGTGCAGCGCTACCTGAGCGGCGCCTCCGTCGGAGAGAGCCGGCTCGGCCTCCTGTTCAACGGGCTGTTCAAGGTCCCGATGCAGTTCCTGATCCTGTTCACGGGCGTGATGGTGTTCGTGTTCTACCTGTTCGCGCGCCCGCCGCTGCACTTCGACGCGCCGACGCTGGAGCGCGCCGCCGCCGCGCGGCCCGCCGAGGTCGCGGCGCTCGAGGCGCGCTTCGACCGCGCCCTCGACGAGCAGCGCACCGCCGCGTTCGCGTACGTCGCATCTCCCGACGACGCCGCCGGGCAGCGCCTGCGCGACGCGGCGAAGACGGTCGACGGCGTGCGCGCGGATGCGAAGCTGCTGATCCGCGACGCGCTGCCGGGCACGGAGACGCGCGACACCGACCACGTGTTCCTGTCGTTCGTGATCGCGCACATGCCGATCGGCCTCGTCGGGCTCCTGATCGCCGTGATCCTGTGCGCGGCGATGAGCGCCGTGTCGAGCGGGCTGATCTCGCTCGGCGCGACGACGACCGTCGACTTCTACCTGCGCGCCCGCACCGCGCTCGGCCGCCCGCGCGCGAGCGCGCAGCACGACCTGCGCGCGTCGAAGCTCGCCACCGTCGCGTGGGGCCTCGCCGTGCTCGGGTTCGCGAGCGTCGCGTCGCTGTTCGAGAACCTGATCCAGGCGGTCAACATCCTCGGCTCGATCTTCTACGGCACGATCCTCGGGCTGTTCGTCGTGGCGCTGTTCCTGCGCCGCGTGACCGCCACGCCGGTGCTCGTCGGAGCGATCGTCGCCGAGGCCACGGTCGTCGCGCTGTTCTTCCTCTCCGATCTCGGCTTTCTGTGGTTCAACGTCATCGGCTGCGCGATCGTGGTCGCGGTCTCGCTGCTGGTGCAACTCGTCCTGCCGTCGCGACCACCACGAGAGGTGTGACCGTGTCTCGATCCAAGTCCGTCATCGTAGCGATCGTCCTGTCGAGCGCATCGACCGCCGCGGCCCAGCGCCTGAAGGCGCCCGAGGCGAGCCCGCCCGCGTCGGTGCAGCAGACCGTCGGCCTCACCGAGATCTCGGTGAGCTACCACCGCCCGGCCGTGAGCAACCGCAAGGTGTGGGGCGAGCTCGTACCGTACGACGCCGTGTGGCGCGCGGGTGCGAACGAGAACACGACCGTCACGTTCTCGACGGACGTGAAGGTCAACGGCAGGCCGCTGCGCGCCGGGACGTACGGGCTCCACATGCTCCCGACGCAGAAGGACTGGACGGTCATCTTCAGCACCGCGACGACGTCGTGGGGCAGCTACACGTACGACCCGAAGGAGGACGCGCTGCGCGTGAGCGCGACACCGGTGCCGGTGCCGATCGCCGTCGAGCGGCTGCAGTTCCGGTTCGACAACGCCGACGACAAGCGGGCGACGCTCGTGCTGGCGTGGGAGAAGCTGACGGTGCCCGTCGCGATCGAGGTCGACACGCCGAAGATCGTGATGGACAGCATGAAGAAGGAGCTGCGCGGCCAGCTCGGCTACGCGTGGCAGGCGTGGAACCAGGCGGCGCACTACGCGGCGACGAACGGCGGCAACCTCACCGACGCGCTCGCGATGGCGGACAAGTCGATCGGGATGACGCCGACGTACGCGAACCACTCGACGCGCGCGCTGATCCTCGACAAGCAGGGCAAGAAGGCGCAGGCCGGCGAGGCGAGGACGGCGGCGCTCGCGCTGGCGACCGAGCCCGACCTCAACCTGGCCGGCTACCAGCTGATCAACGACAAGAAGCTGGCGGAGGCGATCGCGATGTTCCAGTCGATCGCGCAGAAGTACCCGCAGTCGTGGAACGCGCAGGACAGCCTCGGCGAGGCGCTCGCGATGAACGGCGACAAGCCCGGCGCCCTCGCCGCCTACGAGAAGGCGCTCGCGCTGGTGAAGGACGCGGTGCAGAAGAAGCGGATCGAGGGCGTGATCGTGCAGCTCAAGAAGTAGGTTCGTCTTTCTCCTCCGCGGGAGTCACCTTGGCGATCGCGGCGGCGAGGGCCTCGTCGAGGCCGCGCAGGATCATGCGGTCGCCGTCGATCGTGCGGATCGCGACGTCGCCGCCGATGAGGCCGGCGCCGTCCAGGCGATCGGGGAAGGCGGCGAGCTCGAGCAGGCGATCGGCGGTGATCGCGACGACGCGCGTCTTCTTCCCGGTGGCGTCGCACGCGAGGATCGCGAGGTCGCCGCGCACGGCGTGGAGCCTCGTGCACTTGGCCAGCGCGAGCTCGGCGAGGACGGCGCCCGCGGCGCTGCGCAGCTCGAGCGTCTTCGCGAGGAGCGCGAGGAAGCGGCCGCCGCCGAGCGCCGCGGCATCGCGCACCTCCTTGCGATCGACCGTGAGCTGGTGCGCGGTCGCGACGCTCGCCGCGAGGTCGACGTGCACGAGGTTCGCGAAGCCGGGCTGGAACACGATCGCCTCGTGGCCGTCGGGAGAGAACCTGACGTTGCCGTTGCCCCAGCTCGCGGGGTGGCGCACGAGCGCGCCGCTCGCATCGAGCCACATCACGGCGCCCTGGATCGCGTCGTCGACGGCGACCGTGCGTCCGCTCGCCGGACTCTGGAACACGCGCTTGCGCGCGGTCGCGGCGTAGGGCGCGACGAGGTCGTCGGACAGCTCCGACATCGGGCGCAGCTGTAGCGCGGGCACGAGCGCGCCGTCGCTGCGCTCGAGGGAGACGGCGGAGGCGCGCGCCTTCGCCTGCTTGCGCGCCGGCTTGCGCTTCGCCTGCCAGCTCGCGAGGAGCGCGTCGAGCCCGCACAGCTCGTACGTATCCTGCCCCGACCAGAAGATGATGCGGCCGGCGATCACGCGCGGCGCGCTGAAGGCGTGGTCGAGCGCGTCGAGCTGCGCGAGCGCGCCGTCGTGGTAGCCCCACACCTCGGTGTCGTTGTCCCGCCCGACGAGGACGCACGTGCCGCCGTGCACGGCCGCGAGCCACGCCGTCGCGCGCGACCGGCGCTCGCTCGCGATCGCGAGGCGCGGCGCCTCGTCGCGCAGCACGACGAGCTGGTTCGCGGTCGCGACGAGCCAGCCGTCGGCGACGCGCGCGAGCGCCTTGATCTCCGCCTCGGCGGTCCACACCGGCACCGGCTCCGCCGCGACGGACACGCGGTACAGGCGGTGCGGGCCGCGGCGGTCGTCGGGATCCGCGTTCCACGCGACGAGCGCGCCGGCCTCGCCGATCGACTCACCGGACGCGCGGCCGCTCGAGATGCCCGGCACGAGCTGACCGCGTCCGTCGTCGGCGACGAGCGCGAACCCGCGGACGTCGCCGTGCGGTCCGCGCAGCCAGCTGTGCGCGGCGCCGGGCGTATTTTCCCAGTGACAGTTGTCGTCCGGCGGCGGCCCGAACCGCGGGTCGTCGCGCAGGTACATCCACGCGCGGTAGGCGAACGCCGGGTCGTCGACGCGCTCGAGCGTCAGGCCGCGTCCGGTCTCGATCGCGGCGACCGGCGCGCCGGCGGACGCCTCGCCGCGCGCGCGATCGAGCTCCGGGTCCGCCGCGGCGACCGGCAGCTCCGGATCGTCCGGGCGGCCGAACGGCGCCGCGCGCGGCGGGTCGTAGACCGGACCGGCGTCGGGCACGGGCTGGGTCGCGCGCGTCCACGCATCCCACGCGGAGTCGCCGGCCGTGCGCGCGCCGCAGAAGATCGCCTGGCGGAGCGGCGCGATCGCGTGCACCGCCTCGAGGAACCGCGTCACCTCGGCGAACACCGCGCGCGCCGTGCCCGGCTCGCGCTCCCCGACGGCGAACGACGCCACGTGCCGCGACCATAGCCACGCGCGGGGTTCGCCGGCGGCGAACGCCGCCACCGCCGTCGCCGCGATCCGCGCCTTCTGCTCCGCCGTGGGCTCGCTCGCGAACGCGACCTCGAACACGTGGCCGAGGTCCCCGCCCTCGTGCCAATCCGCCGGCATGTGCCCGTAGAACCGAAACGGAAACGTCACCCGCGCAGTCTATCAGCGCGTCGCGTGCCGCCCGTGCACGCCGGTCGATCGATACGTCCGGTCGCCGGACCGCTCCGGCATGCCGTCGCGCGCGTCGTCGTCGATCTCGACGAGCCCGGGATGGACCTCCTGGAGGTACATGATGCGCGTTCGCATGGGGCGCCCAGTGTAGCGCCGCGCCGCGAAATGCGAAGTCGGTTCGGCGTGGCCACTCTGCGGTGCCCTGCGCGCGCAGTGGGGTGCTCCCGACACGCGCGCGCACGCGAAGTCGAGCAGATCACGGTGTGACGCCTGGTCCCGTCCTTGCTGAGCGCAGCGCACACCATGCAGGCAGAGCTCATCGAGGTCATGCACCAGCAGGTCCGCGCGATCCATCGCGCGCTCACCGGTGACGACGTGCCGGCCACGACCGGCGCGAACGACGATGCCGCGACGGCGGACGACTCCGAGGAGGAGATCACGCGGCGCTTCACCGAGCTCGCGGCGCTCGTGCGCGCGATGCCGTCGGTGGCGGAGCGCGTGCCGCCGTTCGCGTTCACGCCTGCCGTCGACGTCATGGCGGGCGATCGCTCGGTGATGATCGAGATCGCGGTGTGCGGCGTGCGCCGCGCCGACGTCACCGTCGAGCGCGTCGACGGCGCGCTCGTGGTGCGCGGCGTGCGCCGCTTCGACGAGCCCGTGACGGGGCGGCTGTTCCACGCGGAGATCCCGCGCGGCCCGTTCCTGCGGGTGATCCCCCTGCCGTTCCCGATCGCGCGCGAACCGCGCATCGAGCTCGCGCAGGGACTGTTGCGAATCCATCTCGACGCCGTGGCTCTGCAGCACGACGGCAACGGCTCGCGAGACGGTGCGGTGGACCAGAGCAAGACCGGAACCCCAGAGGAGAGCAAGAAATGACGAGAATCGAGGGCAACGAAATGCAGCGTCTCAACTTCGCCATCGGTGCGGCCATGCGGGCCGTGCAGGGGCGCGGCGGCATGGGCATGGGCATGGGCGGCGGCGAGTGGGGCCAGCAGGCCGGCGAGGGACAGATCGACGAGGTGCGCGGCCGCATCAAGGAGGCGGTGCGGGAGCGACTCGCGCCGAAGATCATCGAGCGGCTCGCCGAGGTCGCGCGCGACCGCGTGCGCGAGGTGGTGCGTGATCGGCTCGCGACGGAGCTGCGCGCCGGCATGATGGAGGCGCAGAGCGAGCGCGGCTTCGACTTCCCGCGCCTCGAGAAGCGCCTGAGCGAGCGGTTCGCCGACACGCTGCAGGAGCAGCTCGGCGACGCGATGCGCGAGAAGGTGCGCGAGGTCGTGCGCGATCGGATCGGCGACGTGCTGCGCGATGCCGTGTCGAACCTCGACGACTCGGAACGGATCGCGATGAAGCTGCGCGAGCGCATCGAGTCCGAGCTCGGCGAGCGCATCGGCGAGGGCATCCGCGAGAAGGTGCGCGAGGCCGTGCGCATGCGCGTGCAGGACGCCGTGCGCGAGCGGCTGAAGGATGCGTTCCAGACGGCGATGCGCCGCGGCGCGCGCGACCCCGAGCACACGCTCGAGATCATCAAGGAGCGGCTCGCCGAGGCGATCGAGCAGCGCGTCTCCGACGGCGTGCACGAGCGCCTGCGCGAGGCCGTGCGCGAGCGCCTCGAGGAGGCCGGGCGGCAGCGCCTCGAGGAGGCGGTGCGCACCACGATCGGCGAGAAGGTCCAGGGCTGGCGCCAGATGGGCGGCGGCATGGGCATGAGCGGCGGCATGGGCATGGGCGGCGGCATGGCGATGGGCCAGTTCGGCGGAGGCGAGGCGATCCAGATGGCCGAGAGCCTGCGCGAGCAGATCCACGAGCAGATCCGCGATCGCTTCGGCGACGTCCTGCGCGAGCACGTGGCGATGGCGATCAAGCAGAACGTCGAGGACGTGCTGCGCGAGCGCCTCGGCACGGCGATCCGCGCATCGTTCGTCGAGCAGAAGCTCCTCGGCGGCTTCGACCCCGAGCAGTTCGCCGACTCCGTGCGCGGCCGCATCGCCTACGCGATGCGCGAGCGGCTCACCGACGCCGTGCGCGAGCGCCTGCACGAGGTCCATCGCGATCGCCTGCGCGAGGCGATCCGCTCGGCGGTGACCCAGATGCAGGGCGGCCAGGAGTTCACCGGCTTCGGCACCGGCATGCACTGACGGAGTGTGATCTGCCCGCGCGTGCTGCGCGTTGCCAGCGCACGGCACGCGCGGTGCGTGAGATCCTCGTGACATGAGGTCCGCCCTCCTCCTGATCCCGGTGCTCGCGGCGTGCGGTGACGATGGTGAGTCGGTGCCGACGGGCGACCACTTTCGCTACGTCGTCGCCGACCTCGCGATCGCGACGAACAGCACCACGGCGCGCGAGACCGGGCTCGACCTCGACGGCGACAACAGCATCGACAACCAGCTCGGGCAGGTCTTCGGCACGCTCGACGGCCTCGGCCTCGGCGTCGGCGGCACCGCGCGGGAGGCGCTCCGCGGCGGCGGCGTCATCATGCTCGCCGACCTGCAGACCGTCGGCTTCGACGAGGCCGGGGTCGCCGGCTTCACCACGTTCCTCGGGGCGAACCCCGATCCCGCGCCGTGCCTCGACCCGAACGACCCGGCGACGTGCGGGCAGCACCTCCACGGGAACGCCCGCTTCACCGTCGAGCCGGGCTCGACCTCCGCGCTCGGCGTGGCGCCGATCCGCGGCGGCGACTTCCTCGCGTCGCTCGACCTCCTGCCCGTCGAGCTCGTGATCGACGAGCTCCCGATCCGCCTCGACCTGCGCCACGCGCGCGTGCACCTGCGGTCGATCGCGGCGGATCGCATCACCGCCGTGTTCGCGGGCGGGATCACGAAGACCGACGTCCAGGACGCGGTCGTCCCCGCGGCGCACGCGCAGATCGAGCGCATCGTGCGGACGGAGTGCGGCCAGACCGGCCCCGACGCGCAGGCGCCGTGCGGCTGCATCGCCGGCTCGCGCGCCGCGCTCCTGCAGCGGAACTTCGACGCGAACGACGACTGCGCGATCACGCTCGCGGAGGTCGCGAGCGACTCTGTTGTCACGGCGCTCACAGCGCCGGACATCGTCATCCGCGGCGAGCGCTTCCTGTCGTTCGGCGTCGGCGTGACGCTCGTCCCGGCGGACTTCGACCCCGGCGCGCCGTGATACGTTCGAGCGCGTGTCGAGGCTGGCCGCGCTGCTGACGATCGTCCTCGCGACCGCGACCGCGCACGCCGAGCATCCGATCGCGCGCGTCGGCGGCACCGTCGGCTTCCAGCAGACGGATCGCAGCGCGTGGGTGTTCGGCCCGTCGCTCGAGGTCGCCCTCACCGGCGAGCTCGGGATCCGCGGCGAGGCGCACCTCGAGCTCGGCGACCTCGGCGATCCGTTCGGCCCGAGCAACATCCGCGGCGGCGACGGCCCGCACGTCAACCACGTCATGTTCGGCCCGTCGTGGCGGCCCGCCCGCTACGCGCGCTACCAGCTCGCCGCGGGCGCGAGCGCCGGCATCCTCGTGATGCACTCGGTGTTCGCTCCGGAGCACTTCACCCGCCGCCCGGCCGCCGGCGTGTTCGTGCAGGCGGGCAAGGCGCTCGGCCCGGTCACGCTCGCGATCCAGCTGCGCTTCGACTTCTCGACGTCGGTCGCGATGGGCGGCCCCGCCGGCGAGGACGTGCCGACGACGAGCGGCCGCCTCAACTTCGCGTTCGAGCTCCCGCTCGGTCATCGCTGAGCGCACGCGCGCTCGACGAGCAGCTCGCGCGGACCGATCGCGCCGTCGACGACCGGCACGAAGTACACGGCGATGCTCGCGTCGCCGGTGCGGCAGCGCGCGGCCGCGAAGCTCTCGCGCGCGGCGGGAGCCGCGGATAGCAGGCGCCGCATGTAGACGAGCTCGCGCGTGGTGCGGATGCCCTCGCGGAAGCTCGCGGGTCGCGCGCGGAGGTCGTCGCCGCGGCCGGTGAGGAGGTCGCTCGTCGCGCCGTCGCGGTCGCGCGCGAGGACGAGGAACCAGCCGTCGAGACGCGACGGCGACGGCGCGAACATCGACCAGTTCTGACGGAGCCCGAGCAGCTCGGCGGGCGCGCGCGCGACGCCGCCCGGCTCCGCGTGCAGCGAGGCGAGGTTGAGCGCCACGACGTAGACGATCAGCGCACACGCGAGGCCGCTCCGCCGGCGCGAGCGGTCGACGACGGCGACCGCGGGCCGCGACCACGCCGACGACGGCACGAGGCCGAGCGTCATCGCCGCCGCGATCATCGGGAACGTGTCGAGCCACAGGAACACGAAGAAGCCGACCTGCAGCGCGCACAGGCCGGCGACGGCGATCCACCGCACGAGCGCGGTTCGCCACGGCGACAGGAGGAGCGGCGCGAGCGCGGCCTCGAACACCAGCACGCCGGCGGTGAGCGCGGCGGCGAGCGACGGGTGATCGAGCAGCGCGTGCGCCGCGGGGCGCGCCCAGTACTCGACGGAGATCGCGCGCTCGACGGCGGTGAAGTCGGAGCGCCACTCCGGCCCGTCCTTCAGCAGCGCGGCGAACAGATAGATGCACGCGAGCTGCACGACGTACAGCGCGGCCGGCGCGCCGGTGTACGTGCGCGCGGCGCCGCGGCCGCGGGCGTCGACGGAGAACGCGTCGCCCCACGGCAACAGGGCGCCGCAGCACAGCGACGCGGAGAACAGCACGTCGCGGTGGTCCCACAGGAGCGGATCGCGGTGCTGGATCGAGAGCATCGCGAGCCACAGGAGCGGTGTCGCGATCCGCGTGCGGAACCCGACGAGCGTGGCGACGGCGAGCGCCGCGGCGACGGCGAAGACGAGGCCCGCCCACAGCGGCGAGCCCGACACCGCGAGCAGCGACGCGTCGGCGATCCAGCTCAGCCCGCGCGCCGTCTCGCGCGGCAGCACGCCGTCGTCGGTGTAGTGCTCGGTGAGGTGCACGGCGCGATAGCCGAGATCGGCGAGCACCGTCGCCGCGACCGCGATCCGCATCAGCGCGAGCGACCGCACGTCGAGCGTGAACACGCGCCGCGCGTACCCCAGGGGGTCTGGCTCGCCGGCGCCGGGCATCCGCTACGGTCCGGGCTTGCGCGACAGGAGCCATGCGAGCTCGTCGGCCGTGTGCGGCTTGGGCACCGGCTCGGCGAGCCCGACGGCGCGCGCGGCCGCGGCGTCCTCGGGGCGCGCGCGGCTCGACGTCAGGACCGTCGCGATCTGCGGGCGCGCGCGGCGGACCTCGCCGAGCAGCGCGATGCCCGACATCGCCGGCGCGCCGACGTCGCTGATCACGGCGTCGAAGTGATCGGGGCGCGCGCGGAAGTCCTCGAGCGCGAGCGCTGGATTGGCGTGGGCGATCACCTCGTAGCCGAGCTTGCCGAGGATCTGGCGCCCGAGGAAGAGGATCGCCTCCTCACCGTCGACGAGCATCACGCGGCGCCCGCGCTGCGGCGGCGCCGCGCCCTCCTGCGTGATCGCGGGGAAGTACAGCTCGAACGTGGTGCCCTCGCCGACGGCGCTGCGCACCGTGACCGCGCCGTCGTGGCCGCGCATGATGTTGTGCACGATCGAGAGGCCGAGGCCGCTGCCCTCGCCCGGCGCCTTCGTCGTGAAGAACGGGTCGAACGCGCGCGCGATCGTGGCGGCGTCCATGCCGTGGCCGGTGTCGGTGACGGCGACGCGCAGGTAGCGCCCCTCGGCGAGCTCGAGCGCCGACGGTGCGGCGTGGACGTACGGCGCGATCGACACCGTGACCGTGCCGCGCGCGTTGCCGATCGCGTGGACCGCGTTGACGACGAGGTTCGTGATGACCTGGTGGACCTGGGTCGCGTCGAACAGCGTCTCGAACGCCTCGCCGTCGAACTGCGTCTTCAGCGCGACCGACATCGAGATCGACGCGCGCAGGAGCTGCAGCACCTCCTCGACGGCGGCGCGCAGGCTGCCGCGCTGCTTGCGCACGTCCGACTTGCGCCCGTACGCGAGGATCTGCCGCACCAGCTTCGCCGCGCGCTGCGTGGCGCGCTCGACCTCGCGGAGGTGCTCGGCGTGGTGGTCCGGATCGGCGACGGCGAGCTGCACGTTGCAGCTGATCGCGGCGAGCACGTTGTTGAAGTCGTGCGCGATGCCGCTCGCGAGCGTGCCGAGCGACTGCAGCCGCTGCGCCTGCTGGAGGCGCGACTCGAGCTCGCGGCGCTCGGCCTCGGCGGCGCGCAGCGCGGTGAGGTCGCGCACGCTGCCGACGAGCGACGTGCAGCGGCCGAGCTCGTCGAACACCGGCGACAGCGCGACCTCGCCGTGCTTCTCGCCGGCGGGGAAGCGCGCGACCTCCTCCCACCGCACCTCGCCGCGCGTCGCGATCGCCTCGCGGAACCTCGGCAGCATCCGCGAGTACGTCGGCTCGGGCACGACGTCCGACAGGTCGGCGCCGACGACCTGCTCTTCGCCGAGGCCGGTGCCGTCGAGGAACGCGCGGTTCACCGACAGGAAGCGGTAGTGCTCCTCGCCCTCGACGGAGACGCAGAAGATCAGGTCGGCGACGCTCGCGTAGATCCGCGCGCGCAGCACCTCACCGGCGCGCACGAGCTCCTCCATGCGGCGGCGCTCGGTGAGGTCGACGTCCATGCACACGAAGCACGGCGCGTTCGACGGGTGCGGGATCTTGAACACCGTCGACAGCAGGTACCCGATCGTGCCGTCGGCGCGCAGGAACGCGTACTCGACGGGCGCGAGTGGCTCGCCGGCGGCCGCCGCGCGGCGGGCCTCGGCGAAGCGCGTCTCCTCGGCGGAGCTGAAGAAGCCGAGCTCCTGCAGCGTGTGGCCGAGGACGTCGCGCCCGTGCCAGCCGTACATCCGCCGCGACGCCTCGTTGCAGAACATCATCCGGCCGTCCTCGCCGTACCACTGGATCGCCACGTTCGGCGTGTGCTCGACGACGGCGCGCAGCCGCTCCTCGCTGTCGCGCAGCTCGCGGGTCTGGATCTCGCGGACGAGGGCGACCGCCGCGAGGTGCGTCGCCTCACCGATCAGCTCGAGCTCGCGCTCCGTCGGGCTGCGCGCCTCGCCGTAGTACATCGCGAACGTGCCGAGCACGCGCGACTGGCCGTCGGTGATCGGCGCCGACCAGCACGCCCGCAGCCCGAACGGCAGCGCCAGGTCGCGGTAGCGCGCCCAGCTCGGATCCGAGGCGATGTCCGACGCGATCGCGATGCGGTTGAGGAACGCCGCCGTGCCGCACGAGCCGGCGTCCGGGCCGATCGGCAGCCCGTCGAGCGCGCCGATGTACGCCGGCGGCATGCTCGGCGCCGCGCCCGTCCGGATCCGGACGTCCTCGACGAGCATGACCGAGCACAGGAGGCCGTTGCCCGCCGTCTGCTCGATCAGCCGGACGATGTCCGCGAGCACCGCGGAGCACGGCGCATCGCGCGCGATCCGCTCGAGGATACGGCACTGCGCTTTGTAGAAGCCGTCCATCGCACACCCCGCGACCGCGTCATCGTACGCCCGTTTTCAGGCTGACACTACCGGCGCGCCGTGACGATCCACGTCGCCGACGGCATCAGCACGACGCCGCCCGCGACGACGTGGCGCGCGAGCGTGGCGCGCACGGCATCGGTGACGGCCGCGCGCTGGTCCGGCTTGTCCCGGACGAGACGGGCGAGCGGACCGACGTGGAACGCGAGGTCGAGCGACGCGTCGAGGTCGTTGCCGCCGATGGGCTCGTCGTGCGGCGTCGCGACCACGTCGGTGAAGCCCGCTGCTGTCAGGATGCCAACAACGCGGTCGCGGTCGGCAAACGCGAACGGGCCGGGCGCGTCCGGCGGGCCGGCCTCGGGCGGAGGGAGGCCGGCGGCGACGGCCGCCGCGAGCGGCGCGGTCATGAGCGGGTTCTCCTCGGGGCGGCGCCAGCACACGAACGCGAGGCGGCCGCCGGGGCGCAGCGCGCGCGCGAGGTTCGCGAACGCGGCGACCGGATCGGCGAAGAACATCACGCCGAAGCGCGAGAAGATCGCATCGTGGTCGGCCGCGAACGCCTGGACCTGCGCGTCGCCGTGGACGAAGTCGACGTTCGCGGCGCCGGCGATCGCGGCCCGTGACCGGGCGGCGGCGAGCAGCGGCTCGGAGATGTCGACGCCGGTGGCGCGGCCCTCCGCGCCGACGCGTGCCCCGAGGTCGAGCGTCGTCTGTCCGGCGCCGCAGCCGATGTCGAGCACGCGTTGTCCGGGTGCCAGTAACAGCGCGTCGGCGGTGGCGCGCCCGAGCGGGAGGAGCTGGTTGTCGAGGCGCTCCTGCATCGCGACCCACACCGCGCCCTGCGGACCGTTCCATGCGGTGATCTGATCGTCGTTCGTGGCCATCGGCGCGAGCCTACCGGAGTATCGTCGGGGGCGTGATCCTCGCGCGCTCCGAGGCGGCCCGCGCCGCGCACCAGCTGGTCCTCGCGCTGCAGCAGCGCATGGTCGAGGCGCAGGAGCGGATCGCCGGCGGCGCCGAGCGCTTCACCGAGGTGACGTGGCTGCGCGACGGTGGGCGGCACGGCGGCGGGTCGCGCCGCGCGCTCGCGAACACGCGCACGTTCGATCGCGCCTCGGTCAACGTGTCGCAGGTGCACTACGACGACGAGCCGGCGAAGCGCCTCGCCTCGGCGACCGCGCTGTCGACGATCATCCACCCGCGCCACCCGCACGCACCGTCGGTGCACATCCACACGAGCTGGACCGAGATGCGCGACGGCACCGGCTACTGGCGCATCATGGCCGACCTCAACCCGGCGATCCGCGACACCGAGCTCGCGCGCGCGGCGCGGGAGCGGTTCGTCGACGCGCTGCGCGCCGCCGCACCGGCGCAGCTCGAGGAGGCCGCGCGCCAGGGCGACCGCTACTTCTACATCCCCGCGCTCGATCGCCACCGCGGCGTCGCACACTTCTACCTCGAGCAGTACGCCACATCGGATCGCGACGCCGATGCCGCACTCGCGCGCGCCGTCGCCGAGGCGGCGATCGACACGCACGCGGCGATCGTCGCCGACGCACTGCGGGCCGCGCCGCCCGACGACGCGGCCGCCCGCGCCGAGCAGCTCGCGTACCACACGCTGTACCTGTTCCAGGTGCTCACGCTCGACCGCGGCACGACGTCGGGGCTGCTCGTCCACGACCAGAACGACACCGGCATCCTCGGCTCGCTGCCGTCGCACGTCGACCGCGCGCTGCTCGCGAGCTGGCGCGCGCGCGTCCCGGCCCCCATCGACCGGCTCGTCGACGACCTCCTCGCGGCGCTCCCGCCCGAGGGCGGCGAGATCGACGACGCCGCCAAGCTCGCGCTCGCCGCGGCCGTGCGGGCGTTCTACCGCACGAACCCCGGTGCCCTCGACCTCCAGGCCCGCGGCGACGTGGTCCCGCCGACGGTCGCGAACCACCGCTGACGGATGTCACATCGCGCGCGACGGGACTCCAACCCCGTACATGGCGATCACGCAGTTCCACGGGCACATCGGTCCGTTCCTCGACAGGGTCCAGCAGCGCGGCGTTCCGGTCGCGGTGGCGGGTACATGCGAATACACGGGGCCGATCACCGACGGTGAGGTCCAGGCGCGCGTGTTCGCCGCGATCCGGATGGTGATCGCCGCGCGCATGGCGAATGGCACGCTGACGTTCCGCAACCTCGGCGAGGGCACGCTCGGCGACGCGAGCGCCGAGATCTTCGTGCAGACGGGCCTCGCGCAGCTCGGCGTGCAGCTCGGCGAGCTCGCGATGCAGTTCGCGATCGACCACGGCCCGCCGCAGCGCGAGGTGCGCACGCGGTTCGGCGAGGGCAGCGGCGCGCACGCACCCGCGCCCCGGCCCGCGCAGAGCAAGCAGGATGCGCTGCGCGACCGCGTCCTCGAGCGCGCGAAGGACAAGGTCAAGAGTGCGCTGTTCTGGTACGTCGGCTTCGGTCTGATCGTCCTCGCGGTCCTGGGCGGCACGTTCTGGTACCTGCGCCGCACCGTCGACAAGGCGGTCAGCGAGCCGTCCGCGTCGGCGAAGGCCGCGGCGAAGTGGGACGGCAAGTCGCAGCTCACGTGCTCGAACGGCGACGTCACGATCGAGGGCGTCACGGCGAAGCTCGACGGCACGGCGATCAAGGCGTCGGGCGACTGCCACCTGAAGCTCGTCGGCGTCGACGTGTCGGCGGCGACCGCGATCGACGCGACCGGCAACGCGCAGGTCACCGTCGAGGGCGGCAGCCTCGCGGGCACCAAGCTCGCCGTGCACGCGGTCGGCAACGCGAAGGTGAAGCTCTCGAAGACGAAGGTCACCGGCAAGACGCAGAAGCTCGGCAGCGCCGAGATCGTCGGGCCCTGAGCGGGCACGACCTGTCAAGCCGCGCCGCACCGACGGTTTCGGCCATCGCCCGCCTCGAGAAAAGTTAACGCCATCCGCACGGTGGTGCGTATGTGGGGCGGATGACCGGCCGCACCGCCGCGGTGATGTTCGCGAGCCTGAGTGCGCTCGCCTCGCGCGCGTGGGCCGATGGCACGCCGTGCAGCGACTGGTGCGGCGACCTCCAGCCGTGGGAGACGCCGTTCCCCGGGACGGGCCCGCAGACCGGAACGTCGACGATCCTCGAGCTCGGCGCGGCCGGCGAGACGGTGCGCGCCGGCGGCCTCGAGCGGCAGGAGACGGCCGCGGTCCTCGGGTTCGAGTTCCACTTTCCGCTGTCGCTGCGCCTCGACAACCCGGAGCGCACGATGCGCGTGCGCATGACCGGGCAGCGGCTCGGCTGGCGCATCGGCGATCGCCTCGGTGCGCCGACCTCCGACACGGGCGGCACGCTCCTCGTCGGCTTCACCGAGACGCTGCACCGGTTCTCGCGGTTCTCGAAGCTCGCGGCGACCGCCGACGTCGAGGGCGCGGCGGGCCTCGGCCTCGGCCGGCGCCTCGGGTTCCACACGGCGGACGTGTCGGCGCGCGCGGTCGGTGCCGCCGGCCTCGCGATCGGCCTCGGGAAAGGCGTCGGTGCGCTGCGCGGCCACGCGCGCGTGTTGCGCACGCTCACCGACGACCCGGCGTGGTCGACCGCGTACGACGTCGGCGCCGGCGTCACGACGCGCTTCGACTGGCCGGGCTTCGGCGGCCCGTGGCCGATCGAGGTGTGGGTCGACGTGCGCGAGCGGCGCGCGTTCCGCGGCGATGCGCGCGAGCGCGAGCTCACGACCGGCATCAACTACGTCCGCAACGACGGCTTCTCGCGGATCGGCATCGCCGCGATCGCCACCGAGGAGCGGCGCGGCGACGGCACGACCGGTGCCGGCCGCGCGCTGCTGTTCCACTTCGAGCGCCCCGTGGGGGACATGTGAAGCGCGCCTCCTCCCTCGCGCTCGTCGCGACGCTGCTCGCCGGAGGCCGCGCCGCCGCCGACGATCGCTGCGATCGTTGCGCGTCTCCGGAGCCCGGCACCGACGCGCGCACCGGGCCGCTCGCGCGCCTCGACCTCGGCACCGCCGGCATCGGCATCGACGACACCGGCGGAGGTCACGCCGTCACGGCCGGCTACGCGCGCCTGCGGCTCGGCGTCGAGCTGCGCGAGGGCGCGGGCATCCGCGCGAGCGCCGCCGTGCAGACCGTCACCGCGCTCGAGCCCGGGTTCCCGTTCGCCGGCGCCGCGCGGGCCGGCGGCGCGCTCGCGCTCGGCCTCACGCAGCGGATCGGCGACACGCCCCTCGGGCTCACGCTCGACGGCGAGGTCGCGCGCGGGCCCGCCGTGCGCTCGGGCCTCGGCCTGCGCTCGCTCGACGACGGTCGACGCATCACCGTCGCGCCCGGCCTCGCCGGCGGGATCGACATGCACGTCGCGACGGCGCGCGCGCACGTGCGCTACCTGCACGCCGTCGAGACTGCGCAGGGCGCGTTCGAGGTCGGCGCCGGCGCGTCGACACGCATCAACTGGGCGCGCGACTTCTGGGGCGGTACGTGGCCGCTCGAGATGTGGCTCGACTACCGCTACCGCCGCGGCCTCGACGGCGGCCCCGCCCGCGAGCACGAGGGGCGCGGCGGCCTCGACTACACGCCGAAGAAGTGGCTCGACCGCGTCGGCGTGCAGCTCGCCGGCACCGGCGACCGCACCGGCGACGGGCGGCGCGTGCACGGGCTCGCGCTGATCGTCGGCATCGAGTACGGCGGCGGCGACCGCGACCGCTGACGTCACATCCCGCGGTCTGGACAAGGCCGTCGCGAAGCGCTGATGTCGTCACGCTGACAACGCGCGGACGCGGCGGCGAATTCCGCGGCCGTCCGGGCGTTGCACGGAGGTGAACAGGCACGCCGTCGTCGCGCTCGCGCTGCTCGGGTGTGGAGGCGCGCGGCTCGACGAGGTGGCCCGCCCCGAGCCCCTCGTCGCAGAGGTCGCAGCTCCTGCACCTGCCCCGAGGCGCACGCCGCGCGGCACGGTGCGCAGCAACATCCTGCGCGCCGACTACGCCGGCTCTGCGGCGTGCGGCGACTGCCATGCGGCGATCCACGCGTCGTGGGAGACGTCGCCGATGCGCCGCATGACGCGGGGCGAGCGCGCGATCGCCCGGTCGAGTGCGCGCTGTGCCACCGCGACAGGTCGGTCGCCGACACGACCGCGACCGGCTGCGCGCGCAGTACGGCGACCTCGCGGCGAACGCGCTCGCGGCGACGCTCGCCCGCGGCAAGCCGCACGAGCAGGCCGTCGCGATCGGCGTCCTCGGCGACCGCGGCACCCGCGCCGACGTCCCCGCGCTCGTGCCGCACCTCGCGCATCCGTACCCGCAGGTCCGCTACTTCGCGAAGCGCGCGATCGAGAAGCTGACCGGCGCGCCGCTGCCGATCGACGTCGGCCTCCCCGCCGCGGAGGTCGCGGCGCAGGTGCGGCGCTGGCTCGCGACCACGCCGTCGCCCGGCTGATCTCGGCGCGCTTCTCCGTCGACGGCGCCGAGGCGCGCCGCTTCGATCCGGAGGCGGATCCGGACCTCGGCGCGGGCAGCACCGACATGGGCGCCGTCTCGCGCGTCGTGCCGTCGCTCCACCCGTACCTCGCGATCTGCGACCGCGGCGCGGCGATGTGTCACGAGCATCGCTTCGCCGCAGCGGCCGCGAGCGAGCGTGGCATCGCGACGACGCTCGTCGCGGCGAAGGCGATGGCACGCACCGCGCTCGAGGTCCTCGCCGACCCGGCGCCGCGCGCGGCGATCCGCGACGACTTCGCTCAGCGATAGGGCTCGGTGCCCGCGTAGTCGACGAGGTCCGAGTTGTACTCGGGCCCGATCGGGATGCGCTCGGCGTCGTTGCAGAACCACTCGACGGCGCCGCACGCGCGGCACACGTACGCCTCGAGGATCCCGCGCAGCTGCTCCGGCTGAGGGCGCACGGTCGGCCCCGCGAACGCCTCCGTCGCCGGGTCGAACGTGTACGTCAGCGCGAAGCCGCGCGGCACGACGCGCGCGAACTGCAGGCCGCTGCAGTGGCGGCACGGCACCGCGCGGCGCCGCGGCGGCGGCAGGGGCGTGACGCCGAGCTTCTTCACGCACGCGCCGCACATCTGCTCGGCCGCCGACACGTCGAATCTCTCGCGCTTGCAGCTGCGACAGGTCATGCCGCGAGGCTACCCGCTGCCGGAGGAATGTCGCGCCAGACTCGAGCGTGTCCCGCTCGACGACGCGAGCGTGGTGGGCGCCCGAGCCACCGCACGTCGACCTCGCGATCTTCGAGACGGCGGATCCGGCGCGCATCGCCGCGACGGTGGACGCGTTCTGCCGCGAGCACCTCGGGAGCGGGATCGCGGGAGCGCTGTTCTGCGGGCGAGCATCGGCTGGGTCCTCGGCGCACTCGCTCGGGCGCGGGCACGCCATCGTCACCGCGAGCAGCTGCGTGCGGAGCTCCGCGTAGCTGCGGGAGCGCGCACGCGAGGTGCCGGATCGACCGTGTCCACGACCGTCCCTCGGTGGGGGAGTCGATCCGGGTCTGCAGGCGACCCAGCGTCGCGCGGAAGCGGTAGCTTGGCGCATGGTCCAGCTGAGCGAAGCCGCGCCGCCCGTCGCGGCGAAGAAGCCGTACGACGTGGTGTCGCCGCATGGCGTGCGGAGCGACCCGTACTACTGGATGCGCGACGACGCGCGCGTCGATCCGGAGGTGCTCGCGTACTTGCACGCTGAAAATACGCACACCGAGGCGGTGCTCGCGCCGGTGAAGGAGCTGGAGGACCAGCTGTTCGGCGAGCTGCGTGCGCGCGTCAAGGAGGACGATGCGTCGGTGCCGGTGTTCGACCGCGGGTACTGGTACTACGTGCGCTACGAGACCGGGAAGCAGTACCCCATCTACGCGCGACGGAGAGGCACGCGCGACGCGCCCGAGGAGGTGCTGCTCGACGGGAACGTGCTCGCGACGGGCCACGCGTTCTACAAGATCGGCAACTACGAGGTCAGCCCCGACGGGCGGCTGATCGCGTGGGCGGAGGACACCGTCGGGCGGAACCAGTTCACGCTGCGCGTGAAGAACCTCGAGACGGGCGGCGAGCTCTCCGACACGGCGACGAACATCAGCGGCTCGCTCGCGTGGGCGAACGACAGCCACACGCTGTTCTTCGGCGGCAAGGACGAGGTGACGCTGCGCGCCGACCGCGTGTTCCGCCACGTGCTCGGCGGCACGACGGAGCTCGTGCACCACGAGACCGACGGCCAGTTCTACGTCGGCGTCGGGCACACGAAGTCGCGCCGCTACATCGTGATCGGGATGCGCTCGACGACGAGCGCCGAGTCGCTGCTGATCGACGCGGACCTGCCGGCGACGGCGCCGCGCGCGTTCCTGCCGCGCTCGAGCGATCACATCTACGGCATCGAGCACGTCGGCGATCGCTTCATCGTGCGCACGAACGACCACGCGAAGAACTTCCGCGTCGCCGAGGTGCGCCCGGGCGACGAGGGCAACCTCGCCGCGTGGAAGGACGTCATCCCGCACCGCGCGGACACGCTCGTCGAGGGCATCGCGGTGTACGACCGCTTCCTCGCGGCGTCGGTGCGCACCGGCGGGCTGCGCAAGGTGCACGTGCTGCCGCACGGCGGCGAGGCGTTCTTCATCGACGCCGACGACCCGGCGTACGTGATGAACGTCGCCGACACGCCCGACGCCACGTCGCCGCGCGTCCGCTTCACGTACGACTCGCTGACGCGGCCGGCGTCGGTGTTCGAGCTCGACGTCGCGACGCGCGAGCGCGAGCTGCTGAAGCAGCAGCCGGTGCCGACGTTCGATCCGTCGCTGTACGCGAGCGAGTACGTGCACGCCCGCGCCGGCGACGGCACGCCCGTGCCCGTCTCGATCGTGTACCGCAAGGGCACGCCGCTCGACGGCACGGCGCCGATGCTCGTCTACGGCTACGGCTCGTACGGCATCTCGCAGGAGCCGAGCTTCGGCGCGGCGCGCGTGAGCCTCCTCGACCGCGGCTGGGTCTACGCGATCGCGCACATCCGCGGCGGCCAGGAGATGGGCCGCGCCTGGTACGAGGACGGCAAGCTGCAGAAGAAGTGGAACACGTTCACCGACTTCATCGCCGCGACCGAGCACCTCGTCGAGGCGCGCTACGGGGCGCCCGACAAGGTGTTCGCGATGGGCGGCAGCGCCGGCGGCCTCCTCCTCGGCACCGTCGTCAACCGCCGCCCCGACCTGTACCGCGGCATCATCTCGTTCGTGCCGTTCGTCGACGTCGTCACGACGATGCTCGACGAGTCGATCCCGCTCACGACGAACGAATACGAGGAGTGGGGCAACCCGACCGCCGACAAGGCCGCGTACGAGTACATGCTGTCGTACTCGCCGTACGACAACGTCGGCGCGCACGCCTACCCGGCGATCTACGTGCGCACCGGACTGTGGGACAGCCAGGTGCAGTACTTCGAGCCCGCGAAGTGGGTCGCCCGGCTGCGCGCGACGAAGCGCGACGCGAACCCGCTCCTCCTCGACACGAACATGAAGGCCGGCCACGGCGGCGCCTCCGGCCGGTTCGACGCGCTCCGCGAGGTCGCCCGCGCCTACGCGTTCGCGCTCGCCGTCCTCGAGCAGCCCGACCGCCGCTAACATCTGTCCGCTGCTGTCACCGTGCCAACGGCGTCCGCGGGTTGCGCCGCGGCCGCTTCGCGCTTACCAACACGGCATGGTCGAGTCCGAGTCGACGGAGGCGTTGCGCCGGTCCGTCGTGAAGCTGTTCACGGTCGTCAAGGAGCCGAACTACTACAAGCCGTGGGAGCTGTCGTACCAGCACACGTCGGGTGGATCGGCGTGCATCGTCGAGGGGCAGCGCATCCTCACGAACGCGCACGTCGTCGCGCACCAGCTGTTCGTGCAGGCGCTCAAGCCGGGTGACTCGAAGAAGTACACGGCGCGCGTGCTGCACGTCGATCACGACACCGAGACGGCGCTGCTCACCGTCGACGATCCGGAGTTCTTCGAGGGGACGCTGCCGGTGCGCTTCGGCGAGCTGCCGGCGCGCAACGCGAAGGTCACGGTGTACGGCTTCCCCGTCGGCGGCAACGAGCTGTGCGTCACCGCGGGCGTCGTGTCGCGCATCGAGGTGCGCACGTACACGCACTCGCAGCGCAGCCTGCTCGCGATGCAGACCGACGCGGCGATCAACCCGGGCAACAGCGGCGGCCCGGTGTTCATGAACGGCGAGCTCGTCGGCATCGCGTTCCAGTCGTACAAGCGCAAGGACCTCGAGAAGTCGGGCTACGTCGTCCCGATCCCGGTGATCCGGCACATGTTCCGCGACCTCGAGGACGGCGCGATCGGCGGCGTGCCCGACCTCGGCATCTACTGGCAGAAGCTCGAGAACGAGGCGCTGTGTGCGTACCTCGGCCTCGCCGCGGATCAGACGGGCATCCGCGTGTCGCGCGTCGTGCACGGCTCGGCGGCGCACGGGCGCCTCGAGGTCGACGACGTGATCCTGTCGATCGACGGCACGCCGGTCGCGAGCGACGGCACGATCGTGCTGCGCGATCACGACCGCGTGATGTTCGATCACCTGATCAGCCAGCACCAGATCGGCGACACCGTCGAGCTCGCGGTGCTGCGCCGCGGCACGCCGGCGAAGATCGAGGTGCCGCTCGGGCCGTACGTGTCGCTCGTGCCGCCGCCGCGGCCCGACCGCCGCCCGACGTACTTCATCTTCGCGGGCCTCCTGTTCACGCCGCTCAGCTACGAGTACATCGACGAGTGGGAGTGGGCGCGCGACCACCACCGCTACGGCCAGCTCCGCTACGAGGAGTTCCCGTCGGAGCGGCGCCGCGAGGTCGTGATCATCCACCAGATCTTCGCGCACGAGGTCAACCTCGGCTACCACCAGATGCGCGAGATGGTCGTCGAGCGCGTCAACGGCGTCGAGATCGCCGACATCCGCGACGTCGTGCGCGCGCTCGCGTCGCCGCTCGGCCGCTTCCACGTGATCGAGACCGATCACCACGGCACGCGCAACGAGCAGCGCTCCGACTACCACGCGTCGTACGGCACGCGCGTCGTCCTCGATGCCGCTCGCGCCGAGCGCGCGACCGCCGAGATCCTCGAACAGCACGGCATCGCGAGCGATCGGTCGCCGGATCTGCGCTAAGCCTCGCGCATGTTCCGCATCGCGCTCGCCAACCTCCCCTACCCCGCGACGCCCGACGCCTCGATCGAGCTCGCGACCGCCGCGATCGCCCGCGCGGGTGCGGCCGGCGCGCGCATCGTGTGCTTCCCCGAGTGCTACGTCCCCGGCTATCGCGGCCTCGGGCACGCACCGCCCGGCCCCGATGCCGCGTTCCTCGAGCGCGCGTGGCAGGCGATCGCGGCGGCCGCGCGCACGGCGCAGGTCGGCGTGGTGCTCGGCACGGAGCGCGTCGACGGCGCCGCCACGCTCGCGACGGCGCTCGTCCTCGACGAGCACGGCGAGCGGCTCGGCTTCCAGGACAAGGTCCAGCTCGACCCGAGCGAGGACGCGACGTACACGCCGGGGCGCGAGCGCGCGACGTTCCAGGTGCACGGGCTCACGTTCGGCATCGCGATCTGCCACGAGGGCTGGCGCTATCCGGAGACCGTGCGCTGGGCCGCGCGGCGCGGCGCGCAGGTCGTCTTCCACCCGCACTACGCGCCGCCCGAGCCGGGCTCCTATCGCCCGACGACGTTCGCCGATCCCGCGAGCTCGTTCCACGAGAAGGCGATGCTGTGCCGCGCCGCCGAGAACACGTGTTACTTCGCGAGCGTCAACTACGCGTGCGAGGGCTCGCCGACGACGTCCGCGATCGCGGCTCCCGAGGGCACGGTGCTCGCATTCCAGCCCTACGGCGAGGCGGGCCTGCTGGTCGCGGACCTCGACCTCGCGGCGGCGACCGGGCTGCTCGCATCCCGCTGCCGCTCCTGAGTTTTTCGCTTCCGGGGCCGCGCGCAGGTGGTACGCTCGCGCGCGATGAGGGCAGTCCCGTACGCACTGGTGTTCCTCGTGGCCTGTGGTGGAGGAGGCGGCGGCGATCCGTCGGCCGACGCGAGCGATCAGCCGGGGACGTGGACGCCGCTGATCCAGAAGTCGTGGACGCTCGCGCCCGGCGGCGAGCGGACGTCGGACCTGGCGATCGAGCCGCTCGCGCGCGACGTCGTGATCGGCGGCCTGCGCCCGCTGTCGCCCGTCGGCACGCACCACACGTTGCTGTTCCGCGGCACGTCGGGGACGAACATGGTCTACGCGTCGGGCGTCGGCACGAACGAGCTGATGTTCCCGCCGGGGACCGGCATGCGCATCGCGCAGGGCACGCTGCTCGGCCTGCAGCTCCACATCTTCAACCAGACCGACGGCGACCTCAGCGGCACGTCGGGCATCGAGATGATGGAGGTCGATCCGGCGACGGTGACCGAGGAGGTCGACATGTTCCTCCCCGGTCCGCGCGACCTGCAGATCGCGCCGGGGCGACAGACGATCAGCGGCACGTGCACCGTGAAGTCGCCGTACAAGCTGTTCGCGCTGTTCCCGCACATGCACCAGCTCGGCGCGCACCTGAAGACGGTGGTCAACGCGGGCGGCACCGAGCGCGTCCTCAGCGACGCGCCGTACGACTTCGAGCACCAGGCGGTGCTGTCGTTCGAGCCGCTGCAGGTCAACCCCGGCGACACGATCACGACCGAGTGCACGTGGATGAACACCACGAACGAGACGGTCACGTGGGGCGAGAGCTCGACGACGGAGATGTGCTTCTCGATCCTGTACCGCTACCCGCGCGGCGACGACGAGTTCTGCGTGAACTGATGTTGTCGCGCCGCGCGTTCGTGGCGGGGAGCCTCGCGTGGCTCGGCTGCGGCAACGCGAAGACGGCGAGCGCGCGCACGATCGCGCAGGTCGTGCCCGCGGCGCTCAGCCGCGACGGCGCCGGCGTGGCGCTGCGGCGCGCGCTCGGCAACCGCGCGCTGCCGATGCTCGATCCGTTCCTGCTCCTCGACGAGATCCACAGCTCGGATCCCGCCGACTACCGCGCCGGCTTCCCGCGCCACCCACACCGCGGCTTCGAGACCGTGTCGATCCTGTTGCGCGGCGGCTTCGAGCACCGCGACAGCGTCGGCAACCGCGGCCTCATCTCCGACGGCGGCGCGCAGTGGATGACGGCCGGCCGCGGCATCGTGCACGAGGAGATGCCGGTCGCGACCGGCGGCGCGGAGCTGTGGGGGCTGCAGCTGTGGGTGAACCTGCCGGCGGCGCACAAGATGATCGCGCCGCGCTACCAGGACCTGGGCGCCGCGGCGATCCCGACGGCGACGCTCGGCGATGCGCGCGTGCGCGTGATCGCGGGTTCGGCCGGCGGCGTGCGCGGGCCCGTCGACGGCATCGACATCGCTCCCGCGCTGCTCGACGTGTCGATCGAGCCCTCACATGGGACCGAGCGCGGCGCGCGGTTCGTGCACGAGCTGCCGGGCGGCGACACGGCGTTCGCGTACGTGCTCGACGGCGAGATCGCGATCGGCGGCCGCGGTGCGCGCGCCGGCGAGCTCGCCGTGCTGAGCGCCGGGACCTCCGTCACCGTCGAGGGCGGCGGGCGGTTCCTCCTGGTCGCGGGGACGCCGCTGCGCGAGCCGATCGCGCGGCGCGGACCGTTCGTGATGACGACCGACGAGGAGCTCGAGCAGGCGTTCGCCGACTATCGCTCCGGCCGCCTCGCGAGCTGAGCGTCACCAGCCCGGCGGGCGGTGCGCGAACGGCGACAGCGGCGCGATGATCGAGCTCGACGCGAGGTCGAACGGCGTCGGCGCGTTGAAGTAGTCGTCGTCGCCGATGTCGAGGATCAGGCCGCCCGGGAGCTCGGTGCCCCACGGCGGATCCGGCATGCCCGGGCGCTCGGAGTACATGAGGTCGCGGTTCGGCTGCGGCGCCGCCGCATCGTAGACGTGCCCGGTGGTGTGCTGGTGCGGCGCCGTCGCGGGTGCGAGCCCGAGGCCGTGCACGAGCTCGTGCAGCACCGCGTAGTCGACGTAGTGCGGGACGAGGTCGCCCTGCCCCCACGGGTACACATCCCCGCACGGCGTCGCGACGCCCGTCGGTGTCGCCTGCAGGTAGATCGCGCCGACGCGCCCGACGAGCAGCGGCGGCCACGGCCCACCACCGCACGCATACACGCTCGTGCCCTCGTAGAACACGGCGTACATCTTGTTCGGCGCGAGGAGGCCGAGCCCCTGCTCGATGCGCTCGCGCACGAACGCGTGCCCGGTCGCGACCGACGTGTTCGACGGATCGCTGCCCGCCATCTCGGCGTCGGTGCGCGCGAGCCGCAAGAAGCCGATGTCGACGAGCCCACCGGCGGTGTCGAAGCGCAGGTACGCGCCGCTCTGCTCGTGGAACCACGTCGCGACGGCGCGGATCGAGTTACAGATCTTCCCGCTCGTATCGTGTCCGAGATCCGGACCGTCGGCGGAGGTGACGTAGAGGACGCGGATCTGGTCGTAGCGGTGATCGTCGGGCCGATCCTCGGTCGCGCGCTCCGTCGTGCACCCCTCCGGCACGGCGGCGATGTCCGTGCCGAGGTCGGCGTCGGGCCCGATCGGTCGCGCGTCGACCTCGCCGGGCGGATCGCCACCGCAGGCGAACACGAGCGCGAACATCGGCCACGCCTTCACGAGGTCAGCGACCGAGGCGGGCCTGGATGTTCGTGATGCGCTGATCGATCTTCGCGGCGAGGTCGGGGCGCGGGCTCAGCTGGCGGGCGCCGCGGCAGGCGTTCATGGCCTCGGACCAGTTCTCCTGCGCCGCGAACGTGAGGCAGATGTTGAAGGCGTAGCGCGCGTCGGGAAGCTTGGCGTTGGCCTGCTGGAACAGCGCGAGGGCACCCGGGAGGTCGGCGGCGTAGAGCTTCTCCTTGCCCTGATCGTTGAGCGCCTCGGCGGCGGCGCGCTGGGTCTCGTCGACGGCGGGGCCGACGGGGCCGACGGGACCCACGGGGTCGGAGCTGCCCGGGCCGACCGGGTCGGCGGAGCCCGGGTTCTCGACGGGCTGGGCCTTCGCGACGCGCGGGCCGCTGCAGCCGGACTTCGCGAGCATGTCGGCGATGGTCTGGGCCGTGACCTCGATCGCCTGCGTCTCGGGGACGTTGTTGTTGACGATCATCCCCGATGACTTGCCGTGGATCGTCGCCGTGCCGAGGAGCTCGCCGTCGAGGCCGTCGGTGAGCACGAGCAACGTGTCGACGAACGCGGTGTTCGGGTTCGAGATCAGGCCGCCGCCGCCGCGCGCGACCTTCGTGATGTTGAGGTCGACGACGAGGTCGGCGCGCTGCGCGCCGGGCTTGCCGATCTGATCGAACGAGCACTTCTGCCGCAGCTTCTGGACGACGGCGTTCTCGAGGAACATCGCCTGCCCCTGCGCCGCGAACGCCGAGGTGTGGACGCGCAGCGCCACCGTCCTGTGCGACTGCAGGTTGGCGACCGGCATCGTCCGCTCCACCGTCGCGGAGGGCTTGCAGCCGAGCACGAAGATCATCACCCACATGTTTGCCCGCACCCGCTGAAGATAGCCGGTCAGGCGAGGCCGCGCTCGGCCAGGAACGCTTCGATCGCCGCGTGCACCGCGCCGGGCGTCTCGACCTGGACGAGGTGCGTGTGGCCGGGGAACACGACGAGCTCGCTGTCGCGGATGTCGCGGTGCATGCGCTCCGACGTCGCGACGGGCGTCAGGCGATCGCGATCGCCGGCGATGATCAGCGTCGGCACCGTGATCGTCGGCAGCACGTCGAACGCCGAGTGCTCGAGGTACGCCGCCGTGACGTTCCCCACGAGCGCCGGCGGCAGGGTGCCCGCGTGCGCGAACAGCCCGTCGAGCACGTCCGGCGGGCAGCTCTCGCGGTGCGCGCCGCCGGTGACGAACGCGAGCTCGCGCGCGACGCGGATCCCGACCGAGCTGCGCGCCGCCGCGAGCAGGCCGCCCGCGAGCCGCCGCCGCCGCCCGAGGCCGCGCAGCGCCCCCGCGATCGCGCGCCGCGCACCGGCGCCGAGGATGTGATCCATCGGATGCCCGGCCGTGCCGCAGATGAGGACGAGCGCGCGCACGGCCTCGCGGTGGCGGCGCCACATCTCGAGCGCGACCTGCACGCCGAAGCTGAGCCCGACGACGATCGCCGGGCGCTCGCCCGCGGCCGCGCGCCACACCGCGTGTGCGTCGTCGGCGAACTGCCCGACACCGACGTCGAACGCCTCGAGCTTCTGACCGCCGTGCCCGCGGTAGTCCCACGAGATCACCTGTCGCTCGGCGGCGAAGTGCGGCGTGAAGTACTTCCAGTGGTGCGTCGTCGACACGAGCCCGTGCACCGTCAGCATCGGCGCCCTCGGCGCCGCGGCCCCGGCGACGCGATAGGTCAGCTCGACACCGTCGGCCGTGACGACTGCATTCATCGCCGCATCATAAGCGCACACCGCGGCGGGCGTGCTACTCGCTCGGTTCGCCTTCGGGCGCCGCCGGCTTGAGCAGCCGGAACGCGACGCCGAAGATGCCGGGCCGGTCGAGGCCGGGCGGCTCCTTGCCGAGGTCGTAGAACACGACGCTGGTCGGCGACGTCACCTCGACGACCTGGCTCGCGCTCGGCCGGTCGCGCACCTTCTGATCGACGTAGACCAGCTCGCTGATCCCGAGCACCTCGACGCCGCCCCCCTTCACCTTGACCGACAGCGACGCCCCCTGTGCGAGCGCGCCGCGCGACGCACCCTTGTCGGCGTTCGGTGCGTGCACGTAGACCTCGTCGATCTTGCGCGCCGTCTGGTTGACGATCGTGAGGTTGTGGAAGGTTGCACCGCCGCCGCACCCGACCACCGCGACGAGACACAGGAGCACGAGCCGCATGGTGCGATCGTAACGCAACCGCGACCCGCGCGAGCTGTCCCGGGCGCATGCGGGCATCCCTGGTCGCCGCGGCGCTCCTGGCGTCGGCGGGCGACGCCGCGGCGTTCTGCGGCTTCTACATCGACACCGGCGGCGCCGAGATGTTCGCCGACGCCACCCGTGTCGTCCTCATGCGCGACGGCACGCGCACCGTGCTGGCGATGCAGAACAGCTACGGCGGCCCGCCGCACGACTTCGCCGTTGTTGTCCCCGTGCCAACAGTCCCGCGGCGGGGCGACGTGCGCACCCTCCCGCGCGCGACGTTCGACCGCGTCGACGCGATGAGCGCGCCGCGCCTCGTCGAGTACTGGGAGGAGGACCCGTGCGGGCCGATCGCGATCGACGACGAGAGCTTCAGCTGGAGCTTCGGCGGCCAGTACTGGCGCGACGAGCTCGGCTACTACCGGGTCAAGGTCGAGGCGCAGTACGACGTCGACGAGTACCAGGTGACGATCCTGTCCGCCGCGGAGTCCGCCGGGCTCGCCCGCTACCTGCGCGACCAGAAGTACAAGATCCCCGACGGCGCCGAGCGCATGCTGCGCCCGTACGTCGAGGCGGGCTCGAAGTTCTTCGTCGCGAAGGTCGACCCCACGAAGCTGAAGTTCGAGCGCGGGCGCGCGATGCTGTCGCCGCTGCGCGTGCACTACGACAGCGAGGACTTCGCGCTCCCGATCCGCCTCGGCCTCGCGAACAGCGCGGGCGCGCAGGACCTCGTCGTGAACATCCTCGCGCGCGACCGCTACGAGGTCGCGAACCGGCCGAACGCGTTCATCCCGACGAACCTCGACGTCGTCGACGGCGTGCGCACGCGCTTCGGCGAGTTCTACGGAGCCCTGTTCGCCCGCACGGTCGAGCTCCACCCGCGCGCCGTGATCACCGAGTACGCGTGGGCCGCCGCCAGCTGCGATCCGTGCCCCGGCGCGCAGCTCACGCCCCACGACCTCGACCTCCTCGGGCAGGACGTGCTGTCGCCCGCCGCCCGCGGCCGCCTCGTGCTGACGCGCCTGCACGCGCGCTACACCGCGGCGGAGGCTCCCGACGACCTCGTGTTCCGCGCCGCGCCGCCGGTGCGCGGCGGCCACGAGGACGGCTCGCGCGGCGCCGCGCCGGCCGGCGTCAACGCGTTCCAGGCACGCTATGCGATCCGCCACCGCTGGACGGGACCCGTCACGTGCGCGCACCCCGATCGCGGCCGCTGGGGCGCGCGCTCGACCCCGCGCACGGCGATCGATCCGTACATCCCCGGCGCCCCCGTCGCGCCGCTGCACGAGCTCGTCGCCGACGACGTCCCCGAGCTCCGCGTCGCCGCGGCCCCTCTCACGTGGCCGCCGGTCACGGTGCGCGTGCGGCACGGCTGCGGCTGCGCGTCGTCCGGCTCGGGCGGCTCGGGCGACTCCGGCGGCGCGCTCGCCGGGCTGACGCTCGCGCTGCTCGTCGGGCGGAGGCGGCGGCGCCGGGCGGCTAGAACGACGTGCCGATCGTGAACTCGAGCCCCGCCGGCGTCTCGCCGGGCTTGAGGTCGAGCGGGATGCCCCACTCGAAGCGCAGCGGGCCCATCGGCGACATCCAGCGGATGCCGGCGCCGACCGACTTGCGCAGGCCGCCGAGCAGGTTGCTCGACTGGAAGCACGCGTCGGCGGCCGTCGCGCCCCGCCCGCAGTAGCGGTCCTCGAGGTTGAACGCGTTGCCGGCGTCGAAGAACACGACGCCCGAGATGCCGAGCCGCTTCACGAGCGGGAACTCGATCTCGGCCTGCAGCACGAGCGACAGGTTGCCGCCGAGCGGCATGCCCTGGAGCGGCTGGCCGACGTCGCCGGGGCGCGGCACCCACAGCGTCGGGCCGACCGAGCGCGGCTGGTAGCCGCGGATGTCGTAGATGCCGCCGAGCAGGTAGCGCTCGCTGAGCGGCACGCCGCGCCCGTCGAGCGACGTCGTCACGCCGAGCTCGCCGTTGAGGCGCAGCGTGAACGGCCCGCCGAGGTGCTTGTAGCGGCGCAGGAAGCCGCCCCAGCGCACGAACTGGTTCTCCGACCCCGTCGCGCGGCCCGCGTACTCCGCGTACGCGTTCGCGTACCAGCCCTCCGTCGGGAACAGGCGGTTGTTGCGCGAGTCCCAGCTGAGGGCCGCGCGCACCGACGACGTCCACCCGCCGCGGAACAGGTTGCCGACCTCGATCCCCGAGAGCGACGCCGACTGCGCGCCGAAGTTCGCGACGCCGCCCAGGCCGCCGGTGATGTCGACGCGCTCGAGCCGGTACGTCATCGACGCGCGCGCGTAGTCACCGAGCGGATAGCCCCACGTCAGCGAGCCGCCGGTCGCGTTGCGCGCGTAGCTGCCGAAGCTGCGGCTCGCGTTGTACAGCTCCGACGCGAACATCCAGTTGGTGTCGAGGAAGTACGGCTCGACGAAGCGGAACGCGAAGATGCGGCGCAGCCCGGAGATCTGCGCCTGCAGCGCGAGCGAGTACCCGCGCCCGAGGAAGTTCTCCTGCGCGATCTGCCCCTGCGCCATGAACGACTCCTGCGACGAGAAGCCGGCGCCGAGCTGGAACGTCCCGGTGCGGCGCTCGGTCACCTCGACGTTCACGACGACGAGCTCGTCGGAGGTGCCGCGCGTCGTCGACACGGCGACGTTCTGGAAGTAGCCGAGCGCGGTGATGCGGCGGCGCGACGCATCGATCTTCGACCCGCTGAACAGCTCGCCCTCGGAGATCTTCATCTCGCGGCGGATCACCTTGTCGCGCGTCTTCGCGTTGCCGCGGATCGCGATGCGCTCGATGTAGGCGCGCTTGCCGCGCACGACCTCGAACGTGAGGTCGATGCGGTTCAGCTTGTGATCGACGCGCATCTTCGGCGTCACGTTCGCGCTCGCGTAGCCCTGGTCCTGGTAGTGGTCCTCGAGCGCCTTGCGGTCGCGCTCGACCTGCGAGCGCGAGAACGTCGCGCCGCCGCGCAGCACCGTCAGCTTCTCGTGGCTCTGCACGGTGCCGAGCAGGTCGCCGCGGTAGTCGACGGTGCCGAACGTGAAGCGCGGCCCCTCCTCGACGTTGATCGAGACGTGGATGAACTTCTTGTCGCGCGACAGGCGCAGGAGCGGCGCGCCGATCTTCACCGTCGCGTAGCCCTTGTCGAGGTAGTGCGCCGTCAGCATCACGACGTCGCGCTCGAGCGCCTCGCGCTGGTACGTGCCGGTGTTGGTGATGAACGACAGCGCGTTCGGCGGGCGCGTCAGCATCACCTCGCGCAGCGCCTTCGACGACACGGCGCGGTTGCCGACGAACTCGATGTCGCGCACGCGGATCTTCGCGTGCTCGTCGATGCGGTACTTGATGTCGACCTCGGTCGTGCCGACGGGCACCAGCTCGTAGTCGACGCTCGCGAGGTAGTAGCCCTCGTGCTCGTAGAGCTCGGCGATCTTGTCGCGGTTCTTGACGACATTCGAGACGTCGAGGACGGAGCCCGCCTTGAGGTCGAGGACTTCGTCGATCTTGCTGAGCTTGATCTCGTCGTTGCCGGAGATCAGCACCTTTCGCAGCGCCGGCCGCTCCGCGACTGCGACGACGAGCACGAGGTTGCCCGACGGCAACGCCTGCGTGTCGACGCGCACGTCCGCGAACACGCCGAGCTTCCACACGGCGTGGATGTCATCGCGTACCTGGATCGGGTCGAGCGGTTGCCCGACCTTGGAGCGGAGCTGCATCCGCACCGTCTCCGCCTCGATCCGCTTCGCGCCGTGCACCTCGATGCGCTCGACGAGGTTCTCGGCCAGCGCGGTCGGCCGGGAGACGACGAGGACGACGAAGAACACGAAGAGGACGGCGATGGTTCGCAAGACCGACGTCGTCGGCACCCGGGGCTCCTTGCAGCAAGCCCGTGGATCGAGCTCGGCGGTTGTTGGGGAGTCCGACCGCCGGACGGCGAGCGCGGTTGCCTGTTGGCATCGTGACAACGTGCCGAGGTGCAACAGCTGCGCAGTTCAGCCGGATCGGCGCGGCCGCGACCGCCGGCAGGTCAGTCGAAGCCGCCGCCGCCGTCGAAGCCGCCGCCGCCGTCGAAGCCGCCGCCGCCGTCGAACCAGCCGCCGCCGTCACCACCGCCGTCGCCGCCGCCGTCCCACCAGCTGCCGCCGCCGTCGCCCGCGGCGTCCGTCGACGAGGCGCCGTCGCCGTCGAACCACGAGCCGTTGTCGTCGCCGGCGTGCGGGTCGTCGTGCGACAGCGTCGGGCCGTCCACGATGCCGCTGTCGTCGGTGTAGCCCTGCACGTGGTTGACGTGGTTCACCACGACGTAGTGCGGCGGCATCATCATCGAGAACATCGCCGACCACATCAGCGTCGACGCGACGAAGCCCATCGGGCTCGGGTAGTACGCGTCGTACGGGTCGTAGTGGCGCGCGTTCGGCTGCTGCGGCGCCTGCGCCGCGTTCTGCGCCTTCTCGTCGGGGCGCACGACGCGGGCCTCGGCGAGCTCGACCTCGGCGCGCGCGGTCGGCATCGCCGCGGCGATCGCCTCCTTCACGCGATCGACGAAGCCCTCGAACTGCAGGCGCGCCGTCTCGAGCGCGGCCGCGTTCGTCGCGAACGGCTCGGCGCGCTTGCGGTACGACTCGGCATCCTCGCCGGGGCGCGGCGTGAGTGCGTCGATGCGGCCCGACACGATCATGCGGATCGCGGGCGCGCCCTTCGCGTGGACGGTGCGCGCCTGCACCTCCATCACCAGGTGCAGGTCGAGCTCGCGGTGCTCGACGGCGAGGCGCAGCTCCTCGAAGCCCTGGCCGAACACCGACTGGTTGTCGGAGAACGCGAGGAACAGATCGCCGAGGTCGTCGGGCTTGCCCTCGCGGTCGTGGAACAGGACGGTGTCGTCGATGATCAGCGACACCGCGTTGTTCGCGCCGAGCCGGCGCAGCGCATCGCGGGAGGCCTCGACGAGCGCGGTCGCCTCGATCGCGGCGCGCATCTTGCCGGTGCGGAGGTCGGGCTTGCCGCCGAACGCCTGGCGCACCTTCTCGAAGAACCCCGGGGCGCGCAGGATGTCCTCGGCCTGGACGTGGACGGCGATCGTTCCGTAGAGCTTCATCGACGAGACCTCGCGAGCATCTGGAGGAGCGTGGGCATGGCGAAGCATGCCCGCAATCCCTCGGAGCGTCACCCACGCCTCGGGCCGTGCGGCGGGTTGTCGCGCCCGCGCGAGGATGCTAGCGGTGCAGCCCGTTGTGCGCCGGATTCGCGAACGGCGCGTAGTCGATCGGCCACGGCGTCGCCGTGACCCGGTCCTCGGCCTCCCACGCGACCGTGAGCGCCATCGGCGTCACCTTCCGGTAGCGCGACTCCGCCGGGAGGTCGGGGTTGTCGCGCCCGCCGGCGGAGAACAGCGTGTGTAGCTGGTGCTGCCCGAGGTCGAACGTCGTCGCGAAGCCGCCGTCGACCTGCTCGTGCCCGCGCACCATCGTGTGGCAGCCGATGCGCGTCATGAACTTGCGGAACTGATCGTGCCCGAAGCTGAAGCGCGGCGTCGCGCGCTGGAGCTCGAGCGGCACGGTGTCGGTGTGCTCCGGATCCGACCACAGCATCTCGAAGCGCATGACCTTGTCGCCGAGGCTCGACAGGTCCTTGTAGCGCTCCTCCATCGTGTCATCGCGCGGGATGCCGCCGTGCACGAACAGCGTGCGATCGAAGATGAGCGCCGTCGGCATGTGCTCGAACAGGTGCCGGTACGCCTCGAGGATGCCGGGCGGCGTGCGCGGCGCGATCTGAGGCACCGACTCGGCGGGGCTGACGGCGCTGCAGATGTGGTCGCCCGCGCGCACGAGGTACTCGTGGTTGCCGCGCAGCACGATCACGTCGTCGGGGAACATCGCGAGCAGGTGCAGCGCGCCGCGCAGCACGCCCTCGAAGCCGAAGCGGCCGCGGTCGAGGTAGTCGCCGAGCAGCACGAGCTTGACGTCGGGGCTCGACGGATCGACGCGGCGCCGGCTCGCGCGCTCGATGAAGCTCGACTGCAGCACCGCCGCCTTCAGGCAGCCGTAGCAGCCGTGCAGGTCGCCGAGGACGATCAGCTCCGTCGGGCGCGACGGCCGCAGCGCGTAGACGTGGCCGTCGAGGAGCCGCGTGCCGCGCGGCAGCTGCTCGATGCCCGTGATGCCGAACAGGCGCCCGTTGCCGAGCGCGCGCTGCTGCTCCCAGATCGTGATCGCCTGGAAGATCAGGTTGTAGTCGCCGGTGAACTGCGCGTGCAGCGCGGCCGGATCGTCGGCGTACGGGTGCTCGATCGCATCGAGCGCGGGGTGGCCCGTCGCGGGGAGCGGCAGCGTGCGCACGGCCTCGACGCGCAGCATCTCCGGCGGGCACGCGGCCGCGGCGGCCTCGTGCGGCGGCAGGCTCGGGATGCCGTGGAAGTAGTGCAGGAGCTCGTCGTGGAGCTCGCGCTCGTGCTCGCTGACGGTGCCGTCGGCGTGGATCACCGCGTTCATCAGCGCGAGCGCGACCTCCTGGTTGCCCGGCGAGAAGCTGCGGAACAGCGACACGGCGCGGACCTTGAGCTTGGTCTGCGTGTAGCGCTGGTCGCCCGACGCGACCACCTCCTGCGCGAGCCCGGCGATCTCGGCGTCGAGCTTGGCGTAGGCCGCGTCGATGCCCGGCGCCGACCCCGGGGCCAGGCGCACGAGCTGATCGAGGTACTGCCGGATCAGCGCCTTCTCGCCCTCGTGGAGGCGCCCGTCGATGTAGCCGATCGTCAGGAGGAGATCGATGGCGGCGACGGCATCCTTCTCGGGAACGGTGGTCGTGTCCACGCCCCACGGTAACGCGGATCTGCGCGCTACTGCCCGTTCCCGAGCCGGATCCAGCGCTCCATCCACAGCACGCGCCCCTGGTAGCCGTTGCAGTTGCCGGTCTCGACGCCGAGGTTGCCGCAGCCGTGACCGGCGAGCGCCTTCGCGTATTCACCGCGTACGCGCGAGTCGCGCAGCCATTGGCTCATCTCCGCCGCGCCGGCGGCGTAGCCGCGCGCGAGCCGGCGCATCGCCATGCACTCGCCCCACGATCCCGCGAACGTCTGCAGCGGTCCGCAGAACAGCGACTGATGGTAGTCGAGGTTCGCGGGCGGCACCGTCGATGCGTATCGGCCGGTCAACCGGACTCCACCCTCGACTCGCGAGGTCGCGGTGACATCGTAGCGACTCTCGACGAACGCGATCGCGAGCAGCAGTGTCGGCGACACCTTGTCTGTCGCGGCGACGTGCGCCGCCTCGACGTGTTCGTACGCGCTCAGCAGGTCCACCGTGTACGGCGTCGCGGTGTGCAGTCGGATCGCCAGCTCGAGGAAATAGAAGACCAGCATGGGCCGCCGTTCCAGCAAGCCGGCGGCCTAGGGCTTCCTCGTACGTATCTGTGGAATTCGTAGTCTTGCGTGTACGCGGGAGTGTGCGAATGAACGACGTGCGTGCGGATCTACCGCGGCGGAGTGACCGTCGGATTGGCCACGGGTGAGTCAGCATCGGTATCCGGTGTCCGCGCGCCGACGTACTCCTGATCCGCGAGCTTGCGGCCGTCGGCCGCGTAGTGCTTCCCGCGTCGACGCGTGCGCAGCAGCGGATCTTCACGCGGATCGAGGTCCATCCCCAAAGGCTGGAGCAAATGCCACGCCCGGGGCGGTCTGCCCCGCCGGGCTCGTCGTGGCTCGCGGTTTCCAGGCATCTGGCCGATCCACGAGTTACTCTCGGGGGATGAAGCATCTCGCGATCGGGCTCCTCTTGACGGGTGTGCTCGCCGGCACGGCGCGCGCGGACGAAGCCGCGGACGTCAAAGCGTGCAACGCAGGCAAGGCGATCAACTGCGAGCAGCTCGCCGAGCGGTACCACGCGGGGCTCGACGGCTCGAAGAAGGATCCGGTCAAGGCGATCGCCTGGCTCGAGAAGGCGTGCAACCTCAAGTCGGGGCGCGCGTGCAACAACCTCGGCACCGCATGGTCCGAGGGCAAGGACGGCGCGACGAAGATCGATCACGTGAAGGCGGGCGCGCTGTACAAGAAGGCCTGCGAGCTCAAGAACGGCTACGGCTGCTTCAACCTCGGCAACGTCTATCGCCTCGGCGAGGGCGTGGACGTCGACCTGAAGGTCGCGCTCGAGTACTTCGAGAAGTCGTGCGGCCTCGACGAGGCGAAGGGCTGCACCGAGGAAGCGATCATCCACTACGAGGGCAAGGTCGTGAAGCGGGACGTCGACAAGGCGAAGGAGCTCCTCGGCAAGGCGTGCAAGCTCGGCAGCGATCCCGCGTGCAAGAACCTCGAGAAGCTGAAGAACGTGAAGTAACCGACTCGTACGCGCGGTTACCGGTTCTCGGGGTCGAAACGAACTGCGATTCCTCGACGGAGATCCGGCGTTACGCTCGGCGGCGATGTTCGCCCGGGCAGCCATCGCGTTCTCGATCTTCGTAGCTTCGCCGGCGCACGCGGAGCCCGCTCCTCCTTACGCGCCGCCGTTCCAGCTGCGCCCCGCCGTCGCGGCGAGCGTGCTCCGCGCGGACACGTCGGCGGCGCTGTACGAGGAGGGGCAGACGATCGTCACGAGCCTGATCGCCTCGTACAAGCTGTCGCCGACCGTGGTGCCGTTCGCGCGCTTCGCCGTCTTGCACGACGAGCCGGCGATGGGCACCGCCGCGACGGGGACGTCGAACGCGCTCGCCGGGCTCCAGTGGGCGCCGCGGATCGGGCGGCGCTGGCGCGCGTCGGTGATCGGGGCGGTGACGGCGCCGATCGGGACGGGCGGCGGCAACGCGCCCGACGCCGGCAAGGCCGCGGCGAACCGCGCGGCGATCGCGGCGCGCTCGTCGCTCGACAACACGATGTTCTCGCCGAACGACGTCGCGCTGATCGCGGGTGCGAGCGCGGCGTACGTCGACCGCGGGCTCACGCTGCAGGCCGAGGTCACGGTGTTCGAGCTCGCGCGCGTGCGCGGCGCGGACGTGCAGCCCGACAGGTACAAGACGAACGCCACGTCCGGCCTGTTCGCCGGCTACTTCCTGGGCGCGCACGTGTCGCTCGGCGCCGAGCTGCGCTACCAGCGCTACCTGTCGACGCCGGCGTTCGTCGCGAACGATGCGACGCACACGCTGCGCGACCAGCTGACGGCCGCGGGCGGCGTCCGGACGCACTGGCAGCTTGCCAGCAGGCGGTGGCTGCGTCCGGGCGTGTCCTACGCGCGGGCGCTCGATGCGCCGATGACCTCGCGCAGTTACCAGATCGTGCAGATCGACCTCTTGTTCGCGTACTGAGCTGTAACCTCGGCGCGCGCGGGACATCGAACCCGCGTGACCCGAGAAGTCGACTACGCCCTCGTCGGGGGAGGGCTGCAGAACGGCCTCGTCGCGCTCGCGCTCGCGGCGCACCGGCCGGGGGCGACGGTCGCGCTGTTCGAGCGCGGCGCGGCGGTGGGCGGCAACCACACCTGGTGCTTCCACGCGGGGGACGTCGGTGCGGGCGCGGCGGCGTGGGTGGAGCCGCTCGTGGCGCACAGGTGGCCCGGGTACGACGTCGCGTTCCCGGACCTGCGGCGCACGATCGCGCAGCCGTACGCGTGCGTGACCTCGGCGCGGCTCGCCGCGCGCGTCGCGGAGGCGCTCGCGCGGCCGGGCTGCGAGCTGCGCACCGGCGCGGCGGTGCTGACCGCAGGGCCCGATGCCGTGCTCGTGCGCGACGGTGAGGGGCGGGTCGAGGAGGTGCGCGCGCGGGTGGTGATCGATGCGCGCGGCCCCGAGCGCGCGGAGGTCGGCGGGCGCTGCGCGTGGCAGAAGTTCCTCGGGCGCGAGCTGCAGCTCGCGGCGCCGCACGGGCTCGAGCGCCCGGTGCTGATGGACGCGACCGTCGAGCAGCTCGACGGGATGCGCTTCTGCTACGTGCTGCCGCTCGATGCGCGGCGCGTGCTCGTCGAGGACACGTACTTCAGCGACGGTACGTACCTCGACGTCGCGGCGCTGCGCGCGGAGGTCGATGCGTACGCCGCGGCGCGCGGGTGGATCGTCGACGAGGTCGTGCGCGAGGAGACGGGCCTCCTGCCCCTGCCGTCGCGCTGCGCCCCGCCGCGCGCGTCCGCGCCGCTCGTCGCCGGGTACGCCGGCGGATGGTTCCACCCGGTCACCGGGTACTCGTTTCCGATCGCCGCGCGGCTCGCCGAGGCCGTCGCGGCCGGCGGCGACGCCGTCGAGAACCTCGCGCGCGACCACGCCTCGCAGCTCGGGTTCGCCCTGCGCCTCAACCGGATGTTCCGCTGGTTCGAGCCCGCCGCGCGCTACCGCGTCCTCGAGCGCTTCTACCGCCTGCCCGAGGCCACGATCGCCCGCTTCTACGCGCTGCAGCTCACGACGGCGGATCGCGCGCGCATCCTCGTCGGTCGTCCGCCGCGCGGACTCTCGCTGCGCGCCGCATGGAGGTACGCATGAACGAGCTCGCCCTCGATCTGTCGACGCCGCGCGCGCTCGCGTGGCTCGCCCGGGCGCTCGGCCCCGGCGGTGCGAGCGCGCTCGACGGCGCCGTGCCCGCCGCGCTGTGGCGCCGCGCGCTCGGCGGGCCGGCGGCGCACTTCCTCGCGCGGCCGGGCAAGGAGCTGCGCGCGTCCGTCGTCCGCGCCGGCTGGCTGCTCGGCGGCCGCACCGGCGAGCCGCCCGAGGCGCTGGTCGCCGCGCTCGAGCTGATCCACGCGGGGTCGCTGATCGTCGACGACGTCGAGGACGACTCCGACGAGCGCCGCGGCGCGCCCGCGCTGCACCGGCTCGTCGGCGTCCCGCTCGCGATCAACACCGGCTCGTGGATGTACTTCTGGGCGCTCGCGGAGCTGGGCGCGCTGGAGATCCCCGGCGCCGTCGAGCTCGCGGTGGGCTCGCTCGTCCGCTGCCACCAGGGCCAGGCGCTCGACCTGTCGGTGCGCGTCGCGGACCTCGACGTCGCGAGCGCGGCGGGCGTCGTCGAGACGATCACGCGGCTCAAGACGGGCGCGCTGCTGCGGCTCGCCGGCGAGCTGGGCGCGCTCGCCGCGGGTGCGCCGATGCCGGTGCGCGAGGCGATCGGTGCGTTCGCGGAGCGCGCGGGGATCGCGCTGCAGATGCTCGACGACCTCGGCTCGCTCGTCGCGCGGCGCGACAAGGGCCGCGAGGACCTGCGCGGAGGGCGCGCGACGTGGCCGTGGGCGTGGCTCGCCGAGGTCGCGGCGTTCACCTGGTCGCGCCTCGCGGCGCGCGCCGGCGTCCACGACGTCGACCCGCTCGCGGACGAGCTGTACGAGATCGTCGCCGCGACGGGGCGCGCGCGGATCCGCGCGCTGCTCGACGGCGCCGAGACGGAGCTCGCCCGCGCCCTGGGCCCGTCACTTCCACCGGGCACCCTCGATGCGGTCGCGGCGGAGCTGCGACGGATGGAGCGAAGCTATGGCTAGCCTGCGCGCTGCGGTGATCGGTTCCGGGTTCGGCGGCCTCGCGGCGGCGATCCGCCTCGCGGCGCTCGGCGCCCGCGTCACGGTGTTCGAGGCGCGCGACCAGCCCGGCGGGCGCGCGTCCGTGCACCGCATCGACGGCTTCACGTTCGACGCCGGCCCGACGGTGATCACGGCCCCGCACTGCATCGAGGACCTGTTCGCCGCCGCCGGCAAGCGGATGCGCGACTACGTCGAGCTGATGCCGGTGGCGCCGTTCTACCGCCTGTTCTGGACCGCCGACGGCGACACGTTCGACTACGACGGCGATGCGGATCGCATGCTCGCGCAGATCTGCGCGCGCCGCCCCGCCGACGCCGACGGCTACCGGCGCTTCACCGCATACGCGCGCGAGGTGTTCGACACGGGCTACACCAAGCTCGCGCACACGCCGTTCCTGCGCTTCTCGGACATGGTGCGCGTCGCGCCGAAGCTCGCGCGGCTGCGCGCGGATCGCTCCGTCTACGCGACGGTCGGCAAGTACGTGAAGGACGAGCACGTGCGCCAGGCGCTGTCCTTCCACTCGCTGCTCGTCGGCGGCAACCCGTACGAGACCTCCGCGATCTACACGCTGATCCACCACCTCGAGCGGAAGTGGGGCGTGTACTTCCCGCGCGGCGGCACGAACGCGCTCGTCGCGGGCCTCGTGCGCCTGTTCGGCGAGCAGGGCGGCGAGCTGCGCCTCGAGGCGCCCGTGCGGAGCGTCCGATTGGCGGACGGAAAACACCTGGTCACGACGGACGCGTACACCGACGAGCCGTTCGACATCGTCGTGTCGAACGCGGACCTCCACCACACGTACAGCCGCCTGTACGCCGGCGAGAAGGCCGCGCAGAAGAAGGCGAAGAAGCTCGAGAAGATGGACTGGTCGATGTCGCTGTACGTCCTCTACTTCGGGACGGACATCGACTACCGCGACGCGGTCGCCCACCACACCGTCGTGTTCGGCCCCCGCTACAAGGGCCTCTTGCGCGACATCTTCCACGGCGACGCGCTCCCCGACGACTTCTCCCTGTACCTGCACGCGCCGCACGTCACCGATCCGTCGCTCGCGCCGCCGGGGTGCGGGTCCTTCTACGTCCTGTCGCCCGTGCCGCACCTGGGCAACGCGCCGCTCGACTGGAGCTCGATCGGCCCGGCGTACGGCGACCGCATCCTCGCGGCGCTCGAGCGCCTGCTGCCGGACCTGCGGCGGCACGTCGTCGTCCGGCGCGAGCTCACACCGGCCGGGTTCCAGAGCGACCTGGCGAGCTACCACGGCTCGGCGTTCAGCGTCGCGCCGGCGCTCGGACAGAGCGCCTATTTTCGCCCGCACAACAAGGACGCGCGCATCCCGGGGCTGTACATCGTCGGCGCCGGCACGCACCCGGGCGCCGGCGTCCCCGGCGTCATCAACGGCGCGCTCGCGACGGTGACGTGCGTCGCCCGCGACCACGGCCTCGCCGGCGCGCGCGACGAGCAGCTCCAGCTCGCGGAGGCGAGCGCGTGACGGTCTCGCTCGTGGCGCCCGCGCCGGCGGCGCTCGCGCGGCAGACGATCGCGCTGCACTCGAAGAGCTTCGCGATGGCGAGCCGCCTGCTCGGCGAGCGGCAGCGCGACCAGACGGCGATCGTCTACGCGTGGTGCCGCCGCACCGACGACGCCGTCGACGAGGAGCGCGCCGACGCCGGCACCCTCGCACGACTCACCGCCGAGCTCGAGGCGGGGTATGCCGGCGCGACCGGCGACCGCACGCTCGCCGCGTTCGGCGAGGTCGCCCGCGAGCGCGCGATCCCGCGCGCGTACCCGGCGGCGCTGCTCGACGGCATGGCGATGGACCTCGCCGGCGCGCGCTACGCCACCGTCGACGACCTCGTGACCTACGCGTACCGCGTCGCCGGCGTCGTCGGCCTGATGATGACGCACGTGTTCGGCGTGCTCGACGACGAGGCGGTCGTCCCCGCGGCGCACCTCGGCATCGCGATGCAGCTCACGAACGTGTGCCGCGACGTCGCCGAGGACTGGGAGCGCGGGCGCCTGTACCTGCCCGACGAGCTGCTCGCCGCGCACGGCGCCGGCGGGCTCGTCCGCGCGCTCGGCTCTCCCATTCCCACACGCACCCACGGCGCGATCGGGGCGACGGTCGCGGACCTGCTCGCGCTCGCGGACCGCTACTACCGCTCGGCGGACCGGGGCCTCGGCGCGCTGCCGTGGCGCGCCGCCCTCGCCGTGCGCGCGGCGCGCTCGATCTACCGCGCGATCGGCGGCCGGATCGCGCGCGTGCACCACGACGTCACCGCGGGCCGCGCCGTCGTGCCGCGCGCGACGAAGATCCTGCTCGCCGCCGCCGCCACCGCGCGCGCCGCCGCCTCCCTCCCCGCCCGCGCGCTGCGCCGTCGCACTGCGCGGCCTCCCCGCCGCATCCTGGAGCTCCACGATGTGCCTCGCCTCTAGCGCTCCTCGCCACACCGTGCAGCGCGCGTGGCGCGCGTGGGCGATCTACGTCGGCCGCATCCGCGAGTTCGATCGCACCGACTGGCTCGTCTACCTCGGCTGGGTCGGCATGATGCTCGGCCTCGTCGTTGCGACCGGCGGCCTCGTGGTCGTCGGCCTCGCGCGCGGCGTCGCGTGGCCCGCCGAGGCGTACTTCGTGCCGATCGGCGCCGCCGTGTTCACGCTCGCGATCGCCGTCGACACGATCGGCCACCGCACGATCTACAAGGAGGCGCTGCGCGGCGGCGAGGAGCTCGTGCACCACATCACGATCGCGTGCGGCGTCGCGAGCGTCGTGTTCCTCGTGCTCGCCTACTCGCACCCGGCGTGCGCGATCCCGGCGATGGTGTTCACCGTGCTGTCGTTCGCGTACAGCTTCGTCGACGAGGCGTTCCACTGGCGGCGCTACGTGCGCGCGGACGCCGACCGCGTCGAGATGTGGAGCCACGTGGCGATCTTCGTCGGCCACGGCACGATGATGCTCGCGTGGTGGCGCTGCTACCAGCTCGGCTACCCGGGCGTCGCGGAGGTGCTCACCTGATCGTTCGCCGTGCGCAGCAGGCGGCGCGCGCGGTGGGCGCGGACCTTCACGTTCGCGACGCTGATGCCCAGCCGCGCCGCGGTCGCCGCCTCGGACAGCGTCAGACGGAGCAGCACGACGTCGCGGTACATCGGCGCGAGTCGCTCGAGCGCCGCGAGCGCCCGGGCCGTCTGCTGGCACGCTGACAACAGCTCGTCCGGCCCGCCGGACGGGTCCGGCGCGCGCTCGTGGGCGGCGTCGTCCGGCGGCAGCAGCTCCGGGCTGCGCCTGCGCTTTCGCAGGTACCCGAACGCCGCCGTCGCCGCGATGCGGTACAGCCACGTGTGGTAGCGGGCGTCGCCCCGGTAACTGTCACGGTGACGATAGGCGAGCAACATCGCGTCCTGCGCGACGTCCTCCGCGGCCTCCGGGTCCACGATCCGGCAGGCGACGCGGTACACGAAGTCCCGATCCGTTTGCTCGAAGGTCGCGCGGGAGCTGGTGAGATTGGCCACGGAGGAGCAATTCGACGGCGCGGGCCGTTTGGATGCAGTGGTTGATGATCCGAGTCATTCGGGTGGGTTGCGCGTGGCCCCCCAGGTGCCTACCGGGTACTCATGTCCCGAACCCTTCCCGTCGTGCCGATGCGAAACGCGGTGCTGTTCCCCGGGGTGAGCCTGCCGATCACGGCGGCGCGTCCCCAGACGCTGCGGGCGATCGAGGCCGCGCAGCGAGATCCGGACCATCGGGTGTTCGCCGTCGCGCAGCGCGGCACCACCGACGAGATCCTCGCAGACGGCCTGTACACGATCGGAACGATCGCGACCGTCGCCGGGATCGAGCGCGGCCTGGGCGGCGTGCGCCTGGTGCTGCAGGGGCACGAGCGCGGGATCGCGATGCGCTACACGCCGAAGGACGGCTACGTCGTCGCGACCGTCACGGATGCGACGGAGCAGCTGCCGATCGACGCGCGCGACCCCGCGTTCGTCGCGCTCCACCGCGAGCTGCGCGAGCGCGCGGCGGACCTGGCGCGCAAGCGCGGCGTCCCGGCCGAGGCCGTCGAGCAGATGGTCGAGCAGATCACCGATCCCGCGCGGCTCGCCGACCTCGTCGCGAGCTACCTCGACATCCCGGTCGCCGAGCGGCAGGCGCTGCTCGAGGCGCTCGCGATCGAGGACCGCCTGCGCCGCGTGCTGATCCACGTGCAGCGCCAGATCGAGGTCGTGGCCGCCCAGGAGGTGATCCACGAGAAGGTGAAGGAAGAGATCGGCGACCGCCAGCGCGAGGTCTACCTGCGCGAGCAGCTGAAGGCGATCCAGAAGGAGCTCGGCGAGGACGGCGGCGACGACGACTCGCTCGCCGAGCTCGAGGCCAAGCTCGCGAAGCTGCCGCTGCCCGAGGCGGCGCGCAAGGAGGTGCAGCGCGAGCTCGCGCGCCTCAGGCGTGCCGGGCGCGAGTCGATGGAGGCGCAGGTCATCCGCACGTACCTCGAGACCGTCGCCGAGCTGCCGTGGGGCGAGCGGCGCGAGGAGCACCTCGACGTCGTCGAGGCCGCGCGCATCCTCGACGAGGATCACCACGGGCTGCGCGACGTGAAGGACCGCGTCCTCGAGTTCCTCGCCGTGCACCAGCTCGCGAAGGGGACGGAGAAGGCCAAGGGCCGCATCCTCCTGTTCACGGGGCCGCCCGGCGTCGGCAAGACGTCGATCGCGAAGTCGATCGCCCGCGCGATGGGGCGCGCCTACGTGCGCATCTCGCTCGGCGGCGCGCGCGACGAGGCCGACATCCGCGGCCACCGCCGCACGTACATCGGCGCGCTGCCGGGCCGCATCCTGCAGGGCATGAAGCAGGCCGGCTCGAAGAACCCGGTGTTCCTGCTCGACGAGGTCGACAAGCTCGGCGTCTCGTACCAGGGCGATCCGGCGAGCGCGCTGCTCGAGGTGCTCGACCCCGCGCAGAACGACTCGTTCGTCGACCACTACCTCGGCGTGCCGTTCGATCTGTCGGAGGTGATGTTCATCGCGACGGCGAACTTCACGCAGAACATCCCCGGCCCGCTCCTCGACCGCATGGAGGTCGTCGAGTTCGCCGGCTACACCGAGCGCGAGAAGCTGTCGATCGCGAAGGACTACCTCGTCCCGCGGCAGCTCGAGGCGAACGGCCTCGTCGCCGACCAGCTGAGCATCACCGACGGTGCGATCGCCGAGGTCACCACGAGCTACACGCGCGAGGCCGGCGTGCGCCAGCTCGAGCGCGAGCTCGGCCGGCTCGCGCGCAAGGTCGCGCGGCGGATCGCGGCGCGCGAGGTCGAGCGCCTCACCGTCGACCGCGGCGACGTCCGCGCCGCCCTCGGCCGCCCGCGCGTGCACCCCGAGAAGGCCGCGCCCGAGGACCAGGTGGGCATCGCGACGGGCATGTACTACACGCCCGCCGGCGGCGACATCATGTTCGTCGAGGCCGCGCCGATGCGCGGCAAGGGCGACCTGATCCTGACGGGGCAGCTCGGCGACGTGATGAAGGAGTCGGCGCGCGCCGCGTGGACGTTCGCGCGCGCGCACGCCGACTGGCTGGGCATCGCCGACGATCGCGTGTTCGAGCGCGACGTCCACGTGCACGTGCCGGCGGGCGCGATCCCCAAGGACGGCCCGTCGGCGGGAATCGCGATGGCGACCGCGCTCGTCTCCGCGCTCGCCGGGCGGCCCGCGCGCCACGACGTCGCGATGACGGGCGAGATCACGCTGTCGGGCCGCGTGCTGCCGATCGGTGGCCTCAAGGAGAAGCTCCTCGGTGCCGTGCGCGCGGGCATCACGCACGTCGTGATCCCGCGCGAGAACGAAGCCGACCTCGACGACCTCCCCGAGGATGCGCGCAGGCAGCTCGTCATCACGCCCGTCGACACGCTCGCCGAGGCGCTCGCCGTCACGCTGCGCCACACGACGCTGCGCGCCGGCCGCCTGACGTTCGACGAGTCCGCGCTCACGCACTGAGGCCCGCGCGGCACAGGCTGCCAGCAGCTGAGGCTTGACGGCCGGGACCGCCGCGTCGCAAGGTCGCCGCCTCATGCGCCGACCGTCCCTGCTCGGACTGCTCCTCGCCGCATGCGGTGGCAACTCCGGCGGTGGCAACACCGTCCCGGCGCTCGATCCGATGACGCTGCCGCCGCTGGTCTCGCAGATCGAGCTCGAGGGCTCGATCACCGGGCTCGCGAGCCTCGGCACGCGCTACACCGTCGGCGACGGCGACGAGCGCGCGAAGGACTACCTCGTCGGCCGCCTGAGCGCGCTCGGCCTGGTGCCGGAGCTGGATCCGTTCATGGTCGGCGGCGAGACGGCGAACAACATCATCGCGAAGCTCCCCGGCACCGAGGACCCGAACGTCGTCTACATCTTCTCGGCGCACTACGACTCGACGTCGAACACGCCGATGACCGCGGCGCCGGGCGCCGACGACAACGCGACCGGCGTGGCCGCCGTGCTCGAGGCGGCGCGCCTCTTGTCGCCGCACGCGTTCAAGCACAGCATCTGGTTCGTGTTCACGGCGGCCGAGGAGCAGGGTGCGCTCGGCGCGAAGCACATGGTGACGTGGCTGAAGTCGCAGCGCATCGAGGTGCGCGGCGTGATCGCGCCCGACATGATCGGCTACTGGCCGGCGGGCGACGCCGACGAGCTCGACATCCTCGGCGACACGGCGTCGGAGCCGCTCGTGAACCACATGGCCGACGTCGCGACGCGCCTCGGCGTCGCGTTCAAGAAGTACATCGACCACACGTTCTGCTACGGCGACGACCACACGATCTTCCAGGAGGCGGGCTTCCCGGCGATCACGCCGATGGACTGCGTCGAGGCGCACAACGTCGCCGGCTCGACGGAGGACACGCCGCACTACCACCGCCCGACGGACACGCTCGACACGCTGCACATGCCGTTCACGACCAAGGTCGCCGGCGTCGTCATCACCACGCTCGCCGAGCTCGCGGAGCCTACGGCCGTCGAGCGATAGCCGGCGCGCGTCACGGGCCGAGCTCGACGACGGGTGTGGGTTGCGGCGCGTGGACGACGCGGCCGCGGCCGAGGCCGCCGTCGCGATCGTCGCCCCAGCACCACACGGCGCCGGCCTCGTCGACGGCGCACGCGTGCGCGTAGCCGGCCGCGACGGCGGTCGCGCGCAGCTCGGGGCGGAGCGGCTCGGGGTGGCGGGTGTCACCCGGCGAGGCCGCGGCACCGCGGCCGAGCACGCCGAACGCGTCCTTGCCGCCGGATTCGTTCCAGCACACGACGGCGCCGCCGCGCAGGCCGCACGCGGGCGACCACGCGAAGCCGCCGTCGCCGATCGAGGTGATGCCGGCGAGCTTCCCGTGCGGGGCGATCGCGCCGTCGTCGCCGACGCGCACGATGGTGCCGTCGGTGCGCTCGATCCATGGGGTGGCGATGCGGCGCGCCTTGTCGACGGCGAGCGGGAGGATGCGCCGGGTGCCGTCGTCGTTGCGCAGGACGCACAGCGCGCCGCCGGCGGAGGTGACGCCGCACAGGTCGTGGCTCGTCGACAGCTGCACGAGGTCGGTCGCGCCGGCGACGGTCTGCCACGACGCGCCCTCGGCGCCGTCGCGCAGGCAGCGCAGCGTCTTGTCGGCGAGCGCGGCGCACGCGGTGTGCGGGTCGCCCGCGGCGAGCGCGCGCGGGTCGTCCGGGAGCTCGGGGAGGCGCTCGGTGATGATCTTGTGGTCGCCGTCGAGCACGGCGACCGCGTGCCGGCCGCGCGCCGCGAGCACGTACGAGTTGCCGACGGCGAAGTGCGTGACGCCGTCGAGGACGCGCACGGGCAGGCGCGGTCCGTGCGTCATGAAGCCCCACGCCCACAGCTGACCGTCCTTCGACAGGGCGACGGTGAGGCCGTGGCCCGCGCCGACGGCGACCATCGGCGGCAGCCCCTCGAGCTTCGCCGGCGGGCGCGCGGTCGTCGCGACCCCGTCGCCGAGCTGCCCGCGGTCGTTCGGCCCCCAGCACCTCACGGCGCCCGTCGCCAGCGCGACGCAGCCGGCGGCGCCGCTGCACGAGACGTCCGCGATCGGCCCGCCGGCGTCGGCGACGCGCCAGTCCCAGCCGGTGTCGTCCCGGTGCGTGAAGCGGAGGAGCTCGGCGCCGCGTCGCACGCAGCCGTTGCCGGACAGCTGGTCGACGCGCGCCGGGAGCTTCGCCGCGTCGGGCCCGAAGCACCTCGGTGCACCGGCCCTGTCGAGGGCGCACGCGCGCCCCTGCGAGATCGTCACGATGCCAACAGCGTCCGCGATGTCCGGGACGAGCGCGTGGGTCGGCTCGGTCGAGCTCGCGAGGCCGAGGCCGTCGAGCCTGCCGGCGCACGCGACGCGCCCACCGGCGAGCGCCGCGCAGTGGTACGCGCCGCGGTGATCGCCGAGCGCGCGGACGTCCTCGAACCCGGCGACGGACGCGAGCTTGCCGTCCTCGCCGGCGCACGCGACGGTGCGCGCCGCCGTGACGAGGCACGGGCCGTCGGGGCCGCGCGCGAGCTGCAGCGCCCCGGTGGCGCCGTCGAGGTCGCGCGTCTCGAGGTCGGCGTTCCAGCACGTCACGGTGCCGCTCGCGCGGCGCGCGCAGCTCTGCACGACCTCGACGGCGTCGGCGATCTTCGGGACGAGGCGCGGCGCCGGCTGGCCGTTGCCCCAGCACGCGACGCCGCCGTCCGCGAGGAGGGCGCACGCGCCGGCGCCGTCGACATCGACGCGGAGGGCGCGGCCCAGGCTCGTGCTCTTCCCGGCCGGCGGCGCCTTGGGATCGGGCTCGGTGGGCGGCGTGTCAGCGCCGCCTCGGCAGGCCGCGGCGGCCAGGACGACGACGAACGCGAGCCGGTGCACCGTGTGAATCTAGTACGTTATAGAGGTTTCCGGAGGACATGTCGATTTCGCGCGACGGCGGCCGCGGCGGCCCACAGACCCGGTGAGACCCACGAAGCCCAAAGGGGAAAGACCGATGTCGATGTCACGCACCGTCCCGCTGCTCTTCGCTGCCTGCGCCGCCTCCGCGTGCGCCACCAACTACGCCGCGATGCAACCGCCCACGGGTGAGCCGCTCACCGCCGAGTGGACCGCGTTCCGCCAAGGCCGGACGCCGATCGACGAGCAGGACTTCTACGCGATCGCGGGCGACCGCGAGTCGCGCGACACGATCGCGTACAAGCGCGAGCGTGGGATCCTGTTCAACCGCGTCGGGATCGCGCTCGCGCTCGTCGGGCTGGGCGGGCTGATCGGCGGCGCGACCGTCGACAACAAGCTGTACGGCGGCGCGATCTTCCTGCCGATCGGCGGCGTCCTGGGGTACTGGGGCAAGCTGACGGCGGAGAAGCGCCCGCAGCTGTCGATCCACCACGCGCGCCAGGTCGCCGACAGGTACAACGCGTCGCTCGGCATGCGAGGTGGCCTGTGATCGGCCGCGTCCTCTTCGCCGTAGCGGCGATGGCCGTCGGCGGATGCGCGTGGGTCGCGCAGGGCCAGGTCAACAAGTACGAGCGCAGGGTCGTGGTGTACGAGCGGCAGCAGCCCGACGGCGAGGCGCTCGGCCGCGGCGACACGCGCTCGACCGCGGACATGCTGCAGAAGATGGCCGAGTGGCAGAGCTACATCGGCGAGCGCGACCTGCCGCCCGTCGAGCGACAGAAGCTCGTCGATCGCCTCGCGGCGGCCCGCGTGAAGTACCTGCTCGCGGCGGCGCAGCTGACCGACACGCCCGACCTCGGGTACGCACTCGCGACGCGCGCGCTGGCGAGCGACAACCCGGATGCGCTCGCGATCGTGCGGCGCCTCGCCGATGCGCGCGGCGCGCGGCGCCAGGAGCTGCTCGCGACGGACCGCACGTACTCGCTCGTGATCCCCGGCGAGACCGTGATGGCGACGACGTCCGAGGGCATGTCGGTGCGCAACGGCGTCGTGACGTCGTCGCACGTCCGCAAGGAGCTCACGCTCAAGGCCGGAAACTGCGTGTTCGCGACGCGCCCGTTCGGCGCCGAGGGCACGCCGAACCCCGGCCTCACGTTCCGCTTCGTCGGCGCGCAGCCGGTGATCCACGCGCGCTGCTACGTCAACCGCGACCTCGCCGCGCTCCCCGCGCGCGAGGGCGAGCTGATCGTGAGCGTGCCCGGCTCGGCGGAGTTCTCCGAGCACGTGCAGCGCCTGCCGCGCGTGAGCGCGCCCGGGATGAAGTTCGTCGACTTCGTGCTGTCGGGGAAGATCTTCGACGCGCGGCGCCCGTTCGCACCCGCGATGATCCACCTCGCCTACGCGTACACGAAGGACCTGGTCGCCGTCCCCGACCGGGACGGCGTGCTGCGGCTGCGCAAGGAGCGCCCCGAGGTCGAGCTCGCGGGCTCGCCGGTGTTCTGGGACCGCGACGGCACGCTCCCCGGATCCGTCGCGACCCGTTAGGGCGCGAGCAGGCTCGCGTGGATCTCGACGGCGCGCAGGATGGGTTTCGGCGCACCGGCGTTGAGCGCGGTGAAGCGCGAGAACTTCGCGAGGACGTAGCGGTGCGCGCCGGCGGTGAGGAGCTCGGCGCCGGGCGTACCGGGCGCGACCTCGAGCCACCAGCCGCCCATGTCGTGGCGATCCTCGTCGATCGTGCCGGTGGCGGTCGCGGGGAGGAGCAGCGCGGTGCTCGCGTGGAGGCGCCACTCGCCGGGGCTGTCCATGAGCTGCGCGATGGAGGCGGCGTGCACGAGGTTCGGGTGCGCCGCGGGCCACGGAGGTGCGGAGATCCGGGCGAGGCCGGCGATCGTCCATAGCGTGCCGCCCCAACCGGCGGGGAGCTCCGCGGGGGCGGAGGAGATGATGCAGACGGCGACGAGGCTGCCCGGGTTCGGGGCCTCGCCGGTCTCGACCACGTAGCGCGCGCGGCGGCCGGCGATGGCGATGAGGTTGCCGTCGCGCTTCTCGACCGGGCCGAAGTCGAGGTAGCGGGTGGTCGCCTTCGGCGAGAACGTGCAGCTCGACATCGTCTGCGCCGCAGGCGGTCGCGGGCGAGGTGCGTCGACGACAGCCGGGGCTCGAGGTGGACGTGACGACGGTGACGACGGTGATGACGGTGGCGGTGGCGGTGACGGTGCTAGCGGGACGACGGACGGGGGTGGAGTGGGTGAGGGAGATGGAGAGGGTGAAGGAGAAGACGGAGAAGACGGAGAAGACGGAGAAGACGGAGAAGACGGAGAAGACGGAGAAGACGGAGAAGACGGAGAAGAAGGGGAGCGGGTGGCGAGGAAGGCAACGACGACGATGGCCGTGCCGGCGACGGCGCCGCCGGCGATCCAGGCCCAGCCGGGGACCGAGGGTGAGGGAGACGGAGTTGATGGAGAAGGGGACGGCTTGAACCGCGTGGCGATCTGCGCGAGCGCCGAGGCGGCCTGGCGGCAGTCGGCGCAGCCGTCGACGTGCGCGAGGGCGGACGCGCGCTCGGCGGGCGAGAGCGTGCCCGCGACCCAGCGCTCGAGCGCATCGGGATCGAGGCACGCGGAGGACATCCCCCTACGATGCCACCGACCCTGCTATGAAGGATCGTGAACCTCGCGCACCACCTCGCGACGGCGCTGGGCGAGCCGCACCGCGCCGGGGAGATCGCCGCGAGGATCGCGCAGGTGCCGCGCGCCGCGGACTTCGCCGAGCGGCTGCTCGCGATCGCCGGGTCCGTCGACGCGCTCCTCGCGCTGCAGCTCGAGGACCTGGTGCTCGCGCACCGCGCGATCGCCGGCGAGCCGCAGGCGACCGCCGCGCTCGCCGCGCTCCTCGAGGGGCTGCGCGCGCCGCTGCGCCGGACCGGCGCCGACGCGCAGCAGATCGCCGAGCTCCTGGCGGACCTGCCGGGCGAGCTGATCGCGCCGCGCGCCGGCGCCGCGCCGCGCCTGCTCGGGTACGCGGGCAGCGGCCCGCTCGGCGGCTGGCTGCGCGTCGTCGCGGTGCGCGGCCTCGTCGCCCGTCGCCGCGCGAGCGCCCCCGGCGGCGCCGATGACGACGCGGCCGTCGCCGACCTCGCCGCCCCCGACGACCCCGAGCTCGCGCTGCTGCGCCGCACCTACGCCGCCGAGTTCCGCACCGCGTTCGCCGCCGCCGTCTCCGCGCTCGCGCCCGAGGATCGCCTCCTCCTCCGCCAGCACCACGTCGACGGCCTCGGCATCGACCGCCTCGCCGCGCTCCACGGTTGTCACCGTGCCACCGCCGCCCGCCGCGTCGCCGCCGCGCGCACCGCCGTGTTCGAGACCGTCCGCCGCCGCCTGCTCTCCAACCTCCGCATCGGCGGCCAGACCTTCGACTCCCTCCTCCGGCTCGTCCAGTCCGAGCTCGACCTCAGCATCCACCGCTATCTCTGAGCGCCGTCCTCGCGGAGGAGCCGATCGATCCAGCGCCGCAGCTCCGCCGCATCCTTGCTCTTCGGTGCGTACGCCCCGCCCTCGTGGATGTAGCGGACCGCGCCGCGCCGGTCGATCACGAACGACACGCTCGTGAAGCGCTTGGCCCCGCCGTCGAGCCACCACGCCTTCAGCGTCTTCCAGTCGCGGTCGATCGCGATGGGAAACTTGAACCCGAGCTCCGCCGCGAGCGCGCGCACGTTCGCCACCTCGAGCGGCTCCGGGCTCTTGTGGTGATACACGCCGATCACGCGCAGCCCCTTCGCGCCGAGCTCGTCGTGCAGCGCGACCAACGTCGGCGCGCTCGACGAGCACAGCGAGCAGCCCTCGGTGAACCACCGCACGAGCACCACGCTCCCCCGCAGGTCCTTCACCGCGATCGGCGGCGCGCCCATCCAGTCCAGCTCCCACGCCGGCGCCGCCTTGCCGACGGCGACACCGCCGCCGCCGGGCTCCGGCGCGCTCGCGGCGCTCCCGCACCCGACGAGCAGCACGGCGAGCACGGCGAGCACGGCGGCGCGGATCATCCGCACACTATCGCGCCGTCACAGCAGCTTGTCGATGGTGATCGGGAGCTCGCGGATGCGCTTGCCCGTCGCGTGGAACACGGCGTTCGCGATCGCCGCCGTGACGCCCGACATCCCGATCTCGCCGACGCCCTTGATGCCGAGCTCGTTGACGTGGCGATCGACCTCGTCGACCTGGATGACCTCGAGGTCGGGCACGTCCGTCTCCACCGGCACGTGGTAGTCGGACAGGTCGCGCGTCACGATCCGCGCCGACCGCGGATCGCGCACCGACACCTCGCGCAGCGCGTACCCGATGCCCCACACGAGGCCGCCGATGTACTGGCTGCGCGTCGTCTTCGGATTGACGATCGTCCCCGCCGCGTACGCCGCGACGATCCGCCCGATCTCGACGAGCGGCAGCAGCGGATCGATGCGCACCTCGACGAAGCACGCGCCGAACGAGTGGCAGCTGTACTTCGCGCGCTCGGGCGAATCCACCGCCGCGTACGTCGCCAGGATCTCCGGCTTTCCCGACCGCGCGACCACCGCGGCCCACGGCTCGTCGGGAGCGCGGCGCTGCGGCGCGAGCTCCGCGCGCAGCTTCGCGCACGCCCCCGCGACCGCGACGCCGACGCTCGCCGCCGTCATCGAGCCCGCCGACAGCGGCGCCTCCGGCAGCGCGGTGTCGCCGAGCTCGAAGCGCACGCGCTCGAGCGGCACGTCCAGCGCATCTGCAGCGATCTGCGACATGATCGTGTACGTCCCGGTGCCGATGTCCTGCGTCCCGCTCTGCACCACGAGCGTGCCGTCGGCGAGCATGCGCGCCGTCGCCGCCGCCGGTCGCTGCTTCGCCGGATACGTGACGCTCGCCATGCCCCACCCGACGAGCTTGCCGCCGTCGCGCAGCGAGCCCGGCTTCATCGGGCGCTTGCTCCAGCCGAAGCGCTGCGCCGCCTGCGCGTAGCACTGCAGGATCGTCTTCGCCGAGTACGGCTTGTCCTCGTCCTCGTCGCGCGTCGCGTGGTTGCGCAGCCGCAGCTCGACTGGATCGACGTTCGCCGCGTACGCGAGCTCGTCCATCGCGCTCTCGAGCGCGAACGTGCCGCTCGTGGCGCCCGGGCCGCGCGTGAACGTGGGCGTGCCGACGTCGAGCTCGACGATGCGGTGCGACGTCGTCACATTCGGGCAGCTGTACAGGTGCCGGCTCTGCAGGCCGCTCGGCTCGACGAAGCGATCGAAGCGCGAGCACTCCGCCGTCGTGTCGTGCGACAGCGCGACGAGCTTGCCGCGCGCATCCGCGCCGAGCGTGATGCGCTGAATCGTCGTCGGGCGATAGCCGACGAGCGCGAACATCTGCGGGCGCGTCAGCACGAGCTTGACCGGCCGCTTCACCGCGCGCGCCGCCATCGCCGCGAGCACGACGTGTGACCACGGCGAGCCCTTGCAGCCGAAGCCGCCGCCCAGGTAGTGGCTGATCACGCGCACGTTCTTCGGCTCGAGCCCGAACCGCTTCGCGAGCACGTCGCGCACGTTGAAGATGCCCTGCGTCGCGTCGTAGATCGTGAGCCTGTTGTCACCGTGCCAGACCGCCGTCGTCGCGTGCGGCTCGATCGGGTTGTGCGCCTGGATCTGCGTCCGGTAGACCTGCTCGAGCCGGTGCGTCGCCGTGGCCATCGCGGACGCGACGTCGCCGCGCGCGGACGACGCCTTGCCGTTGGGGCCCAGGTCCCCGGCGTCGATCGCGCGCCCGATCGAGGCGTCGAGCGCGGCGTCGACGGGCGCCGCCTCGTGCTTGACCGCCACGAGGGCGGCCGCGTGCTGCGCGCGCTCGAGCGTGTCCGCGATGACCACGGCGATCGGCTGATCGACGTACCAGACCCGATCGTCCTGGAGGACGTTGAGGACGCGCTCGCCCTTCTTCGGATCGGGCGCGGCGCCCGGCAGCTGCGGCGCGTTCGCCGGCGTCAGCACCGCGAGCACGCCGGCCTGCTGCTGCGCCGCCGCCGTCTCGATCCCGAGGATGCGCCCGCGCGCGATCGGGCTGCCGACGATGACCGCGTGCGCCGCGTTCGCGACGCCGATCTCGGACGTGTACGTCGCGGTGCCGGTCACCTTCGCCCGCGCGTCGATGCGGTCGAACGGCTTGCCGATGTCGCCCTTCATCGCGCACCTCCCCCATCCTTCGCATCCTGCGCAACGAGCAGCTCCTCGAACGCGCGCGCGACCGTGCGCCGCGCGAGCTCGACCTTGAACGCGTTGTCCTTGCGCGGCCGCGCGCCCTCGAGCGCCGCCGCCGACGCCTTCTTCACCAGCTCCGGCGACGGCGGCTGCCCCGCGAGCACCGCCTCGGCCTCGCGCGCCCGCCACGGCCGCGTGCCGACGCCGCCGAGCGCGATGCGCGCCTCGCCGACGCGCCCGCTGCGCAGCTCGAACGCGACCGCCGCCGAGGCGAGCGCGAACGCGAACTCCGATCGGTCCCGCACCTTCACGTAGCGCGAGTGCGCGGCGAACGGCGTCGCGGGCAGGTCGACGTGCACGATCAGCTCGTTCGCGCCGATCGTGTGCTCGACGTGCGGCGTGTCCTTCGGCAGGAGGAACAGGTCCGCGATCGGCACCGTGCGCGTCGCGAGCGGGCCGCGCACGTGGACGATCGCGTCGAGCGCGAGCAGCGCTACCGCCATGTCCGACGGATGCGCCGCGATGCAGTGCTCGCTCCCACCGAGCACCGCGTGCATGCGGTGGTAGCCGTCGAACGCGGCGCATCCGGTGCCGGGCGCGCGCTTGTTGCACGCCGACACGCCGTCGCGGAAGTACGAGCAGCGCGTGCGCTGCAGGAGGTTGCCGCCGACCGTCGCCATGTTGCGCAGCTGCGGCGACGCGCCCGACTCGAGCGCTTGCGCGAGCACCGGATAGCGCGCGCGCACGCGCGGATCGCGCGCGACCGCCGAGTTGCGCGCCAGCGCACCGACGCGCAGCCCCGTCGGGCCCTCCTCGATCGCGTCGAGCGGGAGCCCGCTGATGTCGACGATCGTCCTCGGCGTCATCACCTCGAGGCGCATCAGATCGACGAGGGTCGTCCCGCCTGCGACGAACCTCGTGTCGGACCCGGCCGCCGCGACGGCCTCGTCGACCGTCCTCGCGCGCACGTACGTGAACGGTTGCATCACGGTCTCCCGGGTCGGCTGCTCTGGATCGCGGCGACGATGTTCGGGTACGCGCCGCAGCGGCACAGGTTGCCGCTCATCCCGTGGCGCACCTCGGCGTCCGTCAACTGCCGGTCGCCCGCCTCGGCGAGCATCCCGACCGCCGACATGATCTGGCCGGGCGTGCAGTAGCCGCACTGCAGCCCGTCGCGCTCGACGAACGCGCGCTGCATCGGGTGCAGCTCGTCGCCCTGCGCCAGCCCCTCGATCGTCACGATCTTCTTGCCCTGCGCCATCGCCGCGAGCGTCAGGCACGACAGCATGCGCTCGCCGTCGAGCAGCACCGTGCACGCGCCGCACTGCCCCATGTCGCAGCCCTTCTTCGTCCCCGTCAGGCCGAGCCGCTCGCGCAGCGTGTCGAGCAGCGACGCGCGCGGATCGACGCGCAGCGCCCGCACCTTGCCGTTGACGTCGAGCTCGATCGCGAGCCCCTCGGGCAGCGCCGCCGCCTCGACCGGCGCCTCGCGCTGCGCCCGGTCGCGCGGCTTGCAGCCGGTCAGGAACACGAACGCGAAGCCGCTGACGAGCGCGGCGAGGTTCCACTCGCGCCGGTCGAGCATCCCCGCCGGCGCGGAGTCCGCGAGCATCGCCTGCGCTGCCGCCGCGATCGCATCGGCGAGACCGCCCGCGAGCCCCGCATCCGATCGGTGCGCGATCCGCACGAGGCCGTGCTCATCGACGACGAACACCGCCTCGCCGCGACCGGACACGCCGAACCGCGCGCCGACCGTCGCGAGCTGGCGCGGTGACAACAGCGCGACGCGCTCGGCGTGATCGTCGGGGCCGAACGCCCACACGCCCGTCCCGGACACGACGACGAGCTCGGCGCCGAGGCCGCGCAGCTCCGCGCGCAGCGCCGCACCGTCGGCGCCCGGATGCCACCGGTGCACGAACGCGATGACGCGCGGGCAATCCGCCGTCTCGACGAGCGCTGGGAGTGCGAGGTCGGGCGCGCGCGCTCCGACGGCGACGGCGTGGGTCATGCGAGCTCCTCGTGGACCCACACGACCTAGCAAGCACCGCGCCGCCACAACCGCGCGTTTTCCGTCGCCGCCCGGGCGCGCTCCCGCCACGGCGTGCGTGCCGGGGCGCGCGTCGCGTTTTCTTGGCCTCAGGCCGCGGGGATCGTGAACACGAAGCGCGAGCCCTCGCCGATCCGCGACGTCACCGCGATCGTGCCGCGGTGCGCCTCGACGAGGCGCTTGCAGATGTAGAGGCCGAGGCCGAGGCTGCCGCGCTCGCGCGTGCGCCCCTGCCAGAAGCGCTCGAACACGCGCGCGAGCTGATCCTCGGGGATGCCGCGCCCCGAGTCGCTGACCGTGAACTCGACGAAGCCGCCGAGGCTGCGCGCCGCGAGCGACACCTCGCCTCCCGACGGCGTGAACTTGAGCGCGTTCCCGACGAGATTCGCCAGCACCTGCAGCAGGCCCTCGCGATCCGCCATCACCGCGAGGCCCGACTCCGGCGCCGCCGACAGCTTGACCCCGGCGTCGACGGCGCGCACCTCGAACATCGAGATCGTGTTCTCGAGCAGCTCGTGCACGGCGCACGGCTCGAGCCGCGGGGTGAACGCGCCGCTCTCGAGGCGCGCGACGTCGATCAGCTCGTCGAGCAGGTGCCGCATGCGGTTCGACGCGTTCGCGATCGCCGTCGCGTGCCGCCGCGTGCGCGGATCGCCGGTCTCGTCGAGCACGGACGCGCCCATCGCGATCGTCGTCAGCGGGTTGCGCAGGTCGTGCGACACGATCGCCAGGATCTCGTCGCGCGCCACGGCCGCCTTGCGCGCCGCCTCCGTCGCCTCGCGCTCGCGCGCGTACAGCCCGCTCAGCCTGCGGATCGACATCCACGCGAGGCCGACGCCGAGCGCGATCGCCGACACCGTCGCGAGCAGCACCATGACCTCGGTCGTCTGTGCGAAGTCGCGCGCCTCGTGCGACGCGCGCTCGAACTCCGCCTGCTCGTGGTCGACGAGGTCGTCGATCGCGGCCTCGAGCTTCTCGCGCGCCGGCATCAGGGTGCGCTCGAACATCGGCAGGATCGTGTTCGGATCCGCGCCCTCGATCCGCCGCTTCGCCACCGACTCGGCGGCGCGGATGTAGTCGTGCGCGAGCTGATCGATCAGCGACAGATCCGGTGCGAGCTCGGGGCGCCGGCGCAGCTTCTCGAGGTCGGCCTCGAACTGCGCCTCGACGGCGGCGAACCGATCGAGCGATGAGGGATCGCCCGACAGCAGATACCCGCGGCTCGTCGCGACGAGGTGCTCGGCCTCGAAGCGCAGCCGCTGCACACCCGACAGCTCGTCGGAGAACGTGCGCGCCACCTGCTCGAGGCGCGTGGTGGTCCGGTTGAGCGCGATCGCAGAAGCCAGACCCGTCGCGGCGATGATGAGCACGAGCGCGATGTGTCCGATGGCTACCTGGCTCCGGAAACGCATGCACCCCTTCTGCGGGCTTCAACCTCCCGCGACCGTCGCCTCTTCCGCCGACCCGTCACGGCAAAACGAAGGATCTCCGCGGTCGCGCACGTCCGTCGTCGGGAGTCGCGAGAACCTCGCAGCTCCGAGGGCACGTGCGATGCAGCCGCGGGACGCATGCCCGTTCGCCGTCACCTCCGCGCGCGGCCGGATCCCGCAGAGTTCCCCGGCGCCGAGCAGTTCCTGCCACACGCACACACGCTGCAGGCGCTCAACACCGCCGTACAAGGTTGCCGCGGCTGTCCGCTGTACCGCCGGGCGACGCAGGCCGTGTTCGGCGAAGGGCTCGCCACCTCGCGCATCATGTTGATCGGCGAGCAACCGGGCGATGCGGAGGACCGCAGGGGGCGTCCGTTCGTCGGACCGTCGGGGCGCTTGCTCGACGAGGCTCTCGCGCGCGCCGGGATCCCGCGCGACGAGGTGTACGTGACCAACGCCGTCAAGCACTTCAAGTACACGATGCGCGGAAAGCGCCGGATCCACGACAAGCCGTCGCGCTACGAGACGACCGCATGTCAGCCGTGGCTCGGCGAGGAGCTCGCGATCGTCGAGCCGGAGGTGATCGTGCTCCTCGGTGCGACGGCCGCGCAGGCGCTGCTCGGCACCGACTTCCGCGTGTCGATGTCGCGCGGCATCGACCTCGCGAACGAGCTCGCGGAGGCGCGCGCGCTGGCGCCACACGTCTTTGCGACCGTGCACCCGGGCGCCGTGCTGCGCGCCGTCGACAAGGCGGCACGCGAGAAGTCGCGCGCGGCGTTCTTCGCCGACCTCGCGCGCGTCGGCGACGTGTTCCGCGGCCTGTGACTTGCACGACCTCCGCGTATCCAGGAGGAAGTCATGTGGCGATTCGCGCTCGCGTCGCTCGCGCTCGCTGCCTGTCAACGCAGCTCCGTCGAGGCGATCGACCCCGCGATGCCATCCGCGCGCGCGCCGACGGAGAAGCAGCTCGCGCGCGGCGCGTACGTGGCGCGCATCAGCGGGTGCACGGTGTGCCACGCGACGACGCGCCCCGGGCAGATCGAGACGTTCGACACGCTCGGCGGCGGCGCCGAGGACACGCTGGCGTCGGGCGAGACCTACCGCGCGCCGAACATCTCGTCGGATCGCGAGACCGGCGTCGGCGCGTGGCTCCCGGAGCAGATCGTCGCCGCGGTGCGCACCGGCACGCGGCCCGACGGCGCGCGCCTCCTCTCCGCGATGCCGTACCGCGAGTTCCATCGCATGACCGACGCCGACGCGTATGCGGTCGCCGCGTACCTGCGCAGCCAGGTGCCCGTGTGGAACGTGATGAAGCGCAACGACCGCCGCGAGGTCCACGGGCCCGCGCTGCCGCCGCCGATCGGCAACATCGATCCCGACGACGCGCCCGGGCACGGCCGCTACCTCGCGGCGCTCATGCACTGCGGCAGCTGCCACACGGCGCCCGATGGCCCCGCGTTCGCCGGCGGCAAGGAGCTGCGGCTCGTCGACGGCGGCGAGATCGTGGCGCCGAACATCACGAGCGACGCCGACACCGGCATCGGCGCGTGGACCGAGGCGCAGATCATCGCGGCCGTGCGCACGATGACGAAGCCCGACGGCAGCCCGATCGAGGGGCCGATGGCGAGGTACGCGGGCGCGTGGGCGCTGCTCTCCGACGCCGATGCCCGCGCGCTCGCGGCCTACGTGAAGTCGCTCCGGCCGGTGCGCACCGACGGCGAGCAGGTCATCGAGTCCGTGTCCTCGCGCCCGTGACGCGGTGGAGCAGCGCGCCCAGCGTCGCGCCGCCCGCCACCACCGCCGCGGCCATCGCGAGGCTCGGCACCGCCGCGACGGCCTCGCCGCGCACGAGCCCCACCGCCGCCGCCACCGCCACCGCCGCCGCGGCGAGCGTGCCGGCGCCGAGCAGGATCGGCGCGAACGCGCGCACCGCGGGCCGCCGGCGCAGGAGGCCGACGCCGGCGATCGCCATCGCCGGGAGCACGAGCGACACGTGCGCCGGACCGACCGCGAGGCGGAGCTCGTCGAGCCGGGCCGGCGCCGCGCCGGCGAGCGCCGCGGGCACGGACTGCGCGACCCACAGCGCCGCACACGCGCCGGCGACGGCGAGCAGCGCGACGGCCGCGGCGCGCAGCGGCGCTCGCTCGTCGAACCAGCTCCACGCGCGATCGTCCCGGAGCGCCGCGTGGAGATCGATCAGCGCGAACGCCGACGCGCCGAGCACCGCGCACTCGACGAGGAACAGCGCGCCGCCGTCCATCGCGATCGCGAGCGTCGCCGACACGGACGCCGCGTGGAGCAGGAGCGCACCGGCGACCAGGCGCGCGCGCCGCGAGCCGCGCAGCGCGAACACTCCGGCGGCGCCCAGCGCCGGCGCCACCACGAGCAGCTCGAACCACGCGCGCCCGACGCCGACCGGCCCGGTCGCGTCGATCGCGTGGATCCCCGCGGGATCGAGGAGCGAGACCAGCGCCGCGGCCACGACGAGCGCCGCGATCGGAAGGGGCGCCCACGCGGAGTAGCGAGGGCGGGGTCGTTCCTGCACCGCATCGACGGCGGGCACGAGGCGAAGGTGGCAGCCGGTCATGCGCGAGCCACGTGCAGCATCCACACCAGCAGCTCCGCCGGCGGCGAGTGCCGCGCACGCGCGACCTACGTGCTCGATCGCCTTTCCGATCGCCTTTCCGAACGCCTTTCCGATCGCCTTTCCGATCACCTTCCCGATCGCGTTTCCGAACGCCTTTCCGATCGCCTTTCCGAACGCCTTTTCCGATCGCCTTTCCGATCACCTTTCCGATCACCTTCCCGAACGCCTTTCCGATCGCCTTTTCCGATCGCCTTTTCCGATCGCCTTTTCCGATCGCCGGCCCCGGCTTCCGGAGCATCGCCATGCGCGACGCGCAGCTCGCGCGAGCCGTCGCGCGGGTGCGCCGAGGGAGGATCGATCGCCTCGGCATCAACCCCGCCCCGACGCGTCGTCGTCGAGGACGCACGCCGAACGGCTCGAGCCGCACCGCCTCACGGGCTACGTCCACGGCCTCGCCGTGGACTCCTCGCGTTCTACGAGGCGTGACCCGTGATCGGCACCGCAGCCGGCGTGCGAGCTTCGCGCACCGTGCTCACCCGAGCCGCGGCGCGCACGCTCGCGACCGCGCTCGAGCTCCTCGGGATCGCCATCCCCGAGCGCATGTAGCGGGACTCGCAACCGCGGGCGCGCTGTGCGCCGGTGCCACCACACCCGTGCGCACCGGCGCCGGATGTCGCGGACTCGCGCAGGCACGCGCGGTGCAATGCCGATCCTCGTGGACACCACGACGCAGCAAGACCACAAGCTCGCGACCGTGATGCGCGAGGTCGCGCGCGATCTCAAGACGATCGCGACCGACGAGATCGAGCTCGGCCAGCACGCGCTCGCCGATCACCTCGGCCGCATGTTCACGAAGGCGGCCCTCGCACTGCTCGGTGCGATCGTGGCGCTGTTCGGCATGGCGATGCTGTGCACCGCCGGGGTCGTCGCACTCGCTCCGGCGATCCCGCAGCTGTGGCTGCGGTTGCTCCTCGGCGCGGCCGTCTACCTCGCGATCGGCGCGGGCGCGACGGTCTTCTTCTCGCGCCGGATCGCGCGCGAGGCGCGGACCACGCTGGCCACGCCCGCGCACGAGTTCGCGGACACCGTCGACGCGATCCAGAAAGGGCTGTCGCACTGATGCGCGAGCTGTCCGTCATCCAGCGCGAGATCGACGCCGCCCAGGAGGACCTCGCGACGCGCCTCGCGGAGCTGAAGGGCATGGTGACCGAGAAGGTCGACCGCTTCACCGACAAGCTCGACAGGGTGCGCACGAAGGTGCAGCGCGCACGGGAGATGTTGCACCGCCGCGCGGTGCCGCTCGCGCTCGGGGCCGTCGTCGTCGGAGTCCTGCTGGGGGTGTGGAGGACCAGGAGCAGGCACGCGCGGTGCGAGTAGGGCTCGCCATCGCGGCCGCCGTGACCCTCGCGGCCTGCCACCGCCACGTGCATCCCCCCGGCGAGGAGTGGCTGCGCGCGATCGAGTTCAAGGGCAACCGCAAGCTGACCGACGACGATCTCCTCACCGGCCTCGCCCTGCATCGCGACCAGCAGAAGCAGCGCGCCGCCGACCCGTACCTCGTGCAGGTCGATGCCGACCGCCTGCGCGGGCAGTACGTGCGCGCCGGCTTCTTCGACGTCGACGTGCAGGCGCGCGTCGAGCGCGACGGTGACGCGGTGACGGTCATCTACACGATCGACGAGGGCGAACGCGCGCACACGCGCGTCGTGATCCGCGGCCTCCCGGCCGACGGCGAGGTCACGGCCCCGAAGGTGCGCAAGGCGCTGCCGCTCGCCGACGGCCAACCGTTCGACTACGACAAGTTCGACGCGGCGCGCGTGGACCTCCTCGCGGTGCTCAAGAACGCGGGCTACGCGCGCGCGCGGCTCGACGCGCGCGTGTACGGCGACGCCCCGACGCGCACCGCCACGGTCTGGCTCGAGTTCACACCCGGCCCGAAGTGCACGTTCGGGACGGTGAAGATCGAGGGTGCCGAGGGCGAGCTCGCGCAGGCGATCGAGCGCCGCATGCGCTTCGCACCGGGCGAGCGCTACTCGGCACGCGCGATCCTGCGGACCCAGCGCGCGATCTACGGCATCGGCAGGTTCTCGACGGTGCAGATCGAGCCCGACAACGGCACGAGCGACGTCGTGAACGTGGTGATCGCCGTCGCGCCCAGCGCGCCGCGCGCGATCTCGTTCGGCGGCGGCGTCGGCATCGACCCCGTGAGCTACGAGGTGCGCACGCGCGGCAGCTACGAGATCGCCGGGCGGCCGGGCCCGCTCGACAAGTTCACCGTCGACCTGCGGCCCGCGTACGGATACCTGCGCAACGGCACGGGCTGGGAGCCGCGCCTCCGCGCGCTCGCGCGGCTCGAGCGGCTCGACCTCGGGACGACCCGCGGGGTCGGCAGCGTCGAGCTCGACTACGAGTACCTGGTCTACGAGGCGTTCAGCGACTTCGGGCCGCGCGCGAAGGTCGGCTACACGCTGCCGCTCGGCGACCGCTGGCGCGCCCGCGCCGGCGTGGTGGTCTCGCAGTCCGGCTTCCGTGCGATCAGCCCGCTCATCAACGAGAACCTCCAGAGGCACCTCGGCCTCGACCGGAACGAGCTCATCACCGGGTTCGCGCAGACGGTGACCGCCGACTACCGCGACTCGCCGATCGAGCCGCGGCGCGGCTGGTACGCCGAGCTGCAGGTCCTCGAGGGCATCCCGCTCGGCGGCGCGTACAACTTCCAGCAGATCGTGCCCGAGCTGCGCGGGTTCCTGCCGGCCGGCCGCGTCACGCTCGCCGCCCGCGTGCGCGCCGGGGCGATCTTCGGCGAGGTCCCGCCGACCGAGCGCTTCTACGCCGGCGGCGCGACGAGCCAGCGCGGCTTCGGGATCCGCAGGCTGGCGCCGTCGATCACCGGCCCGATCGGCGACGACACGAGGACGGTGCCCTACGGCGGCGCCGCCCTGTTCGAGACCAGCTTCGAGGCGCGCATCCCGATCGCGACGGTGCGCACGATGCCGGTCGGCGTCGTCCTGTTCCTCGACGGCGGCGACGTCACCGACCTCGTCTCCGAGCTCTCGCTCGGCGACCTCCACTGGGCGATCGGCCTCGGCGTGCGCGTGAAGACGGTGATCGGCCCCGTGCGCTTCGACATGGGCTTCCGCGTGAATCGCACCGGCGCCCTCGAGCCGGAGCCCTTCTCGGTGTTCGCGTTCCACCTCAGCCTCGGCGAGGCGTTCTGATGCGGCGCTGGATCAAGCGCATCGGGATCGGCCTCGCCGCCGCGCTGCTCGTCGCCGTCGTCGGTGCGATCGTGTTCGTGCACACCGACTTCGGCCGCGAGGTGATCCGGCGGCGCGCCGAGGCCTCGCTCGCGCAGGTGTTCGTCGGCGGCGCGACGATCGGCAAGATCGAGGGCAGCCCGTTCGGCGAGCTGCGCCTCCGCGACCTCGTGATCAACGGCCCCGACGGGCGCCCGGCGATCACGGCGCGCACGGTGACGCTGCGCGTGCGCCTGTTCGACCTGCTGTCGTCGCGCGTGCGGATCGACGAGGCGATCGCCGACGGCGTCACGGTCGCCGTCGAGCGCGACGCAGACGGGCACTTCCTGCTCGCGAGGCTGCTCGTGCCGCAGGAGAAGCCGCCGGCGTGGGACTTCGACCTGCGCGGCATCGAGGTCCGCGGCGGCAGCGTCGCGATCGACGCCGACCTCCCCGACGCGCGCGTCGTGCACCTCGACGACGTCACGGTCGTCGCGTCCGCGCACCTCCTGCGGGACCACACGCTCGATGCCTCGGCGCGCATCACCGGTACGTGGCGCGAGCGCGACCTGCCGTTCTCGGCCGCGACCACGCTGCACGACGACCCCGAGCACCTCGCGATCCCGCTGCTCGCCGCGCAGCTCGGCGGGCTCGACGCGATCACCGTGATCGGGCGCGGGCTCGCCGTCGCGAAGCGCGCGCACGGGATCCCCGTCGCGAGCGGCATCCTCGAGGTCGCGGCCCCCCGCGCGATGGTCGCGCGCGTCGCGCCGGGTGTCGACACGCGCCGCGACCTCGCCGTGACGCTCGTGGCGACGGCGACCGGCACCGCGACGGCGGACGTCGCGCTCGAGGGGACCGCCGGCGAGCTCCCCGTGCGCGCGATGGTGAGCGCCGATGTGGACGCGATGGCCGCCCGCGGCCGGATCATGGTCGGCGCGGTCGACGTGGCGGCGCTGACCGACGGCGAGCTGCGCGGCGCGGGGCGCGCGGCGATCGACTTCACCGCCGCCCGCGGCGCGCAGGGGGACTTCCCGACGGCGCAGGCCCACGTCCTCGCGCACCTGACCGGGCCCGTGACGGCGACGATCGACGCGGCGATCGCGAGCGCCGGCCGCGAGGTCGCGCTCGAGCGCGCGCGGCTCGTCGCATCGACGCGCGACCCGGGCGGCGCGACGAAGGCGCCGCTCCCGCTGCGCGGCGCGTTCGCCGCCGATCTCACCGCGCGCGGGCGCGTGCTGCCCGAGCAGGACCTCGCGGTCGCGGGCACCGTCGACGGGAAGCAGCTCCGCGTGCGCGACGCCTCCGCCGGCGCCGTGCGCCTCGCGATCGACGCCACCCACCTGCCGCGGCGCCCGCAGGGGACCGCGAAGCTGCGCGCGACCGACCTCGCGCGCGGGGAGATCCGGATCCCGATGCTCGCCGCCGACGCCGCGACGCGCCGCGACGGCAAGATCGGCGTCGAACTGCGGTCGCAGCCGGCGCGCGCCCCGTGGTGGGTCGAGCTGAGTGCGCTCGTCACGCCGCCCGGCGGCGGCGACACCGTCGTCGTCGACCTCCTGCGCCACCGCGTGCGCCCCGGCGGCGACCGCACCTGGAGCGGCACCGGCGGGCGCATCGTCGTCGATCCGCGGCGCATCGTCGCGACGGACCTCCGCAGCGGCGCGCGCGACGGCACGCTCGCGCTATCGGGATCGTTCACGTACGCGGGCGCCACCGCCGGCGATGCGACGGCCAAGCTCGAGGCGCGCGGCTTCTCGCTCGAGGAGCTCGGCGGCCGGCAGCGCGGCACCGTCGCCGCCCGCGCCGACGTCGTGCGCCGCGCCGGCCGCTGGACGGGCACCGCCGAGGTGACCGGCACGCAGGTCGCGCTCGAGCCCGGCACCGAGCCGCTCGACGTCCACGCGGCGGTGACCGCGGAGCGCGACGCCGTCCACGTCGATGCGCGCGCGCGGGGCCCGCACCTCGGCGGCGCGACGATCTCCGCGGACCTCGCGCCGCCCGGCGACATCACCGACCCCGCGGCATGGCGGGCGCGCGGCCGCGAGGCGATCCTGCGCGCCGGCCTCGGCCACCACCGCGTCGACCTCGGCCGCGTCGCCGCCCTCGCGGGCCGCAGCGACCTCCGCGTCACCGGCGTCGCCGACGGAGAGCTCGAGTTGCTCCCCCGCCGCGCCCGGGGGGACGTCCGCTTGCGCGCGATCTGGGTGCCCGCGCTCGGCGCGCTCGGCCCCCTCGACGCGCGCCTCCGCGTCGTGCACGACCGCGACGACCTCATCTCGCCGACGCTCGACGTCACGCTCCCCAACGTCGGTGCGGTCGCCGCGCGCGCCGACGTCGCGGTCCCCGCGCGCCCGTTCGATCTGGGTGCGTGGCGGCGCGCCGGCGCCGCGTCGCTGCGCGGTGCCACGATCACGGCGCGCGACATCGTCCTCGATCCCGGCGCGTTCGCGCGCTTCGGCATCGCGAGCCAGCTGCGCGGTCGCGCGAGCCTCGAGGTCACCGTCGCCGCCGGCCTCGCCTCGGCGCGGGCGCGCCTCGCCATCGCACAGCTGCGCGGCACCCCGCTCGCGAAGCCCGTCGATGCGACCGTCGATGCCACGCTCGATCGCGCCGCGATCGCGGCGACCGCATCGGTGCGCGCGCCCGGCGCGAGCCCGCTGCTCGAGCTCACGGGGCGTCTCGCGATCCCGATCGCGCAGCTGCACCGCGACCCGCGCGCGCTCCGCACCGCTCCCCTGACCGGCACGCTCACCGTCGCGAACGCGTCGGCGCCGCTCCTCCTCCAGATGGTCGGCCGCACCGAGCTCCGCGGTGGCTCGCTCGCCGCCAGCGCCACGTTCGGAGGCACGCTCGCCGCGCCCACCGTGCGCGCGCGCATCACGGGCACGTCGCTCCTCGTGCCGCCGCAGCCCGGCGCGACGACGTGCAAGCCGCTCGAGAGGCTCGACGTCACCGCCGACTGGGATGGACGCAGCGGCAAGCTCACCATCGAGGGCTCCGAGCGCGACGGGAAGCTCACCTTCACGGCGAGCGGCAGCACCCTCGCGACGGCGAAGGCGCGCGTCACCGCGACGCGCTTCGACCTCGCTCCGCTGCTCGCGCTCGCACCCGGCCGCGCCGGCGTCGGCACCGGCATCCTCGACGGGGACCTCGCCGTGCACGGCCTCGACATGCGGACCGCGCGGTTCGCCGGCGAGATCCGCCTCAGCGACGCGCGCGTCCCGGTCGCGGCGACGATCGGCACGCTGCGCGACGCGAACATCCACATCGTCATCGGCGACCGCGACGCGAAGATCTCCGCCCACGGCAAGCTCGGGCGCGGCGAGGTCACCGGCTCGGGCTCGCTGACGCTCGACGGCGCGAGGATCGTGGGAGGGAGCGCGAAGGTGAAGCTGCGCAAGATCACGCCGATCGCCGCGTTCGAGCCCCTCATCAGCGGTGACCTCGAGGCCAAGCTCTCCCGCGGGAGCACGCACTGGGTCGCGGAGATCACGGCGCGCAACGGCACGGTCAAGGCCGGCCCGCGCAGCCGCGAGAAGCTGAAGCCGATCGGCGCGCCCGCCGACATCGTGATCGGGCGCCCCGAGGTCCACAAGTCGTCGTCGATGCCGTCGGAGCAGCCCCCGCCGCCGCAGCCGTACCTCGTCACGCACTTCACGCTCGGCAACACCGAGGTCGAGACCGAGGAGGTGCGCGGGCGCATCCACGGCAAGCTCACGTTCACGCTCGACAGCGAGCGCCTCGGGATCGTCGGGACGGTCGAGGCCGACCGCGGGAACATCGACCTGTTCGACCGGCGCTACTCCCTCGAGCGCGGCGTGCTCGCGTTCGATGGCTCGACGGACCCGCGCCTCGACATCCGCATCGTCCACGACTTCAGCGACGTCACCACCGTCACGGAGGTCGGCGGCCGGCTGAGCAAGCCGCGCCTCAACCTCTCGGCGAGCCCGTCGATCTACACCGAGACGCAGCTGCTCGGGTTCCTCCTCGGCGGCGAGCCGGGCGGCGATCCCTCGAGCGCCAGCGCCGGCGAGCGGATCACGAGCACCGGCGCGTCGCTGGTCGCGAACACGCTCGGCAGCTATCTCCGGCGCGCGCTACCGTTCGAGGTCGACGTGCTCCGCTACGAGGCCGAGACGGTGCGCTCGAGTGCGGCGCTCACCGTCGGCAGCTGGCTCACCGGCTCGCTGTTCTTCGCGTTCCGCCAGCACCTCGACACGCGGCCCGACGAGAACTCGAGCGAGGGGACGGTGCAGTACTGGCTGACGCTGCGCACGCAGATCGAGGCCACGATCGGCGATCGCGGGTTCGACGGGGTCGACATCCTGTGGCGCAAGCGCTGGTGACGCGTGGCCACCGCCTTGCAAGCGCACGTCGGTATGTACCGCGCGGTCATTGCCGTCATCGATGCGAGCCGGGCCCGGTTCTTCACGTTCGATCGCGAGGCCGGCGGAGGCGGCATCGAGGAGCGCATGGTCGAGCACACCGACCTCGTGAACCTCGCGCGCCGCATGCGCCCGAGCGAGCTGTTCTCCGAGACGCGGCCGCCGAGCAACAAGCGCGGGACGATCGACGATCACCGCAGCGACAACCTCGACAACATGGACGCCGCGTTCGCGCGCACCGCCCTGTCCGCGCTGCGCCAGCTCATCGACGAGCACGCGCCGCGGCGCGCCATCGTGTGCGCCGCGCCGCGCATGCTCGGCGCGCTGCGCGCCGCGGCCACCAACCTCATCCCCGACGACCTCGAGGTCGACATGCTCGCGCGCGACCTCGTGAAGCTGTCGCCGACGGAGCTGCGGTCCCTGCTCGCGGCCCACGGCCTCCTGCCCGGCGGCGCGGCGCTGCACGCGGCGCGCTGAACCACGCATCCGCTGCGCCCGCGCTACTGGCATGTTGCATGCTCCTCCTCACTGGCATGGAGGAGAGCCTGAGAACCCCCGAGTCCGGGCGCGGCGAGCCCCTCGCCGTCCGCGCCCGCAACTGCCGCGACGAGCTCGCCGCGGCCATGGACGAGCTGCCATCGCGCGACCTGCGCGAGCGCGAGGATCTCGGAGTCGCGCTCGGCGCGATCGACCGGCTGCTCGCCCATGACCTCAAGCACGCCTCGAGCGCCGTCATCGGCGAGCTCGAGCGGTGGCTGTCGAGCAGCCGGCGCTACCTCGACGACCTCTCCGCGCGCAAGCGCGCCGCGCCGCGCTGAGCCGGCCATCGCCCGGCGTGTGCCACGCACACCATGGAGCGTGTGCCACGTGACCGCTCCGTCGGAGCGTGTGCCACGCTGACCCGCCGGGTCGGTCCGCTACGCGCCGCCGGTCGCGCCGCCGACCACGATCTCGCCGTGCACGTCGGCGGCGTCGCTCGCGGAGATCATGCCGCGGCGGTCGTGTCCGACGGGCGTCCACTTGATGCGCTGGGTGGTCGCGTATTCGCAATCTGCCAACGACGCGTCGATGACGGACGTGTCGACGAGATCGTCGACCTCGATGTCGATCGACTCGACGAAGTCGCCGTCGGACAGCTGGGCGATCAGCGCGGTGAGCCGCTCGCACAGCTGCGCCACCGTCGGCCGGTCGGCGGGCTCGCGCGCGCGCATGCGCAGCACGAGGTCGTCGAGCTCGGGCGGGACCTGCGCGAGCTTGCCGATGCGCGCCGGCGGCGTCGTGACGTGGCGGACGGCGCTCTCGACGGCGTTGCTGCAGCGGAACGGCGGCGCGCCGACGAGCAGCTCGTACGCGACGACGCCGAGCGCGTAGACGTCGGTGCGGCCGTCGATCGGCGTGCCGTAGACCTGCTCGGGGGACATGTACTGCGGCGTCCCGGGCGCGGTGTCCACGCCGGTGAGGCGCGGTGCGGTCGCGACGTGCGCGATGCCCCAGTCGATGAGCTTCACGCCCGACGGCGACGACAGGATGTTGTCGGGCTTGATGTCGCGGTGGTAGACGCCCTGCGCGTGCGCGGCGCCGAGCGCCTCGGCGACGGCCAGCAGCACGTTCGCGACCTCGAGCGCCGGCAGGCGGCCGCGCTCGGCGAGCAGGTCGGCGAGCGTGCGGCCCTCGACGAGCTCCATCGCCACCCACGGGCGGCCGTCGGGGAGCACCCCGGCGTCGTAGATCTGCACGACCGACGGGCCGGCGATCGTCTCCATGATCTGGGCCTCCTGCAGGGTGCGCTCGACCGCGCTCCTGCGCCCGACCATGCTCGCGTGCAACACCTTCACCGCCGCGCGGCGCGGCAGCACGAGGTGGCTCGCCGCGTACACCGCGCCCATGCCGCCTTCCGCGAGCGGACCGTCGATCCGGTAGCTCCCGACGATGGTTCCCTCGTGAAGCTCGTCACCTGCGGCGTACATGCTCTGCCTCTGTGCAGTCCGCGTGCCTCCGCGTCCCGACGACAACGGCGCCCGGGGTGTGCGCGGCGGCTCAGCGCGAGAGGACGCGCGCGAGCTGCAGCCACGCGGGATCCACGGCCTTCGTGCGACCCGCGACGTCCGCCAGGGGTGTCGTGCACACGCGGTTACCCGTGACGCCCACCGACACGGCGTGCGTGCCCCGTGCGAGCGTGTCGATCGCGGCCGCCCCGGTCCAGCTGCCGAGGATGCGATCGAACGCGCTCGGCTCCGCACCGCGCTGCACGTGACCGATGCGCGTCACGCGCACGTCGAACCCGGTCTTGCTCTCGGCGAGCCTGCGCGCGAGCGCCTCTGCCCCACCCGGGATCCCCTCCGCCACGACGATCAGCGCGTGCGCCTTGCCGCGCCGGTACGCCGCGCAGATCGTCTCGGCCACCTGCTCCGGGGTCGTCGGGACCTCGGGGACCGCGACCCCCTCGGCGCCGCCCGCGATGCCGGCCATGACCGCGAGGTATCCGCAGTCGCGCCCCATGACCTCGACGAGGAACGCGCGATGCAGCGACGACGCCGTCACCTTCAGGCGGTCGATCGCCTCGAGCGCGACCTCGAGCGCGCTGGTCGCGCCGATCGTGATGTCGCAGCCGGCGACGTCGTTGTCGATCGTCGACGGCACGCCCACGATGGCGAGGCCGCGCCGCGCCAGCGCGTGTGCGCCGGTGTGCGTGCCGTTGCCGCCGATCGTCACGAGCGCGTCGAGCTGCAGCCGCGCGACGGACGCCAGCGCGGCCGCCTGTCCTGCATCGCCGAGCATCGCCGGTGCGCGCGCGCTGCCGAGCAGCGTGCCGCCGCGCTGGATGATGCCGCCGACGTCGCGGTCCGTGAGCGGCGAGCCGCGCCCCTCGATCAAACCGGCGAAGCCGTCCGCGATCCCGAGCGGCTCCCAGCCGCGATCGAGCGCAGCGCGCACGACGCCGCGGATCGCCGCGTTCATCCCGGGCGCATCGCCTCCGCTCGTCAACACACCGACGCGACGGATCTGCATGGATCCCGCGGTTGCACGCGCCACGCCACGGTGAGGCACCTCACGCGTGCAGGAGCTGCGCCGCACCGGTGCGCGCAGCGTTTGCGGTAACGTCGCCGGATGCGCGCCGCCGGCCCGTGCGCCGTCATCTTCTCGCTCGTCGCCTGCTCCACGTCCTCGGATGCGCCGGCGCCGGTCGTCGTGGACCCGCCGGTGCGGCCCACGCGGCCGGCGATGCAGTCGACGTCGGTGGTGCGCGAGCCGCCGCCGCAGCCGACGGCCAGCGAGCTCGTCGCCGAGGGCCAGCACTGGCGCCTGACGACGCCGCGCGGGCCGGTGCACGTGTGGATCCCCAAGGGCTATCGCGCGCGCGGCGCCGAGACGATCGTGTACGTGCACGGCTTCTACGTGAACGTCGATCAGGCGTGGGAGAACTACCACCTGCCCCGCCAGTTCGCGGCGGCCACGATCAACGCGGCGTTCATCGCGTGCGAGGCGCCGTCGGGGCCGGCGCAGGCGGTGTCGTGGACCAAGCTCGGGCCGCTGCTCGACGCCGTCGAGGAGGGCATCGCGCAGAAGCTCCCGCGGCGCCGCATCGTCACCGTCGGTCACTCGGGCGCGTACCGCACGCTGCTCGGCTGGCTCGACGAGCCGCTGCTCGACACCGTCGTCTTGTTCGACGCCGCGTACGGCGACATCGAGAAGTACCGAACGTGGGTCAACGGCGGCCCGAAGCGGCGCCTCATCGACGTCGGCGACGACACGCGCGCGTGGACCGACGAGCTCCACCGGCGCCTCCCCGAGAGCGTCATCCTCGACGGCTTCCCGAGCGTCGACGAGGGCATCCCGCCCGCCGCCGCGAAGGCGAAGGTGCTGTACATCAAGTCCACGCTCGGCCACTTCCCGCTCGTGACGGGCGGCATCGCGCTGCCGATGATCCTGCAGACGCTGCGCGCGCGGAAGCTGCTCGACATCCCGCTCGCGAACCTCGTCGGCGAGTAGCGCTACGGCATCCCGGCGCGGCGCAGCGCCGCCTGCAGGCGCTCGTCGAGCTTCGCGCGCAGCGGCCGCGGCGCGACGGAGAGGCACGCCTGGAACGGCTCGGTCGGGTTCGCTCCGGCGCGCACGCACTCGCCGAACGACGCCGGCCAGCGGTCGCGCTCGCACGACGCGGCGAGCACGCCGAGCTTGGCCTCGATCACGCCGCGCTCGCCCGACGTCATGTCGCGCAGCCCCGTCACCTTCGCGCGCGCCGACGCGGCGAGGTCCGCGCACTCGGGCGCGCTCAGGATCGTCGCCGGGAACGCGGGGAACATGCGCGGCGCGCAGTACGACAACGTGCTCGCGTCGGCGCGCGCGCCGAGGATGCACGCCCGCTCCTCGAGCGAGAGCTTCTCCTTCGCGCAGCGGGCCTCCCACCGCGCGACGACCGGGGCGAGCTGCTCGTCCTCGGCGTAGTTGCCGACCTCGTGCGACGCGAGCTCGGTGCCGACGAGCCTGCACGTCACCTCGACCGGCCGCGCCGGCTCGTCGTCGATCGGTCCGGCCTCCGGCGTCGCCGCGCGCGAGCTGTCGGGCATCTCGTAGCGCTGCTCCTCCGGCAGCGGCGCCTCGCACCCAACGTCGTCGGGGCACTCGCCGCCGTGGGGCATGCGGAACTTGCTCACGTAGCGGGTCTCGCCGGCGCAGGCAGAGACGAGAAGCGCGCCCACGACGCAGGCGGTGGCCGCCGGCCAGATCCGTTGCATGGACACGCCTACGCACGGCGCGCCGCGGCGGTCTGCCGGCAGACGACAGCCGTTCACGGCAACACGGCGCCGCGTTCACAGGTGCATGTGTTGTCGCCGGCTTGCGGCTGGTACGCTGCGTGCTCTGCGGGCCACCATGCTGTCGAGAGCCTGCGCCGTCGCGCTGGTCGCCGCCGCCTGCGGCGGAAGCGCCGGCCGGGCGCCCAACTACATCACCCTCGACGAGCCGCTCGTGGCGCTCGTGCCGGCCGTCGCGGCGCAGGCCTGGTACCGGTCGCCGTCGAGCTGCGGGCAGGGGCCGTGGGAGATCGAGGTCCCGCTCGAGAACGCGCGCTGGGGCGAGTCCGTCGAGGTCCGCCTCGCGACCCCGCGCGCGATCGCGGTGCACGCGACGATCGTCGCCGACGACGCCGAGGTCGCGCAGGCCGCCGGAACGTACGACGCGCGCGGCAAGGTCGGCGGCGGCGCCGACAACGCCCGCTGCGTGGCGAGCGCGACCGAGCGCCTCGCCGCCGGCCGCGGCGGTGGCAACGGCGGCGGCGGTACGACGGTGACGGTGACGACGCCGGGGACGCCGGGGACCGTCGGGCCGCCGCCGCGCCCGACCGTGACCTCGCAGCTCGAGATCGTCGACGAGGAGCCGGTGTCGATCCACGTCGTGCGCTTCGGCTGGATGGAGAAGGAGCGCCGCGCCGGCCGCGTGCGCGTCCGCCTGTGGTCGGTCGAGCCGAACGACCTCGACGGCGTGCGCTTCGGCATCGCGCGCCTCGTGCTGCGCCCGAACGTGCCCGAGGCCGAGTACGAGGTCCGCCTCGCCCGCCAGGAAGAGGAGCGGCGCCGCAAGTTCGAGGAGCTGTCGCGCCGCCGGGCCGAGGAAGAGGCGCGCCGGGCGAAGACGCGGACGGTGGTTGTCACCGTGAAGACGGTGTCCGCCGAGGAGGAGCTCGCCCGCTTCCGCCGCGAGGAGGCCGACCGCCGCCGCGCGCTCGAGGAGGAGATGCTGCGCGCCGAGCGCGCCGAGCGCCGGCGGAGGTTCTGCGAGACGCACCCCGAGGACCGCGACTGCTGGGGCCCGGGCGGGCGGCGCTGGCACCTCGATCTCGCCGCGCGCGAGGCCGACCGCAGGCGCTACTGCGAGGTGAACGACGAGGACGCGCGGTGCTGGGGCGCGGACCGCCTCGCGCAGATGAGCCGGGCGTCGCGCGCCCGCATCACCGCCGCGCTCGCGCCGCCGCCGCAGCCGGACGGCCCGCCGCCCGCCGCGCTCGAGGAGACCATCCCGCCGAAGCTGAGCGCGAACGCCGAGTGGCGTCCGGGCTACTGGCAATGGACAGGTAAGGACTGGACGTGGCTGGCCGGCATGTGGCGCGTGCCGGACAGCGACATCGAGACCGAGCAGACGACGTCCGCGCCGACCCCGCCGCCGCCGCCGCGCCCCGAGCCCATCCCGCCGCCGCCGATGGCGACGACGGTGTGGGTCGCCGGCTTCTGGCAGTGGAGCGGCACCGCGTGGGTGTGGGTCGCCGGCTCGTACCAGGCGCGCCCCGGCGGCATGCAGTGGCGGCCGACGACGTGGCGCGCACGCGGCGGGGTGCACGTCCTCGTCCCGGGTGGCTGGGTCCGCGCGGGAGGGCGGTGATGAGGCGCATCGTCGTCGGCACCGCCGTCGCCGTCGCCCTCGCCGTCGCCGGCGGCGGCTGCTTCACGAGCTGGGCGATCACGCAGGCCGTCGGCGGCCAGCGCATCCTCGACGAGAAGACGCGCTCCGAGGCGGTGCCCATCCCGGGAGTGAAGGAGGAGCTGCGCGTCCGCCTGCCGCTGCGCGAGGAGCTCCTCGTCACTCCCGCCGGCTCGCTCGAGGCGCCGCGGCCGCTCCCGTTCGCGCTCGACTGCCGCACGAACCAGTTCGCGCGCGACCAGGTCCACCGCGTCGCGTTCCGCTACGGCAGCACGTGGAAGAAGATCGCGGTGATGATGCTCGTCATCGAGGCGGGCATCGCGGCCTCGGTGTACCTCGGCAACGACCAGGACCCGGGCGCGCAGGTCGTCGCCGGCTTCTTCGCGGCGGACGCGCTCGCGAGCGGCGTGCTCGCACTCGCCCCGCGCAAGGACGTGTCGGGCAGCGAGACGGTGCCGCGGACCTCGCCGATCCGCGACGACTGCCCCGAGGGGCTCGAGCTGGCGATCGGCGGCGAGCGCTATCCGGTCGACGCGGCCGGCGGCGTCGGCGAGGTCGGCTTCGCGGCGATCGACGGGTGGATGCAGCAGCCGATCGGTCGCATGGACGTGATCCTCGGCGACCGCGCGGTCCCGGTCATCGTCGGCGACCTCGAGCTGTGCCAGTGGAACCGCGCCCGGCATCCGCCGCCGCCCGGCGGCGGGTCCGACCCGCGCTGCCCCCTGGTCCTGCCGACCAGCGCGTACGCGACGATGCCCGTCCCGGTCGGGACCCTGACGCACATCGCCGAACCCTAGGCGTCCCAGCTGTCGCAGCTGTCGCGCAGCGCTAGCACATCGCCTGCACACGCGCCGCCAGGGGTTGCGCGGTCGAATCGAAGAGCCTTCGCGCTATAAGGCGAGCGTGAAAACGCCAACTCACCTGCTCGTCGCCGCCGGCCTCGTGGTCGGCGCGCTCGCCGCACCGGCGGCAGCGCAACCAAAACCCATCCACACCGTCGAGGGCATCAGCGAGTACGTGCTTCCGAACAAGATGCGCGTGCTCCTCTTCCCCGACGCGACGAAAGAGACGTTCACACTCAACGTGACGTACCTCGTCGGGTCGCGGCACGAGGGTTACGGCGAGACCGGCATGGCGCACCTCCTCGAGCACATGCTGTTCAAGGGCTCGCCGAAGCACCCGAAGGTGTGGGAGGAGCTGCAGCAGCGCGGCGCCTCGAACAACGCGTCGACCTGGTACGACCGCACGAACTACTTCGAGACGCTGCCCGCGAAGAACGACAACCTCGCGTGGGCGATCGAGCTCGAGGCCGACCGCATGGTCAACGCGAACATCGCGCAGTCGGAGCTCAGCAAGGAGTTCTCCGTCGTCCGCAACGAGTTCGAGATCGGCGAGAACCGCCCCGACCAGATCCTGTCCGAGCGCATGTGGTCGACGGCGTACCTCTGGCACAACTACGGCAAGTCGACGATCGGCTCGCGCGCCGACATCGAGAAGGTGCCGGCGGCGACGCTCAAGCGCTTCTACAAGAAGTACTACCGCCCGGATAACGCGGTCGTGCTGCTCGCCGGCAAGTTCGAGCCCGGCGACGCGCTCAAGCTGATCGAGAAGCACTTCGGCGCCGTGCAGAACCCGAAGGAGCCGATCGAGCCGACGTACACGCAGGAGCCCGTGCAGGACGGCGAGCGCGTCGTCACGCTGCGCCGCAGCGGCGACACGCAGGTGGTCGGCCTCGTCTATCACACGTCCGCCGCCGGCGACGCCGACTGGTCGGTCACCGACGCGATCGGCGAGATCCTCACCGACGAGCCGTCGGGCCGCCTCTACACCGCGCTCGTGAAGACGGGCATGGCGACCGAGGTCAGCGCGAACCAGCTCATCCTCCACGACCCGGGCGTCATCGAGTTCAACGCGAAGGTCCCGGTCGGGAAGTCGGCCGAGGCCGTGCGCGACAAGATGATCGAGATCGTCGAGGGCTTCGCGAAGACGAAGGTCACCGACGAGGAGATCGCGCGCTACCGCGCGAAGCAGAAGAAGCGCTTCAAGCTCGCACTCGCGAACTCGGCGTCGCTCGGCATCGCGCTGTCGGAGTGGATCGGCGCCGGTGACTGGCGCCTGCTGTTCATCACGCGCGACCGCGTCGCCCGCATCTCGACCGCCGACGTCACGCGCGTCGCGGGCCAGTACCTGCTGGCGTCGAACCGCACGCTCGGCATGTTCTACCCGACGAAGACGCCCGCGCGCGCCCCCGACAAGGCGTCGCCCGACGTCGCCAAGATCGTCGCCGGATACAAGGGCGCGCCGCCCGAGGCCGAGGGCGAGAAGTTCGACGCGACGCTCGACAACATCGAGAAGCGCACCACGCGCGCCACGCTCGCGAGCGGCATGAAGCTCGCGACGCTGTTCAAGACGACGCGCGGCCACGTCGTGCGCGCCCGCCTCACGCTGCGCTTCGGCAGCGAGGGCGACTTCAGCGGCAAGGACCGCGTCGCGATCTCGGCGCTCGACCAGATCATCTCGCGCGGCACCACGAAGCGCACGTTCCAGCAGCTCAAGGACAAGTGGGACGAGCTCGAGGCGCAGGTCACGTTCGCGTCGCAGCCCGGCATCGTCGACGTCAACGTGCAGACCACGCGCGACAACCTGGCCGCGGTGCTCGGCGTCGTCGACGAGGTGCTGCGCTCGCCGTCGTACCCGCAGGACCAGTGGGACGTGATGATCAAGGAGACGCTGACGCAGCTCGACGACGCGAAGTCGGATCCGCAGGCGCAGGCGTTCCTGACGGTGCAGCGCACCGTCTCGCAGTACCCGGCGTCGCACCCGCTCTACATCCCGACGACCGACGAGTCGATCGCCGAGATCAAGGCACTCAAGATCGCCGACGTGAAGAAGTTCCCGGCGATGTTCGGGACGAGCAACGCGACGATGACGATCGTCGGTGACTTCGACGAGAAGGCGATCAAGCCGTGGGTCGAGAAGACCTGGGGCGGCTGGAAGTCGCCCCGGCCGTTCAAGCGCATCGAGCGCAAGTACACGGCGACCACGGCCGGCGAGAAGGTCCTCAACTTCCCCGACAAGGCGAACACGCTGATCGCGGCGGTGCACGCCGTCGATGCGAAGGACGACGACGCCGACGCGCCCGCGCTCGCGGTCGCGAACTACACGCTCGGCGGCGGCGGCTTCGTGTCGCGCCTGGTCACGCGCCTGCGCCAGAAGGACGGCCTGTCGTACTTCGCGTTCTCGGCGATGCAGCTGTTCCCGCTCGACGCGGCCGGGGCGTTCTTCGCCGGCGGCGCGCTCAACCCGGAGAACGCGAAGAAGGGCATGGCCGCGATGCTCGAGGAGATCAACAAGTTCGCCGGCTCCGGCATCACCGCCGACGAGCTCGCGGGCGCGAAGAAGGGCATCATCGAGGGCTTCGCGCGCAACCTGTCGAACGACCAGGCGGTGCTCGGCCTCCTCCACGACGGCCTGTACCTCGACCGCACGACGGCGTTCTGGGCGGCGCGCAACAAGGCCGTCGAGAGCATCACGCTCAACCAGGTCAACGACGTGATCAAGAAGCGCTACAAGCCCGGCTCGCTCGTCAAGATCACGGCCGGCGACGAGAAGAAGATGTAGCGACGCATCGGCGGCGGGCCTCCGATTCTCACCGGGTGGCTCCCGCACCGCGAGCTGCTACGCTGGCGCGATGCAGCTGAGGGAGCGTCCGCGGCTCGGCACGGAGTGGGTCGCGATGTTGCTGGCGCTGGCGGTCACCGTCGTGCTCGCGACCGCGACGCCGAAGCAGGTGGAGACGCGGAGCAGCGCGTGCCGCGGCGTCGAGCCGGCCGCGGAGACGCCGCGCCCGGTCGCGACCGCCGACGAGCTGCGCGCCCGCGCCGATCGGCTGTACCGGCAGAAGAGCTTCGCCGCCGCGGCGCGCGTGTTCGCCGGCACCACCGACACCGACCTCGCGACCCTCGGCGAGCAGTACGGCCAGCTCGCGCGCGCGTGGCGCGACGGCATGAGCGGCGAGACGGGGCGGATCCGGATCGTGTTCCGCGCGCTGCGCGACGCGTGGAAGCTCGACACCGTCCTCGGCGGCGCGCACGGCGACGAGCTCCAGCAGCGCCTCGCCCACGTCGCACCGTTCGCGGCGATCGCGTTCCTCGACGGCGGCGACCGCGGCGCCGCGGAGCTCGCGCTGCACGTCGCCGAGACCCTCGGCGTGCACAACGAGGACACGCGGCGCGCCGCGGCAGCCCTCGCCGTGCACAGCGCCACCCACAACTAGGCAACTCTCGCAGGGGACGGTGTGTCCCACGGCAGATGCGCTCGCCGCACCTCGCCGCCGTCATCGCCCTCGCCGCCTGTACCTCGACCGCACCGGTCGCGCTCACGTCGATCGCGTCGGCGCCACGGGCGCGTGCCCTCCCGATGCAGCCGGCCGGGGCGCTGCGCGTGATGTCGTACAACGTCAACTTCGGCATCGCCGGCGACGAGGCCGCGATCGCCGCGATCGCCCGGGCCCGCCCGCAGGTCGTGTTCCTGCAGGAGACGAACGACGTCTGGCGCGACGCGCTCGTGCGCGGGCTGCCGCAGTTCCCGCACCACGCGTTCGCCCCGCCCGAGGACCTGCCGGCCGGCGGCATGGGCGTGATGTCGATGTACCCGATCGCGTCGATCGAGCGGTTGCCGAGCGTCGGCGGGCCGTTCTTCGCGCAGCGCGTGGTCGTCGACGCACCGCAGGGCCGCGTGCAGGTGCTGAACGTCCACCTGCGGCCGCCGATGAGCGATGGCGGCAGCTGGATCGCCGGCTTCTTCACGACGCGCGAGGTGCGCGAGCGCGAGATGTCGTGGCACGCGTCGCGCCTCGATCCGGCGCTGCCGACGGTGATCCTCGGCGACTTCAACGAGGAGGGCGACGGGCTCGCGCTCGCCGTCACCGATCGCCTCGGCTACACCGACGCGATCGCGCAGTGGCTCGGCAAGACGCGCACGTGGGAGTGGCCCGTCGGTGCGCTCACGCTGCGCTTCCAGCTCGACCACATCCTCCACGACGCGCGCTTCACCGCCGCGGCCGCCGGCATCGTCGAGGCCGGCCGCTCCGATCACAAGCCGATCTGGGCCGACCTCGAGCGCGTCGAGCCGTAGCGAGCCTAGCGCGGCACGAGCCACGCCGAGGCGAGCGGCGGCGACGTCGACGACAGCGCGAGCGCGATCACCGGGCAGCCGCCGCACGTGCCGACGATCTGCTGCGTCGCGGCGAGCTCGTCGAGGCCCGCCTCCAGCACGGCCGCGCGCGCCGGCGGCGTGTCGGTGAGCGGCGGCTGGATCGCGATGCGCGGCTCGACGAACCACCTCGGCGTGCACCCCGCCGGCACCACGTCGAGCGCCGCCTGCAGCGACGCCGCGTGATCGGTGACGCCCGTCTCGAGCGCCGCCGCGATCGCATCGGCGCCGTGCGCGAAGACGTACGGCCGCAGCTTGTCGGCCGAGCCGCGCGCCGCGACGATCACCGTGCCCGCCGACGCGAGCTCGGCCGCCGCCTGCTGCGCATCGCCGTACCTCGCCGCGCACGTGCGCGGCGGCGCCGCGACCTCCTGCACCTCGAGGATCTCCGGCGCGCGCGGACGCGGCCGAGCCGGCTCGCCCCCGCCGCACGCGGCGAGCACCACCGCGGCGATCACCGGCGTGCGCACGCCCCGACGATAGCGCGGGATCAGCCCGGGGCGGGGCCGAGCATGCGGCGCATCGGCGGCTCCGCGAGCCGCGCGGCGTTCGCGGCCGACGCGACGCTGAACAGGTGCAGCACGAGGCCCGGCAGGATCAGCACGTAGCCGGCACCGACGACGAGGAACCACAGGATCGCGGACAGCACGCGCCCCGCGTACAGGTGACCGGCGCCCGGGATCCACAGGCTCAGCAGCGCCGCGATCAGCGGGCTCGCGTGCGGCTCGCCCCGCGCGATCGGCGCGAGCATCGCCGGCGGAGGCGCGCCCGGCACGAACGGTCCGCCGGCGTGCGGCGGCAGCTTCTGCCTCCCGGGCAGCTCGTAGACGATCGAGCCGTCGTCCTGGATCTCCATCGTCACGGCCTCGCGGGCGGCGAGGACGTCGAGCACCGCCTGCGCATCCTCGAGCGAGCACGGCGCGTAGTATGCGAGCGTCGGCGCGGTCAGCTTCGCGTCGGTCTGGTGGGCCAGAGCGAGGAGCCGAGCCTCGATCGCGTCGTGGTCCTTGATTCGTTGCACGAGGATCTGTGTACCCACTCGCGCCGGTTTGTCACCGCCCGTTCGGCCAGGTCGCTACAGCTTTCCCGCCGCAGTGTCTGCGGCCTTCGCCCACGGGCCGCCCGGATACAGCTTCGCGTACTGCTGATAGGCGCGCTTCGCCTCGTCCTTCTTCCCGGCGAGCTCGAGCGTGCGTGCGAGGTTGTACGACGCCGCGCGCTTGGCCGCCTGCGACTTGATCGCCTTCTCGAACGCCGCGCGCGCCCGGTCGTAGTCGCGTTGCTCGGCGAGCGCGATGCCGCGCACGAGCTCGATGTCGCCCTGCACGACGCCGCTGCGCGCGAGATCGACCGGCGCGATCTTGTCGAGCGTGTCGGTCGCGTTCGTGAGCTGGTTCGCCGCGATGTACGCGGCCGCGAGGTTGACGCGCGCCTTCACGTACGTCTCCTCGACGCCGAGCGCCTCCTTGAACGTCGCCATCGCCTCGCGCAGCTGCCACGGGATGCGCACCGCCGCGCCGCCCGGTGCCGCGCCGCGCGTCGTGCTCTCCTCGCGCGCGAGCCCGACGTACTTGATCGCCGAGTCGCGCTCGATCGAGAAGCGCGTCTGCCAGCGCGCGAGCGGCGTGTCGCCCTGCGCCATCGCGAGCACGCCGATCTTCGTGTACGCGACGCCGAGGTCGTTCATCGCCTCCTTGAGCGACGGCAGCATCGCGCGGTAGCGCTTGAAGTTCTCGACGGCATCCTCGTACGCCGCGACCGCGGCCTTCATGTCCGTCGACTCGAGCTTCGCGCCGCGGTCGAACGCATCGAGCCCGAGCCTCAGCGACACGAACGCGTAGCGCACGTCGTTCGTCCAGTACTCCGACAGGTACTCGACGCGCTCCTCGAACGTCGGGTGGTCGAGGTGCGCCGGGATCTCGTTGTCCTGCCCCATCACCTCCATGAACTCGATGCCGCCGCGCGGGTGGTAGCCGGCGAGGAACGCCATCACCATGCCCTGGCGGTCCGCGTCGATCTCGTGCAGCCGCGTGACGTGCGTGACCACGAACGGATCGAGGCGCGCGCTCGCATCCTTCGCCGCCTCCTGGAACAGCTGGCTCGACAGCTGGTGGCGCCGGATCACGTGCTGCAGCTCGTGCGCGAGCACGTGGCCGAGCACGTCGTTGTTCGCATCGATGGCCATCTTCGGGAACTTCTTCTTCACGAGGTCGAGCAGCCCGCGCGTGACGTACACGCTGCCGTCGCCGAGCGCGAACGCGTTGACCGCCGTCGTCCCGACGACCTGCACGTGGAACTGCTGCTTGATCGCGCTGCCGTCGACGAGCTTCTGCACGATCTGCTCGAGCACCGCCTTCTCCGGCACCTCCTGCACGCCGCCGAGCTCCTTCTCGATCAGCGCGACGACCGACTTGAAGCGCTCGCTCGAGAAGATGTCGCCGCTGCGCTTGCCCATCATCATGCCGCGCGTGACGTACGGGTGCGTCGGGCGCGTCTTCGTGAGCTCGTCGAGCGCGCGGTCCGCGACCGGGCCGAACGGATCGCGATCCATCACGGCGACGAAGTGCGCGATCGCCGCGTCGACCTTGCCCTCGACCTTGTCGAGGATGCCGAGCTCGACGTGCGCGACGCCGAGCTCGTCGTCGAGCGCGATCGCCTTCGTCAGCGCCGCGCGCGCCTCCGCATTCTTGTCCGTCGCGCGGTGCAGGCGCGCCGTCGCGACCCACGCCATCGGCAGCGACGGCGCCTGCGCGAGCTCGGCGAGCGCCTTCGTCGCATCGTACGCGTCCGACGCCTTGACCGACGAGTACACGAGCCCGAGGTGGTAGTGACACTCCTCGTTCTTCGGCGAGGCCTTCACGCACTCCTCGAAGCCGCTCTTCGCGACCTTCATCTGCGCGTTGATCCTGCCGAGCGTGCCGTTCTCGAACGCGGCGGCGTACGCCTTCTTCGCGTCGTAGATCGTGAGCGCGAGCGGCTCGCCGCCGAGCTCGACGATCGCGCGCTCGGCGAGCTTGTACGTCGGCCCCTGGCGCCGCGCGTACAGCATCATCTTCCGCGCGGCCTCGAGCGCCTCGACCTTCGCCGTCGCGTCGCCGTCCTTCGCGCGCGGCAGGTTGTGCTCGAACAGCAGCTCGTACGCGTCGACGTTGCGCGGCTCGATCGCGATCGCCTTGCCGACCGACTCCTTGAGCCCCTTGTCGTCGCCGGCCTTCGCCTGCCGCTCGGCCAGCGCGAGCCACGCGGGCGCGCTCTTCGCGTTCTTCTTGACCAGCTTCTGCAGGACCTCGAGCGCCTGCTTGTCCTTGCCGTCGCGCCCGTACACCGCCGCGAGCGCGAGCGCCGCGTTCGCATTCTCGGCGTCGAGCGCGAGGATCGCCTGGTACTCCTTCGCGGCGCCGGCCATGTCGTTGGCACGCCGCAGGTAGTACTGCGCCATCCACTCGTGCTTCTCGATCTCGACCCGCTTCTTCTCGTCGGGCGTCTCGCGTTTCTTCGCGTCCGGCGCGGCGGCGGCAACCGACGCGAGGAGGAGCATGGTGACGATCGTGAGCCTTCGCATGGTC
>JAHBVW010000018.1 GCA_019637375.1 Deltaproteobacteria bacterium | reverse complement strand
TGAAGGCCGGCGGCATGATTGCCGCCGAGCTGAAGGCAAGCGGCCAGACCGGGGCCGTGGTCGCACCGCGAGCATGATCCAAAGAAGTGGGAACCGGTTTTCGGATGAGATCATGCTCGAACAAAATGAGAGCAATCATCCGGTAGCGTTGTTTTAGCGTCTCTGGTTGCGCATCGTCTCGTCGATGCACTTGTCGACCGCGGCGGATTTCTGATCGAGCGACATCTTCGAACTGTCGTATTTCATCCAGCAGCGCGCACTGGCCTGCGCTTCGTCGAGCGGCACTTCGACCTTGGCGTCGGCCGCGTTGGCGGATCGTGCCGCGGGCGCGGCGGGTGCCGCTGCGGCGGCCGATGATGGTGACGCGGCTGCTGTTGCCGCCGTGTCGCCGTCGGTGGCGCAGGCGCCGAGCGTCAGCGCCGCGGCGAGGGCGGCAGCAAGCGGCGCGACGCGCCAGACCGAAGATGCGATCGACATAGAGAAACTCCCGTCGCCGCCCCCGGCGATGGCGCGCACTTTACCGCGCCGCGATGGGAAATAAAGAGGAGAGATGTGAGGCCGGCGCTTGTTGTTCTGCTATTCTCGGCGCGAGGCCGACCGGGAGTCCGCGCATGCCCAAAGCAGCTCAAAAGACAGTCAAAAAGACGGCTCAAAAGAAGCCCGTTGCGAAGGGCGTGGCTGCGACGGCGGGCGACGACAACGCCTCCGCGCACATCGACGCCCGCATCAAGGAGCTGGGCGACTGGCGCGGGGTGATGCTCAAGCGCATCCGCGCGATCATCCACAAGGCTGATCCCGATGTGGTCGAGACCTGGAAGTGGCGCGGTGTGCCGGTATGGGAGCACGACGGCATCCTCTGCACCGGCGAGACCTACAAGGCCGTCGTGAAGATGACGTTCGCGCACGGGGCGGCCCTGCCGGATCCCAGGCGCCTGTTCAACTCGAGCCTCGAGGGGAACACGCGCCGCGCGATCGACTTCCACGAGGGTGGGAAGGTCGACGCCGAGGCGCTCGTGGCGCTCGTGCGGGCCGCGGTCGCCTACAACACGGCGAAGGGCTAGCGCGACCGCGCGGCCTTCGCGCGGCGCCCGCCGCCGCCGTCGACGAACGCGGCGAGGTGCTCGCCGGTGAGCGTCGGCTTCTTCGCGGCGACGAGGTCGGCGGGCGTGCCCTCGAACACGAGGCGGCCGCCGTCGTGCCCGGCGCCCGGGCCGAGGTCGATGATCCAGTCGGCGTGCGCCATCACGGCCTGGTGGTGCTCGATCACGATGACCGACTTGCCGGAGTCGACGAGGCGGTCGAGGAGCCCGAGGAGCTGCTCGAGGTCCGCGAGGTGGAGGCCGGTCGTCGGCTCGTCGAGGACGAACACGCCGCCGTCGGCGCTCATGTGCGTCGCGAGCTTGAGGCGCTGGCGCTCGCCGCCCGACAGCGTCGTGAGGGGCTGGCCGAGGCGCACGTAGCCGAGGCCGACCGCCGACATGAACTGCAGGATCGCGTGCGCGGCCGGCGTGCGCGCGGCGCCGGTGTCGAAGAACTTCACGGCCTCGTCGACGGGCAGGTCGAGCACCTCGGCGATGTTGAGCTTGCCGAGGCGGTACTCGAGCACCGACGCCTGGAACCGGCGGCCCTCGCAGTCCTCGCACACGGTGGTGACACCCGCCATCATCGCGAGGTCCGTGTAGATCACGCCCGCGCCGTTGCACGTCGGGCACGCGCCCTCGGAGTTCGCGCTGAACAGCGCCGGCTTGACGTTGTTCGCCTTCGCGAACGCCTTGCGAATCGGCTCGAGGAGGTCGGTGTACGTCGCCGGGTTGCTGCGGCGCGACCCGCGGATCGGCGCCTGATCGACCGTCACGACGCCCTCGCGCCCCGACACCGAGCCGTGGATGAGCGAGCTCTTGCCCGACCCGGCGACGCCGGTCACGACGACGAGCACCCCGAGCGGGATGTCGACGTCGACGCCCTTCAGGTTGTGCGTGCGCGCGTTGCGCACCTTCAGCACACCCTTCGGCTTGCGCACCGACGCCTTCAGCGCCGCGCGATCGCTCAGGTGCCGCCCGGTCAGCGTGCTGCTCGCGCGCAGCGCATCGACCGTGCCCTCGAACACGACCTTGCCGCCCGCCGTCCCGGCGCCCGGCCCGATGTCGACGACGTGGTCCGCGATCGCGATCGTCTCCGGCTTGTGCTCGACGACGAGCACCGTGTTGCCCTTGTCGCGCAGCCGCAGCAGCAGGTCGTTCATGCGCTGGATGTCGTGGGGGTGCAGCCCCACCGTCGGCTCGTCGAACACGTACGTCACGTCGGTCAGCGACGACCCGAGGTGGCCGATCATCTTCGTGCGCTGCGCCTCGCCGCCCGACAGCGTGCCCGACGGCCGATCGAGGCTGAGGTAGCCCAGGCCGATCTCGACGAACGACTCGAGCGTCGCGCGCAGCGTCGCGAGCAGCGGCGCCACCGACGCCTCCTTGATCCCGCGCACCCACTCCGCGAGGTCGCTGATCTGCATCGCGCACGCCTCCGCGATGTTGATGCCCTTGATCTTCGACGAGCGCGCCGCCTCGCTCAGGCGCGTCCCACCGCAGTCGGGGCAGGGCGCGAACGTGACCGCGCGGTCGACGAACGCGCGGATGTGCGGCTGCATCGCGTCGACGTCCTTCGACAGGAACGACTTCTGGATCCGCGGCACGAGCCCCTCGTACGTGAGGTTCATGCGCTCGAACTTGATCTTCGTCGGCTCCTTGTAGAGGAAGTCCTGCTTCTCCTGCTTCGTGTAGTTGCGGATCGGCTTGTCGGGATCGACGAAGCCCGACGCGCCGAAGATGCGCACCATCCACCCGTCGGCGGTGTAGCCCGGGATCGTGAGCGCGCCCTCGTTGAGCGACTTCGTGTCGTCGTACAGCTGCGACAGGTCGATGTCCGTGATCGACCCCATGCCCTCGCAGCGCGGGCACATGCCGCCCAGCACGTTGAGCTCGCGCTTCACGGTCTTGCCGGTGCCCTTGTCGACGGACATCGCGCCGACCGCGCGCACCGACGGCACGTTGAACGAGAACGCGTTCGACGACCCGATGTACGGCTTGCCGAGGCGGCTGAACAGGACGCGCAGCATCGCGTTCGCATCCGTCGCCGTCCCCACCGTCGAGCGCGAGTTCGCGCCCATCCGCTCCTGGTCGACGATGATCGCCGTCGTCAGCCCCTCGAGCACGTCGACCTCCGGGCGCGCCAGCCGCGGCATGAACCCCTGCACGAACGCGCTGTAGGTCTCGTTGATCAGCCGCTGCGACTCCGCCGCGATCGCCCCGAACACGAGCGACGACTTCCCCGACCCCGACACGCCCGTGAACACCGTCAACCTCCGCTTCGGGATCTCGACGCTGACGTCCTTCAGGTTGTTCACCCGCGCCCCCTGGACGCGGATGAGGTCGTGGCTATCGGCGGCGTGTCGTCGGGGAGAGGAGGCCATCGGAGGGCGACCATAGCGGAACGCCGACGAGAACGCACCGCAGGGCGCTACACCGGTGGAGAAGCGTGGAGTCTCTCCAGCACCGCCGCGCACCGATGACGGGGCGCGACCCGCACCAGCCGCACCGGGTGAGCACGTCGCTCGAGCTGCTGTTCGATCTGACGTTCGTCCTCGCCTACGGATCGGCCGCGAACCAGCTCGCGCACGCGCTCGCGGCGGGGCACCTCGCCGCGGGCGTCGGCGGATTCCTGTTCGCGATCTTCGCGATCTCGTGGGCGTGGATCAACTTCGCGTGGTTCGCGTCGGCGTACGACACGGACGACTGGGTGTTCCGCCTGACCACGATGCTGCAGATGAGCGGTGTGCTGATCCTCGGGCTCGGGCTGCCGGCGATGTTCGCGTCGCTCGCGCGCGGCACCGTCGACATCCGCGTGATGGTGCTCGGCTACGTCATCATGCGCGTGCCGATGATCGTGCAGTGGGCGCGCGCCGCGCATCAGGACCTGGCGCATCGGCGCAGCACGGAGATCCGCATCGCCGCGATCGTCGTCAGCCAGATCGGCTGGTGCCTGCTGCTGCGCCTGCCGCCGCGCATCGGCCTGGTGTTCGGGCTCGCCGCGATCCCGCTCGCGGCCGAGGTCTACGCGCCGATCGTCGCGGAGCGCCGCTACGGCGGCATGCCGTGGCACGCGCACCACATCGCCGAGCGCTACGGGTGCGTCGTCCTGATCGCGCTCGGCGAGGGCCTCGTCGGGACGCTCGCGACGCTCGCCGCCGTCGTCGGGCCCCAGGGCCCGGGCTGGAGCCTCGAGGTCGCGCTCGTCGGGCTCGCCGGCACCGCGATGACGTTCGGGATGTGGTGGATCTACTTCGTGATCCCGTCGGGCCCGTTGCTCGCCGCGCACCGCGACCGCGGCTTTGGCTGGGGCTACGGCCACATCGTGCTGTTCGCGGCGACGGTCGCCGTCGGCGCCGGCCTGCACGTCGCGGCGTTCACGATCGAGCACCACAGCGCGCTGTCGGTGCCGGCCACGCTCCTGTGCACGGCGATCCCGCTCGGCCTGTTCCTCGCGAGCGTGTTCGCGCTGTCGTGGGCGCTGTCGCGCTCCGCCTCGCGCGGCGACGGCTGGATGCTGCTCGGCGCGTTCGCGACGATCGCCGCCGCGCTCGCGCTCGCGGTCGCCGGCGTGTCGCTCGCCGCGTCGCTCATCGTCCTCGCGCTCGCGCCGTGGGTGGCGGTCGTCGGCTACGAGGCGTTCGGCCACCGCCACAGCGCCGAGGTGCTGCGCGGCGCGACCGAGGTCTAGAGCGGCTGGGTCGGCTTGCCCGCCTTCGTCCAGCCGGCGCTACCGGCGCTCATCACGTAGACGTTCGTGTAACCGAGATTCTTGGCGCGCCCGGCGCCTTTGTGGGAGGCGTCTCAACCAGGGCCTCCGCAATAGAACACGAGCTTCGTCGCCTTGTCGGCGGGCAGGGCGCTCGCCGGGTACGACTCCTCGTCCTCGATGAGGATCGCGCCAGGGATCACGCCGTGCTTCTTGCGCGTCTTCTCGCCGTTGCAGTCGACGGCGGTCAGCTGCTTGGCCGCGAGCCCGGCCGCGACCTCGTCGACGGTCAGCTCGGGGAGCTCCTGCGTCGCCTCGCTCGTGCCGCTCCTGTCATCCTTCTGCGACTTCTCGCCGCCGCACCCCGTCGAGGCGATCGCGGCGAGGGACAGGACGGCCGATAGCATCAGCGTGCGCATGCGCCGCATCATAGCGCTACTTCGCGCGGCCGGCCTCCAGCTCCTGGATGCGGCGCCGCGCCGACGCGAGCTGCGCCGCGAGCTTGACGATGATCTCGATGCCCGGCCACTCGACGTCGAGGTCGCGCCACAGCGTGCGCGCGAGGAGCACGACGTCGACGTCGACGGTGACGACGCCGCCGCGGCGCTCGATCAGGCCTTCCTCGACGAGGCGGACGAGGAGCTCGTCGTCGCCGTCGACGAGCTCGAGGAGGTGCTGGTAGGTGTACGTCATAGCGCGAGGCCCTCCCGGATCGGCCTGGAGTACAGCTTGTCCGCGGCGCGCAGCGCGGCCGCGAGCGCCTCGTCGGAGCGGTCCGGCATCCGGACGTCGACCTCGACGATCATGTCGCCGCGCTCGCCCTTGCGCGCGACGCCCTTGCCGCGCAGGCGCAGCTTCGCGTGCTGCTGCGTGCGCGGCGGGATCTTGAGCGCGACGGCGCCGTCGAGCGTCGGCACCTCGACGCTCGCGCCGTTGTACGCCTCGCCCGCGGTGATCGGCAGCGTGAGGTGGAGATCGAGGCCGTCGCGCCGCAGGAGCGGATGCGGCCGTACGACGGTCTCGATCACGAGGTCGCCGGGTGGCCCGCCGTTGCGCCCGGGCGCGCCCTTGCCGGGGACGCGCAGCGTGTCGCCGGTGTCGGCGCCCTTGGGGATGCGGATGCGCACGTTGCCGTGGCCGGGCAGGTCGGCGGTCATCTCGGTGCCCTCGAGCGCCTGCCGCAGGTCGATGTCGACGGACGCGCGCAGGTCGCCGCCGCGCGCCGGCCCCCGCGGGGCGCGCCGCCCGAACATCTCCCCGAGGTCGCCGAGGTCGCCGAAGTCGAACTCCACCGGGCCCTGCTCGTCGCCGAAGCGCGAGCTGCGGCGGCGCCGCGTGTCCTGCCACCGTGCGTAGTCGCGCGCCTTGTCGGGGTCGAAGCCGCTCTGCAGCGAGGCGTCGCCGAACTCGTCGTAGGCCTTGCGCTTCTTGTCGTCGGACAGGACGTCGTAGGCCGACGACACCTTCTTGAACGCGGTCTCGGCGCCCTGGTCGCCGGGGTTGACGTCGGGGTGGTGCTTGCGTGCGAGCTTCCGGTAGGCCTTGCGGATCTCGTCGGCGGTCGCGGTCTTCGCCACGCCCAGGGCGTCGTAGAGCGATTCGGCCATGGATCGACTGTAGCGCCACGCCTGCGGTAAGCCTCGCCCATGACGACCGACGTCCTGCCCACGACGGCGGGTGACCTCCCGCTCGAGGAGGTCCAGCTCTCGATCGACGGCCGCACGTGGTCGATCCTCCACACCGGCGCGCTCGTCACCGCCGAGCAGGAGCTCGAGTTCCTGCGCGGCGAGACCACCGTGCGCCGCCCCTACGGGATCGTGCTGTGGCCCGCGGCGATCGCGCTCGCGCACGCGCTGGTCGGGCGCCCGCTCGCCGGCGTGCGCATCCTCGAGCTCGGCGCCGGCACGGGCCTGCCCGGCATCGTCGCGGCCTCGCTCGGCGCGCGCGTCGTGCAGACGGATCGCCAGCAGCTCGTGCTGCACGTGTGCCGGCTGAACGCGGCGCGCAACGGCGTCACCGCGATCGACTGCCGCGCCGCCGACTGGACCGCGTGGGACGACGCCGAGCGCTACGATCTCATCCTCGCCGCCGACTGCCTGTACGCCGAGCCGCTGCACCCGTACCTGCGCCGGATCTTCGAGGGCAACCTCGCGCCGGGCGGCGCCGTGCTCCTCGCCGACCCGTACCGCGAGACGAGCCTGCGCCTGCTCGAGGCGATGGAGGCGGACGGCTGGCGCGTCGCGCTCGACAAGTGGAGCGCGCCGCGGCCCGTCGGCGTGTTCACGCTGACGCGCTAGGGCAGGTAGCGCGCGCGCAGGTGGCGCTCGAAGTGCGCCGGCGACAGCGGCGCACCGGTCGCGCGCTCGACGAGCTCGCGCGTCTCCCAGCGGGACGCCTGGCTCCAGATCCGCTCGTCGAGCCACGCGAAGATCGGCGCGAGGTCGCCGGCGGCGATCCTCGCATCCAGGTCGGGCACCGCGGCGCGGATCGCGGCGAAGTACTGCGCCGCGTACATCGCGCCGAGCGTGTAGCTCGGGAAGTAGCCGAACGCGCCGTCGGTCCAGTGGATGTCCTGCAGGCAGCCGTCGCGGTAGTTGCCGCGCGTGTCGAGGCCGAGGTACGCGCGCATCTTCTCGTCCCACACCGCGGGCACGTCCTCGGGCTCGAGCTCGCCCTCGACGATCGCGCGCTCGATCTCGAAGCGCAGGATCACGTGCATCGGGTAGGTGAGCTCGTCGGCGTCGACGCGGATGAAGCCGGTGCGCACGCGCGTGTAGATGCGCGCGAGGTTGTCGGCGTCGAACGCCGGCTGATCGCCGAGGTGCTGCTTCACGAGCGGCGCGATCAGCGCGAGGAACGGGCGGCTGCGCCCGAGCTGCATCTCGAACGACAGGCTCTGGCTCTCGTGGATGCCCATCGAGCGCGCCTGCCCGAGCGGGAGGTGCACCCACGCGCGCGGAAGGCGCTGCTCGTAGCGCGCGTGGCCGGTCTCGTGGACGATGCCCATCATCGCCTGCACGAAGTCGTCGTCGCGGTAGCGCGTCGTGATGCGGACGTCCTCGGGGACGCCGCCGCAGAACGGGTGCGTCGACACGTCGAGCCGGCCGCCGTCGAAGTCGAAGCCGAGGAGGCCCATGACCTCGACGCCGAGCGCGCGCTGCGCCGCGACCGGGAACGGCCCGACGGGAGCGACGACGCGCTCCTTCGCCTGCGCGGCCGTGACCTCGCGGATCAGCGGCGGCAGCCAGCGCTTCAGGTCGGCGAACATCGGCTCGATCACGGCCGACGTCATGCCGGGCTCGAAGCGATCGACGAGCGCGTCGTACTTCGATAGGCCCGTCGCCTCGGCGAGCAGCGCCGCCTCCTGCCGCACGCACGCGACGACCGGCTTCCAGTTCGCGAGGAAGCCGGCCCAGTCGTTCGCCTGGCGCTGCGTGCGCCACGCGTGCTCGCAGCGCGTGCCGGCGAGGCTCTTCGCCTCGACGAGCGACGACGGCAGGAGGTTCGCGCTCCGCCACTGCCGGCGCATCTCGCGCACCGACGCGACCTCGACGGGATCGCTCGTCTCGCGCATCGCCGCCTCGAGCGCCGCCGCCAGGTGCGGCGCCGTCAGCGTCTCGTGGAGCAGCACCGCGAGCTCGGCCATCGCCGCGCTGCGCGCCTCGTTGCCGTTCGCCGGCATCATCGCCGCCTGATCCCACTGCACGATGCTCGACAGGTGCTGGTAGCGGTGGAGCTTCGTGAAGCTCGCCACGAGGTCGCGGTACGCGGTCATGCGAGCAGGCTAGCCGATCCCCGGGGCGCGACTACACTCCGGCGCGTGACCTGGCAGTTCCGTACGCCGCCCGCGCGCCCCCGCGATCCCCACGTGGTGATGTTCGTGTTCGGGGCCGGGCCGCCGCCCGCCGACCTCGCCGTGCCCGCGGGCGCGCTCCGATCGTGCCGCGTGCAGCGCATCGGTCGCGCGCAGGACCCGGCGTGGTTCGATGCCTGGCGCAGCGGCTCGCTGCGCGCGATCGCGAAGCAGGACCTCGGCGAGCTGGCGGCGCTCGACGCGGCGGACCAAGTCCACGTCGTCGCGTGCGAGCCCACCGCGGTCACCGACCTCGGCTACCTCGAGGGAGCGTGGGCGGTCGTGCGCGCGCTCACCGAGGCCGGGGCGACGGTGGTGCTCGACGCGCTCGCGATGTCGTACACGCCGGCGGCCGCGGTCCCGGCGGCCGGCGCGGCGCTCGACGTCGCGCGCGAGATCCGCGTGATCTTCGAGACGGACTCGACGCGCTCGGACCGCGCCCACGCGCTGCACACGCGCGGGCTGCGCAAGTTCGGCGCGCCGGACCTCGTGGCGCTGTGCACCGACGCCGACGTCGAGCTCGTCGGCGCCGCGATCCGCGAGCTCGCCGAGGAGGTCGCGTGCGGCCTCGACCTCGCGCTGCCGCGCCACGCCCTCGAGATCGCGCCCGGCGTGCGCTGGGTCGCGATCGAGGACGAGCACCGCATCGGCGAGCTCCTTCAGCTCAACAACGAGGCGCGCGTCCTCGTCGACGATCACGGGCACAACCTGATGGGCGTCGCGGCGCGTGCTCCCGCGCCACGGTGAGCGCGGCTGAGCGAGGGCGGCGCAGGTCGCCTCGCACGGCCTGGGTAGGGTTGGCTCCGGATGCCATCCGGGCCGACTCTGGCGGCAAGCTCGGCGCGTCGCCTGTCGCAGCGCTCGACCGAGGAGCTGTTGCGGCGCGTGCTCGCGCGGGTGGCGGCCGCGCCCGACGACGCGGCCGGTGCGATCGCCGAGCATCCGGAGCCGCTGTTCGTGTTCAACGCCGACCGCAGGATCCTCGCCGCGAACCCGCCGGCGGAGAACTTCTTCGGCTACGCGCGCGGGGACCTCGACGGCCGCAGCGTCGAGGCGATCGTACCGGTGCGCGTGCGGCACCCCGACGCGCCGCCGATGCGCGCCACCGACGTGCTGACGACGGTGGAGATGCCGGGGCTGTGCCGCGACGGCCGCGAGCCGCAGCTGTCGATGACGTTCGGCGCGGTCGCGACCGCCGGCGAGCCGCTGTTCGTGCTGATCGTGCGCGACCGGGCCGCGATCGAGGACGCGCTCGAGGGGCTGTACACGAGCGAGCAGCGCTTCCGGTTGCTCGTCGACGGCGTGCGCGATCACGCCGTCCTGCTCCTCGACGCCGACGGCCGGATCGCGACGTGGAACAGCGGCGCCGAGCGGATCTACGGCTGGCGCGCCGACGACATCATCGGGCAGCCGTGGGAGATGTTCTTCCCGCGCGAGGACCGCTGCGCAGGCATCCCGCCGAAGGTCCTGACCGCGGCGGCCGCGGAGGGGTACATGCACGCCGCCGGCTGGCGCGTGCGCAAGGACGGCACGCGGTTCTTCGCCGAGACGTCGCTGTGGCCGCTGTTCGCGCAGGACGGCGCGGTGCAGGGCTTCGCGAAGGTCACGCACGACCTCACGAGCAAGCGCGCCGCCGAGGAGACGCAGCTGCGGCTCGGGATCGAGCGGGCCGCGCGCGAGGCGGCGGAGGCCGGGCGCGATCGCCTCGCGCGGCTGCATCGCGCGGCGCAGGCGCTGTCGCGGGCGACGACGCCGGCGGAGGTCGCCGCGTCGATCCTGCACGAGTGCCTCGCCGAGCTCGACGCCGTGGCCGGCGCGGTCCTCCTGCGCTCGCACGACGGCGCGACGCTGGCGCCGTCGGGGCGCTCGCCGGCGTTCCCGGGGACGCTCGCGTCGATCCCCGTCGACAGCCCGACGCCCGCCGGGGATGCGATCCGCACGCTTCAGCCGCTGTTCTTCGAGAGCGCGGATGCGTTCGTCGCGCGCTACCCGCAGCTCGCGCCGGCGATCCGCGAGGGCGGGTTCCAGGCGTCGGTCGCGCTGCCGCTGATCGCACGCGACACCGCGCTCGGCGTCCTCGCGGCGCACTACGGCGAGCCCCACGCCTTCACCGAGGACGATCGGTCGCTGTTCCTGACGATGGCCGAGCTGTGCGCGCAGGCGCTCGAGCGCGCGCGGCTGTTCGAGGCGCAGATGGCGGCGCGCACGCAGGCCGAGGCGGCGAGCCGCGCGAAGGACGAGTTCCTCGCGATGCTCGGGCACGAGCTGCGCAACCCGCTCGCGCCGATCGCGACGGCGATCGAGCTGATGAAGCTGCGCGGCGAGACCCACTCGCTGCGCGAGCGCGAGGTCATCGAGCGGCAGCTCGGGCACATCTCGCACCTCGTCGACGATCTGCTCGACATCGCGCGCATCACGCGCGGCAAGCTCGAGCTCGCGCTGCGCCCCGTGGACGTCGCGGATGCGATCGCGCGGGCCGTGGAGATGGCGAGCCCGCTCCTCGAGCAGTACCACCACAAGCTCACGATGCGCGTGCCGCGCGGCCTCGTCGTGCAGGCGGATCCGGCGCGCCTCGCGCAGGTGATCTCGAACCTCCTCACGAACGCGGCGAAGTACACGCGCCCGAACGGGCAGATCGACGTCGACGCGGCGGCGGTGGGCGCCGACGTGGTCGTGCACGTGCGCGACAACGGGCAGGGCATCGACCCCGAGCTCCTGCCGCACGTGTTCGACCTGTTCATCCAGGGCAAGCGCTCGTTCGACCGCGCCGAGGGTGGGCTCGGCATCGGGCTCGCGCTGGTCAAGAACCTGGTGACGCTGCACGGCGGCGGCGTGACGGTGACGAGCACGCTCGGCGCCGGCAGCGAGTTCGTCGTGCGCCTGCCGAGCTACGCGCAGGCGGCGCTCGGGCCGCACGGCGACCCGGCGCGCGCGGCGACGCCGACGAACGCGAAGCGCGTGCTCGTCGTCGACGACAACCGCGACTTCGCGGAGATGCTGGCGTCGTCGCTCGCGGCGCTCGGCTACGAGGTCGACATGGCGCTCGACGGCGTGAGCGCGCTCGAGCACCTGCGCGTGTTCCCGGCCGAGGCCGCGGTCCTCGACCTCGGGCTGCCGGTGCTCGACGGGTTCGAGCTCGCGCGCAAGATCCGCGAGCAGTTCGCCGGGCGCATGCCGCGCCTCATCGCCGTCACCGGGTACGGCCAGCAGCACGACCGCGAGCGCACGGCCGACGTCGGGTTCGCGGACCACCTCGTGAAGCCGATCGACATCAAGGAGATGGTCGCCGCGATCGAGCGTCCCGAGCTCTGACGAGGTCGATCGTCTCGGCCGCCGGCGGCAGCGGCACGGGATCGTGGAGGCACATCCTCATCGTCGTGCCGTCGAGGTGCGCGCCGTCGAGGTTCGCGCCGCGGAAGTCGCAGGCGAACAGGTGCGCGTGCTCGAGGTGCGCGCCGTGCAGGTCGGCGCGGTTGAAGTGGGTGCCGCCGCGGCACGCGAGCGCCTTCGTGAAGTGGGCGAGGGAAGGGTACTCCTCCTCGAAGCGCGCGGAGCGGCGCGCCATCAGCATCGTGGCGATCGCGACGACGGTGCCGAGGGTCCCGCCGCCGACCACGCCGGCGGCGATCGCGCCCGACATCGCGACGAGCACGAAGAACCCGCGCCCGGTGGCGCCCGCGATCGCGCGCACGAGGACGGCGAACGTCACGAGGACGGCGGCGAACGCGACGAACACCGCCGTCAGGAGCGCGATGATGCCGGTGCCGGCGCCCGAGGCGATCGCGCCCAGGCCGCCTGCGACCGCGAGCGCGGCGGCCACGGGCAGGACGTGGGTGATCGCGTAGTGGAGTCCCTTCCAGATGCCGGCGATGAGGAACACGAGCAGCGCGGCGACGATGAACAGCGCCGCCATCTCGCGACGGACGTCACCGCCCGCATACAAGGTCTGGAGGGCGCGCGCGCAGGAGCCGATCAGGACGCCGACGCCGACGGAGAGGACGAGCGACGAGATGACGAGGATGGCGGTCCACGCGCGGCTCATCCCCGAGCGAATGCGCCGGAGATCGGCGTCGTGCAGGTCGGCGCCCGTGAAGTCCGTACCGCGGACGTCGGAGCCCGCGAGATGTGCCGACGCGAGGTCCGCGCCGGCGAGGGAACGGCCGCGTAGCTCCGCCGGATCCGAGCTCGTCATGATGGGCGTTCGCAGCAAGATCGATTCCGCGGCGCCGTGGCACCTCGCGTGCACCGCAACAGCGCATGAGATTGATCTACGCAGTACTCGTCGCGAGCGCCGCGGTCGGCTGTGCACCGACGGCGCAGCCCCGGGGTCGGTCGGTGACGGTGACGAAGACGCAGCAGCGCGGGCCGGTGGTGCAGGCCACCGTGCCGCGCAACCCCAACGTCGACCCGCAGGCCGATGCGCTGCTGCGGCAGATGTCCGACGAGCTCCGCCGCATGCACTCGTTCGAGTTCGACACGACGCAGGTGATGGAGGTGGTGACGCACGACGGGCAGCGGATCCAGGGGCTGTCGAGCTCGCGCGTGTCGGTGGAGCGGCCGAACCGGCTGCGCACGGACCGCAAGGGCCTGCTCGGGGGCAGCTCCGTGTACTACGACGGGCGCAACCTCACGGTGTACGGCAAGCGCGACAACCTGTACGCGACGTCGCCGGCGCCGCGGACGCTCGACGCGACGATCGACTTCGCGCGCGATCAGCTGTCGATCGACGCGCCGGCCGCGGACCTCCTGTACAGCGATCCGTACCGGGCGCTCATGGAGGAGGTGGTGTCGGGCAAGTACCTCGGCGAGGAGCCGATCGGCGGGCGGACGTGCCACCACCTCGCGTTCCGCAACCGCGAGACGGACTGGCAGATCTGGATCGAGGCCGGCGCGCAGCCGCTCCCGTGCCGGATGGTGATCACGAGCAAGACGGAGACGGGGAACCCGCAGTACGAGATCTCGATGTTCAACTGGCAGCTCGGCGTCCGGACCCCGCCCGGGATGTTCGTCTTCCAGCCGCCCGTCGGCGCACGGCGCGTCGACTTCGTGACGGTGAAGGATCAGGTCACGCAGGAACAGCAACACCCCGAGGCAAGGAGATGATCATGTGGACGATGAACCCGCGCCGCGCGGTGATCGCCGGCGCTCTCGCCGTGCTCGCGCTCGGCGAGCTCACGGGCGGCGGCCCGCTGCTGCTCGGCGGCGGCAAGGCCGAGGCCGTGATCGGCCGGCCGCTGACGCCGGTGAGCTATGCCGGCGTCGCCCGGCGCACGACGCGGCGCGCGGCCTACGCCGGCGCGTACTCCGGCGCGTACTACGGCGCGCCGGGTGCGTACGCGTATCGCTACCCCGCGCATCCCGCGTATCCCGCGTATCCCGCGTATCCCGCGCCGGTGGTGGCTCCGACGGCGACCGTGGTGACCGCGCTGCCGGCGGGATGCGGGCCGTTCACGGGGTCGTACTATCCGTGCGGCGCCGCGCGCTACGTGCCCGCCTACAACGGCTCGGTGCTCGTGTATCGCCGGCTGTAGTCGAAATATCCGCGCCGGGCGATTGCCGGTCGGCCGGATCGGACCAACGCTGCGTACATGGCCGACTCCGATCCCCCCGCGTTCGACGCCGTCGCCGCCGCCCGCGAGCTCGATGACTTCCTCGCGGAGAGCGCGGGTCCCGACGTCGCGGATCTCGAGGCCGAGATCGAGGAGCTCACCCGCGTGATCGCGCAGAAGGACGCCGAGGTGAAGCGCGCGAACGCGCGGGCGGAGCAGGCGCACGCCGAGATCGAGGCGGCCGGCAAGCGGCTCGCGAACGCCTCGGCCAAGGAGCTCGAGCGGCGCACGCGCAAGCTCCTCGAGAGCCTCCTGCCGGTGCTCGACGACTTCGACCGCGCGATCGCGTCGTCGCGCCAGCACACCTCCTCGGCCGACGTCGTCGAGGGCCTCGACCTCGTCCGCCGCAGCCTCCTCACGCGCCTCGGCCACCTCGGCGTCGCCCACGCACCCGCCCTCGGCCTCCCGTTCGATCCCCACCGCCACGAGGCCGTCGCCCTCGTCCCCGTCTCCGACCCATCCCAGGACGGCCGCGTCATCGACGTCATGCGCGAGGGCTACACCATCGGCGAGGACACCCTACGTGCCGCCAGCGTCGCTGTTGGTAAGCACCGTTAGCGCGCGCTGATCGGATCGGATCGGATCGGATCGGCGCCAAGCGCTGACGATCAGGCCAGCGTCTCGTCGACCATCTTGCCGAGCTTCTGGTACTCGCGGCGCGCGGCGCGCAAGAGGTGGCGCTGCGCGACGGGGGTGTGCTCGGCGGCGGCGAGGAAGGCCGCGGCGAGGGCGATGTTGCGGATGTGGGCGCCGGCGAGCTCGAGGCGCTCGGCGAGGAGGGGCAGGTCGAGGTCGGCCGCGCGCGGCGTCTCGGCGGGCCAGATCCGCTCCCAGATCAGGAGGCGCTCCTGCGCGTCGGGGAGCGGGAACTCGATGATGAAGCGGAGGCGGCGCACGAAGGCGTCGTCGAGGTTGCGCCGGAAGTTCGAGGCGAGGATCACGACGCCCTCGTAGGACTCGATGCGCTGGAGCAGGTAGCTGGTCTCGAGGTTCGCGTAGCGATCGTGGGCGTCGCGCAGCTCCGTGCGCTTGCCGAACAGCGCGTCGGCCTCGTCGAAGAACAGCACGGCGTTGCCGCGCTCGGCCTCGTCGAAGATGCGCGAGAGGTGCTTCTCCGTCTCGCCGATCCACTTGCTCACGACGGCCGCGAGATCGATCTGGAACAGATCGAGCCCGAGCTCGCCGGCGATGATCGACGCGGCGAGCGTCTTGCCGGTGCCGGGCGCGCCGGCGAACAGGACGCCGAGGCCCTTGTTGTTCGGCAGCCGGCGATCGAAGCCCCAGCGCTCGAGGACGACGGCGCGGTGGCGCGCGTGATCGCACAGCTCCTGGAGGCGCTCGAGGCGCGCCTCGGCGAGCACGAGCTCGTGCCAGCCGACGCGGGTCGGCACCTTGCGCGCGAACGCGCCGAACCGGCGCCCCGACTGGCGGCGGCACGCCTCGTCGAGATCCGACGTCGCGAGCGCGGCGGCGCCGCGGGCCCGCGCGAGGCCGCGCGCGGTGGCGGCCGCATCCCAGATCTGACCGCCGGTGAGGCGCAGGCGGTGCGCGAACGCGGCGACGTCGACGCCGTCGGCGAGCGCATCGCCCGCGAGCGCGGCGCGCCACAGCCGCTCGCGCCCGCCGACGTCCGGCGGATCGATCGGGATGCGCACGACCGTGCGATCGCGCAGGGCATCGGTGGGCTCCCACGGCTGCTCGCCCGTGGCGACGACGAGCGGCGTCGCGGCGAGCGCGGCGACGGCGGCGCCGCGCGCGGCGGCGCGATCGCCCAGGAGGATGAGATCGGCGCGCTCGATCGCGAGCACGTCGCCGGTGAGCCGGGCCTCGCGCGCCGCGGCGGCGACGACGGCCTGCGCGGCGTCATCCGGCAGGCCGTCGAGCGTGGACGCGTCGAGGGAGAGCAGCGCGCAGCCGTGCGCCGCGGCCCACGCCTCGGCGACGGTGCGCTTGCCGGCGCCCGCCGGGCCATGGAGGTACAGCGCCGGCGGCGGAGGCGTCGAATCGGCGGCGGGGACGGCGAGCGCCGAGCGCGGAGGACGCGTCGTCGGATCGGCGGCGGCGGCGAGCGCTGCGAGCGCGGAGCGCGCCGGGGCGGTGAGGATGAGGTCGTCGATCGCGATCGCCGGCGCGATCCGCCGCGCGTGGCGGGCGAGGCGAGGGGCGAGGCGATCGGAGCCGTGGAGGTAGTCGACGACGCGCTCGTCGAGCTTGAGCCCGCGCGCGAGGAGCGGCGTCGCGTCGTCGCCGAGGATGTGCAGGAGCCCGCCGCCGACGAGCGCCGCGTCGGCGGCGAACCGCGCGCGCGCGGCGAGCCGCTCCTCGAACGTGGCGCACGCGAGGTGCAGCGCGAGGTCCACCGACGGCCGCTTGCGGTTGACGTCGTCGTGCAGGTACGCGAACAGGCGCTCGTAGCGCAGGTCGAGCTCCGGCGCGAGCGCGATCACGACGGCGTCGAGCTCGAACCGGTCGAGGCCGTAGCGGCGCGCGAGCTCGGCGAGCCGGAGCGGCGCCGTCGCGCGCGCACACCGGTGCGCGATCCGCTCGGCCATGCGCGCCGCCGCGTCGCGCGCCTCGTCGAGCGACGGCCCGCCCGCCGCGGCATCCCACGGCGGCGCCCCGAGCGCGCGCACGATCAGCGCATCCACCTCGGCCTCGCCGATCACGAGCCCGCGATACGGATCCCCGCCGCTCGCCTCGCGCGCGCGCGCGACCTGGCCGCGCACGAGCACGTCGAGGCGCGCGAGCTCGTCGCGCAGGTGCTCGCTCGACGAGCCGTACGGCTCGATCGCCTGCGTCGTCGCCATCGCCATCGCCTTACTTGCGCGCGTCGGGCTGGCTCCCGTTCGCCGCGTCCCCGTCACCGTCCCCCTGCAGCTCCTTCAGCACCTGGATCGCGCCCTCGATCCTCAGCAGCGTGCTCGTGATCGCCGCCCGCTTCTGGTCGAGCTCCGCCAGCATCCGCTGCCCGGCCTCGTACTCCGCGTTCAGCGCCTTCAACCGGTCGTCGATCTGGTCCTTCATACCGCCTTCTCCTCGAGCATCTTCACACGCGCCGCGAGCTCCTTCACGGCCTGGACGACGAGCGCGGTGATCGAACCGTAGTCGATGGCGAGCGTGCCCGTCGCGTCGGAGACGGCGTTCGGCACGACCGCCTGGACCTCCTGCGCGATCATGCCGATGTGCTTGCCCGGGAGGTCGGCCTCGTCCTTCCAGCGGTACAGCACCGCGCCCAGGCGCGACACGGCGTGCAGCGCGTCCCGCACGGGCTCGAGGTCGCGCTTGAGCGTGACGTCGGAGTTGTAGTTGACGCCGTTGACGTTCCACACGCCGTTGTTCGAGAGCATCGCCCGCTGCGTCGCTCCGAAGCAGAAGCGGAGGTTGTGCGTGGGAGCGAGCTGGATGGTCTCGTAGGGGAACTGGACGGCCCCGTGCCAGGCGCCGTTCCCGATCCCGATCTCGCCGAGCTTCGCGCCCGCCGCCGTGAGGTGGCGCTCGACCTGAACGTCGTCCCACATCCGGACCCAGCGCGCGTGGCCCTGGCCCTGGTCGCTGCCGACGATCATCAGCGCCTTGTAGTTGACGGTGTCGGTCAGGATCGTGCCCTCAACCGCGAATTGCTCCCACGTCGTCTTCGTGCACGTGAGCGCGGCGACCGACTGGCGCTGGCGGGTCACGGCGTTACCGTTGCCGTCGACGGAGAACACCTCGGCGCCGCCGTGGTTGTTCTGCCGGACCGAGAACCGGGCGCTCACCGGGATGAACGCGTTGAGGTTGCTCCCGTTGAGGCCGAAGCCGTAGCGATCCGTCGACGAGGCGTCGTAGAGCAGGATGCGGTCGCCGATCGCGTTCGGGAACGAGAGCCGCGCGGGGATGGTCGTGTTGCCCGCCGCGTCGGCGGAGATGACCTGCCGCCACGCCTGCGCGGCGTTGTCGCTCGTCTTGCGGAACCACAGGTTCTGGTCGTAGAAGTAGCCGGCGATCTGCATCGCGAAGTTGTTCGCCGGGTTCGAGTGGCGGACGTCGAGCAGGTGCCACCAGCCCGACGCGCCCGCGGGGAAGTTGACCGGCGTGCTGGTCTGGTAGAAGCCGCTCCGCGCGCCCGCGTCGCCGCGCAGGCCGGCGTCGTTGCGCGACTCGGTGCGCGTGTCGCTGTCGCCCCAGCTGACGACGCCGCCGACGCGCAGGTGCGGCGTCGTGCTGGTGCCGTAGCCGTTGCTCGTCGCCTCGAGGCTGAGGATGCCCTTCTCGTAGCGGAGCTGGTGCGCGAGGTTGTTGTGGTGGTGAAGATACAGGACGCCGCCGCCGCGGCCGTCCTGCGTCGGCGTCGCGCCGCCGAGCTCGAGCGTCGGCGCGTTGATCGCGCCGGCCGTGCCGCTGTAGCCGGCGACGCTCACGCGCCCCGTACCGGTCACGACGAAGGTCTCGAGCCCCGTCGAGCTGCTCTGACGCACCGAGAAGCGGCCGCCCGAGGGGCAGAACACGCTGAGGTTGCCGCCGGCGAGCCCGAGGCCGTAGCGGTCCTGCGCGTTCGCCGGGTTGTTGTAGAACAGGATCTTGTCGCCGACGTCGGTCGGGAACTGCAGGCTGCCGGCCGCCGTGAGGCGCAGGCGCTCGCCGAGTGGGTTGGCGGCGTTGCCGGGCGTCTTCGTCGAGAACACGACGTGGCTCGAGCCGGTGCCGTCGCCGGTGGTGTGGATGCGGGCCTCGGGGACGTCGGCGGCGTAGCTGTCGAAGTCGATCGCGACGCCGGCGTTGGCCCCGGGGGAGGCGGCGCCGTTCGTGAGGCGCAGCGTCGGGCCGATCGCGCCCGCGGCGTCGCGGCGGATCGTGAGCCCGCCGCCGTTGAGCTGGAGGCGGTCGGTGCCGCCGGCGTTGACGAGCGTCGGGGTCGCGGTGGTCGACGGGAACTTGATGCCGCTGTGGGCGCGCCCGTCGGGGGCGACGCGCGTGACGGCGTTGCCGGCGACGTCGATCGTCGCGAGCACGACGGCGCCCGGCGGCACGGGGTCGGCGAGCTTGGTCGCCGCGAGCTTGGGGACCTGCTCCCACCGGCGGCTGCCGTCGGTGCCGTGCGGGGCCTGGCTGACGTCGGCCGCCTTCTCGACGAACGTGACGTGGAAGACGTACCTGCCGTCGTCGAGCGTGCCGAGCGCGACGGCGTCGACGCCGGGCGACAGCACGATCAGGTGGCCGCTCGCGTCGATCGCGAGGCCGGCTCCGACCTTGAGCTTGCCCGCGTCCACCGCGACGGCCAGGCCCTCGACCACGCCGGCGACGCACAGCGACCGCACGTGGGCCTGGAGGCGGCCGATCGCCAGCGCCTGCTCGTCGACGAAGTCCTGCTCGACGAGGAACTGGTTATTGTAATAGCGCAGTCGCTTCGTCGGATGCGTGGGGATCGAATAGTCGATGGTCACGACGCCTCGCTCTCGTGGTCAGGGAGTGGTCTTGAGCACGCCGGTGCCGAGGATGGTGTTGACGCCGACGAAGACACCGCTGATGTACTCACCGTTCTCACCCTTCTTCGGCGCATCCGTGATCTGCAGTGACGGGTAGCTGATGTTGAGTCCATAGAACGTGTGTGCGGGCTTCTCGCGATCGATGAGGTCCATCGCGATCGCCGCCTTGCGATTGAGGTCGCTCTTGTCGCGGACCGTGAAGTTGACGTTGAAGTAGTGCGGCTGGTCGTCGGGCTCGGTGATCTGGACGTCGAGGTCGAGGTCCGTCTCGGGAAGCGCATCCGGGTTCAGGTACAGCTGCAGCAGCTTCTGCAGCCCGTGCTTGGTGCCGCGCCGCCGGTACAGCGGCACGATGTTCGCGATGAACCGGCGCCGCGTCGCCGCGTCCCAGTCCTCGCGCAGGCTGGTCGCGACCCATCCGGCGAGCCACGGCAGGAACTCCGCCGGAGTGTCCTCGGGGTCGAAGAACGTCTCGATGCGGTCGATCACCTGCTCGAGCCCGGCGGGGATCGTCGGCAGGCTCGCGGCGTCGGGCTGCGGCAGGCCGGTCAGGATGCGCTCGAACGCGAGCAGGAAGCGCGCGAGGAACGGATCCTCCGCGAACGCGGCCGGGAGGTGCTCGAGGTAGCTGCTCATGGCGTGCTCATGGTGTGCTCATGGGTGTGATCACGGTGTCACCGGATCCCAGTGGTCGCGCCAGCGCCCGAACATCGCGAGGTCCGTCGAGCCGAGGTACGGCAGCTCGAGCGGGAGGAGCGTGACGCCGACGGCGCGCCCGTGGTCGTCGGTGGGGCGGGGGCGCCCGGCGTCGGGGATGTCGATCGCGACGTTCTCGACGAAGTCGATGCCCGGCACGTTGTCGAACACGCCGGCGATGTCGCTCGTGTACACGGGGCGCTCGAACGGCCAGCCCTCGCCGCGCCAGCCGCGCAGCGGATCGAGGAACGCGTCGAGCGCGGCCGTCGCATCGTCGAGCACGCGCCGCGGCTGGCCGTCGGAGCGCAGGTACAGCGTCGCCTTCACGGCGAGCGGCACCGGGCGGTAGCCGACGACGTGCACCTTCGTCGTCAGCAGGCGCCACTCGTCGAGCAGCGCCGCGAGCCTCCCTGGGATCCCCGGAGCGCCGACGAGCGCGGGCAGGGCCGGCAGCGGGCGGCGCGCGTCGCACCACTTCGCGCCGCCGTGCAGCGCCCCGTCGCGCAGGCGCGGACCGACGGCGGCGGTCGCGGCGTCGCGCGCCGTGGTGCCGGCCCCGTCGTCGAGCCGCCAGCACGCGATCGGCCGCACCGGCGCGCCCGTCTCGTCGGTCGGCGCGCGCCACGTCCCGCCGAGCGGCTCCTGCCGCAGCTCGCCCGCGAGGCTCGCCGGCTCGAGCGCCGCGCCCCACACGCACGCGTCGCGCACGAAGCCGTCGAAGCCCTCGCCGATCCGCACGCGCTGCGTGCCGGCGACCGCGGCCGCGCGCAGCTCGACGCGCCCCGCGGGCGCACCGTCGACGAAGAAGCTCGCCCACTTGCCATCGGCGGAGCGCGTGACGGCGACGTGGCTCCACTGCGCGAGCGGCAGCTCGTGCGTGGACCGGCCGCCGTCCACACCGTCGGCGTGGCGGAAGTCGAGCGCGCCGCCGGCCTCGATCGCGAGCGCGTACTCGCCGTCGCCGGCCTTCGCGATCACCGACTGCCGCGCCGCGAGCGAGCGCGGGAACACCCACGCGCTCAGCGTGAGGCCGGCCGTCTGCGCGAGCGACGCGTCGTCGCCGCAGTCGACGTGCGCGCCGCCGGCGAGCTCGACGACCCAGCGCCGGCGCTCCGCGAACGACGCCAGGTCCGCGCGCCCGGCGGCGAGCGCGTCGGGCACCACGACCAGCGTGCAGTGCGCCGGCGACGCCGCGCCGGGCCGCGCCGGATCGTACTCGCCGAGGCAGCGCGCGCGCCGCAGCCGCGCGTACGCCCCGAGCGCGCGCAGCGCGCCGTCGTCGGGCCAGCGCCGCAGCGCGACGTCCTCGAAGTCCTGCGTGGTGATCGCGCGCTCGCGCCCGCGCAGCTCGGCGAGCGTCTCGCGGATCGCGCGCTCGAGCGGCGCCGCCCCCGTGTTCGCCTCGGGGCCGGCGAGCAGGCGCAGGAACGTGCGGCTGCTGCGCTCGGGGATGCGATCGATCCGGTACGACACCATCTCGGCGAGCCATGCGAGCAGCTCGACGAGGACGATGCCCGGATCCGTCGGGTTGTGGTCCGTCCACTCGGGGACGAGGCTCGGGATGCGTGCGCGCGCCTCCTCGAGGAGGGTCGCGAACGTGCGGTCGTCGAGGTCGGGGAGCTCCATCGGGTTCACCGGGTGCCGAGGGTCACGGCGATCGAGCTCGCGTAGGCGAGCAGGCGCGGGCGCAGGCTGAGCGCGTCGAGGCTCGTCGCCTCGCCGTCGCCGGTGTCGAACGGCGCCGCGCACGTCACCTGGAGGTACGACAGGTGCTCGACGGCGCGCACCGCGCCGACGGCGGCCACCACGTCGGAGTCGCGCGGCCGGCGGCCGAACGGCCACCCCGCGCCGTCGCCGCCGACCAGCGGATCGAGCAGGCGCCGGATCGCCTCGTGCGCGCCGGCGAGCGCGACCTCGGCCTCGTCGAGCGAGCGCGGCACGACGTGCGCGACGACGTCGACGGGCACCCAGCACGGCCCGATCACCCGGATCGACACGGCCGGCGCCGCGCGCGCACGCAGGTACGCCTCGGTCTCCGCGAGGAGGTCCAGGCTCGGCGACGCCCCGGCGACCGGCGTCGCCGGCACGACGACGACGATGACGTGCCCCGCGCGCTGCAGCACCTGCGGGGTCGTGACCGGGCCCTCGCCCTGATCGATCGGCCAGAACGACGGGGTGATCGCGACCGCGCGCGCGATCGCCGTCGACGACTCCAGCGCGAGGTCGGAGAAGTCGGTGGCCGTGACGGCGCGCCCCTTGTGGCGGATCGCGCGCGACGCGCGGTCCATCGTCGCGACCGTCGCCTCGGCGTCGCCGCCGCCGGCGGCGGGCTCGAGGTTCGCCACGGCCTTCACGGCCGGCACCGTCGTCTTCAGCTGCACGAGCGTCCGCGGCGGCACGTTGCCGGCGGCGCCGCCACCCGAGCGATAGCGCGCGCGCACGTTGCGCAGCCCGCGCGGCGGGATCATGCCGCGCGTCCCGTCGCCGAACGCGATCTCGCCGCGCGCGCGATCGAGCGTGTAGTGCCGATCGGCGGGCCCCGACGCCCAGAAGTCGGGCACCTCGTCCCACGTCACCCAGTACCCCACGGGCACCTGCTCGCCTCGCGGCTCGCCGGCGTAGGGCACGCCGTCGGTGCGTTCGACGACGAGCGCCTCCGCGATCTCGAGCCGCGCGCGCTCGCTGGCGACCGGCTCGGGCTCCGCGACCTCGACGCGCTGGCCGTCGAGCACCGGCGTCTGCGACAGGAGGAACGTCTGCCCGGCGATGCCCGTCGAGCCACCGGCGACCTCGAGCGGCGTCGCGTGCGCGTGCTCGGCCCACATCGTGTTGAGCGCGATGCGGCCGAGCACCGGCATCGGATCGAACGGCGGCGTATTCGGCGGCAGCGCGGCCGGCAGCGGCGCGACGGCGCGGTACCAGTACAGCTCGCGCCCGAACTGCCGCACGCGCGCCGCATCCGCCGGCGGCACGAACCGCACGATGCCGCTGCGCTGCAGCCCACGCGTGCCGTCCTCGACGGTGAGGTTCGTCCAGCGCGCGCCGCTCCAGTACTGCCACTGCGGCGCGGGCGGGCGGCGCGGCGCGAGCGGCGCGTCGTACGTGCTCGGCGCCGGGCCGCCGGGCGGCAACACCTGCACGTAGATCGCGGCGACGGCGGCGCCGAAGCGGTCGTCGAAGCCGAGGTGCAGCGACGGATCGCCGTCGGGCGCCGCGGCGCCCGTGTCGACCATCTCCGGCGCCCCCACGTAGAGCGGCGCAGGGAGGGCAAGGCGATCGAGCGAGCGCGCGGTGCCGCGCACGACGCGCGACGGCGGCTGCCCCGCCGCGGAGCTCCAGCCGACGCCGGCGGCGCTGACCGCCGGTGGGTTCCACACCGGCAGCGTCACCTTGCCGTTGTCGAGCGCCGCGTCCTTCCCGTACGCGCCCTCGCGGATCGTCACGCGCAGCCACCGGCTCGTGACCTCGCCGACGGTGCCGGGCGTCACGGCCGCCGGGACCGCGAACCTCACCGTGCCGGCGCCTTCCCGCGTGAACGCCCGCGTCTCGTCGGTGAAGCCGGCCGACACGGCGCCGATCGAGTCGCTCGTGCCGATCGCGACGACGCCGTCGGGCGACCACAGCTCCCACGCGAGCTTCACCGCCGGCGTGCCCGCCTCGGTCTTGCCGGGGCTCGCGACGACGAAGCGCAGCGAGACGGTGGTGCCGGGCAGCGCGAGCGCGTGATCGAGCGCGACGTGGAACGTGGTGCCCTTGACCGGCCGCTCGCCGAACACGACGACGTCGCGCGCGAAGTCGGCGCGCTGACCGTTCGCGTAGGCCGCCTTCACCGGCACGGCCGGCGCGTCGATCTTGAGCGTGAGGCGCTGCGCGCCCGACGGGGCCGCGAACTTGCCGCGCAGCCAGCGCGCGGCGGCGCCGGGCTCGGCGGTGCGCTCGAACGGCCGGGCCAGCCCGTCGGCGCTCCACGCCGTGCCGGTGGTGACCGGGCCGTCGCGCCACGCGCCGTCGCGCCACACGGCCCACGACATCTGGCTCGCGACGTCGGCGGAGATCGTCACGGCCGCCGCGCCGATCGCGTCGACGACGTCGTGCGCGACGTAGACGACGTGCTCGACGTCGTCCGCACCCTTCAGCGCCGGCCAGACCGCCGCGGCGTCGCCGGTCGCGGCCGCGGTGCGGTCGGCGCAGCGCTGCCCGCCGACGGGGTCGCGCACGACGACGGCGGCGAGCCGCGCGCGCGTGAGCGCGAGGTCGCGCTCGGTCTCGAACGTCACGGCCGTGCCGTCGGGCGCCGTGCCCGCGATCTTCGCGCGCGCCGGCACCGTCGCGACCCGCGCGCCGTCGTCGAGCACGAACGTCACCGCCGCCCGCGCCGCGCGCGCCGCGATCGGCCGCGTGCCGAGGAGCTGCGTGAACGCGAGCCGGTGCTTCGCCGGGACCTTGTTGAGCTGGCCGATCAGGTGATCGACCATCGTGCCGAACACGCGGATCAGCGCGCCGCCGAGGTCGACGGGCGCGCTCGGCCGCCACGGCGAGTACGCGGCCGCGAGCGCCTCGGTCTGCGCGACCACGTCGTCGTACGTTCGGCTGTCGAGCTCGGGGGCGTCGTCGTCCATGGGCTACTGCACGTAGAAGGGGAAGACCAGGTTGAAGCGGCTGTTCGTGCTGCGGACGCGGTAGTCGATCTGGATGAGCAGGCGCGTGTGCACGTCGCGATCGGGCTGCACCTGCACCGCGAGCACGTCGACGCGCGGCTCCCACGCGGCGAGCGCGCGCGTGACCTCGGTGCGGACGCGCCCGACGAGCTCGTCGGTCAGCGACTCGAACACGAGCTCGTGGATCCCGCAGCCGAAGTCGGGGCGCATCATGCGCTCGCCCGGCGCGGTGCGCAGGATCATGACGATCGCCTCGCGCACCTTCTCGTCCTCGGACTCGCCGACGATGCGGCCGTCGCGATCGACGGCGATCGGGAACTTCCAGCCGCGGCCGAGGAACTCGCGCGCCATCACTGCCCCTTCACGCGCTGCTGCGGGTTCGCGAGCGTGAGCGACGCGCCCGTCGGCACGACGGTGGCGGAGCCCGAGTCGAGCAGCACCGGCACGCCGCCGACCTTCACGCGCGTCGCGCCGGCCGGGAACGTGCCGAGCACGCACGGCAGCGGCGAGGTCCCGGTCGGGTTGTTCGAGCAGCCCGACACGCTGAACTGCGTCGCGACGGTGAGCACCTCGGCGCCGCCGACCTTGACGCGCGGGTTGCCGGCGATCGGCTGCGCCGGGCCGCCGTGCGAGCACTGCGCGACCACGTCCTTGTTGAGCAGGTACGCCACTACATCACCTCCAGCGCACCGTCGTTGACCTTCACGCCGCTCGGGCCGTTGATCGCGACCTCGCTGCCCTTGAGCGCCGACTTCGAGGTCGCCTCGACGACGACGTTCTTGCCCTTGATCGAGACGTCGTCGTCCGACGACAGCTCGAGCTTGCCCTTGGACTTGATCGACAGGTCACCGTCGCTCTCGATCGACACGACGTTGTTCTTCGCGTCGAGCACGATCTTGTTCTTGCCGGACTTGTCGACGATCGAGATCAGCTCGGCGTCCTCGGTGTCGTCGAGCGTGATCGTGTGCCCCGCGACCGACTTGATGATGCGCTTGTGGCGATCGTCGACGGGCGGCTTGTCGACCTTGTTCCACAGGGAGCCGATCACGTACGCGCGGTCGATCTCGCCGAACGCGAACGCGATCAGCACGAGGTCCTCGACCTCGGGGATGAAGTAGAAGCCGCGCTCCTTGCCCGCCGTCGGGGACGCGACCTGGATCCAGCCGCTCTCCTGCTGGTCCGTCATCCACGGATAGCGGACCTTGACGCGCCCGAGCTTCTCGTCGTCGTCCTCGTTCTTCGTGACGACCGCCGGGACGATCGTGTATCCGCCCGGCGTGCTGTGCGTGTCTGCGGTCATCGCGGCTGGCCTTTCCACGTGAACGCCGTGCGGAACCCGCCGCTCGGCGTGACGGTGTGGGTGACGGACGTGACGTAGGCGTCGCCGCCGAAGCGCTTCCCGAACCCCTCGAGCGCGATCATGATGCCGGGGCGCAGGTCGGTGCGGCCGAAGCAGGTCGCGCTCCCCGCGATGTACTCGCCGCGCATCTTCGCGAGCTCGATCTTCGCCTTCGCGTCGACCTGCTCCTGCTTCGTGATCGCGCCGTCGACGATCATCGCGCGCGAGTCGGTCGTGCTGAACGCCTGATCGGCCGACGCGGAGTTCTTCTCCTTGCCGACGAGGAACTTCTTGTTCAACGTGTCGAACGCGTAGACCTCGACGCCGCCGAGCTGCGTCGTCTCCGCGAGCTCGGCGTTGAACGAGATCACGTGCTCGGTCGCGGTGAGCGTCAGCGAGGCGTGCTCGCGGAGCTGCGACTTCTTGAACACGAGGGTCGCACCGTCGGCGTAGAGGTCGTACCCGAGGCGCGCCGCGAGCTTCTCGCGGATGAACCGGAGGTCGGTCATCGGCGGCTGCTCGATCGACGGGCACTCCGGATCGAGCTCGTCGTCGTCGGCCGCGTCGACCTTCATCTTCGCGCGCTCGGCGATCTTGCGGACGACGCCGGCGCACGTGGTGTCGAGGTAGACCTCCGCGCGATCGTCGCGGGCGAGCCGCTCGAGGAGATCCGACGCCCACACGCGCAGGTACGCGCGCCCCGCCGCGCTCGCGTCGATCGAGAACTTCGTGAAGTTGCCGGAGAACACGAGCTTGCTCGCGCCGGCGTAGCCGAGCGAGACCTCGACCTCCGCGCCGGGCGCGAAGCGATCGCCGTCGACCCACGACTGCGGCGGCGTGCCCGTCGGCGCGACCCAGCTGAGCTCCTGCGAGTCGGCGTCCCACGCGGCGAGCCGCAGCTCGAGCGTGCCGGTCATGCCGAGCGTCTGCGAGATGCGCACCTCGGCCAGGTGCGCGACCTCGCCGCCGGTCAGCTCCTTGCCCGCGACCTTGAGCTTCAGCTCGACGGAGTCCTCGACGGACGCCGCTCCCGATCCCGCGCTGCTCGGTACGGCCACCACGTCAGCGCTCCAGCTTCGGGATCACGAGCACCTGTCCGGGGACGAGCGCGCGCGGGTTGTCGATGCCGTTCTCGTGCGCGATCAGCCGCCAGCGCGACGCATCGTTGTACTCCTCGACGGCGATCCGGCCGAGCGTATCGCCGCGCCGCACGACACGGCGCTTGTGGACGTCGGGCGAGTGCAGCTCGACCTCGGAGACCGCCTGGCCGAACGTCCGGTACGCCATGAACGTGCAGTTCAGCGTGGCGCGGACGGGCATGCCGTTCGGGAGGAAGAACGTGAAGTCCTCGTGGAGCTGCGTGAGCACGCCGCGGAACAGCTCGGTCTCGCCCCAGACGAGGCTGCACACCGGCGGGCGGTGCAGCTCCGAGCGGACCTGCGCGAGCGCGGCCACCTTGCGCGTGTGGATCGACACGTTCGTCGCGCTCGGCGTGCCGCCGTCGAGCGGGTTGTCGGGGACGAGCGACGAGCGCAGGCTGCCGAGCAGGCTCGACTCGTCGGAGCCGCGATCACCCTCGTAGGTATCGAAGAAGAGATCCAGCGCGAGCGTCGACGGCGGCGTGCCCTGGAACTCGAGACGCTGGTAGCCGCCCGCGATCGACTGCGCCACGGTGCCGGCGGCGCGCCAGTCGACGCGGTGGTCGTAGCGGAGCTGGTTCGGGTTGAACAGCGCCTCGATCGTCCTGTCGAGCTGCCCGCGCTGGAGGTGCTCGTGCTTGATCTTCAGGCGCTCGAGCTTGCCGCTCGCGCCGAGCGTGGCGTCGAGGAAGCTCATCGTCGCTGCCCCATGCGCCGGCGATCGTCGATCGCGCGGCGCTCGAGGATGCGCTGCACGTGGTCCGCGATCGCGTGGAGATCCAGCGGCTCGGCGCGCCCCGGCGCGTGCTCCACGACCGATCGGCCGCGCGCCACCGGCGGCGCCGCCGCCGGGTTCGGCGGCGCCGGCGGCACCTCGCCACGCACCTGCGGCGCGGTCGCCCGCGCGAGATTGGCGGGCGAGGGCGCCGCATGCGTCACCGCGGCCTGCGCGAGCGGCGCCGCCTCGGCGCGCGTCGCCCGGCGCGGCGCCACCACCGGCGCCTCCGTCATGGCCGCGGCCCGCCGCACCGGTCTTGCCGGGTGCACGATCGGCGACGCCGCGGGTGCGGTGCGCGACGGTGTTGCCACGGCCTCGCGCACCGGCGGTGCGGCCGCGGGTGCGGTGCGCGTCGGTGTCGCCGGGGCATCCCGCGCCGGCGATGCGACCGCGGGTGTGGTGCGCGTGGGTGCCGCCGCGGCATCGCGCATCGGCGAGGATGCCGCCGCGGCATCCCACGCGCGTGATGTGGCCGTCGATGGCGTGGATCCCGCGGGCCGTGACGGTGACACCACCGGCGGAGCGACGACGACCGTCGCCTCGCGCTGCGGCTGCGCGTCGATGGCAGCAACAGACGCCGGCGATCGCGCCGCGGGCTCGGCCCGCGCCGGCTGCACCGGCTCGGAGGGTGTCGTGGGTGTTGCCGGCGACGACTGTACAGGCGCCGCGATCGGCGCACCGACCCGCGAGACGCGCGAGCGGCGCGGCGCCGCGATCTCCGGCAACACCTCCGGACTCCCGACGGTGGTGTGCACCCGCTCCACCACCTGGACGACCGTCTCCGTTGCCGTCGGGATCGACGGAGGCGCGACGGTGATCGGCGGCGAGCTCGCCGGCGGCACCTGCACCATCGCCGGAACGATCGCCGGAACGATCGCCGGAACGACCACCGGCACGGCCGCGGCAACCACGGCGGCGGCGATCACGGGGGCCGGGGCGCGCTCGCCGGCGGCATGCGGGTGCACGATCGGCGTCTCCGGAACCGCGAGCGCGCGCTCGAGGCCGGGGAAGCGCGCGAGGAGCGGCAGCTTGCCGAGGAGCGCGTCGACACCGTCGAAGATCCGGCGCGCGAGCGCGAGCCCGCGCGGCCACGGCGACGGCACCTGCGGGCGCCGCAGCGGCCACGCGAGCCGCGCGACCAGCGCGGGATCGAGCGCGTCCTCCCACGCCGCGGTCACGGCGCGATCTTCCCCGCGAGGCGGAGTGCGCCGAGGGCCTGGCTCGCGATCGGCTTGGTGATGCCGCGGTGGACGAGCTCGATCCGCTCGATGCCGACGGTGGCGTCGCTGCTCGCGTCGAACGACGGCCCGACCCACTTCACGGGGAGCGCCTGCGCGAAGTTCCACCACATGACGGGCATGTGCCGGGCGTCGAGCAGCATGAGCGTGCCGTTCTTGCGCTGGATGACGCCGCGCCGCGTGCGCTCGTGCCACGACCACAGCGTGTCGACGTCGGTGATGCCGTGCGACAGCACGAGCGGCACGTACGTCGTGCCCTTCAGCACCTTGTGCACGTAGTCGTTGCGCCCGCCCTCGACGTAGTCCTGCGTCTCGATCGCGCTCTCGAGGCCGTCGACCTTCGAGAAGCCGCCGGTGATCAACCCGTCGATCTCGACGAGGAAGTTCACCGCGTGGTACGGGTCGATGCGCCGCCCCGCGGCGGCGAGGCCGGCGGTGAGGGCGGCGTTGAGTCCGAGCGGCGTCGACACGCGCTAACCCCGCTCGCCGAGCGTGGCGTTCGTCTTCGCGATCTCGGCGACCCAGCGCTGGCGCTCGCGGTGGTCGAGCGCCATCACGTGGTCGTACGACCAGTGCAGATAGCGCGCGACGTAAGCTACCTCCTCGTGGAGCCGGTCCGAGGGGTAGCTCACGATTCCCCCACGGGGCTGGTCTCCACCTCGAAGTCGCCCTTGCAGTGCGGGCACGTCACGGCGAGGCGCGAGTGCCCCGTCTCGTTGATCCGCCGATACAGGTCCTGCAGGAACATGAGGTCGCCCGACAGCAGGCTCTCGAGGAGCTTGGGGTTGATGTGCTCGACGGTGCCGAGGCGGGTGACGACGCGCGACAAGAGGATCAGCACGAGGTAGCCGGGGTTGCTCTGGACGCGCGCGTCCTTGAGCGGCGCGATCTCGTCGAACGCCGTCGACATGCGCATCACGCCGTCGCGGTGGAGCACGCCCTCGGCGTCGCGGAACCCGAGCGGCAGCGTGAACGGGAACTCCGCGATGGCGGGAGCTACCACTTCTGCACCTCGACACCCTCGTGCGTGAGCTCGAGGGTCTCGATCGCGACCGCCTCCGCCGTGGCGTCGAACGACGGGCCCGACCACTTCGTCGGGTACGCGTTCTTCACGTTCCAGCGGATCTTCTCCTCGCCCTGCTCGTTGCGCAGGATGATCGAGATGTCGTGGCGGGTCGCCTTGCCCTTCGCGATGTCGTTGCGCCAGTCCCACAGCGCGCGGTCGTCGGTGATCCCGCGCGTCAGCGTGATCGCCGTGTGGTGGAGCAGGGCGGGCAGCTCGCGCTGCGCTAGCGACGCGTCCGTGCCCTCGCGGTACTTCGTGGACGTCGTGCTGCTGTCGAGGCCGGTGCAGCCTTTGAAACCCATGCGCGTGATGCCGTCGAGCTCGACGGCGAAATTGAATCCGAAGTAGGGGTCGACACGGTTTGCCATCGCTTGCTCCTCTGCTCCTCGTCGGTCTCTGGTTGGCGCTCGTCACCGCGCGACGGTCAGCCCCTCGGCGCTGCGTACGAGACGGATCGTGATGAACTCCTGCGGGGCGGCCGGCGCGACGGAGACGTCGACGTACAGCTCCCCGCGGGCGCGTGCCTCCGCCGGGTTGTTCTCGGCGTCGCACTTCACCAAGAACGCCTCCGCCGGCGAGCGGCCGGCGAGGGCGCCGCGCGTGAACAGATCGCCGAGCTTGTCCTCGAGCTCGCGCTGGATCCGGATCCACAGGCGCAGGTCGTTCGGCTCGAACGCGGCCCACGCGAGCGCGCGCACGAGCCAGCGCTCGAGCGTGAGCACGAGGCGCCGCACGTTGACGAAGCTGTCGCCGGCGTTCGGATCCCGCGTCGCGCCGAGCGTGCGCGCGCCCCACACGCGGATGCCGCGCCCGGGGAACACCTCGATCGGGTTCGCGAGCCTCGTCTCCGGCGGCGAGCCCGCGAGGTCGACGATCGCGGCGAGCTCCTCGTTCGCGGGCGCGCGGTGCACGCCGGCGCGGCGATCGCTGCGCGCGTACACGCCGGCGACGTGCCCGCACGGCGGCACGTGCGCGACCGCCGGGCCGGGGCACGCCTCGACGTCGCCGCCCGGGACGAGCCACGGGTGATACAGCGCGGCGTCGAACGGCCCGGCGCCGCCGTGCGCGGCGACCGCCGTCGCGATCCACGCGGCGACGTCCTCGCTCGGCGCCGGCGGCGGTGCGTCGAGGACGAGGAACCAGCGCGCGTCTTGCTCGGTGCGCGCGGCCTCGGCCGCGCCGATCAGCGTGCGCAAGAGCAGCGCGCGATCCGCGGCCGCCGCGAGCGACGGCGCGCACACGACGTCGGCATCGACCTCCGCGAGCGCGGCGACGGCATGCGCGAGCGCCGCCGCGCGATCGCCCGTCGCCGACGGGTCGTAGAACGCGACGTGGCAGCGCGCGCCGCCGTTCGCGAAGAAGCCCTGCACCGCGTGCCACGCGAGCGCGTCGGGGTGCCACCCCGGCAGCCACGCGCCGCGCCGCGCGGTGAACGCGTACGCGAAGTCGTGCCAGCTCGTGTACGTGCGCACCTGCGGCAGCTCCGCCACGCCAACGTCGAGGTCGACGGCGGGCGCGAGGAACCCCGCGACGCCGGTCTGGAACGGCGCCTCTACGACCGGCGTGAACGGCTCGAACCAGACCCCCGGACGTGTCGACGACGACGCTGCCACGTGGACTTACTTCGCGAGCGACGACTGGTGCTGGATGCGGATCTCGACGAACTCCGCCGGGTAGAGCACCGCGACGCCGACGTCGATGTACAGGTAGCCCTTCGCGCGCTCGTCGGGCGGGTTGTTCTCGGCGTCGCACTTCACGTAGAACGCCTCCTGCGGCGACGTGCCGGCGAGCATGCCCTGCGCCCACGCACCCTCGAGGAACGAGCCGATGTTGCGCACGAGCTTGGCCCACAGGTCCTCGCCGTTCGGCTCGAACACCGCCCACTGCGTGCCGTGATCGATCGACTTCGCGAGGAAGCACATGAGGCGGCGGATCGGCACGTACTTCCACGCCGCGCGCGTGCCGCCGTCGCCGGCGAGCGTGCGCGCGCCCCACACCTTGTTCGCGCCGTCCATGTTGCGGATGCAGTTGCCGCCGACGAGGTTGATCTTCTCCTGCTGCGCGCGGCTGATCCGCTGCGACAGGCGCAGGATGCCGCGCACGACCTCGTTCGCCGGCGCCTTGTGCACGCCGCGCGTCGCGTCGGTGCGCGCGTAGATGCCCGCGATGTGCCCGCTCGGCGGCACCGTCAGCTCCTTCTTGCCGTCGGGGTCGTTCGGATCGACGACGACGAGCCACGGCGCGTACAGCGCGGCGAAGTCGGTCGCCGTGTACGGCGCGCTCGCGGTCGGCGGCAGCGCCTTGTCGAGCTCGCCGATCGGCACGTTCGGCGCGTCGAGGATCGCGATGCGATCGCCCATCTGCGCGCAGTGCGCGACGATCTTGTCGATCGCGCCCGGCGCCGCGATGTCCGCCGGCACGCCCGGCGCCGCGACCATGGCGACGTCGTCGTACGCCTCGAGCGCGGCGAGCGCGGCGTCGATCGCGCCCTCGCTCTTGACGCGCACGACGTAGCAACCGGAGCCGCCGTTCGTGAAGAAGCCGCGCACCGCGATCGCGAGCGTGTTCTGGCCCGCGACCTTGTCGGTGTAGCCGCCGAACTTCTTCGCGAACTCGGTGAAGTTCGTGCAGTACTCGACGACGTTCTCCGCCGTCGCGACGGTCGCGTCGTACACGCCGATGAACGCCGGCGTGCTCGTCCCGACGCCGACGATCGGCGCGACGGTGGGTTGCTCGATGACGTAGACGCCGGGTGCCTTGTGAATCGCCATGGGTGCTCCTGTCAGACGGGGGCGAGGGCTGCGGAACGGGTGGTGGTGACGCCGCGCGGCAGCGTCACCTGCACGGTCGCGGTGACGTGGCGCTGCGCGCTCAGCTCGATCGTGCGGTTCGTGCCCGGCTCGAGCGGCGACAGCGTGTAGCCGCCGGTCGCGCCGGTGTACGCGACCTCGCCGCTGTCGACGAGGCGGATGCGCGCCATCGCGAGCGGCTTGCCGTTCGCGGTGATGACGCCGGTGAGCGCCGTCGGTGCGAGCTCGAGGTCGAGCGCCGACGCGGCCGTCGCCGTCACCGCGATCGTCTTCGGCGCGGTCGCGTAGCGCGACGACGGCGCGGCCGCCTCGACGCGGTACGTCCCGGCGGGCAGGTCGAGGAAGCGGTACCAGCCGTCGGCGTTCGTCGTCGCGACCTCGCGCCCGCGGAACTTCGTCTTCCACGCCGGCGGACCGTCGACGATGCGCACCGCGACGCCGGGCAGCCCGACCTTCGCGAGCGTGTCGAGCGCGCGCCCCGCGAGCGCGGCGCGGTGCACGATCGGATCGATCCGGAGAAAGCCGCTCACGCGACCCCGTTGATCGCGAGCCTGCCGACCGGCGCGCCCGTGACCTCGGGGCGGCCGAGATCGAACGGCACGGTCAGCGTGTAGTGGAAGCACGCGCGCGGCTTGCCCTTGAGCGCCTGCCACAGCTCGATGCCCGACGCGCCCTTGCGCGCGATCGCGGCGCGCACCGGCGGCGACTTGCCGGCGAGCGCACCCTGCAGGATCGGCGCGGGATAGACGCGGTGGCGCAGCAGCACGGTCAGCGCCGCACCGAGGATGCGGTGCTCGTCGTGCTCGGAGCCGGGCTGCGCCTGCGCGACGGCGGTGACGAGGTAGTGGCAATCGATGCGCACCGGCGGCGCGACGCGCGCGATGCGGCCGTCGTCGCGCCGCTCGAGCTCCGGCTCCGTCGTGCGCAGCTCGGTGTGCTCGTGGATCTCGTGCAGGAAGAAGTTGATCGCGGGCAGGGCGAGGCCCTGCGGAGGGAACGTCTCGTCGGGCGTCGCGAAGCTGATCGCGATCTGCGTGGCGACGTCGCCGGGCAACTCCGCCTTCAGCAGCGTCTCGATCGTCCGATTGACATCCGCAAACACGCCCGATTCCCCCCTTTGGCGCGCACCGACTCTGCGCGCGCGGGATCGCACTGTCAAGCCGACCACCCGCAACAAAGTGCTACACGCGATCTCGCGCCGCGTGTGCAATTCACCTGCACGCGCGCATCACGGCGCTTCGCTGCGCACGGCCGTGACGTCGACGAACGTGATCACGACGCGGCGCGCCGGCTTCGATCGCGCGCGCATCAGCCAGCGACGGCCCGCGGCGCACACGAGCTCGCGCTCGAGGACCGCGCCGCTCGCACACGCGCGCTCGAGGTCGGCGAGCTCGAGCGCGGGCAGGCGGTGCGTCAGGTCGCCGAGCGGCCGTCCGCGATCGCCGGCGCGCAGGTTGAACAGCGCCCGCGCCGGCGGCGTGAAGTGCAGGATGCGCAGCGCGCGATCGAGGACGAGCACCGCGACGTCCGTCTCCGACAGCAGGTCGTCGGCCTCCCGCGCCGCGCGGCGGAGCGCGTCGAGGCGGCGCTCGCTCTCCTCGCCGACGAGGTCGAGCTCCATGCACACGCTCGCGAGCTCCTGCTTGCACCTGCGGAGCTCCTCGAGCGCGGCCTGCAGCCGCTCGTCACCCCTCGACTCCCATGCCTCGCCGCGCACCCTCACCAGCAACCGACCCTCCGGGGGCATCGCGACCATTGTAAGGCGGCGCGCGTGGGCCGCGAAGGAGAACCCGCACTCCGCGCGGCGGGAGGGCGCGCACTCCCAGGATCTCGACGGATGGATCGGGGCGGCTACGCGGCCGCCGGCGGCGCGCGCATCGGGATCGAGAACCCGAACGAGGCACCTTGCCCCGGCTGGCTCTGCACCCAGATCGCGCCGCCGTGTGCGTCGACGATGCCCTTGCAGATGTAGAGGCCCAGGCCGGTGCCCTTGCGCACGGCGCTGCGGCGCGCGGCCCAGTACGGCTGGAACAGGAACGGGATCTCGTCGGGCGCGATGCCGGGACCGTTGTCCTCGACGACGAACTCCGCGCGATCGCCGGCGAGCCGGCCGCGCACCGTCACGCGGTCGCCGGGGCGGCAGTACTTCGTCGCGTTCGACAGGAGGTTGCCGAGCAGCTGCTCGATGCGATCGCCGTCGCACACGAGCTGCGCGCCGCCGAAGTCGCAGTCGACCGCGATCGCGATCTTGCGCTCGGCGGCGACCGCCTCGTCGGTCTCGACGACGTTGCGCACGAGGAGGGCGGGGTCGTGCGGCGCGAGCGACAGCGACAGCCCGCGCGCCTCGATGCTCGCCATGTCGAGCAGGTTGTCGATCAGGTGCTCCATGCGGCTCGTCGAGCGCCCGATCAGCTCGAGCAGGCGGCGCGACGTCGGCGCGGCGCCGTGCTCGATCACGAGGTTCGCCGCGGCGAGCGAGATCGCGCCGAGCGGATTGCGCAGGTCGTGCGACACGATCGCGAGCACCTCCTCGCGCGTGCGCGTCGCCTGCTGCGAGTCGTGGTACAGGCGCGCGTTGTCGACGGCCATGCCGGCGCGCCGGCCGAGCTCGCGCGCGACCTCGACGTCCTGCGCGTTGTAGCGGCGCCCCGACTCCGTCGTGACGAGCGTGACGGCGCCGAACACGCGATCGCGCGCGACGAGCGGCGCGGTCACGAGCGAGCGGACGCCGCAGCGGCGCAGCGACTCGAGGTGCTCCTCGTCGCGCGCGATCTGCACGAGGTCGCGGTCGGTCACCTCGGCGTGGAACTCGACCTCGCCGGTGCGGATCACCTTCGCCGAGCCGGTCGGCGCCGCCGGATCGGGCGGGTACCTGTCGTTCCACGCGCGCGCGCGCTCCACCATCTGCGGATCGTCGTGGGCGCACGTGCGGCGGATCGCACCGGACTCGACGACGAGGTCGACGACGCACCAGTCGGCCATGTCGGGTACCGCGAGGCGCGCGAGCTCCTGCAGCGTCTTGCCGTAGTCGAGCGACGCGTTGAGGAGCTTGGTCGCCTCGTCGAGGAAGCGCTGCGCGGTGACGTCGGTGTTCGTGCCGAACCAGCGATCGACGGTGCCGCGCTCGTTGCGGATCGGGATCGCGCGCGACAGGAACCAGCGGTAGCGCCCGGTGCGATCGCGGATCGGGAACGTGTCCTCCCACGGCTCGCCGCGCTCGAGGGCGACGTCCCAGCTCGCCGCGACGCGCAGGCGGTGCTCGGGGTGGTGCGCCGTCATCGGATCGCCGTGCATCGCGAGGACGTCGACGCCGGTGTGCTCGATCCAGCGCCGGTTGACCCAGTACACGACGCCGGCGGCGTCGGCCATCCACGCGAGCTGCGGGATGTTGTCGGCGAGCGTGCGGAACTCGCGCTCGCGCTCGCGCAGCCGCTCGGCCGCGTGCTCGGCGCGCTCGCGCAGGAGGTGCTGCACGATCGCCGACGTCGCGCGGTTCGCGATCGCGGCGAGCATCTGGCGGTCCTGGCGCGAGAACTCGGTCACGGTGGCCGACGCCATGTGCGCGACGCCGATCGGCTCGCCGTTGTCGAGGAGCGGCACGCCGTACACCGCGCGCACGACCTCCGGATCCGCCGCGGGCCGCGTGACCTCGAGCGGCCGCCCCGTGAACGCGATCGTCCCGGCGAAGCCCTCGCCGATGCGCTCGGTGGCGCCGAGGCGGCCGCCGTCGTCGGGGCCCATCGACGCGCGCACGCGCAAGACGTCGCCCTCGCGGAGCAGGATCGCCGCGCAGTCGACGGTCGCCGCGCTGTCGACGAGCACGCGCAGCAGCCGGTCGAGCAGCTCGTCGAGGCTGCGGCTCGCGAGCGCCGCGTTCGAGATCCGGTCGACGGCGGCGAGCGTGCGGTCGCGCGCGCGGGCGTGGCGGTCGATCGCCGCCGCGATCGCGCGATCGATCGCCTGGTCGACGATGCGCAGCTCGAGGAGGCGCGGGTCGGGGACGTCCCAGATCCGGACGATGCTGTCGCGCAGGATGCCGAGCTCGCCGACGATCTCGGTGAGATCGATGCCGTCGCCGAGCGCCTCGAGGGCGTCGGCCGGGAGCTCGGGGACGGGCGTCGTGCCGGTGCTGAGGTGATCGGCGAGCACCGCGATCGCCTCGACGAGCGCGGCGACCTGCGGCCGGTCGCGCTCCCCGCGCACGCGCTGGAGCCACGACGCGAGGATCGCCTCGCGGCGGTCGCGGATCACCTCACCGGCGCGGATCGGCCGTGCGCGCAGGTTCGCGCGGTCGGCTGGCGAGACGACGTCGATCTCTCGCTCCTGCTCCGACTCTCGCGGCCCTGACATACCGCCACGGTCCTGGGGTTGCATCGATGCTCCTCGCCGGTTCCCTCCACCGTGCATGCAACGAGCCGTCGTGCGACGGTCTCGCGCGCGCACCGCACGCTCCGGAGACACGTGGCCGGAGTGCGCCGGTGGCGGAGAGGCGATGGGGTCGAAGTCCACGACGCGCCACGCGGCGTGCCCCGACGGGCGTCGAGCGGCGTCCTCGGGTGCGCCGCTCGACGAGGCGGTGCGCGTGCGATCACGCGCGGACCGACGAGCGCCGCGACCCACACGCACGGTGGGGGCGTGCACCGCGGGCCGCACCGGCGGCGCGCACTCACGCCATCGTCCTGTGCGACGTGTGCTGCCGGAGGTAGTCCAGCAGCACACTCGCGTCGAGTGGCTTCGCGAACACGGTGTAGCCCTCGGGGGCGAGGTGAGGAGAGCCGGAGATGATCGCGACCGGGATGCGGGCGAGGATCGGGTCGCTGCGCATGTACTCGAGCAGCTCGCCGCCGATGATGCCGGGCATCAGCAGGTCGACGAGCACGACGCAAGGAGGTGCGAACGGAGACAGGGCGTCGATCGCTTCGGCGCCGTTGCTCACCGTCGAGACGGTGTAACCGGCCCTCTCGAGCACGTCTCTGAGGGCGATCTGGACGTCCGGATCGTCCTCGACGACCAGAATCTCGTCGGGCATCGAGAACGGACTTGCAACCACGGTGCCCGTGCGCCGGCGAACGCCGCGATGAGATATGTTCCGTCCATGAAGTACCGGCGCTGGATCGCGTGGGTCGCCGCGGCGGGCCTGTTCGGCCGACCCGAGCTCGCCGGCGCCGGCGGTGCCTGAGCGGGTTGAAGCAACCCCAACCTCCCGGTCGGGAAGGTCGACGACGAAGGGCTCGCGCCGGGGCAGGTGGCCCTGCGCCTCGCGTGGGTGGGCACGTACGTCCAGACGCAGCACGACGACCACGACGACGTCGAGGGGCGCGGCCCGATCGACATCGTGCACGACCAGCAGCTGCTCGTCGGCGAGGTGCGCGCGTTCGCCGCCGTCGGGCTGACGCGGAGGTTCAGCGCGTCGCTGATGGTGCCGGTGCGCGTCGTCGACACGTCGATCCGCTACCTCGACCGCGCCGGCGCCGAGGTCATGCTCGCGCGCCCGGACCTCCACCACCGCAACGAGGTCGTCTCGGGGATCGCCGACCCGATGCTGCTCGGATCCGCGTCGCTCACCGCCGGTGCGTGGCGCGTCACCGCGCGCGCCGGGATCACGATCCCGATCGGCCGCACCGAGGAGAACCCGTTCGCGCTCGGCGATCTCGGGCTGCGCCACCAGCACATCCAGCTCGGCACCGGGACGGTGAACCCCGTCGTCGCCGCGGAGGCCGCGCGCGCGTGGGGCATGTGGCGTTTCGGGACGTACGCGCTGTCGCAGCAGGTCGTGTACGACAACGCGAAGGGCTACCGCGCCGGCGATCGCTACGCGGCGGGCGTCGCGCTGCAGCGGCGGCTCGGCGCGGCGTGGAGCGTGCGCGGCGGCATCGACGCGCTCGGCGAATCCCCGGAGCGCTGGGGCGGCGCGGTCCCGACCGACGACGGCAACCGCGGCCGCTTCGACCTGATCTTCGGCGCCGGCGCGACGTGGGCCGCGTCCCGGCGTGTCGGCATCGACCTCGCGGTCAAGGTGCCGGCGATCACCCACGCGGTCGGCGGGCAGCTCGCGATCCCGGCGATCGTCGAGGTCGGCGCGTCGTGGTCGTTCGGCGGCAAGCGCGCCGCCGCGGGCCATCACCACGACGACGATCACGACGACGATCACGATCACGGCCATGGCCACGACCGCGTCGTCGAGCACGTCGACGCGGCGGGCCTCGACGTCGCCGACGTCGGCAGGCCGGGAGAGGCGGTGGAGCTCGTGCCCGTGCCGGGCAAGCTGACGATCTTCGACTTCTGGGCCGCGTGGTGCGAGCCGTGCAAGAAGCTCGAGCCCGCGCTCGTCGAGCTCGCGCGCGCCCACCCGCAGCTGGTCGCGATCCGCCGCATCGACGCCGCCGACTGGGACAGCGCCGCCGTCGCGCAGCACCTCACGCCGAAGGGCTTCGGGCTGCCGCACGTGAAGGTCTTCGACGGCAGGGGCGTGCTCGTCCTCGAGCGCAGCAGCGACGCCAGCGGCCTCGACAAGCTGATCGCCGACATCCGCGCGCTCGTGCCGGCGAAGTGACCGCCCCGCGTGGTCGCGCGCTTGCACGGTAGCCCGGTGGCGACCCCGGCGGTCGCTAGGAGATGCACGCATGCGGTTCGTCCGAGTCATCGCGGTCGGCGCGACGCTGATCGCCGCGTGTGCGAAGCCCGAGCGGTTCGACGATCGGCGCGAGGCTCCGCGTCCGACGGCGTCGCAGCCGTCGTCGGGCGCGGTGCAGCTACCGAGCGGACGGACGATCGCCGACGTCGCAGCGAAGGTCACACCCGCGGTGGTCAACGTGTTCTCGGAGCGCACGGGCGCGCGCGCTGACGGAGATCCCGTGTTCGAGCGCTTCCTGGGCCGCGGCGAGCGCGAGCAGCGCCAGCGCGGCCTCGGCTCCGGCGTGATCGTCGGGACCGACGGCGTGGTCCTCACGAACAACCACCTCATCGACGAGGCCGACAAGATCCGCGTCGCGCTGCAGGACGGGCGCGAGCTCGAGGCGAAGGTCGTCGGCAAGGACCCCGACAGCGACCTCGCCGTCTTGCACGTCGACGCGAAGAGGCTGCCGACGATCGAGATCGCGGACTCGTCGCAGGTCCGCATCGGGGACCTCGTGCTCGCGGTCGGCAACCCGTTCGGCATCGGCCAGACGGTGACGATGGGCATCATCAGCGCGCTCGGCCGCGCCGACATCGGCATCCTCGACCTCGAGGACTTCATCCAGACCGACGCCGCGATCAACCCCGGCAACTCGGGCGGCGCGCTCGTCGACATGAACGGCCGCCTCGTCGGGATCAACACGGCGATCGCGTCGCGCTCCGGCGGCTACCAGGGCATCGGCTTCGCGATCCCGAGCAACATGGCGCTCAAGATCAAGGACGAGATCCTCGAGCACGGCAAGGTGTCGCGCGGCTACCTCGGCGTCGCGGTGAAGGACATCACGCCCGAGCTCGCGCGCACGCTCGACCTCGGCTCGCCGCGCGGCGTGCTCGTCGCGGAGGTGAGCCCGAAGAGCCCCGCCGAGAGGGCCGGCCTCGCGCGCGGCGACGTGATCCTGTCCGTCGACGGCAAGCCGGCGACCAGCGCCGGCCAGCTGCGCACCGCGATCGCGCTCGCGGGCGTCGACCACAGCGTGACGCTCGAGGTCGAGCGCGCGGGCAAGAAGCGCACGCTCGACATCATGCTCGGCGAGACGCCGACGGCGAAGGCCGCGAGCACCGGGCCGCGCCCGAACCCGATCGTCGGCGCCAGCGTCCAGGCCGTCGACCCGGCGCTGCGCTCGCGCCTCTCGATCCCGCCGACGCTGCAGGGCGGCGTCGTCGTCACGCACGTCGATCCCGCGAGCCCCGCGGCGAACCTCGGGCTGCGCCAGGGCGACATCGTCTTCGAGGTCAACCACAAGCCGGTGCGCGACGCGGCCTCGTTCCGCCAGGCCGCCGGTAGCGGCGATCGCGCGCTGATGCTCGTGTACCGCGACGGCGCGACGCAGTACCTGACCCGCTGACTCAGGCGAACAGGTTCGCGTGGACCGTCGCGAACGACGGCCGCGAGGCGAGCTGCTCGAGGGCGCGCCTCAGGTGGGGCAGGCCGGCGAGGGCGGCGCGGCCCTCGTCGAACATCGCGGTGGTCGCGACGATCGGCGCGACGAACAGATCGGCGAGCGACAGCGCCTCGCCGGCGAGCCACGGGCGCTTCGCGTACGCGGCGTCGAGGCGGCCGAGGTCGCGCTCCATCTTCGGCGCGCCGGCGCGGACCGCGTCGGTGTCGAGCGGCTGCTTGCTCAGCATCGAGCGCACGTAGACGAGCACGTAGTTGCGCACGACGGCGTCGTACACGTAGCTATTGATCGCGCTGATCCACTGCTCCATCGCCGCGCGCTCGGGCGGGCGCGCCGGGACGAGGGACGGACCCTCACCGATCTCGTCGACGTAGCGTGCGATCGCGCTCGTCTCGTACAGGCGGACGTCGCCGTGCTCGAGCACGGGCACGCGGTGCCACGGGTGGCGCTCGCCGTGCGCGTCGCTGCCGAGCTCGATCGGCTCGAGGACGTGGGGCACCGACTTCTCGAGGCACACGAGGCGCGCCGTGCGCACGTAGCTGCTCGCCGGAGGACCGTACAGTTTGATCGGAGGCATCGTTCGTTTCCTTTCGCCTCCAGGTCGAACGAGGTCCTCGCAGATCGACGGCGATCGCGATGTCCGTGATTCGGCGAGAGAACTCACCGTCCGACGAACACGGAGACCAGGCCGCCGAGGGCCACGAACCAGGCCGCGAGCAGCGCCTGCCACCAGCCGCGATACGTCGGGTATTCGCTGAGGTCGTCGTTCGCCATACCGACCTGAATTGCACGCGGCACGCCAGGCATCCGGCTGAGGCTGGGGTTGACAGCGCCGCTTGGATAACCTAAAAGTTATATACAAGACAGGTTATGAACACCGCAGCCGCCAGCCTCGACGCCACGTTCTCCGCGCTCGCCGACCCGACGCGCCGCGCGATCCTCGCGCGCCTCGTGAAGGGCGAGGCCACGGTGACGGAGCTCGCCGAGCCGTTCAGCATGAGCCAGCCCGCGATCTCGAAGCACCTGAAGGTGCTCGAGAAGGCCGGGCTGATCTCGCGCGGACGCGACGCGCAGCGCCGGCCGTGCCGCCTCGAAGCGACCCCGCTCCGCGAGGCGACCGACTGGCTGGAGCGGTATCGCGAGCTCTGGGAGCGCCGCTTCCAGCAGCTCGACAACCTGCTCGAGGAACTGAAGGCGAAAGAGAAGGAGAAGCGCCATGCCCGCAGGAAATAAGCTCAAGATCACCTTCCCGTCGGACACCGAGATCCTGTTCACGCGCGAGTTCGATGCGCCGCCGCACCTCGTCTACGAGGCCTCGACCAGGCCCGAGCACGTGCGGCGCTGGTGGAACTGCATGGAGGGCTTCCAGATGCCCGTGTGCGAGATCGACCTGCGCGTCGGCGGCAAGTGGCGCTACGTCCTCCTCGACCCCAAGGGCGCCGAGATCGGCTTCCACGGCGAGTACCGGGAGATCGTGCCGAACGCCCGGCTCGTGAACACCGAGGTGTTCGATCCGTTCCCCGACAACGAGACGGTCGTGACCTACGTCTTCGAGGGGCGCGGCGACCGCACGCTGTTCACCGCGCTGCAGAAGTGCCCCTCGAAGGAGGGCCGCGACGCGATCGTCGCCTCCGGCATGGAGACCGGCGCCGCGATGGCCTACGACCGCCTCGAGAACGTCGCGCGCGAGCTCGCCGCCCGCGCGGCCTGAGCGACGAACCGCCCAAGCGCCCGACCGTCACTGCTCCGTCGAGAACCACGGCGAGCGTGGCGGTTCGTGTGCCGCCCGTGCCCGTCTCTGGACGGCAACACACGAAGTGCTGCACGACGGCTCCTGGACAAGGCGGCAGGCGATCGATCGTCGTCGGAACGAGGCGCTTCGTGGATCGGCTTGTCAGCGACGGCGGCGGCTGGGGGCGCGGCGGCGTGGATGTTTCTCGTCGGTGGCGACGGCGCGGCGGATGCCGATCACCTCGCCGCCGCTGACGTAGCCGGCGGTCCAGGGGGCGGCGAAGCTGGCCTCGCGCGGCTCGCGCTCCGCGGGGTCGCCGGCGCCGATGCCGAGCAGGTCGCCGGCGCGATCGCTGCGCGTGCGCCCGAAGCGCTCGTCGGGCGCGCGCTCGTCGGCGCGCTTCCACGACGTGCCGCCGTAGCGGGGACCGCCGGGACCGCGCGCCTCGTCGCGCCTGCGCTCGCCGGCCTTCTTGCGCCGTGATCTCTGATTCGCCATGTAGCGATGTGCTGCACCGCCCGTGCCGGCGCACGGTGTGCGCGCGTCCCACGGCTTGCCTACGCAGCCGGCACCTGCGAGATACTCGCGGGGTGAAGGGGCTGGTTCTCGCGAGCATCGCGGTCGCGCTCGCAGCCTGTACGTTTCGACCGCCGCCGCCGGCGCCGCCGCGCCGCACCAACCTCGAGCTCGGCATCACGGCCGGCGAGCTGCCGAACGGGCTGCGCATCGTGCTCGTCCAGGATCCGCGCGCCGCCGAGCTGCGCGTGACGATGCGCTACCAGGTCGGATCGATCGACGATCCGCCCGACCGGCGCGGCATCGCGCACCTCGTCGAGCACCTGATGTTCCAGCAGGTGCTCGGCGCCGACACGCTGTACGCGCACCTCGAGCGCAGCGCGACCGAGTTCAACGCGAGCACGTCGCCGGATGCGACGACGTACGTCGCCCGCGCGCGCACGTCGCAGCTCGACAAGCTCCTGTCGATCGAGGCCGTGCGCGTCGGCTTCCGCTGCACGACGATCAGCGAGTCCGCGTTCGTGCGCGAGCGCGAGGTCGTGCTCAACGAGCTGCGCCAGCGCGACGAGGCGCGCGAGATCTGGGCCGCGCTCCACGCCGCGGTCTATCCCGCCGGCCACCCGTACGCGGCGCCGATGGCGGGCACCGTCGACAGCGTCGCCGCGATCACCCTCGAGCAGGCGTGCGCGTTCGCCGACGCCCACTACGCGACGAGCAACGCCGTCCTCGTGATCTCGGGCGACCTCAAGCCGGATCAGGTCGAGGCCGCGCTCGGCAAGTTCCTCGCGAAGGTGGCGCGCCGCACCTTCACGCCCACGACGGAGGTCCCCAGGGTCGCCGCCGCCGGGCGCCGCGTCGACGCGACCGTGCCGATCGAGCGCGGCGTCGTCATGGCGGCGTGGCCGCTCCCCGCGGATCCGATGCTGCGCACCAAGCTCCGCGTGCTCGCCTCCCACGTCGTGGCCGATGCGGTCGACGAGCGCGTGCGCGGCAGCGTGGGCACGATCGAGCTCGGCGACGAGCGCGCGCCGATGCTCGCGGTCATGGTGCGCCCGGCCGAGGGCGAAGCGACCGACGACGTCGCGAAGAAGCTCGAGGAGGGCGTCGAGGCCGCGCCCGCGATGTTCGCGCGCAGGTCCGACTTCACGCAGTTCCGCTTCGACCAGGTCCAGCAGACGGCGCTGTACCAGCTCTACGCCGCGTTCGAGGACGGCGAGACCCGCGACGCGCAGCTCGCCGCGTGGCTGCAGGCCGGCCGGGCGCCGCAGGGCGCGCTCGCCGCCGAGGTCGCCGGGCTGAACGCGATGACGCAGGGCGAGGCCGCGAACCTCGCGCGCGAGCACTTCGCGATGAAGAAGGCCGTGCTCGTCACGCTCGCGCCGCGCGAGAAGGGCGGCGGCGATCGCTCGGCCCGGATCGCGCCGGCGATCCACGACCTCGGCCAGCGGCGCGATCTGCCGGACCCCGCCGACGCGCACAGGCCCGCCGCGGCGTTCGCGGCGCGCAGCCTCGCGCACATGACGGCGCGCGAGCTGCCGAACGGAATGAAGGTCGTGCTGCTGCCGCTGACCAGCGTCCCGACGGTGGACCTCCGCCTCGTGTTCGCGCGCGGCAGCGCCGACGAGCCGCTCGACAAGCGCGGCGCCGCGCTCGTCGCCGCGCACGCGCTGCGCTGGGACGTGCGCTACCTGAAGGACCGCCTGCTGTTCTCCGCCGCCGGCGGCAGCACCGACGTCGACGTCGGGACGGATCACATCGCGTTCGGCGCGCGCGGCCTCGACATGCACCTCGACTACCTGCTCGCGGGCCTGCGCCGGCGCGTGCGCGACGGCATCTACGAGGACACGTCGGCGTTCCTCGAGGCGCTCCAGCGCGAGACCAAGCGCACCAGCGACGACGGCGCGGTCACCGACGCGTGGCGCGCGGCGGTCTTCGGCGCGGCGCATCCGTACGCGCGCGCCGGGCTGCCGCGCCACGCGAGCGCGTCGCTCGCCGTCGACGACGTGGCTCGCTTCCGGCGCACGCACTTCACGCCCGACAACGCGACGCTCGTGATCGCGGGGCGCTTCGACGCCGCGCTCGCCGACAGGTGGATCGACTTCCTGTTCGCGGACTGGACGGGGAAGGGCGCCGCGCGCCCGGCGGGGCGCGCGATGCCGCAGCGCGCGTCGATCGCGTTCGACGACGATCGCCCGCAGGTCAGCGCGCGCATCTCGCTGCCGGCCGCGGCGGGCGGCCGCCCCGCGCAGCTCGTGCTCGCCGAGATGCTCGGCGGCGTCGCGAGCGACCTCCGCCACCAGCTCGGCGCGACCTACGGCATGCACGTGGCGCTCCGCGAGCACCGCCTCGCCGCGGCGTACGAGCTCGACGGGCGCATCGACGCCGCCCGCGCCGCCGAGGTCGCGGACGTGCTGCGCACGCGGATCGCGGCGCTGCGCACCCTCGACGACGCGACGGCGCGCGCGTTCGTCATGGCGCGCGACCGGGTGCTCGTGCGGCTCAACGGCCTCTCGGGGCGCGCCCACGAGCTCGCCGACCTCGCGCAGCGCGACGTCGAGCTCGGCCGCGCGCCGATGTCGGACCTCGTGACGGCGGCCGCGGTCCAGAAGCTCACGCTCGACGAGCTCGCACCCGCGCTCGCCGAGCTCGACCTCGATCGGGCCGCGATCCTCCTGACCGGTCCGCCGGCGCAGGTCGACGCGGCGTTCGCGGCGCTCGGGCGCACGGCCGTCCGCGTCGTGGTGACGCCCGCCGCGGCGCCGCCGCCGCGGGAGGACCGGCGGTCCTGGAGCGACGCGCGCCTCCCGGTGCTGGAGGCGGCGATCACCGAGCAGCGACCGGACTCGGACTTCCTCCTCACGGCGTCGACCGGGGTCGCCCTTGGGCGGCACAGCGAGGAGCGCATCACCGGCCCGGCGGTCGCCGTCAGCGCCGGCTATCGCTTCGACGCGACGACGACGATCGGGGTGCAGCTCTCGCTCGCGCACCTCACCGGCACGCGCGACGTCGGCTTCGTGACGCCGATCCTGCGCCCGTTCGAGGTCACGCCCGTCGAGCTCGGCCTGTTCGTGCAGCTGAACCGCGGCCCGCTGTGGGGCCAGCTGTACGCCGGCGCCGAGCTCTCGCGCGTGCTCGACAACGGCATGGTGTCGACGACGACGGGCGTCGGCCTCGGCGGCGCCGGCGGCGTCGACGTCGTGCGCCGCGGCCGGCACCGGTTCGGCGTCGGCATCGGCGTCGCGCTCGAGCTGCTCGCGGCGTCGAACTACGGCGCCGCCGGCCTCAACCTCACGTACCGGCGCTTCTGACGACGGCGGGCGCACCGTCGCGCGCACGTACCGCCGCTTCTGACGACGGCGGGCGCACCGTCGCGCACACGTACCGGCGCTTCTGACGACGGCGGGCGCACCGTCGCGCGCACGTACCGGCGCTTCTGACTACGGCGGGGTCTCGACGATGTGGCGCACCGTCGCGAGCAGGCGGCGCAGATCGAGCGGCTTGCGCATGACGAGCACGCCCGTCGGCGCGCGCGACGGATCCGACGTCGTGATCACGACGGGCAGCGCCGACCAGCGCGCGTCGCCCTGCATCACCGCGAACAGCTCGGTGCCGTTCATCACCGGCATCACGAGGTCGAGCACGACGACGCACGGCGTGACGACCGCGAGCTCCTGGAGCGCCTCGGCGCCGTTCGCGGCGACCGCGACCTCCCAGCCCTGATCGGCGAACGCATCGCGCAAGGTCTCGCGCGCCTCCGCCTCGTCCTCGACGACGAGCACCCTCACGACGCCTGCCGGGGGAGGTGGATCGTGAACGAGGTGCCGCCCTCGACGGTGGAGGCCACGGCGATGTCGCCGCCGTGCGCGCGGATGATCTGCTGCGTGATGAACAGGCCCAGGCCGAGGCCCTTGCTGCCGTTGCGCTTGTGGCGCGAGCCGCGGAACGGCTCGAACAGGATCGGCAGGATCTCGATCGGGATGGCCCCGCCGTTCCACAGCGTGACCGCGATCTGGCCGCCGTGCGTGCCGTCGATCGCGACCCGGATCGGCAGCTGCTGCACGCCGTGCTGCACGGCGTTGCCGAGGAGGTTCGAGAACACCTGCGTCATGCGGTCGGCGTCCCACGAGCCGGTCGTGTCGCCCGTGGTCTCGACGTCGAACTTCCACGCCGGGTGGGCGACCGCGACCTCCTCGACGGCCTGGTCGACGAGCTTGCGCAGGTTCGCCGCGCGCGGCTGGATCGCGAGGCCGCCGCCGACGCGCGCCCGCGTGAAGTCGAGCAGCTGATCGATCATCCGCGCCATCCGGTCGCCGGCCGACAGCACGCGCCCGAGCGGCCCGGTGATCTTCTCGTCGGCCGTGCGCAGGAGGACGAGCTGCGTGCCGGTGACCATCGAGCCGAGCGGGTTGCGCAGGTCGTGCCCGAGCATGCCCGCGAACGTCTCGTTGAACCGCACGGTGCGCTCGAGCTCCTCGACGAGGCGCTCGCGATCCGCGTGGATGCGCAGGCGCTCGATGCCGATCGCGATCGTGCGCGCGCTCGAGCCGAGCTGCTCGAGGGTGTCGGTCACGCTCGGGAACTGCGCGCGCAGCGCCATCACGCCGACGAGCTTCTCGTCAACGGTGAGCGGGAACAGCGCCAGCTCGCGCGTGATGTGCGGGCGCTTGCGCTGCGCGACCTCGGCGGCCAGCCCGTGCAGCTCGTGATCGGCGGCGCCCCGCTGCTGGGGCGCGGGCAGGGTGGCGCTCGCCTGCGCGACGAGCGCGCCGCCGGCGTCGACGGTCCAGATCCGGGCCAGCGCGATCTCGCTGCGCTCGACGAGCAGGTCGCAGCAGCGCTGCAGCACCGGGCGCAGCGCGCTGCGGTCGGTGACGGCGGCGGCGTCGAGGTCGAGCTGCGTCGCGCTCAGCGAGTCGGCGATGCGGTACAGCGTCTCGGCCTGCGCGCGGGCCCGCTGCTCGGCCTCGTACGCGCGGGCGCGCTCGACGGCGAGCGCCACCTGCGACGCGAAGCTGAGCAGCCACTGCTGCGCGCCGGTGTCGAGGCGCTCGCGATCGCCGAAGCTGAGCGCGAAGCCGCCGAGCAGCTCGCCGGCGTGGACGAGCGGTAGGCCGGCAACCGCCTGCGGCGGATCCGCCGGCAGGTCGCCGACCTGCGGATAGCGCGCGAGGAGCTCGGCGTGCCCGGTGAGGAACACCGGCCGCCGGCCGCGCGCCGCGTCGGCGAGCGGGTCGGGCGCGTCGAGGCTGAGCTCCGCGGGGAGCGTGCGCGACACCGGGCCGCGCCGGCCGGCGAGGCGCAGCTCGCCGTCGCCGCCGGTCAGGTACACGACGCCCGCCGCCGCGCCGAGCGTCGCCTCCGCCACGTTCAGCACGACCTCGGCGACGTCGCCCATCGTCAGCGCCGAGGCGAGGCGCGTCGTGGCCTCCTGCAGCTCGGTCAGGCGCGTCGCGGCGCGCAGCACCTGCCGCGCCGTCGCGCGCTCGCGCTCCATCGCGGCGAAGCGCGCGACGCCGGCCGCGATGTGGTTCGCGATCGTGGTCGCCATCTCGCGCTCGCCGCGCGACAGCTCGCGCGGGTGCGCGTAGTACACCATGAACTTCCCGACGAGCGCGCCGCCGTCGACGAGCGGGAAGAAGCCGAGCGCGGCGATGTCCTCGCGGCGCAGGAGGTCGGCGTAGCCGGCGAGCGCGGGCACGTCGCGCACGTCGGTCACCAGCACCGGCACCGGCGACGTGTCGTCGCGGTCCCACGGCGAGTGGCCCTCGACGCCGAGCCGGTACGCCTCGGACAGCCCGCGCGCCGCGGCGAAGCGCATCACGCCGGTCGCGTCGTGCAGCAGCACGGCCGCGCGCGGCGTGCCGAGCACGGCCGCGATCGCGTCGAGCGCCGCGTCGTAGACGTCGCCGACCTCGCGCGCACCGATCACGCGCGCCGCGAGGCGGTGGAGGTGCTCCATGTTCGTGCGCGCGGCCTCGGCGGCGAGCCGGCTCGCGCGCTCGGCGTCGAGCAGGCGCACGCGCTCGAGCGCCTGGCCGCAGTAGCCGGCCACGAGCATGAGGAAGGCGCGATGTTCGTCGTCGAGCTGCACCTCCGGACCGAACGTGAGGCCGAGCGCGCCGATGATGCGGGACTCCGCCGCGAACGGCAGGCACGCGATGCGGTAGGCCGCGCCGGGCGACACGTGGGGCTCGAGCTGCGGATAGCGCGCGAGCAGGTCGCCGGGAGAGTCGAGCCAGATCGGCATGCCGGTGCGCGCCGCCGCGACGGCGGGCATCGCGCCGTCGCCGGCGTCCGCGAGCAGATCGAGCTGCTCGGCGACGCCCGCGCCGTAGCCGCGCGCGCGCGCGAGGCGGACCCCGTCGGCCCCGCCGAGCCACACACCGACGGTGTCGGCGCCGAGCGCATCGGCGACGCGCGCGATCAGCGCGTCGAGCACCTGATCCGTGGTGGCCGCCAGCGCGATCGCCGACGTGATCTCGAGGAGCCGCTCCGCGCGCCGGATCGCGGCGTCGCGCTGCGCCTCGAGGCGCGCCTGCTGCGAGATGTCGTGGACGAGCACGACGAGCCCGCGCACGGTCCCGTCGCTCGCCCGATCGGGCGTGTAGGTCGCCTCGATCGTGCGCGGCCCGCCGCGGCGGTAGTTGATGTGCGTGCGGAACGCGACCGTCTGCCCCTCGAGCGCGGACGCCATCTGCGTCGCGACCGCCGCGTGCGCCTCGTCGCCGAACGCATCCGCGACGTGCTTGCCGAGGAGCTCGCCCGGGACGAGGCCGAACCAGCGCTGGTACGCGGCGTTGACGAACCGGTAGCGCTGATCGCGGTCGATGTACGCGACGAGCGCCGGTAGCGAGTCCGTGATCAGCGACAGCTTGCGGCCGAGCGTCTCGGCGTGGGCGTGGACGACGATGATGTCGCGGAGCGCCTCGCGCAGGGCGTGCTCGACGTGCGCCGGCGGGTCGGTGGCCGCCCGTGCGTGCGCGCCGCACACGCCGGCGAGGTCCGTCTGCTTGTACAGCCCGCCGACCACGTACGCGCACAGCAGCGTCAGGTCGCCCTTACCATGGAGGACGTTCCACATCTCCTCGAGCTGGACCGCGGTCGACGTGCGACCGTCGCGCCACAAGAGGTCGACCAGCTCGCCGTACGCGCGGATCCTCCCGCCGCCGCCGCGCGACGACATCGTCTCGAGGAGGTCGCCGATGACGCTCCGGAAGCGGTCCCACGACAGCGCGCCGTCGACGAGGATCTCGTCGAGCGTCGCGCGCGCGTCGAGCAGCACGAGCATGCCGGCCTTCCGCGCGGCGTCGGCGGCGTGACCGCGCGCGGCGATCCGCTCCGCGATCGCGGCGCGGTGCGGCGCGGTGGCGATGACGAGCACCGGCTCCGCGCGCGCGAGTCCCTCCGTTACGAAGTCGGCCACCACGTCGTACAGGTAGTCCTCGGTCTCGTAGAGCTGGACGGCATGCGCGAGCTCGGAGGTGAGCTGCCGCACGGGCGTGAGCGTGCGCGGCACGACGATGTCCTCGACACGACTCATCGGTACTGCGGAGTCGAGTCTGCCCGATGCCACCGGAGTGCAGTAGCGGAACGTTGGATAATCAGGCGAGCGCTTTCGCTCGGCCGTGCGCCTGCGCGCGATCGCGCCGGCGGGTCAGCCGGTCCCCTCGGAGAAGGGCGCAACGCGCGACGATCACCTCAGGAGATGGCGGCGGCGCGGCGGAGCAGCAGCTCGCGCTCGCGGGCGTTCGTCGCGAGCTCGGCGGCGCGCGCGAGCTCGGCGCGCGCCTCGGCGAGGCGGCCGAGCCGGCGGAGGAGGTCGCCGCGCACGCTCGGCAGGAGGTGGTAGCGGGCGAGGGCGGGCTCGCCGGCGATCGCGTCGACGAGCTGCAGCCCGACCTCGGGGCCGTACGCCATCGCGATCGCGACGGCGCGGTTGAGCTCGACGATCGGCGACGGCGTCAGCTCCGCGAGGTCGCCGTACAGCGCCGCGATCGTCGCCCAGTCGGTGTCCTCGGCGGCCGCCGCGCGCGCGTGGCACGCCGCGATCGCCGCCTGGACGTGGTACGGCCCGCGAGCGTGGCCGGCACCGACGAGCTCCCCGGCGCGCGCGAGCGCCGCGAGGCCGCGCCGGATGAGGACGCGGTCCCAGCGGGCGCGGTTCTGGTCGAGCAGCAGCACCGGATCGCCGGCGACGTCGACGCGCGCGGCCGAGCGCGACGCCTGGATCTCGAGGAGCGCGGCGAGCCCGTGCACCTCCGGCTCGTCGGGCACGAGGCCCGCGAGCACGCGCACGAGGCGCAGCGCGTCCGCACACAGCGCCGGCCGCATCAGGTCGTCGCCGGCGGTGGCCGCGTAGCCCTCGTTGAACACGAGGTAGATGACCTCGAGCACGCCGGCGAGCCGCTCGGGCAGGTCGCCGCGCGCCGGCACCTCGAACGGCACCTCCTCGTCGGCGAGCTGCTTCTTCGCGCGCACGATGCGCTGCCCGATCGTCGGCGCCGGCACGAGGAACGCCCGCGCGATCTCCTCGACGGTGAGGCCGCCGAGCAGGCGCAGCGTGAGCGCGACGCGCGCCTCCATCGACAGCGTCGGGTGGCAGCACGTGAACACGAGGCGCAGGAGGTCGTCGCCGAGATCGTCGTCGAGCCGGGCCGCGAGGTCGGGCGCCCGCGGCGCGCCCGTCATGTGCCCGAGCTCCGCGTGCTTGTGGTCGGCGAGCTTCGCGCGCCGCATCCCGTCGATCGCGCGGTGCTTCGCCGTCTGCGCGAGCCACGCGCCCGGGTTGTCGGGGATCCCCGTCTCGGGCCAGCGCTCGAGCGCCGTCACCATCGCGTCCTGGGCCAGCTCCTCGGCGCGGCCGACGTCCCGCGTGAGGCGCGCGAGCCCCGCGATGAGGCGCGGCCCCTCGATGCGGAACACCGCTTCGATCGCGCGGCGGACGTCGGTCATCGTGGGGAGGTACCACACTCGACCCGGCCCTCCGAGCGTTGCGTTCGGCCGGGCGGTGGGCGACTGTCGAGAGGTGACCGCCCTCCCGCGCGCGAGCCTCGATCCGACCGAGCTCTACGCGCTGAGGGCGCTGCGCGGCGTGAACCTCGCGTCCGTCGAGGAGCTGCTCGAGTCGTGCGAGCTCCGCATCCTCGCGCCCGGCGACGTGCTGCTGTCGCTCGGGCAGGCGAACCGCACGATGTACATGATCCTCGCGGGCCGGCTCACCGTGCACCTCGACGGCCCGACGAGCGAGCCGGTCGCCACACTCGAGACCGGCGAGACCGTCGGCGAGCTCTCGGTGATCGAGGGCGCGAACGCGTCGGCGTTCGTCGTCGCGGCCGAGGCGTCGCGCCTGCTCGCGATCGACGAGCCGCACTTCTGGAACCTCGTCAACGCGTCGCACGACTTCGCGATCAACCTGCTCCTCTCGCTCGCGCAGCGGCTGCGCGCGAACAACTCGACGGTGTCGCAGAACATCCGACTCCAGCGCGAGTACAAGCGCAACGCGATGATCGACGGGCTCACCGGCCTGTACAACCGGCGCTGGCTCGACGACGCGCTGCCGCGGTTCGTCAAGCGCTACGCGCGCGCGGACCACGGGCTCGCCGTGCTGATGGTCGACGTCGATCACTTCAAGCGCTTCAACGACACCTACGGCCACGCCGTCGGCGATCAGGTGCTCGTCGTCGTCGGGCAGACGCTGCGCGCGCACCTGCGCCCGACCGACCTCGTCGCGCGCTACGGCGGCGAGGAGTTCGCCGTGATCCTCCCCGACACCGGCCTCGAGAGCGGCACGATGGTCGCGGAGCGCCTGCGCACCGCGATCAAGGAGGTCGAGCTCACCTGTGGCGAGACGACGGGCGTGCGCATCACGATGTCGGTCGGCGGCGCGTGCCTGCGCGCCGGCGACGACGCGGCGCGGGTCCTCGAGCGCGCGGACGGCGCGCTGTACGCGAGCAAGCACGGCGGCCGCGACCGCGTCACGTTCGCGTGATACACGGAGCGCATGCTCGAGACCATCACGCTGCGATCCGGTGATGTGGAAGCGGAGGTCGTCCCCGCGCGCGGCGCCATCGTGAGCGCCCTGCGCGTCGACGGCCGCGACGTCCTGTACATGGACCGCGCCACCCTCGAGGACCCGGCGAAGAACGTGCGCGGCGGCATCCCGGTGCTGTTCCCGTTCGCCGGCAAGCTCGCCGGCGAGACGTTCGCGCTCACCGGGACGGTGATGAAGCAGCACGGTTTCGGGCGGAACAGGGCGTGGCCGGTCGCGGGGCAGGGCGCGTCGTGGGTCCGCATGACGCTCGCCGCCGACGACGACACGCGCGCGCAGTACCCGTACGCCTTCGCCGCCGAGCAGACCGTGATGATCGTGCCGGGCGGCCTGCACGTCGAGCTGCAGATCACCGCCGGCGACGCCGACCTGCCGGTGTCGCCGGGCTGGCACCCGTACTTCTGCGTGGCCGCCGCCGACAAGGGGGCCGTGCGCGGCGACGTCGACGGCTTCACCCCCGATCGCATCGGCGACGACCGCGAGTTCGACTTCGGCGTCGTCGCGCCGACGTCGGGGCGCGCGGAGTTCGACGTCCCCGGCCTCGGCACCGTGCACCTCGCGTTCTCGCCCGTCATGCGCCACCTGCAGTTCTGGTCGCAGCCGGGCAAGCCGTTCATCTGCCTCGAGCCGTTCCACGGCCCGGCCGGCACGGTGAACAGCGATCGCCGCGCGTGGGTGCCCGCGCACCAGGCGCGCACGTACTGGATGCGGATCACCCTGTAGAACGCACCTGCCCGAAAGGAAGGTGCCCGCGTACTTCCCAACGCGGTCCGGGAGCGTTCAGGATCGCGGGGGATGGAGCCAGGGGCGTCGCCCGAGACCACGCTGACGCGCAGCCAGAAGGTGTTCACGATGCTCGGCGCCTTGCTGGGCATGCTCCTCGCGGCGCTCGATCAGACGATCGTCGCGACCGCCGGGCCGCGCATCCAGCACGACCTCGAGATCGAGCCCGGCCTGTACGTGTGGATCACGACGGCGTACCTCGTCGCGTCGACGGTGCTCGTGCCGATCTACGGCAAGCTGTCGGACGTCTACGGGCGCCGCCGCATCCTGCTCGCGGCGATCACGATCTTCCTGGTTGGCTCGTTCGCGTGCGGCGTGTCGGCGACGGCCGGGCAGCTGATCGCGGCGCGCGCGCTGCAGGGCCTCGGCTCGGCCGGGCTGTTCACGAGCGCGTTCGCCGTCGTCGCGGACCTGTTCGCGCCCGCCGAGCGCGGCAAGTGGCAGGGGCTGTTCGGCGCGGTGTTCGGCGTCGCGTCGGTGATCGGCCCGCTCACGGGCGGCTTCATCGCCGACCACTTCGGCTGGCACTGGGCGTTCTTCGTCAACCTGCCGATCGGCGCGATCGCGATCGCGCTGATCGTCGCGCGCATGCCGCCGCTGCGGCAGGCCGGCGTCGCGCGCGGCAGGCTCGACCTCGCCGGCGCCGCGGCGCTCACCGTCGCGACGCTGCCGCTCCTGCTCGCGCTGTCGCTCGGCCACGCCGAGGACGTCCCGTCGGCGAGCGGCTGGCCGTGGCGCTCGTGGCAGATCGCGGCGCTGTTCGCGACGTCCGCCCTCGGCATCGCGGCGTTCGTCGCGATCGAGCGGCGCGCCGAGAGCCCGATCCTCGACCTCCAGATGTTCCGGAACCGCACGTTCGCGATCGGCTCGCTCGCGGCGTTCGTCGTCGGCGCCGCGTTCCTCGCCGCGATCGTGTTCCTGCCGCTGTTCATGGTGAACGTCCTCGGCGTGTCGGCGACCGACGCGGGCCTGACGACCACGCCGCTCACGCTCGGCCTCGTCGCGGCGAACATCGCATCGGGCCAGCTCGTCGCGCGCATCGGCAAGTACAAGGGCATCCTCGTCGGCTCGCTCGTGATCCAGCTCGTCGGCTACGCGGTGCTCGCGCTCACGCTCGTGCCGTCGGCGACGCGCGGCAGCGTGTCGATGAAGATGGTGCTGCTCGGCCTCGGCCTGGGCCCGGCGATCCCCCTGTTCACGCTCGCGATCCAGAACTCGGTCGCGCCGCAGCAGATCGGCGTGGCGACCGCGTCGGCGACGTTCTTCCGCCAGCTCGGCGCGACGATCGGCGTCGCCGTCGTCGGCACCGTGTTCGCGACCTCGCTCGCGGCGATGCTGCAGGCGAACCTCGCGAACGCGACGCGCGACATGCCGGCCGCGATCCGCGCCGAGTTCCAGCGCGGCCCCGGCGACGGCGGCGACGCCGAGCACGCGCGCGTGGCGTTCGACGCCGGCGCCCAGAAGCGCAAGGTCGACGCGGTGCTCGACCGGCAGCCGATGCCGCCGGCGCAGCGCGAGCAGGCGCGCGCGCTCGCGCACGACCGCATCGACCGCATCGCGGCCGCGTTCAAGGAGGCGTTCACCGACGCGATCGTCAACGCGCTGTGGCTGTCGTTCACGATCGCGCTCGTCGGGTTCGTGATCGCGCTGTTCCTGCCGCAGCTGCCGCTGCGACGTGGCTCACCCGCACCGCCCGCGCACGAGTAAGATCGAGCCGTGAAGCTCGAGCTGGTCAGCTGGGCCCTGTGCCCGTTCGTGCACCGCGCGGCGATCATGCTGCGCGAGAAGGGCGTGAGGTTCGACAAGACGTACATCGACCTCGACGACAAGCCGCCGTGGTTCCTGCGCATCTCGCCGCGCGGCCGCGTCCCGGTGCTGATCGCCGGCGGCGTCCCGCTGTTCGAGTCGCTGCCGATCATCGAGTTCCTCGACGAGATCCACCCGCCGCACATCATCCCCACCGACGATCCGTTCGAGCGCGCCCGCCAGCGTGCGTGGGTCGAGGTGGCGAACGACCTGCTCGCGGCGCAGCGCGCGCTGCTCCTCGCACCCGGCGAGGCCGAGGTCGCGGCGGCGACGACCGAGCTCGCCTCGCCGCTCGCGCGCTTCGAGGAGGCGCTGCGCACACGGCTCATCGATCCGGACCACTTCGGCCTGGTCGCGATCGCGAGCGCGCCGGCGCTGCACCGCTTCCTCGTCACGCAGGAGCGCTGCGGGCTCGCGCTCGCCGCGGCGGCGCCGCGCCTCGAGGCGTGGGCGCGCACCGTCGCCGCGCGGCCGTCGGTGCGCGACACCGTGCCGCACGACTTCCCGGAGCGCTGGCTGGCCTACTTCGCCGATCGCGGCGGCTACCTGATCTCGCGCGCCGTGGCGCACGGGTGATGCCGCCCGGCGGCGCACCTGAGAATCTTCCCGAGGATCTCCCGGCCAAACGCCGGCACACTCCGCCGTTCCCTGTCACCACGAGGCTGATCGCCACTCCACTGCTATGATGCGATCGGTGACGTTCGATGCGTACGGTCTCGCACTGAGCCGGGTGCTGTACCCCGCGTGGGAGCGGTTGCGGGGCCGACCGACGTTCGATCTCCTCGCCACGCTGCGCCGCACGGAGCGCGCGAGCCTGGACGAGCTCACCGCGATGCGCCTCGGGTTTCTGCGCAGGCTCGTGCGCCACGCGTACCACCACACCGAGCATTACCGCCGCGCCTTCGACGCGGTCGGCCTCGAGCCCGAGGACATCCGCACGCTCGACGACCTCCCGCGCATCCCCGTCCTCGAGCGCGCGGTCGCGCAGACGAGCGTCGAGCAGCGCACGGCCTCGTGGCCGGCCGTCGCCGTGTCGAAGACGACGTCGGGCTCGACGGGGCAGCCGCTCGAGGTCCGCTTCTCGGCGGAGTCGCGGCACTGGCGCGACGCCACGCGCTGGCGCGGCTTTGGATGGGGCGGCTACCAGATGGGCGACAAGGCGATGCACCTGTGGGGCGTGCCCGCGGTGGCGCCGACGCGCTTCCAGCGCGCGAAGCTCGTCGTCGATCGCAAGCTGCGCCGCGACGTCTACGCCAACTGCATGGTGCGGTCGCGCGAGAACCTCCTCGGCATGGTGCAGACGATCGTCCGCGAGCGCCCGCAGGTGATCGCCGGCTACGCGCAGGCGATCGCCGACCTCGCGCGCTTCGTGAACGCCGAGAAGCTGCGCGCGTGGGACACCATCCCCGTCGTGTACGGCGCCGAGCGCCTGTGGCCGCACGACCGCGCCGACGTCGCGGCCGCGTTCGGCGACGCCGTGTTCGAGACGTACGGCTGCCGCGAGTTCATGCTGATGGGATCGGAGTGCGAGGCGCACGACGGCCTGCACGAGTCCGTCGAGAACCTCGTGATCGAGCTGCTCGTGCGCCAGGCCGACGGCACGTTCCGGCTCGCGCGCCCGGGCGAGCAGGGCGAGGTCGCCGTCACCGACCTCCACAACCTCGCGTGCCCGTTCGTCCGCTACCTCACCGGCGACCTCGCGACGGCGCAGGCCTACGCCCCGTGCGCGTGCGGCCGCACGCTGCCGCGCTTCGGCCCCGTCGAGGGCCGCGTGACCGACACGATGCGCGACGCCGACGGCAACCCCGTCGAGGGCATCCTGTTCAACATCCTGTTCCTCAACATGGCCAAGCACGCGCGCCAGTTCCAGGTCGTGCAGCGCGCCGACGGCCGCCTCACGCTGAAGGTCGTGCCCACCGGCGCCGAGCTCCCGTCGGCCGCCGAGACGCTGATCCGCGAGTTCGTCGGCAAGCACCTGCGCGGCGTGCCGTTCGAGATCGAGGTCGTCCGCGAGATCTCGCTGTCGGGCGCCGGCAAGCTGCGCCGCGTGATCGTCGAGCCGCGCGCGAAGGCCAACTAGCTTCGCTACCAGCTCGGGAAGCGCGGGCGGCGCCAGTCGAGGAACTCGCCGGAGTCGGCGAGCGTCGCGCCGTCGATCGCCTGGAGCACGCCGCGCACGGAGTCCTCGACCGAGGTCGTCGCCGACGGGCCGCCCATGCTCGTCTTCACCCAGCCCGGGTTGATCGCGACGGAGATGATGCCGTCGGCGCGCAGGTCGACGGCGAGGGTGCGCGCGAGCATGTTGAGCGCGGCCTTCGACATCCGGTAGCCGAGCGTGCCGCCGCTCGTGTTGTCGCCGATCGAGCCCATGCCCGACGAGATGTGCGCGAGCTTCTTGCCGGTACCGCGGCGGAGGTTCGGCAGGAGAGCGAGCGACACGCGCAGCGCGCCGAGCGTATTGACGTCGAACGTGTGCGCCGCGTCCGCGAAGTCGAACTCGCCGCCGGCCACGCTCTGCCGGGGGCCGCCGTAGATGCCCGCGTTGTTGATCACGAGGTCGAGCGGCGCGTCGCCGAGCGCGGCCGCGACCGCCGCGACGTCGCGGTCGCTCGTCACGTCGAGGCGGTGCACGCGCAGCCGCGGAGACGCGAGCTCGGCGAACGGCCGGCTGTCCGGATCGCGGACACCCGCCTCGACCTCGTCGCCGCGCGCCAGCAGCTGCCGCACGAGCTCCTTCCCGATCCCACGGTTCGCACCCGTCACGAACGATCTCATGCGGGGACCGTACGTCACGGCGCGCCGGCGGGCGAGCCCTGCGCCGCCGCCGGATCCGGGGGCGGATCGGCGGCCGGCTTGCCGCGCCGGCTGCGCACGAACGCGAGCGCGCGGTCCTCGATCGCGAAGCGCAGCCGCGGGCGCTGCACGCGCACCCACACGAGCGCGTCGGCATCCGTCGACAGGCTCTTCTTGTAGCGCATCTCGCCGGCGAGGAAGTCGTACACGTCGAGGCCCGACGCGGCGCTGTGCGCGATCGCGGCGGCGTGCGCGACGTAGCCCGGCTTCTGGGCGTTGTCGTCGTACATCGCGAAGCCGGTCTGGTACTGCAGCACGCGCCCGGCGTGCACGAAGTTGTACAGGCAGCCGATCGTGCGGTCGGCGCCGCGCACGCGCACGAGCTGGATCTCGCCGGCGGCGAAGCGCTCCGCGATCAGGCGCCGGTGGAAGCGATCGAACCACGGGTCGGCGAACGCGCCGGGCTGGCCCTTCGCGCGCCACGACGCGCCGTGCAGCTCGACGAGCTCGGCGTAGATCGCGAGGGCCTCGGGCACCGTCGCCGCGACCTCGACGTCCTTCACGCGCGCGAGCCGCTGCGCGCGCCGGAGCTGGCTGCGCGTCTGGCTCGACAGGAGCGACGGGTAGTCGTGCGCGCGCACCTTCGCGAGCGGCACCTGGTAGCAGGGGACGCGACGCTCGACGAGGACGCGGTAGCGGCCGCGGTCGCCCTCGTGCACGCCGCCGAACGCGTCGGCGCGCAGCCCCGGCAGCATGATCTCGTCCCAGCCGCCGGGGAGCCCGTCGACGAGCTCGGCGAGCGACGGCTCGCGCCCGACGACGCCGTTGTACTCGACCAGCAGCTCGTCGAGGCGCGGCACGCCGCTGACGTTCAGGTAGTACGCGCGGCTCGCGATCACGCGGCGCCGCACGTCGAGCCGGCGCGTCAGGAAGCAGGCGGTCGCGCCGTCGTCCCACACCGCGAGCCGCGGCGCGACCCCGCGCGGGAGACAGGCGAGCCAGTTCTCGATCCAGCCCCACGACGTGAAGTACGAGCGCGCGGCGAGGCGCGTCCAGGTCTCGGCGACGCGGGATCCATGCGCGAGCGGATCGAGGAGCTCGAGCGCCATCAGCCTGCGGTGAGGATCTTCTGCCACGCCGGGCGGGCCTTGCAGGCCGCGAACCAGGCACCCGCGCGCTCGCCGAGCTTCGCTCCGCACATCGCCGTCGCGAGGTTGACGGCGGACGCGACGTTCACATCGGCGACGGTGAACCGACCACCGGCGAGGAAGCCATCCGCCGGCAGCGTGCGCTCGAGGTGCTCGAGGAGGCGCGCCACGTTCTTCTTGCCGGTCTCGACCTCGTACGCGCTGCGGCTCTCGGCCGGCACGATCATCGCGTGGTGCAGGACGCGCAGCGCCTCGGGCTGGAGCGTCGAGATGCCCCACAGCGACCACTGGAAGATCGCGGCGCGCTCCTCGACGGAGCTCGCCCACATCTCGGGCTTGTACTTCTCGGCGAGGTAGAAGTTGATCGCGACCGACTCGGCGAGGCGGACGTCGCCGTCGACGAGGTACGGGATCTTCCCACCCGGATGGACCTCGAGGAACGCCGCCTTCTGCGCGGGGTCGCGCAGCGTGACCCGGTGGTACTCGTACGGCACGCCCGCTTCCTCGAGCATCAGGTGCGTCCGTCCGGAGCTGGACATCGGACTGCCGTAGAAGTGGATCATGGCGAGGTTGTTAGCATGACTGTCAGAGAGACCGGCGATGATGCCGGAGGCATATGACGCGGCTCCTGGCCCACGACGTGTTCAATCCGACGGGCTACCCGACGTACACGTACGTGACGCGGGACCAGCTCCACCACGAGCGGCTGCTCCGCCAGTGGGTGCAGTCCTCGACGCAGATCGCGTCGGTGTCGGGGCCGTCGAAGGCGGGCAAGACCGTGCTCGTGCAGCGCGTCGTCGGAGCGGGCAACCTCGTCACGGTGAGCGGCGCGTCCGTGCGCGCTCCGGACCAGCTGTGGGAGCGCGTCCTCGATTGGTGGGGCGAGCCGCACGCGCTGACGGCGAGCCACGTCGACACGACGGGGGAGGGCAAGTCGACGGATCGCGGCATCTCCGTCGGGCTGTCGGGCACCGGCGGCACGCACCGGACCGGCAGCACGGCGACGAGCGGCGCGTCGGACACGACGCAGGCGACGGTGAACCGGCGCGGGCTGCCGCAGGTCGTGCAGGAGCTCGCCGACAGCGCGTACACGCTGCTCCTCGACGACTTTCACTACATCCCCGCCGCGATCCAGAGCGACGTCGCGCAGCAGCTCAAGGACGCGGCGAGCCGCGGCGTGCGGATCTGCGTCGCGAGCGTCCCGCACCGCGCCGACAACGTCGTGCGCGCGCTGCCCGAGCTGCGCGGGCGCGTGCTCGCGATCGACCTCGACTACTGGAACCGGCACGACCTCCTCGAGATCCCGCGCCTCGGCTTCAAGCACCTCGGCGTCACGATCGACGAGGCGTCGCTCGCCGCGTTCGCGATCGAGGCCGCCGGCTCGCCGCAGCTGATGCAGTCGATCTGCCGCTGGATGTGCGAGCACCTCGGCGTGCGCGAGCGTGCCGACCCGGCGCGGTCGTTCACGCTCGAGGCCGCCGACCGCAAGGAGATCCTGTTCCTCACGACGTGCACCGTCGAGTTCCGCTCGCTCGTGCACGCGCTCGTGCAGGGGCCGCGCGCGCGCCCCGGCGAGCGCAAGAAGTACCAGCACCGCGACGGCAAGAAGGGTGACGTCTACCTCACGATCATGCGCGCGATCGCCGCCGACCCGCCGCGCCTGTCGTTCGAGTACGCCGAGCTCACGCGCCGCCTCGAGGAGCTGTGCCGCGGCAGCGACGCGCCCGACGGCGCCTCGGTCGTCCGCACGTGCGTCACGCTCGGCCAGATCGCATCCGGCTTCGCCCCGGCGTCGGGCCCGCCGTCGCTCGAGTGGGACGAGCAGGACCAGATCCTCGTCCTCCCCGATCCGTACCTCCTGTTCTACCTGCGCTGGTCGAACGCGCTCGACCGCGAGGCCGAGGACGGCACCTGATCAGAAGTCCGGCTTCTTCTGGTGGTACTTCTTGATCAGCTCGCGCAGGTACTCGGCGAGGTCGATGACGTCCTCGTCCTTGGTGGCGCGCGAGATGAAGATCGTGGTGACCTCGTGACCCTCGTCGCCGCCGGGCTCGCGCAGGCGTAGCTCGACCCAGCCCTCGTCCTCGTCCTTCTTGCCCTTCTTGCGCGAGGGGATGTCGACGCTGTCGATCAGCTTCCACAGCTTGTCGCTGTCCTTCTCGGCGATGCGGATCGTGCCGAGGTCGGTGAGCTTCTGCTCCTCGTCGGTGAACGCGGCCCACAGCGAGTTGCCGCGCACGCGGATCTGCCAGTCCGAGCCCTCGACCTGGTTGACGACGAAGTCGAGCATCCGGCCGTTCGTGTCGCCGCGGTCCGCCAGGCCGGCGCGCTCGTTCTGGACGTACGAGCCGCCGGCGGACCCGCAGGCGAGGCCGCCGAAGAAGAGCACCGACGCGAGGCAAGAAGAGAGAGCGCGCACGCGGGTTTGATCATAGCAGTCGAAGCGGCTATGCACGCGTCTGTTCGATGTTGCACTTCGGCGGTCGCATCCTCGAGGCGCCGGCCGTCGTGCGCGGCGGCACGTTCCGCGCGGCGACGCTGGAGGCGACGTGGCGGCGCTTCGCACCGGCGGCGCGCCGCGCCGGGATCACGCGGATCGCCGAGCTGACGGGCCTCGATACGCTCGGCATCCCGGTGTACGCGGCGGTCCGGCCGCTCGGGCGTTCGTTGTCGACGCAGCAGGGGAAGGGTGCCTCACCGCTCGCGGCGAAGGTGAGCGCGCTCATGGAGTCGCTCGAGACGTGGACCGCCGAGCACGTCGCGCTGCCGGTGACGCGCGGCTCGTACCGCGAGCTGCGGGCGAGAAGGCGCGGGCCGCGTCCCGTCGATCCGCGCCGGTTGCCGCGCGCGCGGGCGCGGCTCGATCTGGGCGCGCGCTGGCGCTGGGTCGAGGGCCGCGACCTCTTGGCCGACGCGCCGGTGCTCGTGCCGCTCGAGGCCGTCACGCTCGACACGACGTTCCGCGCGCCGCCGACGTTCGACATCTCGTCGAACGGGCTCGCATCGGGCAACAACCTCGTCGAGGCGATCCTGCACGGCCTGTGCGAGGTGCTCGAGCGCGACGCCGAGGCCGCGTGGCGGCGCGCCGGCGGCGATCGCCGGCTCGTCCTCGACACCCTCGAGGATCCGCTGTGCCTGTCGCTGATCGAGAAGATCGTCGCGGCCGGCGCGCGCGTCTGGGTGTGGGACCTCGGCGGTGCCGAGCTCGCGACGATCGGGTGCGCGATCATGCACGACCCCGCCGACGTCACGTGGCGCCCGCTCGGCTTCTACCAGGGCTTCGGCGCGCACCCCGAGCCCGCCGTCGCGATCGCGCGGGCGCTGACCGAGGCCGCGCAGACGCGCCTGACGTACATCGCGGGCGCGCGCGACGACTTCTTCCCGTTCGACTACGCGAAGGCGACCGACCCCGGGCTGCTCGCCGAGCTGTGGGAGCGCCTCGCCGCGCCGTGCGACGAGCCGATCGCGTTCGACGAGCTGCCGCGGCTCGCCGCCGACGACCTCGGGGAGGCGCTCGCGGAGCTCGTGGCACGCGTTGGCTCCTCGGTGATCGCCGTCGACCTCACGCACCCCGAGCTGCGCGTGCCCGTGGTGAAGGTGATCGTGCCGGGCAGGGCGACGGACGTGGAGGCGATGGGCTGATGAAGGAGACGATCGTCTTCGTCGGGCCGACGCTGCCGGCCGCCGAGGTCCGCGCGCGCCTGCCGGGCGCCACCGTCGCCGGGCCGGTCGCCGTCGGCGAGGTGCTGGCGCTCGTCCGCCGCCGCGGCCGGCACCTCGCGCGGCTCGCGATCGTCGACGGCTACTTCGAGGGCATGGCCGCGGTGTGGCACAAGGAGCTGCTGGTCGCGCTCGCGCGCGGGATCGCGGTGTACGGCGCGGCGTCGATGGGCGCCCTGCGCGCCGCCGAGCTCGCCCCCTACGGGATGCGCGGCGTCGGGCGGATCTACCGCGCGTTCGCCGCCGGCCGGCTCGTCGCCGACGACGAGGTCGCGGTCGCCCACCTGCCGGCGGAGTACGGCTACCGCCCGACCGGCGACGCGCTCGTCAACCTGCGCGAGGCCATCGCCGCCGCTCCCGGCCTGTCGGCCCGCACGCGCGCCGCGCTCGTCGAGCTCGCCCGCGCGCGCTTCTACCGCGAGCGCTCGCTCGCCCGGCTCGTCGCCGACGCCCGCGCCGCCGGCCTGCCGGCACGGTCGATCGCCGCGCTCGCCGCCCGGCCCGTACCGGACCGCAAGGCCGCCGACGCGCGGCTCCTCCTGTCCCACCTGGCCCGCGGGGCTCGCGACCCGGGCCTCGCCTCTCGGGCGGCGATCGCCGTCCCCCGCACCTGGGCGCTGCGTCAGCTCGAAGCGTGGCTCGACGACGGCTGACGGCGGCGTGTATCGTTGGGCCGCGGTATGGACAGCGCGAGCCAGGTGCCGCTCGTCGGGGACGGCCGCTTCGACATCCGCGGCACCCTCGGTGCCGGCGGCGCGGGAGTCGTGTATCGCGCGTTCGACCGCCGGCTCCAGCGCGAGGTCGCGCTGAAGGTCCTGCGCCAGGCCTCGGGGCGCGACCTGTACCGTTTCAAGCGCGAGTTCCGCGCGCTCGCCGACATCGTCCACCCGAACCTCGTGGCGCTGCACGAGCTCCACGCGAGCGGGGGCGACTGGTACTTCACGATGGAGCTCGTCGAGGGCGTGTCGTTCATCGACTGGGTGCGCCCCGGCGCCGCACCCGGGCCGCGCTCGCGCCAGGACATCGCGGCCGGGCGCCTCGACGAGCCGCGCCTGCACGGCGCGCTGATCCAGCTCGTCGACGCGCTGCTCGCGCTGCACCGGGCCGGCGTCCTGCACCGCGACCTCAAGCCTTCGAACGTGCTGGTCACGCCCGAGGGCCGGCTCGCGCTGCTCGACTTCGGGCTCGTCGCGCACCTCACCGAGAACCACCCCGAGCGGCTCGCCGTCGGCACGCCCGTGTACATGTCGCCCGAGCAGGCATCCGACCAGCAGCTCGACGAGGCGAGCGACTGGTACTCGGTCGGCGCGATGCTCTACGAGGCGCTCACCGGGCGCCGCCCGTTCGAGGGCGACTCCGAGCAGGTGATGACGCGCAAGCAGACCGAGCAGCCGGCGCACCCGGGGCGCGTCGCCGCGCGCGTGCCCGCCGAGCTCGCGCGCCTGTGCATGGCGCTGCTCCAGCCCGTGGCCGCGGCGCGCCCGGCCGGGCTCGCGATCCTCGACGAGCTCGGCGCCCGACCGTCGCTGACGACGCGCGCGATCTCGCAGGGCCCGGCGGCCGCGTTCGTCGGGCGCGAGCGCGAGCTCGACGTGCTGCGCGGCGCGCTCGCCGATGCGCGGCGCGGCGGCGTCGCCGTGCTCGTGCGCGGCAAGAGCGGCATCGGCAAGAGCACGCTCGTGCGCGAGTTCACACGGTCGATCGCCGGCGGCGCATCCGGCGCGTTCGTGGTGATGGGGCGGTGCTTCGAGCGCGAGTCGGTGCCGTTCAAGATGCTCGACGGGCTCGTCGACTCGCTGACGGCCGCGATCCTGGCGCTCGCGGACGCCGACGTCGAGGCGGTCGCGCCGCGCGAGCTCGGCTCGCTCGTGCGCCTGTTCCCGGTGCTCCGGCGCGTCGCGCGCCTCACGGAGCTCGCGGCGCGGCTGCCGGCCCCGGTCGACCCTCAAGAATTGCGGCGGCGCGGCTTCCGGGGGCTGAAGACGCTGATCGCGCGGCTCGCGCGCCTCCGCCCGGTCGTGCTGTTCGTCGACGACGCGCACTGGGGCGACGCCGACAGCGCGCTGTTCCTCGCCGACGTCGTGCACAGCGGCGACCCGGGCGTGCTGCTCGTCGTCGCGCACCGTCCCGAGGACTACCTGGGCGTCGTGGCGCTGCTCAAGCGGCCGCCCGGCGGGCCCACGCGGCGCGGCGACCTGCGCGAGCTCGACGTCGGCGCGCTCGACGACGACGCCGCCGGCGCGCTCGTCGTCGAGCTCGCCGCCGACGCCGAGCGCGCGCACGTCGCGGTCGCCGCGGCCGCCGGCAACCCGCTCGCGCTGATCGAGATGGCGCGCGCCCCGGCGCTGCCCGCCGGTGCGCGCATGGACGACGTCGTGCGCGCCCGCGTCGCCCGCCTGCCGCCCGACGCGCAGGCGCTGCTCGCCGTGTCGTCGATCGCCGCGCGCCCGCTGCCCGTCGAGATCGCGGCGCACGCGGCCGGCGTCGTCGGCGGGCGCGACGAGGCGCTGCTCCTGTCGAACGAGCGGCTCGCGACCGTGCGCCTCGGCGGCGCCGAGATGATCCTGCACCCGGCGCACGACTACGTGCGCAGCGCCGTGCTCGCCGGGCTCGACACCGAGGCCAAGGCCGGCTGGCACGAGGCGCTCGCGCGCGCGTTCGAGGCGGTGCAGGGCGAGGACCAGCTCGACTCGCAGGCCGTCGTCGAGCACTGGCTCGCGGCCGGCCACCCGGCGAACGCCGCGCACCACGCCGTCGCCGCGGCGCTGCGCGCCGAGGAGGCGTTCGCGTTCCGGCGCGCCGCGCAGCTGTACCAGATCGCGCTCGCCTACGGCCCGTGGGACACGCTCGGCCAGCGCGACCTCCTGAAGCGCAAGGCGCACGCCCTCGTGTGCGCCGGCCAGCTCGACGAGGCGGCGCAGGTGTACGCGCACGCCGCGCAGCTGCTCCCCGACGACGAGGCGATCGACCTCGAGCGCCTGCGCGTCGAGGCCCTCTTGCGGCGCGGCCGGCTCGAGGAGGGCGCGCCGGCGGCCGAGAAGCTGCTCGCGCACATCGGGCTGCGCATCCCGCTCGGCGGGCGCGCGTCGCGCACGCGGCTCGCGACGCAGTGGGTGCAGGCGCGCCTGCGGGGCCTCGACTACGTCGAGCGCGCCGCCGCGGGCGTGCCGGCCGCCGACCTCCTCGCGATCGACGTGCTGTACTCGATCGCGTCGAGCCTCGCGTTCACCGACCCGGCGCTCGGGCGCGTCGTGTCGTCGGAGCTCGTGCGCGCGGCGCTCGACGCGGGCGAGCCGGTCCGCGTGTGTCTCGCGCTGGCGCAGGAGATCTGCTACGCGGCGTCGTCGGGGAGTCGCAACCGCGCCGCCGTCGAGGCCGTCGCGGCGCGGCTGTCGGCGATCGCGATGCGCGTCGGCCACCCCGAGGTGATCGGCTTCGCGAACGCGGCGATCGGCATCGCGGCGCACATGAGCGGGCGCTGGCGCGACGCGCGCGGGCACCTCGAGTCGGGGCTCGCGATGCTGCGCGACCACGGCGCCGGCGTGCGCTGGGAGATCGACATCGCCGACACGTTCTGGCTCGCGACGCTGTTCTACCTGGGCGAGTGGCGCGAGCAGGCGCGCATGACCCAGCTGCTCCTGCGCGACGCGATCGACCGCGCCGACGTCGTCGCGCAGACGGGGCTGCGCATCGGGCGCTGCAACCAGGCGTGGCTGCTCCTCGGGCGCCCCGACGAGGCGCGGCGCGAGCTCGCGATCGCCGAGGCGGCGCTCGGCGACGGGTTCCACCTGCCGCACCTGTCCGCGATGGTCGCGGCCGTCAACGTCGAGCTCTACGCCGGCGATGCCGCGGCCGCCGCGCGCCGGCTCGCCACCGGGTGGGACGCCGCCGAGCGCCTCGGCTGCCTGCGCCTGCAGCAGCCGCGCATCGAGCTCCACCTCATGAAGGCGCGCGTGCTGCTCGCGGGAGGCGCGGAGGCCGACCGGCGCGCCGCGGCCGTGCTGGGCGACGCGCTGCTGAAGGAGGGCGCCGGTTGGGCCACGGGCCTGGGCCACCTCGTGCGCGCGGCGGCGGCCGCAGCGGGGCGAGATCCCGGCCGGGCCCTCGACGAGCTCGTCGCCGCCGAGGCGCAGCTGTCCGCGGCGGGCATGGTCGGCTACCTCGCGATCGCGCGGCTGCGGCGCGGCCTGGTCGAGGGCGGCGCGATCGGCTCGGCGCGCGCCGCCGCGGCGCGAGATTTCCTCAGGGACCTCGGGGCCCTGGATCCCGACGCAGTTGCGATGCACCTCATGCCCTGGCTGATGTAGGCTGCGCGGAAGGGTCGATCCGTAGGGGTTCGTCCTGCGTACACGAGGAAGCGGCAGTTTGCCGTCACGAGGGAACCGGTGTCAGACATCGCTCAGCATCTCGCCGTCTCGGGAAAGATCGACTTCGAGGACCTCGACTTCGAGACCGCACGCAAGGTCGGGTTGACGGAGAAGGAGGTCGAGACCCTTCTTTACTTCGCCGACATCGAGAGCCAGACGGTCCACTACTTCCTCGAGGTCGCGAAGCTCAAGGTGGCGCGCGACCCCGAGCTGCTCACGTTCCTCACGATGTGGAACTACGAGGAGTACTTCCACTCGTACGCGATCACGCACTTCCTGCGCGCGTGCGGCGTCGACCTCGAGAGCGCCACCCAGCGCGCCCAGACGGTCCGCGCCGGTGCGCGCTTCAAGGCGAAGTTCGAGGACTTCATGCAGGGCATGATCGCGCGGACGGTGCCGAAGAGCTTCGTCGCGCTGTGGATGTTCTGGGGCTCGCTCCAGGAGTGCCTTACGACGCAGGCGTACGAGGAGCTCGCCACGACGACGAAGAACCCGGTGCTCGCCGAGCTGTGCCGGCGCATCGCGAAGCAGGAGCGCCGCCACTTCGCGTACTACTTCGGGCAGGCGAAGAAGAAGCTCGAGGGCCAGGTGTTCGCGCAGCGCATGACGCGCGCGATCGCGAAGGCGTTCTACGCGCCCGTCGGCGGCGGCGTGAAGACCGACGAGGAGGGCGCGCGCCTCGTCGCGCAGCTGTTCCCCGGCGACCGCATCTTCGAGGTCATGGGCTACATCGAGCGCAAGATGGCGCTCCTCCCCGGCATGGAGGGCCTCGACTGCTGCACGCGCTGGGCCGCGAAGGTCCAGCCGATGCTGCCGCCCGAGACGCGCGCCGCCTCGATCCCGGCCCTCGCGGCGTGAACCCGCTCCCGGTCGCCGCGATCCTGCTCGCGGGCTGCTGGACCGGCTCCGCACCGGCACCGGCGGAGCCCGCGTTTGTGCCGGTCGTCGTGCGGACGGCGCCGAAGTCGCCGTGCGAGGCCTCGATCTACGACGACAGCGACGCGATGCGCCGCTTCTGCCGACACGTCGAGCGGGTCTGCACGTGCAAGGACGTCGACTGCATCACGGCGCACACCGAGACGTACGGCAAGGAGATGGCCGAGTGGGCGCGCGACAACGCCGCGAAGGCGGCCCAGCCGCCGAGCGAGGAGATGAAGCGCGTCACCGAGGAGCTCGTGAAGGAGCTCGTCGAGTGCACGACCCAGATCGCGAAGGCCACGGCCGCGCCCGCGCCGTGACCGGCGCAGGCCACTCCCGGCAGGTCTGGAACCGAGGGTTCTTTCGCGCCGTGAATCGGCGCAGGCCACTCCCGGCAGGACCGTGAGGTGCCGAAAATTGAACCGAGGGTCCTTTTTCTGCCGTGCAATCGGCCGCTTGAGGCCGCTCCCGGCAGGGGTCAGCGCAGGACGGTGAGGGTGCGCATCGTGCCGCGGGTGACGCCGAACTGCTCGTGTACCGCGGTGCGTCGAACGACCTCGGCGGGCGGGAGTGTGCCGGCGACCAGGCGGGAGTAGGCGTCGATGACGGTCGCGGCCTCGGCGCGCGACTCGCGCACGAGCTCGAGGCGGAACCGGCGCACGCCGCGGGCGCGCAGCTCGGGGACGAGGGCTGCGGCGGACTGCGCCTGGGCGTTGAACACGGTGTTGCGGCAGCCGACGTCGACGACGACCGGGTGCACGAGGCCGACGCGATCGGCCAGCGCGACCTCGTGCTGCTCGCACGGGCGGCCGCAGGTGCGGTAGTCGCGGCCGTGCGACAGCAGGTGCGCGTACACGCAGTGCTCGGTGTGGAACGTCGGGATGTGGTGGTGCACCGTCACGGCGACGCGGCCGCGCGGCGCGCGCTCGACGAGCGCGAACAGCTGCTCGCGGTCGAGGTCGTGCGCCGCGGTGACCGTCGCGAGCCCGCGCGCGAGGACCCAGCCGGCGGTGATCGCGTTCGCGACGTTGAGCGAGAAGTCGCCGTGGAGCGCGATGCCGCGGTGCCGGAAGTAGGCGAGGGAGCCCCAGCTTCGGACGAGCACGTGATCCGGCTCGAGGCGCGCGAGGTGCGCGTCGATGCGCTCCTCGCCGGGCTTCTGCACGCGCACGGTGGCGACGCCGACGCGCGCCCCGGCCGCGCGGGCGCGGGCGACGGCGCGGCCGAGCCCGACGAGCTCCATCCAGTCGAGCTCGAGGTCGCGCGCGCCGGCGTCGAGGGCCGCGTCGAGCTGCGCGTCGGTGCGGCACAGGACGCTGAGCGTCGCGTCGTTGCCGTCGGCGGGCGGTGCCGCGCGCACGGCGTCGATCGCCGCGGCGACCTCGGCCGGGGAGGCGAGGGTGCGCTCGCACCGCGCGACCGCGGCGTCGAGGTCGGCGGCGAGGGCACGCCGCACCTCCTTGAGCTCGGACACCGGCACGTGCAGCCCCGCGCCGAGCCCGCTCGCGTCGAGCTCGCCGAGGTGGAACGCCGTCCCGCCGAACCCGCCGAGCTTGTCGGCGAGGACCTCCGGCGACAGCCCGGCCCCCCGCGCCGGCTGCAGCGCCGAGCGCGTCCGCGCCGTCGCCTCGCCGCGGGCCATGCGCGCGACGGCGACGAGCGGCTCCCCGGCCGCGCCGCGCACCTCGAGCCGCACCGCGCTCCGCCCGAGCGCCCCACGCCCCGCCTCGGCCGCACGCTCGCCGGCGCGCGTCACCTGCGGATCCGAGCTCACCCACACGAAGTCCCCCACACTCACCCGCGCGAGATCCGGCCCCGGGTCGCCGAAGCGCAACCGCCACCCGGCACCGCCGCGCTCCACACCGAAGATCGGCCCGCCTTGCTCGCGGTCCTCGGGCCTGCCGCGGTCGAACACGACACCCATCCCCGCCCGCGGCACGAGCGTCCGCACCTCGGACGACGATGCCGACGACGATGCCGACGACGATGCCGACGACGATGCCGACGACGATGCCGACGACGATGCCGACGACGACGGCGATGCCGACGACGATGCCGACGGCGATGCCGTCCGCGGTCCGGACAGCGCGGCGCCGCCGGTGACCGGGCGCTGCTCGGCGGTGGGGACGACGACGACGGTGTCGCCGGCGACGGCGACGATCCGGCCGAGCGGGAGGCCGCGGTGCCGCGGGAAGCGGCCCTCCACGAGCGTCTGGTGGTCCGCGCCGTCGAGGAAGCCGGCGGAGATGCCGCGGCTGTAGGCGACGTGCAGGTCGGCCTCCTCGAGCGCCCCCGGATCCGGCTCGCCGGCCGCGATCGCCGCCGCGCGGCGGTAGTGGCTCACCGCGGCGGCGACGTAGTGCGGGCCCTTCAGGCGCCCCTCGATCTTCAGCGACACCACGCCGGGCGCCGCGGCGAGCGCCCCGACGGCGCCGAGGCCGACCAGGTCCTTGGGCGACAGCAGGTACTCGACCTCGCCGAGGTCGCGCCGTGCGCCATCCACCCAAAGCTCGTAGGGGAGGCGGCACGCCTGCGCGCACTGACCCCGGTTCGCCGACCGGCCGCCCCAGACCTCCGACGACAGGCACTGCCCGGACCACGCGACGCACAGCGCCCCGTGGATGAACACCTCGAGCGGCGTCGCGCAGGCCGCCCCGTACGCCGCGATCTCGTCGACCGACAGCTCGCGCGGCACCACGATCCGCGCGAGCCCGAGCTCGCCCATGAGGCCCGCGGCCAGGGGTGAGCTCACCGTCATCTGCGTCGAGGCGTGGACCTCGAGCTCGGGGCACGTCGCCCGCGCGATCAGCGCCACCGCCGGGTCCTGGACGATGATCGCGTCGATCCCGGCTGCGGCAACGCGCCGCACCAGCTCCTCGACGACCGGAACCTCCGGCTCGAAGACGAGCGTGTTCAGCGTGACGTACGCGCGCGCCCCGCGCCGGTGCACGAGCTCGGCGACCTCGCGCAGCGCGTCGGAAGGGAAGTTCACCGCCCGGGCGCGGGCGTTGAAACCGTCGTCGAGGCCGAAGTAGACGGCGTCGGCGCTCGACGCGAGGGCGGCGCTCAGGCTGTCGCGGTCGCCGGCGGGCGCCAGAATCTCGAGGCGGCGCGGCACGGGGAAGAACCTTTCGGGCAGCGTTCCATACCACACCAAGTTTGGCGATCGCGATCAAAGCTGTGCGCGATCGCAAACTTATCGCCCCAAACAGCACGACTCGGGGGGTTGTGTGGCGATCCCCGCTTCTCTATAACGCCCCCCAAGGACACCCCCCACATGACGTCTGCACTTTCATGGCTCAATGCGGCAGCTGGAGCGGCTCGCCCGCACAGCGAAGCCGACCTGGCGCTCCCGCCCTTCGACCAGGTCAAGTTCCTCGGGATGAGCGGGACCATGGTGCTCTCGCTCGGCATCGTGGTCAGCGCGATCGGCCTGCTGTTCGGCCTCCTCAAGTACCAGAAGCTCAAGAACCTTCCGGTCCACGAGTCGATGCGCGAGATCAGCGAGCTGATCTACTCGACGTGCAAGACGTACCTGCGGACCCAGGCGAAGTTCATCGCCCAGCTGTGGGTGCTGATCGCCACGGTCATCCTCATCTACTTCGCGGCGCTCGAGAGCGTGCCCATCGGGAAGGTGCTGGCGATCGCCACGTTCTCGGTGATCGGCATCCTGGGCAGCGCGCTCGTCGCGTTCTTCGGCATCCGCGTCAACTGCTTCGCGAACTCGCGCGCCGCGTTCGCGTCGCTGCGCGGCAAGCCGTACCCGGTCTACGCCATCCCGATCGAGGCCGGCATGAGCATCGGCACGGTGCTCATCTCCGTCGAGCTCCTGCTGATGCTCCTCATCATGATCGCGCTGCCCGGCGACTACGCGGGCCCGTGCTTCATCGGCTTCGCGGTCGGCGAGTCGCTCGGCGCGGCGGCCCTCCGCATCGCCGGCGGCATCTTCACGAAGATCGCCGACATCGGCTCGGACCTCATGAAGATCGTCTTCAACATCAAGGAAGACGACGCGCGCAACCCGGGTGTCATCGCCGACTGCACCGGTGACAACGCCGGTGACTCGGTCGGCCCGACGGCCGACGGCTTCGAGACCTACGGCGTCACCGGCGTCGCGCTCATCACGTTCATCCTCGTCGCGTTCCCGAACCTCCCGGGCGTCGACGCCATGACGATGAAGGACGGCAAGCTCGCCGACCCCGGCCAGTGGACGCAGACCGTGCTCCTCGTGTGGCTGTTCGCGATGCGCATCGTCATGGTGCTCGCGTCGGTCGGCAGCTACCTCATCAACGAGGCGATCACGAAGGCCCGCTACGAGAACGCCGACAAGATGGACTTCGAGCACCCGCTCACGGTGCTCGTGTGGCTCACGTCGATCATCTCGATCGTCCTCACGTACGTCGTCTCGTACGCCCTGATCGGCACGGGCGACGCCACGCTGCCGCTCGGGTTGTGGTGGAAGCTGTCGACGATCATCTCGTGCGGCACGCTCGCCGGCGCGGTCATCCCCGAGCTCGTGAAGGTGTTCACGTCGGTGAACTCCGGCCACGTGCGCGAGACGGTCACCGCCTCGAAGGAGGGCGGCCCGTCGCTCAACATCCTGTCCGGCCTCACGGCGGGTAATTTCTCCGGCTACTGGATGGGCCTCGTCATCGCCGGCCTGATGGCGATCGCGTACGCGATCTCCGCGCAGCCGGGCATCACGGAGCTCCTCTACAGCCAGAACCTGCTCGCGGATGCCGCGACGAACCAGACCGACGTCTTCACGATGTCGGCCTTCGCCTGCAAGGCGGCGTCGACGGTGTTCGCGTTCGGCCTCGTGGCGTTCGGCTTCCTGGGCATGGGCCCGGTGACGATCGCCGTCGACTCGTATGGTCCGGTGACGGACAACGCGCAGTCGGTCTACGAGCTCTCGGTCATCGAGAGCAAGCCGGGCATCGAGGAGGAGATCCAGCGCAAGTTCAAGTTCAAGCCGGACTTCGAGAAGGCCAAGGCGTTCCTCGAGGAGAACGACGGCGCGGGCAACACGTTCAAGGCGACCGCGAAGCCGGTGCTCATCGGCACCGCCGTCGTCGGCGCGGCGACGATGATCTTCGCGCTGATCATGCTCATCACGAACGGCCTCAAGACGGAGCTCATCGGCAACCTGTCGATGATCCACCCGCCGTTCCTGCTCGGCCTCGTCGTCGGCGGCGCGATCATCTACTGGTTCACGGGCGCGTCGACGCAGGCCGTGTCGACGGGCGCGTACCGCGCGGTCGAGTACATCAAGGCGAACATCAAGCTCGACGGCACGTCGGAGAAGGCGTCCGTCGAGGACTCGAACAAGGTCGTCGAGATCTGCACGCTCTACGCGCAGAAGGGCATGCGCAACATCTTCATGGTCGTGTTCTTCTCGACCCTGGGCTTTGCGTGCCTCGATGCGTTCTTCTTCGTCGGCTACCTGATCTCGATGGCGCTGTTCGGCCTGTACCAGGCGATCTTCATGGCCAACGCCGGTGGCGCCTGGGACAACGCGAAGAAGGTCGTCGAGACCGAGCTGCGCGCGAAGGGCACCGAGCTCCACGCGGCGACCGTCGTCGGTGACACCGTCGGCGACCCGTTCAAGGACACGTCGTCGGTCGCGCTCAACCCGGTCATCAAGTTCACGACGCTGTTCGGCGTGCTCGCCGTCGGCCTCGCGATGAAGCTCGAGGAGAAGGGCGCCACCGAGGTGTTCTACTCGCGCCTCAAGTACTTCGTGGCGGCCGCGAGCCTCCTCATCTCGATGTACTACGCGTGGCGGAGCTTCTATCGCATGCGGATCGGCGGGGCGAACCCGACGAAGGCGCCGACGCCGGCGCCGGCGGCGGTGAAGAAGCCCGAGCCGAAGTCCGACGACGCGTACAAGAAGCCGGTCGCGAAGGCCGAGCCGAAGGCCGAGTCGAAGAGCGAGGTCAAGACCGAGGTCGGCGTGGCGAAGGCCGCGGACGAGGCGAAGAAGCCCGACGAGGCCGATGACGAGGATGAGGACGACGAGGACGAGGGCGGGGACGACGCCGGCGACAAGGCGGACAAGGCCGACAAGAAAGCCGACTGATCGAGTCGCCCTCCCGTCGTGCCGGATCGGCGTGACGGGAGGTAGGTTCGGCCCATGGCTGAACCGATCCGCGCGCCGCGCGGCCCGCAGCTGAGCTGCAAGGGCTGGCCCCAGGAAGCGGCGCTGCGCATGTTGATGAACAACCTCGATCCGGAGGTCGCCGAGCGTCCCGAGGACCTCGTCGTCTACGGCGGCACCGGCAAGGCCGCGCGCAGCTGGGACGACTACCACGCGATCGTGCGCGAGCTGCGCCGGCTCGAGGACGACCACACGCTGCTCGTGCAGTCGGGGCGCCCGGTCGGTGTGTTCCGCACGCACGAGGAGGCGCCGCGCGTGTTGATCGCGAACTCGAACCTCGTCGGGCAGTGGGCCACGTGGGAGCACTTCCGCGACCTCGAGCGGCGCGGCCTCATGATGTACGGGCAGATGACGGCGGGGTCGTGGATCTACATCGGCTCGCAGGGCATCGTGCAGGGGACGTTCGAGACGTTCGCGGCGGCGGGCAGGCAGCACTGGGGCGGTGACCTGACGGGGAGGTTCGTGCTGTCGGGCGGGCTCGGCGGCATGGGCGGCGCGCAGCCGCTCGCGGCGACGATGGCCGGCGGGGTGTTCCTGGGCGTGGAGATCGATCCGTCGCGCGTGCAGCGCCGGCTCGAGACGCGGTACCTCGACGAGCTGGCGCCGGACCTCGACGCGGCGCTGCGCCGGGTCGACGCGTGCCGCGCGGCCGGGCAGGCGCGGTCGATCGCCGTGATCGGCAACGCGGCCGACGTGTACGCGGAGCTCGTGCGGCGCGGCGTGACGCCGGACCTGGTGACGGACCAGACGTCGGCGCACGATCCGCTGGTGGGGTACATCCCGCAGGGGCTGTCGCTCGCCGAGGCGGCGGAGCTGCGGGCGCGTGATCCCGACGAGTACGTGAGGCGCGCGCGGGCGTCGATGGTGGTGCAGGTCGAGGCCATGGTCGCGATGGGCAAGGCGGGCGCGCACGTGTTCGACTACGGCAACAACCTGCGCGCGCAGGCCGAGCTCGGCGGGCTGCCGCGCGACGTCGCGTTCGCGTACCCGGGGTTCGTGCCGGCGTACATCCGGCCGCTGTTCTGCGAGGGCAAGGGCCCGTTCCGCTGGGCCGCGCTGTCGGGCGACCCCGAGGACATCCGCGTCACCGACGAGGCCGTGCTCGCCGAGATCCCCGACGACCCGATGCTGCACCGGTGGATGAAGCTGGCGCGCGAGCGGATCGCGTTCCAGGGCCTCCCGGCGCGCATCTGCTGGCTCGGCTACGGCCAGCGCCACCGCGTCGGCCTGCGCTTCAACGAGCTCGTGCGCACCGGCCGCGTCAAGGCACCCATCGTCATCGGCCGCGACCACCTCGACTGCGGCTCGGTCGCGTCGCCGAACCGCGAGACCGAGGGGATGAAGGACGGCACCGACGCCGTCGCCGACTGGGCGATCCTGAACGCCCTCGTCAACACCGCCGCCGGCGCCACCTGGGTCTCGTTCCACCACGGCGGCGGCGTCGGCATCGGCTACTCGCTCCACGCCGGCATGGTCGTCGTCGCCGACGGCACCCCGCGCGCCGCCCGCTGCCTCGAGCGCGTCCTCACCAGCGACCCCGGCATGGGCGTCATCCGCCACGCCGACGCCGGCTACGACGAGGCCCTCCGCGCCGCCGACGAACGCGGCGTCATCATCCCGCGGCGCCGGGCGTGACCCCCGCGCGCTCCCTCGGCGGCGCCCATCCGACGACACGCCTCGATGACGAGGGCCTCGCCGACGAGGGCCTCGCGTGACCCCCGCGCGCTTCCTCGGCGGCGCCCATCCGACGACGCGCCTCGACGACGAGGGCCTCGCCGACGGGGCGCGCATCCCGACGGCCGACTTCGCGGCCCTCGTGCAGGCCGCCCGCGAGGGCGAACGCCTCCTGGCGGCCGGCGACCTGCGCGCGGCGTTCGAGGCCTTCCGCCGCGCGCTGCTCCACATCCCGGATCCGCTCGAGGCGTGGAACGCCAGCGGCTGGCTCCTCGTCGCCCTCGCCGAGTGCGCGATCCGCGCCGGCGACTGGAAGCGCGCCTACCGCCCGATGTTCGACGCCATGCGCTGCCCGGGCACCTACGGCAACCCGTGGGCCCACCTCCGCATGGGCCAGTGCCGCCTCGAGACCGGCGACCCGACCCGGGCCCGCGACGACCTCGCGCGCGCCCTCCGCCACGGCGGCCGCACCATCTTCGACGGCCTCGACCCCAAATACCTCGCACTCGCCGAGGCACCGCCCACGTCATGACCGCCAACGACAACGCCGACCGCTTCGACATCCAGGTCACGCGCGACAAGGTCCTCGTCCGTTTCCGCGGCCGCCTCGTCCGCACCCTGACGGATGCGGCCGACGTCGACGCCTTCCGCGCCGCCGTGGCCGCCGGCAACGACGCCGACCTCCAGCTCCTGGCCGCCCGCAAGACCGGCAACTTCAAGCGCGGCAACGAGCGCCGCGGAGGCGATCCGTGACCCTCATCCGCAACGCCACCGTCATGACCTGCGACCCGCAACTCCCGAGCCTCGGCCTGCTCGAACGGGCCGCGATCCGGACCGAGGGTCCTGTGATCACCTGGATCGGCAAGGACTTGGAGCTGCCACCTGAGTTGGCGACCGGTGCCACCATCGATGCCGGCGGGCGCCTCGTGACGCCGGGGCTGGTCGACTGCCACACCCACGCGATCTTCGCGGGCGACCGGGCGGACGAGTTCGCCATGCGCGCGGCCGGGGCGACGTACCTCGAGATCGCGGCGGCCGGCGGGGGCATCCGCGCGTCCACCGGGCCGACCCGGGTGGCCTCGGACGAGCAGCTGATCGCGCTCCTGCACGAGCGGCTCGACACCACGCGCGCGGCCGGGACGACCTCGATCGAGGTCAAGACCGGCTACGACCTGACGGTCGCCGGCGAGCTCCGGCTCCTGCGCTGCATCGCGGCCGCCGCGGCGACCAGCCGCTCGCGCGTCGTGCCGACGCTGCTGGCCCACCTGATCCCGGCCGAGCGCGCCGCCGACCGCGACGCCTACGTGCGCTCGCTGTGCACCGAGTTGATCCCCGAGGCGGGCAGGGCTCGGCTCGCGACCTCCGTCGACGTCTACTGCGACGAGGGCGCGTACACGCTCGCCGAGACCCGCGCGATCCTCGAGGCTGCGCGCGCCGCCGGGCTCGCGGTCCGGGCCCACGTCGGCCAGTTCGCGGACCTCGGCGGCGCCGAGCTGCTCGCGGAATTCGGCGGCCTGTCGGCGGACCACCTCGAGCAGGTCAGCGCCACCGGCATCACCGCGCTGGCCGCCGCCGGCGTCGTCGCCGTGATGCTGCCGGGCGCCTGCGTCCAGCTGCGCTTGCCGGTGCCGCCGGTCGCCGCGCTGCGCGCCGCCGGCGTCCGCCTGGCGATCGGCTCCGACCTCAACCCGGGCTCGAGCTACTGCGAGTCGCTCGCGGTCCCCATGTGGCTCGCGACCACGCACTTCGCGATGACGGTCGAAGAAGCCTGGCTCGGCGTCACGCGCCACGCCGCGGCCGCGCTCGCGATCGACGCCGGCACGCTGACCGTCGGCGGCCCGGCGGACCTGGTCCTGTGGCGCTGCACGAACCCGGCGGACGTTCCGTACCGGTACGGGAGTGACCTCGTGGACCAGGTGTTCAGCAGCCGGGGCTAGCGCGGCCCGTCCGGGACCTTCCATAGGTCACGTCGCAGAATCGATCTTATGTCAACTCCCAGATATGGGCTCAAGGGAGCAGAATGACGACAAGAAACGGACCCTCGGTACTAGAACTGGACCGCCAGCTGTCCGGTTTTACGAGCTCCTCCCACGGGCGCGCCGAGCGGCCGCGCTACGGTGAGCCGTGGCCGCAGAGGATGCGCTCGCGCCGTTCGGAGCCACCACCCGGCAGTGGTTCCGCCAGAGCTTCGCCGCGCCGACGCCGGTCCAGGCGCGCGGCTGGGACAGCATCGCGAGCGGCCGCCACACGCTGATGCTGGCGCCGACCGGCAGCGGCAAGACGCTGGCCGCGTTCCTGTGGTGCCTGGACCGGCTCGCGCGCGATGGCGCGCCGCCGGACCAGACGCGCGTCGTGTACGTGTCGCCGATCAAGGCGCTCGCCTACGACGTCGAGCGCAACCTGCGCGCGCCGCTCGCGGGCCTGCAGCGGCTGGGCGCCGGCGGCTCGGTCACGGTCGACGTCCGCACCGGCGACACGCCGGCCAAGGAGCGCGAGCGCCAGCGCCGGCAGCCCGGCCAGATCCTCATCACGACGCCCGAGTCGCTGTACCTGCTCCTCGCGGGGGCGTCGCGCGAGCGCCTGACGGCCGTCGACACGGTCATCGTCGACGAGATCCACGCGCTTGCCCCGACCAAGCGCGGCATGCACCTGGCGCTCACGCTCGAGCGGCTGTCGCACCTGGTGACGGCGAGCGGCCACCGCGAACCGCAGCGCATCGGCCTGTCCGCGACGCAGCGCCCGCTGACCGAGGTCGCGCGCTACCTGGGCGGCGACCGCCCGGTCGAGATCGTCGACGCCAGCGCCCGCCCCTCGCTCGACCTGCAGATCGTGGTGCCGGCGCCCGACATGGAGAACACCGGCACGCCGGCCCAGGACGGCGGCGGCATGTGGCCGCTCATCTACCCGCGCCTCCTCGAGCTGATCCTGGCGCACCGCACGACGATCGTCTTCGTCAACTCGCGCCGCCTCGCGGAGCGCGTCGCGCAGCAGGTGTCCGAGCTGGCGGGCCCCGAGCACGACGCCGGCCAGCTCGTGCGCGCGCACCACGGCGCCGTCGCGCGCCACCAGCGCCTCGAGATCGAGGAGGCGCTCAAGGCCGGCCGCCTCCGGGCCATCGTCGCGACGAGCTCGCTCGAGCTCGGCATCGACATGGGCACGGTCGACCTCGTGGTCCAGGTCGAGTCCCCCGGCGCGGCGGCGCGCGGCCTGCAGCGCATCGGGCGCGCGAGCCACCACGTCGGCGGCGTGTCGCGCGGGCGCATCGTGCCGAAGTTCCGCGGCGACCTGCTCGAGGCCGCGGTGGTCGCGCGCAAGATGCTCGACGGCGAGGTCGAGGCGATCCGCATCCCCGACAGCGCGCTCGACGTGCTCGCGCAGCAGATCGTGGCCATGGCCGCCGCCGACGCCTGGCGGGTCGACGACCTCGAGCGCGTCGTCAAGCGCGCCGCGAGCTACCGCGAGCTGCCGCGCGCCGCGCTCGTCGGCGTGCTCGACATGCTCGCCGGGCGCTACCCGTCCGACGAGTTCGCCGAGCTGCGCCCGCGCCTGACGTGGGACCGCCAGACCGACGTCCTCGTCGGCCGCAAGGGCGCGCGCCTGCTCTCGGTCATCTCCGGCGGCACCATCCCCGACCGCGGCACGTACGGCGTGCACGTCGGGCCGACCGGGCCGCGCGTCGGCGAGCTCGACGAGGAGATGGTCGCCGAGAGCCGCAAGGGCGAGACGTTCATCCTCGGCGCGACGACGTGGCGCATCCAGGACATCACGCGCGACCGCGTGATCGTGACGCCGGCGCCCGGCGAGCCCGGCAAGATGCCGTTCTGGCGCGGCGAAGGCCCGGGCCGCCCCGTCGAGCTCGGCCGCGCTCTCGGCGCGTTCTGCCGCGAGCTCGACACGCGCCTCGCCGGCGACCCCGCCGCCGCGCGCGCCTGGCTCGCGACCGACTACCGCCTCGACGGCTTCGCCGCCGACAACCTCATCGCGTACCTGGCCGACCAGCGCGCGGCGACCGGCGCGGTGCCGAGCGACCGGAGCATCACGATCGAGCGCTTCCGCGACGAGCTCGGCGACGTGCGCGTGTGCATCCTGTCGCCGTTCGGCAGCCGCGTGCACGCGCCCTGGGCGCTCGTCCTCGCGAAGCAGCTCGAGGCCGACCTCGGCTACCCGATCCACCCGCTGTGGACCGACGACGGCATCGCGCTCCGGTTCGCCGACGGCGACGTCCTCCCCGACGACGATCAGCTCCTGCCCGACCCCGACGACGTCGAGCGCATCCTCGTCGACGAGCTGTCGCGCTCGAGCGTGTTCGCGACGCACTTCCGCGAGAATGCGGCGCGCGCCCTGCTCCTGCCGCGCCGCCGCCCCGGCCAGCGCACGCCGCTGTGGGCGCAGCGCCTGCGCGCGCAGCAGCTGATGGGCGTCGCCCTGCGCTTCCCGGCGTTCCCGGTGACGCTCGAGACGTACCGCGAGGTGCTGCGCGACGTGTTCGACCTGCCCGCGCTCGTCGACGTCCTGCGCGGGCTGCGCTCGCGCGCGATCCGCGTCGAGCCGGCGGCGACCGACGCGGCGTCGCCGTTCGCGCGCTCGCTCGTGTTCGACTACGTCGCCGCGTTCCTCTACGAGGGCGACGCGCCGCTCGCGGAGCGCAAGGCGCAGGCCCTCGCGCTCGACCGCAACCTCCTGCGCGAGCTGATCGGCGGCGGCGAGCTGCGCGACCTGCTCGACGAGGACGTGCTCGCGGGCGTCGAGGCCGAGCTGCAGCAGCTCGTCGAGGAGCGCAAGGCGCGCAGCATCGACGAGGTCCACGACCTCCTGCGCCGCCTCGGGGACCTGACGCTCGAGGAGCTCGGCGCGCGCACGACGCTGCCGGCGGCGGCGCTCGGCCCCGCGCTCGACCAGCTCGTCGCGAGCAAGCGGATCGCGCCGGTGCGGATCGCCGGGGAGCCGCGCTACATCGCGACCGAGGACGCGGCGCGCTACCGCGACGGCCTCGGCGTCTCCCTCCCGATGGGCCTGCCCGCCGCGCTGCTCGAGCGCGCCGCGCAGCCGCTCGAGTCGCTGGTGCAGCGCTACGCGCGCACGCACGCGCCGTTCACGGCGGACGCACCGGCCGCGCGCTGGGGGCTCCCGCCGGCGCAGCTCGAGCCGGTCCTCGCGCTGCTCGAGGGGCGCAACCAGCTCGTGCGCGGCGCGCTGCGCCCCGGCGGCACCGGCGTCGACGCGTGCGACCCCGAGGTCCTGCGCCAGCTGCGCCGGCGGACGCTCGCCGTGCTGCGCGCGGAGGTCGCGCCCGTCGGGGCCGCGACGTACGCGGCGTTCCTCGCGCGCTGGCACGGGCTCGATCAGCCGCGGCGCGGCACCGGCTCCCTGCGCGACGCCGTCGCGCGGCTCGAGGGCGTCGCCCTGCCGTTCTCCGAGCTCGAGAGCCGCATCCTGCCCGCGCGCATCGCCGACTATCACCCGCGCATGCTCGACGAGCTCGGCGCGGCCGGCGAGCTCGTGTGGGTCGGCGCCGGCGCGCTCGGGACCAAGGACGGGCGCGTCATCCTGTTGCGGCGCGACCGGGCGCTCGCGCTGGCGCCGGATCCGCAGCCGGTCGCGGACCCATCGCCGATCCACGACGCGATCGTCGCGCACCTCGAGCGCGGCGGCGCGTCGTTCCTCGTCGCGATCGAGCAGGCGGTGGCGGCGGCCGGCCCGGTGCGCGAGGTGCGGGAGGCGCGCGACGCCGGGCAGCGGTCGCCCGAGCGCGGCGGCGTCCCCGGGCGCGCCCTCGAGCGGGAGTCGCTGCGCGCGGCGATCACGGCGGCGCTGTGGGACCTCGTGTGGGCCGGCGTCGTCACCAACGACACGTTCGCGCCGCTGCGGTCGCTCGGGGCGCCGGCGGGCCGCAGGACGAGCGCGCACGCGGCGTTCGGCGGGCGGTGGTCGCTCGTCGCCTCGCTCGGCGGCGCGGCGACCGGCACCGCGCGCGGCCACGCGCAGGCGACGGCGCTGCTCGAGCGCTGGGGCATCGCCGCGCGCGCCGGTGCGAAGTCCGACGAGCTCCCCGGTGGGTTCGGCGTCGTCGGGGACGTCCTGCGGGCGATGGAGGACGCCGGCACCGTGCGCCGCGGGTTCTTCGTGGAGTCGATCGAGGGCGCGCAGTTCGCGTGGCCCGGCGCGATCGACCGGCTGCGCGAGGCGCCGCGCGGCCAGGCGGCGCGCGTCGACGTGATCGCGGCCGTCGACCCGGCGCTCGCGTGGGGCAGCATCCTGCCGTGGCCGCAGCTGCGCGACGTCGACGCCCGCCCCGCCCGGCGCGTCGGCGCCACCGCGATCCTCGTCGACGGCGAGCTCGCCGTGTGGGTCGAGCCGAAGGGCCGCCGCATCGCGACCGGCCGCGTTCCCGACGAGCAGGTCGAGCTCGCCCTCGCGGTCGGCCTGCCCCGCCTCGCCGCGAAGGCGCGCCGGCGCGAGCTGCTGATCGAGCAGCTCGACGGCGCTCCCGCCGGCGAGTCGCCGTTCACGCGCGGCCTGCTCGCGGCCGGCGCGCGCATCGACTACCGCGGGCTCGTCGTGCGCGGGGCGACGGTCGCCCCGGTGGCGCCAGTGGCTTCGGAGGCTTCGGAGGAAGCCGACGACGACGCGGCCGCGGCCGCGGATGAGTCCGACGACGTGCCCGGTTAGCGAACCAGATCACGAAGCACTTCATGAAGTGCTTCGTGGCATGGTCGGGCGGTGCCCGAGGGCGACACGATCCATCGGATCGCGACGACGCTGGCGCCGCTGCTGGTCGGGCAGACGCTCGAGCGCGTGACGACGCAGGGCCTCGTGCGCGGGATCGCCGGGCGCGTCGTCGCGAGCGTCGCCGCGCACGGCAAGCACCTGGTGATCGAGCTCGACGACGGCACGGCCCTGCGCGCGCACCTGGGGATGTACGGCCGGTTCCGCCGCCACGCGCGCGCCGAGGGTGAGGAGGCGCTCGCGCGCATGTCGCCGGGGCGCGTGAGCCTCGCCGTCGTGACGGCCGGCGGCGTCTATCTGTGGATCGGCGCGCGCACGATCGAGATCTCGCCCCGCCGCGCGCCGCTGCACGGGGTGGCGATCTCCACCCGCGGCCCGGACGTCCTCGGCGACCACTTCGATAGCCGGCAAGCCGCGTCGCGGGCCGCTGTGCACGCTTCGCGCACGGTGGGGGAAGTTCTCCTCGATCAGCGTGTCGTCGCCGGGATCGGCAACGTCTACAAGTCCGAGGTGCTGTTCGTGCGCGGCCTCGATCCGCGCACGCGCGTCGGCGCGATCGCCGAGGCGCAGCTCGACCTCGTGTACGCGACGGCGCGCGACCTCATGCTCGAGAACCTCGGCCCGGCGCCACGTTCCACGCGCGAGCGGCAGATCCACGACACGCCGCGCGACCGCTACTTCGTTTACGGGCGCACCGGCATGCCGTGCCGGCGCTGCGCGATGCGGATCGCGTGCTACGCGCTCGGCGACCCGCCGCGCTGGACGTGGTCGTGTGCAACCTGTCAGCCGCACCTCGGCTGATGCTGGGGTCGGCGTGCGTGGTCGCCGATCATGCCGTGGCTAGCGGACCAGTCAGCTGTCCCGGACCGATGCCGACCCAACCACGCGGAATCACGTTGCATGTGCCTGGTACTGCAGTTGCTCTGGTCTCGGGTGTCGCGTTGAAAGGAGTCTCCCCATGGCCGCCATCGCCCTCGCCTTCGATACGCCCAGCCTGACCCCGCTCTCGAGCGAGGTCTCGACGACGCTCACCGTCGGTGCCGGACATGCGTACGAGGTGTTCGCGGACGCCGTGGAGGTGCCGCGCTGGCTGCCCATCGTCCAGAGCGCGCGCGTCCTCGCGCGCCACGCGGACAGCAAGCCCGCGCGCGTCGCGTTCACGCGCAAGCTCGAGCGCGGCTCGCTCGGGTACACGCTCGAGTACAGCTACGACCCGACGAACCTCGCGGTGTCGTGGACGACGCCGTCGACGTCTAACGTCATCCTCTCGGGCGAGGCGCGGTTCGTCCCGCTGTCCCACCGCGCGTGCATGATGCTCTACCGGCTCGTGCTCGACCTCCCGATCGTCGACGACCTCATCAACAGCGAGCTCGACAAGCACCCCGCGTCGCTCGTCGTCGCCGAGTTCCGGGAGCACCTCCGCCGGCTCTGCTAGCTCGCCTCACATGTGAGGCCCGCGGAATTCGTCCGCACTACACTTTTCCACGCTTCCAAGACGAGCCGCGCACTCTGTAGAGTGATGCGTGTGTCCGATGAGGGGTCGACCGTGAGAAGCGCCTTCGCGCCGCCTCCGGATGTCCCCATCGCCGCGCCGTCGCCGAGCTTCGCGACCGGGACGCATCCGCACCCGCTCGTCGATCCGAACCACGCGACGACGCAGCTGCGCGAGCTCGAGGACAAGCTCGACCGCTGCCTGCGCACGCTCGCGATGCACTTCCAGCCGATCGTCCACGCCAAGACGCGCGCGCGCTTCGGCTACGAGGCGCTGCTCCGCTCCACGGACCGCGCCCTCCCGCATCCCGGCGCGATCCTCGACGCCGCCGAGCGCCTCGAGCGCATCCCGCTCCTCGGCCGCTCCATCCGCGCCCACACGGCGAAGGTCATCGCCGCCGCCCCGCCCGAGCGCGGCGTCGTGTTCATCAACCTCCACCTCCTCGACCTCTTCGACAAGCAGGTCACCTCCCCCTTCGCCCCCCTGTCCAAGGTCGCCTCGCGCGTCGTCCTCGAGATCACCGAGCGCTCCTCCCTCGAGGGCGAGAGCGACCTCCGCTACCGCGTCGCCGAGCTGCGCGAGCTCGGCTTCCGCATCGCCATCGACGACCTCGGCGGCGGCCACGCCCGCATGGGCACCTTCTCCCCGCTCGACACCGACTTCGTGAAGCTCGACATGTCCCTCGTGCGCGACGTCGACAAGCACCCGATGAAGCAGCGCCTGATCCGCTCCATCACCGAGCTCTGCCGCCAGCAAGGCACCATGGTCGTCGGCGAGGGCGTCGAGACCGAGGCCGAGGCCCAGGTCCTCGTCGACCTCGGCTGCGACCTCCTCCAGGGCTACCTCATCGCCCGACCGGCCCTCCCGTTCGCGGATCCGCTGTAGCAGTTAACGCGCTGCGCCGGCGTCCAACTGCCGGAGATCCGGCAAGAAACATGACCCTCGGTTCTGTTTTTCGGCGAACCTAGCGCGCGGGAGTGGCGAGCTCGGCCGCGAGCTTCTTGTCCTCCTCGATCTGCTCGATGATGTCATCCAGCAGCTTCTTTGCCGCGGCGCGTGATGGCGCCTGGGCGCGGAGGCGGCCGAGCAGCGTGTCGGCGTCGTCGTCCAGCGTGGCGCCGGCGAGCGCGTTGGTGAGGGCCATGAGGCTGGCGTCGGCGTCGAGGGCGCTGTCCTGCGAGGGCTTGGGGCGGGAGGGGTCGGAGCGCATCTGCTGGATGGCGACGGCCTCGGCCGCGATCATGCGGACGTGGGCCCGGTTCCACAGGGCGGTGTCGACGGTGTGCGGGAGCTTGAGGATGCGCGCCCGGAGCGCGACCTCGCGCAGGACCATCACGCCGATCGTGGCGTCGACGAGCGACGTGCCCTGCTCGAGGAAGCGCTTGCCGACGGTCTCGACGATCGCGAGCACCGTGGCGTCGGTCGTCGTCCGCACGATCGGGCGCAGGAGGTTGCGGTACTCCACCGCGTTGACGGCGTACTTCACGCCGCGCGTCGGGCGGATGCCGCCCTCGTCGGCCTGCCACTGGCGCAGGAGGATGATCGCGCCCTCCATGTCCGGGTAGCTCTTGTCGTTGGCCCAGCCGTGGCTGCTCGCGACCTGGCGCGCCTGGTCGAGCGACTCGAGCGGGCCGGGCTTCGTCAGCGGGGCCGCGAGCTCCTCGACGCGGCGCCACGCGGCCTCGCCGGACGTGCCGTCGTCGCTCGGCTTGCGGCTGCACGCGGCGAGGCAACAGATCGCGCCGACCGCGACCGAGAGCGCACGCATGCCTCCAGCCTAGTCGATCTCGAACGCGTACAGGATGCCGCGGTTGCTCATCACGAACAGGCGGCCGTCGTAGATCGTCGGCGTCGCGGAGATCCCGTCGCCGGGGTCGAAGAACTCGAGCGTCTCGCCCGTCTTGCGGTCGGCGATGAACATGCCCGCGCCGGCGAGCGAGTAGACGAGCATGTCGCGGTAGACGATCGGCGCCGCGGGCTCGCCGCCGCCGCGCGCCCCGACGCGCCAGATCACGTTGCCGCTGAAGTCGAGCGCGTACGTGCCGAGGTCGGCGACGCTCACGTAGAGGAACTTGCCGTCGCTGGTCAGGCCACCGACGTTGCCCGTCGAGCTCGGCATCGACGCGTCCCAGAACGGCAGGCGCCAGCGCACGAGCCCGGTGGTCTTGTCGAGCGCGTAGACGCCGCCCGACGACGACGACGCGTACACGCGGTCGCCGCTCACGAGCGGGGTCGCGTCGACGTCCATGAAGCGATCGGCCTCGGCCTTGAGCGACGTGGACCACGCGACGGAGCCGGTGTCGCGGCGGAGCGCGACCATCGTGCCGTTCGAGAACCCGGTGTAGACGAGGTCGTTGTCGACGGCGACGCCGGCGTGGCCGCGCAGCGTGTACTCCTCGGGAGTCTCGCTCTTGTACTGCCACTTGAACTTGCCGGTGGCGGCGTCGACGGCGACGACCTGGTCGGCCTCGTTCGCGAAGATGATGAGGTCGCCGGCGCTGACGGGGACCTGCTCGATCGGGCCGCGGCTCTGGTAGCGCCAGCGCTCCGCGCCGGTCTGCGCGTCGATGGCGACGAGCGTGCCGTCGGCGGTGCCGACGTAGAGGCCGCCGGCCGCGAGTAGCGGTGCGCACGAGACGGCGCCGAGCTTGATGCGCCAGCGGGTGGCGCCCGTCGACGCGCGCAGCGCGAAGAAGTAGCCGCTCGCCGACCCGACGAACACGGTGTCGGCCGCGACCGCGGGCTGCGCGAACTCCTGCGGCGATACCTCGGTGAGGCGGTCCGCCGTGACGAACTTCCACTTCAGCGACAGCCGATCTTCGCCGAGGGGCTCGATCGGCACGGCGCTCATCGCGTCGGCGCGCTGCCACGGTTGGCGCGTGCATGCGGCGAGCGCGAGCACGAGGGCTCCGGTGGCAAGCGCGCGGTTCACTGCGGGAGTCCCTCCAGACGGCGGTTGATCAGCTGGGTGAGGTCGTTGCCGGCGAACAGCTTCGCCTTCTCGAGCAGCGCGCGCCCCTCGCTGAACTTGGTCAGCGTGATGTTGAGGCGGCCCTGGTGGTACAGCGCGTAGCCGTAGCGCGGCCCCTGGTCGTCGGGCTGCATGGTCTTGAACGTCTCGAGCGCCTCCTCGAGGCCCTTCTGACGGTTCGCGGCGTCGGCGAGCGCCTTCGTCTCCTGCGCGATGCCGAGGCCCTCGCGGCACAGCACGCCCTCGAGGCCGTCGGCGGTGCGGCCCTCCTGGTACGCGGCGATCGCGGCGTCGAGCTGGCCCGCGTCGGCGAGGTGCCCGGCGCGGAACGCGTGGCCCATGTCGACGCCCTCGCTGTCGAGCGCGGCGAGCACGGCGGCGGCGCGGTCCTTCACGCTCGCGAACGCCTGGATGCTCGGATCCGGCTTCGCGTTCGGCGCGAGCACCGGGCGGCCCGCGACCTCGAGGACCACGGCGATCCCCTCGGTGGCGCGCTCCTGCTTGCGGTGGCGCCACCACTTCATGGCGAACACGCCCGTGAGGATCACGGCGATCACGACCGCCGCGACCATGATCTTCTTCAGGTGTGGCAGGACGCGGTCGACGAACGACTCGCCACCGATGTGCACCGCCTTCGGCTCGGCGGCGTGCGCGACGTTCTTACCGTCGTCGCCCTTGAGCTTATTGTCGAGCTTGACCTTGTCGGCCTTGGGCGTCGACGGCTTCTTGAAGGCCGGCTTGTCGTCGGCTTTCTTCGCCGGCTCGGCCTTCTTCGCCGGCTCGGCCTTCTTGGCCGCGGGCTTGTCGCCGGCCTTCTTCGCCGGCTCGGCCTTCTTGGGCGCAGGTTTGTCCTCGACCTTCTTCGGCGCGGGCTTGTCCTCCGCGTCGTCGTCGTCGTCAGCGTCGGCCTGCTGCGCCGCCGCCTGGTCCTCGGACTCGGCCTTCGCTTCCGCGTCGGCACCGGTATCCGCCTTGTCGTCCTGCTCGGCGGTGTCTTCGTGATCGGTCTTGTCGGCCATCGTTTCGCTCGGTCGGGTCGAGCGGATCTAGCACCGCGCTCGTGCAGGCGTCAATTCGCACCCTTGGACCGAGGATCCGGCGGAGGAGTTGCCTAGAATATGGCTCGATGCTCCGACCCGCCGCCGCGCTCCCCGCGCTCGTCGCCGCCGCGCTCACCGGGCCGCGCACGGCCCGTGCGGAGACCGAGCAGGCGCTGTCCGGTGGCTTCGGGTTCGCCACGTTCTCCGCGCCCGGCAAGGCCGTCGACAACATGCCGCCGCCGTCGGTCAGCCCCGACTGGGGCCTCGCCATCGCCGGCACCTACGAGCGCTCCCTCGGCAGCGACCTCGCCCTGCGCGCCGAGCTCGCCGCCGGCCTCTTCCGCGGCGGCGCCGCCAAGGACCAGAGCCTGACCTCGTTCGCCGGCCTCGCCGACGCCGGCATCGCCATCCGCTTCGACGTCTCCAACGCCGTCCCCTACGCCTTCGTCGGCCTCGGCGGCGTGGTCTCCGGCGGAGGCCCCATCGAGCGCGGCGCCGACTTCGTCCTGGTCGCCGGGGGCGGCCTCGACTACCTGACGCAGCGCCGCAGGTCCTACGGCGGCGAGATCCGCCTCGCCAGCTTCGCGGGGGACGTCACCGTCGTGACGTTCAACCTCCGCATCACGAGCCGCTGGGGATTGTGACCCAAGCCCGCGTAGCTGTTCGTTTTAACGAACCCTCGGTCTAATCTGCGTCATCGGCCTTGTGCCGATCCTTCTTCTGCTTCAGCGCAATCCGGAGTGGCGTGCCCCGGAAGCCGTAGCGGTCCCGAAGCCGGTTCATGATGAACCGCTTGTAGGACGGCGCGAGGCCCTCGGCCTTGTTCGCGGACAGCACGAACGTCGGGGGGCGGGTGGTGGCCTGGGTGATGTAGTAGAGGCGCACGGCGTGGCCGTGGTGGAGCGGCGGCGGCTTCTCCTCGATGACCTCGGCGAAGAAGCGGTTGAGCTCGGCCGTCTGGATGCGGCGGCGGTGCTGGCGGGCGACGCTGTCGACGGTGTCGAGGAGGTGGTCGACGCCGTCGCCGCGCAGGGCGGAGACCTGGACGATCGGGGCCCACGGGAGGAAGTGGAAGGTGTCCTTCGTCAGCTCGCGCAGCCGCTCCCGCGCCTCGTCGCCGAGGACGCGGTCGGTCTTGTTCATGGCGATGACGAGCGCGCGGCCCGACTCCTCGATCATGCCGGCGATGCGCGCGTCCTGCTCGGCGGGGCCGAGCTCGCCGTCGATGACGAGCACGACGACGTCGGCGCGATCGATCTGGCCGATCGCCATCGTCACCGAGATCTTCTCGATGTCGATGTCGATCTTCGCCTTGCGGCGGATGCCGGCGGTGTCGACGAGGATGTACGCGCGCCCGCCGAGCGTGAACGGCGTGTCGACGGGGTCGGTCGTGGTGCCGGCGACGTGGTGGACGAGCGAGCGCTCCTCGCCGAGGAGGCGGTTCGTGAGCGACGACTTGCCGGCGTTCGGGCGTCCGACGAAGGCGACGCGGAGAGGCGCGTCCTCGTCGTCGTCCTCTTGCGTCTGGTCGGGATCGAAGTGCGGCTCGTCGTCCTCATCGAGCGTCTCGAGGGGATCGGCGGCGGGCGGCGGCGGTGCGACGGCGTGGACGATCGCCTCGAGCAGCGCGTCGATGCCGCGGCCGTGCGCGGCGGAGACCGGGAACGGCGCGCCCAGGCCGAGCTCGTGGAAGTCGTGCACCAGGTCGTCGCGCACGGCGTGGTCGACCTTGTTGACCGCGAGGAACACCGGCTTGCCGGTGGTGCGGAGCTGGCGCGCGAGGTCGTGGTCGACCGAGCTGATCCCGGCGCGCCCGTCGACGACGAGCAGCAGCGCGTCGGCCTCGCCGATCGCGCGCAGCGCCTGGCGGTGGATGCCGGCGCCGATCACGTCGGTCGCGGCGTCGGGATCGAGCCCGCCGGTGTCGACGATGCGCAGCTCGGTGCCGAAGTAGTCGCACGTGCCGTAGCGGCGGTCGCGCGTGAGCCCGGGGGTGTCGTGGACGAGCGCCGGGCGCCCGCCGACGAGGCGGTTGAACAGCGTGGACTTCCCGACGTTGGGGCGTCCGACGATTCCGACGAGCGGTGCGGTCACGGCTTGCTCTCCCCGCCTCCGTAGCCGAGCCGGCGCAGCATCGCCTCGCCGCGGCTCCACTCCTCGAGGACCTTCACGAACAGCGACAGGTGCACCGTCTTGCCGAGCGCCTCGGCGAGCGCCGTGCGCGCCGCGATCCCGAGCTCGCGGATGCGATGCCCCTGCCTGCCGACGACGATCGGCTTCTGCGAGGCGCGCTCGACGACGATCACCGCGCCGATCGACAGCTCCGAGCGGTCGGGCTTCTCGTTCCAGGTCTCGACCTGGACGGCGCACGCGTACGGCAGCTCCTTGCCGAGCTGGTGGTACAGCTGCTCGCGGATGATCTCCTGCGCGATGAACTGCGACGAGCGGTCCGTGATCATCCCCTCGGGGAACAGCGGCGGGCCGACTGGCATGCGGCGCGCGATCACGCGCTCGAGCGACGCCACGTTGTCGCCGTTGAGCGCCGAGATCGGCACCACCTCGGTGTTCGGCGCGATCGCCGACCACGCCTCGATCAGCGGCAGCAGCTCCAGCTTGGGGACGCGGTCGACCTTGTTGAGCCCGACGACGATCGGTGTGACGCCCTCCCCCTTCGGCACGAGCGGCGCGACGTCGGCCTCGCTAAACCGGTCGGGCGCGCGGCCGCGGCGGTCCATCGCATCGACGAGCAGCAGCACCACGTCGGCCTCCGCGGCCGCGGCGAGCGACGCCTCGCGCATGTAGCGCCGCAGCGGCCCGCGCCCATCCTGCACGCCCGGCGTGTCGAGGTACGCGATCTGCGCGCGATCCGGCGTCTCGTCGGGCAACTCGACCGCGTGCACCCCGAGGATGCGGTCGCGCGTCGTCTGCGGCTTCGACGACACCGCCACCAGCCGCCGCTCGAGCACGCGGTTGAGCAGCGTCGACTTGCCGACGTTCGGCAGCCCGACGATCGCGCAGAACCCCGCGCGGATCTCGCTGATGTCGCCCGTCGGCTCGGACATGGCCGGGCCGTGTACCACGTTTCCGCGGGCGACGGCTCAGGCCAGCATCCGCTCGAGGTGCGCGATCGTCGCGATCGTCAGCACCACGCGCACGCCACCCAGCGCCAGCCCCACACCCCCGAGCATCATCGCCCCCGCCCCCGCCAACCTCCGCCCCCCCGACTCCCCCCTCCGCCGGTACGCCACCAACCCCGCCCCCACCGCCGCGATCCCGCACCCCAGCGCCACGAACTGCCCCGGCGCCGCGAATGCCGCGGCGACCACCGCCATCACCCCAAGGCCGAGTGCCAGCTTCTGCATCCACTCCCGACGCTACTCCCGCCCGATCGGCGGCTCAATTTTTTGGCGCCCCCACGGGCCCAAGTCTTCGCAGGTCTTGCCGAAACATGACCCTCGGTCGTAGCTAAGTCTCCGGCGAGCGCGCGCGTGACGCACCCCGTCGATCAGCGCCCGTGGAGCGCGAACCAGACCGCGATGGCGGCGAGGGCGCCGGCGGCGAGGATCACGACGGCCAGGCCGCGTGCGAGCTTCGCGCGGTCGACCGAGCCGAGGATCTCGCGGAGCTCCATGATGCGGCGGTCGCTCGTGCCGAGGTCGACGTCGATGGCGTCGATCGGGGCCAGGTGGGCGGAGAGATCGCGCGGGCGGTCGACGTAGAGGCGCTCGCCGAGCTCGAACAGGATCTTGTCGCGCAGGGCCCCGGAGTCGGCGGCGGCGCGGTCGACGACCTTGCGCTTGGCACCGATCGCGGCGAGTAGCTCCTCGGCGCGGCGCTGGTCGTCGAGCTCGCCCTGGTCGACGCGCGCGCGGGTGGCGCGGATCTCGGCGCGGCGCGCCTCGAGCGAGGCGAGCTTGGGCTCGAGCGCGTCGAGCTCGGCCGCGATGCGCGGCTCGTCGCGCTGCACGGCCTTGCGGTCGGCGCGCAGCGTCGCGATCTCGGCGCGGATCGCGGCGGGGTCCTGCTTGCCCTTGACCGCGTGGAGGCTGGCCTCGGTGGCGGTGATCTTCGCGTCGATCCGGCGCAGGGCGTCGCGCAGCTCGGAGGCGCGCTTGCCGACGGCGGCGCGCTCCTTCTCGAGCGGCTCGGACTTCTTCGCGATCTCGGCGAGCTCGCTCTCGGCGGCCGCGACCTCGGTCGCGTGCTGCTTCATGCGCGCGTCGCGCTCGCGCTTCACGCGCTGGAGCTCGGCATCGGCGGCGGCGACCTGCCCGGTGTGCGTCGCGCGCTCCTCCTCGACGCCGACCAGCTGCTCGCGCGCCGGCCCGAGCGCGGGGTGCGCGAACCCGTCGGCGACGACCGCGCTGCGCCCCAGCGTGACCAGGTGCCGCCGTCGCGAGGTCTGCCGCCCGCCCTGCTGCTCCTCGAGCTGCGCCAGCTCCGCGCGCGCCCGCCGCACGCCGAACAGCACCGTCGCCACGTACCGCACGTCGCCGCCGAGGCCGCGCTTGCGCCGCAGCGCCGCGCCGGTGCGCAGCTTGCCGTGCGGCGTCGCGACCGGCCCGGACGGCGACAGCGTCGTCGGATCCGCCCGATCGCCGAGCGTGGGATCGCCGCGCTCGAACTTCTGCGTCGCCGGCGCCGAGTCGGTCGGATCGCCGCGCACGCTCTCGGCCGTCTCGTGCAGGAGCAGCTCGATCGGCGTCTCCTTCACGACCGTCAGCGGCTGCTCGGGGAGCCCGAGCAGCGCATTCGCCGCGTCGCGCACCATCGTCGCCTGTTCGTACGCGATGCGCAGCTTGTCCTTGTCGAGCACCGTGCCGCCATCGTCGAACTCGCCCACCGGGACCGCGCGCCTCGGCTCGTCGTCGACGCTCGTCGTCGGCGGATCGGCCTCGACCTGCGCGCGCGCGGGTGGCGGCGGCGGGAGCGGCGGCGGCATCGCCTGCGGCGGGCCGGAGATGTCGGTGGCATCCGGGCGCAGCGGCAGGCGGTCGGTGATGTCCAGCGGCGCCGGCTCGTCGGGGAGCACGGGCTTGGGCCCCGTCGGCGTCCCGCCCGGGGTCACCGCCGGCGGCGCCGGATTCGCACGCGCCGCGGCGTCCGGCACACGCAGGGCACCGACCACCGCGGCGCCCACCGCAGCAGACGGCGCCTTGGTCGGCGTGCGCAGCCGCGCCGCCGGTGGTGGCGGCGGCGGTCCCGTGCGCGATCCGGCGCGCGGCGGTGGTGGCGGCGGCACCGGCTTGGCCTCGGCCGGCTTTCCCTCGGCCGGCTTTCCGTCCTTCGCGTAGAACGATCCGCTCGCCGCGGCGGTGCCGTGCTCGGGGTCGCTCGTCTTCGGCACCCGCGATGGCGGGCCCTTCACGCCGGAGACATCCACGTCCGGAGCGAACGGATTCTTCGCATCGTCGCGCGCGATCACGGGTGGTGTCGTCGCGACGGCAGCGACCTTCGCCGTCGTCGGAACCGAGCCGGTCGCCGCGCCGAGCTTCGCCGGGATCGACGTCGACCCGGTCGCCGTCGCCACCGGCATCGAACCGGTCGGCCGCAGCGCACGCGCCGGTGGTGGCGGCGGGCGCGGGCGCGCGGATTCCTCGCGCCTCGGGGCCGGCGTTGACGAGGCCGCCGCCTCGACGACGATCGCCTCCTCGAGCGCCTTGCGCGCCGCCGAGCCGGGCGGGGGTGGCGGCGCCGTCGTGGTCTTCGCGCGCCGCGGTGCGTCGGGAGGCGCGGTTGGCTCCGGCTTCGGTGTGGGTGGACTGTCGACAGACCACCCGGACGCCAGGTCGGCGATCCGACCCTTCGTCGCGTCGCCGAGACGACGGCGTGTCCGTTCGTCGTCCGACACACGCGCACGATATCACGCACGCGTTTTCCTCGAGGACTTTCGTCCGGGCGGCACAGCCAATTCAGTTGACACGCGGTGCCACTGGCGTTGACATCGTCCGGTGCCAACGGCGGTGCCACTGTTCCAGGATCGGTATCGCCTGTTGCGGGTCGCCGGACGCGGCACGTTCGGACGTGTCTTCGAGGCGTTCGACGTCCAGGCCGGCGAGCCGCGGGCGCTCAAGGTCGTGCCCGCCGGCGCGCACGAGGCGCTCCTGTGCGACGAGTATGAGCAGCTCGCGCGACTGCGGCACCCGTCGCTGCCGCGCGTGTTCGAGGTCGGGCGCGTGCGTGCGGCGCTGCCGGACCACGGCCTCCCGGCGGGCGCACCGTTCTTCGCCGCGGAGTGGATCGCCGGCGAGCACGCCGACGCGCGCGTGTGGGACGGCAACGTCGTGGATCTGTGGGCGCTGCTCGCCGACGCGTGCGGCGCGCTCGCGACGATCCACGCCGCCGGGCTCGTCCACGCCGACGTCGCACCCCAGAACCTGCTCGTCGCCGAGGGTCGGGTGGTGCTCGTCGACCTCGGCCTCGCGACGCGCTTCGCCGACGACGGCACGCCGCGCGGGACCCCGGCCTACATGGCGCCCGAGGCGTTCGCCGGGCGGCTCGACCCGCGCAGCGACCTGTACGGCCTCGCGGCGACGGTCGTGCGCATCGTCGGCGGGCGCGCACCGTTCGACGTGCCCTCCCTCGGCTCGGGGGTGCGCGGGCTCGGCGAGCTCGTGCAGCGGATCCTGACCGCGCCGACGCCGGTGTTGCACCAGCTCCCGCGCGGCCTCGCCGACCTCCTGGCGCGCATGCTGGCGCGCGACCCGGCGGCTCGCCCGGCGTCGGCGCTCGCCGTGCTCGACGAGCTCGACCAGCTCGCCCCCGTGATCGCCCCGAGCATCTCGAGGCATGCGCGCCCCCGCGTCGGCGCGCCGCCGGCACCGGCGATCTGGCCGGGAGCGGCACCGTGGATCGACGCGGTCGCAGCGAGCCTCGCGGCGGCACACGCGGTCGTGCTCGTCGTCGGCGCCGCCGACTCGGGGCGCCGCCAGCTCGTCGACGCGGCGCTCGCGCGGCGCCAGCTCGACGAGGTCGTGCGCGGGCGAGCGACGCTCCCGATCGTCGCCGGGTCGCTCGACCAGGTGGCCTCCGCGCTCGACGTCCCGGCGGCGGCGAGTGCACGCGCGTGGCTCGAGTGCGCGGCGCGCGCGATGCGCGGGGCCAGGGCGCGCGTCGTCGTCGAGCTCGGCGATGACCCGCGCGCCGGCGAGCTGCTCGCGGCGCTCGCACGCGCGGGCGGCGACCACGCGACGATCGCCATCGTCGACGATGCCCCGGCCGGGCGCGAGCTGTCGTGGCCCGCCGTGGCGACGCACCGCGCGCCTGCGCTCGACGATGCGCCGGCCGGGCGCGAGCCGTCGTGGCCCGCCGTGGCGACGCACCGCGCGCCTGCGGTCGACGATGCCCCGGCCGGGCGCGAGCTGTCGTGGCCCGCCGTGGCGACGCACCGCGCGCCGACGCTCGACGTCGACGGCATCGCGAGCCTGGCGTCGGCGATGCTCGACGGGACTCCCCCGCGCAGCTGGTGCGCCGGGCTGCTCGCGGCGAGCGACGGACAGCCCCTCGCGGCGATCGAGTTGATGCGCTCGCTCGCGCTGACCGCGGATCCGTTCGGCGTCGACTGGAGCGCGCGCACGTCGGCCGGCGTCGTCGAGCTGCGCGCCCGGACCCTGCGCGCCACCGCGGACGGGCCGCAGGCCCTCGCCGCCGCGATCGCCGTGTGCGGCGGACGGATGCGCGTCGAGCACGCACTCGCCGTGGCGCGGGCCGCGAGTGCATCCGGGCGGTTCGGCGACGCGCGCGTGATCGGGCTCGGCGACATCGTCGAGCTCGAGCGACTCGGGCTCGTGCGGCGGCATGGCGCTCCGGCGGCCGTCGAGGTCGCCATGGACCGCGCGACCCGCGACGCGGTCCGCGCGGTGTTCGGCGCGCCGGCGCTGGCGGAGCTCGCCGGCATCGGCCTCGCGGCGCTCGAGGGCACCGGCCGCGCGCGCGAGCTCCGCGCGGCGCTCCTCGAGCGCGGCGCGCGGGACGGCGAGCGCGCCGCGGAGGCCTGCGACGTCGCCGAGCAGCTGCTCGCGTGCGGCCGCGCGGACCGCGCCCTCGGCCTCGCCCGCCGCGCCTTCGCGACGGCGCCGGCGCGCGCCCACCTCGTCGCGGCCCGGGCCATGGCCGCGACCGGCGCCTACCGCGAAGCCGTCGATCACGCCCACGCGGCGCGCGACGCCGGCGCCGACCCTATCGAAGCCGACCTCGTCGCCGCGCGCGCCCTCCAGCGCGCCGCCGACCTCGACGCTGCCGAGTCCGTCCTCGCGCGCCTTCACGCCGCTCACCCCGACCACGCCGAGGTCGCCGGCACCTACGCCCGCCTCCTCGTCACCCGCTCCCGCTACGTCGACGCCCGCAGCGTCGCGATCGGCGCCCCACCGCGCAAGGGCCAGGCTCGCGTCGTGACACCGCCCCCGCGCAGCGACGGCATCCCCGCAGCCATCTCCGACGACACCGTCCGCGTGACATCGACGCGCCACCCGCCGGCGTCGAGCGTCCTCGGCGCGACCGACGCGACACCGTCACCGGCCGACTCGACGATCGTGCCCACAACGCGGACGTCGTTGCCGGCCGCTGCGAACGGTGCGATGGCCACACCCACCGCCGTTGGTGTCCACCACAACTCGTCGGAAACCGTGACCGTGGGCAGACATGACGTTCCCCTGCCGCCACCGTCGAACAACCCACCCTCGCCCTCCAGCACGTCGACCGCCGTGGTCGGCTCGTCCGGCGACGCGCGTGCGTTGACCGGCGCGATCGTCCACGGTCCCTCGTCGCCCGCCATCGCAGCCAGCTCGACCGACAACGAAGCTAACGCGACCCATGCCCGCGCATCGTCACCCGCCATCGGGCTCGCCTCGAATGCGAGGCCCCCTGGCGAAGCGACCGCGACCAGAGCGGCGATCCGTGCTCCATCGTCACCCGCCATCGCGATCGGCTCGGATGCACGGACCGATGGCGAAGCGACCGCGGCCAACGCGACGGTCCGCGCTCCATCGTCACCCGCCATCGCGATCGGCTCGGATGCGTCGACCGACGGCGAAGCGACCGCGGCCAACGCGACGGTCCGCGCTCCATCCTCGCCCACCATCAGGCTCGCCTCGAGTGCGTTGACCGATGGCCAAGCGACCGCGACCAACGCAACGGTCCACACTCCCCCATCGTCGCCTGCCATCAGGCTCGCCGCAGATGCGTTCACCGATGGCCAAGTGACCAATCCGACAGTCCGCGCTCCATCGTCGCCCATCGCGGTCGACTCGGATGGATTGACCGGTGGCGAAGCAACCGCGGCCAAGGCGACGGTCCGCGCTCCATCGTCACCCACCATCACGGTCGACTCGGATGCGTTGACCGGTGGCGAAGCAACCGCGGCCAAGGCGCCGGTCCACACGCCATCATCGTCGCCTGCCATCGCGGCAGACTCGGATACATGGACCGATGGCCAAGCGACCGCGACCAACGCAACGGTCCACACGCCATCATCGTCGCCTGCCATCGCGGCAGACTCGGATGCACGGACCGATGGCCAAGCGACCGCGACCAATCCGACAGTCCGCGCTCCATCGTCGCCCGCCATCGCGGTCGACTCGGATGCACGGACCGATGGCGAAGCGACCGCAACAAACCCGACAGTCCGCGCTCCATCGTCGCCCGCCATCGCGGTCGACTCGGATGCGTTGACCGATGGCGAAGCGACCGCGACCAAGGCGACCGTCCGCGCTCCATCGTCGCCCGCCTTCGCGGCCGGCTCGGATGCACGGTCCGATGGCGAAGCGACCGCGACCAAAGCGACCGTCCGCGCTCCATCGTCGCCCGCCTTCGCGGCCGGCTCGGATGCACTGTCCGACGGGGAACCCGAGACGATCCGCGCATCGTCGTCGGTTTCGGCCTCGACCGTGTCGGCCACGAGCGACGCCCCGGTCGCTTCGTCAGTAGCGCCCGCGCCGCTCGCCGGCCTGAGAGCCGAGTCGGCCGGGTTGGCGGCGTTCTACCTCGGCGAGCTCGACGAGGCCGATGCGGCGTTCGCGGCGCTCGAGCTCGGTGCGGCGGCGGCAAATGACTCGGTCACCGTAGGGCGCGCGCTCTCGCTGCGCGGGATGGTGGCGCAGCAGCGCGGGCAGCTCGGGCTCGCGAGCGATCGCTATCGCGAGGCCGCGCGGCGCCTGGCCGATGCCGGCGAGCTGCATGCAGCGGCGACCGCGGAGCTGAACCTGGGGACGGTGCTCGCCGAGCGAGGGCGCGCGAGCGACGCGCTGCCCCGGCTGGCGGCGGCCGGGCGCGTGTTCGCGGAGCTCGGAGCGACGACGGAGCTGGTCGCGGCGGAGCTCAACCGCGGGAATGCGCTGCTCGCCGTCGGGCAGCTCGACGACGCGCGGCTCGCCGCGGAGAGTGCGCTCGCGCGTTCGGAGAACACGCCGCACCTGCGGGCGTTCGCGCTGCTCGTCGGAGGTGACGTGCGACGGCGCCTCGGGGATGATGCGGGTGCGGTGCGCGCCTACCGCGACGCGCTCGCGATCGGGGTCGAGCGTGGTGATGCGCATGCGCAGATCAGCGCGTACATCGCGCTCGCCGAGGCAGGTCACAGCGCCGGGGCGGAGGTCGACGTCGAGGCGCTGTGTGCGAGCGCCGACGACCGCGACCGCTGGACACTCGCGCGCTGCCGGCTCGCGCTGCGCGATCCGCTTGATGCCGGCGCGGCCCTCGCGCTCGCGCGCCAAGCGGGTGACGTCGCGCGCCGGGCGGCCGACGGTGACCGGCTCGAGCGTGCGTTCCGGGGCCATGCCCTCGCCGCGCAGCTCGCCGCCCGGGCGCGGGCGGATGTCGAGCGGTTGCCGGGCGGTGATGCGACCGACGGCGAGCGGTCCGTGGGGGATGCGGCGGCGCGGGCGGACGGCGAGCGGTCGGTGGGGGGCGCAGCGGCCGGGCGTGCCGAGCTGGTGGCGATCGCGCGGACCGACGGCGGGCAGTCGGCGGGGGATGCTGCGGCCGGGCGTGCCGAGCTCGTGGCAATCGCGCGGACCGAGGCTGAGCGGCCGGCGCGGGACGCAGCGGTTGGGCGTGCCGAGCTCGTGGCGATCGCGCCGACCGAGCGGCCGGCGGGGAATGCAGCGGCCGGGCGGGCCGAGCTGGTGGCGATCGCGCGAATCGACGGCGAGCGGTCGGCGGGGGACGCGGCGTCCGGGCGTGCCGAGCTCGTGACGATCGCGCGGACCGAGGCCGAGCGGGCGCACGCCACGCATGCAGCGCTGGTCGCGGCGGCGGCACCGGCGTTTCGCGCGGCGCTCGACGGCGATGGTGATCGGCAAGCGCTGCTCGCGGCGGTGCCGCGCGAGGTCGCGGCGACGGCGCCCCGCGGGAGTGACAGTGGGATGCGCCGCCTGCTCGCGCTGTCGCGGCGGCTCAACAGCGAGGCGAGCCTGGAGCGCATCCTCGACGAGGCGATCGACACGGCGATCGAGCTGACCTCGGCGGAGCGCGGGTTCCTGCTGTTGCGGCAGCCCGACGGGGAGCTCGCGCCGGTCGTGTCGCGCAACTTCATCGCGGGTGATCTCGAGGGCGGGCCGTCGGTGAGCCGCTCGATCGCGGAGCGCGCGGCGCAGACGGGTGAGCCCGTCGTCACGATCGATGCGGGCGTCGACGAGCGGTTCGGCGCGGCGGCGTCCGTCGCGGCGCTGCGCCTGCGCTCGGTGCTCGCGGTGCCGCTGCGCCAGCGCGGGACCGTCACGGGGTGCATCTACGTCGACCATCGGCTGCGCGGGGGTGCGTTCAACGACGCGGCCGCTGGCGTCCTCGGCGAGCTCGCCGACATCGCGGCCATCGCGATCGAGAATGCGCGGCTCGCCGACAACCTGCGGCGCTCCACGCGCGAGGTCGCGGAGCTCAACGCGCGCCTCTCGGCGGAGCTCGCCGAGCGCGACGCCGAGCTCGTGCGGGTGCGCGCGGACCTGCCCGACCGCGACCGCCTGCGGCATAGGTACGAGCGCATCGTCGGGCGCTCGCCGGCGATGGTGCGCATGCTCGACATCGTCGACCGGGCGGCGGCGACCTCGCTGCCCGTCGTGATCGTCGGCGAGAGCGGCACGGGCAAGGAGCTCGTCGCGCGCGCGCTGCACGACAACGGGCCGCGGCGGGAGGGCCCGTTCGTCGCGCTCAACTGCAGCGCGGTCCCCGAGCCGCTCCTCGAGAGCGAGCTGTTCGGGCACGTGCGCGGCTCCTTCACCGGCGCCGACCGCGACCGGCGCGGCCTGTTCGAGGTCGCCGACGGCGGCACGCTGTTCCTCGACGAGATCGCCGACACCGGCGTCGCCATGCAGGCCAAGCTCCTGCGCGTCCTGCAGGACGGCGTCCTCCGGCGCGTCGGCGACGCCAAGACCCGGCGCGTCGACGTGCGCGTCATCGCCGCGAGCCAGCACCCGCTCGTCGAGCTCGTCGCCGCCAACCGCTTCCGCGAGGACCTCCGCTTCCGCCTCGAGGTCATCACCGTCCCCGTCCCCGCCCTGCGCGACCGCGACGGCGACATCCCGCTCCTCGTCGAGCGGCTCCTCACCCACCTCTGCCCCGATCGCCCTTCGCCGCGCATCACGCGCGCCGCTTCGCGCGCCCTCGGCCAGCACCGCTGGCCCGGCAACGTCCGCGAGCTCCAGAACGCCCTCGCCCGCGGCCTCGCCATGGGCGGCGACGTCATCGACCTCCCCGACCTCCCCGAATCCATCGCCTCCACCACCGGCCGCCCCGAGCCCGCCAAACCCACCCACCCCGACGACCTCCGCCTCCGCCCCGCCCTCGCCGCCACCGAGCACGCCTACATCGCCGCGGCCATGACCCGGGCCAAGAACAACCAGACCGTCGCCGCCCGCCTCCTCGGCCTCTCCCGCTTCGGCTTGCAGAAGAAGCTCCGCCGCCTCAGCGACGAGGAATAGGACCGAGGGTCCGCTTTCTTCCCGGGTTTCGGTCGGATAGACGGTGACGAACGACCGGGGGTCTGGGTTTCACACGGATTTCGGCCCGATAGGCGATCGGACGCAACCCGGAGGGCGTCGCGGCGATGACGGTGCGCGATGTCGCTACCGCGCGAAGTCGTCCCCGGCCGCCTGCTGTTCTTCACGCGTCGTTGCTCGCAGCGGCAGCACCTGATGCGGCCCGACGCGTTCACGACGAATGCGTTCCTGTACTTTCTGGCCGTGGCGGCGCGAATCGCGAAGGTCCAGGTCGTGCTCGCGTGCGCGATGTCGAACCACTACCACGCGATCGTGTACGACCCGCATGGTCGGTATCCGCTGTTCCTCGAGCGGTTTCACGGGATGTTTGCGCGCGTGATGAACCTGTACCGAGGCACGCGGGAGAACTTCTGGTCGTCGAGCCAGACCAGCGTCATTCACCTCGTCGATCGCGAAGCGGTGCTGGAGAAGCTGGTGTATGTGGCGACGAACCCGGTGAAGGCGCACCTGGTGGCGACGCATGGTGCGTGGCCGGGCGTGAACACGTTGAAGACGCTGCTCGAGGGGCGCTCGCTCGAGGCTCGACGCCCGACGCAGTTCGGACGCAAGCTCCTTGCATCGCTCCAGCACCGCCCGCGGCTGCCGGAGCATCCGCTCATCGGCGATCGCGCCGCGTTCCTCGAGGAGCTGCGCGAACGAGTCGAGGCGATGGAGACGACGCTTCGCGCCGAGGTCGCGGCGAGCGGCAAGAAGTTCCTCGGGCGCGCCGGCGTGCGCACCCAGTCGTGGCGGACGCGGAGCACGACGGTGGAAACGAAGAAGAAGCGTTTCAGGACATTCGCTGCGGTGTGTCCGCACGCGATGAAGCGAGCACGCCTCGCCCGGCGCGAGTTCCTCGCCGCGTACCTGGGCGCACGGGCGCGGTGGCGCGACGGGAATCGTGATGCGGTGTTCCCTCCGGGCACCTACTGGCTTCACGTCCACGCACGCGTGCGCGTCGCCCCTGACCAGATCAGCGATAGCGTCGCCACGCTGACGTCGCCAGCAGATCGATCAGATCGTCGTAGCTGAGGCCGGCGGCAGCGGCGGCACGCGCCGCACCGGCATCCGGTGAGATGTCGCAGTTCGGATTGATATCGATGACCCATGGAGCTCCGTTCGCGTCGACGCGCAGGTCGACACGCCCGTAGTCACGCAACCCCAGCGCGTCCCACGCTGCACGCGCGATCGACTCGATGCTCGCGAGCAGCTCGGGCGTCGCATCGCGCAGCGGCACCGGCTTCGTCCCGGCGTAGTCCACGTGGGCCTCGTCCCACTTCGCCGCGTAGCTCACGATGTGCGGCCGCTCGGACGGCATCGCCCCGAAGTCGATCTCGTGCGGCGGTAACACGCGCAGATCCGCTCCATTGCCGACGAGCGTCACGTTGATCTCGCGACCCGCGATGTAGCGCTCGGCGAGAACCGGCTGCGCGTACTCGGCGATCATGCGTCGAGCTCGCGCCCGCAGCGCCTCGACGGAGGTCACGTGATTCTCGTCGGTGATCCCCACCGACGCGTCCTCGTGAGCCAGCTTGAGGAACCACGGGAAGTCGAGCGCGCCGAGCGAAACGTCGTCAAGTTCGCGCGGATCCTCGAAGTATCGATACCCCGGTGTTGTCACTCCTCGGGCGACCAGCACCTCCTTCGTGCGGCGCTTGTGGAGGCAGGATGCGAGGGCGACGAGGTCTGCGCCGGTGTAGGGGAGCTTGTAGAGGTCGAGGAGGCCGGCGAGGGTCGGTTCGTTGCGGACGTCGTTCGCGAGCGACTCGCACAGGTTGAAGACGAGGTCGGGGTTGGAGGCGCGGAGGGGGGTGAGGACGTCGAGGATGTCGTCGCCGTGGACGCGCCAGAGGGAGACGGTGCGTCCGGATTTCTCGAAGGAGGTTGCGATAGCGCGTGCGCAGGGTTCGATAGCGGCGGCGTCGACGGTGGTGGCGTCGAAGTCGACGTTGTAGAGGATCGCGATCCGCTCCGGTCGCTCCATCGTGGCGTTATCGCACGGAGAGTGCGGCGGCGAGGCGTGGCCCGACCTCGATCGCCATGCGTTCGACGGTGATGGTGTGATCGCCGCGCGCGGCGGCGAGGGAGACGGTCGGTGTGGAGAGGCCGCAGGGGCGGATGCGGCGCCAGGCGGCGGGCGGCGTGGCGACGTCGAGGGCGAATCCGTGGATGGGGACGCCGCGCGCGACGTGGATGCCACACGCGGCGAGCTTGGCGTCGCCGTGCCAGACGCCGGCGGGAGCGCGCCGCCATTCAGCGGGCACGCCGACGGCGGCGCACGCCGCGACGAGGGTGCTGGCGACGCACTCGAGGAAGTCGACGACGCTCCGGATGCGGACGATGGCGTAGACCATCAGCTGGCCGGGCCCGTGGTAGGTGACCTCACCGCCGCGCTCGATCCGGATGATCGGGAGATCACCGGGATCGAGGATGTTGGCCTCGGTCGCCGAACGACCGAGGGTGATCGTCGGCGGGTGCTCGCAGAGCAGGACCGCCCCTGCGTCGGTCCCGGACCAGACCCGCTCCCGCAGCGCGAGCTGGTCGGACAGGACGCGACGGTAGTCGGCCCGTCCCAACCAGTGCCATAGAACCGGGGGTTCGTTAATTGGCCTGATTTCCGCCCCTTATCCGGCGAGGAGCTCGTCGAGGAGCTGGTCGTCGACGTAGTGGAGGGGGGCGGCGGCGGAGACGACGCCGACTCCGGAGGCGATGAGGGTGGCGACGAGCTGGTCGCCGCAGATGACGGCGATGGAGCGGCCGGCGCGCTCGAGCTCGCGCTCGGCGTCTTCGGAGAGCTCGCGGGCGGAGAAGAGGATGCCGGCGACGAGGTTCTTGGCCTCGACGCCGACGCGGAGCTCGCCGATGCCGCGGCGGTCGATGGGTTGGTCGCCGGAGCGAGCGCTGAGGAGGATGGTGCGGTCGATGCCGGGGGCGATGGCGGAGGCGTAGCTGATGCCGCCGATGCGCTTGACCCACGCGATGTCGCGGTAGCCGGCGGCGACGAGGTAGGCGTGGATGAGGCGCTCGAAGCCGGCGGCGGTGGCGCGGGCGATGCGCTGGGAGAGCGCGCGGTGGGTGGCGCCGGCGAGGCGCGAGAGGGCCGAGGCGACGTTGGCCTCGGCGTCGGCAGTCTGGCTCATGGCGACCGGGCCCGGCGCGAAGAGGTCGCGGCCGCGGTAGACGATGCGCGGGCGCAGGCCGAGGGTGCGGTAGCTGCGCTCGTCGCCGAGGAGCTCGGCCTTGAGCTGCGGGGCGAGCTGCTCGGGGTCGAGCTCGACGAGGCTGCGCTTGCGCATCATGGCCGCGAGCTGGCGGACGGGCAGCGGCTGGCCGTTGCGCAGCTGCGCGAACACGGTGGCGGCGGCGTCGCCGAGCGGCGTGCCGACGCGCGCGAGCGCATCGTGGTCGTGGCCGTTCGTCACCGGCGCAGGGGCCGCCGTCACGGGCGCCCGCGTGCCCTCGGGGAGGCGGCCGCGATCGCCCGCGAACGGGGCGCGATCACCACCGCCGGCGCGGTCGGCACCGCGATCACCCGCGAAGGCGGCGCGATCACCACCGCCACGCTCGGCGAAGGTGCGGCCGGCGCCGCGCTCGCCCGCGCGGTCAGCACCGCGCTCGCCGGTGCGGTCAGCACCGCGCTCGCCCGCGAGGGCAGCGCGATCACCACCGCCACGCTCGGCGGCGGCGCGGTCAGCACCACGCTCGCCGGCACCACCCGCGCCCGACTGCGAGCGCTGATCGCGCCGCTCCTGGCGCTCGCGGTCGCGCTGCTCGCGCCGCGAACGCCGCCGATCGCGGCGGTCCTGCCACTGGGCACGGCGCTCGTCGCGCGCGTTGATCTCCGGCATCATGGGCCGATCCTCGTCGGCGGTCTGCCGATCCTGGTACTCGGCGTGGGCGGTGGCGGGCGCCGACAGGTCGTCGCCGTACAGCGTCGCCAGCTCGCGCTCTTCCTCGCTCAGCGCCGGGGCCAGCGGCGCCGCGTCGTCGACGGTGCTCTCGTCACCCTCGCCCGCGAGGACCGCCACATCGACGTCCGCGACGACCACGCCCTCCCCGTCCACCCGACGCACCACCGTCTCGGCGACGATCTGCGCGTCCTCGATATCCTCCTCGTCGAGGTCCGCGACCTCGGCGATCTCCGCGGCCTCGACGGCCTGCGCCGCCTCGGCCTCGATCGCGTCGAGCTCGTCGTCGATGTCCTCGTCCACCTGCGGCGCGACGGGCTCGACCGGCTGCTCGACGGCCTTCTTCTTCGTCGCGCCCACCTTGGCGGGCTTCTTCGCCGGCGGCTTCTTCGCCGCCGCCACCGGCTTCTTCGCGGCCGGCTTCTTCGTGGGAGCTTTCTTGCGCTTCGGCGCCTCGGCTTCCCCGTCGGCCGCAGTCTTCTTCGTCATCGCGGCCTGTCTACCGTGCACCCAGAAGGTGCGTCAAGGCGCCCAAAAGTTGCCCGCACGCGATCACCGCCCTAGCGTCGAACCGTGACTCGCGCGCCGCGCGCAATAGCCTCGGCCGATCCGAGCGTTGTCGTCGACGAAGCCCACGAGAAGGAGCCTGACATGCAGTCCCGCAAGATCGGAGTGTTGCTCGGTGGCCTGTCGAGCGAGCGCGAAGTTTCGCTGCGCACCGGCGAGGCGGTGCTCGCCGCCCTGCGCGACCGCGGCCACGACGCCATCCCCATCTACGTCGACCGCGACGTCGACGTCGCCCTCCGCCAGGAGCGCATCGAGGTCGCGTTCGTCGCCCTGCACGGGCGCTGGGGCGAGGACGGCAGCATCCAGGGCCTGCTCGAGATGCTCGGCATCCCGTACACCGGCTCCGACGTCCTCGCGTCCGCGCTCGCCATGCACAAGGGCAAGGCGAAGGAGCTGTTCCGGCTCCACAACCTCCCGACGCCTGCGTACTACTCGCTCACCGCCGAGCAGATGCCGGACCTCGCCGACGTCCACGGCGACTTCGGCTTCCCGTGCGTCGTGAAGCCCATCCGCGAGGGCAGCTCCGTCGGCGTCACCATCGTCGAGCGCGAGTCGCAGCTCGCCCCCGCGATCGAGCGCGCCCTGTGCTTCGACGACGAGATCCTCGTCGAGCGCTTCATCACCGGCCGCGAGATCTCCGTCGCCGTCCTCGACGGCCGCGCCCTCGGCGCCGTCGAGATCGCCCCCCGCGACGGCTTCTACGACTACGCGAACAAGTACACGCGCGGCGCGACCGACTACTTCGTCCCGCCGCGCCTGTCCCCCGAGCGCTACCGCGGCGTCCTCGCGCACGCCCAGCGCGCGCACCTCGCCCTCGGCTGCAGCGGCGCGACCCGCGTCGACATGATCGTGAGCGACTCGGGCAACGAGTTCATCCTCGAGGTCAACACCGTCCCCGGCCTCACGCCGACGAGCCTGCTCCCCAAGATCGCCGACGCCGCGGGGATCTCCTTCGGCGAGCTGTGCGAGGCGATGCTCGCCGGCGCCTCCCTCGCCACCTCGCGCGGCCGCGGCGAGCGCCGCGTCGTGCAGCGCGCGTACGTCGGGGAGGATCGCCGCGAGGCCTTCCTCCCGCACCACTGACGACAGCGCCCAACCCACCATGACCGACGCCGATCGCCGCCCCTTTCTCCGGCCGGGCGAGCGCGGGATCCTGACGGTGACCGCCCTCCTGGCCCTCGGCGTCCCCCTCGGCGCCGCCGCCTGGGTGCGCGGCCGCACCGACGAGCTCGCCGCCCAGATCTCCGAGCGCGGCGGCGTCCCGGCGCGCATCGGCGCGATCGACGTCGACCTCACGGGCGCCGTCCGCGTCGACGACGTCGCCCTCGGCGACCTGGTCGCCGCCGAGGCGATCGAGGCCTCCGTCGCGATGGACTCGCTCCTCGGCGGCACGCTCCGCGCCGACGAGATCCGCGTCCGCGCGCCGCGCATCGCCGTCCGCATCGACCCCGACGGCGACTCCGACGTCGCCCGCCTCGCGCGCAAGCTCGGCGTCCGCCGCGCGCACCGCCCGCAGGCCGACGACGCCCCGCGCGAGACGCGCGCCGGCTTCCGCCGCATCGTCGTCGACGGCGGCACGCTCACCGCCCACATCGCCGGCCTCGGCGAGGTCTCCGCCGACGGCGTCGAGCTCGTCCCCGACGGCGACGCCCTCCGCGTCGTCACCGGCCGCGTCCACCTCCGCGGCTCCGGGAACCTGCTCGGCGGCCTGCACATCGACGTCGCCTTCGCCCGCGGCGCCGCCGAGCTCGGCCTCACCCGGCTCCGCTTCGGCCGCATCCTCGCCGTCGGCGGCGCGGGGACGATCACCACCTCGAGCGGCGCGCTCGCCCTGCGCGACCTCGCCGCCGGCCGCCGCGCCGGCGCCCCGCTCGAGCTGCGCGGCGCCGTCGACGATCACGGCATCGCGCGCCCGTTCGCCGTCGACGTGGCGCCGATCCAGCGCGCCGTGCACGACCCGGCGCCGACCGCCGCCGAGCCCGAGCGCACCGCACTGCTCGAGCCGGCGCGCCGGCACCTCGCCCCCCGCATCCACGTCGCGCCGCGCCGCTCGACCCCGCACGCCCGCACGCACCCGCTCGCCTTCGCCGCCCTCGCACGCGCCGCCGGCGAAGCCCCCACCGTTGAGATCGCCGAAACCGCCGAGGCCCCCGCCGCCGCCGAGGACGATACCCGCCACGAGACGCTCGCCCTCGCGATCACCGTGCGCGCCGAGCACCTGCCGCTGCGCGCGTTCGCCGCGTTCGCGCCGCACGGCCTCGACCTGACGTCCGCGCGCGCCGGCGGCACGCTCGCCGTCAAGCACCGCACCACGCGCGCCCTCCCCGACGGCGCGATCACGCGCTCGTCCCTCGAGCTCACCGGCGACGGCGACATCGAGGACGTCGTCGTCACCCACGGCGCCTTCGCCGCCGCGCCCGTCGCACTCACCGCCGGCATCCGCGCCAGCCTCACGATCGCGCCGGATTCGATCGCCGTCGCGCACGCCTCCCTCGACGCCGGCGCGATCCACCTCGCGACCAGCGGCTGGGTACGCCGCGGCACGCCCGTGGCCGCGCAGCTCGACGCCCACCTCGCCCCTGCCCCGTGCGCCGACCTGCTCGCCTCCCTACCGGAGCGCCTGCGCGGCCCCCTCGACGGCATGGCCGTCAGCGGCCAGCTCGGCGGACGCGCCCGCCTCGCCGTCGACCTGTCGACCCCGCCCGGCGAGGGCGTCGAGCTCGCGCACGCCTTCACCGGCGCCTGCATCGTCGCCGCCGAGCCGCCGGCCGCCGACGTCGCGATGCTCGCGAGCTCGAGCGAGCAGCGCCTCGCCGACGGCACGCGCGTCCGCATCGGCAAGGGCGAGCCCGACTTCGCCGAGCTGCGCACGCTGCCGCCCCACGTCTCCGCCGCCTTCGTCGCCGCCGAGGACGGGCGCTTCTGGCAGCACGGCGGCTTCGACTTCGAGCAGATCGCGCGCAGCCTCGAGATCGACCTCCGCGAGCACCGCCTCGCGCGCGGCGGCTCGACGATCAGCCAGCAGCTGGTCAAGAACGCGTTCCTCGTCCAGCGCCGCAGCTTCGACCGCAAGCTCCAGGAGGCGATCCTCGCGTGGCGCCTCGAGCAGCGCCTCTCGAAGAAGGAGATCCTCGAGCGCTACCTCAACATCATCGAGCTCGGCCCCCACGTGTTCGGCGTCCAGGCCGCCGCCCGGCACTGGTTCGGCACCTCCGCCCGCGACCTCACCGTTCGCCAGGCGGCCTTCCTCGCCGCGCTCACCTCGCAGCCGACCACGCTCAGCCGCCGCCTCCGCCGCGACGGCACCCTCGACGCCGACACCGTCGAGAAGATCGACATCGTCCTCCGCGCCCTCCGCCGCAGCGGCACGATCGACGCCGCCGGCTACGAGCTCGCCCGCACCGCGCCCCTCCGCTTCCAGCCGACCGCGCTGCGCGGCGACTGACCGGCGGCGCTACACGCCGAGGAAGAGCCGGTTGCCGAAGTTGCGCTCGAGCTCGGCCGCGAAGATCTTCTGCGCCGCCGCGTCGATGTCGTACGCGACGCGCTTGAACTCGAAGATCCGCTCCTCGGTGTCGTAGATCGTGTAGCTCGCGCGGTTGTCGTAGTCGCGCGGCTGGCCCACCGAGCCGACGGAGATGATGTAGCGGTGCTCGGGGCGGATCACGAACTTCGTCGCCACGACCTCGAACACCTCCTCGCGCGTGAGCGCGAAGGACTTGCACAGGTGCGAGTGGCCGATGAACGTGACGGTGCCGAGCTCGTCCCAGATGTCGAGGCAGCGGGTCGCCTGCTCGACGGAGAAGATGTACTCGAACTCCTCGAGGTTGATCGGGGAGCCGTGGCAGAAGGTGACGTCGCCCTCGCGCACCTCGTACGGCAGGTTGCGCAGCCACTGTAGATTCTCGGCGCTGAGCTGCCGCGCGTGCAGGTCGAGCGCCTGGCGGGCGGCGTCGTAGTAGTACGAGTAGTCCATCCGGCCCGCGACGGCGGCGTCGTGGTTGCCGAGGATGGTGAAGGCCGCGATCTTGCGGATGACGTCGCAGCACTCGTTCGGGGACGCGCCGTAGCCGACGACATCCCCGATACAGACGTACTTATCGATGCGTTCAGACTTGAACGCATCGAGGACGGCATTCAACGCCTCGATGTTCGCGTGGACGTCAGAGAAGATGCCGATCCTCATATCGACTGCCGTCTGATCATAACTCACTTCATCCGAGCACAGGGGACCCGGTAGCAACTACGTCTGGATCAGATCCGAGTCGTCGAGGTTCTCACCCTCCACATCCACCTCCACCTCACCCTCCGCCGGAGGCTCGCCCTCGCCCTCACCCTCATCCTCGATGAGGTCGGCCTCGTCGAGGAGCTCCATCGGCTGCGACGTCTCCAGATCGATGAGGCCGGCCTGACCGACGTCCGGGAGGCCCTGCTCGAGGGCCTCGAAGAACCGTCGGGAGAACGCGCGATTGACGGTGACGTCGCGCCCGCCCTGCGACCCCTCCGCCCCCGGACGCACACGTACCTGGTCGTTGGCCGCCGAGCCGTGCAGCTCGAGCGCCTGCCGGGCCACCGGCGCCACCACGCTCTGGCCGGCCGCCATCGTCTCGACGGCACCCTTGCCGCCGCGCACCGCCACGTGGGCCATCGCCCAGGCGACCCGCTCGGCCATCGCCGGGGTCGCCCGCTCGCCCATCCGGCCGTAGGTGCTGGCCAGCGGGAGCAGCGCCGGCGGTCCGACCTGACCGATCGCCCGCGCGACCTCGCGCCAGATCTCCGTCGGCTCGGTCATCAAGAGGTCGATCACGGCCTGCGTGCCGTCCTCGCTGCGTAGGAGGGCCAGCGCGAGCGCGCACCCGTGGCGCAGGAACGCCTTGCTGCTCGCCAGCCCCTCGAGGAGCGGGCCCTTGGCCGCCTCTCCGAACTTCACGGACATGCCGAGCACGCGCACCGCCTCGGCGCGCGACATCTTGCCGACCGCCGAGATCACCGGCGCGGCGGCCTTCGCCTCGCCCCGCTCGCACAGCTCGATCGCCGCCTGCACGCGCTGCTGCCGATCGTCGAGGAGCGCGAGCAGCTCCTCGATCGGCTTGGGCCGCGTGACGCCGTGGGCCGGCGTGCCCCCGATCGACCCCGACACCTGCGAGACCTCGTCGCTGGCGATCGCGCCGTTGCGCTTGTGGAGCTCGACGCCGAGCGCCCTCGCCTCCTCGGCGATCGCCTTGGCATTGTCCTCGGCCGCGTCGCCGTCGATGTCGAACGCCGTCGGGTGGCGCTTGAGCGCCTCGAACCCGCGGTCGAGCTTGCCGATGAGGTCGCGCCGCGACCGCGCGAGCCCCTCGCTGACCGCGACCTGCGCCAGCTCGGGCCCCATCCACAGCCCCCACGCCACGGCCGACTCGAGCACGTGCCGGCGCAGCTGCCGCCACCGCGGGAGCGGGAAGCTGCGCGTGCACACGAGGTAGTCCTCGCGCGACGGCCGCGCGTAGCGCCGCGCCATCGCGATCGCCCGGCGCAGCTGCTGCGCCGTCTCGAGCTGCGCGAGCCGGTCGTCGCGGAACTCCGGCGCGTCCGAGTGCTGGTACCCGAGCAGGTCGAAGCCCGGATTCAGCACGAGGTCGCGCGCCCGCAGGAACGACGCATCTCCGTCGGCGGACACGCCGCGCATGTGGTCGTCGGCCGCGCGCAGGATGTAGCCGACGTTGTCGGCGAGCGGCGCGACCAGCTTCACCCGCCGGATGCGCTTGCCGCGCGTGATGAGGTCGATGCCGATCTCGAACTTGCGCGCGAGCGTCGTCAGGATCTGCCGGTCGTGCTCGTTCGCGATGTCGAGCGGGATCGCGACCAGCTGCGACGGGCTCGGCACGCGCAGCGCCGCCGGCGGCCCGATCACGACCGTCACGAACGGATAGTGCGGCGTGCGGTGCAGGACGACGCGCACGTCGAGCTGCCCGCCGAGCCCGCGCGCGTGCTGCTCGCTCGCGACGAGCGCCAGCCGCACGGCGCCGTTGATGACGCCGAAGCTCGACGTCGGCGCGGTCGCCGCCTTGTCGAGCCACGCGTCGGTGACGATGTCCATCGGCAGCTCGACCGTCTCCGACGTGAGCGGATCGCTGCCCGCCGGGATGATCGGAGCCGGCGCAGGCGCGGCGTCGCCCGCCCCCGTCGTCTCCTCCTCCTCGACGAAGTCCGGCCCGTGCGCCGCCCCCGACGCCTCGGCGTGGACCTGGGCGACGTCGACGACGCCCGTCGCGAGCCCCTCGAAGTTCTCGCTGCTCGCCCGGCCGATGATGATCTCCGGCTCGGACACCTCGGGCCGCGCGTGCGGCCGGGTCTGGACCTCGGCCTCGCGCAGCATCTGCTGCGGCGGCGCGCCGACGACGGTCGCGTCGTGGGTCGTGGTCGCCGGCGGCGCCGCCTCGGCCGCCTTCTGCGCCGCGGCGATCACGCGGTTGCGCGCCTCGCTGCGCAGCCGCTCGACCTCCTGCCGCGCGCGCTCGATGTCCTGCCGCCCGCGCTCGAGCTCCTGCCGCCCGCGCTCGACCTCGGCCTTGGCGACGTCGACCTCGATCAACCGCCGCTCGAGGTCGCGCGCCCGCTTGTCCTGCTCGGCGACGCGCGCCGAGGCGTCGGTCTCGCGCTGCGCGAGCTCGCCGCGCCGCTTCTCCAGCTCGCGCGTCGCCTCGATCGTGCGGGCCGCCTCGAGCGCCTCCTGCGCGCGGTGCTCGAGGTAGTTGCGCAGCCCGCTCGCCCCGTAGACGACCGCGAAGTCCTTCGCGTACGCCGGCACGGCCGCCTCGTCGCGGCGCAGCCGCTCGAGCAGCGCGATGCGCTCGTCGAGCTCGCGGTGCCGGTGCGCCTCGCCGAGGATCAGCACGAACAGCTCGGCCGCGGGGTCGTGGTAGAGGACCGGGATCGCGACGCGCACCGGCTCGGCGCCGTCGACGCGGATCACGTTGAGCGCGCGCCCGGGCTCCTCGCTGTGCAGCCGATCGACGAGCTCGGGATCCGACACGGCGTCGATCGTCGTGTAGACCTGCGCCGAGACCAGATCACCGCGCGGGCCCGTGATGTGGACCGTCGTCGTCTGCGTGCGGCCGAGCGGGCCGCGATAGGCGTTCTGCGATGGTGCACGCGCGATCCCCCGAGCCATCCGGGATGCATAACGCGCGTCCCACCGAAGCTACAAGTCAGTTTACCCGGCCGCTTTGCTCGTCGAAGATCGGCTCGGGTGCGTCCCCCGGGGGGGCCGCCGGGGCGTCCGCCGCCTCGCCCGCCTCGCCCTCGTCGAGGTCCGCGGCGTTGCCCATCATCTGGGCCGCCACCGCCACCAGCACCTCGTGGAGGTGCTCGAGCGTGTCCAGCCGCCCGCACAGGCTGTAGTAGTCCTCGACGGACACCTCGCCCATCCGCTGCAGCGCCTGCTGCACGTAGGGGCGCATCCGGGGCGGCGCGTCGATCTCCGAGTCGAGGTCGTCGAGGTCGGCCATCGCGATCGCCGAGGCCACGATGCCGGCCGGCGAGAAGTTCAGCCCCGTCGGGAGCACGACCCGCCACTCGGTGTCGTCGCCGACCGCCTCCCAGCGCCCGCCCAGCCGCCGCCGCACGACCTCGCCGAAATACGCACCCGACGTCGCCACGACGAGCTGGATCGTCGCAGCCTGGCCCTCGGGTACGGTGCGCAGGTAGTGGTCGAGCACCGGCAGCGTGTCGCTGTCGAACTCCAGCCGGATCCCGAGCGCACGGTGCACGTACTCGACCGTCTGGTCGGCGTACTCGCGCACGCGAGCAGGGACCGGCTCTTCCATACGCGCCAGCCTACCCCGAAGCGTGCGCGGTGACGAGCTAGCGGATCATCCCGAACGTCACCATGCCGAGCTGCGAGCGCAGCTCGACGAGCGCCGACGGCGAGTTCCCTGCGAGCGTCCCGAACTGCGCCTCGACGAAGCCGTCGGGCCGCGTCGTCGGCGTCGCGTACTGCTGTTGCTGCGCGGCCTGGTCGAACTCGACGCGCGCACCGCGCGCACGCACGAGCAGGACGCCGTGCTTGCGCACGCGCACGTCGACGTTGCCCTTCATGCTCGCGACGATCACCCGGCCGGTGAGCGCGACCTCGGCCTCGAGCGTGATCCTGCCGTCGGTGGTCGTCAGCTCGATGTGCCGCGACCGCACGCGGCGGCCCGCGATGCGCCCCGAGCTCGCCGTCGCGACGAGGCGGTCGCCGTTGATCGAGTCGAGGTCGAGATCCGACGACACCGTCTCGGCGTCGATCGAGCCGTACACCTGCGTGAGCGACGTGGCGCCCGACACCGACGACGTCGAGAGCGCGCCGGCGACGTTGTAGACGGTGATGTTACCCGACGCGGTGTCGAGGTCGCCGCCGCCGTCCATGTTCCACACCTCGAGCGTGCCCGACGTCGACACGGCCTCGACGTGCGCGTCGCGCGGCGCCTTCACGAGCAGATCGATCCGCACCTGGTTGCGGCCGACCGACTTCGCTTCCTTGCCGCCGTCGACGGTGGTCTTCATGCGGACCGTGCCGTCGTCGAAGTTCGGGACGAGCGAGACGCGCATGCGATCGAGCGCGTCCTCGGTGGGCGCCGTCTTCTGCGTCTCGATGAGGATCGAGCTCCCGTTGTAGCCCTCGACGCGCACGTCGCCGAGCGGGTTCTCGATGACGACCTTCTTGAACGGCGCCTTCTTCGGGCGCAGCTCGAGCTCGGAGCGCTCGCGCACCGGCTTGGCTGGCTTCGCCGGCGCCTCCTGCGGCGCCGGCTTCGGCGGTGGCTTCGGTGCGTCGGCGGCGGCGACACCGCCGAACGCGCACAGGGCGAGCACGCCCACGAGGAGGGGCCGCTTCACGGGGCCCCCGACGCGAACGCCACGTTCGTGTTCGCCACCGTCTTGCGGACGAAGTTGAGGAGCAGGCGCATCGCGCGCTGGCGCGGCGGTCCCTCGTCGGCGCGCTGTGCCTGCGCGAGGAGCTCGCCGATGCGCTTCTCGAACGCCTGGATCTCGTCGGGCTGCCACTTCGCGCGCAGCTCGGCGGACTCGCGCAGGACGTCCTCGGTGGACTGGCAGTACGTCGCCGACAGGCGCGCCGCGTCGAGCGCGAGATCGTCGGTGACGTCGCCGCTCGGCGGCGGCGCGGGGACCCGGCAGCCGAGCGCGATCGTCTGCGGCAGGTCGGTCTTCGTCGGTACCTTCTCGGCGCCGGGCTTCACGTCGGTCACGTTCATTCGGATCGCGGTGAGCTCGTGATCGGTTGCATCGCGCTGCGAGCGCCACAGCACGAGCGTGATCGCCGCAGCCACGACGAGCGCGCCGGCCGCGACCGTGGTGGGCGCGGGCATCCAGCGCGACGGCGCGAGGCGCGACAGGAAGCGGCGCCACGCCGGGCGCTCGGCCTCGGCGACCTCGGCGGCGGCGAGGCGCGCCTGCACGCCCGCCCACAGCGCCGACGGCGGATCCACCGTCGGCAGATCCCGCAGGCCGTCGCGCAGCGCGGCCTCGCGCTCGGCGAGATCGCGGCAGCTCGCGCACGTCCGGAGGTGGCCGCGCACGACGGTGCCGGCGTCGCCCGCGAGCTCGCCGTCGAGGTAGGCGGTGAGCTTCTCCTCGACGCTCTCGCAGGCCTTCGACGCGCGCGCCTCGCTCATTTCGATCCGTCCTCCCTGCGCGTGCCGAGGGAGTCACCGAGCAGCTCGCGCATGCGGCCGCGCGCCTTGTGGAGCTGCGACTTGCAGGTGCCGACGCGGCAATCGAGGATCGCCGCGCACTCCTCGTGCGAGAGCCCCTCGACGTCGTGGAGGACGAGGATCGCGCGGTAGCCGGCCGGCAGCTTCTGCAGCGCGGCCTCGATGCGCGCGGCGAGCGCCGAGTCGCGCTCCGTCTCCGGCGGGGCGGCGACCTCGACGAGCGCCTCGTCGCCGACCTCGTGGCGGCGGCCCCGGCGCGCGAGGTGCGAGAGCGCCGCGTTCACCGTCAGGCGGTAGATCCACGTCGACAGCGCCGAGTCCCCGCGGAACGCGGCGAGCCCGCGGAACACGCGGACGAACACCTCCTGCGCGACCTCCTCGGCGTCGGACTGGCCTACGATCCGGTGAGCCATCCCGAACACGCGGCGCTTGTACTGGTGGTACAGGCGCTCCATCGCGCGGGCCTCGCCGCGCCGGCACGCGGCGATCAGCTGGGCATCATCGGTGAGCGACGCCGCCACGCGCGGGCGCGGGTCGGCGAGCGCGGGGGCGGGCAACGCAGGTGCGATCGGTTCGGCCAGGTCGTTCACAGATTCCCCGCTAGCTGTGGGTGCGGACGGCGAGTCAGTGGCCGCAGTAGGACCACCCTCCCCCGTACGCCGTTGCCCGGCATGGTTCGACACTGGCCCGGGCACGCTAACACCTACAACGTCGGATTTGGAAGCGGCTTTCGCCGTCCGTCGTATGAGAAATCCTAGTGCTGACAAGCACATGCGCGTTCTTGCCGCACGCTGCCGTGGGTCGAGTGTCGGGGAGCCTCGAGATCCACCGAGGGTACTTTTTCGGGTGTACTCACGATAACTTGGGCCGTGAGGCGTGACCTCGGGCCTACGGCCGCGTGACCTGGGGTAACGTAGCGGCGTGGACGCCCCCCTCGTCGTAGGCCTCGGCCGGATCGGCGTGGCGATCTCGGGGCTTGGCCCGAACTTGCCGGCGGCGACGTCCGCGACCGCCGATCTGGCGGCGTTCGAGACGACACCGTCACCGGGAGTGGCGGTCGCGCTGCGGGCGGCGCTCCGGCTCGGGTGCCGGGCGCGCGCGGTGGGGACGCACGGGGCGGATCTGCTCGGGCAGCTGGCGCGGTCGGCGATGCGGGATGCCGGGATCGATGTCGAGATGCTGCGCGGGGTCGGGATGTCGGCGAGCGAGCTGGTGCTCGTCGCGAGCGACGGGACGATGCGGGCGCACTACCCGGGGGATCGCGGCGAGCCGGTCGCGATCGATCTCGAGGCCGCGCTCGCGGGGGCGGCGGCGCTGCTCGTGGACGGCACGGCCCCGGCGGATCAGGTGCGCGCCGCCGAGCTCGCGCGCCACCTGAAGCTGCCGGTGATCTTCGACGTCGGCGAGCTGCGCGACGGGACGGCCGATCTGATCGCGACGTCCGACATCCTGCTCGCGTCGGAGCGCGAGGCGTCGGAGCTGGCGCCGCGCGGCGAGCTCACGGATGCGCTCTCCGAGCTGCTCGCGCTCGGGCCGCGCGCGGTCGTCATCACGCTCGGCAACGAGGGCGCGATCGGGCGCCACGGCGACCAGGTCGTGCGCACGCCGGCGTTCCCGAGCGACGTCCTCGACGCGCACGGGGCCGGCTCGGTGTTCCACGGTGCATTCGCCGCCGCGCTCCTCAGCCAGCTGCCGTTCCCCAAGTGCATGGAGCTCGCGGCCGCCGCCGCGGCGCTGTCGCTGCGCGAGCTCGGTCCGTGGACGGCGATGCCCAGCCGCGACGAGGTGCTCGCCCTCGTGCGGTCGCGGCGCGACCCGACGCCGGCCACGCCCGCGGCCCTCGGTCGATGACCCGCCGAGCACGGCGGCCCCACGCAAGGGCGGCGCGGCTCGGTTCGCACGGGTGTCCCCGCTGCACCGTGGCGGCGCGCTCTGTCAAAGCCCACCCGCGACGACATGCTGGCCAGCGCTTCGGGCGGCTGCACCGCGGCGCGCTCCGGCAAGAGCGCCGCTCGCAAGGCCGTGCTCGCGAGCGCTTCGGGCGGCTGCACCGTGGCGGCGCGCTCCGGCAAGAGCGCCGCTCGCGCGGCCGTGCTCGCTAGCGCTTCGGGCGGATGCCGGCGTCGCTGCCCTGGAGGCGGAAGTGCGCCTCGGCGGCGGCCATCTGCTCGGCCTCCTTCTTGGACTTGCCGACGGCGCGCGCCCACTCGTCGTTGCCGATCGTGACGGCGACGACGAAGCGCTTGTCGTGATCGGGGCCGAGCTCCTGCACGACGCGGTAGGTCGGCGTCGCGCGCAGGCGCGCCTGCGAGGTCTCCTGGAGGCGCGTCTTGAAGTCGTAGAAGTTCTTGATCTCGGCGGCGTTGATGCGCTCGGTGAGGAGGCGCTCGACGAGGTCGTTCGCGGCCTGGAAGCCGCCGTCGAGGTAGACGGCCGCGATGATCGCCTCGAACGCGTCGGCGAGGATCTTCGCCTTGCCGCGGCCGCCGGACTTCTCCTCGCCCTTGCCGAGCAGCAGGTAGTTGCCGAAGCCGAGCGTGCGCGCGACCTCGGACAGCCCCTCCTCGCTCACGACCTGCGCGCGCGTGACGCTGAGGTCGCCCTCGTGCGCCGTCGGGAAGCGCGACATCAGGCGCTGGCTCACGCACAGCGACAGCACGGCGTCGCCGAGGAACTCGAGGCGCTGGTTGTCCTGCTGCTTCTTGCCCTGCTCGTTGCAGTAGCTCGCGTGGCGCAGCGCCTGCTCGAGGAGCTCACCGTCGCCGAAGCGATAGCCGAGCACGTCCTCGAGCTCGCGGAACGCGCGCGGCGCATCCGGTGGAGAAGGGTCGGCCACGAGGCATGGTACCTTCGGAAGAGTGGAAGCGCTGCGCGAGCGTTTCGGGAAGTATCACGTCCTGGAGAAGATCGCGCAGGGCGGGATGGCCGAGGTCTACAAGGTCAAGACCGTCGGCATCGCGGGGTTCGAGAAGGTGCAGGCGCTCAAGCGGATCCTGCCGAGCTCGGCGCGCGAGGGGCGCTTCATCCGCAGCTTCATCGACGAGGCGCGCATCGCCGTCGAGCTCACGCACCGCAACATCGTCCAGGTGTTCGACTTCGGCAAGGCCGACGGCGAGCTGTTCCTCGCGATGGAGCTCATCGAGGGCAAGGACCTGCGCACCGCGATGACGCAGGCGATCGCGCGCGACTCGATCCCGCCGATCCCCGTCGCGGCGCACATCGTCGCGGAGGTCGCGGCCGGCCTCGACTACGCGCACCGCAAGACCGACGGCTACGGCGGCTCGCTCGGCATCGTGCATTGCGACGTGTCGCCGTCGAACGTGATGCTGTCGACGGACGGCTACGTGAAGATCCTCGACTTCGGCATCGCGCGCGCGACGTTCGCGTCGGCGCTCGAGCGGCGGCGCCTGCGCGGCAAGCCGCGCTACATGGCGCCCGAGCAGACGCTCGGCGAGCCGCCGACGGCCGCGGCCGACGTGTTCGCGCTCGGCATCATCGCGTGGGAGCTGCTCACCGGCCTGCCGCTGTACCGCGGCCCCGACCTGCGCTCGATCCTCGAGGCGGTGCGGCGCACCGAGCCGCCGCGCCTGGACACGCTGAACCGCGACATCCCGCCGGAGATCGTCGAGGGCGTCGCCGTGGCGCTGCGGCGCGACGCGGGTGCGCGCGGCACGGCGGCGGACCTCGCCGCGGCGTTCGCGCGCGCGGCGATGAAGGCGAGCTCGCGGCAGGTCGCGGCGTGGCTCGTCGACGTCGAGAAGCGGCCGACGCACGCCGAGCTCGCGTGGAGCGGCGCGACGCGGTCGGTGTCGGTGGCGGCGCCCCCGATGGGCGCCGGCCCGACGCTGACGAACCTCCCGGTGCCGCGCGGCGACCTCGGCGAGGGGTCGCACGACGCCGGCACCGACGTCGCCGGCGCACACGAGGTCCCGACGGCGCCGGCGCGGCCCGGCGCCCGCGTCGTCGAGCGCGCACCCGACGTCGCCGGGGCACACGAGGTCCCGACGGCACCCGCGCGGCCCGGCGCGCGCGTCGTCGAGGATGCGCCCGACGCGACGGCGGCGAGCACGCGCCCGATGACGCGGTTCGAGGCGGAGCCGCGCACGGTCCCGCACCCGCGCTTCGAGCCGGCGATCACGGTCGTCGCGCCGCCGGTGTGGCGCCACGAGGGCACGCTGTCGGGCGTCGGGCGGCTGGCCGACGCGCTGCCGCTCGACGGCCCCGTCGAGACCGAGCCGTACCAGCGCCCGTCGTTCGCGACGATCGCCGGTGCGGAGCGCCCGTCGCTCGTGCGGTTCGAGGAGGAGGCGACCAGCTTCGGGATCGAGGCGCCCGCCCCCCCGAGCGACGCGACGAGCTACGACGACCTCGAGGTCGAGGCGTCGGGCGACATCGCGGCGCCGAGCGCGCCGCTCCAGACCGAGCCGATCGACGACGACCTCGGCGCGCTGCAGGTCGGGCACACCCTGGAGCGGCGGCGCATCGTCGTCGTCGCCGGGCTGCTCGCGGGCGCGCCGCCGGAGGACCTGCGCCCGATCGCGCGCAGCCTCGGCGAGCTCGCGTACCAGCGCGGCGGCGTCGTCCTCGAGCACGGCGACGACGCGCTCGTCGTGGCGTTCGGCCTCGAGGTCGCCGGCGAGGACGACGTCGCGGTCGCGATGGGCTGGGCGCACGACGCCGGGGCGATCGCGCGCGACGCCGGCGGTGATCAGGGCGAGGGCGGCGCGGCGATCGAGCTGCGGATCGGCGCGCGCGCGGGCGTCGTCGTGCACGCCGGTGTGCACGCCGGTGCGCACCAGGCGCCCGAGCTGCCGGGCGACGCGATCGAGGACGCGCGGCTGCTCGCGCGCGATGCGGCGCGGGGGCGGCCGCTGTTCGCGGGCGGCGCCGGGCGGCTGACGAGCGCCCTCTTCGAGCTGCGCGAGGTGCCGGCGCGTGTGCGCGGGCGCGTCGCGCGGCGGGCGCGGTCGAGCGGCGCGGGCAGCGTGATCGAGGTGATCGGGCCGCGCTCGTTCGGCGAGCGCGATCGCGCGCGGTTCGAGCGGCGCGGCAAGTTCGTCGGGCGCGCGGTGCAGCTCGCCGAGCTCGAGGTGTGGCTGCAGCGCGCGATCGCCGCGGACCGCCGGCTGTCGGCGACGATCGTCGGCGCCGCGGGCGCGGGCAAGAGCCGGCTCGTCGCCGAGCTGATCGCGCGGCGCGCCGGTGCGGGGGCGCCGCTGCGCGTGGTCGCGATCGCGGCGTCGCCGGCGAGCCGCCTCGCGCCGTTCGCGCTCGTCATCGACCTGTTCCAGGCCGCGCTCGGGCTGCCGCCGGCGCGCGGCCGCGGGGCGCGCGCGCAGATGGTGCAGCGCCTGCTGCACGTGCTGGCGACGGCGCGGGTGCCGAGCGAGCGCGCGCGTGCCGTCGCGACCGACGTCGATCGCTCGATGGAGCTGCGCGACGGCGACGGCGTCGGCGCGCCCGAGGTGGCCGACCTGCGGCCGCGCCTGTCGGCGGGGATCGCGACGTTCCGCCTGGCGATGGTCGACCGCGCGCGGCCGCTGCTCACCGTCGTCGAGGACGTCCACCACGCCGACACGGCGAGCCTCGAGGTGCTGCGCCACGCGCTCGCGGCGCCCGCGGCGCCCGCGCACGGCCCCGAGCTGCTCCTGCTCACGGCGCGCCCCGAGGGCCACGCGGCGAGCTGGGCGGACCCGGCGCAGCTCGCGCGCACCCCGGCGACCGACGCCGCGCTCGCGCTCGGCGACCTCGTCGGCGGCGAGCTGCGCGCGCTGATCGCGGACCGCCTCGGCGACGCGGCGACGCCGCTCAACATCGCGGCCGTGCTCGCGCGCGGCGGCGGGAACCCGCTGTTCGTCGAGGAGCTCGCCCAGGCGGTGCGCGACGCCGGGCCGGCGGCCGACGAGGTGCCGGCGTCGGCGCGCGACGTCGTGTCGGCGCGCATCGAGCGGCTGTCGGCGGTGGCGCGCTCGGCGCTGCGGCTCGCGGCCGTCCTCGGCGGCACGGTGCGGTGGCGGCTCGTCGAGGAGCTGCTCGTCGCCGAGGCGCACGACAGCATCGACGGCGACGAGCGCGTGGCAGATCGCGAGGCCGAGCTCGACGAGCTCGTGCGCGCCGGCTTCCTCGTGCGGCCCGAGAGCGCGGCGGGCGCGCCCGACGGCGAGCTGTCGTTCGCGCGCGGCCTCGTGCGCGAGGTCGTGTACGAGGCGCTGTCGGCGCGGGCGCTGCGCGAGAGCCACGCGCGCGTCGGGCGCCTGCTCGCCTCGCGCTTCTTCGCCGGACGCGAGGAGCCGCCCGCCGTGATCGCCGAGCACCTCGAGCGCGGCGGCGAGCTCGCCGCAGGCGCCGCGTTCTGGCTGCGCGCCGGGCGGCTCGCGCTGACGGCGTCCGACACCGACGCCGCGATCGCGTGCTTCTCGCGCACGCTCGCCCTCGAACGCGAGCTCGGCGCGGTCCCGCCGACGGCGACGTCGCGCGCGCGGCGGCGCGAGGCCCTCGCCGGCCGCGAGCAGGCGCACCGGCTGCGGGGCGACCTCGCCGCCGACGCCGGCGACCTCGACGAGCTGCAGCGCCTGTGCGACGGCGAGCCCGCGCGCCTCGCCGACGTCGCGCTGCGCCGCGCCCAGCGCCTGCTGCGGCTCGGTGACTTCACGAACGCGAGCGCCGCCACCCTCGTCGCCGAGGACCACGCGAGCGCGGCGCGCGACGAGCGCCTGCGCGGCGAGGCCCTGCGCGTGCGCGGCGAGATCCTCGAGCGGCTCGGCTATTTCGATGAGGCGCTCGCGTGCGTCGCGGGGGCGCAAGCGCTGTTCCACCGCCAGCGCGCGGTCACCGACGAGATGGCCGCGATGATCGTCCGCGGCCGCATCTACCTGGTGCGCGCGCGCTACGAGGCCGCGCGCGAGGCCTACCGCCCGGTGCTCGCGCTGATCGAGACCACCCGCGACCCCTGGCTCGAGCGCGTCGCGGCGAATCACGTCGCCGTCACCGAGATGTGCCTCGGCAACTTCGCGCGTGCGATGGCGTCGGCGCAGCGCTCGCTCGAGCTGTGCCGCCGCTACGGCGACCGCGCGCGCGAGGGCGACGGCCTCTCGGTCGCCGGCATCATCCTCCTCGAGGTCGGCCTCTACGACCGCAGCGCCGCGACGTTCGCCGAGGCGCTCGAGCTCCTGGCGCGCACGTCGTCGCGGTGGAGCCGCGCCGACTGCCTCATTTACGCCGGCACGTGCGAGCTCCGCCGCCACAGCGCCGAGGGCCTCGCCATGCTCGACGAGGCGCTCGCCGAGGCGCGCAGCCTGGGCGCCCGCTACCTCGAGGCCAACGCCCTCCTCGCGCGCGCCGGCGCCCACCTCCGCAGCGGCGCGCTCCCCGACGCGATCCGCGACGCCGCCGAGGGCACCGCGCTCGCCGGCGCCGGAACGCTCGTCGGCTACGAGGTCCAGGGCCTCGCGCGCCACGCCCTCGCGCTCGCCCGCTCCGGCGACCGCTCCGGAGACGCCGTCACTCTCGCCGACCGCGCCCTCCTCCTGCTCGATCAGCAGAAGTTCCTCGAGGGGTCCGAGGAGGAGGTCTACGCCGCCGCGGCCGAGGTCTACCGCTTCGCCGGCGCGTCCGACCGCGCCGCGTCGGCCCGGGAGTGCGGCCGACTCTCGGCCCGCCGCAAGCTCGACGCCCTCACCGACCCGGCCTGGCGCACCGCATTCCTCGCCATTCCCGAGGTCCGCGACCTGATCGGTTGACGCGCCGCGCGATCGGCCAGCACCCTGGAATCAGGTACAAAACACGACCCTCGGTTGATAAAAACCGCGGCTACTTCGCGACCCAGCCGCCCGCGAGGACGCGATCGCCCTCGTAGATCACGGCCGCCTGTCCGGGAGCGGCGACGGTCGGCTCGGCGAGCCGCACTCCCGCGCGATCGCCGTCGACCACGACGTCCGCGGCGATCGGCGTTCCGCGGTGTCGCACCTGGACGCTCGCGGCGAGCTCGCGTTGTGGGGTGCTCAGCCAGCGCAGGTCGCGGATCTGTAGCTCGCGCCGCTCGGCGGCCGCGCGCGGCCCGACGCGGACCTCTGCACGCTCGGTGTCGATCGCGGTGACGAACAGCTTGTCCTTCGTGGTCAGGTTGCCGAGCCCGCGGTGCTGGCCGAGCGTGAAGCGGTGCACGCCGTCGTGGCGCCCGAGGACGGCGCCGTCGTCGCCGACGATCGCGCCCGGGCCCGGCATCGCGCGACCGCGCCGTAGTGCCTGTGCCGACACGAAGCCGGCGTAGTCACCGTCGGGGACGAAGCAGATCTCCTGCGACTCGGGCTTGGCCGCGTTCGGCAGCCCGAGGCGGGCCGCCTCCGCGCGCACCTGATCCTTGGTCAGCCCGCCGAGCGGGAAGCGCACGCTCGGCAGCTCGTGCGCCGGCATCGAGAACAGGAAGTACGACTGGTCCTTGCTCGCGTCGACGCCGCGCGCGAGGGCGTGCTCGCCGCCGCGCTCGAGGATCTGCGCGTAGTGGCCCGTCACGAGGACGTCGGCGCCGATCGCGCGCGCGCGGTCGAGGAGCGGCGTGAACTTGATGTGCTGGTTGCACTTCACGCACGGGTTCGGCGTCTCGCCCGCGAGGTACGCCTCGACGAAGTCGTCGACGACGGCGCCGGCGAACTCGCCGGCCAGGTCGATCACGTAGAACGGGATCCCGAGGTACGCGCACACGGCGCGCGCGTCCTCGACGTCGCGCGGCCCGCAGCACCGCCCGCCCGACGACGCCGCCGTCCCGCGCGCGTCGTACAGCCGCATCGTCATGCCGACGACGCGGTGTCCCTGCTCGACGAGCAGGGCGGCCGCGGTGGCGCTGTCGACGCCGCCCGACAGCGCCGCCACCGTGACAGGGGTCGGCGAAGGCATGGCGTGGTATGGGCTAGATCGCGATGACGCGCAACCGCTGCGAGGTCCTTGCGGCCTCGCTCGACGAGGCCGGCTGCGGCGTGGGCGCCGTCGAGGGCATCGGCGAGGTCCACGTCGCCGACCTCCTCCCCGGCGAGACCGCCGAGGTCCTGATCGACCACCACAGCCCGCACGCGCCGCGCGCCTGGGCGCACGTCGCGCGCCGCCTCGGCCCGACGAGCCCCGACCGCACGGCGCCGGCGTGCCCGGGGTTCGGCCGCTGCGGCGGCTGCGCGTGGCAGCACCTCGCCTATCCCGCGCAGCTCGCCGCGAAGCGGGCGCGCGTCGCCGCCGCGATCGGGGATACGCCCGTGCCGCTCGCGCAGATCCGCCCGTCGCCGCAGGTCACCGGCTACCGCAACAAGGGCAAGTACGTCGCGGGGCGCGACGCCGCCGGGCACGTCGTCCTCGGCGCCTACGTGCCGCGCACGCACGAGCTCGTCGACACGCTCGGGTGCCGCACCGTCGCGCCCGTCATCGACGAGATCGCGACGTGGATCCGCGGCGCCGTCGAGGGCGCCGGCCTCGCCCCGTACGACGAGGCCACGCGCACGGGCGCGCTGCGCTACGCGATCGTGCGCGAGTCGGGCGGCGACGTGCTGGTCGCGCTCGTCGTCACGTCGAAGACCCCGCGCGCCGCCGTCGAGCGCGTCGCGAACGCCCTCGCCCACCACCCGGCGCTGCGCGGCATCGTCGCGATCGACAACGACCGCCGCGACGGCGCGATCATCCCGTCGGGCGCGACGGCGCAGGTCCTCCTCGGCCACGGCTACCTCCTCGAGGAGCTCGCGGGCGCCCGCGTCGAGGTCGGCGCCGGCGAGTTCCTGCAGGTCAACCGCGCGCAGGCCGCGGCCATGTACGCGCGCGTCGCGGAGCTCGCCGAGGCGGGCCCCGGCACCGTCGCCGTCGACCTGTTCGCCGGCCTCGGCGGCATCGGCCTGCACCTCGCGCGCGCCGGCGCGACCGTCACCGCCGTCGAGATCGATCGCGAGGCCGTCGCCCAGCTGCGCCGCGCCGCCGAGCGCGCGAAGCTGCCCGTCACCGCGCTCGCCGGCGACGCCGCCTCCCCACCCGACCAGCTCCCCACCGCGCCGGACGTGGTCGTCGTGAACCCGCCCCGCAAGGGCCTGTCCGCCGGCGCCCTCGCCCTCGTCGCCGACCTCGCCCCGCGCACGCTCGTCTACGTGAGCTGCGGCCCCGAGTCGCTCGCCCGCGACCTCGCCGCCCTCGCCGAGCGCCGATACAAGCCCGATGCCATCGAGCCATTCGACCTCATGCCGGGCACCGCCCAGGTCGAGACCCTCGTGCGGCTGCGATCCGCTTGACGCGTCGCGCGGTCGGCCAACGCCGGAGAATCGCGCCCGAAACAGGACCCTCGGTCCGGAAAACTCGCGACCCGGCGACCGGCTGCCTACCATTTCCGTCGTGAAGCCCTGGCTGTCCCTGGTCGTGGCGCTGGTCCCGAGCGTCGGGTTCGCGGCGCCGGGAGATCCGATGCCGGTGGAGGAGACGTTCGAGCCACTCCCGCCGCATCCGGGGATCCGCGTGGTGAGTGCGCCGCAGATCCGGGAGGTGTCGGCGGCGCGGGCACCGATGCGGTCGCCGACCCCGCCGCAGGTGCCGAGCCTCGGCGAGCTGCGGAAGCTGGTCGGTACCACCGTGAAGGATGTGAGGGACCCGGCGCTGGTCGCGCTCGGGTGGGCGCGATCGATCCACACGACGTCGATCGCCGCGGCGAGCGGGCCGCGGCTGGTCGCGTGGGCGCGGGCGACGCAGCGCCTCGCCGCGCCGGCGGAGGCCGCGCCCGGAGATCTGCTGGTGTTCGATCGCACCGACGGCGACGAGGCGGATCTGGTCGCGATCGTCGTCGAGCGCGACGAGCGGGGCGTGCTCGAGTTCATCTACCAGGGCGGCGTGGTCGTGCGCCGGGGGTTCGCGGATCCCGCGCGGCCGTCGCTGGCGCGCGACGGCGTGGGCAACGTCGTGAACACGTTCCTGCGCCACGGCCGGAGGCAGCCGCCGAAGGGGACGCGCTACCTGGCGGGCGAGCTGCTCGTGCACTGCGTGCACCTCGGGCCGTGAGGCGGCGCACGGTTTAACGGCCGTCGTCGGTGAGGAGTCACGCACCTCGTGATGCGTAACCTTCTCCTCGCCTCGGCTGCCCTGCTCGCTTCCCTCACCGCCACCGGCTGCATCGTCGAGTCGCGCCCCGCGTACGTCGCTCCCGCGGGCGGCTGGGTCGAGCTCGGCAGCCGCACCGTCCACGGTCGCCGCGGCGTGGATCGCGACGTCATCGCCGTCGGTCGCCGCGAGGGCCGCTTCCGGGTCCTGCAGTTCGTCGTCGAGCGGTCGTCGCTCGAGATGTTCGACATGATCGTGTACTTCGGCGACGGCTCGGTGTACTCGCCGCCGACGCAGCTCGTGTTCCGCCCCGGTCAGGCGAGCCAGGTCATCGACCTCCCCGGCGGCGCGCGCATCATCCGCAAGGTCGAGTTCCGCTACCGCAACCTCCCCGGCGGCGGCAACGCCCGCGTCGTCCTCCTCGGCTCGTGAGCGCGCGCGTGCTACCGTGGACGGGTCCGGCTCCCTAGCCCAACCGGTAGCAGGCAGGGTCCTTAAAAGACCTAAAGTGTCGGTTCGAATCCGACGGGAGCCACGACCCGCCGGGCCTCGGCGCGCTCCGCATGGCGACCGACCGCGGCGACCAGCGTCGGCCACAGCGGCGGCGGCAGGTCGTGCCCCATGCCCGCGATCGGCAGCCACGTGGCGTCCGGCATCAGGCGCACCATGTCGCGCCCCGCGCGCAGCGGGAACATCGGATCGCGGCTGCCGTGCACGACGAGGGTCGGCACGCGCACGCCGCGCAGCTGCGCCCGCCGGTCGCCCGACGCGAGCACCGCCGCGAAGTGGCGCAGGAAGCCGCGCGGCGACATCCCGCGCTCGTAGACGAGCGCCCCGACCGCGCGCCAGCGCGCCGGGTCGATGCGCCACGCCGGGCTGCCGAGGATCGCGAACATCTCCTCGAGCGCCCGCCCTGCCTCCTCGGCGGACCGAGGGGGTTTGCCGAACAGCGCCCGCAGCGCGCGCGGCTCGGGGAAGTAGCGGCGCCCGCCCGGCGTCGACATGATCGACGTCAGCGAGCGCACGCGCCGCGGGTGCTCGATCGCGAGGTGCTGCCCGACCATGCCGCCGAGCGACGCGCCGACGACGTGCGCCGAGCCCATGCCGAGCGCGTCGATGAGGCCCGCGACGTCGCTCGCCATGTCCGACAGCGTGTACGGCGCGTCGACGCGCGCCCCGACGAGGCTGCGCACGAGCGCCCGCCCCGGCTTCGGCACCGGCGCGTCCAGCCGCGTCGACTCGCCGACGTCGCGGTGATCGAAGCGCGCCACACGGAAGCCGGCGCCGGCGAAGCCCTCGCACAGCGCGTCGTCCCACAGGACCCGCTGCGCGCCGATGCCCATGATCAGCACGAGCGGACGCCCCCGCTCGCCGAACACGTCGTACGCGAGCTCGACCCCGCGACCGACGCGCGCGCGCCCCGTGATCACGGCTGCGGTTGCAGGTTCGGGACGACCGTCTTCAGGCACGGCACGTCGGGCGGCAGGTCATCGCACGGATCCTTCTGCGGCGGGCGCGCCTGCGAGCCCGGCCCCGGCGGGGTCACCGCCTGCGAGCCCGGCCCCGGCGGCTTCGCCGAGCCCTGCGAGCCCGTCCCCGGCAACTTCGGCGGCTTCGCCGAGCCCGTCCCGGCGACCTTGCCGTTCTTCTTCAGCGTCACGCTCTCCGTGCGCTTCGCCGTCGGCAGGACCTCGACGATCTGCTCCTCGTAGCCGTCGAGCGCGACCAGGAACGCACGCGGCGCCGTGCCCTTCGTGATCGTGAACTCCGTCGGCGTCAGCTTGTCGGGGAACCACGCGCCCGTGAGCACGTCCTTGACGCGCGCACCCGGCGGCGTCGACTCGATCCGGATCTCGACCTTGTCCGCCCCCGGCACCTCCGGCGCGCCCGCATCCGGCGTCACCGTCGCCTGCTGCTGCGATCCGCCCGATCCACCCGGTCCCGCCGTCCCGCTCCCCGGCGTCGCGATCGCCGCCGACGCCGTCCCCGGCCCCGCGTCGCCCTTGTCACCGCCGCGCGTCGCCAGGAACGCCGCCGCGCCGGCGGCCGCGCCCGCGACCAGGATCGCGCCGACGATCAGCGGCAGCTTCGACTTCTTCGCCGGCACCTCGTCGACGGCCGGCACCGACAGGTTGCCCGTCCACTGCGTGCGCTGCCGGTACTGCGACGCCGGATCCGGCGGCCGCGACGGCGGGCGCTCGGTCGTCGTGGCCGGCGCCGGCACGCTCGCCGGGCGCTGCACCGGCACGACGCCGGTCATCCCCGTCGGGATCGGGTCGCCGCACACCTGGCGGATCGCGTTCGCGAGCTCGGTGATGCTCTGCCAGCGCTGCTCGCGGTCCTTCTGCAGCGCCTTGTCGATCACCTGCGCGAGCTCGCGCGGCGCGCCGATGCGATCGAACACCGGGTCCGGGATGATCGGCGGCAGCTCCGTCAGGTGGAGGCTGAGCACACCCATGAAGTTCTCGGCCTCGAACGGCACGCGCCCGGTGACGAGCTGGAACAGGATGCAGCCCATCGCGTACACGTCCACGCGCGCGTCGACGTGCGGCTCGCCGCGCGCCTGCTCCGGCGACATGTACTCGGGCGTGCCGAACAGCATGCCGGTGCGCGTGAGCTTGCGATCGCCCTCGCTGACCTCGGTGAGCTTCGCGATGCCGAAGTCGAGCAGCTTCACGAAGTCGGGCTCGCCGAGGAACTCGACGAGGTAGACGTTCTCCGGCTTGAGGTCGCGGTGGATGATGCCGTGCGAGTGCGCCGCCGCGAGCGCCGCGCAGATCTGCAGGAAGATCTTCTTGCTGCGCGCCCACGGCAGGAGCTGCCCGGCGAGCCGCGCGCGCGCGACCTCCTCGTGGAGGTCGTGCCCCTTCAAGAGCTCCATCGCGAAGAAGACGAAGCCGTCCGACGCGCCGAAGTCGCTGATGTCGATCACGTTCTCGTGGCGCACGCGCGAGGCCGCCTTGGCCTCCTGCATGAACCGGTCGACGAGGTCCTGCTTGCGCGAGAACTCGCCGTGCAGGATCTTGAGCGCGACCTGCTTCTCGAGCGTCACGTGCGTCGCGAGGTAGACGGCGCCCATGCCGCCCTCGCCGAGCTTCTTCGTGATCGAGTAGCGCCCCGCGAGCGTCGCGCCGATCAGCGGGTCCGCCGCCGGCGGCAGGTACGAGTGCGCGCCGGTGTCGGTCGCCGGGACCGCCATGCCGCTGGTGACCGGCGCCGGCGTCGGGTTCATCGGCGGCGGCGTGCGCGCGGGTCCCGTCGCCCCGATCTTGGTCCGCTTGTCGTCAGACACCGGCGCTCATCATAGCAGGTTGCCCGTCAGTCGCCGCGATCGATGAACTCGCTGGCGCGGATCATGGCGGAGCACACGTGCTGCACGAAGTCGATGCGAATGTTGCGATCGATCGGGCTGCCCGGCATGCCGCCCGCGCCGTCGCCGATCACCGCGAAGTCGTTGTCGGGGCGGATCTGCTGCCCGAGCACGTACTGCAGCGCCGCGCGGACCTGCCCGCGCACGGCCGCGTCGGGCGTGCCGTGGTGGCGCCCGAGCAGGTACGACGAGATCATCGCCTCGGTGCGCGACCCCGCGGGGGTGTTGTACGGCACGAGGAACGGCGTGAACCCGTACGCGCCGGCCCAGTCGTCCTGGTCGGGGTGCTCGCCGACCTCCGTCTGCTGGTCGCGCAGGAACGCGCCGTAGCCGTGGCAGAAGTCGCGGAACTTCGGGACCGGCGCGAACTCGAACGCGGCCTCCGACGCGATGCACGTCCAGTGCTCCTCGCCGTAGAAGAACCCGCCCATGAAGAAGTCGTACCAGTCGACGAGCCAGTGCAGCGCGCGCGTCGCCGCGTGCGCGTAGCGCGTGTCCTGCGTGATCACCCACATGCGCGACAGCGCGAGCGCAGCCTCGCCGGAGTAGTACAGGTCCTGCGCCTCGTCGTCGGCGCGCTTCGCGACGGGGTCGTAGCGGTGGCGGAACGAGCCGTCCTCGCGCTGCATCCACAGGATGAACGACGCGAACTTCGTCGCCATCGGCAGGTACTCCGTCGAGCCGGTCGCGCGCTGGTACTCGGCGAGCGCGACCACGGCGAGCGCCGTCGAGCCGAGCGTCGCGATGCGCTCGCTGCGGTCCATCACGCAGTCCATCGGCGTGCCGTCGGGGAGCCGCCCCGTGCACTTGCCGTTGCCCATCAGCTCGGCGAGGTGCTTGAACGCGCGCTGGATCGGCTCGTGGAGCCACGGCTCCTTCGTGATCCGGTACAGCTCGGCGAGGAAGTAGGTCGTGCCCGCATGCCGCGGCATGCTGTACGCCGACGACGGCCCGCCGGTCGCGCGCGGATCGCTCTTCGCGCCGGTGCCGACGTCGTGCTCGTAGATGTAGCGCCCGTTCGGCGCCATGTGCCGCACGAGGTACTGCCCGCCCTCGAGCGCGGCCTTGCGCAGCCCCTCGGCGGTGAGCGGCGGCGGCGCGACGTTGCCGCGGTACAGCTGCAGCGGCGGCGCCCCCCGCGCGGACGTCGGCGGCTCGACGAACGTGTCCGTGCGGAAGCGGAACAGCTGCTCCGGCTCGAGCGAGCTCACCTTCGCGCGTGCCTGCAGCGTCGTGCGGATGCGGTCGAGGTCGACGCCCATCGCGAAGTCCTGGAGCGCCGCGGACGGCTTCTTCGCGGCGAGCATCTTGCCGGTCACGAGCTCGTGCGGCAGCAGCACGGCGACGGTCTTGCCGTCGACCTCGGCGCCGATGCCCTCGAGGCCCGAGTTGATCGCGAGCATGTCGCCGACGCCGGGTACCTGCAGCCGATCGAACAGCCAGTTGCCATGCCCGAGCGGGCCGGTGCCGGTGACGACGTCGACCTGGATGCGCGACGACGCCTTGTCCGACGGCCTGAGCGCCGCGATCCCCGGGCTCGCGCGCAGCTGCGTCGCGGCCGCGTCGAGCGCCGTGCACAGCTCGTCGCCCTGCCCGTCGACGCGCGCGACCGCACGGCCGCCGGCCCACACGGTGACCGCGACCATCCCGGCGACGCCGCGGCGCACGGTGCACGGCTGCGTCTGCCCGTCGATCGGCCCGTCGATCGCCGCGCGCAGCGGAGCCATCGCCGCCGCGCGCTCGGCGTCGTCGAGCCGGTCCGGCGGCGGGATGCGGTACGCCCGGTACACGATCGCCGTCGCCGCCAGGAACACGAGGCTCGGCAGCGTCCACACGAGGACGACCGCGAGGCGGCGCCCGGTCATGCCCGCGCTCGCCGCCAGATCGGCGTGCCCGGGTCCGGCATGACGTACGCGCGCCGGCCGGCCCGCGACATCAGGAACCGCACCGCGCACAGCGGGAGCAGCACGACGACCTCGACGAGCAGCGCGACCGCCACGAGGGCGAACGTCGACGCCGCCTTGCCGAACGCGCCGTAGACGCCCGCGAGGAACGCCGCCGACACGAGGATGCGCAGGATGAGCAGGATCGCCGACGCGATCACCGCCGTGCCGCTGATGACGGCGAGCCACCAGCCATGGCGGGTGCCCCAGAGGAGCCCGACCGCCATCCAGAACGTGAACACCGGCATCGACCACAGGTGCAGGAGCGCCGACGGCAGCCGGTTCGGGATGACCTTGAGGACGCACACCGTGTAGACGAGCCAGAAGATCACGGCGAGCACGCCGTAGATCTTGCGGCGCGGGTCGCGGTAGAGCGGCGCCCGCGCGGTGACGGGCGTGAGCCGCGCGCTGCCGATGACGAGCGCCGCGACGCCGGCGATCGTCGGGCCGTACACCATCGCGTAGGTCGCCGGTGTGACCACATTGCCGTCGATCGCGAACATCGTGATGATCGCCGCCGCGAGGATCAGGACCGCGCCGAGCGCGAGCTCCGACAGGCCCTGCCGGCGCTGCGCGGCGCCGACCGGGACGATCGGGTAGAGCTGCTTCGACGCCGGGGCCGCGTCCGCCTCCTCCACACGGGAGGGCTTGGGCCGGGACTTCTTGGCCGCTGGACGCGACTTGCTGGAGCGGGCCATCGCCGCGCAGCATATGCGGTATCGTAGGGACGATGCAGCCGAACCTCGCCGCTTCGTACCGCGCGCGCTTCCTCGGCCTCGGTGCTCTCCTGATCGCCGGGATCGTCGTGTTCCTCACCACGCGCCCACCGTCGGCGCCCGACGAGGCCGCCTACGGCGCGCGCGGCGTCGGTCGCTGCATGCAGCGCCGCTAGAAGCAGCTCGGGCGCTCGAAGCCCGGATCCGGCTGGTCCGTCGGCAGGATCACCCGCAGGTAGGCATACTCCTCGTCGCAGAAGTGCGCCGGGCCCTCGCCGGCGAGCTCCGCGCGCTCGCGGAACGAGCGATCACCGCCCGCGTCCATGAGCCGGTTCGGTGCGTCGCCGAGGTTGTGGAAGCCCTCGTTGAACGGGTTCGCGAGGCCGAGCGAGTGGCCGATCTCGTGGGCGAGCGTGCCGCCGACGAGGTTGCCGAGGACGTAGACCGCGCAGGCGACCTGCGACTTGCGGCTGGTGCCCGGGCACGCGCTCGGGCCGACCGCCGCGACGCCGCCGGCGAGGTCCACCGACGTCACCGGCTCGCCGTCCTGATCCGCGCGGAACGGATCGAAGATGCGGTCGAACATCTCGTCGGCGCCGGGCACCGACCTCGCGAACGAGCCGGGGTGCTTCGAGAAGCCCATCAGCGAGCGCACGAACACGCCGCCGTAGCCCGCGTAGCCGTCCTGCTGCGTGACCGCGTTGACGCCGCCGAGGCGGTCGTAGAGGCGGACGTTGCCGTTGTCCTTGCCCGGCGTGTTGTCGTAGCCGAACAGGCCCTGGTTGTTGGGGTCGACGCCGACGAGCTCGACGTTCTCGAACAGCGCGAAGTCCGTCGGCGGCTCGATGCGGAAGTCCATGTTGACGCCCGCGTACGCGCGCCGGCACACCTCGAGGATGCGGTCGCGGACCTGCTTGTGCACCGCGCGCAGGCCGAAGTCGCGCAGCCCCTCGACGTACGACGGCTGGAACTGGAGGTAGACGACCTGGCGGACGGGCGCGAGCTGGAAGCTCGTCTGCGTCGGCACGCCGCGCACGCGGTCCGGCCCGAAGCTGACGATCGGCGTGATGCGCCCGCTGAAGCTACCGGTGTCGCGCCGCAGGTCGAGCGACTGCCCGAGCTGGTCGTCGGTGTTGACGACGTAGCGCACGAGCCGCCCCTCGACGAACTCGGGGATCAGCGTGAGCGTCACGGGCACCGGCCCGGGGCCGCCTGTGCGCGTGAAGTTGCCGACGAGCTCGAGCTCCGTCAGCGCGCCCGCGTCGCCGCCGACGAAGCCGCCGCCGTGCACGAACACGTACTGGCCCAGGCTCGCGGCCGGCGGATCGACGGAGAAGATCTGCGCCGTCACGAGGTCGTAGCCGACCGCGATGCCCTGCGCGGCCACCGGCTGCCGGCCCATCTGCTGGTTCACGACGGTGACGGTGCCGGTGAACGTGCCCGGCTTGATGCCGGCGACGCGCGGCGAGAACGGGAACGTCGCCTTGTCGCGCGCGAGCGGATCGACCGGCGTCATCGGGATCTCGAGGGGGGTGATCGGCGCGCACGCCCCGCCCGCCTCCGGCGTGAAGCAGCCCGCCAGCCGCGCGACCGTCGTGCCCTCGTCGCCGCCGAGGAGGAAGCCGGCGCCGCCGATCTCGATCTGGTCGTTGACGAAGTGCACGCCGCTCGTCTCGAGCGCCCTCGGCTCGGGGACGAGCCGGTCGCGGAACGCCAGCGTCACGTCGAGCGCGTCGGTCGAGTACACGACGCCGTCGCTCGTGGCCCGCACGTCGACGACGGCAGTGCCGCGGAGATCCGTCTCGCCGCCGACCTCCGCGAGGCGCGCCGGCGTGATGTCGACGACCATCGTGTTGAAGTCGACGAACTTCGCCGGCCAGCGCACGTCGACGTCGCGGTTCAAACCGTCGGAGCCGACGAGGCGCAGCGTCGCCTCGCCCCACTCGGCCTCGACGAACGAGGCGCCCTTCACGACCAGCTTCGTGCCGGGGACGATCGTCACCGGCGCGACCCGGGTGAGCGCGAGGCCCTCGAGGCCGGGGTCCGGCGACGTCGAGGTCGCGCACCCGGCGACCGCGAGCGACGCGAGCAACGCCAGCGACGCGAGCAGCGACCGGCGCATGGCTACTGCACCTTGATCGTGATGTCGTACGAGTTCGCCGACCCGTTGTAGCCGCGCACGACGACGAAGTAGTCGCAGCCGCTCGAGCAGCCCGCCGGCGCCGTGAACGTGGTGTGCTCGTTCGACACCGCGCCCTGCCCGTTCGCGACGCTGCACAGCGCGGGGTTCGACGTGTCGCACGGCGTGAGGTCGACGCCGTTCCGGTACAGGTGGAGGTCGAGGTCCTGGTCGAACGACGCCTGCGTGAACTTCAGGTCGACCGTCATCACCTCGCCCGTGAACAGCACCACCTTGAACCAGTCGTCGTCGTTCGCGCAGATCTTGTTCCCGTTCGAGGTGTGGAGGGGGAAGTTCGTGAAGCGCGCCTGGCTGAACGTGTCGTCGTCCTCGAACGCGTCGTCGACGCACGCGTTCGCCGCCGTGCAGCTGCCGCCGGCGGGCGCCGCCGTCGTGTACTCGAGCAGGTACGGGTTGCGCCCCGTGCCGAAGCCGTTGACGCGCAGGAAGTACGTGCCGGCCGCGAGGCACTTCTTGATCTCCTCGGCGGACTCGAAGCTGGTCGACGCCGACAGCGTGGTGCCGTCGCTCTTGAGCACGCGCAGGTCGAGATCCGTGATCTCCTCGCCGACGAGCTGCACGTCGACGACCTTGTCCGACGCGAGCACGATCTTGTAGAAGTCGTCGTCGGTGCCGAAGCCGTTGTTCGGCGCCGGGCAGCTGATCGCGTCGTGCGTCACGTTCGCGGCGAGCGGCGGGTTCGCGTTCGCCTGCGCCACCGTGTCGTTCTCCTCGAAGTTGTCGTCGATGCACACGTTCGACTGCATCGCGCACGAACCGCTGTTGGGGATGCACTGGCGCGCCGACGCGCCGTTCACCGACGTGATCGGCGCGGCCGAGCACGTCGTGCCCGACGGGCAGCCGCCCGCGCACGACTGCATGCAGAAGTTCGCGCCCTGGCCGCCGAGCGGCGCGCACAGGTCGCCGGCGCCGCACTGCGCGTCGTGCGTGCACGCCGCGCACATCGGCGCGTTCGCGGTGCCGGTCGACGTGATCGTCATCGAGAACACCGGCGACACCGTCGAGTGATCGCAGCTGCCCATCGTGTCGTCGTCGTCGACGGCGACGAACAGGTAGAACAGCTTCATCGTCGCGCCCGCCGGCATCCCGGCGATCGGGTTCGGCACGTCGGCGGCGTACTGGCCGTTCTTCGCGTTGCCGGTGATGAGCAGCGTCGAGTGCTGCGTCATCGCGGCGAGGTTCGGCGGGTTCGACGGCTGCGTCGTCGACACGAACAAGAGCGGGTTCTCCTTCACGCCCTTGTCGTCGGTGACCTGGGTCGCGATCGTGAGGCCGAGGATCGAGGTCACGTTCTGCGGCGTGTGCGTGATCACCGGGGCGAGGCCGGGGCACTGCGCGCCGTTGCCGTGCTGCAAGACGATCAGGAACGGCTTGATCGTCTTCGGGTTGTCGCCGTCGTCGGCGGACAGCATCAGCGTGTAGCGGCTCTCCGCCTCCTGCGCCTTCGTCGGGCACCACGACCACTTCGCGGTCCGCCCGTCGATCTGGTCGAGCGTGGCGCCGGTGATCACCGGCTCCTCCTGCGCGATCTGCACCGTCGCCGTGTCCTGGTCCTCGATCACGACGTCGAGCTCGACGCACTGCCGCTGCGTGAGGTCGAGCGTCGTGCCGCTGCCGAGCGGCTGGCGGAAGATCGGCGCCGTCGCCGCACCGACCGCGGAGCGGACGTCGATCGTGATGGTCACCGTCGTCGTCGTCTGGCCGTCGGACACCGTGAAGTCGAAGGCGTGCTCGCCGACGTCGCTGCCGAGCGGGGTCCAGCGGAACACGCCGATGCCGCTCGGGGACACCGTGACACGCGCCTTGGAGGCGATGTTCGGCAGGTCCGCCGCCGAGAACCCGTACTCGAGCCGATCGCCGTCCGGGTCGGTCCCGTTGAGGTCGATCTGCAGCTCGACGCCGACCTGGGCGATCTGGTCGCTCAGGCCGGACAGCTCGGGGGCGCCACCCGTCGTGCAGGCGGCTACTGCACTGGCCAGGCAAGTGAGGCTGACGGCCCAGGAGAGCGAGGTGGCGCTGGCTAATCTCATGACTGTCCTCCGAGCGGGTCCGATGGCTGTCGGATGTTGCCGTCGGTGAAGCAACCTCCGAGCCCACACACCGAGGCTCGCGACGTGATCGCCATGTCGCGATCGCCGCCGCGCGCCCGTGCAGTTTCAGCTACCTGGCGATCGCGGCGTGGTCTTCGCTGAGGGCAAACGACACCAACGCCTGGGCTACTGGATCCGCCAGGAAGCCCGGCAATTCGGCAGCTTCGGACGCCTGCGCCAGGAGGATGCGGACGCCGACCAGGAGCGATCCCGACGAGATCAGACCCGCGCGGAGCCCGGCGATCTTGAGATCGCGCGCGAGCTGGCGGTGGTCGAAGCGCTGGCTGTCGACGGCCAGCGCGTACGGCCGCAGCTCGTTGACGAGGTTCGTCGGGATCAGGCGCTTCAGCTTCTGCGTCTGCGTCGCCGTCGCGTCGGGGTCGACGTTCGCGGCCGGGAACTCGGGCTGGAACAGGCGCAGCAGCGCGACGACGAGGATGCCCAGGTCGTCGACGCCGAGGCGCGCCGGGATCGCGAGCGAGGCCTGCGCGAGCTTGAGCGCGCCGCCGGCGGCAAAGCGGATCGCATCGCCGCCCGCCGCGGCCACCGCCGAGCCGATCACGAGCGACACCGGGTTCGTCGGCTCGGCGACCATGACCCACGGCTGCCGGTTCGAGATGAAGATGTCGAGGTCGCCAAAGCCCATCGCGCTCGCGACGGACTGCGCGACGGCGGCGACCGGGTTGTCGCGCGCGCGCAGGCGATCGCCGCGGGTGACGCCGTACGGGCGCAGGTCGACACCGACGTGCTTCGCGATGCGGTCGCCGAGCAGGTGGAAGATCTGCCGCAGCTCGCCCTGCACGCTGCGCGGGAACAGCACCTCGTCGGCCTCGGGCTTGGACAGGAGCGACAGGTCGGGGCGCGGCGCCTCCTGCGTCAGCCGCTGCTCGGGCTCGCCGGCGCTGCCGAGGATCTCGGCGAGCTCGGCGGCGCCGCGCGCGATCGGCGCCGACCCCGCGACGCCCGAGCCCGCGCGCGCGGCCATCGCCCGCGAGATCACGCGGTAGGCGACGCCGTCGAGCGGGTTCTGCGCGACGCGCGCGCGCATCGCCCCGGCCACGCGGTTGAGGTGCACGCGCACCGAGATGAGGTCGCGCGCCTCGCGGTAGAAGTTGACGAGCTGCTGGAGCGCGTCGTCGTTCGTCGGCGAGCCGTCGAGCGCCAGGTTGAGCGCGCGCTCGGCGCGCTTCTGGTCGTTGAAGCCATGCTTGAAGATGCGCGACACGCGGTGCAGGTGCGCCACGCGGCGGTCCGGGTCGCTCTCGTTCTTGACGAGCCGCTCGCACGCGCCGAGCGCGAGCTTCCACTCGCCGACCTGCGTCGCGAGGTCCGCGAGGCGGATCAGCGTGTTCTCGTCGTCGGGCTGGTACGTGAGCGCGCGCTGGAACGCCTTCAGCGCCATCGGCACGTCGACGAGCCGGTCGGCGTAGATGAGACCGAGGCGGAAGCACAGCGTCTTCAGCACCTCGGGCTCGCGCTCGAGGCGGGCGCGCGACATCAGCGCGTCGGCGGCCTCCTGCCAGTTGCCCTGCTCCCACGCGATGTCGGCGATCGCCGCGTGCGCGCGCAGGTCGTTCGGATCCGTCTCGAGGATCGCGCGGTAGTGCGTCTTCGCGCTCTCGCGATCCGACAGGAAGTTGCGGTGGAGCTCGGCGAGCGCGCGGTGCAGCTCGGTGCGCGCGCCGGCGTCCTCCTCGACGTCGAGGCGGGCCGCGAGCAGCGTCGCGAGGTCGTCGTGGTTCGCGTCCTCCTCGAGGAGGATGCGCAGGCGCAGGAACGCGTCGCGGTGCCCCGGGAACGCCTCGAGCGCGCGCCGGAACGCGGCCATCGCCTGGTCGCCGACGAGCGCCTTGTCCATGAGCGCGACGCCGGCGAAGTGGTGCAGGAACGCGCGGTGTCCGTCGTCCGCCGTGTTGGCCGCCTGGCGCGACGCGGCCTCGGCGACGTCGATCCACAGCTGGCCCTTCAGCGCGGCCGCGCGCCAGCCCTCGAGCGCCGGCACGTGGCCGGGGAGCGCCTGCTCGGCGCGGCCGAAGCGCTGCACGGCGAGGTCGATCTGGTCGATCTCGGCGAACGTCTCGCCGGCGCGCGTCCAGAACGCGGCCTGCGAGCGCGGATCGCCGTCGAAGTACATCGCGATCTTCTCCTCGAGCTGCGCGAGCTCGGCGGAGTGGCCGGCGCGCCGCGTGATCGACTCGAGGTGGAGGAGCGCGAGGCGCGAGCGCGGATCGACGTCGAGGATCGCGCGGTAGACGTCGGCGAGCTCGACCTCGGTGCGGTTGTCGCGCGTCGCGAGGTTGGCGACGTCGAGCAGCAGCGCGGCGCGGTCGCGCGCGAGCTCCGGCGCCAGCACGCCGAGCTCGGCGCGGCGCAGGCGCATCAGCTCGCCGAGGTCGCCGAGCACCGCGTGGTGCCGCTCGAGCCGGTGCATGAGGTCGATGCGCCCCGGGTCCGCCGTCGACGCGCTCTCGAGCGCGATCTGCGCCGACTCGGGGTCGCTGCGCAGCTCGGAGTCGAGCAGCGCGAGCACCTCGTACGCGGCGGCCTTGCTCGGGCCGTCGTTCGCCTCCTCGGCGGCGCGCAGGCGCGCGAGCGCGAGCGCGGTGATCGGCGCGGCGTCGCCGAGCTCGGTCGCGATGCGGACGAGCGGCACGGTGGCGAGCGGATCGCCGGGGTGCAGCTCGAGCGCGCGCTGGTACAGGCCGATCGCGGCCGCGCCGTCGCCGTGCTGCGCGGCGAGATCGCCGTCGCGCACGATGCGCGCGAACGCATCCGACGTCGACGCGCCGGGCGCGGGCTCGACACGGCGGGTGGTCGCGGCCGTCGGGCGATCGCCGGCACGGCGGCGCGCGGCGGCGAGCAGGTCGGGCACGACGCCGAGGTGCGGCAGCGCCGTCTCGACGAGCGACAGCAGGCGCGTGGCCCGCTGCGCGTCGCCCGCGTCGAGCGCGAGCTGCGCGGCGCGCAGGCGCAGGCTCGCGACCTCGGTGGTCGTCGCTCGGTTCGCGAGCCCGCGAGGGTCCGGAGCCGTCGGCGGAGGACCCGAGCGAGTCGTGAGGTGGTTCGCGCGCTCCTCGAGGGCGCTCGCGGCATCGCCGAGCGCCTCGGCGCCGCCGCCCGCGCGGGCCGGGGCCATGACGAGCGCGACGGTGCGGCGCGGGTCGTCGCCCGCGACCTCGGAGCCGCGCCCGCTCTGCGCGAGGTCGCGGACCAGCGCCTCGGCGCGCTGCGGATCCTCGCCGGCGATCAGGCGCGCGCGGCGGAGCGCGAGGCTGGCGGCGGCCCACGGCGAGCGCTCGGCCTCCTGGGCGCGCGCGAGGACGTCCGCGAGCACCTCGCGGTCGCCCATGCGCGTCGCGAGGACGATCGTGGCGGCGTGCGCCGTCGGGTTCTGGCCGCGGTCGTGCTCGAGCACCTGCTCCCAGGCGCCGAGCGCGGCGGCGGTGACCTGCTGGACGTCGTCGGCGCCGTGCTCGCCGCTCGGGTCCGGGATGGCCTCGGCGGCGGCGGCCGCACCGACGGCCTCCTCCCACGCGATCGCCGAGCGCAGCGTCGCGACCTCGCGATCGAGCTGCTCGCCCGGGTCGGCGGCGAGCGCGGCGAGCAGCTTCGCGCGATCCGTCCACTTGCCCGCGGCGGCGAGCGCCTCGGCGAGGGCCTCGGCGAGCGCGAGCGACTGCGGGCGCTGCGCGCGGCCCTCCTGCAGCGCCTCGATCGCCATGCCGAGCTTGCCCTGCGCGATCATGCCGTACGCGGCGCGCAGGCGGGCGCGCTCGCGCTCGGGGTCGGCGGCGATCGCGACGTCGACGTCGATCGACGCCTGCACGGCCTCGGAGGCGACGTGCGCGGTGCGCAGCTGCGCGGCCGCGTAGTCGTCGCCGGGGTCGAGCGAGAGCACCAGCGACCAATCCTGCGCGGCGCGCTGCGGCTCGAGCTCGGCGGCGCGCGCGGCGGCGTAGACCTGCTCCTGCGGCGACGCGGCGCACGCGGCCCAGTGGGCGAACGCGGCGGCGTCGCCGCCCGTCTCGGCGGCGAGGCGCGCGACGAGCGGATCCGACGACGCGCTCGAGGTCGCGAGCGCGGCGGCCTGCGCGCCGAGCTCGCCGGCGACCCACTGCTGCGCGCGCAGCGCGGCGGCCGCGGCGGTGATCGGGTCGGTGGCCTCGACCTGGCGCGCCACGTCGACGAGCGCCGCGGCGGCGGACTGCCCGTCGGCCTGCGCGACCGCGTGGCGGACCGCGCCGAGGCGCGCGGCGAGCGCACCCGGGTCGGACTCGGCGGCGGCCGCGAACCACGTGGCCGCGCCGGCGAGGTCGTTGTGGTGCGCCGCGAGCGCGCCGCGCGCGGACTGCACGGCCGCGCGCAGCTCGTTGTCGCTGACCGCGGACGCGATCTGCTCGAGCGCGCTGCCGAACTCGTCGGCGCGCCCGTCGACGAACGCCAGCTCGAGCTGCGCGAGCAGCGCGCGGATGTCCGACGGCGCGGTGTCGAGGATCTCGCCGACGGCGACGCGCGCGAGGTCCTGCTCGCCGCTCGCCATCAGCAGGTCGACGCGGTAGTGGCCGAGGGGGCGGCGCTCGAGCGCACCCGCGATGTCGATCTCCGCGTCGAGGTGGCGCGTCGCCTCGGCGAGGTCGCCGCTCGCGCGCGCGATGCGGCGCAGGCCGCGCAGGGCGCCGGTGGCGCGCGGATCGGCGAGCAGCGCGGCGTCGTAGTGCGTGCGGGCGCGCTCGAGGTCCGCGAGGCGCTCGCACAGCCGGCCGGCCTCGATGCGCAGGGCGGACGTGGTCGCGCTGTCGTCGAGCGTCGCGACCTCGCGCTCGTAGACGAGCAGCGTCGCGGCGCACGCCTCGTCGAGCACCGAGCTCGCGAGCGGCGTGTCCTGATCGCGCCAGCGCCGGACGGAGGCGTCGAAGTCGATCGCCGGCTCGACGTCGGGCTCGGCGGCGGCGGCGCCGTGCTCGAGGGCGAACGGCGTCGCGAGGCGCCGGCTCGAGCGCCGGCCTTCCTCCGGAGCCGGCCGCGGCGCCTGCGGGCGCTGCGGCGCGGCGTCGACGAGCGTCGACGGCACCGTCGTGGCGAACTTGCGCCCGGCCTGCTGGCCGAGCGGCGGCACCGACGTCGGCGTCTTGACGCGCGGGTACAGGTCCGTGATCGCCGGCGGCCGGTTCGAGGCGTCGGCGCGCGCGCGATCGATCGCCCCGCCGTCGATGCGGCCGCGCGGCACCAGCGGCTGGTCGTCGAGGCCGGCGAGCGCCTCGTCGATGTCGGGCTCGACGCTGCCGCCGCGCGGCGCGGGCACGGGCGTGCGCCGCGCCGACTCGAGCGCCGCGAGCGCGTCGTCGAGGCCGGCCGGCGCCGCGGCGCGGTGACCGCCGTAGGACGGCGTGGGCGCGGATCGCTCGTGCGCCACCGGCTGCGGATCGTCGAGGTCGAACTCGACGCCGAGGGAGTCCGGGCGCGCCGGCGGCGTGTACGGGCGGCGCGGCGGCGGCTCGGGGAGCTCGCCGATCTCGCCGAGCTCGCCGTTCGCGCCGACGGCGGCGGCGACGTCGGAGAAGTCGTCCTCGCCCGACTCGCCCGGCGCGGTCGGGCCGCGCGGGCCCGCGGGGCGCACGTCGTCGTCGACGTGCATCTCGATCACGGGGCCCGAGCCGGCGCGCGGCGCGCCGGAGATCGGCGGCGGGCGCGTCGGCGCGTCGCCGCGGCGGACGACGTGCGCCGTGCGGCGCATCTGCACCGGCTGCGACTCGGGGATCACCGGCGCCTGCGGGACGGCGGCGTCGATCTCGATGTCGTCGTACGCATCGTCGTCGACGATCGGCGGCACCGTCTCCGCGTGGTGCCGCGTCGACAGCGCGCGCGCCTCGAGCTGGTCGACGTTCTCGATGCGCGTCGCCTCGGCGAACATCGACACGTCGTGGCCGCCCTGCGGCGTCATGCGGGTCTCGTCGCGCGGCGGCTGCACGACGGGCATCTGCAGGCTGCGGCGCACGATCGCCGGCTGGCGGCGCTCGGGAACCGGCGGCGGGACGATCGCGTCCTCGTCGAGCGGATCGCGCGACGGCGGCGGATGCGCCGGGCGCGACGCCGACGTGTACACGCCGTCGTCGGAGTCGGGCGTCGACGGCCGCCCGGCGCGCCCGCGCGGCGGCTCGAGGACCGGGCGGCGCAGCTTCTCGGATTCGCCCGGCGGCATGATCCGCGTCTTGCCGGCGGCCTCGATCTCGACGTCGGCGTCGTCGTCTCCGTCGCCGATCGGGGGGGCCGTCTCGCCGCGCCCGAGGAGCTGCCCGAGCGCGGCCGGCTGGCCGCCGCCGAGGTCCGAGAAGTCGGTCTCCTCGTCGTCGCGATACACGGCCTGGTCGGTGCGCGTGTCGTACGAGCTCGTGCGCGGCGCCGGGTCGCCGAGCTCGGCCCCGTCGAGCGTCATCTGCGCGTCGAGGTCGAGGTCGGCGCCGTGCTCGTCGCCGCGCAGCGTCGCGGGCGCCGGCGCCGGCTCGGGCGCGCGACGCGGCGGCGCGGCGGGAGGCTGGGCGCGCGTCGGTACCACCGCCGTGGGCGCCGCGGGCGCCGCGGGGGGAAGGAAGTCGTCGAAGCCCTCGGACTGCGCGCGGGCGAACTCCGGCGGCATCACCGCGGCCACGGTCGCGCCCTCCCCTGCGTCCCACTCGTCGTCGGGCTGCGGGGTCGGCGTCGCCGTCGCCGGCGGCTGCGCCGACGGCTCGGGCCCGCTGTGCATCGCGTCGAACATCGAGTCCCAGGCGTCGACGTCCGAGTCGTCGAGGCCGAGCAACGGCTTCGACGTCCCGCCGGCTCCTCCGGACGGTCCCTTCGGTGTGCTCATCGGGCGACCTTCAAGGCGATGCCGAGCTTCTCGCGCAGGCGCTGGTGCTCCTCGGACACGGACCAGCCGGTGAGCTCGAGCGCCGGCGGACTGTCGGTGAGGGACTTGCCGCCGCGGCCGACGTCGAGCTGCGCGAGCGCGACGGCGAGATCGCCGGCCCACAGGAGGCCGGCGCGGTGACCGACGGCGAGCGCCGCGCGGCGGAAGCCGGCGACGTCGACGAGCTCGTGCGGGCGCTGCGCCGCGAGCTGCACGACGGCGGCCTTCGCCTTGCGGCTGATCTTGCTCTTGATGATCTTCGCGCGCTCCGCGATCGCCTGCTCGTCGCCGGCCACCTCGGCCGCGAGCGCCGCCGGCACCTGCGCGTCGCAGCCGCGCAGCGCCGCCGCGACCGTCCAGCCGACCTCCGCGTCGCGCAGGTCGAGGAGGCCGGTGAAGCCCTCGGCGGCCATCGCCACCATGCGCCCGAGCAGCCAGCGCTGGTGAGGCATGTGCGCCGCCGCGACGTCGGCGCCGGCGCACAGGATCGTGGTCTCGCCGGCGAGCGCGCGCGCGACGCCGGCGCGCTGCGCACCGACGTAGATCTCGACGTCCTCGAGCCCGAAGCAGTACAGCGCGCCCGCGAGCGGGTCGTACTTCTCGGCCAGCTTCTTGAGCGGGATCTTGTCGCCGCGGACAAAGCCGAGCTTGGCGGCGTCGACGCCCGTCGCGATCTGCACGGCCGGCGCGATCGCGCGCCACAGGTCGCACAGCGCCCCGAACGCGTTGCCGCGGATCGCCGCGCGCGTCGCCTCGTCGAGCTTCAGCTTCTGGGCGAGCCCGAGCTTGCCGCGGCCCTGCTCGAGCACCTGGCGCTGGTCCACCGACGGCGTGCCGAGCGCCTCGAGCCCGACGAGCGCGAGCCAGCGCGCGTCGACGTCGCTCTGCCACCCGGTGACCTGCGCGAGCCGGTCGAACAGGATCGGGCCGCGCGGGTTCTGCGCGATCGACGCGCGGAACGTCGACGCCGTCGCGGCGAGCACCTGGGCGCGCGCCGCCGGCTCGAGCAGCTCGGCGAGCTCGCGCACGACGTCGAGGTTCAGCGGATCGAGGGCGCGTGCGCGATCGAGCGCGAGCCGCGCACCGGCGCGGTCGTCGAGCCGGTCGCGCAGCATGAGGCCGAGGCGCAGCTCGTCGCGCGCCTTCTCCGCCGGCGTCGGGCGCAGCTGGGCGAGCCCCCGCAGCTCGCGCGCCGCGCGGTCCCACTCGCCGCCGCGCAGGCACAGGCCGAGCAGGCGCTCGCGCAGCTGGACGTCGTCGGGGTTCGTCTCGACGACGCGCCCGAGGTTCTCGATCGCGGCGCCGAGGTTCTCGTTCTCCTCGTAGACCTGCGCGAGCCGGAGCTCGATGTCGCGGCGTCGCTCGGGCCGCGTCTCGACGGCGAGCGTGCGGTTCCACAGGTCGACGGCGAGCTGCAGGTCGCCGGTGTTGAACGCGAGGTCGGCGCGGAAGCGCAGCGCCTCGACGTGGCTCGCCGCGCGATCGAGCAGCGCGTCGAGATCGGCCATCGCGCTGTGCTGGTCGCCGAGGCCGAGCAGCACGGTCGCGCGCTCGAGGAGCAGCGGCACCATCTGCTTCTGGCGCCCGAGGTCCTCCTCGTCGGACTCGAGCCACGCGAGCCGCTCGGTCAGCGCCGTCACGAGCCCGCGCACGTCGGCGCGCTGGCGGTACAGCTCGAGGAGGCGGTCGTGCTCGGGCGCGCCCGGATCGACCTGCAGGATGCGGCGGTAGATCGCGAGCACCTCGGGCACGCGCGACGGATCGCCGTCGGAGCGGTCGAGCACCGTCGCGGCGTCGCGCAGGAGCTCGAGCTTCGCGGCCGGATCGCCGAGGACGCGCGCGAGCTGGTAGCTGGCGTGCGCCCACGCGTCCATGTCGTTCGCGCGGCGGGCCAGGCGGCGCATCGCCTCGAGCGCGCGCAGGTCGCCCGGCGACACCGCGAGCACGGCGGCGACGACGGTGCCGGCCTCGCGCAGGCGCCCGCCGAGCTCGAGCGCCTCGGCGCGATCGAGCTCCCACGACGCGCGCGCCGTCGGATCGTCGGCGAGCGCGGCGCGCATCTCGAGCACCTCGGCGCGGGCGAGCAGCGCGTCGACCGCGTCGCGGCGCGAGGTGTCGTCGGCGAGCTGCGCCGACTCGACGGCCGGCAGCGCGGAGGTCTCGGCCACGACGAGCAGCGCGCTCGCGTCGTCGGGCGCGGCCGCGCGGGCCGCCGTCACGCGCGCGTTCGCGCTGTCGATGTCGCCCTGCGACGCGGCCATCGCGGCGGCGCGCAGGTACAGCGCGGCGGCCGCCTCGGGCATCGTGATCGACGCGGCGAGCCCCTCGTACGCGGCCGACAGCTGCTGCGGCTCGAGCCGGCGCGCGGCGACGAGCGCGCCGCCGAGCAGCGCGCCGCGGCGCGACGGATCGAGCGCGGTCGCGGCGGCGAACGACTGCGCGGCGCGGTCGAAGTCCTCGAGGACGAGCGCGTACATCCAGCCGCTGTCCTCGGCGAGCGCGGCGCCCAGGCGCGGCTCCGTCGTGCGGTGCGCGAGCGCGGCGGTCGCCTCGAGCCGCATCACGGTGTCGGCGCGGCCCGCGGCGAGGTCGGCGAGCGCGAACGCGGCGCTGCTCGCGGCGACCGACGCCTCCTCCCGCATGCTGAGGGCGCGCAGGACGTCGGCGGCCTCGTCGAACTGGCCGGAGCGCTCGAGCGCGCGGCCGAGCAGCCACTGCGCCTCGGCGCTCGGATCGAGGTCGGCGATCTGGCGGCGCGCCGCGACCTCGCCGTCGCGGTCGCCGAACGCCGCGCGGCAGCGCGCGAGCCCGTCGAGCGCGGCGCGATCCTCGGGGATGCGCGCGAGCCAGTCGTCGTAGACCTGCGCGGCCGACGCGGTGTCGCCGAGCCGCACCTCGAGCACCCACGCCGCCTCGCGCAGCGCGCGCCGTGCGGCCGGCCCGTCGGGGAGGAGCCGCGCCTCGGCGCGCCGCTCGGCGACGAGCTCGGCCCAGCGCTCCTGCGCGCGCAGGAGGTCGACGAGCGACTCGCGCGCGAACGTGTCCTCGGGCCACAGCGCGAGGACCTGGCGATAGAGCTCGGTCGCCGCCTCGACGTTGTCGGTGCGCTCGCGCAGGCGGGCGGCGGCGAGCAGCGCCGTGCCGCGGCGCGTGGCGTCGGTCTCGGCGGCGGCGAGCTCGCCGAGCAGCTCCGCGCGCTCCTTGTCGCGGCCGAGCTGCGACAGCGTCGCCTCGAGCCGCCACCGCAGCGTGAGGTCGCCGGGCGCGAGCTGCGCGACGCTGCGCTCGAGCCCGAGCACGGCCTCGAGGTCGCCGTGCGCGCGCGCGAGGCGGATCGCCCGCTCGTAGATCGCACGGCGCGCGTCACCTTCGGAGGCGTCCGCCGACGCGCGCAGCCGCTCGAGCGCCACGGCGACGTTGCCGGTCGCGTCGTCGAGCTCGGTCAGCGCCTCGAGCGCGGCCGGATAGCCGGGCGCCGCCTCGAGCGCCTTGCCGAGGACGGTGCGCGCCTCGTCGAGGGCCTCGGGGCCGCCGACCTCGTACGCCAGCAGCTCGGCCGCCTGGACGTAGAGCGCCGCGGCCGCCGCGGGATCCGGCGCCGGCGGCTGGCCGGGGCCGAGCCACGTGCCGAGCAGCGCCGCGTGCGCCGCGGCCAGGTACGTGCGCGCGAGCCCGGCGGCGTCGTTGCGCCCGAGGGCGTCGCGCTCGGCGGCCGACGTGAGGACGATGAAGCCCGGCGCCGTCGCCTCGAGCGACGCGAGCAGCGCGCGCGCCTGATCGCGCTGGCCGCCGCGCAGGAGCGCATCGGCGCGGCGGATCGACAGCACCATCGCGCGGCCGGGGTCGCCCTCGACGGCCTGCCAGCTCTGCACGAGCTCGGCGAGGTCGTCGTAGCGCCCGAGCTCCTCGGCGAGCTCGGTGAGGTCGCCGAGGACGACCGGCTCGCCGGGCGACAGCGCGAGCGCCTGCTGGAGGACGTCCCACGCGCGCTCGGGCGCGCCGGTGCGCAGGAGCTGCGCCTGGCGGCGGCGCAGCGCGACGAGCTCGCGGCGGATCGCGCGCGCCCGCGCCGTCTCGCCTTCGGAGAGGCCGTCGCCGCCGATGCCGGCGAGGAGCGCCGCGCACAGGCCCTCGATCGCGGCGACCTCCTCGTCGGGCGCGCCGTGGGTCTGCGCGATGCGCAGCCGCTCGCGCGCGACGTGCTCGCCCAGCGGCGAAGCCCCGGCCGCGGGCAGCCGCCCGGCGAGCTGCTGCGCCTCGACGAACGCGCTCTGCGCGCGCGGGTAGTCCTTGCCGCCGGCGTCCGACGCCGCGGCCCGGCCGACGTCGAGCCAGTAGCCGATCTTGCGCGCGGGCTCCTCGACGGCCTCGGCGAGCCACTCCCACACGTCGAGCATCGCCGCGACGTCGTTCGCGCGCACGGCGATGCGCTCGAGCTCGAGCAGCGCGCCCTGGTGCCGCGGCGCGATCCGCACGGCCTCCTCGAGGGCGGCGCGCGCCTCGGCGACGTCGTCGAGGCGGTGACCGGCGACCCACGCCTTCTCGAGGAGCAGGTCGGCGCGCTCCATGTCGTCGCGCGCGTACGCCTCCTCGGCCGCGATCAGCTTGACCAGGTTCGGCCACAGCCCGCGCCGGTAGAACACGCGGCGGATCGCCCACAGGTTCGGGCGCAGCGACGGATCGAGGCTGAGCGCGCGGCCGAACGCCTTGACCGAGCGGGCCTCGTCGTCGAGGCGGCGCTCGCACAGCTCGCCCAGCTCGTACGCCAGGTACGCGGCCGCGGCGGCGTCGGGCGTCGCCTCGAGCTCGCGCGCGAGCGCCTCGGCGCGCGCCTCGCTGCCGGCGTCGCCGAGCGCGGCGAGCGCGCGGTCGACCACCGTCGGGGAGTCGAGCGACGCCTCGAGCGGCTGATCGATGACGATGTTCGGCGTCTCGGTCCCGACCTCGATGCCGCGGGCGTCGAGCGGCGGCGTCTCCACGCTGTCGCGCGACGAACCGTCCGGCTGCGGCGTCGGGAGCGGGGTCGGCGCGCGCGGCTTGCGCACGAGGCCGACCGGGATGCCGGTCGACGCCTGGTCGGGGTCGATCTCGATGTCGAGCTTCTTCGCGGCGCCGCCGTCGAGGAGCTCCGACGGATCGAGCGGCGACGGAGGCGGCACCGAGCCGCGCCGGCTGCGCTCCGGGAGCGGCGGCGGGTTCGTCGGTGGGTGGCGGCGCGGCTCGTCGGCGTCGGCGCGCGCGTCGTTCGCGCGGGCCCGGGCTCCCACGACGTCCACGATCTCGACGTCGGCGACGAGGCTGCCCTCGCGGTCGGGGCGCAGGAGCGGCGTCGGCCGGCTCTCGTCGCGGGACGGGTCGCGCGGCGGAGGGATCGCCACCGACGGCGGCGACACCACGGGCAGCGGCTGCGACGGCGTGGCGCGCACGATCGGCCGGCCGCCGACGGCCGGGACCTTCACCGTCACCACGCGCGCGATCGGCGCCGATTCGCGGGGCGGCACGACGACGACCGGCGGGCGCGGCGGCGGCGGGGGTGGCGCGTGCGGCGGCACCGACGGCCGCACCGGCGGGATCGCCGGCGGCGGGCGCGGCGGGATCACGGCCGCGGGCGCCGGCCGGTCACCCGCGTCGATCTCTCCGAGGTCTCCGATCTCGGCGATCTCCTCGATCTCCCCGGCGTCGAGGTCCAGGTCGACCGACGTCTCGCCCGGATCGACGGCCTCGCCGATCTCGCCGATCTCGCCGATCTCGCCGATCTCCTCGGACGCCCGGATCTCGGCGGGCGGCTCGGGGCGGGCGATCGCCGGCCGCGCGCCGAGCTCCACGACCGGCGCGGGCGCCCCGACGTCGCCGCCATCGTCGGCGTCGATCTCGATGTCGATCGTCGACTCGGAGCTGCGCCTGGGCTCGGGGTCCGCCGGCTCGGCGTCGGGCAGCTCCAGCGCCGGCGGCTCCGGCACGACGAGGTTCGCGTCGCTCGCGTCGGGCACGCGGGCGGCCGGCGCCGGGACGGCGTCGGCGTCGGCCTCGGCGTCATCCTCGTCGGCGTCGAGCATCAGCGCGTCGATGCGCGCGGCCAGGCCGGACACGCGGCCCCCTTGCGGCGCGGGCGGCGCGTCGGGCGCTCCCTCGCTGGCGCCCGGATCGTCTTCGGGTGGCGATCCCAACAACCAACGATCGCGCGTGCGACGTTGGGTGTCAACGCGGGCCGGGCAGTTCGCGATCGGAACACGCCGAGTCGCGCGGCGTGTGAAAACCCAAAGCGGAGTGCTTGCGCACCCTCCGGCCGCCACATACACACGCCGGGTGCAGGCGCTCGTCCTCGGCGAAGACGATCTCACCCTCGATGCGATCGCGGAGGTCGCGCGGCGCGGCCGGCGCGTGGCGATCGCGCCGGAGGCGCACGCGGCGATGGTCCGCGCGCGCGACGTCGTCGACCGCGTCGTCGCCGGCGGCGACACGGCCCCGGCCGTGTACGGCGTCAACACCGGCTTCGGCGCGCTCGCCGAGGTCCGCATCTCCTCCATCCAGGTGACGCGCCTGCAGCAGAACCTGGTTCGGTCGCACGCGGCCGGGGTCGGGGCGCCGCTGCCGCGCGACGCGGTGCGGGCGATGATGCTGCTGCGCGCGGCCGTGCTCGCGACCGGCCGCAGCGGCGCGCGCCCCGTGTGCTGCGAGCGGCTGTGCGAGCTCCTCGCCGCGGGCGTCCACCCGGTCATCCCGGCGCGCGGCTCGGTCGGCGCCTCCGGCGACCTCGCCCCGCTCGCGCACCTGGCGCTCGGGATGATGGGCGAAGGCGAGGCCGAGTACGGCGGCGACACGATGCCCGCCGCCGAGGCCCTGCGCCGCGCCGGCATCGCGCCGCTCGTGCTCGAGGCCAAGGAGGGGCTGACGCTCCTCAACGGCACGCAGCACATGACCGCCGTCGGCGCCCTCACCGTCCTCGACGCCGAGCACACGGCCCGCGTCGCCGACATCGCCGGCGCGCTGTCGCTCGAGGCGCTGAAGGGCACCGCGCGCGCGTTCGACCAGCGCGTCGCCGCGGCGCGCCTGCACCCCGGCCAGGCGATGGTGGCGACGCTCCTGCGCGCGCTGCTCGCCGACTCCGCGATCGCCGAGTCGCACCGCGACTGCGGCAAGGTCCAGGACCCGTACTCGCTGCGCTGCATGCCGCAGGTCCACGGCGCGTCGCGCGACGTGCTCGCGTACGCCCGCACCGTCCTCGAGCGCGAGGCCGAGAGCTCGACGGACAACCCGCTCGTGTTCGTCGATCCGTCGGGCGACCCTGCGCTCGGCGAGATGATCAGCGGCGGCAACTTCCACGGCCAGCCGGTCGCGATCGCCCTCGACGCCGCCGCGATCGCCGTCGCCGAGCTCGCGAACATCAGCGAGCGCCGCATCGAGCAGCTCGTCAACCCGCACCTGTCGAGCGGCCTGCCGCCGTTCCTCGCGCCCGACAGCGGCCTCAACTCCGGCTTCATGATCGCGCAGGTCAGCGCCGCGGCGCTCGTGTCGGAGAACAAGGTGCTCGCGCACCCGGCCTCGGTCGACTCCATCCCCTCCTCCGCCGGCCGCGAGGACCACGTGTCGATGGGCGCGACCGCCGCGCTCAAGCTCGCCACGATCCACGACCACGTCCGCACCGTCCTCGCGATCGAGCTTTTGTGCGCCGCCCAGGGCCTCGACCTGCGCCGCCCGCTCCGCTCGACGAACGCGATCGAGGCCGTGCACGCCGCGATCCGCCGGCGCGTGCCGTGGATGCCCGAGGACCGCCCGCTCGCCCCCGACATCGCCGCCGTGCGCACGCTGATCGACGACGGCACGCTCGTCGCGGCGGTAGCCGGCGCCGGCGTCGACGTCGACTAGCGCGGCTCAGTACGCGCGCGTGACGACGACCGGCAGCGCCGACGACGTGCCGCCGTTGCCGAGCGCGCCGTGGGCGTTCGTGCCCCAGCACAGGCCACGGCCGAGCTGCGTGCGCGCGCACGTGAACGTGTCGCCGGCCGACAGGTCGTGCCACGCGTCGTTGTCCGCGAGCGTGTAGCCGACGACGGGGCGCGGCCGCGGCTGGGCGACCGGCGTGACCAGGCCGTCGCCGAGCTCGCCGTGGCGGGCGTCGCCCCAGCACATGATCTCGCCGTCGCAGATCGCGCACGCGTGCCCGCCGCCGACGGAGATCTTCGAGCACTTCGCGAGCGTCTCGTGCGTGTACGGCACCGTCACCGGGGACACGACGGCGCCGTTCTCCCCGCCGAGGCCCGTCTGGCCGCGCGTGTTCTCGCCCCAGCAGTCGACGCGCTTGTCGGCGCGCAGGCCGCACGCGAAGCGCTTGGTCCAGCTGACGTCGATCGCGGTGTACACGCGATCGAGCTGCGTGATCGGGGTGTCGCCGCAGTCGACGGGGCACGACGCCGCCGTCTCGCCGTCGTTGCATCTGCCGTCGCCGCAGCGGCCGGGGGTGCCGTTGCCGAACACGCCGCCGGCCGGGTTGCCGAAGCAGCCGAGCGCGTTCGTGTCGTCGAGCATGCAGCCGTAGTCGGTGCCGAGCGCGACCGCGCGGGCACCGTCGAGCAGCGGCTCGTGGGCGGGCTCGTGCATCCCGATCGCGTCGCCCCAGCAGTGCGTCGTCTGCGCCGCGGTCACGGCGCACGTGCCGTCGGCGCCGCTCTGGTACATCGACGTCCACAGCCCGTCGAGCCAGATCGGCATCACCGGCGCCGGCGATGCGGCGAGCCCGCACTGGCCCGACGAGTTGTCGCCCCAGCACGTGACCTGTCCGTCGCGCAGCGCGCACGTGTGCGCCCGGCCGACCGACAGCGCGTGCGTCTCGCCCGTCGACACCTGCGCCGGCACGCCGACGTCGCACGGCCGCCCGGGCACGCACGGCGCCGTGCGCCCGGCGGCCTGGCCGTCGACCTGCCCCGCCTCGTTCGAGCCCCAGCAGTACGCGTCCGCATCCGAGATGCCGCACGCGTGGCCGCCGCCGACGACGAGGTGCGTCCACTGCTTGGCACCCGCGATCTCGACGGGGAACGCTGCGCTCGTCGCGTTGCCCTGCCCGAGCTGCCCGCTGCGGTTGTCGCCCCAGCACTGCGCGGCGCCGTGCACGACGGCGCACGACAGGTCCGCGTCGCCCTCGTCGTGCGCCGGGTCCGTCGAGGTCCCGTTCCACGCGACGCTGACGTCGGTCGCGCCGGTGAGCACGCGCTGGAACGTGCGGCTCGTCTCCCACACGCCGGTCCCGAGGCCGCCGCGCACGGTCGCCCCCCAGCACCACACCTCGTCGAGGCGGCGCGCGCACGAGTAGCGCTCGGCCGAGCTGACCTGCGCCCAGTCGCGGCGCGACGACGCGAGCGTCGGGATCACGCGATCGCCCTCGTTCGGGAGGACGACCGTCGGATCGCCGAGCTCGCCGCCCGACGACGCGCCCCAGCAGAACAGCTGGCCGCCGCGCGTGACGGCGCACGAGTGCGCGAGCCCGACGGAGAAGCTCACGACGTCCTGCAGCTGCACCGCGATCGGCTCGGGCTGGAACGGCGCCGCGCCCGCGTTGCCGAGCTGGCCGCGCGCGCCCTCGCCCCAGCAGAACATGCCGAACGAGCGCGACAGCGCGCACGTGTGGCGGCCGCCCGCCGCGACGGCGACCCAGTCGCCGATCGCCGTCTGCACCGCGGTCGGCTGCGACTTGTCCTCGGCGCCGCCGTTGCCGAGCTTGCCGCTGTCGCCGGCGCCCCAGCAGAACAGCCGGCCGTTGCCGATCGCGCACGTGTAGTCGAGCCCGGTCGCGACGGCGGTCCACCTCGTCGCGGCGGCGAGCTCGATGCGCTGCGGGCGCGCGATGTCCGACGCGCCGGGCGTGACCTGGTGGCGATCGTTGCGGCCCCAGCACCACAGCTCGCCGTCGCGCAGCGCGCACGCGTGGCCGCCGCCCGCGCTCACGCCGTCCCAGCGGTCGTCGCCGACGACGACCGCGCGCGGGAACTGCCGCGTCTCCGAGGGCGAGACCTGGAAGTGCAGGTTGTCGCCCCAGCACCACAGCCGGCCGAGCTGGTCGAGTGCGCACGCGAAGCCGGTGCCGGCGGCGACGCGCTCGAACGTCGGCTCGCACGTCGCGCCCGCCGGCGCGCAGTAGCCCGACGAGCACGCCTCGTCGCTCGCGCAGCCGTCCTCGCAGCGCGTCCAGCACATCGGCCGGACGCGCTCGCTGCACGCGACTGCGCCGATCATCACCACGGCGGCGACGAGGGCGGCGCGCATCGCACCGATTCTACAAACAGCCGCGCCTTCTCTGCAGAGGAAACGCGAGTCGAAAAAACTGAGATCCGGGCGCGCCGGGCCTCAGTTATTCACGGTACGGGTGCCTGCCCTTCTTTGCCGGAGCGGGCTCGGGAGCACGGCCCGCGCGCGAGAGCGCGTCGCGCAGCACGTACTCGATCTGCGCGTTCACGCTGCGCAGGTCGTCGGCGGCCCACTTCTGGAACGCTTCGAGCACCGCGGGGTCGATGCGGAGCAGGAAGCCCTTGCGCTCGGCCACGGTCGCCTCCGCTCAGTAGAGCGACCCCGCATTGACGACGGGCTGGGTCGAGCGCTCCCCGCACAGGACGACGAGCAGGTTCGACACCATCGCGGCCTTGCGCTCGGGATCGAGCTCGACGATGCCGCGCCGCGCGAGCTGCTCGAGCGCCATCTCGACCATCGACACCGCGCCCTCGACGATGCGCTGCCGCGCCGCGATGATCGCGCCCGCCTGCTGGCGCTGCAGCATCGCCTGCGCGATCTCCGGCGCGTACGCGAGATGCGCGATGCGCGCGTCGATGACCTCGCAGCCCGCCGCCTTGATGCGCTCGTTGACCTCCTTGCGCAGCTGCTCGGCGACGGCCTCGGACTGGCCGCGCAGGCTCATCACGTTGTCGTCGTGCGAGTCGTAGGGGTGGTGCATCGCGAGGTTGCGCATCGCGCTCTCCGCCTGGATCTGGACGTAGGACACGAAGCTCTCGACGTCGAACGTCGCCTGCGACGTGTCGACGACGCGCCACACGATCACGGCGCCGATCTCGATCGGGTTGCCGTCGAGGTCGTTGACCTTGATCTTCGCCGTCTCGAAGTTGCGCGCGCGCAGCGAGATCTGGCGCTTGCCGGTGAACGGGTTGATCCAGCGCAGGCCGGCGGTCTTCACCGAGCCGGTGTAGCGGCCGAAGAACGTCATCACGCGCGCGTCGTTCGGCCCGATGACCATGCAGCCCGACAGCATGATGATGCCGAACAGCGACAGCCCGATGCCGCCGCCGATGTACGGGGCCGGCTGATCCTGGTGCGCCTTGATCAGCGAGAACATCACGGCCGCCGCCGCGAGCGAGCCGAGCCCGACCAGCAGCGCGAACCACCCCGAGAACGAAATCGCGTCGCGTTCCTTCATCGCCATGTCGTGCCTCCGTTGCAGGATGACAGCAAAGTGATATCACTTTGCTCGCACGTCAACCGGGGCGCGGTAGTTTCTTGGCTAGCGCGCGGCGGTGGCCCAGCGGACGAACGCGTCGACGGTCCGCTGGATGTCGCCGAGCTCGCGCTCGGACGGGGTGCGGCCGGCACCGTGCTCGAGCGTGTACGTGAGCGTGGTCCCGCCCTCGCCGGCGTCGAAGCGCATCGAGCCGCTCACGCCGTCGCGGCGCCCGAGCTTGGGCTGCCAGCGCACCTCGCGCGCCGCGGGGTCGTACGCGTACGCGAGCGTGTAGACGAGCGACTCGGAGAACTCGAAGTGGATCTCCGCCGGCATGCCGCGCTCCTTTGCCAGCACCTCGGCGCGCCGGAGGCCGGGCACCCACATGACGAGCGCCGCAGCGTCGGTGAACAGCCGCCAGCACGTCTCCGGATCACGAGCTACGAACGACGTGACCGTCTGCTGCACGCGCGGGAGTATATCGGGTCCGCGCGCGCCTAGCCGGCGAGCTCGAGCACGAAGCGCGCTCCGCCTGCGTACGCGGGGTCGAGCCAGGCGCGCCCGCCGTGGCGCTGGGCCACCTCGCGCACCAGCGTGAGGCCGAGCCCGGCCCCGGCGCCCTCGGGCGAGCCGCGCTGGAACGGCTCGAAGATGCGCTCGGCGTCGCCCGCCGGGACGCCGGGGCCGCGGTCGCTGACCGCGATCTGCCAGCGCGACTCGTGGTGCGTGAGGGCGATCTCGATGGCCGTGCCCGGGGGCGCGTGCTTGAGCGCGTTGCCCAGCAGGTTGTCGACGGCCTGGCGCAACGCGCGCTCGTCGAACCGCGCCGGCGCGTCCCCGCCGGACACGACGCGCAGCTCGATCCGGCGCGCGAGCGCGACCGTGCGTAGCCCGTCGACGGCCTCGCGCACCAGCTGCGCGAGATCGCCGCCGGTGCGATCGAAGCCGAGGTGGCGCACCGCCTGGAGGTCGAGCAGCGCCCCCGCGAGCTGGCCGAGGCGGTCGACATCGTCGCGCACCGAGCGCAGCGCCGCGCGCAGCTCGTCCTCGGAGCGTTGCTTGCGCAGCGCGAGGTCGACCTCGGTGCGCAGCACCGTGAGCGGCATGCGCAGCTCGTGCGCCGCGCTCGCGAGCAGGCGGTCCTGCTCGACGCGCGCCTCGGCGAGCCGCGTCGACACCGCGCGCAGCACGTCGCGCAGCGCCGCGAGCTCGTCGCCCGTGGGGTCCGGAGGCAGCGTGCGATCGCCGTCGCGCAGCCGCGGGAGGAACGAGGTCATCGCGCCGATCCGGCGCGCGAGCCGGCGCGCGACCACGAGCTGGATCGTGAACAGGACCAGCGCGAGCGCGCCCACCGCCGACAGCGTGGCGGCGTAGAAGCGCGCGAGCGTCGCCTCGACGGGCGCGAGCGAGGCGCCGAGCCACAGCGTGTACGCGCGGCCGTCGGGCGCGCGCAGCGGCAGCTCGAGCGTGCGCAGCGCGACGCCGCCCACGACCTGTTCGCCGAGGCGCACCTGGCCGAGCGTGCCGCGCAGCGGGAGGCTCGCCGGGACGCGCGCGTGGTCCTCGACGTGGATGATCAGCGCGCCCGCGTCGTCGTACAGCGCGGACTCGGGCGCGAAGTCCTTGACCTCCTCGGCGAGCGGCGACCGCGGCATGTGCACGTGCGGGACGCCGTCGGGGCCGTCGAACATCCCGACGGTCTCGACCGCGGCCTGCGCGAGCAGGCGCCGCTCGACCTCGGCGAGCTGATCGCGGCGGAACAGCCAGCCGGCGACGACGATCGCGAGCGCGAGCAGCGCCACGGGGAGCAGCGCGCCGAACACGACCAGCCGGGTGCGGACCTTCACGCGGCCGCGACCTCGAGCCGGAACCCGACGCCGCGGACCGCGCGGATCGCGACGTGCGCCGCGCCGATCGACGCGAGCTTGGCGCGCAGGTAGCCGACGTAGACGTCGACGACGTTCGGCTCGCCGGTGAAGTCCGGGCCCCACACGCGGCCGAGCAGCTCCGAGCGCGTGAGCACGTCGCCGCGATGCTCGAGGAACGCGAGCCACAGCTGCCACTCGCGCGCCGTCAGCGTCTCCTCGCGGTCGCCGAGGACGAGCGCGCGGCGCCGCTCGTCGACGTGCAGCGCCCCGAGCGACGGCAAGCCCCCGGCGGCGCGGCGGCGCAGGGCCTCGAGGCGCGCGAGCAGCTCGTCGAAGTCGAACGGCTTGGTGAGGTAGTCGTCGGCGCCGGCGCGCAGGCCGGTGACGCGCTCGCCGACGGAGCCGCGCGCGGTCAGCATCAGCACCGGGATCGTCATCCCGCGCTCGCGCCAGCGGCGCAGCACGCTGACGCCGTCGACGTCGGGCAGGCCCCAGTCGAGCAGGACCACGTCGTAGCGCACGCTCGTCGCCTGCGCGGCCGCATCGGCGCCGCGCCGGCACACGTCGACCTGGTGGCCTTCCTCGACGAGGCCGCGCCGGACGAGCCCCGCCATGCGCTCGTCGTCCTCGACCAGGAGGATCTTCACGCCGTTCGCTTTCGCCGGCCCGCGAGCCAGGGATACACCGACGGCAGGACGATCAGCGTCAGCATCGTCGACGTGAGTAGACCACCGACCACGACCGTGGCAACCGGTCGCTGGACCTCCGCCCCGACGCCGGTCGCGAGCATCATCGGCACGAAGCCGAGCGCCGCGACCAGCGCGGTCATCAGCACCGGTCGCGCGCGGGTCCGCGCCGCGGCCGCGATCGCCTCGCCGGGAGGCCGCCCCGCGTCCTCGAGGACGCGCACCTGCGACAGCAGCACGACGCCGTTCATCACGGAGATCCCCGAGAGCGCGATGAACCCGATCGCCGCCGAGATCGACAGCGGCATCCCGCGCGCGGCGAGCGCGACCACGCCGCCGACGCACGCGAACGGGACGTGCGTGAGGATCACGAGCGCGTGGCGCACGTCGCGGAACGTGAACAGCAGCACGACGATGATGAGGGCGACGACGAGCGGGATCACGAGCCGCAGCCGCGCCTTCGCCTCCTCCAGGCTCTCGTACTGGCCGCCCCACGTCACCTCGTAGCCCTGCGGCAGCCGCACCGCCTGCGCGACGCGCCGCCGCGCCGCCTCGACGGCGCCGCCCAGGTCCGCGCCGCGCACGTTGAAGCCGACCGAGATCCGGCGCACGCCGAGCTCGTGCTGCACGACGCCGGGCGTCGCCGCGCGGGTGACGTCGGCGATCGCGCCGAGCTCGAGCGTGCCGCCTGTTGGCGAAGGCAGGCTCACGCGCGCGAGGTCCCACTCGCTCGCCGCGGCGGCGAGGGTGAGGACGACCGGGATCGCGATCGGGCCGTCGTACACCACGCCGGCGTCGAGCCCGAACCGCAGGGCCTGCACGCCGGCGAGCACGTCGGCGACGTCGAGCCCGGCGTTCGCCACGTCGAGCGGCCGCGGCCGGACCTCGAGCAGCGGCACGTCGGTCGGTGCGAGCACGCGGGCGTCGACGACGCCGGCCACCTGCCCGACCTCGGCGGCGATCGCCTCGGCGGCGCGGCGCAGCGTCGCGAGGTCGTCGCCGTAGACGCTCACGACGACGTCGGTCGCGGCGCCGCCGAGCAGCTCGTTGAAGCGCATCTGGATCGGCTGCGTGAACGCGGGGTCCGAGCCGGGCGACGCCGCGAGCGTGCGCGCCTCGAGCTCCTCGATCAGCGCGGCGCGGGTGAGCCCCGGGCGCCACGCGTCGCGCGGTGCGAGCGCGATGAACACGTCGGCCTGCTCGATGCCCATGAGGTCGGTCGCGACCGCGGGGCTGCCGATCCGCGACACCACCTGGCGCACCTCGGGGACGGTCACCAGCGCGCGCTCCATCGCGGTCGCGGCGGCGATCGCGGCGTCGATGCTGAGGTCCGGGCGGCGCGTCGTCTGCACGACGAGGTCGCCCTCGTCGAGCTGCGGCGACAGCTCGGTGCCTGCGCGGCGGAACAGCACGCCCGCGAGCACGAGCAGGGCCACGGCGACCGCCGAGACGGCGACGCGCAGCCGGGGCAGGCGCGCGAGCACCCAGCCGTAGCCGCGATCGATCCCGCGCACGATCCACGGCGGGCGCGCCGGGACGTCGCGCTCGCGCAGGACGAGGCTGGCGGCGGCCGGGATCAGCGTCAGCGAGAGCAGGAGCGCGGTCGCCAGCGCGAGCACGACGGTGATCGCCATCGGGCGGAACAGCTTGCCGTCGACGCCGGTCATCGCGAGCACCGGCACGTAGACGAGCAGGATCACGAGCACGGACGCGAACACCGGGCGCGCGACCGCCTGGCACGCGTGGCGGATCCGCGCGCGCAGCGGCGGCGCGTGGTCGCGCGGATGCGCGGCGAGCGCGTGGAAGATGTTCTCGACGAGCACGACCGCGCCGTCGACGAGGAGGCCGAAGTCGACGGCGCCCAGGCTCATGAGGTTCCCCGGGATGCCGAGCGCGACCATCGCGGCGAGCGCGCCGAGCATCGAGAGCGGGATCGCGACCGCGACGAGCAGGCCCGCGCGCCAGCTGCCCAGCATGAGCAGGAGGATGCCGACCACGAGGAGGCCGCCCTCGAGCAGGTTCTTGCCGACGGTGCGGAGCGTGCCGTCGACGAGCACGGTGCGGTCGTAGACGATGCGGATCGCGACGTCGGGCGGCAGCAGCGCGCGGATCGCGGGCATCCGCGCGCGCACGCCGGCGGTGACCTCGCGCGCGTTCGCGCCGAGCAGCATCTGCGCCATCACGTAGACGGCCTCGCCCTGCCCGTTCGCCGTCGCCGCGCCGATCCGCGGGCGCGCGCCCTCGCGGATCTCGGCGACGTCGCCGAGGCGCGCGGCGCCGTCGCGGCCGCGGCCGACGATCGCCGCGCCGAGCTCGCCGGCGGTCGCCGGGCGCGCGACCGCGCGCAGGAGGACCTGCCCCTCACCGGAGGCGATCGCCGCACCGGGCGCGGCGCCGGTCGCGCGGCGGATCGCCTCGCGGACGTCGTCGAGCGAGAGGCGCCGGTGCGCGAGCTTGACCGGATCGGCGCGCACCTCGAGTGTGCGCCGCGCGCCGCCCCACGTGTTGACCTCGACGATCCCGTCGGCGCCGCGCAGCGTGGGCACGACGCGCAGCTGCGCGAGCTCGAGCAGCTCGGCGGTCGTGCGCTCGGGCGAGGTCAGCGTGAAGTGGAACACCTCGCCGAGGCCGCCGGTCATCGGCCCCATCTCCGGCGGCTCGACGCCGTCGGGCAGCGCGACGAGCGCGAGCCGCTCCGACGTCAGCTGGCGCGCGCGATACGGATCGACGTCGTCGCCGAACACCGCCGTGATCGCCGACAGCCCGTAGCGCGACGAGCTGCGGTGGGTCGCGAGGCCGGGCAGCCCGCCGAGCGCGGTCTCGATCGGCCGCGTCACGCGCAGCTCGATCTCCTCGGGCGTGAGGCCGGGCGCGCGCGTCAGGATCTGGACCTGGTTGTTCGTGAGATCGGGCAGCGCGTCGAGCTGCAGGTGGGTCGCGGCCCACGCGCCGGCGAGCGCGAGGATCAGCCACACGCCGAGGACGAACGCCCGGCGGTCGATCGCGAACCCGACGAGGCGCGCGATCACGGCGCGCCTGTTTCGCTCGTGAGGGCCGCCGCGTCCGCCGCGATCTCGTCGCCGACGGCGAGCCCCTCGACGAGCGCGTCGGCGCCGGAGGACGCGAGCACGCGCACGGGGACGCGCGCGCCGCCGCGCCGGGCCACGTGCGTCGCGCCGTCCGCGCGCAGGATCGCGGCCGCGGGGACCAGCACCGCGGCCGCGTCGGGGAGCGTGGCGCGCAGCCGCCCCGTCGCGCCCGTCGGGGCCGGGGTCGCGAGCTCGAACCACGCCTTCGCGCTGCCGTCGGCCTCGCGGGACGGGGCGGTCGCGACCGGCGTCGCCGCGATCGGCTCCGCGCCGAGGCCGACGAACTCGATCCGCGCGCTCGCCGGCAGCGGGCGCGGCAGGCGGGCCTCGACGCGCGTCGCGCCGCCGGCGCTGATCTCGAGGAGCGGCTCTTCGGGCGAACGGCTGGCGCCGACGATCGCGGTGACCGCCGTGACCGTGCCGGCGATCGGCGCGCGCAGCACCGTGCGCCCGCCCGAGTCCGCGAGGTGGCGCGCCGCACCCGGGCCGTGCCCGGCGGCGCGCAGCGTCGCGGCGGCGGTCTCGCGCGCGCCGCGCAGCCGCGCGAGCTCGAGCTGCACGGCCGCGACGTCGCCGTGGCGGGCGAGCTGCTCCTGCGCCAGCGCCGCGAGCTGCGCGGCGCGCGCCTCGTACGCGGCGATCTCGTCGGCGGCCGCGAGGTACGCCCCCGCGGCCGCCGCGGCCTCGGGCAGCGCGACCTCGAGCAGCGCGTCGCCGGCCTTCGCCGTGGCACCCGGCTGCGTCTTCACGTCGAGGATCCGGGCGCGCAGCGGCGCGGCGACCACCACGCGCCCGCGCGGCGCGGCGATCACCTGCGCCGGCGCCTCGAGCAGGGCCGTGCCCGCCGGCGAGCGGGCCGCGACCCACCGCACGTGCGCGCTCGACGCGGCGGGCGTCGTCGGCGCCGCCGGTGTGGGCGCCTCCTCGCTGCACGCCGCGAGGACGAGCGCGCACGCGGCGATCATCGGCCGCCTCCCGGCGAGGACGCCTCGTGCAACGCCGCGAGGACGGCCGCGCGCGGCGATCACCGGCCGCCTCCCGGCGAGGACGCCTCGTGCAACGCCGCGAGGACGGCGGCGCGCGGCGATCACCGGCCGCCTCCCGGCGAGGACGCCTCGAGCAACGCCCCGAGGACGGCCGCGCGCGGCGATCACCGGCCGCCTCCCGGCGAGGACGCCTCGAGCAGCAGCCAGGCCTCGATCCGCGCCCAGGCGTGGGCGGCCTGCGCGTCGGTGAGGCGCGCGTGCGCGAGCACGGCCGTGCGCTGCGCGGACAGCAGCTCGACGATGGTGCTCTCGCCGAGCTCGTGCGCGCGGCGCCGGCGGGCCGCCGCGTCGTCGGCGGCGGGCACGAGGAGGTCGCGCAGCTTCGCGAGCACCTCCGCGGTGTGGTCGACCTCGTGCAGCGCGTGCTCGAGGTCGCTCGCGGCCTGCGCCGCCAGCCGCGTCGCCTCCGCGTCGGCGACGCGGGCCTCGAGCGTCGCCTCGCGCGCCTCGCGCTGCCCGCGGTCGTGGGGCAGCTGCACGCCGAGGGTGAGCCCCGCGACCAGCGCGCCGGGCTCGTCGCGGAACACCTCCGCGCCGACGAGCAGCTGCGGGCCGCGGGCCGCCCGCTCCTCGACGGCGCGCGCGCGGGCGGCCCGCGCCTCGAGCTGCCGCGCCGCGACCGCCGGGAGCGCCCGGGCCCGTGCGATCAGCTCCCCGCGCGCCGACGGCGGCGGGAGCGGCACCTCCGGCAGCGCGCCATCGGCGACCACCGCGCCGGTGCGCGCCGTCGCCTTCGCGAGCGCGGACCCCGCCTGCACCACCTCGCCCTCGACGGTGCTGCGCCGCACGTCGATCTCGGCGAGGAACGCGCGCGCGTCGGCGAGCTCGGGCCCCGTGAACACGCCGAGCGCGGCCCCGCGCTCGGTGACGCGCGCGATCCGCCGGGCCAGCTCGAGCTCGCGCTCCGCCGCCGCGCGGCGCTCCCTCGCCGACCACGCCGCGATCCACGCACGCGC
>JAHBVW010000017.1 GCA_019637375.1 Deltaproteobacteria bacterium | reverse complement strand
CTTCCCGGCGTTCTACGCGTCGCTGTTCGATCGCACGATCGAGCGCAACCCCGGCGCGGTCGTCACCGAGTACGCGTGGCAGGCCACGACGTGCGATCCGTGCCCGGGCCCCGCGCTCGGCTACCAGGACTTCGTGACGCTCGGCGCCGACGTCCTCGAGCAGACCGCCGCGATCGCGGCGCCGCCCGCGCCGTCGCCCGGGCCGTCGCCGGGCGGTGCGCCGGTGATGCGGCGCCCGCCGCCGCGCCCGATGCCGAGCATGGACTTCGTGCTCACGCGCCTGCACGCGCGCTACGGCAAGGACGTCAAGGACGACCTCGTGTTCAAGGCGGCGGCGCCGATCGTCGGCGGGCGCGAATTCGTCGTGTCGGGTACGAAGCTCGAGGAGGGCGCGAAGCCGTCGAGCATCAACAACTTCCAGGGTCGCTACGCGATCCGCCACAAGTGGACCGGCCCCGTCGCGTGCGCGAGCCCGCGCCGCGGCATCTGGGGCGGCCCGCCGGGCGGCGGCTACGCGGCGCCGGCGCCGGCGCTCGGCCTCGCGTTCGCGCCGCGCGGCGCGGTGAAGCTGCAGACGTCGATCAAGGGCGACGTCCCCGAGCTCGGCCTGCGCGGTGGCGTGCTCGAAGCGACGAAGAAGTAGCGCGTCCACCCGGGCGTGTCTCGCCGCCCGCGCCTCTTCGGATCTACCTGAGATCCCAGGGCAAAGCCCGCGGCCCTGCGCTTGCAGCTTGTCGGGGCATGACGAGCAGAGCCTTGTTCGCCGGTGCCGCGGGGTGTGCCGTGCTGTGTGCCGTGTACGTGCTGCCCGGCGGCGCGACGCCGCGCGAGGCGGTTGCACCGCCCCGGCCGATCGAGGCCCCGCGCACGGTGACGGCGCCGCCGGTGCCGGCGCTGCCGGAGGTCGTCGCCGCGCCGGCGATCGACCTCGGCTTTGACCTCGAGGCCGCGATCGAGCTCGACGACGACATCATCCACGGGATGGCGCAGCTCGAGGACCCGGCGCTGTTCTCGTTCGTGTTCCACGTCGACGGCGAGCACTACGTGCGCCTGTCGACGTCGGCGCGCGCGACCCGCCACGGCACGCCGCGCCTCCTCGACGGCGAGTACGTCGTCGCGGTCGTGGCGCCGGTCGACGCGGCCGCGCTGCCCGAGGAGCTGCGCGGCTGGGCCGGCCGGAAGGTGCTCGTCGACGGCGCCTGCACGGCGAGCGTCGTCGGGTTCGCCGAGGTCTCGCGCGTCAACGGCGATCCGCCGGGCGCGTGGGACGAGGGGCGCGAGGAGCCGGCGCGCTGGACCGCCGAGGCGGCGCGCGAGGACAACATCGTGCTCGCGGCGCGCATCGAGGGCTGCGCCACCGGCACGTGGGCGCGCGCGACGACGGCGCCGGCCGCGCCGATCGCGCGCAGCGTCGAGGAGCCGGCGGTCGCGAACGCGGCGCGCGCGGACCTGCTCGCCCGCCGCGCCGACGACCCGTACCAGACCGCGTGGGCGGACGCCAACGGCGAGGGCGACTGGCGCGACGCCGTCGAGGTCACGTCGGAGGTGTTCGAGCACGGCGCGACCGGCGAGCGCTGGGTGATCGCGCGCGCGAAGAAGGACGGCAGCTGCGGCGACCCGTACCTCGACCGCGCGGTCGTGTACCGCACGAACGACGACGGCTCGGTCCGCCGCGTGGCCGAGCTCGACCACCTGAGCGACAAGATCCACAGCCTCGTCGACCTCGACGACGACGGCCAGCCCGAGCTCGTCCTCGGCGAGGGCGACCGCGCGCGCGTCATCGACCTGCTCGCCCACGAGCACGACTCGATCGACATCCCGTTCCACGGCTGCGGCTGCTGAGCCGCGCTACCAGGTCGTGAACGGCTGCTTCACGAGGTTCGCGTTGTAGTAGCGCGCGTCGTCGGAGACCTCGCGGCCGAGCCACGGCGGGCGCGCGAACGCGGCGTCCTCGCTCGGGAGCTCGACCTCGGCGAGGACCAGGCCCGCGTTGTCGCCGCCGAACACGTCGATCTCCCAGCGCGTGCCGCCCCAGTCCTCGACGTGGCGGACCTTCTCGATCAGCGGGCGCTCGCACATGTCGAGGAGGATCCGTGCATCCTCGACGGGGATCTCGTACTCGAGCTCGGTGCGGGTCACGCCGGTGGTCAGGCCTTTCACCGTCAGCACCGCGCGCTCGCCCGCGAGGCGGACGCGCACGGTCCGCTCCGGCACCGAGCTGAGATACCCCTGACGCAGGGCCGTGCCGTGCCCGGTCGGGTTCCAGCGCGCTGCGTCGACGAGGAACTTGCGCTCGATCTCGTGCGCCATGGATCAGTTCTACGCGAGAACGCGGTAAGACGTGGACGGCATGAGCACCAGCTCCCGTCCGACCACGCACCCCGTCTCCGTGAGCGCCCCCCCGCGCCTGGCGGCGGAGACCTGCCTGCAGATCTACGACCTGATGCTGCGCGCGCGCGTCCTCGAGGAGCGCCTCATCACGATGTACAAGCAGGGTGACGGCTTCTTCTGGATCGGCGGTCCGGGCGAGGAGGCGTTCAACGTCCCGCTCGGCCTGCTCGTCGACAAGGGCCGCGGCGTCGACCACGACTTCCTCCACCTGCACTACCGCTCGGCGGCGACGCTGCTCGCGATGGGCGCCGACCCGGTGGACGCGCTGCGCCAGATGAAGAACGTCGCGAGCGACCCGTACTCGAAGGGCCGCAACTTCGCGGGGCACTTCTCGGTGCGCGAGTGGAACATCGTGCCCGTGACGTCGCCGATCGAGGTGCAGTACTCGATCGCGATCGGCACCGCCCGCGCGCAGCGCAAGGCCAAGGGCATCACGGTCGTCCAGGGCGGCGACGCCGGCACGGCCGAGGGCGACTTCGCGACGTGCATGGTGTGGGCGTCGCGCAAGGGAGCCGAGCTGCCCGTCCTCATGATCGTGACGAACAACCGCTACGGCATCTCGACGCCGTACGCCGGCCAGCACGGCTACGAGCAGATCTCCGACCGCGGCAAGGCGTTCGGCATCCAGACGGCCGTGATCGACGGCAACGACCCCGAGGCGAGCTACGCGGCGCTCAAGCAGGCGATCGCGTACGTCCGCAACGAGAAGCGGCCGTTCCTGCTCGAGGCGATGGTGTCGCGCCTGCGCGGCCACTCCTCGGCGAGCGGCGCGAACCTCGTGAAGGACGAGATCGACTGCGTCGCCCGCTTCGAGGAGCGGCTGATCGAGCGCCAGATCCTGACGCGCGCCGAGATCGATCGGCGGCGCGAGACGTACACGAACGAGCTCGCCGAGGCGGCCAAGCACGTGCGCACCGAGGCGCAGCCGACGCCCGAGTCGGCGTTCGACTACATCTTCGCCGAGCGCAACCTCGTCGGGGAGGACAACTAGGTCATGGCGACGATGATCCAGGCCATCCGCCTCGCGCTGCACGTCGGCGAGACGCGGCTCGGCGTCACCGACATCTTCGGCGAGGACGTGGGCGCGCCGCTCGGCGGCGTGTTCACCGGCACGCAGGGGCTCGAGACCGCGTGGAACACGCCGCTCGACGAGCGCGGCATCGTCGGCACGGCGATCGGCCTCGCGCTCGCGGGCCAGCGCCCCGTCGCCGAGATCCAGTTCTGCGACTACGCCTTCAACACGATCGACCTCCTGAAGCTCGCCGGCAACACGTACTGGTCGAGCGGCGGCGACTGGAACGTGCCGATGGTGCTGATGACGCCGGTCGGCGCCGGCATCCGCGGCAGCATCTACCACTCGCACTCGTTCGACGCGACGGCGACGCGCATCCCCGGCTGGAAGATCGTGATGCCGTCGAACCCGCGCGACGCGTACGGCCTCATGCTGAGCGCGATCGTCGACCCGAACCCGGTGATGTTCCTGATGCCGAAGGCGCTCCTGCGCCTGAAGGGCAAGCCGTCCGACCTGCTCCCCGGCGAGCCCGAGGACGACAAGCAGCTCGCGAGCATGATCGACGCCCCGCTCGGCGACCGCTCCGCGTGGAAGCCGCGCTGGCCCGACGTGCAGGAGCTGTACATCCCGATCGGCGAGTCGCGCATCGCGCGCCCGGGCTCGCGCGTCACCGTGCTCACGTACGGCCGCAACGTCCCGATGGCCGTCGCCGCGGCCGACGAGCTCGCCGCCGAGGGCATCGACACCGAGGTGCTCGACCTGCGCTCGCTGCACCCGTACGACTGGCCGGCGATCGCCGCGAGCGTGCGCAAGACGAACCGCGTCCTGTGCGTCAACGAGGACACCGAGGTCACGAACTTCGGCGAGCACCTCATCCGGCGCATCGTCGAGGAGCTGTTCTACGAGCTCCACGCGCCGCCGAGGCTCGTCGCCGGCGCGCACCTCCCGGGCATCGGCCTCGCGGATGCGCTCGAGATGGCCAGCGTCCCGCAGAAGGACGGCATCAAGACCGCCATCCGCGAGCTCGCCGCCCACGAACCGTAGCTAGACCTTCGTCGGCGGGCCGTGGTCGTCGCAAGGATCGTCTGCGCAACCGCGTGCTGCGCGACAACGCGTGGCTAGACCTTCGTCAGCGGGCCGTGGTCGTCGCAGTGGCTGCCGTGCACGTGGTGCAGGTGGCCGTCGACGAGGTAGTCGGTGTGATCGCCGTGCGGGATCGCGGCGTGCCCGCAGCCGGGGCCGTGCACGTGCTTGGCATCGTGCGCGGCGCAGCTGTGGTTCGGCGTGCAGGCGGCCGGGTTGCGCGCATCGACCTCGATCGCGCAGCAGTCGACGTGGTCCCCGTGGTTCGTGTGCAGGTGCCCGTCGTGGATGTAGTCGACGTGGTTCTTGTGCCGCACGGCGGTGTGGCCGCAGTCCGGGCCGTGGACGTGGTCGTGGTTCCCGTGGGTGCGATGGTCGCCCATATTTTTCACGGTACCCCAACATGATCCGGAGGCCCGGTCGATTCGGACGTGTGCAGCGCGAGGGCTGGCGTGAACGGGACGGTCGAGCGCGCCCCTATTCTGCGAGCGTCATCGGAGGATCATTGGAGTGCCGGCGCCGGTGCGCCGGCGGTGACCGCGAACGTCACGCTCGCATCCGTGCTCCCGCCGATCGCGTCGATCCCGCTCGCCTTCACGAGGGCGAGCGTGTCGGCGCCCTTCTGCGGCGGCTGCTCCGGAGGCATGTGGCGCAGCGTCACGACGAGCATGCCGGTGCCCAGGCCGGCCGTGACCGTGTTCGCGAGGCCGATCGGGAGTCCCTTCGCATCGGTGTCGGCGTAGGCCTGCGTGAGCGGGCCCGTCGTGTTCGTCGTCGCCGGCCCGACGACGGCGCTGCCGGTGAACAGGATCAGGTGCTGGTCGCTCTCGTCGCGGACCTCGTCGGTGATCTCCTCCGGCGGGGTCTCGAGCCGGTTCTGGAACCGCACGGCGAGCGCGTAGTCGCCGGGCGGCAGGTTCACCGGGTCGACGGTCGGCGGCAGGCCGCCGTCGCCGTCGGGGTCGTCGAACTCGGCGACGATCGGCGTGCCGCCGCCGTCGGGCGTGAACGTGAGGATGACGGTCGTGATCAGCTCGTTGGTGGTAGCGCCGCCGCCGTCGTCGCCGCAGGCGGCGAAGCACGGTACGAGGAGCGCGGCGATCAGGGTGGTGGTGGTGGTGGAGCGCATGGTCATGTCCCTTTCTTCGTGTCGAAGAAGACGCTCATGCGCAGCCACGCCTGCCATCCCGGCTCGTCGGCGAAGTAGCGCATGAGGCTCGTGTAATCTCGGTAGCGAGCGTTGGTGAGGTTCCTGCCCTCGAGGGCAAAGCGGACCGTCTGGCCCGCCATCTTCGTCTCGGTGGTGACCTCCGCGCCGAGGAGGAAGTACGCGGGGGGCGGCGGCACGAAGTCGGCGATGGCGTCGAACCGGCGCTGCCGGGCGACGAAGGCGCCGCTCACCGTCGCCGACGTCTTGCCGGCGCGGTACGTGACCTGCCCGCGCACGCGGTCGGCGGGGATGAACACGAGGTAGCCGTCGTCGGTGCGGTTGCGCGCGCGCACGAGCGACGCCTGCGCGCCGAGCTCGAGCACCGGCGCCTCCGCACCCGGCACGACCGCCACGTTGATCCCGCCGTCGGCGCCGTAGAACATGGCGTCGACGCCGCGCGTGATGAAGCGCGGGAATGCGCCGCGCACGAGCGTGTCGAAGATCGGCTTGCCGTCGGGGCCGATCGCCGGGGCGAAGTAGATGTAGTCGTCGATGTAGTTCGCGAACGCCGAGGCCTCGGCGGCCACGCGCTTGCCCGCGTGCGCGAGCGTCACCGACGTTCCGTAGGTCGTCTCGGGTCGGATGTCGGGCTTGCCCAGGCCCAGCACCGGGAACGTCGGGGCGGTGCCGTTCAGGTACTGCTCGTCGGGGTTCGGTGCGCGCGACGCCAGCGACAGCTCCCCCTTCACGGACCACGTCGCCGCGAAGCGCCGCATCGCGCCCGCCGACGCGGTGAACGTGTGGTAGCGCGAGCCGCACGCGACCTGGTCGGCCGCGGGATCGCTGCACGCATCCAGCGCGATCTGCTCGCTGCGCACGAGGCGCAGGAAGTCGATGCGCTCGAGCGACGCCGTGCGATCGAGGAAGTCGTAGCGCGCGCCGACCTCGAAGTCGGTGTCGTGCCCGACGAGCCGCTCCGTCGCGTACACGCCGCCGGCGGCGCCGCGGTACGACGGGATCAGGTTGAGCCCCTTGTACCGGTGGACCTGCAGGTTGCCGACGACGCCGGCGGCGCCGCGCAGGTGCCAGTGCTCCGACAGGTGGATCGGCACGTGCTCGAACACCGCGTCCGCCTCGACGGTGTAGAGGCGGAAGTTGAACTGCGCGCCCGCGGTGTCGCCCATGCGCACGACGTCGAACTCGCGGCGGCGGTCGTGCTGGAACGACAGCGTCGCCGTCAGCGAGCCCGTCTTCTCGAGCTCCCAGCGGCCGCGCGCGAGCGCGAGGTCGTGCTCGACCGCCTGGCGCGGGCGATCGATCTCGAACTCCGAGCGGAACTCGTCCGCGCCGATCGGCCGCTCGGCCTGCGCCTGCGCGAGGAAGTCGGCGATGTTGTGCACGCGCAGGCACGCGCACACGCCGAGGTCGGCGTCGTAGTGGCGGTACGACAGCTTGTACTCGCCGCGCCGCGAGCGATAGCCGACGACGGCGCCCGCGCTCCACTCGAACACGCCGGCGTTGTCGAGCGCGTAGCCCGGCGCCGACGGCGCCGCGAGCCGCTTCACGCTGCCCTCGAGCTGCGTCGAGATGCCGGGCAGCTGCGGGAGCACGCTCTGCAGCCGCCCCGCGAACGTCCCGCCGCGCCCGTTCGCCGCGCCGATCAGGTGCGCCTCGCCGCCGGTGCCCGGCTCGCGCCGCAGGTCCGGCGGATCGACGAGCACGACGCCGCCGATCGCGTCGGAGCCGTAGCGCACGCCGCCCGCGCCGCGCACGACGCGGATCGCCCCCGCGATGAACGGATCGATCTCCGGCGCGTGCTCGAGGCCCCACTCCTGCGCGCGGTGGCGCACGTCGTCGACGAGCAGCAGCAGGCGCCGCCCGAACTGCCCGCGGATGATCGGCTTCGCGACGCCGGTCGCGCTGCGCAGCTCCGCCACACCCGGCACGTCGGCGATCGCCGCCGTGAACCCCTTGCCGCGCGACCGCTCGAGCGCGGCGCCGCTGACCGTCGTCGCCGACCGCATCTCCGTCGGCGGCGGGGCGCGGTCCCGGATCTCGATGACCTCGCCGCGCGAGACCAGCTCGACCTCGACCGACGCGCGGTCGCGCACGGTCACGCGGCGGGTCGCCGGCTTGTAGTCGTCGCGCTCGACGACGAGCTCGAGCTCGCCCGCGCAGCGCCCGGTCAGCACGAACCGCCCGGCGTCGTCGGTGACGCCGAGCAGCTCGTCCCCGGTCCGCACCATCGCCCCGGCGACCGGCGCGTGCGTGCTCGCATCGACGGCGTGACCGTCGACGGTGCCCTTGCACACCGGCTCCGGCTGCGGAGCCGGGGGTGGTACGGGCTCCTCCGGTGCTGGGTCACCGGAGGACGGATCGGGTTGTGCGTGCGCGATGCTCGTCGCGAAGACGAGCACGAGAACAGACCGCAGCATGCGGACCTCGAGACTGGCGAGCGCGTGCGCGCGCGAACGCGCACGCAGGTTCCGGGACGTCGTTCCGTGCGTCAGGCGCGCGGCGGCGAGGTCTTCGGTGCCAGCCGGTACAGCGCGACGGCGACGGCGATCTCGGCGCGCGGCGGCGCCTGCGTCGCGTCGGCCATCGCGTGGACGTCCGCGACCTGCGGGTGCGCCGGTGCGAGGCCGCTCTGGCGGAGCGCGTTCGCGAACAGGCACTCGTCGTGCTCGCCGCCGCCCTTCTCGACCGACACCCAGCGCGCGTTGCCGTCGTCGGGATGCGCGCCGATGACGACGGCCTCGAGCTGCTCGCCGTGCTCCGCGCACGTGATGTGGCGCGCGGCCGCCGCGTGGGCGTGCGCCGCCAGCTGCGCGCCCACGAGCACGACCACCGCGAAGGCGGCGATCAGCGTGGGTCGGGCGCGCATCGCGGCACGATGCCACAGATGCATGCGGATTGCACCTGCGCGCTCGGCGCACCGTGATCGCGAACGCGATCCACGCCGCGCCGCTCGGAGCTCGCGCCCGCTCGGCGCACCGTGATCGCGAACGCGATCCACGCGGTGCCGCTCGGAGCTCGTGCCTGCTCAGCGCACCGTGATCGCGAACGCGATCCACGCGGTGCCGCCGCGATCGTCGCGCAGCACCGCCCACAGCTGCACGTCGCCGGGCTCCGGCGGCGCCGTCCACGCGCCGGTCGCGTCCGTCGCGAGCTCGTCCTCACGGCGGCCGCCGTGTCCCGTCGCGAACGCGCCCGCGGTCGCGAACCACGACACGCGCATCGCCTCGCGCCGGCGCGCGATCGTGCGCGACACCGGGTCGAACCACAGGTACGGCTCGCTCCCGCCGCACGGTGCGGCCTCGCACGCCGGCCAGCGCAGCGCGAGCTCGACGGTGCGGCCGGCGTCCGCGGCGACCGGCGCGGCCGCGGCCACGACGTCGACGCCGCCGACGAGCATCGCCGCGATCTCCGGGTTCGCGTTCGGCGTGTACCCGGCGCGCAGCTCGGCCGCCTGCGCCGGGGTCGCGCCCGGGAGGCCGCAGCGGATGCGGACCTGATCGAGGGCGTGCTCGTCGCCGGCCCGCACGCGCACCGGCTGGTAGAAGCCGCCCGTCCCGTCGGGATCGACCGGCCGGCCGGGCGCTTCTCCGGGCACCGGATCCGGCGCGTCGGGGCCGAACTGACGGCAGGCGGTCGGCGGCACCGCGCCGGTGGCCACCTCGCCGGTGCCGAACGGGACGAGCTCGGGCGCCTCGTCGGCGAGGCACGCCGCCGCGACGGGCCCGGGCTCGCGGAACGCCTTGCGCGCGGTGCAGAACGCCCAGGCGAGCGGCGCGTCGCCACCGGCGAGGCCCGCGCCCGCGAGCGGATCGACCCACAGCGCCGACGCGGTGATCGTCGCGCCCGGCGCGACCTCGGCGGGCTCGGTGCGCGCCGCGAGGAGGCGCGGGCCGCGCACGATCGCCGTGTCGTCGTCGAGCGACGGCGCGCACGCCGCGAGCGCCGCGAGCCACGCCGCCCTCACCACGACCACCTCGCGCCGGCGACGGGCAGGATCGGCAGGCCGCGGATCGCCCCGCGGGTGCGGAAGTCGGTCGAGTACACGATCTCCTCGGCGTTGTCGCGATCCGTCGCGTTCTGGAGGTCGAGGTAGACCTCCGCGTCGCCGCCCTGCACGCGGAAGCGCTTCGCGATCCGCGCGTCGAGCTGCGCGAAGGCCGGCAGGCGCTCGCTGTTGTGCGCGCCGAACCTCGGCTGGAACCGATCCGTGCGGTTGTCGAAGTAGCTGCCGACGACGGGCGTGCGCGGCGCGCCGGTCGCGTAGCGCGCGCGCACGCCGACCTCGACGCCGCGGCCGAGGTCCCACGACACGAGCGCGGTCAGCACGTGCGTCTGATCGAAGTCGAACAGCCGCGCGGCGGCCCCCGGTGCGTCGGTGCGCGTCGCGCGCGACAGCGTGTAGCTGAGCCAGCCGAACACGCCGTGCGCGAGCTCGCGCCGCACGAGCGCCTGCACGCCGGTCGCGGCGCCGGTGCCGATCGGCTCCAGGGCCTGCGCGAGCCGCGGGTTCGCGCTCGGGCTGCGCACGGCGAGCCGATCCGAGCGCGTCGCGAACGCGGTGACCTCCGTCGACACGAGCGAGCTCCACCTGACCGCGACCCCGGCGACGAGGTGCGTCGCCGCCGCGATCGGCAGCGCCGGGTTGCCGAACACCGCGGACAGGTCCTCCGGCTGCGGCGCCTGATGGTATCGCCCGGCCGCGGCGGACACGCGCACGCGCGGCGACACGTCGACGCGCGCCGCGAGCCGCGGCTGCAGCGTGGTCGACTCGGCGAACAGCCCGACGGACGGCGTCGCGCCGGCGACCGGCGTCCTCCGGCTCGCGCTCACGAGGAACGGCTCGAAGCGCAGCCCCGGCACGACGTGCGCGCGGCCGCCCCACAGGGCCACGTCGACCTGCGCGTACGGCGCCGCGCTCGCGCCGACGACGCGCCACGCGTCGGCGGCGAGCTGGTCGGGCGGCGGCTGGCCGAACACGCGGAGGTCGCCCTCGCGCGCCGGCACGGTGACGGCGCCCGTGCGGCCCAGGTGCGCGTCGAAGACCTCCGCGTCGAGCCCGATCGCGACGGCGGCGCGGCCCGACGTGCGCCGCCACGAGGCGCGCGCCCCGTACACGTTCGTCGCGACGTCGAGCTCCGTCGGGCGCCCGCCGAACTGCTCGCGCCGGGTCGCCGCGTCGGCGCCGCCGAACACGACGACGTCGACCGCCGCGCCGTCGGCGGCGTCGCGGTGCACGCTGCCCCACGCGCGCCAGAAGCCGGCGTCGGCGCGGTCGCTGCGCGTCATCGCCGGATCGCCGCTCGCGACGCTGCGATCCACGCGGTCGAACGCGCCGATCGCGGCGGCCTCGAAGCGCGTGCGCCGCGACGCCTCGTACCCGACCCGCAGCTGACCGTCGACGTAGCTCGGGATCGGCACGAGGTCGCCCGTGTCGCGGTCGGTCGCCTGCGCGATCAGCCAGCCGAGGTGGCTGCGGCGCGCCGCGGCGGCGACGCGCACGCGATCGGTCGCGGCGAACCGCACCGCCCCGGCGCCGTCGAGCGCATCGACCGCGACGACGCCGGCGGTGTCGCCGCCGAGCGGCACGAGCTGGATGTCGACGAGCCCGCCCAGGCTGCGCCCGTGCTCCGCGCCCCACCCGCCCGGCACGAGCTCGATCGAACGCACGAGGTCCGCGGCGAGCACCGAGCGCAGCCCGCCCGTGTGGTACAGGCGCGGGATGCGCACGCCGTCGACGTAGACGCGCGTGTCGTCGGGCGACGCGCCCCACACCACGAGCTGCCCCGACCCCGCCGCCGCGCGCGCGACGCCGGGCATGCTCTCCACCACCTTCACGACGTCGCCGCCGGTGCCCGGCACGCGCCGCGCGACCCCGGCCGCCACCGAGACGGCGGCGGTCGCCCGCTCGAGGACCGGCGCGGTCACGACGATCTCGAGGTCGTCGGCGTCGGCCGGCTCACCGGCGGCGGGCGCGAGCGCGACGTCGTAGACGACCTCGAGGCGCCGCCCCGCCTCGACGGTCTCGCGGGTCTGCACGGCGGTGATCGCGCTGCTCGAGAGCGTCAGCGTCCGCGTGCCCGGCGGGACGCTCGGGAACGCGAACGCGCCGCGCTCGTCGGTCACCGCTGCGAGCCCGCCGTCGAGCGCGACCGTCACGCCGGCGAGCGGGGCGCCGGTGGCGCGGTCGCGCACGACGCCCGCGAGCTCGCCGTCGCGCCGGGCCTCGACGACGGTGTCGAGCTTGAACTCGTACGCGTACAGGATGCGCACCGAGGCCGGCGCGCCGTCGATCTCCGCGGGGGTGAACTCGAACTGCCGGATCGCGGCGAGCGCCGCGTCGTCGAACGCCTGCCCCGCGGACTCGACGACGCTCGCCGCCACGACCGCGCCGTCGGCGCCGATGTCGACCTGCGCGACGACCTTCGCCTCGCGCCCCGCCGCGCGCTCGTCGGGCGGATACACCGCCGGCACGAACTTCGCGATCGCCGGCGCGCGCGTGACCTCGGCCCGCGCGGGGGCCGCGACGGCGGCGACGATCGCGAGCGGCGCCCACCTCACTGGAAGCGCATCCCGATCGTGAACGTGGTGGCCACCGGCCGGCCGCACTGCGTGGCCGGCGCGAACGTCGACGCGCGCGCCGCCTCGAGCGCCGCCTCGTCGAGGCCGTGACCGAGGCCGGCGATCACGCGGGCGGACACGACCTGCCCCGCCGCCGAGATCGCGATCTCGACGCGCACCTTCCCCGTGACGCCCGCGTCGCGCGCCTCCTGCGTGAACGCCGGCTGGACGACGTGGAGCGGGCGCGCCTTCACGACCGGATCGCCGCACGCCGCCTCTCCCGCGGGCGGCGGCGCGACGAGCGTCTTCACCACCGGCGCGGGTGGAGCCTGCGGTGCCGGCGGCGCCGGCGGCGGCACCGCCGGTCCGTCGCCGCCGTTGCCGAGCGTGAGGTTCAGGTTCGCCGGCACCGCGGGTGCCGGCGCCGCCGGTGCGGCCTTCGGCGGTGCGGCCTTCGGCGGCGCGGGCGGCGGCGGCGCGGCCTTCGGCGGAGGCGGCGCCGGCCGCGCGAGCTCCTGCGGTGCCGGCGGCGGCGGTGGTGCCGGTGCCTTCGGCGGCGGCGGCGGCTCGCGCTTCACCTCGCGCACCTCGATCACCGTCGGCGCGTGCTCCGGCTCCTCGTCGGGGAGCGACGCGATCACGGCGCCGAGCGCGCCGTGCACCGCGACCGTCGCGGCGATGGCCCAGGTCACGACCTGCACGACTACTCGACTCGCTCCACGTTGAGCGCGAACTTCGTGATGCCGGCGAGCTTCGCGAGGTCGACCACGTGCATGACGGCGCCGTGCTGCACCGCGCGGTCCGCGCTGATCACGACCGTCGCATCGGCGGCGCGCGCCGCCTCGCGCAGGTGCCCGACGAGCTCGGCCTCGCTGACCGGCGCGTCGTTCCAGCGCAGGCGATCCGGCACCTCGAGCGTGACGACCGCGGGCGACGGCGACGGTGCGTCCGAGGTCGCCGTCTTCGGGAGCTCGACGTTGAAGCTCTGCGCGACGATGTACGTCGCCGTCACCATCATGATGACGAGGAGCACGAGCACGATGTCGACCATCGGCGTGACGTTGATGCCGACGATCGGACCGCGGCGCGAGGCCGTGCTCGCCATGTCACACGCCCTCCGCGGCGACCGCGAGCGAGCCGTCGGCGATCGTCGCCGGCGGGCGCTTCTCCGGGTGCGCCGCCGGGGCGGCATGGAGCGCGGCGGTGACGAGCTTGCCGAGCGAGTGCGCGGCGTCCTCGATCTCCGCGATCCGGCGCTGGTGGATGTTGAACGCGATCACCGCCGGGAGCGCGACGAACAGGCCGACGCCCGTCGCCACGAGCGCCTCGGCGATCCCGTTCATCACGCCGCCCATCGCGGCCTTGTTCGGCCCGCCGCCGAGCTGGTGGAACGCCTCGATCACGCCGAGCACCGTGCCGAACAGCCCGATGAACGGCGCGTTGTTGCCGAGCGTGCCCATGAAGTTGAGGCCGCGCTCGAGCCCGGGCTTCGTCGCGCCGAGCTCGCTGTCGACCGCGTCGTTCACCGCGGCCGCGCCGCGCCCGCGCCGCGCGAGCGCGCGCCGCACGACGCCGGCCTCGGCGGTGCGGCTCGCGCCGAGCAGCCGCTCCGCCTCGTCGAGGTCGTGGTCGCGCAGCGCCGCCGCGACGCGCGCGCGCAGGCGGTCGCGCCCCCCACGCCCGTCGGAGTCACGCAGGCGGCGGAAGTAGAGCAGCCGCTCGACCATCACGGCGATCGAGAGGACGGACAGGCCGAGGAGGAGGTACAGGACCCACTCGCTTCCGATGCGGGCCGCGCGCAGCAGGTAGTCGACGATCACGTGGCTTCTCTTTTCTGCGCCTACAGCGCCAGCTGGAGCAGGAACAGACCCGGGCCGCGCCCGCCGTTGGCGGCGGCGCCGAGGAGGCGCCCGCCCTGACGAGCGACCTCGACGAGGCGTCCTTCGCCGGCGCGGTAGAGCGTGGCCGTGAAGTCGACGCGGGCCTGCCCGCACGCGTCGGCCAGGTTCGCGTAGACGAGGTAGGTGCCGGGCCGCGGCGCCGTGCGCCACACGAGCGCCTCGCGGTTGATCGAATCGATCGCGCACCCGGCGTTCGAGTCGCGGTCGAGGACGCCGACGCCGTCGGCCGCGAGCTCCTGCGGCGTGATCGGCGGCGGGTGCGCGATCGTCGACGGCGCCGACGCGCTCACGAGCTTGCCGTCGGGCGTGCGCACGACGAGGTCGAGGTCGACGTCGGCGTCCCACGACAGCGCGATCACCGTGTGCGGCGGCGCGAGCGAGGGGTCGCAGCTCGCGAAGTTGTCGAGCAGGTCGGGGCGCACGCACACGCGGGTGCGGTACTGCACGCCCGCGTCGCCGGCGGCGTCGATCGCGACGACGTCGATCGAGCCCGGCCCGATCGGCACGTCCCAGCCGATCGCCGCGTCGAGCGTCCACGTGAGCTCGTCGCCCGCGGTCGGATCCGGCGGACCGAGCGGCGACACCCAGTGGCCCGAGCCGAGCCCGGTGAACGCGATCGCGACCGCCGCGGCGTCCGTCGACGCGCGCCCCGACAGCTCCTTGTGGGCCTGCCCGAGCCGCACGACGGTGTTCGGCGTCTCGACGAGCGTGATCGCCGGCGCCGGCGGCCCCGGCTCGTCGGGCGGCACGCCCGGCAGCGGCGCCTCGACGAAGCGCGCCCCCGGCACGCGCAGCGGCTCGTCGAGCCCGAGGTCGGCGGGCACGCCGCCGCAGCCGATCGCGAGCACGCACGCGGCGCGCGCGAGCCCCCTCACAGGTCCACCTGGAGGCGCGCGGTGACGCGGTTGTTCGCGAGATCGGCGGGCACGCCCTGCCCGTCGCGCGCGAGGTGGTCGAGGATGAGATCGAGCTGCACCGACAGCCGCACGCCGTGCGGCAGGCGCGCGCCGCCGAGCGCGGAGATCGTCGTGATCGTCTCGTCGCGCGGCAGCAGCATCCCGCCGCGCGCGTCGAACGCGTCGAGGTTGGGATCGTAGTAGTCGAGGCGCGCGCCGGCGAACGCGTGCGCGCCGAGGTCCTGCATCACGAGCGCGTAGGCGCCGAGGTGGCGCAGGTCGGAGCCCGCGACGACCGGATCGGCGATGAACAGCCCGCGGTCGAGGTTCGACGCGACGGTGACCTCCGCCGCGAAGCGCGTCCACCCGAGCGCCGAGCGCACGCCGATCGCGAGGTCGCCGCCGAGCGCCCAGCGATCGAAGTTCGACGACGGCACCGCCGCCGCGCCCGGCACGCTGAACAGCTCGCCGAGCTCGACGGCGCCGTTCTCGTTGAGGTCGCGCCACTGGAGCGAGTCCTTCGTCGCGTCGCGCCCCGGGTGAAACCCGCGCCCGACGACGAACGACACGCCGCCCGCGACGGTCAGCCACCCGACCGGCGCGGTGTCGACGCCGAACCTCCCGACGACGTCCTTCGCCGCATTCGGATCGGCGCGGTTGAACCCGTTGCGCTCGTTGATCGGCTCGCCCGCGAGCACGGCGAGCGCGTAGCGGAACTGGCGATACGCGCCCCACACGCGCGCGCCGATGTCGGGCTCGCCGGGGAACAGCGCGAGCGACGCCGTCGAGCGCTCCATGAACGCGCGCTGCTGCGACGGCTCGATCAGCTCGCGCCCGAACGGGATGTCGGTGAGCCCGACCGCGACCTGCACCGGCGGTGCGTCTCCTCCCGGCCCCGGCCACGCGAGGATCGCCTCGGCGCGCCGCAGCCCGATCGCCGCGCCCGCGATCGTGTTCGCATCGAGCTCGAACGCGAGCCCGGCGTACGTCCACCACCGCGTGACGGCGATGCGCGCGCGCCGGACGACGAACCCGTCGCGGTTGAGCTGCGCGCCGCCCTGCATCAGCTGGTCCTGCGACTCCTGGTCGAGCTGCCCCTGCGCCTGGACGTAGCCCCGCACGTCGAGCTTCGCGGCGTCGACCCACGCCCCGAGCCGCGCCGGCTGCGCGCGGGCTTCGACCGCCACCGGCGCGGCCGGCGGCGTCGGAGCCGGAGCTTCCGAAGGTGGCGGCGGTGGCTGTGGCGCCGCCGGGACGTCGAGGTCGTCGTCGGCGCGCGCGGGCGCCGCAAGCGCGACCGCGACCGCGACCGCGCACAGGACGTGGAGGGCGCGCATCGTCACGGGAGGGGCGGCAGGGTGCCGTTGTTGTAGAGCGGCAGGCGCGCGGCGTTGTCGTACGCGACGCACGAGCCGTCGGTGCACCCGTTGAGGAAGTCGAGGTCCGCCTCGGGCTCGCACGTCTCCTGCCGGAAGCAGCCGGCCGGGCTGCCCTGCGGATCGAGGCACGCGGCCGGCGCGTCGACGGCGGCGTCCGCGCGCGCGGCGTCGGGCACGTCGGGGCGCGGACCCTCGTCCTTGCACGCCGCGCACAGGGCGAGCGCCCCGGCGATCGTGATGATGACGGCCCTCATCACTGCACCTCGCAGTAGCCGAAGTTGCACGCCGGCGCGCTCGCGGTGCAGTCGCGCGGGCCGTTCGGGCACGCGCGGGCGGCCGTGCCGCCGGTCAGGCTCTCGAAGAAGCCGTGGCACGCCTTCGCGGGCGTGTGCCGCGACAACCTCCCGAGGTCACCCTCGCGCCACACCTTCATCGCGCAGCGCGGGACCTCGCCGGACTCGATCTGGTAGCGCAGGAGGTCGAAGCCGGCGGGGAGCGCGACGGTCCCCGTGAGGTAGCCGATGAGCTTGCGCGCCTCGGGGCGCACGATCTCTCCCGACACCGGATCCTTCTTCGCGAAGAAGTGCTGCGGGCTCCAGATGAAGTAGCGGCCCTCGCGCACGTTCTTCTTGTCGAAGCTCGTCTCCGTCGAGTCGGGCAGGTACCCGCACGACTGGCCGTAGTGCTGGTACGCGAGCGTGCGCACCGTCGCGCGCGCCACGTCCGCGGCCTGTCCGCTCACGAAGCCGATCGCCGCCTCGGGCTGCGCCGAGCTCGCGACGCGCGTGATCGAGCCGTTCTGGCTGAGCGCGTTCACGCCGAACGCGAACTTGCTCGCCGGCACGTTGATCGTGGCGCCGAGCAGCTGCTGCACCGCCGAGTTGGAGTCGCGGATCGCGATCTCGCTCTCGACGGTCCACGGCGCGGCCTGCCCCTGCGCGCCGAAGCCGAACACGAAGTACGCCGCGGCCGCGCTGATCGAGCGCTGGCTCGACGCGACCGGCACGATCAGGTTGATCGTGTTGACGCTGCCCTCGTAGTCGCCGACGTCCGGCGGCAGCGGCACCGGCGCGAGCGGGCACAGGACGGCCGAGTTCGCCATGTTCGCGAAGTCGAGCACCTGGCCCGCGGCCGGCAGATCGCACGTCTTCTCGACGCCGGTCGCGTCCCAGTAGCTCGCGGTCCCGGTGATCGTCGTGTTGTTGAGCACCGCGTAGATGCCGAGGCACGCGCCGGGCGCCTGGAACACGATCGTCGCCGTGTCCGGCGCCGGCAGCGACGCGAGCGCCTTGCTGATGCGGGCGAGCGTCGGCTTGGACGCGCTGCCGCCGAGCCCGTAGATCGGGTTCGGCAGCTCGGAGCACGGCGCGGCCGCGGCCGGCGCGGCGCCGGCGAGGAACACCGTCGGGAAGAGGAGTCGTCTCATCATGGGTTGGATCGCGAGCCTCCGGCGCTCCGGTCGGCGAGAGTGGAGGGAGTGGACCTCTCGCCGTGGCGGCGAGTGGGCGGGCGCAGCTTCTCGGTGCGCGAGATCTGGACGATCTCGCCGTCGTGGACGGCGATGACGCACTCACCAAAGCGCAGGCCCTCGAGCGCGCGCTTCACGAGTGCGAGCGACGACGGATCGGTCGACGGATCGATCGACCGATCGATCGACGGATGGCGTGTGGACACGGGGCCTCCTGCGCCCGCCTCCGGTGGACCGGTCGTCGGGTGCGTGCGAGCGCGGGAGGCCTCTCGTGGTCGAGTCGGCGCGATGTGCGATCAGTCAGTCAGTCGTCAGTCGTCGTCGGGCGTCGAGGTACGAGGCGAACGCTCGGGCCGGAGCTTCTCCGTGCGCGCGATCTGCACGATCTCGCCGTCGTGTACGGCGATCTTGATCTCGCCGTAGCGAAGGCCGTGCAGCGCGCGCCGGACCAGCTCGAGGTCAGCCTCGTGTCCCATGACGGATGATTGGAGCATCATCCGTTATAACGGATGCACTGTCAAGCCGTACGTGGGAGGCGCGGCATCCGGGTCGTCGCGCGGTCGAGCCCGACCTGCGCCACGGCCTTCTTCAGCGCGCCCGGGCCGAGCGGGCGCGGGATCACGCGCTCGATCACGAGCGACGCGCACAGCTCGGTCGACACCGCGCCAAGGCCGATGATCGATCCGAACCAGCCGCGATCGCGGAGCTCGTGCAGGTGGAGCACGTCCGCCGCGGGGACGGAGTCGACGTCGATGATGAGGATCTGCGGGCGCGGCGGCTCCTCCTCGATGAGGACCCGGACCACGTCGCGCACGGTGCGCACGAACCGCTTCGTCAGCGGCTGTCCCGCGAGCTCGTCGTCGATCCAGCCGCGGTCGCCCGACTGCGGCGCCATGACGAGGAGGCGGTTGATGCTCTGCACGTCTGGATCATCGGCCGCCCGCGGGGCGCATCAAGCCGATCGAGCCCGCCGCGTGGCTCTCCGCACGGTCGGGCTACTCGTCGTCGCCGGCGAGCCTCGCCCCGCCGAGGCCGTACTTGCGCATCAGCTCGCGCAGGTGCTTGCGGTCGATCTGGGCCTCGCGCGCCGCCGCCGACAGGTTCTGCTGGTGCCGCTCGACGAGCCCCTCGATGTACTCCCGCTCGAACGCCTCGACGAGCTGGTTCTTCGCCTCCTTGAACGGGAGGTCGGTGCGAAAGCCCGGCGCGCTGCCGCCCGCCGAGATGTCGCCGAGCGCGCCCTCGACGTCGACGACGTTGTTGCGCGACAGGAGGCAGATGCGCTCCATCGCGTTGCGCAGCTCGCGCACGTTGCCCGGCCAGCTGTGGCGCACGAGCCGCGCCATGTCGTCGGGCGACAGCGTGAGATCGGGCGCGAACCGCCGCACGAAGTGCTCGATCAGCATCCTGATGTCGCTGCCGCGCTCGCGCAGCGCCGGCACCGCGACGCGGATCACCGCGAGCCGGTAGTACAGGTCCTCGCGGAAGCGCTTCTTGCCGACCTCCGCGCGCAGGTCGCGGTTCGTCGCCGCGACGACGCGCGCGTCGAACCGCTCGTACGCGGTCGCGCCGACGCGGCACACCGCCCGCTTGTCGAGCGCGCGCAGGAGCGCCGGCTGCAGCTCGAGCGGCAGCTCGCCGATCTCGTCGAGGAAGATCGTGCCGCCGTGCGCCTCGGCGAACATGCCCTTGCGATCCGACAGCGCGCCCGTGAACGCGCCCTTCATGTGGCCGAACAGGATCGACGCGACGAGCTCGCGCGGCACCGAGCCGCAGTCGACGACGACGAGCGGGCCGTTCTTGCGCGGCGAGTGGTTGTGCAGCTCCTCGGCGATCAGCTCCTTGCCGGTGCCGGTCTCGCCCTCGACGAGCACCGTCGCGTCGGTCGCCGCGACCTCGCCGAGCAGCGTGAACAGCTGCCGCATGCGCGTGTCGCCGCCGACGATCGAGCCGAACGACGTCTGCGGCGACGGCGCCGCGGCGACGAGCTCCTCGTCGGGCACGAGCTTCACGATCGTGCGCCCGAGCTTGAGCTCGGTGCCGAAGCTGATCGCGCCCTTCTCGACGCGGACGCCCTGGATCGTGCAGCCGTTGCGCGAGCCGCAGTCGGTCACGACGATCTCGTCGCCGACGAGCGCGACCTCGACGTGCTTGCGCGACACCGTCGTGTCGGTGAGGACCAGCTGGCAGGCGGGGCTCGACCCGATCGCGACGGGCGCGTCGCCGAGCTTGGCGGTCGCGCCGCGATCGGGACCCTTGATGACGAGCAGCACGCCGCCGCGGAGCTGGCGCGTGGAGGGGATCTCCTCGAGCAGAGCCGTGACCGAGGACATGAGTATGTGAGCGTACATGCGACACCGCCTCGCCGTCGAGGTCTGTCGATTTCTCGAGGGACTCCTGTAGCTTGGCCTCACGATCGGCACGTTGTAGAACCGGGCCGATGGAAGCGACTCGCCACCGCTGGCTGCCGTGGCTCCTCGGTGCCTGCGTCGCCGGATCGCTCGCGCTCGTCGCGCTCACGCAGCGCGCGCACGAGGAGGACACGACGGTGCCGCGCCCCGGCGGCCTGATCCTCGACGTGTTCTTCCAGCACACCGACGGCCGCCAGCAGACGCTGCGCCGCGGCGACAGCGCCGCCGCCGGCATGCTGCGGCTGCGCGTGTCGGCCCCGGTCGCCGGCCGCCTCGCGATCCTCGCGATCGGCGAGGGCGACGCCGTGCGGCTCGTGCGTGCGCTGACCGCGATCGGCGCCGGCAAGCGCCAGATGCTGCCCGAGACGATGGCCGTCACCGGGCGCGGGCCCGAGCGCCTCGTCGCCCTCCAGTGCGGCGAGGAGGTCCTCGACGCCGAGCTCACGGTCGCCGCGGGCGAGGCGCTGCGCGAGGCCGGCGGCGACCCGCGCCGGATGATGAAGCTGCCGCTGCCGTGCGACGAAGTCGCGACCTGGTACGAGAAGCGCTGACCGGCTCGCCGGTGCTACCGTGCGCGCAGTGAGCGAGAAGCGCGAGAAGACGCCGAAGGCGCAGTACGACCTCGTCCTCTTGCCCGGCGACGGGATCGGCGCCGAGGTCATCACCGAGGCGCGCACGCTCGTCGAGCAGGTCTCGGCCGCGACCGGCGTCAGGTTCGCGATCGACGAGGTGCCGTGCGGCGGCGCCTACTACCTGACGCACGGCTCGCGCGACTGGCCCGAGGGCGCGGAGGAGCGCTGCCGTGCCGCGGACGCGATCCTGCTCGGCGCCGTCGGCTGGAACGGCCCCGACGGCCAGCCGGTGACGATGCAGGACGGCAAGATGGCCGGCTACTCGCCGGTGATCGGCAACCGCATCCGGCTCGACCTGTACGCGAACATCCGCCCGATCCGGTGCCTGCCCGGCACGCGCCACGGGATCTCGGGGCAGTTCCGCGAGGTGTGGTCGCCGAAGAACGTCGACATGGTGATCGTGCGCGAGAACACCGAGGGCCTGTACTCGGGGCAGGGCGAGCGCACGCCCGAGCGCGCGACCGACCTGCGCGTGATCACGCAGCGCGCGTCGCGGCGGGTGATCGAGAAGGCGTTCCAGCTGTCGCGCGAGCGCCACGGCGCGCCCGGCGACGGCAAGCGCCGCGTGACGTGCATCGTCAAGCACAACGTGCTCGCCGGCTGCCGCCTGTTCCTCGACGTGTTCCGCGAGGTCGCGCGCGCGTACCCCGACGTCGAGCCCGACGTCGCGATCGTCGACTCGTTCGCGATGTTCGTGCTCGTGCAGCCCGAGCGCTACGACGTGTGCGTCACGACGAACATGTTCGGCGACATCGTGACGGACCTCGGGTCGGTGTTGCAGGGCGGCATGGGCATGGCCGTCGGCTGCAACGTCGGCGACGACCACGCGATGTTCGAGCCGATCCACGGCTCGGCGCCGCCGCTCGCCGGCAAGGACCGCGCGAACCCGATGGCGATGCTGCTCGCGACCGGCGAGATGTTCCGCTGGCTCGGCCGCCGCCACCACGACGACCGCCTGCTCCGCGCGCACGCCGCCGTCGAGGCCGCCGTCGCCGCCGTCGTCGCGCGCGGCGAGCCCCTCACCGCCGATCTCGGCGGCACCGCCGGCACGCGCGCCGTCGCCCAGGCCGTGCGCACCGGCGTCGCACTCTAGCGGCTACTCGACGACGACGACCGCGTCGCGCCGGCCGCGCATCACGCGCGTCGACCCGCCCTCGCGGTGGAAGGCGAGCTCCGGGAGGCTCTCGTCGCCGACGAGGCCGAGGGCGCGGCAGCGATCGCCGGGGCGCAGCGTGGTGGTCTCGAGCCAGCCGTGGCTGATGAGGTCAGCGGGGACGCCGAGCGCGGCGAGGCGCGCGTCGTGGGGCGCGAGCCGCTCGCGGTGGAAGGCGCCGGCGCGCGGGAGCAGGCGCACCTCGCCGGTGACGATCACCATCTCGCCGCCGGTGTCGATCACGAACGGCGCCGCGCGGATGCGGCGCACGAACAGGCCGCCCATGCGCGTGCAGACCTCGAGCTGCTCGACGAGCACCGGCCCGCCGCCGTCGGCGGCGTCGTCGTCGCCGCGCGGGGCGCCGACCTTGTCGACCAGCGCGCGCAGCCCGCCGGTGAGCGGCGCGACCGTGCCCGCGCACGGCGTCGAGCCCTCGGCGATCGGCGCGCGCCGCTTCGACGTCGCGACGATGGTCTTGCGCTTGCGGTTGTGCAGCGTCGCCGCCGCGCCGCCGGCGACCGTCGTGCCGAGCACGGCGGCGCCGAGCCACGGCGCGAGCGTGAACGCGACCGCGACGCTGACGTACCAGCTCGTCGCCAGCGTCAGCGCCGGGAGGAGCCCGACCTGCTTCTTGCGCGGCGTACCGTCCGCGCGCACGTCGAGCGCGGTCGGGACGAAGCAGAACAGGTCCCGCTCCGCCTCGATCCACGCGATCATCGAGCCGCACTCGACGCACTCCGTCCCCGGCCGCTGCAGCAAGCGGCAGCCGGGACAGCAGAAGGTACGCTCGTCCGGCACGCGGAAGAATCCTACCGCCTGAGACGAACGCATCTGCAGTGCCGGAGGTCGGACTCGAACCGACACTCCCTCGCGGGAAGGGGCTTTTGAGACCCCCGAGTCTACCGTTTCTCCACTCCGGCCTTCCGGGCGTGGGGAAGCCACGCCCGGAGTGGAGCAAGTCGAGTGACTACTCCTTCATCTCGCCGCCGCCCTCGGGCGCGGCCGCGGAACCGGAGCCGTCACCGCTACCGTTGGCGGGCTCCGTCTTCTCGACGGCCGAGCCACCGGCGGGGGCCGCCGGGGCCTTCTTCTTGCCGCACGCAGCGGTGGTGGCCAGCGCGGCCGCGAACAGGACGAACATGATCTTCTTCATTTGGCTACCTCTCGTTTTGTGTCTGTCTTGGGTGTCTGCAGTCAGAAAAAAACAAACCAAATCAGTCAGGGGAGCGCGTCGAGCGCCGACTGGAGCTCGCCGCGCGCGTGGGCGTCGCCGCGGCGACCGGCCACATCGATCCCGCGCGCGTAGACGTCGCGCGCATCGGCGGCGCGACCGAGCGAGGCCAGGGTGCCGCCGGCCATCAGGTAGGCCGGGACGTAGTCGGGGAAGCTCTCGATCAGGTCGGCGAACACGGTCCACGCTTCGGCGAGCTCGCCGCGCGTCCGGTGCTCCATCGCCAGCGAGTAGCGCGGGAACGGATCGGCCGGCGAGCGGGCGATGAAGCTCTTGAAGGTCGCGATGCGGTCCATGGCCGGGCGCAAATTCCCCGCGACTTAACGCGGTGAGTTGCCAGTCCTTACAGGGCGGCGACCTTACGCTTAGTTTTTGTCTAAGCGCCAGTCCGGTAAGTGGTTTTTGCGTGGTACGGTGGAAGAACACGGGTGAAGCGGCGATTTACTAGGTTCGTCGGGATCGACCTCGGCGGCGGTCGCGGCAAGACCACGGCGGTCGCCGAGCTCCGCCTCCCCGCCTCCGGGGAAGGGGTCGAGGTCGTCCGCGTCGCGACGCGCGCCGCGCGCACCGCGTGGACCGACGACACGCTCGCCGAGACGTTGCTCGACCCCGGGATCGCGCACGACACGACGGTCATCGCGGTCGACGCGCCGCTGACGCGGTCCGCGTGCGACCGCTGCGAGCGCCCCGTGTGCCCCGGCACCGAGGCGTGCGTCGACCCCGCCGTGGTGTGGCTGCGCACCGAGGGGCGCGCGCTCGTGCGGCGCGTCGCCGCGGAGACGGCGAACGGGATCGCCCGCCCCACGACGCTGACGGCGCAGGCGCGCCTCGCCCCCTACGCGCACCGCGCGACCGACGTCGTCATGACGTACGGCCGCGGCCTGCTGCCGCTGTCATCGCTCGGCGGCGTCAACGGCGCGATCGCCGCGCGCGCCACCCACCTGCGCCGGCGCCTGGGCAGCGCCGGCTACCGGCTCCACCACAACCTCGTCGAGGTCTCCCCGTCGGCGACGGTCGCCGCCCTCGCCGGCTCCCGCGCCGCGCGCGGCTACAAGCGCGACGCCGATCCCTGGCGCACCCGCGCCCTCATCCTCGAGAAGCTCACCGACATGGTCTTCGCCCCCTCGAGCCGCATGGCGCGCGAGGACGTCCTCCAGAACGACCACTGCTTCGAGGCCGTGATCGGCGCGTACACCGCCTACCTCTGGGCCCGCGAAGGCTGGCCGATCCCCGACGGCTGCTTCGCCGACGACGGCTGGATCATCGCCCCTCCCTAACGCAAGGTCTCGTAGGCGGCGGTGACCTCGGCGAAGCGGCGCTCGAGGGAGCGGCGCCGCTCGGGGTCGACGTTGGGCTGGAGGTCGGGGTGGAGGGCGCGGGCGAGGCGGCGGTAGGCGCGCTTGAGGGCCTCGGGATCGGCGGCGGCGTCGACGCCGAGGAGCCGCAGGGCGGCGGCGCGGCGCGGATCGACGGGGTGGTCCCGCTCGAAGGACACGGCGAAGTCGGCGCCGATGCCCGACAGGTCGAGGGCGTCGATGCCGCGCAGGAAGTGGACGAACGCGAGCAGGCGGAAGCGCGGCGTGCGCGCGAGCGGCCAGATCTGCTCGAGGCGGCGCGGCACCGCCATCGCCGCGAGCATGCGGCGATCCGCCTCGTCGGTGGGCTCGGGGGCGAGGTCGCGGCGGAGCGCGATGCGCACACCGGCGAGGTCGCGCACGAGCGCGTCGGCGACGCGGCCGTCGAGCTGCGCCTCGAGGTGGGTGCGCGCCCACGCGGCGAGCGCCACGCCGTGCGATCCGGCGCCCAGCGTGCCCGGTGGTGACACGCCGGTCACGCCGCCCTCGAACGTCATGTCGAGCGCGTCGAGCGCCGCGAGCCGCGCCAGCCGCCCGACGAGCATCGTCCGCGCGAGCTCCATGTCGCCGACGACGGCGGCCCCGCGCCGCAGCACGAACACCTCGGGGCGTGTCGTCGCGCGCGCCGACGGAGAGGACAGCGTGAGCACGCCCGATGCGTCGCTGCGGCCGAGCCGGTACAGCGCACGCACGAGCTCGCCGCGGACGAGCGTGCGGCGGAGCGTCTGGTTCCCTTGCACGAGGCCATCTTCGAGAGGCCTCGGTCGGTGGGCAATTTTTCGACCGGCGCGCCGGCCAGGTCAGCTCACATGAAGCCGGCCTTGCGGCGCTCGACGATGAACTCGGTGACGGTGTTGCGCACGTCCTCGCGGAACGACACGAGGCCGGCGGCGATCTCGCGCAGCGCGGTGACGGCGGGTTTATTGTCGCAATCGACGCCCGGGGTGGCTCCGCGCGAGAGCTGCCGCGCGCGCTCGGCGGCGAGCACGACCAGCGCGAACCGGTTCGGGACCTTGTCGAGGCAGTCTTCGACGGTGACGCGGGCCATGGACGGCGGAACTTACTCGGTTGCAAGCGCCTGTCAAGTCCAGCGCTTGCCAGACAGCGTGGTTGCCATTACGCTTGCCCAGCGGCTCATGGAAGCGGGACCTGCCGGCAAGCGGTCCTATTTCTCCGCACTTAACTTATGCCTGTTCGCCCGATCGCTCCCGCCGCCACGCGCGGTCCTGTCCGGCTCGATCTCGACTGGGACGCCCTCGAGATCGCCGTCGAGCGCAACTCGCCCGACACGGACAGCTACCTCGACCTCACCACCGGTCGCGTCCTGACCATCACCTCCGGCGATCCCGAGGCCGCGATCAACCGTCAGCTGGTCTCGGAGAACATCCGGAACTACCTGCGCGTCGAGCCCGCGTCCTCGCGCGAGCAGTACCGCTGGATGGAGAAGTTCGTCGGCTCCGTCGTCGACGAGGCCTTGCGCGAGCGCCTCATCATCTCCATCGATGGCAAAGGCGCCTTCCGCCGGTTCAAGGACGTGCTCCTCGCCTACCCCGCCGAACGCGAGCGCTGGTTCTCCTACCGCGCCGATCTCCTGCACTGGCACATCCACAACTGGCTCGAGCAGCACGACATCACGCCGACGAACGAGCCGCCGTGGGGCACCGTCCAGGCGCCGCAGGAGCTGCCCACCGTCGGGCGGCCCGTCGTGCACGGCACCGAGGCGCCGGGCGAGGCGCTGCGCCGTCAGGCGCGCGACCTGATCGAGACGATCCCCGCGATCGAGCTGCCGACGGCGATCGCCTTCCTCGAGTTCCTGAAGCAGCGCTCCGCCGAGGCGCTCGGCAGGGCCGACGTCGACGACGGCGACCTCGACGACGCGCCGTCGCCGGCGTCCCCGTCGTCGTCGGCGACCTCCTCGTCGTCCCCGTCGTGACCGACACGATCCAGGCGGCGATCACGCGGCTCGTCCAGGACGCGCCGCGCGTCGACCCGGAGATCGCCGACCAGCTGATCGCCGACCTGCGCGCGACGGGCACGCCGCTGGCGCTCGCGATCGCGCGCATCGTCGAGCTCGTCGTCGAGCAGCTCGTCGATCCCGGCGTCGCGCTGCCCGCCCTCGCGATGGCGTGCGCGACGCTCGCCGACGGCCTCGCCGGCCGCCTCACCGAGCGCGAGCTCGAGGCCGCGCGCTACGAGATCGACACGCTCACGCCGATGCCCGACGCGCCCGCGGGGCAGAAGGTGCGCGTCGTCATGCCGGACGTCCCGGCGACGCGGCTCACCCGCGGACGGCGACCGCGAACTTGAGGTAGTTGCCCTCGGGGAAGCCCGGCACCGTCGGGAAGTCGGGCGGCAGGCTGCGCCGATCGATGATCTGCAGGCGCGTGTTCGCGGCGAGCGCGCCCTCGGCGAGCGCGAGCTCGAACTCGGCCGAGCTCATCTTGTGCGTCGACGACGCGGCGACGAGGAGCCCGCCCTGCACGAGGACGTCGAGCGCCGCCGCGATCAGCTCGGAGTAGTCGCGCACCGCCGACCACGGCTTGCCGCCGCGCGCCGCCGCCGACGCGAACGCCGGCGGATCGAGCACGACCATGTCGAAGCTGCGGCCGCGCTCGACGAAGCGGGCCAGCACCTTGAACACGTCGCCGACGATCAGCTCCGGCTTCTCCGGATCGAAGCCCGACGCGGCGAAGTTGCGCCGCGCCCGCGCGTGGACCTTCGGCGCGACGTCGACGGCGGCCACCTCGGCGGCGCCGCCGGCCTGCGCATACACCGAGATCGCGCCGGTGTACGAGAACAGGTTGAGGACGCGCCGGCCCGACGCCCACTGGCGCACGGCGCGGCGACCCTCGCGCAGGTCCGCGAACAGCCCCGTCGACAGCGGCGCCGTCACGTCGACGATGAACCGCACGTCGCCCTCGGCGACCTCGATCTCGACGGGAGCCGCGCTCCCGCGCACGAGCTCGGCCGCCGCCTGGCGCGGCGCATCGCCGGCGAGCGAGCGGTAGCGCCGCTGCTCGTAGATCGCTTTGGGCGACAGCTCGGCCACGAGCGCGTCGTAGAGCGCGTCGCGCAGCCCCGCGATCGCGGACGTGTAGAGCTGGGTGACGAGGTAGTCCCCGTAGCGCTCGACGACGATCCCCGGCAGCCCGTCGGACTCGCCGTTGACGAGGCGCATGCACTGGAGGCTGCTCGCGTCGAGCAACTTCGTGCGCAACGCGACGGCGGCCCGCACGCGCAACCCGACGAGCTCGGCGTCGATCGCGACGTCGGGGTTGCGCGAGAACACGCGCAGCGCGATCGCGCTGTCGGCGTCGTACAGGCCGCGGCCGACGAACTCGCCTTCCTCGTCGACGAGATCGATGACGGTCCCCGGCTCCGGAGCCAGGTGGCGCGGGCCGAGCGCCTCGCGGTAGACCCACGGATGCCCGGCGCGCACGTGGCGTGCCACGTCGCCGGTCAGCCGCACGGTGTTCTTGCGGACGATCGGCGCGGCCCGGGATCGGGTGGTTCGGCGGGTCACCATGGGGCGCGCTTTATAGCACCGCGAAGTTTGTGTGGACTTCGGCCCCGCCGACACGTTATGTCGGCTCGCACTGAATCCATGTCGGCTTCTCGTACCCTCGCGACGCTCGAGCCGGTCCGCTTCGGCGAGTTCCTCCGCGACCGCAAGCTGATCAGTGAAGAGCAGTGGCTCGCCGCCCTCGCGGAGCATTGGAGCGCGCCGCGCCGGCGCCTCATCGGGACCACGATCGTCGAGGCCGGCTACCTGCCGCGCGACGTCGTGGAGGCCGAGGCCCGCGCGTTCCACGACGATCTCGAGGTTATTGAAGTGGTCCCCCGGTCCGAGAAAACGACGATCCCGCTCCCCCGCGACGCGACGCCCTGAGCCGGGGTTGCCTCTCCTTGATTTTCCTCGGGCAGATCCTGGGGGATCGCTGCTAGAGTCCATCTTCGCCGCGGGGCAGCTCCCCGGCTCTCTTGGAGATATTGATGGCCGTCGAATCGAAGCCTGAAAGCAACGGAACGTCGAACGGTGCCAACGGGCAGGTCCGCGCGAAGCGCGTGTCCTCCCTGATGCGCGCCGGCGGTGCGCTCCCCACGATGGACTCCTCGCTCGAGGAGTTCATCGCGAAGGCGAACCAGACGCTCGTCGACGTCAACAGCTGGGAGCAGAGCGCGCAGCAGGCGCGCGAGGACGATGCCAAGCGCCGCGAGCAGGACGAGCAGCGCTGGAAGGCGGCCGAGACGCAGATGCGCGAGAGCGACGCCCGCGAGCAATCGCTGCGCCGCCAGCTCGACGGCCTCCAGGGCAAGCTCGCCGAGGCCGAGGCGCGCGCCGCCGTCGCGATGTCCTCGTCGGGGGCCTCGGGTCAGATGATGGCGCAGCACGACGCGGCCGTCTCCGACCTGAAGACGCAGATCGAGAAGGCCCAGGTGCGGATGCGCGCCGCCGAGGAGCGCGCCGTCGAGATGCAGCAGGCGGCCGAGAAGGAGAAGCAGCGCGCCAGCGTTGCCGAGGCCGCCGCCGCCCGGGCCACCGCCGCGATGCCCGCCGTCGCCGTCGACGTCGCCGATCACGGCGCCGCCGAGGAGCGCGTTCGCCTCGCCGAGGCGAAGGCGGCCAAGGCCCTCGCCGCCGCGAAGGCCGCGCAGGCCGGCCTGACGGTGTCGTCGGCCGACATCGCCGCGATCGAGAGCGGCCTCGTCGTCGGCGAGCCGCCGAAGGCGAAGTCGCCGGTCGTGCCGATCGCCCTGGCGTTCGTCGGCGGCCTCGCGCTGATGCTGATCGTATGGAAGCTCGTCCTCGACAAGCCGGCCGACAGCAAGCCGGCCGCGCAGCAGGCCCGGCGCGAGGAGCCGGCGGCCGCCCCCGCGAAGGCGGCCGAGCCGGAGAAGAAGGTCGAGAAGGTGGAGAAGGTCGAGCAGAAGGTCGAGCCGAAGGCCGAGACGCCGTCGCAGCCGACCGTCACGCCGATCGAGCAGCCGACGGTCACCCCGATCGAAGAGCCCAAGACCGAGCCCAAGGCCGAGGTGAAGACCGAGGTGAAGGTCGAGGAGACCCCGAAGCAGGCGCCGCCCAAGCAGGAGGTCAAGGCGCCGCCGGTCCAGGCGCCGCCCGTCCAGCAGCCCAAGGTCGCGCCGCCGGTCGTCGTGAAGAAGGCGCCGGTCCAGCAGCCGCCGGTCGTGAAGAAGGCGCCTCCTCCGGAGGTCAAGAAGCCGGCGGTCGTCGACCCGTTCGACACGGCGCCCAAGAAGGCCCCGCCCCCGCCCGCGGCCAAGACGCCGCCGCCGGCCGAGAAGAAGCCGGCCGTCGTCGACCCCTTCTGATCACCTACATCAGATTTTTGTGATGAAAGCCCCTCGCCGGGGCTTTCTGCATTTTCGGGGATTCACCGACGGAGAAGCGAACAGTAAAGAGGCATTGCAACGAGCCCTCCCGTGAGATAAGTACCGACGGCTGCGCACGTGTTCCACGCGCCGGCCGGAGGCCACGTGATTCCTACCATCCGACGACTCGCCATCCTCCTCGTACTGATGCTCTCGACGGCTCCGGCGCTCGCCGATGACCTCGAGCTGGCGAAGAAGGCTTTCCTCGAAGGAAAAGCCGCCGTCGAAGCGAAGAAGTACGACGACGCGATCGTGAAGTTCAAGGAGGCGTACAAGCTCTCCAAGAAGCCGGCGATCCTCTACAACATCGGCCAGGTCCACGAGGCCACCGGCAACGATGACCTCGCCCTCATCACGTACCGGCAGTTCCTCAAGGAGGCGCCGGCCGAGGACGCGCTCCGCAAGGACGTCACCGACCGCGTCGCCGAGCTCGAGAAGAAGCTCGGCATCGGCACGCCGGCCAACCCGCCGACGGGCAAGGAGCCGGGCAAGGAACCGGGCAAGGAGCCCGGCACGAACGAGCCCAAGACGATCAAGCCGCCGGGCACGTACAGCGCGACCGACTTCCAGCACCAGACCGTCGACGGCGCGCCGCCGGCCAAGCCGCTCGACATCACCGGCTTTGTCCCCGAGGACTCGGGCTTCGTCGTCACGCTCTACTACCGCACCGCCGGCGAGGGGAAGTACGCCGCGAAGGTGATGAAGTGGCGCTACAAGGAGCTCATCGCGCGCATCCCGGCGAACAAGATGATCGGGAGCGCGGTGCACTACTACATCGAGGTCAAGGACGCGACGGGCGCCGTCGTCACGCGCTCGGGCAAGTCGACGAGCCCGAACCTCGTCAACCTCGAGGCCGGCGCGCAGACGCGCTTCTACCCGGACTGGAGCGACGACGGCGAGGTGAAGGTCTCGACGGGCGGCACCGGCACCCGCACCAACTCCGACGACGACGACCCGTTCAAGAAGAAGAACCGCCCCGCGACGACCGAGGACTCGCCGTTCCTCGGCCGGCCGGTCGTCGACGGCCCCACGAACGGCTTCACCGACGTCGGCTCGTCGAAGTTCAAGTACACGAAGTGGGGCTCGACGATCGCGACGGCGACGCTGCTCGCGGCGAGCGTGTACTTCTATCTCAACGCCGGTCAGTTCGCGAAGGCGCTCGAGGACGAGTCCACGAAGTGCGGGATGCCGCCGTGCGCGGTGTTCGACGCCTACAGCCGCGACACGCTCGAGGCCGGTGGCAAGTCGCGCCAGACGCTGTCGAACGTCACGCTCGGCATCGGCGCGGCGACGGCCGTGATCGCCGGCTACTTCTGGTACCGCGAGCTCACCGCGAAGAAGCGCGGCGAGCTCAAGGCGGCCAAGCCCGCGGGCTCGTCGCCCGAGGCGAACGCCTCGTGGATCATCTCGCCCTCCGTCGGTGACTCCTTCGTCGGTGCCGCCGCCGCGGCCCGGTTCTAGGCAGAGGATCGAACGTATGAACAGCCTCGTCTCGCTTCGCGCACTCCCGCTCCTCCTCCTCGCCTCCGCGCTCGGGGCGTGCACGTCGTACGACCCCGTGCTCGGCAACGCGCCGTTCTTGTGCGGCGAAGGCGACGCGTGCCCCGAGGGCTACGGCTGCGTCGACCAGAGCGGCAAGAAGGTCTGCGTCATCCAGGGCGGCACGCTGCCCGACGCCGGCCCGAGCGGCTTCCAGTGCAACGACGACAGCGCGCTCGGCAACAACGACACGATCGCCGGCGCGTACCAGACGCCCGTCGACAACCCGAAGGTCGACTTCATGCTCGCCGGCCTCGCGATCTGCCCCGAGACGGATCGCGACACGTATCGCATCAACCTCACGATGGCGAACAAGGGCATCCGCGTGATCACGACGGTCGACAGCGGCGACGTCATCAACGTCTCGATCCTCAACCAGGGCGGGACGTCGATCGGCAACGGCGTCGACAACGGCCCCGGCTCGCTGAAGGCGTGCGCGCCGAACCTCCCGACCGGCACGTACTACGCGCAGGCCTTCTCGAACGCGGCGAAGAAGAACAACTACCGCCTGCAGATCACCGTCGTCGACAACTGCGCGCAGTAGCCGTTGTGGGCCGCGTGCCTACAGCACGCCGCGGGCTAAGCCGCGTCGAAGCGCAGCGCCCAGCGCCGCGCCTCCGCGGCGAGCTCGTTGTCGTTCCCTGCGACCTGTGCGAGTCGCTCGAGGAGGGCGCGCGCCCCCGAGCGGTCGTTGCGAATCCAGCAAGCACGCAGCTCTTGCCGGAGAAACGCGATCTCCTTGGCCTCGGCGTAGCTCATCGGAACCCCCACGATCAACTTCTGCTCGGACGACATCGACGGCAACTTTCTAGACGGTTGGTGTAGCAACCTATTCTTCGACGGACACGCGGCGGTTTCTCCCTCGCGGCGGCTTTGGTGGCGGGTTCCGTGATACGCTCGTCGAAACCGTCGTTTTTCCTTGGGGGAACGCGCGCATGAGCCGTATCGGAGAGCTGCTGGTACGCGAGAAGATGCTCTCGCTCCAACAGCTTCAACAGGCGCAAGATGAGGCCAAACGCACGGGGAAGCGCCTCGGCGCGACCCTGTCTCGCCTCGGTTACGTCAAGGACCAGGACCTGACGCAGTTCGTCGCACGGCAGTACAGCCTGCCGTCGATCAACCTCAGCGAGATCGACATCGACCCGTCGGTGTTGAAGCTGGTCCCCCGCGAGATCTGCGAGAAGCATCAGGTCATCCCGGTCCGCCGGCAGGGCCCGACGCTCATCGTCGCGATGGCGGACCCGTCGAACATCTACGCGATCGACGAGCTGAAGTTCCTCACGCAGTACAACATCGAGCCCGTCGTCGCGTCCGAGCACGCGCTCGAGGCGGCGCTCTCGCGGTACTACGACAAGGGCCCCGACCTCGACCAGATGATGGGCGAGTTCGACGCCGAGAACATCGACTTCTCGGCGAGCTCGGATGACTCGCTCAACGTCGTCGACCTGGAGAACCAGGCCGGCGAGGCGCCGGTCGTGAAGCTGTGCAACGCGATCCTGGTGTCGGCGATCAAGAAGAAGGCGTCGGACATCCACGTCGAGCCGTACGAGAAGAGCTTCCGCGTGCGGTTCCGCATCGACGGCATCCTCCAGGAGGAGATGCGGCCGCCGCTCAAGCTCCGGAACGCGATCACGTCGCGCCTCAAGATCATGGCGTCGCTCGACATCGCCGAGCGCCGCCTGCCGCAGGACGGCCGCATCAAGCTGAAGATGGGCGGCGCGCGCGAGATGGACTTCCGCGTGTCGGTGCTCCCGACCTTGTTCGGCGAGAAGATCGTCATGCGCCTCCTCGACAAGTCGAGCCTCCAGCTCGACATGACGAAGCTGGGCTTCGATCAGGGGCCGCTCGACTACTTCAAGGTCGCGATCAAGAAGCCCTACGGCATGGTGCTGGTCACCGGTCCGACCGGTTCGGGCAAGACGACCACCCTGTACTCCGCGCTCTCCGAGCTCAACACCACCGACCGCAACATTTCAACCGCCGAAGATCCGGTCGAATACAACCTGCACGGGATCAACCAGGTGCAGATGCACGAGGATATCGGGCTCAACTTCGCGACCGCGCTGCGCGCGTTCCTGCGACAGGACCCGAACATCATCATGGTCGGCGAGATCCGCGACTTCGAGACCGCCGAGATCGGCGTGAAGGCCGCGCTCACCGGGCACCTCGTGCTGTCGACGCTGCACACCAACGACGCGCCGTCGACGGTGTCGCGCCTCCTCAACATGGGCATCGAGCCGTTCCTCGTGACGGCCTCGGTGAACCTCGTGCTCGCGCAGCGCCTCGCGCGCCGCATCTGTAACGACTGCCGCCAGCCGGACGAGAAGCATCCGGAGGCCCTCGCGAAGATGGGCATGACGGACGAGCAGATCCGCAAGGCGACGATCATGAAGGGGCGCGGCTGCGGCACGTGCAACCAGACCGGCTACAAGGGCCGCGTCGCGCTGTACGAGGTCATGCCGTTCACCGACCCGCTGAAGGAGCTCGTGCTGTCGGGTGCGTCGGCGGCGGAGCTCAAGACCGAGATGATCCGCGGCGGCGTGCAGAGCCTCCGCATGGCCGGCATCGCGAAGATCCTCGAGGGGATGACGACGCCCGAGGAGATCCTCCGCACCACGGTGGAGGACTGATGTCGCTGAACTTGCCGGCGCTGCTGAAGGCGATGGCCGACAAGGGCGCATCGGACCTCCACATCACCGTCGGCTCGCCGCCGCGCCTGCGCATCGACGGCGACCTCGTGAAGCTGCAGACCGAGCCGCTCACGCCCGTCGACACCAAGCAGCTCTGCTACTCGGTGATGAACGACGCGCAGAAGCTCCGGTTCGAGGAGGACCTCGAGATCGACTTCTCGTTCGGGATCCGCGGCATGGCCCGCTTCCGGGCCAACTGTTACATGCAGCAGGCGTGCGTCGCGGGCTGCTTCCGCGTCGTGCCGTACCAGATCATCCCGCTGCAGGACCTCGGGATGCCGCCGATCGTGACGGAGCTGTGCGACCGGCCGCGCGGGTTGGTGCTCGTGACCGGGCCGACGGGCTCGGGCAAGTCGACGACGCTGGCGTCGATGATCGATCGCATCAACACGAACATGAAGGGTCACATCGTCACGGTCGAGGACCCGATCGAGTTCCAGCACCAGCACAAGAACTGCCTCGTCAACCAGCGCGAGATCGGGCGCGACTCGAACTCGTTCAAGCGCGCGCTCAAGTACATCCTGCGCCAGGATCCGGACGTCGTGCTGATCGGCGAGATGCGCGACCTCGAGACCGTCGAGGCGGCGCTCACGATCGCCGAGACCGGTCACCTCGCGTTCGGCACGCTGCACACGAACAGCGCGATCCAGAGCATCAACCGCATCATCGACGTGTTCCCGTCGCACCAGCACGACCAGGTGCGCGCGGTGCTGTCGTTCGTGCTCGAGGGTGTGATCACGCAGACGCTGATCCCGAAGGCGTCCGGTCAGGGGCGCTGCCTCGCCGCCGAGGTCATGGTGCCGAACGCCGCGATCCGGAACCTGATCCGCGAGGACAAGCTGCACCAGATCTACTCGCAGATGCAGATCGGTCAGTCGAAGTACGGCATGCAGACGATGAACCAGGCGCTGTGCGACCTGTACCTGCGCAAGCAGGTCACGCTCGACGAGTGCATCGCGCGCTCGAGCGAGCCCGACGAGCTCAAGACGATGATCATCTCGGCGGGCGGGTCGATCGGAAACCTCCCTCCACCCCCCAACATGAGGCGGTGAGCCATGGCGAAATTCCAGTGGGAAGCAACGACGCGCGCCGGCGAGAAGAAGCGCGGCACGATGGACGCCGAGAACGCGACGGCGGTCGAGAGCCGCCTGCGCGCCGACGGCCTCACCGTCGACCGCGTGAAGCGCACCGACGGCGCGCTCAACATCACGATCGGCTCCGGCGTCACGCCGAAGGACCTGCAGATCTTCACGCGCCAGCTCGCGACGATGATCGACGCCGGTCTGCCGCTCGTGCAGTGCCTCGACATCCTCGCCGCGCAGACGCCGAACAAGACGTTCCAGCGCATCCTCCAGCAGGTGAAGAGCTCCGTCGAGCAGGGCTCGACGTTCTCCGACGCGCTGAAGAAGCACCCGAAGGTGTTCGACGAGCTCTACGTGAACCTCGTCGCCGCCGGTGAGGTCGGCGGTATCCTCGACACGATCCTGAACCGCCTCGCCGTCTACATCGAGAAGGCGGTGAAGCTGCGCAACCAGGTCAAGAGCGCGATGTTCTACCCGATCGGCATCCTCGTGGTGGCCGTCGGCGTCATCGCCGTGATGCTGGTGAAGGTCATCCCGACGTTCGAGAGCATGTACAAGCAGATGAACAACGCGCAGCTCCCCGGAGCGACGCGCGTCGTCATCGGCATCTCGCACGGCTTCATCGACAAGTGGTACCTCTACGTCGGCTCCGTCGTCGCCCTGATCTTCATCGTGGTCACGGCGCGGCGCACCGACGGCGGGCGCGAGTTCTTCGATCGGGTGATGCTCCGCATGCCGGTGATCGGCCCGACGCTGCGCAAGATCGTGGTCGCACGCTTCACGCGCACGCTCGGCACCCTGCTCGCCTCCGGCGTGCCGATCCTCGACGCGCTCGACATCTGCGCGCGCACGGCCGGCAACCGCGTCGTGCAGCAGGGCATCCTGCGGGCGCGCGAGAAGATCAGCCAGGGTCACGACATGGCGGGCCCGCTCGCCGAGTCGCGCGTGTTCCCGAGCATGGTCGTGCAGATGATCGGCGTCGGCGAGCAGACCGGCGCCATGGATCAGATGCTCCAGAAGATCGCCGACTTCTACGAGGAGGAGGTCGACGCGGCGGTGACGGCGATGACCTCGCTGATCGAGCCGATCATGATGGCCTTCCTCGGCATCGTCGTCGGCGGCCTGATCATCGCGATGTACCTGCCGATCTTCAAGCTCGCCGGCAACCTGCAGGGCGGTTAGCGTTGCGAGGGACGACGAGCGTCCCGGTCCCGGTGATCCGCACCGACCCGGCGACGCCGTCTCCCGGAGACTCGCTCGTCGGCACGCTCGCCGTGCCGAGCGACATCCGGCGGCGCGTCAGCCGCCTCCTGCTCCTGCGCACGCTCGTCATCACGGTCGTGCTCGGGCTGTCGATGTGGCTGCTCACCGCGAGCGTCCACCCCGTCGACGGCGCGATGTGGGTGCAGTCGCTGATCATCGCGGCGACGTACCTGTCGTCGATCGTGTTCGGCGTGCTCTTGCGGCGGGGCGTGGCGCCGCGCGCGGTCGCCGCGCCGATGCACGCGGTGGACGTGGCCGTGACGTCGCTGCTCGTGTACGTCACGGGCGGGGCGCAGAGCCCGTACGCATTCCTGTTCGCGCTGTCGATCGTGTCGGCCGGCGCGATCTCGTACCGGCGCGGCGCGATGGGCGTGACGATCGCGTCGCTGATCGCGCTGCTCGCGGTGTCGCTCGCGGCATGGGGGCCGCTCGTGCGGGTGCCGCTGCCGAGCGGGCTCGCGCCGTGGGAGCAGACGGCGTTCGACTTCGCGCGCACGATCGGCATCCAGGCGGCGGCGCTCGTCGGCGTCGGCGCGCTGGCGTTCATCTTCGGCGACCAGCTGCAGCGCGGCGCGGAGACGCTCGCGACGACGCGCAAGGCCGCCGCGGACCTGTACAACCTGCACCAGGACATCGTGCGCTCGCTCGCGTCGGGGCTCATCACGATCTCCGCCGACGGGAGCACGGTCTTGACGGTGAACCAGGTCGGCGCGGACATCCTGCGCAAGCCGGTGCGCGAGATCGTCGGGCGATCGATCGAGGGGGCGATGCCGGGGCTGTCGGCGGCGATCGCGCACGGCAAGGGCGAGCTGCGGCGCGCCGACATCGTGTGCGGCGAGCTCACGGTCGGCGTGACGGTGTCGCCGCTGCGCGACGTGCGCGACGTCGTGATCGGCCGCATCGTCAACTTCCAGGACCTCACCGAGCTGCGGCGGCTCGAGCAGCACATGCGGCGCGCCGAGCGGCTCGCGACCGTCGGGCAGCTCGCGGCCGGCATCGCGCACGAGATCCGCAACCCGCTCGCGTCGATCTCGGGGTCGATCGAGCTGCTGCGCCAGACGCCGATCTCCGACGACGATCGCGTGCTGATGAACATCGTGCACCGCGAGGTGCAGCGCCTCAACGAGCTGATCGGGGACCTGCTCGACTACGCGAACCCGCGCCCGAGCCAGCACGTCGACTTCGACGCCGGCGTGATGGTGCGCGAGACGATCGCGGTCGCGCGCGGGGATCAGGCGTTCGCGGCGGTCGAGCTCGCGAGCGACGTGGACGAGCCGCTCGCGATCCACGCGGATGCGTCGAAGCTGCGCCAGGTGCTGTGGAACCTCCTGCGCAACGCGGCCGACGCGGCGATGGGCGGCGGCAAGCACGTGCGCGTCGATGCGCGCGCCGAGGGGGCGAACGTCGTCATCACGGTGATCGACGACGGCCCGGGCATCCCGGCGGAGCAGCTCGCGCGCATCTTCGATCCGTTCTTCACGACGAAGAAGAAGGGCACGGGCCTCGGGCTCGCGACATGCCATGCGGTGATCGCCGAGCACGGCGGGAGGATCGACGTCGACAGCACCGTCGGGACCGGGACGAAGATGGCGGTCTCGCTGCCGGCGCGCAGGTGATATGGTGGGGCGCGTGAACTGCCCGATCTGCGCGCAATCCCTCGAGGGCGGGGAGCTCGTCATGGTGTGCGGCGGCTGCCACCGCTCCCTCGGCGGCGGGCTGTCCCTCGGCGCGACCGGTGAGTTCCGCGTGCCCAGCCCCGAGCTCCTCGAGGCGGCCGCCGCGAGCGGCGAGCGCCCGCACGCCGCCTCGGTGTGCTCGTGGTGCGGCAAGCTGGAGAGCGAGGTCAAGAAGCTCCTCGGGCGCAACGGCACCTCGTTCTGCGACGAATGCGTGGCCCTGTGTTGCGACATCCTCGACGCCGAGCTGGGGGCGACCTGGCGCTGAGCCGGCCGTGCTAGGACACGGCCATGCGCAAGGCGATCGTGTTCGTCGTCGCGGCGGTCGCCGCATGTAGCGGTGGTGCGAGGATGCGCGGGGGTGCGGGGCGGCCCACGGCGACGTTGCCCGAGGTGAAGCTCCGTCCGCCGGTGGCGGAGGTCAGGGTCGTGAAGGACACGTACCACGGCACCGTCGTCGAGGATCCGTACCAGTGGCTCGAGGGGGATGGCGCGGACGTGCAGGCGTGGGGCGAGGGGCAGGACCGCTACGCGCGGGCCGTGCTCGACCAGCTGCCGGAGAGCGACGCGCTGCGCGCGGAGATCACGGCGGTCGTGAAGGCCGCGGTGGTGCAGTACGGCGACCTGCGCGCCGCGGGCGGGAAGCTGTTCGCGCTGCGCAGGTCGCCCGAGCTCGAGCATCCCGAGCTGGTCGCGATGACCGACCCCGAGCATCCGGAGGCGGCGCAGCGCGTGCTCGATCCGGCGGCGCGCGGGGCCGGCGTCGCGATCGACTGGTACGTGCCGTCGCCGGACGCGTCGCGCGTCGCCGTGTCGCTGTCGGAGCACGGCAGCGAGGTGGGGACGCTGCACGTCATCGACCTCGACGGCAAGGACGTCGAGCCGGCGATCCCGAACGTGCAGCGCCCGACGGGCGGCGGCGACGTCGCGTGGACGCCCGACGGCAAGGGCCTCTATTACACGCGTTATCGATCTGATCGCTCGGGTCCTCCGCCGGCGGCTCCTCCGGACCCTCGCGGGGCGGAACACGGGGAGCCGGAGGGCGAGCGCGATGCGTGGATGCAGGTGTGGTTCCACGCGCTGGGGACGCCGGTCGCGAGCGACCGCTACGAGATGGGCAAGGATCTGCCGAAGATCGCCGAGATCACGCTCGCGTCGGATGCGCGCGGGCGCGTGCTCGCGTCGGTGCAGAACGGCGACGGCGGGACGTTCCGCCACTACCTGCGCGACATCCGCGGCACGTGGCACCAGCTCGACGACTGGGACGACGGGATCGTGTTCGCCGGGTTCGGGCCGACGTCGGACCTGTGGCTGGTGTCGAAGAAGGATGCGCCGAAGCGCAAGGTGCTGCGGTTGCCGAGCACGACCGCGAACATCGACGACGCGAAGCTCGTGATCCCCGAGGGCGGCGAGCCGATCGTGACCGACTTCGCGAAGAAGCGCGGGATCGACTTCGCGAGCGACCAGCTGTGGATCACGTACCAGACGGGCGGCCCGACGGAGATGCGCGTGTTCTCGCTCGCGGGGGCGCAGGTGAAGGGCCCGGCGCTGCCGCCGGTGACGTCCGTCGGGCGGCCGACGGCGTGGGGCGACGGCGCGCTCGTGCAGGCGGTGGGCTACACGCTGCAGCCGGCGTGGTACCGGTTCTCGTCGGCGACGGGCGCGCTGACCGAGGTCGCGCCGCTGTCGCCGAAGCTGCCGGTGGACCTGTCGGGGTTCGAGGTTCTGCGCGAGCAGGCGACGTCGAAGGACGGCACGCGGGTGCCGTACACCGTGATCTGGCCCAAGGGCGCGCGGCGCGACGGCTCGGTGCCGTGCGTCGCGACGGGCTACGGCGGCTTCGGGATCAGCGTCGCGCCGAAGTTCATGGCCGTCGAGAGCGTGCTGCTCAGGCGCGGCATCTGCTGGGTGCACGCGAACCTGCGCGGCGGCTCCGAGCTCGGCGACGACTGGCACCGCGCCGGGATGCTGCTCGACAAGCAGCACGTGTTCGACGACTTCGCGGCGGTGCTCGGGTCGCTCGCCGAGAAGAAGCTGACGAGCCCCGACCGCCTCGCGATCACGGGCGCCTCGAACGGCGGGCTCCTCATGGGCGCGACGGTCACGCAGCACCCCGAGCTCGTGCGCGCCGTCGTGTCCGACGTCGGCATCTACGACATGCTGCGCGTCGAGCGCACGCCGAACGGCCAGTACAACATCCCGGAGTACGGCACCGTCGCCGACCCGGCGCAGTTCGCGGCGCTGTACGCGTACTCGCCGTACCACCACGTCACCGCCGGCACCGCCTACCCCGCGACGCTGCTGACGACGGCGCTGCACGACGGGCGCGTCGCCCCGTGGCAGTCGCGCAAGATGACGGCCGCGCTGCAGGCGGCGCGCCGCGGCGACACGCCGGTCCTCCTGCGCGTGGCGACGTCGGCCGGCCACGGCGCCAACACGGGCGCGACCGAGGTCATCGACCGCACGACGCACGTGTTCGCGTTCCTGCGCTGGCAGCTGCGCTGATCAGCGGACGCGCACGTCGAACAGCACGCTCGGCCGCGAGTAGTCGAGGCCGACGCGGCAGCGCGTCGCGCCGGGGCGGACGCCGGTGACGGTGAACACGTTCGTGGGCGGGCGCCCCTCGAGCTCGACGGTGCGCAGGGTCGCGGAGATCAGCGACGGGTCGTCGCACTGGTAGCCGATCGCGCCGCCGACGTCGCGCGCGACGGACTTGCCGACCTCGACGTCGATCGACTCCGGCGTGTACTGCGCGTGGAGGACGCCGGATGCGGCGGCGACGAGCGCGAGAGGCGCGAGGGCGAGGCAGATCCGGCGCACGTCTCGTTGCTACCAGGCGCCGTGCCTGTGGGCATCTATTTGGCGCATTCGAAGTACACGACATTTCCCTGATCGGGAATGCAACACCCGCGGAAGCCCTCGAAGTCGTGTCTGCTGCACTTCAGCTGTTTCATCGTGTCACAGGTGTTTCCCGTATTGAGCGGTGGTGACTCGCACGCGGCCTCGCACTGCCCGGTGAACGGCGTGCCGTCGTTGTTCGTCCAGCCCGTGCATGTGCCGAGCGCGTGTGGATCCGGGTCGGAGCACGCGAGGGTCAGCGCCACCATCAAGAGTGCGCGATGCATGGGCGAGATCCTAACCCGGGACGTGTACGCTACCGAATCGATGCGTCACCTGGTGCTGGTCCTGTCGCTGGTCGCGGTCGGGTGTGGAAGCAAGAAGGAGGCGCCTGGGGCCGGCGACGTGGGCTCGGTTTCGGCGGCGGCGCCCGCCGACGCGGCGGTCGTGACGGCACCGCCGCCGGACGCAGGCGGCGGCGCGGTGCCCGACCCTGGCCCGGTGCCGGGCCCGGCCACCGACGCGCCCGCGCACAAGATGTACGTCGCCGGGATCCCCGACGCCGCGACGTTCGAGGCGTACTCGAAGGAGGTCGGCGGCGAGCGCTTCGGGAAGTTCGTGCTCGATATGCGGACGAACGCCATCTACTACTTCGACGTCACCGTCTATCCCGTCCACAAGGACTTCATCTTCGCGGAGCTGTTGAAGAAGCCGAAGACAGACGCGCTCGTGAAGCGTGTCAATCGCAACTACTACGAGAAGAAACCGGACTTCATGATGGTCTATCTCGTCCACCACGTGAACATCGACAAGTGGACGTTCGCGTACTGGCCCGGTGACGAGGCGAAGCCCGAGCACGTGCGCCTCGCGTACCGGCGCATCAAGGAGACGTTCTACCTCGGCGACAAGGTCAAGTTCCGGCCCGACTCGGATCACCAGGTCGACGTCGCGAAGCGCACGAAGGACGTGCCGTTCATCCTCAACGACGAGCTGTACAAGGCGCAGGCGTACGTCGCGTTCAACCCGGGCACCGCGGTCGGCAAGCTGCGGCTCGTCTCCTCTGGGCCGGCGGGTGCCGGCGAGTCGGACCTCACGTTCGATCCCGAGGACATCGTCGTGCTGAAGACGCCGCTGTCCGACATCACGCCGGTGGCCGGCATCATCTCCGAGACGTTCTCGACGCCGCTCGCGCACGTGAGCCTGCGCGCGAAGGGCTGGGGCATCCCGAACATCGGGCTCGTCGACGCGCACAAGAAGCTGGCGGCGCTCGACGGCAAGGTGGTGTTCTTCGAGGCGAAGGGCACGTCGCACGTGGTGCGCGCGGCGACCGACGCGGAGCTCGCGGCCGCGAAGGCGAGGCGCGAGGCGGTGGTCGCCGTGACGCTGCCCGACGCCGACCTCGCGACGACCGAGCTGCGGACGCTGGCGAAGATGCGCGAGAAGGACGCCGCGATCTTCGGCCCGAAGGCGGCGAACCTGGGCGAGATCCTCCACGCGAAGCTCGCCGGGTTCGAGGTGCCGGCGGGGTTCGGGATCCCGTTCGCCTACTACGTCGAGCACCTGCGGACGTCGGGGCTCGACAAGAAGCTCGCGGCGCTGCTCGCGGACCCGGCGGCGCAGAAGGACGCGAACGTGCGCAAGCAGAAGCTCGAGCAGCTGCGCGCCGAGATCGAGAAGGCGCCGCTCGCCGCCGAGCTGCGCGCGAAGGTCGAGGCGGCGCTGAAGGCGCTGCCCGACAACGAGGGCGTGTTCGTGCGCAGCTCGACGAACGCCGAGGACCTCGCGACGTTCTCGGGCGCCGGCCTCCACGACACCAGGCCGAACGTGAAGGGGCTCGACGCGGTGTGCGACGCGATCAAGTACGTGTGGGCGTCGACGTGGACGCTGCGCGCCTACGACGCGCGGGCGCACGCGAAGATCGACCAGGCGAAGGTGTTCGGCTCGGCGCTCGTGCAGGTCGGCGTGCCCGCGGCGGCGGCGGGCGTCGTCGCGACGGTGCACCCGACGGACCCGAGCGACGTCAAGAACTACACGGTCAACGCGAAGAGCGGCCTCGGCCTCGCCGTCGTCGAGGGGCGCAAGACGCCCGAGAGCCTGATCGTGAACTGGTTCAACCGCGGCGTGCGCGTGCTGTCGCGCTCCGACGAGGACACGATCCTCGAGTTCGACGAGACCGGCGGCGTCAAGGAGCGCCCGAACCCGAGCAAGGGCAAGCCCGTGCTCACGAACGCGCGCGCGACGCACCTCGCCGGCGTCGCGAAGGAGCTCACGAAGCTGTTCAAGAACGACAAGCTCGACATCGAGTGGGTGTACGTGCGCGACAAGCTCTACATCGTGCAGACGCGCCCGCTCGTGAGCTACTAGCCCGGAGGAGACGCGCGCGGAGCTAGTACCCTGCGCACGAAGCTCGCGATCGGTGATCGCGCCGAGAAGGCGTGTGCTCGAACGTCAGATCCGAGGGGCTAGGACGCGCCGGCGCAGCGGGCGCGGCGCTCGGGGGCGATGCGCGCGAGGGCGCGGGCGCGGAGGCGCTGCGCGAGCGGGTGGTTCCACAGGTCGAGGAACGGGGTGTCGGCGAGGTTGCCGAGCGCGGGGTGGAAGTAGTCGATCGGGTGGACGGTGCCGTCGGGGTCGACGCACGCCTGCTCCCAGGCGGCGCGGCACGGGGAGAACGTGGTGCGGTTCGCGAAGTCGTCGGCGCGGCGGAACGCGAGCAGGGCCTCGGCCTCGGCGGCCGGGCGATCCGGGGCCTCGCAGCGGCAGCCGTGCGGCGGATCGACGTGGTCGACGAGGACGACGGCGGTGCCGGCGAGCACGTCGCGCACGGCGCCCATGCGGTCGGCGACGGCGCGCGGCGGAAGGAGATCGCGGCGCGCGAACGGCGTCGCCGGGTACGTCTCCTCGACCTTGAGCCAGTCGACGCCGAGGTCGACGGCGAGGCGCGCGACGTCGGCGAGCTCGTGCACGTTCGTCGCGCCGGCGACGGTGGAGATGCCGATGCGCAGGTCGGCGCCGAGCTCCCGGCGCACGCGCACGGCGTCGCGCAGGTTCGCGGCGACGGTGGCGATGCGGCCGCCGGCGCGGATGTGATCGTTCGTGGCGGCGGTCGCACCGTCGAGCGACACCATGAGGCTCGTGACGCCGGCGTCGACGAGGCGGCGCGTGGTGTCCGCGAGGAGCAGCATGCCGTTCGACAGGAGGTGCACCGCCGTCGCGCGGCCGGCGCGCGCCGCGCGGATCGCCGCGAGCACGTCCCACAGCTCGCGCGCGACGAGCGACTCGCCGCCGTGCGCGAACACGACGTAGTCCGCCGCCGCGAGCGCCGGCCGCAGCGCCTCGATCACCCACGGCCGGATCGCGCGCGCCCTCCCCGCCTGCGTCAGCTCCGGCGCGTGCGTGATGCAGTGCCGGCACCGCAGGTTGCACGCCTCCGTGATCGTCACGTACAGATGCGCCGGATACGCCGGGCACTCGGTCGCCCCACGCGCATACGCGAGCGCACCGATCAGCCGGTTGTGCGCCACGGCCTCGTCGTCGCCGAGCGCATCCTCCGGCAACTCGCGCACGCGCGCGACCGCGATCCCGGCCCACGGCCCGAGCGTGACCTCCTGGTGGTCGAGGGATGCTTCGCCGAGCGCGAGCAGCGTCCGCGCGCCGGACGCCTCGCAGGGTGCGAGCGCGACCGTGCGAGAGACGGCGGAGCCGTTCAGGTAGACGTCGACGACGTCGTCGCCGCACGTGCGGCGGAAGGCGACGACGCCGGGGAGCGTGGTGGGGAGCTCCTGCTCGTCGCCGCGCGACAGCGCCGGGCGTGTGCGGCGGAGGCGGATCGCGGCGCGCACGAGGTCGAGCGTCGCCGTGTCCCAGGACGCCGGGTCCCAGGGCATGCACTGGCGATCGGGCCACGAGTCCTCGAACGCGCGCGCCGGCTCGTCGGAGCACAGGCCGACCTCGTCGCCGTAGTACAGCGCCGGGACGGCGGCGCGCAGGAGCGTGTGGAGCTGGCCGAGGCGCGCGACCTGCGGGTCCTGCACGAGCGTGCGGAGGCGAGGCTGGTCGTGCGTCGCCGTGAATGCGATCGCCGTCCAGCCGGGGCCGCCGCGATCGACGCGGCGCTGCGCGTGGACCTCGGCGACGCGCGCCGCGCCGCCGTCGGTGCGGCGCCACAGCCAGTCGTAGACCGCCTGCTGGGCGACGAAGTCGGTCGCCGCGTCGACGCCGTCGCACGTCCAGTGGGCGATGTTGTCGGGCGTGTACTCGGCGAACAGCGCCGCATCCGCGCGCACCGCGCGCACGGCCCGCGCGATCTTGCGCACGACCTCGCGCGGCACGTCCGCGGCCGCGTCGATGCGAAAGCCGTCGGCACCGCGCTTCGCCCAGTGCACGAACGTGTCGCACAGATACGCCACGACCTCGGGCTCCTCGACGCGCAGCAACGGCTCCTGCCACTGGCCCTTCTGGTAGTGCGCGTAGCCGGGGTCGTAGCCCTCGAAGAACGGGTGGTGGTGGAGGTGGAACCAGCTCGCGTACGGGCTCTCGCGGCCGCGCTCGCGCACGTCGCGGAACGGGGCGAAGTCGCGGTGCACGTGCGTGACGGCGACGTCGAGCAGCACGCGCAGCCCGGCGCCGTGCGCCGCGTCGAACAGCCGCGCGAGCGCGTCGTCGTCACCGAGCTCGGGCGCGACGGCGCGCGGATCGATCGCGTCGTAGCGATGCACCGACGGCGACGCGCAGATCGGCGTCAGGTGCAGCACCGTCACGCCGAGGTCGGCGAGGTACGGGATCGCCTCGACGATGCCGGCCAGATCACCGCCCGCGCGCGTGTCGCGATCCGTCGGCGTCGCGGGCCACGCGCCGCCCTCGCCGCCGCGCCGAAACCGATCGACGAAGATCGTGTACAGCACGGCCTCGCGCCACCACGCCGGCGTGCGCAGCCGCAGGTCCTCGCGCGCGACGCGGAACGCCTGCGCCGCGCCGCCGGCCGTGCCGGCGAGCGTCCCGTCGGCGAGCGCGAACAGGTACTCGAGGTACCGGCCCGTGCCCGGCACGTGCGCCTCGAGGAAGACGTGCTCGTCCTCGCGCGCGACGACGCGCATCGCCTGCCGCCGCACGCCGGCGCCCTCGTCCCAGCGCAGCTCCAGCGCGGCGCCTCCCTCTGGGGCGCGCAGCCCCGCGCGCACGCAGATCCGCCCGTCGTCCTCCTCGAACACGAACGGCCGCGCCGGCGCGTGCAGCACCGGCTCGCCCGCACCGTCGACGACGAGCAGGCTGTTGCGCGCGCCGTCGCGCGAGCGGGTGCGCGGGTTGTCGGGGTCGAGCAGCCAGTCGTCGCCGCGGCGGAACTTGTACTGGTACGCGCCGGGCGGCAGCCGATACCCGCGCTCGCCCCAGCCGTCGCCGGCGGCCTCGAGCTGCGCCGGATACAGCCAGTGCTGCATCTCACCGCGGACCTCGACGGTCGGAGCCCCGCGATCGAGGCGGAAGCGAAACCGGACGAGGCGGCGGCTATCCTCGCGTGTTGCCACCGGGCGTCCCGCGCGCCACGCGGTAGTCGCTGCCCCAGTTGTTGTCCCAGAACGTGTAGCGGCGCGCGTTGCCGACGACGCCGTGGTCGTAGAACACCGCGTAGCGCAGCTCCTGGATGTTCGACCCGGTGATGTCGAGGTCGATCTGCCAGTACTCGTTGTTCCCGAACGTGTCCTCGGCCCAGTAGAACTTGTTCTTCTCGCCGGCCGCGCCGATCCCGAGCTTCAGCGTCGTCGCCCAGCCGTCGATCGTCGCGTGCATGCCGACGATCTTGTCGAAGTCGAGGTCGGCGACGCGCACGCGCACGGTGCCCTTCACCGACGTCGCGGTCACGACGACGGAGCTCTCCCACACGGCGTTCTGGATCACCTGCGTCGCGTTGTTGTTCGCGTAGACGTGGCCCTCGCCGTTGTTGTCGTCGAAGTACGTCTTCTGGTTGCCGGGCTGGTACCAGACCGTGAACTTGATCAGGTCCTCGTACGTGAACACGCGCACCGGCACGTGCCACTCCTCGCGGCCGTCGCCGAGGGTCGCGACGAAGCGGCCGTTCGCCGTGCGATCGCCGCTGTTGTTGTCGATGCTGCGGTACACGACGCCGACCTTCTTCGCCGTCGGCTCGACGTTCGCGACCGGCGCGACGAGCACCTTCAGGAACATCTCGTACCCGAAGCAGCCGGTGCGCGACGAGCTATCGCGGCACTCCGACCACGCATCACCCGTGAACGAGACCAGGTCCGGGCGGCGCTCGCCCTCCTCCTGCGCCCAGTCGGACTTTCCACCCGGGCCACCTTCGTCGAGCTGCGGCTCGGCCGCCGGCGCCTCGGTGCAGCCGGCCGTCGTGGTCGACAGCAGCGCGCCCGCGAGCGCGGAGGTCTGGAGCGTCCGCGAGGCGCCCCGGCGGATGCGCCGCAGCGCACGGCTGAACAGGTGGTCGAGGTCGGGCTTCATCTCGGCCGCCCCGGACGCAAGACCGGTGCCTCCGGAAGTGCTCGACACGCCGCGGGCCGGGCCGGTCCGGCGATGGAAAGCGCAACGGTCGTGGCGACCGCGTTAGCCGGCGCGACGCCGTGAACCCCGGTCAACCCAGTAACGCGCGCAACGGATGCAACACGAGGTGGACCTCGCCCGCGGTGACCTCGGCGCCGCTCGGGGCGGCCGAGAGGACGACCGCGGCCTCGACGACCCGGTCGCCGCCCTCGTTGAGGTAGATGACGCGCTTGATCGGGCGCCGCTTCGTCGCGACCTCGTGGAGGTCCTCGAACAGGCCCGGGTAGACCTCGGGCAGCGCCGAGTCGCGCAGCTCGAGGCCGCCCGCGTCGCCGGCGACGCCGAGGAACTCGAGGAACGCCGGGTTCGCGACGCGCACGCGCCCGGTCGGGTCGACCGACGCCATCGGGATCGCGACGGCGCCGAACACCTCGGCCGCCGCCTTCACGCGGTGGTCGAGCTCGCGGCGCTCGCGCGCGGCGTCGGGGGCGACGCGGCGGCGCCCGCCCTGGTCCATGCCGAGCATGCCCATCAGCGCGCGCAGCTCGTACATGAACGCCTGCACGTCGGGGTGGCGCGCGCCCGGATCCTTCGCCGTCGCGCGCGAGATCAGCTGGTCGGCGCGCTCGTCGAGCGGGTCGTCGCAGTGCTGCGACGGCGGCGGCACCGGCACCTCGCGGTGCATGCGGAACACGTCGACGAGCTCGCCCGAGAACGGCATGGTCCCGGTGAGCAGCTCCCAGAACACGATCCCGAGCGCGTAGATGTCGCTCGCCTGGCTCGCCGGCGCGCCGTCGATGCGCTCGGGCGCGAGGTACTCGGGCGTGCCGTCGATGCCCTCGGTGCGCCCGAGGTCGGCGCGCGCGAGGCCGAAGTCGAGGAGCTTGATCATCCGGCGGTGCGCCGCCGTGCGCACGAGGAAGATGTTCTCCGTCTTGATGTCGCCGTGGAGGATCTGCCGGCTGTGGATGAAGCGCACGGCGTCGCCGACCTGCCACATGATGTCGCACGCGACCTTCGGCGACAGCTTGCCGCTCTGCCGCAGCTTCTGGTGCACGGTCTGCCCGTCGAGCAGCTCCATGACCATGAACAGGCCGTGGTCCTCGTCGACGCCGAAGTCGACGATCGAGCAGATGTTGTCGTGGGTGAGCGCCGAGGCGAGGCGCGCCTCGCGATAGAACATCTCGCGGATCTTCGGATTCGTGGCGATCACGCTCTTGATGAGCTTCAGCGCGAACGCCTTGCCGAGCGCCTGGTGGCGCACGCGCAGGACGCGCCCCATGCCGCCGCGCCCGAGCTGCCCGTCGACGATGTAGCGCCCGCCGATGACGTCGCCGGTGCGCGCACCGCGCGGGCGCCCCTCTCCTCGATGATCGTCGAGGATCTGCTTGACCGGGACGAGCGGCGGCACCGCGTCGGCGAGCGGATCGGCGCCGACGTACGTCTTGACCGACAGCACCGAGCGCGTGACGGACGGCAGGAGCGTCTCGTGTCCCTCGCGCTCGATCGGCCCGCCGAGGTCGACGTCGCTCTCCGACGGTCGCGTCGGCGGCCGGGTCGTCACGCGGCCTATGGTAGCGAAAAACTCGTGCTAGAAGTCGGCCATGGACGAGGCTGATTTCGACCGCGCCGCGAAGGACGAGCTCCACGCGCTGGAAGACGCGCTCGCCGACGTCGACCCGGACGAGGTCGAGGTGTCCACGAGTGAGGGCGTCCTCCGGCTCGACCTGCGCGACGGGACGCGCATCGTGATCAACAGCCACCGCGCCGCGCGCCAGATCTGGATGGCGGCGGTCGCGACGGCGTGGCACTTCGACCCGCTGGCGAGCGGCGGGTGGCGCGCGGCCAAGACCGGCGAGGACCTGCGCCCGACGCTGGTGCGGCTGGTCCACGAGCGGATCGGGCTGCAGCTGTCGTTGTAGACTCGGCGCCTATGGCCGAGTCGCAGATCCTGGATGTCATCCGCATGTGGGCCGCCGTCGCGTGGGCCGACGGTGTCCTCGCCGAGCCCGAGGCGGATGGCCTGCGGCGCTTGATCCGCAGCGCCGACCTCACGCCCGCCGAGCGCGAGGCCGCGCTGGGGATGGTCGCGCAGCGCGTGTACCTGCCGGATTCGCTCTCGGCGGGGACGCTGAGCGACGACGCGAAGCGCGGCATCTACCGCGCGGCGTGCCGGATGGCCGCGATGGACCGCGTGTTCGCGACCGCCGAGCGCGTGATGCTCGACCGCATGCGCTTTCAGCTGCAGCTCGCCGACGACGTCGCCGATGCGCTCGAGCGCGAGGTCATCGAGCCGGGGCTGTCGTAGTTGCAGCGGCGGCACTCGCTGCGCCACCTGCTCGTGCGCGGCGGCGTCGCCGCCGTCGGCCAGGCGCTGATGATCAGCGGCCTGTACCCGCTCGTGCCGCACGCGGTGCGGGCCGTCGGCAGGACGCAGATGGGGCCGCGCCCGTGGCGCAGCGCGCTCGCGGAGTGGGGCGTGGCGGCGGCGCTGTCGGCGCTGCGCCCGGCGGGCTTCCTGCCGCTGCCCGGCGGGCGCGGCGCGCGCGGACCGCGGCCGATCATCGTGCTGCACGGCTACGCGATGAACCGCGCGAACTTCCTGCCGCTCGCGTACCGCCTCGCGCGTGCGGGGCTCGGCCCGATCTACGGCTTCGAGTACTGGACGCTCGGCCGCGTCGCCGCCGGCGCGCGCCAGCTCGGCTGGTTCGTCGACGAGGTCCGCGCGGCGACCGGCGCCGCCGAGGTCGACGTGATCGGCCACTCGATGGGCGGCGTCGTCGGCCGCTACTACGTCGCGCTCGCGCACGGCGACGGCGCGGTGAAGAACCTCATCACGCTCGGCTCGCCGCACGGCGGCACCGACCTGTCCGCCGTCGGCATCGGCCACCCGGCGCGGGAGCTGCTCCTCGGGTCCGCGCTCGTCGAGCGCCTCGCCGCCGCGCCGCCTCCGCGCACGACGCGGATCACCGCGATCTGGTCGCGCGCCGACGCCCTCGTGCCCGGCGCGTGGCAGGCCCCGCTCCCCGGCGCCGAGATCATCGTCTACGACGACCTCGGCCACGTCGCGCTGCTCGGCAGCCGGCGCGTCGCGGGCGAGATCGCGACCCGCCTCGGTCGCTAGCCTACTTCCGCTCGCAGGCGGCGAGCTCGTCGCCGGTGGTGGCGGCGAGGGCGCAGGCGATGCCGTCGGGGGTGGCGGCGTCGCGGCACTCGGCGACCTCGCGGTCGAGCAGGTCCTCGGCGCGGAGGCGCTGCACCATCGCGTCGGGATCCTCGCCGGCGAGCGTGGCCGCGTGGCGCAGGACCGAGAGGCAGTCGGCCTCGTCGACGGTGCCGGTGCGCGGGCGCGGCGTGTAGCGGCGGTACATCTGGTCGAAGACGCGCCAGCGCTCGAGGTTCGGGTCGGGCGGCAGCTCGCCGAACGCGAAGCCGACGATCTGCCCGCGGTCGGAGAACACGGCGGTGTCCTTCCAGACGTCGGCGTGCAGGACCTTCAGGTCGAAGCTCGCGAGCGGCGGGCCGAGGACCTCGTGCGCGCGCGCCGGCGGCTCGCCGCGCTTGATCGGCATCACGACCTTGTCGTCGTAGTACGGGCCGAGCCACCCGAACGCGCGGATCGGCGCGTCGTAGTCCTCGCGCGGCCTGTACTCGAGGATGAACACGACGCTGGTGTCGTTTGGGAACGTCAGGTTGCGGCACGGGCGCCCGCCGTAGACCATCGCGCGCGCGCCGCGCTTCTCGATCGGATCGTCGTCGCACGGCGTCGCGTACGGCGCGTTCTTCATCACCACCGACGCGTACCGGTCGCCGAGCGTGAAGCCGTCCCAGCGGGTGGGCATGCCGTTCGCGCCCGGCGCGGACGGCGTGTAGCTCGGCGTGGTGTTCGGCGGCATGCCGCCGCCGCACGCCGTCGCTGCGATCGCTACGCCGAGCGCCCCGACAAGATTCCTCATGGTCACGTGGAGGTAGCGCGGGGGTGGGTGGGGAACAAGGCCACTTAAGAGTGCGTTGCAAACCCCAGTGCGAGCCATCCACACCTTCTTCGCCTTTGCCACCACCTCCGGCCTGTGGGCGTGCGGCACGACGCACACGACGAACATCACGGTGCAGACGCCGCGCGACCTCGATGCGCGCGCGACGCCAATCGACGTCGCGGTCGTCGCCGATGCGCCCGCCCACTGCCGCGTGGCGACGGATGCCGGGACCGGCGCCGCGCTGTCCGACGACGGCGCGCGGATGGCCGCGATCGTCGGCGGCCGGCTCGCGATCGTCGACACGCGCTCGTGCCGCACGATCCGCTCGTACACGTACACGAGCCGCGGCGCCGTCGACCCGACGATCTACGCGGGGCGCGCGACGTACGTCGCCCCCGTCCGCGACGCCGGCGTGCGCGCGCTCGCGTTCGCCGGCACGACCCACGACGTCGTCCTCCTGCGCGACCAGAGCCTCGACCGGATCGGCGCCGACGGCACCGTCCGCTCCGCCGCGTTCGGCTACCGCGTCCAGCGCTGGGCGATCGCCCCCGACGGCGAGCGGATCGTGCTCGCCTTCGACCGCGCACTCGCCGTGTTCGACGGCGCGCTCGTGGAGCAGCGCCGCATCCGCCTGCGCGATGAGGAGGACGTCGACGGCATGGCCTTCATCCCGGCCACCGGACGGCTTGTCGTCACGCAGCCAACAGGCTCCGCCCGCCTCGCGCACGTCACGCACCTCACGCACCTCGCGACCGAGCTCGACCTCGGCACCTACCGCATCGAGCGCCGGCAGCGCCTCGCCGGCGGCCAGCCGCAGCGCACCCTCGTCGCCACCGACGGCGGCCGCACCCTCGTCTGGGGCTCGCTCCGCTTCGACCGCGACGGCGCGCTCACCCACCTCGAGGACCACGCCTGGCAGACCTCCGCCGGCGGCACCGTCGCCGTCGCGAGCGACGACCGCGGCTACTTCGTGTGGAACGTCGACGGCCGCCGCGACATCCGCCGCCTCCTCCCCGATCGCGACCGCCGCGACCTCGCCACCCACAGCCTCTCCGGCGTCGCCGCGTACGCCGCCCCCACCATCGCCACCCCCGCCCAGGTCCCGGTCGGCGTCGGCAGCGACGGCAGCGTCCTCCTCTGCGGCAACGCGATGTGCGACGTCGTGACCTCGACCCCCGAGGCCATCTCCGTCAGCGCGACCACGGCCGTCAGCCGCTCCGCCCGGCTCGCGCCGCGGCCGTGAGGCGATCGTTTTCGGCGGGTTGTTGGTCGGTCGTGTTCGGGTAGCTCTGGGCTTCTGTAAATTTCGGCGAAAATTGAAAATGGCGACTCGATCTGGCCAGCTGGGGTTGCCGTTCCCCGACAAGAACGGACAGCGGCGCCGGATCGGGCGGAAGGCGGGGCGGACGCCGCGACAGGTGCGCCATGCGCTGTCGTACGTGCTGAACAACTGGCGCAAGCACCGCGAGGACCGGGGGGCCGTGGCACGCGCGTGGAACGTCGATCCGTTCTCGACGGGCGCCCTGTTCACCGGCTGGAAGGAGCACGCCGAGCGAGCGGTGATGTGGCGGTGGCGAGCGTCGTACGACCCGCTCGTGGTCTACCGACCGCGCACGTGGCTCTTGCGCGAGGGGTGGCGGAGGCACGGGCTGATCTCGTTCGCCGAGGTGCCCGGCCCGCGTTGACGGGCGGCATCGTTCGAGTTGCCCGCCGAGTTGTGGGAGCCTGGGAGCGTGGCGCGCCGGTTCGCAGAGGGGTTGTACGAGCACCTCGTCACCGAGCAGCTCGCCCGCGAACTGGAGGCGAGCGGGCTCGAGCACGTGGTCGCGCCGCTCGCGGATGCCGACGCGCCGGTGACGCTGGCGCGCCACCTCGGCCGCGAGCTCGAGCGCATCCTCGAGGCGCTGCCTCGCGAGCACCATGCCGAGCACGCGCGCGTGCTGGCGAGCAAGCTGCTCGAGTACCTGAGCGGCCTCGTCGACGCTGATGTCGCGGAGTCCGTGCGCGATCAGCGCCCACCGGCGCCGGCCCGCCGCTTGCTCGCGGTTCATCGCGGGTCGGTTCCCCGACGACCGAGCACGCCGCTCGCCACCTCGACCCTGCTCACGCGCAATCGCGCCGAGCCCGCGCTCGGTCACGAGCTGGCTCGCGAGATCGCCACGGCGAACCGCATCGACGCGATCGTCGCGTTCGTGACGGTCGGCGGGGTCCGCGCGATCCAGGACGCGCTGCACGAGTTCGCGCGCCGTGACGGCGCGACGCTCCGGCTGCTCACGACGACGTTCACAGGTACGACCGAGGTCGCCGCGCTCGACGCACTCGCACGCCTGCCCGGAGGACGCGTCAAGGTGTCCTACGACACGCGCCGCACGCGGCTTCATGCCAAGGCATGGCTGTTCCATCGCGACACGGGCCTCACCACCGCCTACGTCGGGTCTGCCAACCTGACGAGCACGGCGCTCGGCTCGGGGCAGGAGTGGATGGTGAAGGTCTGCGCCGCCGACCTTGCCCACGTGATCGACAAGTTCGAAGGGACGTTCGAGACCCTGTGGGCGGACCCCGAGTTCGAGGACTACTCGCCCGACGACGCCGCACAGCGCGCGCGGCTTGGGGCTGCGCTGGTGGGCGAGGGAGCCCGCACCGATGAGGACCGATTCCTCGTCGCGCTGCGGCCGTTTCCGTTCCAGGTCGAGATCCTCGACAGGCTCGCGGCCGAGCGGACCCTCCACGGTCGTCGCCGCAACCTGCTCGTCGCCGCGACGGGCACCGGGAAGACGGTGATCGCCGCGCTGGACTACGCGCGGCAATGCGAGGCGACCGGGGTCCCTCCTCGTCTGCTCTTCCTGGCGCATCGCAGGGAGCTGCTCGACCAGGCTCGGCGCACGTTCCGGCATGTCCTCCAGGACGGGTCGTTCGGTGAGCTGTTCGCCGGCGGCGCCGAGCCGCAGCGGTTCGAGCATGTCTTCGCCACGATCCAGAGCGCCGCGTCGTCGGGGTTCGTCGAGAGGCTGGGCGCGACCCACTTTCGGCACGTGATCGTCGACGAGTGTCATCACGTCCCGGCCTCGTCGTACCAGGCGGTCGTTCCGGCGTTGCGCCCACACCTCCTCGTGGGGCTGACCGCGACGCCCGAGCGCGCCGATGGCAAGTCGCTCTTGCCGGACTTCGACGGACACGTCGCCGCCGAGCTGCGGCTATGGCACGCGCTCGACGACCAGCTCCTCGTGCCCTTCGAGTACTACGGGCTCGCCGACGGTGTGGACCTGCGCCGCGTGCGCTGGTCGCGCTCCGGATACGACGCGGGCGCGCTGGGCGAGCTCTACACCGGCAACGAGGCCCGCGCGGATCTCATCCGCCATCAGCTCGCTCGTCGGGTCAGCGACGTCCGCGCGGTGCGGGCGCTCGGCTTCTGCGTGAGCGTCGAACACGCCGAGTACATGGCCGCGCGGTTCACCGCCGCGGGGATCCCGGCACGCGCGGTCCACGGCGGCAGCCCCGCCGAGTCGCGCGAGGCCGCGCCGCGCCTGCTGCGCGAGCGGGTCGTGAACGTCCTCTTCACGTGCGACCTCTACAACGAAGGTGTCGACCTGCCGTTCCTCGACACCTTGCTGCTCCTGCGCCCGACCTCGAGCGCGACCTTATTCCTCCAGCAGCTCGGTCGCGGGCTTCGCCATCACCCCGGCAAGACATCGTGCCTCGTGCTGGACTTCATCGGTCAGCACCGCGACGAGTTCCGATTCGATACCGTCCTCGCGTCGCTGACCGGACTCCCCCGGGCGCGGTTGCGCCGCGCGGTGGAGGATGGGTTTCCGTACCTGCCCAGCGGCTGCTCGCTGCAGCTCGACCAGGTGGCGCGCGACGAGATCCTGCGCTCCCTGCGAGCGACGCTCGCGGGTGCCGTTCGCCTCACCGCGGAGCTGCGCGAGCTCGTCGGTGAGGGCACACGTCCGACGCTCGCCGAGTTCCTCCATCACACGGGGCGAGATCTCGAGGACGTGTACGGCGCCGGCGGGTGGACGACGCTGCAGCGCCGAGCAGGCGTCGCCGCCGACGCCGACGCGCAGGATGACGACCTCAGCCGGCGCCTCGGCTGGCTCCAGCACATCGACGAGCCCGAGCGGCTGCGCGCCTATCGCGACGCGATCGCCAGCGCGACGCGGTGCGATCCACGCCACCTCGACGGACGCGATCGCACCCGCGTGCAGATGCTCGACTATCAGCTCACGCCGCGCGGCACGATGCGCGCCGCGGAGGAGACGGTCGCGTACCTCGCCGGCCGCCCCGCGATCGTTCGCGAGCTCGAGGAGCTGCGCGAGGTGCTGGAGGATCGCGTCGGGCTCGCGGCGCAGGTGTTCCCGGTGCCCGAGTGGCCGCTCGCGCTCCATCGACACTACAGCCGCCGCGAGATCGTCGCCGCCGTCGGCTTCGTACGCCCCGGCGACAAGGGGAAGCTGCCGCAGGGTGGCATCCTGCGCCTGAACGACCACAAGCGCGAGCTGTTGTTCGTGACGCTCGACAAGTCAGGCGACGGGTTCTCGCCGACGACGCGCTACAGGGACTACGCGATCAGCCGGGAGCTCTTTCACTGGGAGACGCAGGCGGCGGCGAGCGTGTCCCGTCCCTCCGGGCGGCGCTACCTCGAGAGCCGTACGACGGGCTGGTCGTTCTACCTGTTCGTCCGGACCGAGCCCCGCGCCGCCTACGCGTTCCTCGGCGACGTCGCCTACGAGAGCCACACCGGCGACCGGCCGATCGCGATCACGTGGCGACTCGCGCACGGAATGCCGGCGACGCTGTTCGACCAGTACGCCACGCTCCGTCCGAGCTAGCCGGCGAAGAGTGTCGCCATCGTCGCGCGGGAGATCGTGACGTCGACCAGCTGGCCGACGGCGCCGAGGCCGGCGGGGAGGATGACGGTCTTGAAGCCGTCGGTGCGGCCCATGAGCTGGGCGGGGTCGCGCTTGGAGGGGCCGTGGACGAGGACGCGCTCGCGGCGGCCGACGTGGGCGGCGAAGACGGTGGCGCTGACTTGCTCCTGGAGGGCGACGATCTCGGCGAGGCGGCGCTTCTTGGTGTCGGGGGGGACGTCGTCGGGGAGCTTCTTCGCGGCGAAGGTGAGGTCGCGCTCGGAGTAGGCGAACATGAAGGCGCTGTCGAAGCGGAGCTCGCGCATGAGGGCGAGGGTGGCGGCGTGGTCGTCGTCGGTCTCGCCCGAGAAGCCGCAGAGGATGTCGGTGGAGAGGGCGATATCGGGCATCGCGGCGCGCAGGGCCGCGACGATCGCGCGGTAGTCGGCGACGGTGTAGCCGCGCCGCATGCGCTCGAGGACGGCGTCGGAGCCGGACTGCAGCGGCAGGTGGACGTACTTGCAGATCTTCGGCTCGTCGGCGATGGCGGCGATGACGTCGGCGGTGAAGTCGACGGGGTACGGGGAGGTGAAGCGCACGCGCTCGAGGCCGTCGACGGCGGCGACGGCGCGCAGGAGCTGCGCGAAGGTGACGTCCTCCCAGGCGTACGAGTTCACGGTCTGGCCGAGGAGCACGACCTCGCGATAACCGGCGGCGACGAAGTCGCGCACCTGGCGCAGGACCTCGCGCGGCGGGGTGCCGCGCTCGCGCCCGCGCGTGAACGGCACGACGCAGAAGGTGCAGAACTTGTCGCAGCCGCGCTGGATCGTGACGAAGCCGGAGACGCCGTCGCCGCCGACGGCACCCGACAGGCCCTCGTAGGTCTCGGCCTTGTCGAGCTTGAGGTCGAAGACGGTCGCGGCCTTCTCCTCGCGGGATCGGGCCTCCGCGAGGAGCGCCGGCATGCGGCGGTAGCTGTCGGGGCCGGCGATGACGTCGACGGTCGGCGCGCGCTCGGCGAGCCCCTCCTTCAGGTGCTCCGCCATGCACCCGACGATCGCGAGGACCGTGCCCGGGCGCTTCTTCTTCCAGGCGCCGAGCTCGGCCGCGCGCGCGAGCACGCGCTCCTCGGCCTTCTCGCGCACGGCGCACGTGTTGACGACGATGACGTCGGCCTCATCGGCGGCCGCGGCGACGCGGTAGCCGGCGTCGGCGAGCACGCTGCCGATCAGGTCGCTGTCGGCGACGTTCATCTGGCAGCCGTACGTCTCGACGTAGACCTTGGGGCCATGTGCAGCCGGTGGCGTTCCGTCCTGGCGCACGCTCGGGGTGCGCTTCCCGAGCGGGACCAGCCGTTCCGACATCGCGGCTGCTTACCACGCGGGACGGCCCGGCCCAATGCGCTATCCTCGCGACGTGGGGCTCCGGCACGCGCTGCGCCTGGTGGCGTGGACCCTCGGCTGCATCGCGCTGCCGCTCGCCCTGCGCGACGCGCTCGGCAAGCCGTGGGGCAGCATCGGCGTCGCGATCGTCGCGACGCTGACGGGCTGGATCCTCCTGTACCTGCCGCGCACGGCCCACGCGGCGTTCGACGCCACGCGCTTCCCGCTCGCGTACCGCCGCTACCGCACGCTGCGCGCGCTCGCGTTCACCCGCCGCCGCGAGCGCGCCGCCCACATGTCGTGCGTCGCGTGCCGCCTCGCCGCGGGCCGCGTCGCCGACGCCGAGGCGATGCTCGCGCGGGTCGACCCGGCGCAGCTCGACCCGGCGGAGCGCGTCGTGTGGCTGAACAACCGGGCCACCGCGGCGCTCGACGCCGGGCGCGACCCGGCGGACGCACTCGCGCTCGTCGAGGAGGCCACCGCGCTGCGCCCCGACGTACCGAGCGTCCAGCACACCCGCGCCCGCGCGCTGCTCGCCGTCGGCCGCACCGACGACGCGATCACCGTGCTCGACGCGATGCGCACCGGCGGCGAGCTCTCGCCCTACCTCGAGTCCGAGCGCTGCCGCGACCTCGCCGCGGCCTGGGAGAAGAAGGGCCAGGACGACTACGCCGCCGACTACCGCCGGCGCGCGCGCCTCCTCGTCGGCTGATGCGCGCCGTGCGCGCGGCCTGGCGCACATTGCCGGCAGCTGTCACTTGCCCCCGACCTGCCGTCGTACCGACACTCGCGGCATGCGTGCACGCTGGCTGTCGCTGTGGCTCCTCACCGGTTGCGTGACCGAGCTCGACCTGAGCTCCGTCGAGTCCGAGGTCATCGGAGGCCAGCGCACGGCGGCCGGCAAGTTCGCCGGCGTCGGCGCGCTGATGTACGACTTCGGCGGCGGCCAGCCGATGTTCGGCTGCACCGGCACGCTGATCGCGCCCGACGCCGTGCTCACGGCGGCGCACTGCGTGGACCCGCAGCTCGTCGGCGACGGCGTGCCCGGGTTCACGCTCGCGCTCGACACGAACGCCGGGCCGGTGACGGTGACGCCCGGCCGCATGAAGATCAAGCACGAGCAGTTCGCCCTCGTGAACCCGGGCCGCGGCCTCGGCGAGTTCCACGACGTCGGGATCGTGCTGCTCGCGCAGCCGATCACCGAGGTCGCGCCCGTGCCGATGGTGCGCCCGCAGGACAGCGCCGCGCTCGCCGCGGGCCTGGCCATGGAGATCGTCGGCTACGGTCGCACGAGCACGCAGACGAACGACGGCGGCGTGATGTTCGACGCCGCGACGCAGCTGATCTCGATCAACCCGAGCGAGCTCCAGGTCGGCATGGGCTCGCCGCAGCCGCAGAACTGCAACGGCGACTCCGGCGGGCCGGGGTTCGCGACGATCGACGGCGTCCGCCGCATCATCGGCACCGTGTCGCGCAGCTTCGACGGCAACGAGTGCGTCAACGGCGGCGTCGACACGCGCGTCGACACGTACCTGCCCTGGATCCACTCCAAGATCACGACCGGGATCCCGTGCGACTCGGGCATGGCCGAGCCCTGCCCGGTGCCCGAGGAGGACGAGGATGGGGGCGGTTGCTGCTCGGGCTCGCGCGGCGCGCCGGGCGGAGCGCTGCTCGCGTTTGCCCTCGGCGGCCTGCTCCTCCGCCGCCGGCGCTGACGTAGCCCCTCAGCGCGGGAGCGCCGCCGCGCCGGCCTGCCGCCGCAGGCGGGCGAGCCACGGCGCCGGGCGGAGCGCGACGAGCGCGAGGGCGACGACGATCGCGGCGAGCGCGACGAGCGCGGGGACCGGCGCCAGCCACGCGGCGAGCGCGCCGGCCGGGACGAGCGGGACGACCGCATACACGGCGCGTTGCCGCACGACGGCCCGCCGCGCCGGCACGCGGCGCAGCATCACGCGCGGCGGCGGCACCGGCAGCGCGCGCAGCTCCGCCGCGACGGCGATGCGTCGGCGAGATCGTGCCGGCGCCAGCGCGCTACCGCCAGCGCCTGGCGAGCACTGTCGCGCGCGCCTCCGGCAGCTCGCGCGCCGCCGTGAGGTCGGCGACCAGCTCGTCGAGCGGCCGCTCGTGGTCGGCACCCCACGCGAGCGCCGCGCCGCCGCCGGGCGCCGCGAGCGCGTACACCGAGGCGTCGCGGCACCGGCGCAGGCGCCTCCGGATCAGCCGGATCGCGTGCGCCGCCGTCGGCGCCTCGCGCGCGACGCGGAGCCCGTAGGCCGAGCAGCTCTCGCACCGCGCGAACGTGCACGAGACGCCGCGCAGCGGCCCTCGTCCCGACAGCCACCGCCGGTACGCCCGGATCGCCGCCGCGAGCGCGCGCCGCATCACAGGCTGCAATCCAGGCCGTCGAACCCGCCGCAGTCGAAGGAGCCGCAGTCGGGGATGCAGTTGCCGAGGTCGGAGAGGTCGAACGCGCAGTCGATGAGGTCGCACGGGTCGAACACGTCGCCGCAGCTGCTGTTGCCCCTGCCGCGACCCTCGACCTCGTCGTCGAGCTCGTTGCCGCCGAACAGCGACGCCGCGACCGCGCCGGCGCCGACGACGACCGCACCGGCGATGGCCACGTCGCCGAGGCTGATGCCGGCGCGCTCGAGGTCCTGCCCGCTGCGCGACCGCAGGAGCGCGGTGAGCGTGCCGGAGCGCGCGAGCCAGCGCCCGTGCTGCGCGTCCCACGCGAGCCCGCGCCACGACACGTCGACGGGGACCGCGGCGCCGCACAGCGTCGGGTACACCTCGCGCGTGTGGTGGTGGTGGTCGCCGTCGCCGGCGAGGCCGGCGCGGAAGCCGACGCCGCGCATCGGCACGGCCTCGGGCACGACGTCGCGCAGCCGCGCGAGCGCGTCGTGGTACGAGCTCGACCGCGCGAGCGCCCCGACGCGGCGTGCGTCCCACGACCGCGCGAGCTCGCCGACGAGCCGCTCGATGCGGTGGACGAACTTGCGCTTCGCGTTCGCGAGCCGCGGCACCTCCGCGTGGAGGTTCGCGAGCGCCCCGTGCACCGCGGTGACGCCGCCGGCGGTCGTCGCCGTCACCGCGAGGTGGGCCCGACCCTTCTTGCGGCGCGCGATCGTGATCTCGACCAGGTCGTCGCGCCGCGACGGGGACACCGCCAGCAGCAGCACGTCGCCGGCGACCTTGTCGTCGTACGTCAACCGCGCCGCGCACCCTCGCTGCGCCAGCGCATCGCGAACCCAGACACACCAGCGCACCAGCTCGTCCGGCTTCTTGCCCATCGCGTGAAGCTACGATGCCGCCATGCGCGCTTCACGGTGCGCGCGTTGCGCCGCGTCACGCCGGCAGAAGCCGGCAGGTCCCCGGAGAGCCTAGTTGCACAGCGCCTGTTGCAGCTGCTTCAGCGCCTCCACCGTCGACCTGCAATTCATCTCGATCCTCACGCGTTCGGAGCTGTCGCCGTCGCGCCAGGTGCGCGCGAACGTGTGCCAGCCGTCCTTGAACTGCGTGCGCTGCGCCGTGCCGACGCTCGAGCACGCCATGATCCGCGCGGTGACCTCGCGGTGCTCGCTGCACGCCGACGGCATCCCGTACGGCGCCGCGTCGAGGCCGGACGTGTCCGAGCCGTACAGCTTCATCATGCACTCGCTGTAGCGCGTCATGACGTCGGTGATCTTCTTCTGGACGTCGGCGTCGGTCTCCTCGCGATCGCTCTTCTTCGCCATGTCGGCGCCCCAGCGCGTGAACTCTTCCTGCACGCGCTCGCTGCACGCCTTGTCCTTGCACGCGCACATCTTGTCGGTGACCTCGACCATCTTCGCGAGCGTGTCGTCGCCCGCATCCGCGCGACCGCCGGCGCGCTTGCGGCACTCCTTCAGCTCCTTCTCGATCGGATCGAGCTCGGACAGCTCGTCCTTCTTCAGCCGGTCCTTCGCCTCGCGCAGCATGTACTTGCCGTAGCGCTTCCAGTCGCGCTCGACCTTGTTCGCGCACTTGCCGTCGGTGCACTCGCACATCTCGTCGCGCATGACGTCGAGCATGCGCGCGTAGCTCTTGTGCAGCTTGATCTCCGGTGGCGTGCTCAGGTACCAGCGCCCGTCGAGCTCGAGCGCGTTCAGGGTGACCTTCTGCGTGTCGGGCTCGCGGTCGTCCTCCTGGATGCGCACGCGGACCTTGATCCGCTGCATGCGGAACGTCTGCTTCGCGTAGCAGCCCTTCATCACCTTCTTGCCCTTGCGCATCACGGTGACGTCGAGGTCGCGATCGCGATCCCGGTCGTCGTCGTCGTCGCGATCGCGCGCGCGGCGCGGCTCGTACTTCGCGCGCCCGCGGTCGCGGACGTCGTCGTCGTCGTCGTCCGCCCCGCGCCGATCGTCGAGCTTGGGCGGCTCGCGCGTCAGGACGTCGAGCACCTCGAACCGCACGCCCTTCATCATCGCCGCCGTGCGCCGCGTCTCGCGCTGCACGCGGTCCAGGACCTTGTCGGGATCGCGCATCTCGGCGAGCTCGTCGTCATCATCGTCGTCGCGCTTGCGCCGCGGGCGATCGTCGTCGTCGTCGTCGCGCCCCTTGCAGTCCATGATGCGGTTGAACAGGACGCCGCCGTCGCCGAGGTCCATCAGCTTGTCGGTGTCGCCGGCCTCGAGCGCCGCGAACGTGTCGTCGATGACCTCCTGGCGCGACGCCGCGCCGCCGGTCCGGCCGCCCTTCACCTTCAGGACGAGCGCGATGCCGACCGCCACCACCGCGAGCCCGCCGATGCCGATCAGGATCGGGAGCGACGAGCGCCGGGGGCTCCCGTGCGCGATCGGCTGGTACGCGCGCGGCGCCGCCGCTACCGCGGGCGCCGCCGGCCGCGGCGACGGATGGAACTGCCGGCAGCGATCGCAGCCCCAGCCGTAGTGGTCGGGATACCAGCGCAGCGCAGAACCGCACGTCGCGCACGGTGGTGCGTTCGTCATGGCTCGACTATCGCACGGCGCCCTGCAGCTGCCAGGCAGCGCTCACTTGCAGAGGTACTCGAGGCTCTTGTTCATGCTCTCGACCAGCTGCCCGCAGGTCGACGCGATGCTCGTGCGCGTCGATCCGCTCGTCATGCCCCACGTCTTCACGAAGCCGTCCCAGCCCTTGCGGTAGAGCTCCTTCATCTTCGCGTCCAGCTTCTTGCAGCTCATCGCCTTCGCGACGGCGTCGCGATAGGCCGAGCACTCCCCCGGCATGTCGGCGGGAGCCAGCGCGAGCGGCCCCGCGTCTTCTTCTTCGTCTTCGAGGTCGACCTTGAGGGGGTTGTCGGGAGGGTCCGGCGGCTTCGGCGGTTCGATCGCGTTCGCCGTGTCCGTGGCGATCTTCGTCGCGCACTCCGTCATCCGCTTCGTCAGGTCCTCGAGGCGCTTCCGGTCGGCCTCGCTCGGCCGGCGCGCGGCCTTGCCCGCGTTCTCCTTGGCCCACTCGCTCATCTCCTTGCCGTACGACTCGGTCGCCTTCGTGATGCAGTCGGTGTCCTTGCACGCGCAGATCCGGTCGGCGTGCTTGCCGAACTTCTCGAGCATCTCGTTGTCGCCGTCGCCGTCGTCGCCGTCGTCGCGATCGCCGCGATCGTCGTCGTCGAGGCCGCTCTTGCCCAGGCCCTTGATCTCGCCGAGGTACCAGCCGCCGTCGACCTCGATCATCTCGAACGTGACCCGCTGGGTCCTGGGCTTCGCGCCGTCCTTGTCGGGCGTCACCTTCACCTTGACCTTCACCTGCTGCGCGCGGGCGCTCACCGTCGCGGTGCAGCCGCGCTTCTTGCAGCCCTTCTGCGCGATGAGCTCCACACCGCTCTGGCGCTTCTTCCGGCGGCCCTCGCCGTCGTCGTCGTCGTCGTCGCAGCCCGCGTCCTTCCAGGGCTCGAGCGCCTCGGTGACGATCTCGTCGAGCTGGATCTTCCCGCCCTTCAGGCCCTTCACCGCCTTCTTGAAGCTCGCCCGCAGCATGTCCCCGAGCGCGTCCGCCATGTCCGCGGTCTCGTTCTTCCCGTCGCCGCAGTCCTCCCACTTCGCGACGGACTTCGGGCTCGGCGCGAGGTCCACGAGCGCGTCGACGTCGCCCGACGACAGCGCCGCGACCGCCGACTTGATGACGCCGTCGCGCGAGCCACCGCCGCCGCCACCACCGCGCGTGGCGAGCACGATCGCGATGATGCCGCCGACGAGGACGACCCCGCCGATCGCGAGGAACAGCGTCTTGTTCGACCCGCCACCGGCGCCCGGCGCCTGCTGCGCCCACGCCTGCTGCGGCTGCGCCGCGCCGGCCGGGTAGAACTGCCGGCACCGATCACACCCCCAGCCGTACGATTCTGCGATCCACCGCAGCGGCTGCCCACACGTTGCGCACGGCGGCGCATTCGTCGACATGCGGCGGACTATGACATACGTCCGCCTAGCCGTTGCGGGCGGGCAGCGGGCTCGAGACGCGCAGCTCGGTCGCGCGACTCTTGCTCTCGATCTGGACCTCGACGGCCTCGATGTCGATCGGCACGTACTTCGAGATCACGGCCGCGATCTCGCGGCGCATCTCCTGGAGCTTGCCGCCCTCGATCCCGGCACGGTCGTGCGCGAGGACCAGGTGGAGGCGGCCCTTGGCCACCTCGCGGCTCGACTGACGATTACGAAGAAAGTTCCACATGTGGACACCTCAGGCGGGGTTCGCGGAGGAGAAGCCAAGCGCCCGCCCGATCCGACCGAAGAAGCCGACCTCGCGCTCCGGCTCGACCTCGAGGCCGAGGAGGCGCTTGGCGATGCGCGTGAACTCGCGCGCGGCCAGCGACTTGCCCTCGAGCACCGCCGGCATGCCCTTGTTCGTGGACGCGACGACGTGCTCGTCGAGCGGCACCCCGCCGAGCAGCTCGAGCGCGAGGATCTCGATGACGTCGGCCTGCGAGAGCATGTCGCCCTTCTTCACGAGGTGCGGCGAGATGCGGTTCACGATCAGGCGCGTCGGGATGTCGCGCTGCGCGAGCAATCCGACCACGCGATCTGCATCGCGGATCGACGACACCTCGGGCGTCGCGACGACGATCGCCTCGTCGGCGCCGGCGATCGCGTTGCGGAAGCCCTGCTCGATGCCGGCCGGGCAGTCGATCAGCACGAAGTCGTGCGTCGCCTTGAGCTCGTTGATGAGGCCGACCATGTCCTCGGGGGACACGGCGTCCTTGTCGTCGGTCTGCGACGCGGGGAGCAGCCACAGGTTGTCGAGGCGGCGGTCCTTGATCAGCGCCTTCTGGATCGTGCAGCGGCCCGCGATCGCGTCGACCAGGTGGTAGACGATGCGGTTCTCGAGGCCCATGACGACGTCGAGGTTGCGCAACCCGATGTCGGCGTCGATGAGGACGACGCTCGCCCCGAGCTGCGCGATCGCCGCGCCGAGGTTGCACGTGGTGGTGGTCTTGCCGACTCCACCCTTGCCAGACGTGATGACGATTGCACGACCCATGAGTGAGTGCTCCTTACATGCTTGCGGCGAGGCCGCTCGGAAGGCGTCCCTGGAAACGCTCGACGACGATGGCGTCGTCGGCGACGTAGGCGATCTCGGCACCGCCGCTCGGGCGGTCGGCGTCGGCCGCGCGCGCGAGGCGGCGACCGATGCGTAGCTGCTGCGGCCCCAGCGACAGGGCGATGATGAAACCCGCGGTCCCGTGGACCGCTGCCCGTGCTACGCCGCGCAGGCGGCCAAGGACAATGATGTTCCCCTCGGCGCGGATCTCCGCACCCGGGTTGACGTCGCCGAGGACGATCAGGTGACCGGGGTGCTCGACGATCATGCCGGAGCGCACCGGCCCGACGAGCAGCTTCGGCGCCGGCGCGGCCGGCTTCGCCTCGGCGAGCGGCGCGGCGGCGGTCGGTGAGGCAATCGGTGCGGCAAGCGGCGCGGCGAGCGGCGCGATCGGCGCCGCGAGCGCCTCGACGATCGGCGCGAGCTCGATGATCGGCGCGAGCGCCTCGACGAGGCGCAGCGCCGGCTCGGCGGACGACGCGGACGACGTGGACGACGCGGACGACGCGGACGACGCGGACGACGCGGACGGATCCCCCACCGGAGCCGACGGGCCCGACCCGATCACCGACAGCGCGGCGTACGGCTGCGAGTCCTCGGCGACCGGGTCCGCGGCGACCTGGGTGGCGCCGGAGCCCTCGGCGAGCGGGACCGGCGCGAGGCGGCGGACCGGCGCGGCGGGGCGGGCGGCGATCTCGACGATGTGGAGGGCGTACTTCGCGGCGATCTCCGCGAGCGCACCGGCGGCGTCGGGTGCGAGCTCACCCTCGTCGAGGAGCGCCACCCGCGCGTCGCAGCCGGCGAAGAACGTCGGCGCCTCCGCGAGCAGCTCGCTCAGGCGCGCGACCAGCGCCGGCGTCGCCGGGCTCCCCGCGACCTGGATCTCCAGGCCGCGCGCGGTGCCCTTCAAGACCACGTGAGCTGGTTCCGGCTGACATGCGGCGGAGGCTTCGCTCATCGCCTCGAAATACAGCCCTCTTTCGCGCGCGCGGGCAACTTTTCGGCGTCCGGACGCCGGACAAACGTCAGCGGGGGCGCTTGCGCTTGATGATGTTCTGCGTGACCCGCGGGCTCGCCTGCTGCGGCAGGCGCCGCGTCGGGCGCTCGGGGACGACCGGCGCGAACGGCGGCTCGTCCTCGTCCACCGCGGCCGCCTCGGGCCGGCGCGTGACCTCGGCGAGCACGCCGGTGGTCAGCGGGTCGTGCACCGTCGCGGTGCGCGAGACGTTCGGCGCGGCGCCGGTCCCCTCGGCGTGCCGGATCGGGCGCGTGTGCGTGCGCGGGGGCGTACCGTGGGCCAGCTGCTCCCACTCGCGGAACGCGTCGTCCAGGTCCTCACCCGCCGGCGCGCGGTCGACCGCGGGCTTCGCGAGCTTCTTCGGGTCGACCCTCGACACGAACGCCAGCGTAGCAAGCCCGCCTGACAAGCGTGTGGAAAAAAATGTGTGTGGCGGGCTACGTCCGGCGTGCGGAAGTGTGGGCTAGAACCCCAGCGCCAGGCCGAGCGAGAGGTCGCCGCCGACGCCGGTGTTGAGCGTCGCCGTCCCGAGCTTGTCGGTGACCGCGATGCCGGCGAGCGCCGAGATGTCCGCGAGGAACGCGAGGTTGTTGCCGAGCTTCTTCGTGAAGCCGATGCCGGCGCCGAGCAAGAGCGGGCCCTGGGCGACGATGTCGGTGTCCATGCCGTTCGCCGCCGCGTCGAGCTTGATCGTGTTGCGCATGACGCCGCCGCCGATCTGCCCCATCACGCGCACGCCCTCGCCCGTCGCCGACAGCGTGTAGCGCACCCGCACGAGCGCGCCCGGCGCGACCTCGGAGTGCTTCGCGTTCGGCGGGTCGACGTTGGCGCCGATCGGCAGGCCGATCCGGCCGGCGACGCCGATCGCGAGCTGCGGGCTCACGTGGAAGCCGAGCTCCGGCGTGAGCACGACGAGGCTGTTGCCGACGCAGCAGTTCTTGACCTCGTTGCCGCCCTCGGTGTTGCCGGTGACGTAGCCAAAGCCCGTCCCGCCGACGACGGCGAGGTAGACCTTGTTCGGACCCTTCTTCTTGCCGACGCCACCGCCGACCGAGCCGCCCGAGCTGACCGAGCCGCCCGAGTTGCCCGACCCGCCACCGCCGTTGCTCGCGACGCGCTTGCCGTTGATCGGGTCCTCGGTGTCCTTGCCGGTGCCGCCGCCGGTGCCGCTGCCCGCGACGATGTCCATCGTGTTCGGCGCGCCCGACGAGCCCTTGCCGATGATGACGCGGTTGTTCCCGTCGTACGCGGCGACGTAATAGAACAGCAGCGAGCCCTTCATCGCCGCTCCGGGGATCGCGCCGGTCCACTTGCAGGCGCTCTCCTTGGTCATCTTGACCTCGGTGTAGTCGGGCGTCTCCTTCGCGCGGAACTGGATCGAGACCTTCTCCGGCTTCACGTCGGCGCCGAGGAGCACCTCGAGCGGCAGCGCGGTGCCGCCCTTGCCGGTGTCGACGATCGTGTGCTGGAAGCCCTTCACGCCCAGGCACTCCGCGCCGTCGCCCGTCGCCGTCGTCGTGCCGCCGCTGCTCGCCGGCGCGTCCTTGCGTGCGGCCTCGAGGAGCTTGGTCAGCTCGGGCTGCTTGTACGCGCTGTCGATCTGGATCTTCGGGTCGATCGTGACGGCCGCCGAGAACGCCGCCTTCGTGCCGTCGGTGTCGCCGCCCGCGAACGAGGACACGGCGAGGAACATGTACGCCTTCGCGAGCGCCGGGTCCTTGTCGAGCTTGGCCTTCTTCGCGTTCGCGATCGCCTGCGTCAGGCTCTTCTTGGCCGCGTCGTAGTCCATCCCGTCGTAGGCCTCCATCGCCTCCTTCGACTTCTGGACGAGATCACTCTTCGGATCGGCGTGCGCCGACTGGCCCATCGGGCCGGCGATGCCGAGCACGACCAAGACCCCCCACGCGAGACTGCGGGTTCCCATACGCGCTGATATACCGCAGCCCGCGCCGAAAACGCCCATGAAATCCACGTGCACTAGCGCGCGGTGATGATGAACTCGACGCGACGGTTCTGCGCCCGGCCCTGGTCGGTGCGGTTGTCCGCGATCGGATCGCCCTGGCCGAATCCTTTCGCGCTCATACGGTCGGCGGCGATGCCCTTGCCGACGAGGTACTTCTTCACCGAGTCCGCGCGCCACTGGGACAGCCTCAGGTTGAACGCGGCGTCGCCGACGGAGTCGGTGTGCCCCTGCACCTCGACCTTGATCTTGGGATTGTCGCGCATCGCGAGCGCGACGTCGTCGAGGAGCGCGAACGACTGCGCCTTGATCGTGGCCTTGTTCGTGTCGAAGAACACGGTCTGCTTGAGCTCGATCTTCTTCTCGGTGACGACGACGAGCGTGTACTTCTTCGGGCAGCCGTCGGGCGCGACGCCGAACTCGAGCGGGCACTTGTCGTCCTTGTCGAGGATGCCGTCCTTGTCGTTGTCGGGGTCCGGGCAGCCGTCGTCGTCCTCGAAGCCGTCCTTGTCCTCGGGCTCGTTCGGGCACACGTCGATGCTGTCGGCGAGCCCGTCCTTGTCGTTGTCGAGCTCGGGGCAGCCGTCGTCGTCCTCGAAGCCGTCGCGGTCCTCGGGCTCGTTCGGGCAGGCGTCGATCTTGTCGGCGATGCCGTCGTGGTCGTTGTCGTCGTCGGGGCAGCCGTCCTCGTCCTCGAAGCCGTCCTTGTCCTCGGGCTCGTTCGGGCACTTGTCGTCGGGATCGAGGATGCCGTCGCCGTCGGCGTCGCCCGGCCGGGGCACGACGACGACGCGCGACGTCGGGTCGGCGCACTTCTCCCGCGGCGACTTCTCGATCGCCGCCTCGGCGTTCTTCTTCGCGACCGCGGCGTCGCGCACGGCGTCGTGGTAGTTGCCCTCGTCGAGCGCGTGGCTCGCGAAGTCGTTGTGCGACTCGGCCATCGCGAGCTCGACGGGAGCGCACCGCTGCGCGCCGTTGTCGCGCGCCGTCGCGATCAGCGCGGCGGTCGCCGCCGTCTGCGTGCGCACCGCGCTCCCGGCGCACCCGGTCGCGACGAGCACGACGACGATCGCGGCGAGGCCCGCCCTCACGGCGCACCGTCCTTCGCCGGCGCGACCTTCTTGGTGTCGAGCCCGCTCGGGACCTCGTCGTCGCCACCGCCCTTGGCCGGCGCGACGTCGGGCCTGGCACCCTTCACCTTCGACGGGTCCTTCTTGACCTCGTTCGCCTCCTGGACGGCGAGCTCGGCGGCCTCGGTCGCGAGCCGGCCGTACCGGTTCGCGCCCTGGAAGTCGGCGTGGGCCGCGATCGTGCGCGCCTGGCGCAGGAACTCGACGGCGCGCGTCCAGTAGTACGGCGCGTACTTGTCGGCCTCGGCGGCGCGCGCCTCGTCGACGGCGTCCGAGGCCTTTCGCGTGACGTCGTTGACGTACACGATCGGCCCGCAGCCGACCACGAGCGTTAGCAGGAGCACGCGGAGCACAGCGCCGCGATAGTAACTCACCGGGACCGCACGCGGCGGCCGTCGCGGCCCAGCTCGATCGCCACGTACACCGCCGACCCGAACATCGCCATGAGCGACACCAGGAACGCCCATCCGAGCTTGACGGCGAACAGCGACACGCCCTGCCCGCTGCGCCAGCCGTGGTAGTCGGTCGCCGTCGACAGCCGCCCGATGCCCGCGACCACGAGCACGAGCAGGGTCAGCGCGATCGCCCCGGCGACGTACACGAGCGCCCCCTGGTACCCGCGGCGCAGGAGCAGCGACGCCCCGTACCAGCCGCCGATCACGAGCACCGCGTGCCCGACCATGAGCGGCAGCACGAACACCCCCGCGAGCTTGTCGGGATCGACCGAGTACATCCAGCTCCACGCCGGGTGCACCGCGTAGAAGTACAGCGCGCACGGCGCCACGACCGCCGCCGCGTGCAGGAGGATCAGGTGAAACGCCGGCGCCGAGAACGGCCCATCCGCACGGATCCTGTCGCGGGCGATCAACGCGAAGCCGATGCCGAACAGCAGGTTGACCAGTGCGACGACCGGAATGGAGCGCCTCCGAGCGGCGACCCTAACACGTCCGCTCCGGCAACCCGGAGGGTGGGACGTTCAGCGGCGATCGATCTCGATGGCCGGCGTGCGCGAGCCGGTGTCGGGATCGAGCGGATCGGGGGGGCCGAGGATGGCGGAGGCGGCGGTGAACTGGACGGCGGGGGTGTCGTGGTTGGAGCGCTCGGGGGGCGGTGGGGGGACGTCGATCTCGCCGGCGACGAACGCCTGCTCGACGAGGGGGAGCGGAGGGGCGGCGGCGACGACGACGCCCTCGATGGGGGTGCCGTCGTCGTGGTCGCGCGCGAGGACGTCGTCGCCGGCGATGACGGTGGAGGTGCGGGCCTCGGCCTCGAGGGCGCGCACGGCGGCGGCGACGTTCGTGACGACCCAGTCGTCCTGGCCGGGGGGCAGAGGTGGGGCGGCGAGCGCGGACACGGTCCAGTGGCCGGAGTCGCGCGGCGCCGGCGGCACGGGCTTGCGCTCGATCGTCTCGTCGCGCTCGCGCGGCGGCGGCGGCGGGGCGATCACGTGCTCGGAGCTCGTGCTGCCGGTGCCGTCGTCGAGCTGGACGAGCACCTCGTCGAGCTCCTCGAGCTTGTTGAGCGCGGTGTCGACGGGCGGCGGCGCCGGGACCTCCTCGAACACCGTGGCCTCGAAGTCGTCGTCGGCGAGCAGCTCGCGCGCCGGCGCCTCGTCGGCGTCGTCGGACGACTCCATCGCGAAGCGCTCGGCGAGCACGCCGTACGCCTTGCGCAGCGCGCGGCGGGCCGCGCTCGCCGTGAAGTCCTTGCGCACGCGCTCGTACGCGTTCTGGGCGACGCGCTCGCGCAGCATCGGCTCGCCGAGCAGGCGCAGGATCTTGCGCGCGAGGTCGATCGGGTCGCCGGGCTCGAACAGCAGCGCCTCGCGGTTGTTCTCGACGATCTGCTGCACGGTCTCGCGGCGCGGCGCGACGACCGCGCGCCGGCACGCCATGTACTCGAGGAGCTTGGTCGGGTACACGACCGTCGGGTTCGGCGTCAGGTCCGACGCCGCCGGGACGACGCACACCGTCGCCGTCGCGAGCAGCGCCGGCAGCTGGTCGTGGTCGACCGGCCCGATCGCCTCGATCTTGTCGGCGAGCCCGAGCTCGCGGATGCCGTCGCGCAGGCCCTGCTCGAACTTGGGCGCGAACGACCCCGCGAGCGTGAGGCGCGCGTCGACCTCGCGCGTCACCGCCGCCATCGCGCGCACGAGCACGCGCACGCCGCGGCCCGGGTCGATCGAGCCGACGTAGAGGATCTTCGGCTGCGCCTGCGGCGGCTGGTCGTCCCAGTCGAAGCGGTCGACGTCGACGCCCGGCGGCGACAGGATCACGCGCTCGGGCTTGCCGCGGTTCTGCAGCGCCTTGACCGCCGCCGGCGTCGGCGCCAGCACCAGGTCCGCCGCGAGCAGGCACGCCTCCTCGTCGCGCCCGTACTGCGCGTCGAGCTCCGCGTCGTGCGTCGTCTCGCCGAGCGGCGACCGCGTGAGGTCGTACACGACCGCGTACCCGAGGCGGCCGCGCGCCTCGAGCACCGGGATGCCGCTCCAGCTGTCGCGGCAGTGCACGATGTCGTAGTCGGCGCCGTCGAGCTGCCGCTTGAGCGCGCGCTGGAACGACTGGATCTGCGAGCGCAGGTCGGACTCGTGCGTCGGCACGCGCAGGACGCGCACCGACCCCTGCCGCTCGACGTACGCCTGCTCGCCCTCGCGCGCGACCAGGAGGTCGACGCTGTGCAGCGGCGTCAGCGCCTTGACCACGTGGCGCAGCTGCACTCCCGCGCGCCGCGGGCCCGGAACCGCGCAAAAGCCGGTGAGCAGCACGCGCGGCATCTGGCGTTATCGTCGGGCAACTGGAACGAGGGTGCAAGCACATCTCGGACAGCGCTCCCGTCGGCAAACCAAGAGGTCCCGTTGTCTTGATCCCGATCGGAGGGTGCTGTATTCCGTCCCAGGTGAACCGGCTGATCGAGTACCTGCGGCAACATCTGATGATCGACTTCCAGGGTGATCTGACGGTGGCAAAGGTGAGGGAGCTTCTGGCCGGCGACGACTCGCGCGATGCCAAGACCCTCCTCGCCAAGGTGGTCGCGGACAAGAGCGTCGAGGACATGATGCTGGTCCTCGCGGACTGCCTCCTCGAGCAGGTGCAGCAGTCGCTGTCCGACGACGTCATGCGCGAGCAGATCCGTATGTATTCGGAGAGCTGAGCGATCTTCGGGCTTCGTGCTAGCTTGGGCGCATGGGTGAACCGGTAGCGGATTCGAAGACTCCGGCCTACGTCGCGCTCGCGATGGTGATCGCCGGGATCCTCATCACGGTGGCGAAGAACGGGCTCGTGCACGGGTCGGTGCTCGGCGGCATCATCGCCGCGTGCGGTGCGATCCCCGCGTGCATCGGCATGTGGAAGGGCATCCAGCAGGAGACCCAGGGGACGCTCGCGATCTCCGTCGGCGCGGTCCTGCTGTCGCTCGCGGTCGGCGCCGTGTTGATCGTGCTCGGCATCATCCACTGGATCCGGTGATGCGCGGCCTCGCGCTCGCCGCCTGCGCCGCCGCGGTCCTCGCGGTCCTTGCGGCCGGGCGGGCGGACGCCGCGCCGTCGCGGCCGGACCCGGACCGGAAGTTCGAGTACCACGGCAGCGCGATGGGGACGGTGATCTCGGTCTACGTGTGGACCGAGTCGGAGGCCAAGGCGGCGAAGGCGGCCGAGACCGTGTTCGCCGAGATGAAGCGCATCGACGCGGTGATGACGACGTGGCTGCCCGACAGCGAGGTCAGCCAGATCAACACGAACGCCGGCGTGAAGCCGGTCGTCGTCTCCGACGAGACCTACACGGTGATCGAGCGCGCGCAGGACGTCGCGACGCGCACCAAGGGCATCTTCGACATCACCGTCGGGGCGTTCAAGGGGCTGTGGAAGTTCGACCAGGACATGGACGGCTCCCTCCCCGACCCCAAGGACGTGAAGGCGCGCCTCGCGAGCATCGGCTACCGCGACCTCGTCCTCGACAAGGCCCGGCGCAGCGTGTTCCTGCGCCGCAAGGGCATGTCGATCACGCTCGGCGGCATCGCGAAGGGCTACGCCGTCGACCGGTGCGTGAAGCTCCTCTACGACCAGGGCCTCACGAGCTTCATGGTGCAGGCGGGCGGCGACATGTTCATCGCCGGCAAGAAGGGCGCGGACCCGTGGGTCGTGGGCGTCCGCGATCCGCGCGGCGGCAAGAGCGAGATGTTCGCGATCGCGCCGGTCGAGGACCACTCGTTCTCGACGTCGGGTGACTACGAGCGCGGGTTCGTCAAAGACGGCGTCCGGTACCACCACATCCTCGACCCGCGCGACGGCATGCCCGCGAAGAAGTCGCGCTCCGTCACGATCCGCGCGAAGGACGCGTTCACCGCGGACGCGTGGTCCAAGGTCGTGTTCATCCTCGGCTGGGACGAGACGCTGAAGCTGATCGAGCGCGAGAAGCTGACGGACTTCGAGCTGGTCGTCGTCGACGACAAGAACGAGGTCCACATGACCAAGGGCCTGGAGCCCGCGGTCAAGCTTCTGAAGAAGCCGACGCCGGGTCCGTAGCCGGCGCGGACCCGCGCCGGGCCGCGCCCGCGGTGGTCGCGACCTCGACGACGGCGGCGCGATCGAGCCAGCGCGCGCGGGCGGCCTCGATCGACGCCGGCGTGACGGCGCGGAAGCGGGCGAGCTCGTCGGCGAGGCCGTCGGGGCGCTCGGCGTACAGCATGCTGCGCTGCACGAGCGCGGCGCGGCGCGCGAGGCCGGTCAGGCTCCAGATCGTGCCCGCCTCGCGCCGCACGACGACGCGGGCGATCGCGCGCTCGTCGACGCCGCTCGCGCACACCTCGTCGAGGATCGCGCGGACCGCGCCCGCATCGGCGCCGGTGCGCAGGTCGACGGCGACGTGCAGCTCGCCGCCGAGGCGGCCGTTGATCGTCCACGCGCTCACGCGCTGCGCGAGCTGCGTCTCGTAGACCAGGCGGCGCCACAGCGCGCCCGTGCCGGCGGCGGTCCACGCCGCGGCGAGGACGTCGAGCTCGGCCTCGTCGGCGCCGAGCGCCGCGGGGCCGTGCCACGCGCGGTGGATGCGATCGAGCGCGGCGAAGCGATCGACGAGCGCGGCGGACGCCCCCGCGCGCGCCGGTGCGTCGACGGTGCGGCGCGCCGGGCGCGCGGACGGCGGGAACGTGCCGAAGTATCGGTCGACGAGGTCGTCGACGTCGTCGGGCACGTCGCCGGCGAGCACGAGCGTCGCGTTCGCGGGCACGTACCACGTGCGGTAGAACGCGAGCACGTCGTCGACGGTCGCGGCCTGGATGTCCTCGTGGCGCCCGATCGCGAGGTGGCGCAGCGGATGGCCGTCGGGGTACAGCGCGCCCGCGACGGCGAACCGCTCGGCGCCGTACGGCACGTCCTCGTAGCGCTGCCGGCGCTCGGCGCGCACGACCGACTGCTGCGTCGCGAGCCGGTCCGGCGTGAACGCCGGCGCGAAGTAGCCCATGCGATCGCTCTCGATCCACAGCGCGAGCGCGAGCTGATGCGCCGGCATCACCTCGTGGTACGCGGTGCGGTCCGCGCTCGTCGACGCGTTCGCCTCCGCCGCACCGGCGCGCTTCAGCACCTCGTAGTGGTGCCCGCCGAGGCGCGCGGGGGGCGACTTGAACAGGTGCTCGAACAGGTGCGCGAAGCCGGTGCGGTCGGCGCGCTCGTCGGAGCTGCCGACGCGGTACCACACGCTGACCGCCACCTGCGGGACGGCGTCGTCGCGGTGGATCACCACGTCGAGGCCGCACGGCAGCGTGCGCCGCCGCGTCGCGATGCGCGGCAACCCACCCGCGTCGAAGGCGACCGGGGTCACTCGCGCGGCTCCCGCTGCAGCGACAGGGCGAGCTGGTAGAGGCGGCGGCGTGGGATGCCGGTCTGCACGACGAGGCGCGCGGCGGCGTCCTTGGGGCCGAGGCCCCCGGCGAGGAGGCGGCGCAGCTCGGCCTCGACGTCGATCTCCGGGGCGTCGCCGGTGCCGCCGGCGACGACGAGCGTGCACTCGCCGCGCGGCGCGACCTCCGCGTAGCGCGCGGCGAGCTCGGCCAGCGTGCCGCGCGCGTGCTCCTCGTGGAGCTTCGTGAGCTCGCGGCCCAGGCTCGCGCGCCGATCGCCGCCGAACGCCGCGGCGAGGTCGGCGAGCGTGTCGCCGACGCGATCGGGTGCCTCGAAGAAGATCATCGTCGCGACCTCACCCCGCAGGGTACCGAACAGCGCGCGCCGCGCACCCGCTTCGCGCGGCGAAAAGCCGAGGAACAGGAACCGCTCGCTCGGCAGGCCCGATCCCGCGAGCGCCGCGAGCGCCGCCGACGGGCCCGGCACCACCTCGACCCGCGCGCCCGCCTCGATCGCGGCCGCGATCGCGTACGCACCCGGGTCCGACACGCCCGGCATCCCGGCCTCGCTGATCACCGCGACGCGCTGCCCGGCGCGCAGCGCCGCCACCAGCTCCTCGGCGCGCGCGGCCTCGTTCCCCTCGAAGTACGACACGATCCGGCGCTGCGCGTTGACGGCGCCGTGCGCGTCCGCGTGCACGAGCAGCGTGCGCGCCGCCCGCGTGTCCTCGGCCGCGACGAGGTCGGCCTCGCGCAGCACCCGCGCCGCGCGCAGCGACAGGTCCTCCAGGTTGCCGATCGGCGTCCCGACGACGAACAGCGTGCCGGCCACGCCTCAACATACCCGGCTCAGCCGCCGCGGTGCAGGCGCCGGCGGATCATCCCGCGCACCCGCTCCTGCGCGCGCTGGAACATCGCGCGGCCCTCGCTGGCGAGCTCGCTCAGGCGGTGCTTGATCGGGGTCGGCCCCGCCTCCGCCCGGACCTCGGCGGCCTTCGCCTCGGTCGGGTGCTGCTCGACGAAGTCCTTCGCCTCCTTCGCCGCCGGCTCGACGCGCTTCTCGTCGATGAACGACCGCAGATCGTCGTTGTAGGCGCGCGCCGCGGTCCGGCTGCCCTCGCCCTCGTTCTGGAGGAGCGGCTCCGGCTTCGCCTTCGACGTCTCCACGTCGCGTACGTCCTTGGTGGTGTGGGTGCCCTTGCGCCGGTCGTGGTGTTTGCTCATGGGAAGCGGTGCAGCATGCGGCGTGCCACGCCGCTGCGAGCTTCTCGCTCGGCGCATCGATCGGAACGATCCGTAGTAGCGTCCGCGCCATGCGCGTAGCCCTCGTTGCGATCGCCGTCGCGGGTTGTGGGACGAAGCCGGCGACGGTCGCCGCACCACCCCCGCCGGCGCCGCCGAACGTCGTCGAGCCAGCGCCCGCGCCGGCGCTGTCGGCGCCGCCCGCCGGGCTGCGCCTCCCCGCACACGTGCGGCCGACCGGCTACCGCCTCGAGCTCACGATCGTCCCGAGCGAGCCCGCGTTCCAGGGCGTCGCCGAGATCGAGCTCGTCGTCGACAAGGCGAGCTCCGCGATCTGGCTGCACGGCGCAGACCTCGCGGTGTCGTCGGTCACGGCGACGACGGGGCACGGCACGATCAAGGTCGGCGCGCACCTCGTGCCCGCGACGAAGGAGACGACCGAGGCGAAGCTGATCGGCATCGCCTTCGATCGCCCGCTCGAGGGCGCGGCGTCGGTGCGCCTCGCGTACACCGGCAAGCTGTCGTCGCTCGAGTCGAGCGGCCTGTACCGGCAGGAGGAGCGCGGCGCCTGGTACGCGTTCACGCAGTTCGAGGCCACCGATGCGCGGCGCGCGTTCCCGTGCTTCGACGAGCCGTCGTTCAAGGTGCCGTTCGACGTCGCGCTGCGCGTGAAGACCGACCACGTCGCCGTGTCGAACGCGCCGGTCGCGACGGAGGCGCCCGGGGCCGACGGCATGAAGCTGGTGACGTTCGCGCGCACGCCGCCGCTGCCGTCGTACCTCGTCGCGTTCGCCGTCGGGCCGTTCGACGTCATCGACGGCGGCAAGGGCGGCAAGCGCGGCGTCCCGCTGCGCATCATCGCGCCGAAGGGGCGCGGCGCCGAGGCCGCGTACGCGACGAAGACGACGCCCGAGCTGCTCGCCGCGCTCGAGGACTACTTCGGCATGCCCTACCCGTACGACAAGCTCGACCAGGTCGCGGTGCCCCGCAAGGGCGGCGCGATGGAGAACGCGGGCCTCATCACGTACGGGTTGCCGCTGCTCCTGTGGCCCCAGGCCGAGGACACGATCGGCAAGCGCCGGCGGTTCGCGTCGATTGCGACGCACGAGCTCGCGCACCAGTGGTTCGGCGACTACGTCACGCTCGCCTGGTGGGACGACATCTGGCTCAACGAGTCGTTCGCGAGCTGGATGGAGGACGTCATCGGCAAGCGCTGGCAGCCGTCGTGGGGCGCCGACGTCGACATCGTCCAGGGCCGCGGCGGCGCGATGCGCGGCGACCTCCTCGCGACCGCGCGCAGGATCCGCCAGCCGATCGAGTCGGTGCACGACATCCGCGCCGCGTTCGACGGCATCACCTACGCGAAGGGCAGCGCGGTGATCGCGATGTTCGAGAGCTACATCGGCCCCGAGACGTTCCAGAAGGCCGTCGCGGGCTACCTGCGCAAGCACCCGCACGGCGTCGCGACGACCGCGGACTTCCTCGCCGCGATCCACGACGCGACGGGCAACGACGTCGCGCCCGCGATGTCGACGTTCCTCGACCAGACGGGCGTGCCGCTCGTCGACGCCGAGCTGCGCTGCACCGCCGGCGCCGCGCCCGTGCTCGCGCTGTCGCAGCAGCGCTACGCCGTCGCCGGCGCGCCCGCGCAGGCGGCGCAGACGTGGACGGTCCCGGTGTGCGTGAAGTGGGGCACGGGCGCGACGACCGCCGGACGCGCGTGCACGCTGCTCGCGACGCCGGCGGCGGAGCTCGAGCTCGGCACCGCCCCCGGCTGCCCGGCGTGGGTGCTCGCGAACGACGGCGAGGTCGGCTACTACCGCACGCGCTACCACGGCGCCGTGCTCGACAAGCTGGTCGAGGCCGCGCCGAAGGCGCTGACGCTGCCCGAGCGCGTCGGCCTCCTCGGCGACATGACGGCGCTCGTCGACGGCGGCCACCTGTCGCTCGACAAGGTCCTCGCCGGCATCCCGGCGCTCGCGAAGGAGCGCGACCGCCAGCTCGTGAACCTCGCCGTGTCGTACGTGGGCTACCTCGACGACGACATCGTGCCGCCGGCGCTGCGCCCGAACCGCGCGCGCATGGTGCGCAAGCTGTTCGGCGATCGCGCCCGCGCGCTCGGCTGGATCGCGAGGAAGGGCGAGCCCGACGACCACCGCCTGCTGCGCCCGCAGCTCCTGTCGCTGCTCGCGCACACCGGCGAGGACGCGGCGACGATCGCGACGGCGAAGGACCTCGCGAAGAAGTGGCTCGCCGACAAGAAGGCCGTCGACCCCGACCTCGTCGGCCTCGCGCTCGGCATCGCGGCGCGCCACGGCGACCGCGCGCTGTGGGACCGCCTGTACGCCGCGGCGAAGGGCGAGAAGGAGCGCAAGGAGCGCGGCCAGCTCCTCGGCGCGATGGCCGGCTTCCGCGACCCCGCGATCGTGAAGGCCGCGCTGCCGCTCGTCCTCGGCGACGACTTCGATCCGCGCGAGTCGCTCGCGCTCCTGTGGGGCGCGCTCGGCCACGACGAGACGAGCGAGCTCGCCTACGCGTTCCTGAAGGACAACCTCGACAAGCTGCTCGCGCGCCTGCCGCGCGACTCCGGCGCCTCGTTCATCGGCGCCGGTAGCTCGTTCTGCGACGCCGCTCACCGCGCCGACGTCGAGGCCTTCTTCAAGGACCGGGCCCCGACCTGGCTCGGCGGGCCGCGCGGGCTCGCGCAGACGCTCGAGCGCATGGACCTGTGCATCGTCCGCACCGCCGCGCGCAAGGCCCCGGCGGCCGCGTTCCTCGCGACGTGGTAGCCGTCAGTCGCGCGTGAGCTCGCCGATGTCGACGGCGCTGCCGAGCTCGGCCTCGAGGTACTTCTTCAGGCGGTCGAGCATGCGCTTCTCGAGCTGGCGGGCGCGCTCGCGGCTGACCTGGTAGCGATCGCCGAGCTCCTGCAGCGTGAGCGGCTCGTCGGTGAGCCAGCGCTCGCGGAAGATCGTCTGCTCGCGCCCCTCGAGCGTCCGCGCGAACGCCTCGAGGTGACCCTTCAGGAGGTTCGAGAACTCGCTCTGCGCGACGGCGCGGTCGGGGCGCTCGGTGTCGCTCGGGATGTAGTCGAGGCGCGTGCGCGTGCCGTCGTCGTCGCCGCCGCCGAGCGGCGCGTCGAGCGAGGCCTCGGGTGCGGCGAGTCGTCGCTCCATCTCGATGACCTCGCGCTCGGGGACGTCGAGCTTCTCGGCGAGCAGCGCGGCGGTCGGCTGGAACCCGAGCTGCTCGAGCTTCTCGCGCTCCTTGCGGAGGTTGAAGAACAGCTTCCGCTGCGCCTGCGTCGTGCCGATCTTCACGAGGCGCCAGTTGTTGAGGATGAACTTCAGGATGTAGGCGCGGATCCAGAACGCCGCGTAGCTCGACAGCTTGACCCCGCGGTAGGGGTCGAACTTCGAGACGGCCTGGATGAGGCCGATGTTGCCCTCCTGGACGAGGTCCAGGAGATTCTTGTGGGCGCGCCGGTACTCGTACGCGATCTTCACGACGAGGCGCAGGTTGGCCTCGATGAGGCGCTTCGCGGCCGCCGTGTCGCCGTGCTCGACGAGCTTGACCGCGAGGGCCTTCTCCTCCTCGGGGGTGAGGAGCGGATAGCGGCGCACCTCGCGCATGTAGGCGGCCATCGGGTCGCGCCGCGCGAGCGAGCCGGCACCCGCTGACCGGGGCTCGGGAGCTTCCTCGGCTGCGTCACCACCCTCGTCGCCCCCTGTCGCGGCGTCATCGACGTCGATGACGTTGGAGGCGAGATCGACGTCGACGCCCTCCTCCTCCTCCTTCTCCTCCTTCTCCTCCTTGCCGTCTTCGTCCTCATCCTCGTCGACGGCCGCGGGCGCGCCGACATCGATCACCGGCTTTTTCTTGCCCGCTGGGGCTCCGGTTTTGGGCTTGCGACCGGCCATCGAACGTAAGCGCACTGTACTACATGCGACTCGGCTCGAACGTTCCTGGCAGCCACGCTGTTGCCCCCTATAATCGGTGGATATGCAACGACGGCTGAACCTGGCCCTCCTCGGGACGGCCGGTGCCCTCGCGCTGGTGCTCACGCTGGTTCGAGAGTCGCCCTTCGACCTCGGGACGCAGGAAGCCAGGGCCGCGCCCGGCAAGGCGGTCTCGACGCAGCACGATCTGTCGGCGCTGAAGATCTTCAACATGACGCTCGTGCGCATCAAGGATCGCTACGTCGATCCGTCGCGCGTCGATCCGAAGAAGATGCTCTACGCCGCGCTCGACTCGGTGCAGCTCAACATCGCCGAGGTGCTCGTCGAGCCCGACGCCGCGAAGCGCCGCGTGAAGGTCACGGTGAACGATCGCCCCGAGGTGTTCGAGACCGACGACGTCGACTCGCCGTGGCGCCTCGCCGCGAAGCTGAAGAAGGTGTTCAAGTTCATCGAGACGAACATGAACGCCGGCGCCGACCTCGCGAAGGTCGAGTACGCCGCGGTGAACGGCATGCTCGGCACGCTCGACCCGCACTCGATCCTCATGGACCCCGAGCAGGCGCGCGACATGGACGTGTCGACGAGCGGCAAGTTCGGCGGCCTCGGGATCGTGATCCGCATGATCGATCGCAAGCTGACGGTCATCAAGCCGATGAAGGACACGCCGGCGTCGCGCGCCGGCATCAAGGCGGGCGATCACATCGTCCGCATCAACGGCGAGCCGACGGAGAACCTCACGTCGAACGAGGCCGTCGACCGCATGCGCGGCGACCCCAAGACGAAGGTGACGCTGTGGGTCGAGCGCAAGGGCGAGGCCGCGCACCTGCGGTTCGAGCTCGAGCGCGCCGTCATTCGAGTAACCCAGGTCGAGCACAAGCTGTTCGACAAGACCGTGGGCTACATCAAGGTGAAGCAGTTCTCGAAGGGGATCGCGAACGACGTCGCGGATGCGATGCGCCAGATGACGGCGCAGGGTGCGACGTCGTGGATCCTCGACCTGCGCCACAACCCGGGCGGCCTGCTCGAGGAGGCGGTGCAGCTGTCCGACCTGTTCGTCGATAGCGGCACGATCGTGACGACGGTGTCGGGCCGCGACCGCGAGGCGCGGCGCGCCGAGCGCGGTTTCGGCGAGACGAACCAGTCGCTCGCGCTGCTCGTCAACAACGGCAGCGCCAGCGCGTCGGAGATCGTCGCCGGCGCGCTCAAGAACCTCGACCGCGCCGTCATCATCGGCACGCGCACGTTCGGCAAGGGCACCGTCCAGGAGCTCTACGACAACGAGGACCGCTCGAAGCTGAAGCTGACGATCGCGCAGTACCTCACCCCGGGCGACCGCTCGATCCAGAACCTCGGCATCGTGCCGGACATCGCGCTGCAGCGGATGTACGTGCCCGAGAAGAACGACGCGCCCGAGGACTTCGTGCGCCTCCTGCCGCCGACGCGGACGTGGGGCGAGAAGGACCTCGACGCGACGCTCGTGTCGACCTACGCGAAGGACATCGACAAGCCGGCGTACGAGCTGCCGTTCATCGTCGAGAAGAAGAAGCCGACCACCGGCACGCCGGCGCCGACCAAGCCCGACGACGACGACGACGGCCCCGACGAGGACGACATCACCGAGGACTTCGAGATCCGCTTCGCGAAGGAGCTGGTCGGCTCGGTCAGCGCGTCGACGCGGCCCAAGCTCGTCGCGGGCGCGGGCAAGCTCATCAGCCGCGTGCGCGCCGAGGAGGAGAAGAAGCTGATCGCGGCGCTCGGCACGATCGGCGTCGACTGGTCGGCGCCCCTCGCGACCGCCGAGACGGCGAACCTCGACGTCTCGATCTCGACGTCGCCCAAGGGCCACGTCCAGGCCGGCGAGGTCGTCAGCGTCACGGCGACGGTGAAGAACAACGGCAGCGGCACCGCGTACCGCGTGCTGCCGCGCCTCCACGCCGACGACGGCGTGTTCGACGACACCGAGCTGCCGGTCGGCAAGGTCGCGCCCGGCGAGACGAAGACGTTCACCTCGAAGATCAAGGTCTCGAAGGACGCGATCGATCGCTACAACCGCCTCAGCGTCGAGGTCCGCGAGGCGCGCAACGCCCCGGCGCGCACCTCGCACACCGAGCTGCGCATCGACGCGGCGCCGCGGCCCGTGTTCGCGTACGCGTACCAGCTGATCGACGACGGCAACGGCGACGGCCTCGTGCAGCGCGGCGAGAAGTTCCGCCTGCTCGTGCAGGTGCGCAACACCGGCGCCGGCCCGACGCAGGAGGGCACCGTGCTCCTGCGCAACTCGACCGGCGACGGCGTCGTCCTGTCGAAGTCGCGCTTCGAGCTCAAGGACAGCCCGCTCGCACCGGGCGCGGTCCGCGAGATCGAGTTCCCGATCTCCACGGACGCCTCGCTCAAGGGCGACCAGGTCATCGTCGAGCTGGTCGCGTACGACACCGCCCTCGACGTGAGCTCGAGCGAGAAGCTCCGGTTCAAGCTCGCGCCGCCGGTCCTCGGCGGCAAGGCGTCCGGCGAGGTCACCACGAAGGCCGGCGTCATCATCCGCGCGGGCGCGTCGGAGGAGACCGGCATCGTCGGCACGGCGGCGCCGAAGACCAGCTACACCGTGCTCGGCACGTACGGCGACTACACCAAGGTCAAGCTCGGCGCGTCCAGGGTGGGCTTCATCCAGACCGCGCTGCTCCACACCGGCGGCACGGGCGGCGGCGCGTTCGCGCAGACCTGGAACTCGACGCCGCCCATCGTCACCTTGACGACCAAGGGCGGCCTCGAGACGAACGCCGAGTCGTACAAGCTGAGCGGCACGGTCAACGCCGAGCAGCACGTCGAGGACGTGTACATCTTCGTGGCGAACCAGCAGGCGAAGGTCGAGACCCGCAAGGTCTTCTACCGCTCCAACCGCGGCGCCAAGGACGAGCGCTCGATGAAGTTCGACGCCGACCTCCCCCTGTGGCCGGGCTCGAACTACGTCACCGTGGTCGCGCGCTCGAACACCGAGGTGAAGTCGACGCGGACGATGTACATCTACCGCGACCCGCCGCGCACGGCCGAGATCACGAAGCCGTAGCGCTGGCGCAAGTCCCTGCAGCTCGGGCAAGATCCGGAGACGACTGAATCTTTGCGCCCCGGTGGGCGTCTGATGGACGTATGCGCACTTCGCTGTTCGCCGCGACCCTGCTCCTGGCCGTCGGATCGTCCGTCGCGCACGCGGACGACATCAACGTGCTCGGCGCCTACGACGTCAAGTACGAGGAGGTGTCGACCAACTGCGGCGAGAACAAGCTGACGTACCGCCACGGCAAGCTGCGCATCGAGCAGCGCGGCACGAACATCGTCGTCAGCGTCGAGAACACGCCGTCGATGCAGGGGTCGCCGCCCAGGGGCGGCAAGGTGAGCGCGAAGTCCAAGTCGAGCGAGACGATGCTCGGCGGCATGAAGGGCGTGTTCTCCGTCGCCGGCCGCGTCACCACCGAGGGGCAGCTGCGCCTCGTGATGATCGGCGAGTACAGCGCGGGCGGGAAGCCGCTGTGCAGCCAGTCGTGGAACGTCAGCGGCCCGCGGGCGCCGGCGGAAGCGGCGCCGCCGAAGGCCACGCCGAAGAAGTAGGCACGCGGTAGTAGACGGCGGCGAGCGTGACGCCGTCGTGGACGTTCTCGTAGACGAGCGTGGCGTCGCGCGGGATCGGGCACGGGAACGTCCTCGTCGCGGGCGAGTAGTCGACGATCCACTCGGCCTGCCGGAGGTCGGTGGGGACGGTCCACAGGTCCTCGCGGAACCAGGCGAGGTGACCGGGGCCGAAGATGCAGCGGTGGACGAGCGCGCCGCGGCGGGCGAACACGTTGACGACGTCGAGCGCGCGGTCGAGACCCTCGCCCCACCATCCGGTCTCGAAGGCACGGCGGCGCGCGACGGCGCCGGCGCCGCCGGTGTGCTCGCCGAAGTAGTCGAGGTAGTAGGGCGCGGTGCGCGCGAGGACGAGGCCCTGGTAGAGGAGCAGCGCCGCGGCGAGCGCGGGGAACGCGTGCTTCCAGCGGGCGAGGCGCGCGAGGGCGTCGACGCCGAGCGCGGCGAGCATCGCGAGCGCGAGGATGCACGGCATGACGTAGCGGACGCCGTCCTGGCGCACCGGTGAGAACATGACGAGGAGCGGCACGAGGAACCACAGGGCGACGATCAGCGCGGCGCGGCCGCGGTCGGCGGCGGAGCGCACGATGCCGGCGACGACGGCGAGCGCGACGCCGAGCGGCAGCGTCGCGGCGAGGTAGACGAGGAAGTAGTGCCAGCCGGGCTCGTTCGTGATCTGGCCGAGGTAGGGCTCGAGCGCGTGCGACTGGCCGAGGCGCTTCAGCGACTGCTCGAGCGCGGCGATCGGGTGGCCCCACAGGCGCGGCCACACGGCGATCACGGTGGCGACGGAGGTGAGCGGCGTGAGCGCGGCGCGGATCGCGGTCGCGCGCCACCACGGGCGGGGCACGCGGATCGCGACGATCGCGACGACGAGCACGCCGAGGAGGCCGTTGACGAAGCGCGAGGCGACGGCGATGCCGACGGCGGCGCCGAGCCAGCACAGGCGGTACGCGAGCGTCCTCCGCGAGGCCGCGTCGGGGGCCTCCGGGAGGCCGTCGTGGACGCCGAGCGCGAGGAGGATGCCGAGCGCCCACCACAGCACCGTCGGGGCCTCGTGGCCGACGACCTGGCCGTGCGCGACGAGCGGCGGCAGGAGCGCGGCGACGAGCCCGGCGACGAGGCCGACGCGCAGGCGCGCGAGGCGCACGCCGATCGGGACGAGCAGCGCGCAGCCGAGCGCGCTCCACAGCGCGGACAGCGAGCGCGCCGGACCCATCTCCGACGACAGCTGCGCGCCGATGCCGTCGAGGAGCTTCATCACCGGCGGGTGCTCGTAGTTCCAGATCCACGACCGATCCGCGAAGTCGAGCGCGAGGACGTTCGTGACGTAGTTGCGCGCCGCGGCCCAGTTGACGTCCTCGTCCCACGTCTGGCCCTGGTCGCCCTGCCCCATGAGCCGCACGGCGAGCGCGACGACGATCGTCGCGCCCATCGCGATCCACGTCGCGCGCGGGACCGCGGCGAGGCGGCGGCGCGCGAGCGTGCACAGCGCCGCGACGACGATCACCAGCATCGCGAGCGCGATCGCGCCGTCGAGGCGCGCCGTCCCGGGTGCGTCGAACGTCGCGCGGTCGGGAGGCTCGGGCGACAGCGAGCTCGCCGACACGTACTCGGGATCGCCGCGGCGCCCGACCGGGCTCCACATGAGGCGCGCATCGGGCGGCCCGGCGAAGCGGATCGGCGCGGCGCCGTGGAGGACGATCACGCGCTGCTTCACGACGCCGCGGCCGCGGATCTCGGCGCCGGCGAACTGCAGGCGCGCGTCGGTGTCGCTCTGGAAGCCGATGAGGACGGGGCCGCCGCGCTCGATCGCCATCGCCCCGGCGCGGGCGGTGGTGCCGGGCGGATCGCGCGGATCGCTCGCGACGGGGGCGAGCGCGTCGAGCGCCGGCGTGTGGAGCGCGGCGCGCAGCGCGAACAGCCCGGCGATCAGCGCGAGCGGGACGGCGCCCCACCAGCGCGGCAGCGTCACTTGATGCGGCCCGGGCATTGGAACGCGCGCGTCTTCTTGGCCAGGAACGTGTAGTACTCGCCACGCTCGCGCAGCCCGGGGATGTGCATCGTCACGAGCTCGTAGCCCCGCGCGCGCCAGAAGCTGCTGCAGTGCCCGAGCTGCGGCTGCGCGGCCGTGCGGTGGAGATCGTAGCAGTGGAACACGAACGTCGGGTTGTACGTGCGGTAGAGGACCTCGTCGCTCCCCCACTTCGTGTGGCCGGCGCGCGGGCGCATGCGCGGCTCCTCGTGGCCGATCACCGCGGACACGAGGCCGAACACGTCGACGCCGCGGCCGCCGGAGAAGTACGGCTTGGCGCCGACGCCGCCGAAGATCGAGAAGTCGTTGTCGCGGAAGCAGCCCGCGAAGGCGCGCCCGATCGTCGCGCGATCCTCGGTGTAGACCATGAGGAACGCCGGCGTGTCGATGACGCCGCGGTCGGCCGCGGTGTTCTTCGGGCGCGTGCCGGGCGAGCACTCGTGCGCCGACCACATGCCGATCTCGTGGCACGGCAGCGAGTCGGCGGTGAGCCGGACCTGCGTGAACGCGAACGCGGCGAGGATGAGGCCGGCGACCGCGGGGATCGCGAAGCGGCGCGGCGACCAGGCGCCCGGCACGCGGCGCGCGAGCCACTCGAGCCCGAGCGTCACGGCGATCGCCGCGACGGCGAACATCGGCATGATGAAGCGGTGCAGGCCCATGAAGTCGCCGCCGACGCTGATCGCGTACGGGACGTACACGGCGGCGACGAGGCCGCACGCGACGGTCGCGACGAAGCGGGGCGTCCGCCCGCGCACCGCGACGAGGCCGATCGCGGCGACGGGCAGCGCCCACAGGAGGCGCGTCTGCGCGAGCCACACCCAGATGTAGTGGAACCCGGCGTCGCGCATCTCGCCGGCCATCTTCGGGACGAGCCAGTCGCCCGACGCCTTCACGTAGTACGTGTTCGGGAACGGGTGGCCGTAGTACCACCAGCGCCACGCGAACCACGGCAGCCAGATGCCGAGGAACCACGCGGCGGCGATCAGCTCCTCGCGGACCGGCGGGAGCTTCCGGTCGGCGCGCCACACGAGCACGAGCTGCACGACGCGCGCGGCGCCGAGCATCGCGGCGAGCAGCGGGCCCTCGGGGCGCGTCATCGCGGCGAGCGCGAGCAACCACCCGGCGCGGCGGATCGCGCGCGGCTCGGTCGTGGAGGCGATGACGGCGTCGAGCGCGCCGACGACGAGCATCGTGAACAGCTGCGTCTCGAGGCCGCCGGAGGTCCAGCACGCGAACCCCGACGAGCACGCGAGCAGCCACGCCGGCAGCACGGCCCACGGCGACCGGCGCTCGAGCGCGCGGTCGACGATGCGGCACACGAGCCACAGGGTCGCGAGCGCGCACACGGTGCCGAGGAAGCGCGACGCATACTCGGGCGGGATCCCGACGAGCATCAGGATCCCGAGGACGAACGTCCACAGGAAGTTGGTGTAGCCCTCGACGGGCATCCCCGGGTTGAACGTCAGCTCGCCGTGCTCTGCGAAGTTCCGCGAGAACACGAACGAGATGTACGCGTCGTCGGTGACGAAGTTGTACGCGAGCGAGTGGACGACGAGCACGAGGCCCGCGGCGCCCAGCAGGAGCGCCCGCGGCGTTGCGAGCCTCGCGAGCTGCGCCATCCGGGAGAACGTACTCCAATCGCCGCCGTGTAGCCGTGCGCGCGAACCGGGTTAACATCCGTCCGACTGATGGCCGATCACGAGCCGCGTACCGGCGGGCCCTCGCCGATCTCCGAGGTGCTCGGCGCCGGCGTGCTGACGGGCGTCATCGCCGGCGCCGCGGTCGGTGCGATCGACGCGCTGTGGTCGTGGGGGCCGTCCGCGCAATTTGCCCCGGGGTTCCTCGCACGCGTCCGGGTGGTCGTGTTCGTCGCGTGCACGCACGCGGCGGCCGGCGTGCTCGCCGGGCTGCTCGGGGCGGCGATGCTGCTCGTCCTGGCGCGCGCGACGCGCCTGGGCGACCTCGTGCGGTTCGCGTGGCGCGAGCACCTGGCGCGCCGCGACCGCGATCCGCGCTCGGCGCTGACCGGGCTCGCGCTCGTGCTCGCGACGGGCCCGTGCCTCGGGGGCGCGCTGTTCGTCGCGCACGCGCGGCTCGTGCCGTACCTGTCGACGCGCAAGGACTGGAGCCTGATCGTCCAAGTCGGGATGGCCGCGACGATCGGGGCGATCGCGGCGGGCGTGATCGCCGGGTGGATCCTGGCGCGCCCGCTCGAGGAGGGCCTGCGCGCGCTCGCGAAGGTCCGCGCGCTCGGGCGCGCGCTGTCGTCGCCGATCGCGCCGATCGCGACGGTGCTCGGCGGGGTGGCGATCGCGGTCGCCGCGTGGGCGATCGTCACGTGGGAGACGACGCGCCAGATCCCGGGGCTGCGCGGCGCGCTCGTCGCGGCGCTCGGGTGTGTGTTCGCGATCCCGTCGGCGGGGCCGGCGTGGCTCGCCGTGCGCGGGCTCGCGGCGCGCCCGGCGATCCTGCGGCGCGCGACGTGGGCCCTCTTGCCGATCGCGCTGCTCGGGTTCGTGCTCGCGACGGGCGGCTCGGCCGGCACCGTGAAGGCGGCGATGGCGTACACCGGCCTGTCGGCGCCGATCGTGCGCGTGCTGCGCAGCGCGTTCGACTGGGACCGCGACGGGTACTCGCGCTTCCTCGGCGGCGGCGACTGCGACGACAGCGACCGCAACGTCCACCCGGGCGCGCCGGAGATCCCCGACGACGGCATCGATCAGAACTGCGTCGGCGGCGACGCGACGACGAAGCGCAGCGCCGAGGACGTCGGGTTCTCGGCGACGCTGCCCGCCGAGCTGCCGAAGGACTTCAACGTCCTGCTCGTCACGATCGACACGCTGCGCGCGGACCACGTCGGCGCGTACGGCTACCATCGCCCGACGACGCCGAACCTCGACTCGCTGGGGCGCGAGGGCGTCGTGTTCGACCACGCGTGGGCGCACGCGCCGTCGACGCGGTACTCGATCCCGGCGATCCTCACGGGGCGCTACCCGCTCAGCGTCCGCTACGACACGTCGATCGCGGGGTGGCCCGGGCTATCGCTCGAGAACACGACGATCGCGGAGGCGCTGCAGCCGCTCGGCTTCCACAACGGCGCGATCCTCAACTACGAGTACTTCGCCAAGCACCGGCGCATGAACCAGGGCATCGCCGACGAGGACTACGACAACGAGAACGCGAAGTACCACACGCAGACGGGCGCGGGGCCGGCGCAGACGCGCGGCTCGTCGTCGGACAAGCAGACCGACAAGGCGATCGCGTGGACCGACAAGCGCAAGGACGGGCGCTGGTTCCTGTGGGTCCACTACTACGACCCGCACTACGCGTACGAGCTCCACCCCGAGGTGCCGTCGTTCGGCAGCGACGACGTCGCGCTGTACGACAACGAGATCCGCTACACGGATCTGCACGTCGGCCGACTCTTCCAGGCGCTGCGCCAGCAGGGCGTCTACGACAAGACGATCGTGATCGTCACCGGCGACCACGGCGAGGGCTTCGGAGAACACGGCATCGCGTTCCACGGCTACCACCTGTACGCGGCGCAGACGAAGGTGCCGCTCATCATGCGCGTGCCCGGCGTGCCGGGGCGGCACTCGACGACGCCGGCCGGGCACGTCGACCTGTTGCCGACGCTCGTCAACCTGGCGGGCGGGAAGCCGACGACGGAGATGATGGGGAGCTCGCTCGTCGGAGCGCTCGCGGGCGTCGACCGGGACCGCGTCGTGTTCCAGCAGCTGTCGTACGAGGGCAACCACGAGATGCGCGGCGGCGCCAGCCGGACGTGCCACGTCATCTACAACGTCAGCCCCGACACCAGCTGGGAGGAGTACCGGATCGACAGCGATCCCGGCGAGACCAAGGACCTCGAGGGCCAGGATGCGTGCGAGGACACGCGCAGCGCGGTCGAGCGCTGGTACGATGTCGAGCAAGTACCCGTGGGCGCGACCGAGGCGCTGTTGTCCGCTCGGCCGCCGCTCGCGGCCCCGCTGGACGTCGATCTCGGCGACGACGTGCGCCTGCTCGCCGTCGACGCGCCGGCCACGGTGAAGGGCGGCGCGCAGGTCGCGCTGACGTGGACGTTCGAGGCGAAGGGCTCGGTCGAGGCCGGGTGGAAGCTGTTCGTGCACCTCGAACCGCCGCCGCCGGGCCGCTTCATCAACGCCGACCACGCGCCGGTGCGGCCGTTCGAGTGGTGGAAGCCGGGTGAGTACATCCGCTACACGACGACCGTCGCCCTCCCACCCGTGACCACACCGACGAAGTACGCGGTGCGGATCGGCATGTTCAAGGGCAACGCGCGTGCGAAGGTGACCTCGCCGCGCGCGCCGGTCGACCGCGACGCGGTGACCGTCGCGACGATCGAGGTCACGCCGTGAGTGAGGACGCGACACCGCTCGAGAAGGCGCCGACGCCGAGCGGCTCGCTGCCCGTGCGCGCGCGGCTCGCGACGCCGCTGCCGATGGCGGCGGTGTACGAGCCCGAGCTCATGTGGCCGCACGTGGTGCACGTCGCCGTGTGGATCGCGCTCGCGATCCCCGCGCTGTACCAGCTCGGGCTGCTCATCACGGCGATCGGCGGGCGCGTGTCGTATCCGTACGACCTCGAGTGGATGGAGGGCGGGATGCTGCACCACGCGCAGCGCATCCGCGACGGCGCCGGCCTCTACGTGCCGCCGTCGGTCGACTTCATCCCGTACCTGTACACGCCGCTGTATCCGTCGCTGCTCGCGCTCGTGGGCAAGACGTTCGGCATCTCGTACACGCTCGGGCGCATGTTCTCGGTGCTGTCGCTGATCGGGATCGCGATCGTCGCGATCGTCACGATCACGAGCCGCCGGTGCGATCACCCGCGCGCGGCGCCGGCGTGGGTCGGCGGGCTGCTCGGGCTCGGGCTGTTCGCGGCGTACTACCCCGTCGTCGACGGCTGGTACGACCTCGTGCGCGCCGACACGCTGTTCCTGTTCATGATCACCGGCGGCATCGCGGCGCTGCCGAGCTGGGCGCGCAGCGAGGGGCCGTGGGGGCACGCGAAGACGGCGGCCGGCGCGGCGCTGCTCGCCCTCGCGTTCTTCACGAAGCAGACGGGCATCGTGTACGTCGTGTTCGGCGGCGGGATCGTGCTGGTCGTCGCGTGGCGGCGCGCGCCGACGTACGTCGCGACGGCCGGCGTGATCGGCCTCGGCATGACGTGGCTCCTCGAGCGGACGACGAACGGCTGGTTCTGGACGTACGCGTCGAAGATCCACCGCGCGCACGACTTCAACATGGACCGGTTCTGGGAGTCGTTCGGGAACATCCTCCTCGGGTTCCCGGGCAAGTACGGCAAGCTCCCGGTGATCGGGATCGCGATCACGGTCGCGATCGTCGTCGGGCTCGGCGCGACGGCGGCCGCGTGGTGGAAGCGGCGCTCGCTGCCGCCGCAGGCGCGCCCGCTGCTCGTGTGGACGGCGGCGTACGCGGTGTCGATCGTCGTCGGCGCGATCGGCTACGGTACCGAGTTCGCGCACTTCAACGCGTACATGCCCGCGTTCCTGCACGGCTCGCTCGCCGCCGGGGCGGCGGTGCCGGCGGTGTACGCGTGCGCGCGCGTGCTGTACGGCGAGCGACCGCGGCGCGAGCTCGTGACGAGCGGCGCGGCCGTCGCCGTCGCGCTGCCGCTCGCGATCACGTGCCTCACGGCGTCGTGGTCGCCGGGCAGGTACATCCCGACGGAGGCCGACGTCGAGGCCGGCGAGAAGCTGATCGCGCACCTGCGCTCGATCGACGGCGAGATCTGGATGCCGTCGCACCCGTGGTACCTGCGGCTCGCGGGCAAGACGCCGCGCGTGCACCGGATGGGCGTCACCGACGTCACCCACCGGCAGCCGCAGAACGTCGTCGAGGGGCTCGCGGCGGCGCTCGATCGCAAGGTGTTCGCGGCGCTCGTCCTCGACAGCCGCGACGTGCACAGCGAGGCCACGGCGACCGCGGCGCTCGTGAAGTCGCGCTACCGGCCGATGATGACGCTGCCCACCGACGAGCGCCCGCGCGTGTACAGCGGCGCCGGCACGCGCCAGTCCTGGGGCGGCGTCTCGACCCCCGACTCGATCTGGATCCCGATCGAGCCGCCGCGCGCCCCCGACGGTGCGCGCACGCTGTTCGACTTCGAGGCGCCGCAGTGGACCTCGTGGGACAAGACCGGCACCGCCTGGGGCCCCGGCCCCGTCGCCACCGCCCTCCCCGGCCAGGGCCTCGTGTTCGGCGCGACCGGCGCCCGGTTCGCGACCAGCATGCACGGCGGCGACGCGGCCGTCGGGCGCCTCACCTCACCCGTGTTCATGATCGACGCCGACAAGCTCACGATGCGCCTCGGCGGCGGGACCGACGCCAAGCTGCGCGTCGAGCTCTGGGTCGACGACCAGATCGCCGCGACCACCAACGTCCCCAGGCCCGGCGGCAGCATGCTGCGCGAGGTCATCCTCGACGTCGTGAAGCTGCGCGGCAAGACGGCCAAGCTCGTCTTCGTCGACGACTCCCCGACGGGCCACCTGATCGTCGATGACGTCTGGGCCTGGTAGCCGCGAAGCTCAGCCGCGCGCGAAGGCCTGCGTCGCGCCGGCGTCGTGGCCGACGATGATCTCGCGCAGGGCGACGTAGAGGAGCGCGCGCGTCTCCTGGAGCGCGGCGACCCACGGCGCGTTCGGGCTGTTGAGGGCGCGCAGGTCGGCGCGCAGCTGCGAGACGGCGCGCAGGGCGCCGTCGAGCGCGCGGTGTTGCTCGTCGAGCACGGCGTGCAGGGCGCGCAGGTTGGCCTCGAGCAGGTCGCGCAGGTCGGCGTCCGCGATCATCGCGAGCGAACCGACGGTCTTCGCCTGCGGGCGAGGCGTCTTGACGACCTGAGACGATACGGTGCGGGGGCGCGAGGGAGCTTGCATGTCGACGAGGATAGGGCTCGACCCGGACAACCCTTGTCACGCGAAAGTAGGCGTGGTATCTGGGGATCCGCGTGTATCGGAGGGGTGATCTCGGTAGGGTGGCGCGCACGCTGCGCGTGCTGGACGAGCTGCGCGGGTTCCGGCGCGGGCGGTTGCTCGCGGAGATCGCGCGCACGGTCGATGCGAGCGAGCGCACGGTGCGCCGCGACCTCGCGGAGCTGCGCGCGGCCGGCTTCGAGATCGAGAGCCTCGAGGTCGGCGGGCGCGCGGCGGCGCGGCTCGTCGAGAAGACGTACTCGAACGTCGCGATCACGCGGCGCGAGCGCTACACGCTGCTCGCGATCGCGAGCCTGTTCGAGGTGCTGCGCGGCACGCCGCTGTGGGAGGACGTCGCGAGCCTGCAGGAGAAGCTCGCGCAGCGGCTCGCGCCCGACGAGCGCGCCGAGCACGCCGCGTTCGGCGAGCGCTTCGTGTACATCCCCGACGGCGGCACGAAGCTGTACGAGGGCATGGACGACACGCTCGACGCGCTGCTGACCGGCGTCCTGTCGCGCCGCATCGTCCGGTTCGCGTACCGCGGCGCGCGCGGGCGCACCCGGCGCGGCCACCTCGCGCCGCTCACGATGGCGCTGTACAAGCACGGCCTGTACGTCATCGGCTGCCCGCTCCCCGACGGTGCGGCCGCGCGCCTCCCCGCCGGCGCGGAGATCGCCGTGCACGCGGTCGAGCGCTTCACCGAGGCGGTCGCGCTGCGCACCGCGTTCACCGCGCCGCCCGACTTCCGCATCGCGAGCGTCCTGCACGGCGCGTTCGGCATCCACGTCGCGACGACGGCGCAGCCTCCGCACCGCGTCGTCGTCGAGTTCGCGGCCGCGGTCGCCGCGTTCGCCGGCGCGCGCACCTGGCACCCGACGCAGGAGATCGAGCGCCTGCCCGACGGCCGCATCCGGCTCGCGTTCACGTGCGCGAACCTGACGCCGATCGTGTCGTGGGTGCTCGAGTGGGGGCCGCAGGCACGGGCGCTCGAGCCGCCGGAGCTGGTCGCGCAGGTCGTCGCCGAGCTCGACGCCGCACGCGCCGCCTACGGGTGACGATGCCGCGACGTGCCGTGGGTGACGCTCGACGCCGCGGCGAGCGAGGCCGACGTCAAGGACGCCGCCGTCGCCCTGCCCTGACCGATCGCTCGGCCGGCGATTCGCAGCGCCCGTGCCTTCCGGCGCCGCCCGCCGCCTGCGCGGATCGGTCCGCCGGCGGATCGCAGCGCAGCACGTGTAGCAACGGCAATACTGCCGAGCATCCACCAGTTGGCGCGGATCGGTCCGCCGGCGGATCGCAGCGCGGCACGGCCCGCCGCCTGCGCCGATCGCTCAGTCGGCGGAGATGCGGCGCGAGATCGTCGCGCCGATGCGCTGCACCGCGCGCGGTGCGACGCGCGTGAGCTGGTGGATCGCCCAGGCGTCGCGCCCGACGGTGCGCACCGCCGGGTTCGTGCGGACCGCCTCGACGATCGCGTCGGCGACGCGCTCCGGGGCGAGGCCGCGCTTGAACGTCTCGGTCACACGCGCGCGGCGGCCGTGGATCTTCCCGGTCATGCGGCCGTCGGCGACGATCGCCGTGTTGATGAGGCCCGGGCAGATCGCGGTCACGCCGATGCGGTACTCCTCGAGCTCGGTGCGCAGCGACTGCGACAGGCCGAGCACGGCGAACTTGCTCGCGACGTACGCGGTGACGTTCGGCGCCGGGTAGATGCCGAGGATGCTCGAGATGTTGACGACGTGGCCGCCCTCGCCGCGCGCCACCATCTTCGGGACGAAGTAGTGGCAGCCGTGGACGACGCCGCGCAGGTTGATGCCGAGCAGCCAGTCCCAGTCGTCGAGGCTCGTGTCGAGGAACGACCCGCCGACCGCGACGCCCGCGTTGTTGACGATGACGTCGGCGGCCGGGGCGATCGCGTGGACCGCGTCCGCGAACGCCGACATCTGCGCGCGGTCGGACACGTCGACGCGCCGCACGAGCGCCGCGCGCGGCCCGAGCTCGGCGGCGAGCGTGTCGAGCCGCGCCTGGTCGAGATCGCACGCGACCACGCGCGCGTTGTGGGCCGCGAACGCGAGCGCCGTCGCGCGCCCGATCCCGCTGCCCGCACCGGTGACGACGACGAGCTTTCCGTCTCTCATGCCGCCGAGAATAGCCGCTATTGAACTACGGTCAATACGAATTTGAGCTATCTTGGCAACGTGCCAACACGCCGAGCGATCCGCCGACCCGCGCGGCGGCGGATCCGTTTGGAGACCGACCAGCGCCGCGCGCAGCTGCTCGAGCTCGCGAAGGCGAGCTTCTCGTCGCGCGCCTACGACGACGTCTCGATCGACGACCTCGCGCGCGAGGCGCGGATCTCGAAGGGCCTCCTCTACCACTACTTCCCGACGAAGCGCGACCTCTACGTCGCCGGGCTGTCGGAGATCGCGCACGAGCTCGTCGCCGCGATCACCGGCGTCCCCGAGGACCTCGCGCCGATCGAGCGCGTGCGCGCGAGCCTCGACGCGTACCTCACGCACATCTCGCGGCAGGCGCGCGCGTTCGTGTCGCTCATGCGCGGCGGCATCGGCAGCGACCCCGAGGTGGTCGCCGTCGTCGAGAGCGTGCGCACGCGCCTGTTCGAGCGCTTCCTCAGCGGCTCGCCGTTCGCCGGCCTGTTCACCGGGGACGCGCGCTTCGAGACCGCCGTCCGCGGCTGGATCGGCTTCGTCGAGGCCGCGACGATCGACTGGTGCACCCACCCGCGCCTCACGCAGCTCGAGCTGCGCGAGCTGCTCACGCAGATCCTGTTCGAGATCGTGAAGGTCGCCGCGCCGTCGGTGTTCCGCGTGCCGAGTTGACCATGCCGCGCAGGGTGATCGTCGTCGATGGATTCGCGCCGGAGGGCGAGCGCCTCCGCGCGACGTTCGACGAGCGCTTCGCGGATCCGCGGCGCGCGCACGCGGCGCGGTTCGCGTGGGACTACTGGCACGTCCCCGGGCAGTACACGGCGCTGCGCACGCCGGCGTGGACCTACTTCCCGGCGGGCGTGTACCGGGCGCTGCACCGGCGGCTCGTCGCGTGGGGGCGCGAGACGCTCGGGTGCCACGACATCTCGCCGCCGTGGCTGTCGCTCTACGTCGAGGGTTGCCGCCAGGAGCTGCACGGCGACCTCCCGCACGGGCCGTGGGCGTTCGTGTACTCGCTCACGCGGTGGCGCGGGCGCGCGTTCCGCGGCGGGCAGACGCTGCTCGTGCGCGACGGCGTGCTCGACTTCTGGCACGACTTCGCGTCGGTGCGCGCCGTCGAGGAGCGCGAGCTGATCGAGGAGATCGAGCCGCGCTTCGACCGGCTCGTCGCGTTCGATCCGCGCATCCCGCACGGCGTGCGCACGGTGACGGGCACGCACGACCCGCGCGAGGGCCGGCTCGTGATCCACGGCTGGTTCGTGCAGCCGCGGCCGTTCGTGCGCGGGCCGCTCGCGCGCCGCGCGCTCGAGGCGAGGATCGGCGAGCTGCTCGAGCGGCTCGGCGACTGGGTCGGCGGGCTGCCCGTCGCCGGGCTCGTGTCGCTCGCGTTCACGGTCGAGCGCAGCGGGCGCGTGACCGGGCTGCGCGCGCTGTCGGACACGACGCGCGTGCCGCTCGCCGACGAGCCGGGCCGGCGCGCGCTGCTGCGCAGGATCGCGGCCGGCGTCCGCGCGTGGCGCTTCCCCGCGCAGCGCGGCGCGAGCCGGGTCACCTTGCCGCTCGTGTTCGAGCGCGGGTAGCCGCCGGCACCGTCGACGCGAGCTCCTTCGCGAGCAGGTCCGCGACGGCGCGCACGCGCGGCACGGCGAGCGCGGCGCGCGCCGCGACGGCGTGGGTGGTCGTCGGCGGCGTGCGGAGCTCGAGCGGGATCTCGACGAGGAGCGGCGGCGGCGCGTGCCGGTACCGCATGCGCGACAGGACGATCGCGCCCGCCCCGGCCTCGGCGGCGCGCAGCTGCACGAGGAAGTCATCGGCGGCGAACGCCGGCGCGAAGCCGGGGATGATCGCGGCGAGCTGCGGGTTCGGCGTGAGGTGCTCGAACGGCGGGCACCACCCGACCCACGCGACGTCGGCCATCGCCGGGCGCGCGGGCAGCGACGCGGCGTACGCCGGGCTCGCGAACGCGGCGACCGGGTGCGCCGCCTCGCCGACGATCTCGAGGTCGCGCTGGCGATCGCGGCGCGCCGTCGACTGCCAGCGCAGCGCGAGGTCGGCCTCGCGGCGCACGAGGTCGACGTAGCGCGTGGTCGCCACGATCTCGAGGCGGATCGCCGGCAGCGCCGTGCGCACCAGCGCCGCGAACGGCGCCGCGAACGCGTGGGCCATGCCCGGCGCCGCCGACAGGCGCACGACCCCGCGCGGCGCGACGTCGGCATCCTCGGCGGCGTGCCCGACCTCGGCGGCGCACTCCGCCATGCGGCGCGCCGGCTCGAGCAGGCGCTCGCCGAACGGCGTCGGCGTCGTGCCGTCGACGGCGCGCACGAACAGCGCCTCGCCGAGCCCCGCCTCGAGCTCCGCGAGCCGCCGGCTCACGGTCGGCTGCGTCAGCTGCAGCCGGCGCGCCGCGGCCGACAGCGACCCGGTCTCCGCGACGGCGACGACGAGCTCGACGTCGTTCCAGGGGATATGCACAGGCGTATGGTGCCATGCAGTTTCAGGCAATTTCCATTCCTACGCGCAGACCCCATCCTGGGCGCATGCGAACGATCCTGCTCCTCGCGCTCGTCCTCGCCTCCACCGCCGCCTCGGCCGCGCCGCTCGAGGGGGATGTGGAGATCGATCCGACCGCGTACATCCTCTCGGGCAACTCGATCCACGCCGGGCTCGCGTCGGGCCACTGGCGCGTCGACCTCGGCAACTTCGGCATCGCGATCCCGCGCGCGATCCACGGCAACGACGACTTCGACGTGTCCGCCACCGGCTACGGCGTGAAGCTCGAGTACTTCGCACGTGCCCGCCGCACGGGTTGGTTCGCCGGGATCGACGCCGGCTACATTCGCACCCACGCGCGGCTGCGCGGCACCGACCTCGCCGGCGACGATGCCTCGCTCAGCACCGGCATCCACGCCGGCTACCGCATCTCCCTCCCCGCGAACCTCTACGTGACGCCGTGGATCGGCGTCGGCTACAGCTTCGGCTCCGACGACATCGCCGTCGGCAACGCGCGCTTCGCGGCGATCCCCGTCACGATCTTCCCCGCCGTCCACCTCGGCTACCGCTTCCGGTGAGGCTTGGCACGGGTGACTGGCATGGGTAGATTACCCGTGTGGCGAAGTCGACCAAGCAGACCGTCAGCGTGACGCTCGACTCGGCGCTCTACACCGAGGTGAAGAAGCGAGAGATCAACGCCTCCCAGATCGCCGAGGCGGCGCTCCGCCTGGAGGTCGCTCGCCTGGAGCGAGAGCAGCTCCTCGCGGACATCGAGAAGGACCTCGAGGTCTACAACGCCTACACGGCGAAGCACGGGTCGTTCTCCGACATGGTCAGGGCCCACTACGCCGAGCAGGACGCCGAGCAGGACCCCGAGTGACGCAGTTCGACGTGTTCCTCAATCCGGTCTCGCGCGCCCGGCGTAGCTTTCCGCTCGTCGTCGTCGTGCAGTCCGACCTGGCGAGAACCGGGACCGACCGCATGGTCGCGCCGCTCGCACTGATGACGACGCAGCTGTCCGGCGGCGGCAACAAGCTCCTTCCCCGCGTGAGCGTCGCAGGTTCGGATCACCTCATCTTCGTTCCGAACATGACGACGATCCGGGAGGCCGAGCTGCGCGAGCACCGCGGCCAGCTGGGTGCCTATCGATCCCAGATCATGGCGGCGATCGACTACCTGTTCTTCGGCGTCTGAGCGCTCACGCGTCGGTGACGCCCCAGCGCAGGAGCTTGCGGTAGAGCGTCTTGCGGTCGAGGCCGAGCATCTTCGCGGCGTCGGTGCGGTTGCGGTCGCAGGCCTCGAGGACGCGCACGACGTGGCGGCGCTCGACCTCCTCGAGGGTGAGCAGCTCGGTGATGTCGGTGCCCGACATCGGCCCCGACATCGCGCCCGGGCGACGCGACGTGCGGATCTTCTCGGGGAGGTCGTCGACCTGGATCTCCTCGAAGCGGGTCAGCGCGACCGCGCGCTCGATGCAGTTGCCGAGCTCGCGCACGTTGCCGGGCCAGTCGTAGGCCATCATGCGCTCGGCGGCGACCGCCGACAGGCCGGTCACCTTCTTGTCGAACACGGCGGCGTGGTGCTTCACGAAGTGCTGCGCGAGCTGGACGACGTCGCCGCCCCGCGCGCGCACCGGCGGCAGCGGGATGTGGATGACGTGGATGCGGTAGTAGAGGTCCTCGCGGAACAGCTTCGCCTCGACCATCTCCTCGAGGTCGCGGTTCGTCGCCGCGACGAGGCGCACGTCGATCGGGACCTCGGCGTCGCCGCCTACGGGGCGAGCCTTGCGCTCCTGCAGCGCGCGCAGGAGCTTCGGCTGGAGCGCGAGCGCCATGTCGCCGATCTCGTCGAGGAACACCGTGCCGCCCGCCGCCTGCTGGAACAGCCCCGGGCGCCCCTGCTTGCCGTCGCCGGCGCCGCCGTTGGCACCGCCGGCGACCGCCGCGCCCTTCGCCTGCCCGAACAGCTCGGCCTCGAGCAGCGCCTCGGGCACCGCGGCGCAGTTGACGGACACGAACGGCCCGGCGCTGCGCCGCGAGCGGTTGTGGATCTCGCGCGCGACGGCCTCCTTGCCGGTGCCGCTCTCGCCGGTGAGCAGCACGGTCGCGTCGGTCGCGCTCACCTGGTCGATCAGCTCGTACACCTGCTGCATCGCCGGCGACGCGCCGATCAGATCGCCGCGGCCGCGCGTGTTCGCGACGACCTCGCGCAGCCGGCGCACCTCGCCGCGCAGCGAGCGGTGCTCGGCCGCGCGCCGCACCGCGATCGCGAGCGCCTCGACCTCGACGGGCTTGGTCACGAAGTCGTACGCGCCCGCGCGGATCGCGCCGACGGCCGTCTCGAAGCTGCCGAACGCCGTCAGCACGATCACCGGGATGTCCGGACGGTCGGCGACGACCTTCTGGCACACCTCGAGGCCCGTCATCCCCTTCATGTTGAGGTCGGTGACGATCACGTCGACGTCGCGCGCCGGGATCGCCGCGAGCGCCTCCGCCCCGCTGCCGAACGTGCCCATCGTGAACCCGCGCTTCTTCAGGCCGAGGGCGATGAGGTCCACCATCTCGCGCTCGTCGTCGATCACGAACACCGTCGTCATGCCGGTTCCTTCTTTGACTCCGAGGTCGGGAGGTACACCGTGAACCTGGACCCCTTGTTGGGCGAGGATACGACGTCGATCCAGCCGCCGTGCTCGCGCACGATGCCCCAGCTGATGCTGAGGCCAAGGCCGGTGCCGTCACCGACCTCCTTCGTCGTGTAGAACGGCTCGAAGATGCGCGTGCGCGTCGCGTCGTCCATCCCGCTGCCGCTGTCGCGCACCTCGATCGCCACCCACGTGCGCCGCGCACCGCCGACGTAGGGCGGCGGCGCGCGGTCCATCGCGCGGCACGCGAGGCTGACCTCGCCGCCGGCGGGCGTCGCCTGGACCGCGTTGACGACGAGGTTCGTCACCACCTGCGTCAGCTGGCCATCATCCGCCTCGGCGTGCAAGTCCTCGCCGCCGCCGCCGTCGTCCGCCGCCGGCGGCACGAGCACGACGTTGCCCTTGCGCGCGATCGTCGCGACGAGCTCGCACACGCGGCGCGCGAGCCCCGCGGCGTTGACCGGGAGCTTCTGCAGCGGGCGCGGCCGCGCGAAGTCGAGCAGCTGGCGGATCAGCGCCGTCATGCGCTCCGCCTGCTCGACGACGATGCGCGCCGAGTCGACGACGTCCTGCCCCTCGACCTCGCGATCCGTGATGAGCTTCGCGCGCCCGCGCACGACGTTGAGCGGCGTGCCGAGCTCGTGCGCGAGCCCCGACGCGAGCTTGCCGACGGTGGTCAGGCGATCGGCGTGGCGGAGCTGCTCCGTCGCGAGCTCGCGCGCCCCGCGCTCGTCGGAGAGCCGCTCGCACATGAGGTTGATCTCGTTCGCGAGCTCGCCGAGCTCGTCGCGCTGCCCGAGCCGCAGCGGCCCCGACAGGTCGCCGGTACCGACGCGGCGCGCCTTCGCGGCGAGGCGCGAGATCGGGCGCCCGATGAACACGACGCCGAGCGCGAGCGCGAGGACGGCCGCGAACGCGACGGCGCTCGCCGACGCGATCACCTGCGTGCGCAGCGACGCGTTCACGTAGGCGTCGAACTGCTCGAGCGACTGCGCGATCTCGAGCGCGCCGACGCGCGCCTCGGGGACGTCGACGCGGATGTACGTGAGCATGAACCGGCGCTCGTCGTCGCGCACGACGACGATCTGGTCCTGCAGCAGCGGCGCGAGGTCGGCGCGCGCCGCCCGCGGTTGATCGTGGCGGCTCTTCGCGTCGATCCACACCCAGCGCGCGAGCACGCGCCCCGTCTTGCTCGCCGCGCTGTCGAGGAACTGCCGCGCGGCGGCCTCGCCGTCGCGCTGCCACACGTCGGCGACGCCGCGGCCGAGCGCGCGCCCGAGGGACGCCGCCTCGCCGCGCAGCAGGCGGTCGAACACCTCGCGGTCGCGCTGGTAGTCCAGGTACCCCTGCACGAGCGCGACCAGCGCCACGCCGATGACCAGCGCCGCGATGAACTTGCGTGTCAGCCGCACTCCGTGACGTTGTACTGCGTTTTGCACGGCGCACGTGGAAGACGCGCACGGGCTGCGCGGCCGCGCGCGGTGACCTCGCGACATCTCGCAGCCTTGGGCAAGCGCGGGCTGGCGCGCTTTGTGAAACGACCCTCCCGCCATGGTGCCCAGCAACATCCTCGTCCCCACCGACCTCAGCGAGCGGGCCGAGCGCGCGCTCGACTACGCCTGCGACCTCGCAGCGCGTCTCGACGCGACGGTGCACCTGGTGCACGTCATCGCGGTCCCCGCGACGAGCGTGCCCGAGCTCGGCGTCGCCCTCGCGTCGACGATGATCGACGCCCTCGTCGACGACGACCAGCGCGCCCTCGACAACCTCGCGGACTCGCGCAGGAGTCGCTGCCGGATCGGCGAGCGCATCCTCACGACCGGCGACGCGCGCGACGCGATCTGCGAGACCGCGAAGGAGCTCGGCGTCGACCTGATCGTCATGGGGACACACGGGCGGCGCGGCCTCGTGCGCGCGCTCCTCGGCAGCGTGGCCGAGAGCGTCGTCCGCTCGGCGCCCTGCCCGGTCCTCACCGTGTGCGCCCCGGACCACGCTCATCGCGATGCGGCGTAAGCTCGAGGGGTGGACAGGATCGCGATCGTCTTCGTCGCCGGCGGCCTCGGCAGCGTCGCGCGCTACGGCGCCGGCGTCTTGCTCGGCCCGGTGTGGGCGACGTTCGCGGTCAACGTCGTCGGCAGCTTCCTGATCGCGGTCGTCCTCGAGCTGGCCGTCCGGATCGCGGACTTCCCGGTGAACCTGCGCCTCGCGCTCGCGACCGGCCTGCTCGGCGGGTTCACGACGTACTCGACGTTCAACGCCGAGTCGACGGGCCTGTGGCTCGAGGGCGCCCAGCTGCGCGCGGCGCTGAACGTGATCGGGACCGTCGTCGCGTGCATGGCGGCGGGCCTCCTGGGGCTGTGGCTGGCGCGGCGGCTGGCGTGAGAGAGCCGCACCGGCGCCGCATGGCGATGGTGATGGACCAGCTGCGCAAGCGCGACATCAGCGATCCGCTCGTGCTCGCGGCGTTCTCGCGCATCCCGCGCGAGGCGTTCGTCGAGGAGGCGCAGCTCGCCCACGCGTACGACGACGCGCCGCTGCCGATCGGCAACGGGCAGACGATCTCGCAACCGTACGTGGTGGCGATGACGGCGCAGGCCCTGCGGCTGCGCGGCCACGAGCGCGTCCTCGAGGTCGGCACCGGCTCGGGCTACGCCGCGGCGATCCTCGGCGCGATCGTCCACACCGTCGAGACCGTCGAGCGGATCGAGGAGCTCGCGCACACGGCGACGACGCGCCTCGCCGCGCTCGGCTGCGCCAACGTCCGCGTGCACTGCGCCGACGGCACGCTCGGGTGGCCGGCCGGCGCTCCGTACGAGGCGATCGCCGTCGCCGCGAGTGCACCGCGCCCGCCGCCGACGCTGCTCGCCCAGCTCGCGATCGGCGGCCGCATGGTGCTCCCCTTCGGCGACGACGACCGCCAGCGCCTCGTCCGCATCACGCGCCGCGACGCGACCGGCTACGACGAGGAGGACCTCGGCGAGGTGCGCTTCGTCCCGCTCGTCGGCGCCGAAGGTTGGCCGCGCGAGCGCAGCTAGGGCCCTGGATCTGCGCTCGGGCACACGCCTTCTCGGCGCGATCGCCGCTCCAACGCGATCGGATGCGGTCGCGCTGATCGCGAGCTTCGAGCGCGAGCACTGGGCTACGATGCGCGCATGCGCTGCGCGATCCTCGTGCTCCTCGCCGGCTGCGGCGCCGATGACGCGGCGAGCTCCGATGCACCGCCGTCGACCGGCGGGTGCGACGCGGCCGCTCCGTGGGCGAGTGCGCCCGCGCTCGACCTCGGGGCGACGCAGGAGACGGCGGCCGTCGCGATCGGCGGTCGCGTCTACGTGATCGGCGGGTTTCACGTCACCGCGGGCATCGTCGGCGCGGTCCAGGTGTTCGACACGGCCGCGTGCGCGTGGTCCCGCGGGCCGGACCTGCCGAAGGTCGTGCACCACGCGAACGTCGCGGCGGTCGACGGCACGATCTACGTGCTCGGCTCGCTCGACGACCCGTCGTTCACGGCGAGCGGCGAGGCGTTCGCGTGGAACCCGGCGACGGAGGCGGCGTGGTCGCCGCGCGCCGCGATGCCGGCGGGCACGGAGCGCGGCTCGGCCGTGACCGGGGTCGTCGACGGCAAGGTCGTGCTCGCGGGCGGCTTCCGCGGCGTCTCCGCCGTCGCCGACACGAGCGTGTACGACCCGGCGCTCGACGCGTGGAGCGCCGGGCCCGCGCTGCCGGAGCCGCGCGATCACGCGTGCGGCGGCGTCGTCGGCGGCAAGCTGTACGTCGCCGGCGGGCGGCGGGGCTCGATCGGGAGCACGTCGCCGATCGTGTTCGAGCTCGCCGGCGGCGCGTGGACCGAGCGCGCGCCGATGCCGACGGGGCGCGGCGGCACCGCGTGCGGCGTCGTCGCGGGCCGGTTGATCGTCGCCGGCGGCGAGGGCAACCCCGCGGAGCCGTCGGGCGTGTTCCCGCAGGTCGAGGCGTACGCCCCCGCCGCGAACGCGTGGACCTCGTTGCCCGAGATGCCGACGCCGCGCCATGGCCTTGGCGCCGCCGCGGTCGGCGGGCGGCTGTACTTCCCCGGCGGCGCGAACAAGCAGGCGTTCGGCGCCGTCGCGACGCACGAGGTGCTCACGCCGCCGTGACGGTGCCGTCCTTGTTCGGGATGAACGTCATCGCCCGCTCGGCGAGCGCGCAGATCGTGAGGCTCGGGTTGACGCCGAGGTTCGCGCCGACGGCCGAGCCGTCGACGACGTACAGGTTGCGGTAGTTGAACACGCGGTGCTGCGCATCGATCACGCCGCGCTCGGCGTCGGCGCCCATCACGCACCCGCCGATGCAGTGCGCGGTCATCGGCAGATCGAACAGGATCTCGGACGTCGACGTGATCGCGATGCCGCCGAACTTCTGCGCCGCGCGCTCGGCGAACGCGTTCGCGGCCGGGATGTTCGTCGGGATGCGCTGGCCCTCGGTCGCGAGGTTCCGGCGGAACGGCCAGAACCAGCGGCGCGCGAGGCGGAAGCGCAGCGTCGCGTCGATCGTCTGCATCACGAGCAGGATCAGCGTCTGGCGCGCGAAGCCGAACGGCCAGCCGGCGCGGAAGAAGCGGATCGGGTGGCGGAGCGCGCCCCACATCCAGGCGAGGATGCGGCGCCAGCCGCGGCCGTTGACGAGCATCGTCGCGATCAGGCCGAGGACGTCGGAGCCGCGCGAGTAGCGCGTGGCCTCGATGTGCGTGAAGCGATCGATGTGGATGCCCGAGCCGATCGCGATGCCCTGCGACATGTCGAAGCGGCGCCCGGGGAAGCGCACGCCGAGGATCGACTCCGAGTTCGTGCGCACGTCGTCGCCGAGGCGCGGCGACAGCGCGGGCAGCGCGCCCTTCTCCTTCATGCGCAGGAGGAGGTCCATCGTGCCGAGCGCGGAGGCGGCGACGACGACGTGCTGCGCCGTGATCGTGCGCGGGCGCTTCGCGAACCACGCGGTCGAGCGCTCCGTGCGGAGCGCATAGCCATCGGAGCCGTCGGCCGCGCCGAGCGGGCGCAGGTCGACGACGCGCGTCTCCGCGAGCACCTGCGCGCCCCGCTGCTCGGCGAGGTAGAGGTAGTTCTTGTCGAGCGTGTTCTTCGCCTCGAAGCGGCAGCCGACCATGCAGCCGCCGCAGCCGATGCAGCCCTTGCGCGGCGGGCCCGCGCCGCCGAAGTACGGGTCGGCGTGCTCGCGGCCGGGGCCCTCGCCGAAGTAGACCGCGACGTCGGTCTTGTAGAACGTGTCGCCGACGCCCTGGTCGTCGGCGATCTGCTTCAGCATGCGGTCGGCGTCGCCGAGGATGCGGTTCTCGGTGACGCCGAGCATGCGGCGCGCCGTCGCGTAGTGTGCCGGCATCTCGTCGCGCCACGGCGCGAGCCCCTTCCACGAACCCTCGCCCCACACGACGTCGGGCGGCGACAGCATCGTGTTCGCGTACGTGATCGAGCCGCCGCCGACGGCGTTGCCGCACAGGATCATGACGTGCTTGAACGGCCGCATGTTGTAGAAGCCGAACAGCCGGAGGCCCGGGCGCCAGATCCAGCGGCGCAGGCGCCACGTCGTCTTCGGGAAGTCCTTCGCCGTCCACCGCTTCCCCATCTCGACGACCGCGACCGAGTAGCCCTTCTCGGCGAGCCGGCACGCCGCGACGCTGCCGCCGAAGCCGGAGCCGATCACGACGAAGTCGAAGTCGTGCGCCACGCCCGCAGTATACGGCGCGCGCGATCGCGCAGCCGGCGAGCGCCGCAGCGGCTGCGCGCGCGAGCGGCCGCCGGCGCGCGGCGAGGACGGCGAGCGCGGCTGCGAGAGCGGCGCAGGCGGTGTGCGCGACCTCGAAGCCGGCGCCGTAGGTGGACCGCCGCGAGCCTCACAGCGCCGGGCCGAGGCCGAGCTTGCGCCAGCTCGTGCCCACGGAGCCCTCGGGGTCGAGGCGCCGGGCCTCGTAGGCGTAGACGCCGCTGCGGAGCGTGTTGCCGAGGCGGGCGTCGAGGTGCGAGGCGAGCTCGTAGAGGCGGGCGTCGCGGACGCCGCCGGCGAGCGCCTGCTGCACCTGCCGCATCGCCTCGTCGGGCTTCTCCGGGCGGCGGGCCAGCGCGCGCGCGAGCTGGTAGCGGACCTCGGCGCCGCCGCGCTGCGCGAGCTCGGTGCGGCCGAGGGCGATCGCCTCCTCGACCTGCGCGGGCGCGCCCTGCTCGACGAGGACCTCGATCAGCTCGAGGCGGTGGCCCGCCGAGCCCTCGAGGTCCTGGCGCACGATGCCCTCGACGCGGGCCCGCAGCGCGTTCGCACCGGCGCGGTCGCCGCCGACCTCCTGCGCGCGCGCCTGATCGATCAGGTAGCGGACCTGGCGCCCCGCCGCGAACGCGTCCTCGAACAGCTTCTTCGCGCCCGCCGCGTCGCCGGTGCGCAGCGCGAGCTCGGCGCGCATCGCCGTGACGAGCGGCTGCCGCGGGGAGAGGCGCTGCGCCTCCTCGAGCACGAGCCGCGCCCCGGCGGGCTCGCCGCGCCGCAACAGGAACCGCGCCCACAGCGCGCGGAGCCGCGCGGCGTCGTCGGGGTTGCCGAACACCTCGAGCGCCGCGGCGCGCGTGAAGTCGTGGCCCGCCTCGGCGTCGCGGCCCTGCGCCTCGAGCACGAGCGCGCGCGTCAGGTACGCCTCGGTGTCGGGGCGCTTCTCGACGACGACGTCGGCCGCCTCGATCGCCTCGCGCAGCTCGCCGAGCGCGAGGTGCGCCGTCGCGAGGATGATGTAGCCGCCGCCGACGTGCTTCTCCTCGAACTGCTCCTTCACGAGCTCGATCGCGCGGCGGAAGTGATGGTTCGCGGCGGCGATGCGCGCCAGCGTCAGCCGCGCCGCGTTCGGATGCGGCATCAGCTCGAGCGAGCGCCTCGCCATCGCCTCGCTCGCGGCGTAGTCCTTCGGGTCGCCGTCGCGCTGGGCGCGCTTCAGGTACAGCTCGGCCAGCTCGCCCGCGTCGTACGGCGACGGCTTGTCCTTCATCCGGCGCTCGAGCTCCGCCACCGCGGCCGCCTCGTCGGTGGGCGCGGTCGCGCGCACCGGGTGGCGGTAGGTCACCGCCGACCGGTCGGGCGCCAGGCTGGAAACCTCAACGATTACCTGGCGCGGGCGCCGCACCGTCAGGAGCACGGCCGAGGCGATCGCCGCGCCGACCACGACGCCGATGCCGACGCAGATCGCGATGAGAATTCGTCGATCCGACAGCACCCTCATACTCGTACCTCCAGCCTGAGGGGATGATGAGAGGGGTCACGGTGGGGGATTCGCCAGGTCACGAGCACGGTACGCACCAACCACAGAGGGGAGATGACATGAAAAGAATAGCTGGAGTCTCGGCGCTGCTCTCGGCGGCGATCGCGGTCGTCGCGATCAGCTACCACAGCGGTGAAGCGTCTGACCACGACGACGGAGAGCAACCGGACAAGTCGCGCGAGCTGAACCTCACCGATCACTTCGCGTTCAAGTCGCCGAGCTCGCCCGACGAGCTCTCGCTCATCACGTACTTCAACCCGCGCTCGCTGCCGCAGCGCCAGTACTTCATGAACGTCGGCGCTCGCTACGAGCAGCACGTCACGAAGATCGGGGACCGCCTCCAGGCCGCGACCGGCAAGGACGACCTCGTGTTCCGCTTCGAGGCCGTCGGTGCGCCCGACGGCAACGGCGTCCAGCAGGTCAAGCTGACCGTGCTGAAGGACCAGGGCGGCACGCTCACCGAGGCCGGCTCGATGATGGGCTCGACCACGAGCTTCGCCGGCTCGTCGAACAACACGAACCTCACGGTCAACACCGGCACCGTCGGCGGCCTCGACGTGAAGTGGTTCATCGGCCAGCGCGCCGACTCCTTCCACTTCGACGTCGCGCGCTTCTTCGAGGTGCGCGCCTTCCTCGCGAAGCGCCTGTTCGGCGGCCCCGGCGGCGCCACCGGCGACGCGACCGCGACACTCGCGGACAACTGCCGCGGCGACAAGTTCCTCGCGCTCCTCTTGCCCGGTGGCGCGGCCGCCAACGAGGCCGGCGGCGTGCCCGATGCCGACACCGTGAACCTGTTCAACCCGCCGTCCTGTGCCCCCGACTTCACGAAGGGCCTCAACGTCACCGCGATCGTCCTCAACGCCAAGATCAACCAGCTGGGCGGCACGGTGTTCGACACGTGGTCCACCATCTCGGTCCCGAAGTGAAAGGAGCACCGACCATGAAGAACCTCATCCTTGCAGCTGGTCTCCTCGGTCTCGGTGGTCTCACCGCGTGCGGCGAGAGCAACAACGGCGACGACATCGTCTGCGGCGCGAACACGATCAAGATGGGCAACGAGTGCGTCGGCGAGGACCCGACCACCTGCGGCCCCGGCACCGTCCTCATGGACGGCCAGTGCGTCACGCAGCCGCGCGCGTACCGCCAGATCGAGCACCTCGCCCGCCCCGGCATCAACGAAGCGCTCCTCATCGGCGACGGCTTCCACAGCGGCTACAACGCCACCGCCCCGACGTTCGCGGGCGTCCCCGCCGCCGACCTCCAGGCCGTCGTCGCCGAGGCCAAGACGGTGCTGAAGGCGCTCTACCTCGGCGCGTGCCTCCTCAACGGCGTCGTGCTTCCGGCGGGCGCCTCGCCCGCCGATGGTGTGCGCCCCGCCGGCATCACCTGCCACGCGATCGGGCCCGCGATCTGGGTCGAGAACAGCCTCGCGGGCGTCACGCTCACGCAGGCGTCGCAGACCGCGGCGCAGACGTACGCCGACGCCGTGTTCAACCTCTTCATCCCCGACGTCATGCGCATCGACACCACGGTCGCGACGAGCAACTACGAGGTGCTGTGCGGCGCCGGCGCCGGCGCAGGTGCCGGTCTGTGCGGCGGTCGCTTCCTCAACGACGACACGATCGACGTCACCTACGACTTCCTCCTCAACGGCGCGGCGACGTGCACGCGCTTCGGCTGCGGCGCCCCCAACCAGGTCAACGCCCTCACCAGCGACGGCGTCGCGTTCGACAACGTCACCGCGGCGAACAACCGAAACAACCGCGTCGCCGGCAACGCGGCGAACCGCCAGCAGGGCCACCCGGCCGTCTCGAACGCGTTCCCCTACTCCGCCCCGCCGCAGTAGGCACGCTTCGCGACCGACCCTCGCCGGCGCCCGACCCGCGGGCGTCTCGCGTTTTCGGTCAGCGGACCATCTCGTTGATGAGCGCGCGCAGGAGCTTCAGGTCGAACGGCTTCTCGATGCGCAGGTTGGGGACCTGGTCGAGGAACTCGCGGGCGGAGACGGTGAAGGCGCCGCCGGTGACGAAGACGACGCGCGCGGCCTGGGAGGCGTCGAGGCGGGTGAGCTCCTGGTGGAACTGCATGCCGGTGACCTGCGGCATCATGAGGTCGCACAGGATCACGTCGAAGCGGCGGGTGGTGAGGACCTCGAGGGCGGCGGCGGCGCTGTGTACGGCGGTGACGTCGTGGTCCTCGGAGAGGAAGCGCTTGATCGCGAGGGCGAGCGGCTCCTCGTCGTCGATGACGAGCACGCTGCCGCGGCGGGCGGGGGTGGCGGCCGTCGGCGGCTCGGGGGCGACGATGCCGGGCTGCGTCGCGACGGGGAGCGTGACGCGGAACTCGGTGCCCTTGCCGACCTCGGAGTCGTAGGCGATCGAGCCGCCGAACTGCGAGATGATGCGGTGCGAGATCGCGAGGCCGAGGCCGGTGCCGACGCCGACCGGCTTCGTCGTGAAGAACGGCGTGAACAGGCGCGGGCGCACGTGCATCGGGATGCCGGCGCCCGTGTCGCCGATCGACACGACGACGCGGCCGTCGGCGTCGACGGACGTCGCGATGCGGATCTGGTTCGCCTCGTAGTTGCCGGGCGGGATCGCGTGGGCCGCGTTGATGATGAGGTTGAGGAACACCTGGCCGAGGCGCGACTCGTTCGCATCGACCTCGGGCACGCGCGTGTAGCGCTTGACCAGCTTCGCGCGGTGGCGCAGCTCGTTCCACGCCATGCGGATCGTCGACTCGAGGACGTGCTCGACGTCGACGGGCCCGCGGCGATCCTCCTCGGCGCGCGAGAAGATCTTGAGGTCGCGCACGATCTCGCGCACGCGATCCGCGGCGGCGCGCGCATCGGCGAGCTCGTCGGTGAGGTCGGGCGGCAGCGCCGTGCGCGCCGCGAGCCCGCCGAGGTCGCTGATCGCCATGTCGAGGTTCGCGATCACCGACGCGAGCGGGTTGTTGATCTCGTGCGCGACGCCGGCGGCGAGCGTCCCGACCGACGCCATGCGATCGGCCACCATCAGGTGGAGCTCGGTCTGCTTGCTCTCGTTGATGTCGCGCGAGATCACGACGGCGCCGGCGAGCCTGCCCGCCTCGCGCACCGGGCCGAGCCGCGTCGAGTACCACACCGGCGCGGTGTTCGGCTCGCGCACGAGCGGCGCCTCGAAGCCCTGCGGCTGGCCCGTCTCGATGAGGCGATCGAACGCCTTGCGCAGCGCATCGCGGTGCTCGCCCGTCGGGATGTCGAAGATGTTCACGCCGAGCAGATCGCCGGTGTACGGCGCCGTCTTGCGGTTGACGAAGCGGATCGTGCCCGCGAGGTCGAGCTGCAGCACCGTGTCGGGCGCGCCCTCGAACAGCGCATCGAGGAGCGAGGCGTGCTCGGTGGCCTTGCGCTCGGCGCGCTCGCGCTCGTCGTACGCGCGGGCCAGCGCGAGCACGTGCGAGATCTGCGTCGCGACGCCGTGCGCGAAGTTGCGCCAGTCGTCGTCGTCGAGCTCGCGCCCGCGCGCGACCATGAGCAGGCTGCCGAGCGTGCGATCGAGGTGGACGAGCGGGACGACCAGCATCGCCGAGGCGCGCGCCGCGTCGAGCAGCTGGGCCTCGACGTCGGACGGCGTCGCGCCCGACGGCACGGCGAGCGTACGGCGCTCGCGGATCGTGTCGCGCAGCAGCTGCTCGTGGCCGAACAGCGTCGCGAGGTCCGAGACCGGCGTCGTGCCCGCCGAGATCGGGCGCACGCGCATCTTGTCGTCCCGGTCGACGAGGTACAGCGCGCCGACGGAGATGCCGCCGGCGTCGAAGCACTCCGCGAGCGCCTCGTCGAGGGCGACGTCGACGTCGCGCTGCTTGAGCACGGCCTCGGAGATACCGGTGAGGACGGTGAGCTCCGACGCGAGCGCGCTGCACCGCTTCGCGAGCCCGGCGTTGAGCATCACCTGCCGCTCGAGCTGCCGGAACACGCGGTGGTTGTGCTCGCGCTCGAGGTCCGACAGCACCTCGGGCTTGATCTCCGGCTCGGGCGTCCGCCCCTTCGACAGCGTCGAGCGCAGCGCCTCGAGGACCTCGACGAGCTCGGGCGTGCGCGGCACGAGGTCCGTCGCACCGGCGCGGCGCGCGAGGTCGCGGTCCGCCGTCTCGACGTAGCTCGACGTGACGAGCACGATCGGCACCCGGTGCAGCTTCGGATCGGTGCGCAGCGCCATCGCGAGCCCGAACCCGTCGAGCTCGGGCATCATCACGTCCGACACGACGGCGACCGGGCTGCGTCGGCGCACGGCGTCGAGCGCGGCGCGGCCGTCGGAGCACGCCTCGACGTCGAAGCCGATGCGCGACAGCCGGTAGCTCGCGAGCTTGAGCTGCATCGGATCGTCGTCGGCGATCACGATGCGGCGGCCGGCGCCGAACTGATCCGCCTGCGGCGCGGGCGCCGGCAGGTGCGCCTCGATGATCGGCACCAGGCGCGACGGCGCGATCGGCTTCGCGATGATGTCGTCGAAGCCGACGCTCGACACGCGCGCCTCGTCGAGCTCCGACACGAAGCCGGAGAACGCGAGGATCGAGACGTCGGAGCCCGCGAGGCCGCGCAGCTCGCCGACGAGCGCGAACCCGTCGGCGTCGGGCAGCATCAGGTCCTGGAGGACGACGCGTGGCTGCTCGCGCGCCATCAGCTCGCGCGCGGTCGCGCCGTCGGGCGCCTCGAGCACGGCGTGGCCGTGGCACTGCAGCGCCATCCGGACCATCCGCCGCGTCGCGGAGTTGTCGTCGACCACCAGGATCTTGTGGTTCACGGCTGCGCCTCCCCGGGGTCCAGGTGGCGCGCGATCGTGTCGGGGAGCGTGCGGGTGTCGATCGGCTTGGTGATGTAGTCGTCGCACCCCGCCGCGAGCGCCTTGTCGCGATCGCCCTTCATCGCGTACGCGGTCACGGCGAGGATCGGGATGTGCCGCGTCGAGGGGTCCTGCTTCAGCCGCCGCGTGAGCTCGAGCCCGTCGATGCCGGGCAGCTGCAGGTCGACGAGGATGAGCTGCGGGAGGCGCTCGCGCACGCTCACGAGGGCCGTCTCCGCATCCGCCGCCACCTCCACGTCGTAGCCCTTCGCGCGCACGACGAACGCGATCAACTTGAGGTTGGTCGGGTTGTCGTCGACGACGAGCACGCGCGCGGCCATCAGCTGCCCTCCACGAGGGTCCCGGACACGCCGGCGCGCTGCAGCGACGCGAGCAGCGAGTCGCGGTTGACCGGCTTGTGCAGGACGTCGTGCACCGGGAAGCCGGCGACGACGTTCGCGTCGGGCACGACCGTGACGACGATGATCGGGATCGTCGGGCGGCGGTCCTCGCCGGCGAGCGCGGCGAGCAGGTCGAGCCCGCTCATGTCGGGGAGCAAGAGGTCGATCGTCAGCGCGTCGAAGCGGCGCTCGCGCCAGCGCGCCAGCGCCTCGGCGCCCGTCGTCGCGAGCTCGACGGAGAAGCCCGCGCCCGACAGCGTGGTCACGAGCTGCGCCTGATCGCGCGCGTCGTCCTCGACGACGAGCACGGTCTGCGCGCCGTCGCGGGTGGTCGTGCGCGGCACGAGCGGCGTCACCATCGCGCGCGTGCGCCGCGGCAGGATCGCGTGGAACGTGCTGCCCGTGCCGACGGCGCTGTTCACGCCGACGGAGCCGCCCTGCGCCTCGACGATGCGCCGGGTCAGCGCGAGGCCCAGGCCCGTGCCCTGGTGCCGCTTCGCGGCGCCGGCGTCGAGCTGCTGGAACTCGCTGAACAGGCGCCCGACGTCGTTCGCCGAGATGCCGATGCCGTTGTCCTCGACCTCGAAGCGGAGGTTGCTGTCGCCCTCGGGCCCGATGCGCGCGATGACGCGCCCGCCGTTCGCCGTGAACTTGAGCGCGTTCGACAGGTAGTTGTAGGCGACCTGCTTGAAGCGCGACGGATCCAGCACGATGCCGCGCTTGTCCTCGGCGAGCGCGGGGTCGACCTCGATCTCGAGGCGGATGCGCTTGCCGGCCGCGGTCGTGCGCAGGATCGCGGCGACCTCGACGAGCGACTTGCGGATGTCGATCGGCTCGGGGCGGAACTCGAGCTTGCCGGCCTCGACCTTCGCGAGGTCGAGCACGTCGTTGACGAGCTGCAGGAGGTGGCGCCCGCTCGTCAGGATGTCGCCGAGGAACTCCTTGTGCTGCGGCGACGCGGCGTCGACCTGCCCGTCGTGCAGGAGCTCCGCGAAGCCGATGATCGCGTTGAGCGGCGTGCGCAGCTCGTGGGACATGTTCGCGAGGAACTCGCTCTTCAGGCGGTTCGCTTCCTGGATGCGGCGGTTCTGGAGCTCGAGGTCGGCGCTGCGCCGGCGCATCGCCTCCATCTTCATGCGCTCGCGCAGGTCGACGATCTGCACGCGCGCGAGGTTGCCGGCCTGCGTCGGCAGCTGGATCATCGAGATCTCCGTCGGGATGATCTCCCCCTCGACGAGCATCAGCCACGGGATCGTGACGCGCTCGCCGGTCATCGCGCGCGCGAGGTTGTCGGCGGCGTACTCGGCGGCGGGGCGGCCGTCGCTCTGGACCGGCGCGCTCAGGCTGAGGAACGGCAGCTCGCGCAGCTCCTCGAGCGTGCGCTTGTACATGCGCTGCGCGGCGTCGTTCGCGTCGATGATGCGCCGCTGCGCGAGGTCGTACGTGAGCAGCGGCTCGGGCGTGACGGCGAAGCCGGTGCGGTAGCGCTCCTCGCTGAGCTTGAGCTCGCGCTCGATGCGCACGCGCGCCCGCCGCCCCTCGGCCTCGCGCAGCGCGCGCTGCACGGCGGGCACGAGGCGCCGCGGGCGATCCTTCGACAGGAAGTCGAGCGCCCCGAGGTGGAGCGCCTGCACCGCGGCCTCCTCGCCGGGCGTGCCCGACGACACGATGACCGGGAGATCGAGGCTGCGCGCCCGTACGGTCTCGAGGACGGCCCGCCCCGAGAACCCCGGCATGAGCCAGTCGGAGATGACGAGGTCCCACGGCCGATCGAGCTCGGCGTCGAGCTGTTTCTGGGAATGGACCCGCTCCGCGGTGACGATGTAGTTGCCGGCGCGCAGGTTGCGCAGCAGCAGCTCGAAATCGTCCTCGCTGTCCTCGGCGACGAGGAGCTGGAGCGGAACGCCGGATGTGAGGGTGATGACTCGCGACACGCGTCCCAGCCCTCACCAGACCATAGATCTCATCGATGTTGGGTCACAACACGGTGGGCTCACGGTTAACAAACCGGCAGCTGAGGTGCCGCATTTTGATGCAGCAGGAAGCTCTCACGCCCCAGGGGCCGCCAGGAACGCCTCGATGGCCCCCGTGACCGCGGCGGGCTCCTCGACGGTGGACGAGTGCCCGGCGCGCGGGATCCGTACCAGGTGTGCGCGCGCGAGCCCGGCGGCGATCTTCTCGGCCTTCGCGGGCACGGTGGCGACGTCCTCCTCGCCGACCACGACCAGCGCGGGGGCCGAGATCCGCGCCAGCTCGTCGTGGATGCCGGCGCGGTCGATGACGCCGTTGACGGCGCGCCAGATGTCGCGGCGCCCCGACATCACGTCGACGAAGCGCGCGACCTGCTCGCGCCGCGACGGGTCCGCGAGGATCGATCGGCCGAGCATGATCGGCCCGACGCGGCTGCGCACGACGCCGGGGCCGAGCAGGCGCACGACGCGCGTCAGCGTGCGGTAGCGGCCCACGTTCTCGAGCGGCTCGGGGTCCGACGACGTCTCGACGAGGATCAGCGAGCGCACGAGGTCGGGGCGGCGCGCTCCCATGCGCAGGGCGACGAAGCCGCCCATCGACAGGCCGCAGAAGTGCACCTCCCGAAGGCCGAGGGCGGTGAGGAGCGCGACGGCGTCCTGCCACACGAGCTCGATGCCGATCGTGTGGCGGTGGTCGGACGCGCTCTTGCCCTGCCCGCGGTGGTCCCACGCGATGCAGCGGTAGCGGCCGCGCAGCGCCGCGATCTGCGGGGCGAACAGCTCCGTCGACCACAGGAGGCCGTGCGAGAACACGATGGTCTCGCCCGTCGAGCCCGGCCCGGTGTCCTCGTAGAAGAGCGTGGTCCCGTTCACGTCGATCGTCGGCATCGCGCCCACAGGCTACTACGCGCCCGTACCGGCCTCGACCAACTCACCGCGCCACGGCCCGCGCGACCAGCGCGGGCAGCTCCCGGTAGTCGTGGAAGCCGACGGCGCGCCTGGCCGCGAGCGCGGGGCGCACCTCGTCGGCGAACTCGGGGAGCTTGATCAGGATCTGCGCCGGCCGAAGGCCGCTGCTCGCGTAGGCGGCGATGTCGGTGTAGCGGTTGCCGACGGCGGCGGCGACCGGCACGCGCAGCTCGCGCAGCGTCCGCACCTTCCACGCCTGCTGGCGCGGGCCGGCCGGCAGGAGGTGCGCGCGGGCGAGGCGCAGCGGTCCGCGCGGGAAGCCGTGCGCCGCGAGCCAGCGCCGCGTGACGTCGGTGTACTGGTCGCCGCGCGCGCTCACGTACACGATGTCGGTGCCGAGGCTCGCGAGCGTCTGCGGGGCGCGCGGCCGGTGGGCGATGTCGTCGCCGAACAGCACGGTGTTGACGATCGCGTGCTCGCCCTCGGTGAGCGTGCCGTCGATGTCGGCCACGATGACCTGCGTGCCGCGCGCGGCCACGTACGCGAGGAAGCGGAAGCCGGTGCCGTCGCCGTGGACGTGGCCGTAGAGGTCGTGCACCCCGGTCGGGATGCGCGCGGCCTCGCGGAGGACGTGCTCGAACCGGCCGTCGGCGCCGGTGACCGCGGTCCCGAGCGGCGACCAGCCGTCCTCGAGGCAGACGAACAGGTCGACGTACTCGGCGGTGGCCGGGCGATCGAGCGACGAGTAGGCGACCTTGCCGGCGATCGTCTGCGTCTCGTCGCCCGCGACGGCGATCAGGTCGACGCCGCGATGGCGCGGCGTGCCGAGCGCGGCGAGCACGTTCGTGCCGGCGCCGCGGAACCTGCCCTTCGTGGCCTGCGCCGGCCTGCCGGCACACGCGGCGACGGTCGCGAGCTCGGTGGACGGCGTGGCGACGACGTCGGCGTGGAGGGCGCAGCCCGCCGCCGCGAGGCACAGGATCAGGACGGCTCGCATCGCCGGGCAAGCGTGCCGCGGCGGGCGCACGACGACCAGCCGGCGGTGCGAGTCCGCCGCGTTATGCCGCGTGAACAACGCGTGATCCGCCGGGTGCGACATGCGACGCGATGTCGCGGCGCCATGGTCTGACGGGCTGTGACGAGGGCGCCGTCGACGGGTGCGGAGGCGGCGGGCGACAACGGGGACATGAGGCTCGGACAGCTACTGCTCGCGGGTGCGATCGCCGCACTCGTCCCGTCGTCGATCCCGTCGCTCGAGACGCGCGCGTGGGCCGACGCCGCCACCGGCGCGATCCACGGTCAGGTCAAGGACGCGGCGACCGGCGAGCCGCTCGCGGGCGTCACCGTCACCGTCGCGAGCCCGGCGCTGAAGGCCGTGCAAGCGGCGATCACCGACGAGACCGGGACCTACAAGATCAACGCGCTGCCGCCGGGCGAGTACGTGGTGACGTTCTACTACCTCCAGCTCGTGGCCGAGCGCCGCGGGATCATCGTCGCCGCCTCGAAAGTGGCGTCGGTGTTCCAGAAGCTCGCGACGGACAAGGCCGCCGGCGAGGTGATCACGATCCAGGCCGCGCCGCCGCGGGTCGATGTGACCTCGACGCGGCAGGGCATCACGATCTCGCGCGACTACGTGAAGAACATCCCTGTGCCGGGCCGCACGTTCGAGGCGGTGGTGCGGTCGACGGGCCCGGCAGCCCAGGTGCAGGCGCAGGCGCAGGCGACCAGGCCGGCGCCGCAGCAGCCGGACCGCGGCTCGGACACCGAGGGGTACGACCGGATCGACGAGAACCCGTACCACCGCGTCGAGGTGAGCCCGCTGTCGACGTTCTCGATCGACGTCGACACGGCGTCGTACGCGAACGTGCGCCGGTTCCTGCGCACCGGGTCGCTGCCGCAGCACGACGCCGTCCGGCTCGAGGAGATGATCAACTATTTTCACTATGACTACCCGGCGCCGGTCCACGGGTCGCCGTTCTCGATCTCGACGGAGCTCGGGCCGAGCCCGTGGAACGCGGCGCACAAGGTGATGCGCATCGGGCTGCAGGCGCCGCCGATCGCGGACGCCGCCGTGCCGCCGCGCAACCTGGTGTTCCTGATCGACGTGTCGGGCTCGATGGAGACGTCGGACAAGCTGCCGCTCCTCGTGCAGGCGATGAACCTGGTCGTCGATCACCTGCGGTCGCAGGACAAGGTGTCGATCGTGGTCTACGCCGGCGCGTCGGGGCTCGTGCTGCCGGCGACGAACGGCGACAAGAAGGAGACGATCCGCGCGGCGCTCGCGAGCCTGAGCGCCGGCGGCTCGACGAACGGCGGCGACGGCATCCGCCTCGCGTACAAGCTCGCGCGCAACAGCTTCCTCGACAAGGGCATCAACCGCGTCATCCTGTGCACCGACGGCGACTTCAACGTCGGCACGACGAGCCAGGGTGAGCTGACGCGGCTGATCGAGCAGGAGCGCGACTTCGGCGTGTTCCTGACGGTGCTCGGCTTCGGCATGGGCAACCTCAAGGACTCGACGATGGAGAAGCTCGCCGACCGCGGCAACGGCAACTACGCGTACATCGACTCGATCGACGAGGCGCGCAAGGTGCTCGTGAAGCAGGCCGGCGCGACGCTCGTCACCGTCGCGAAGGACGTCAAGATCCAGGTCGAGTTCAACCCCGCGGTCGTCGCGGGGTACCGCCTGATCGGCTACGAGAACCGGTTGCTGCGCGACCAGGACTTCAACGACGACACGAAGGACGCCGGCGAGATCGGGGCGGGTCACTCGGTGACCGCGCTGTACGAGATCGTGCCGGCGGGTGTCGAGGTGCCGGCGCCGAAGGTCGACAAGCTCAAGTACCAGCGCCCGGCCGAGCGGTTCGGCCGCGTCACGAGCGAGGTCGCGACGGTGAAGGTCCGCTACAAGGCGCCCGACGCCGCGATGTCCAAGCTGATCGAGCGGATCGTGCCCGACGCGAGCCCGGCGGCGGCGCAGACCTCGAACGACTTCCGGTGGGCGACGGCGGTCGCCGGCTTCGGCATGCTGCTGCGCGAGTCGAAGCACAAGGGCAGCGCCACCTGGGACAACGTCCTCGCGACCGCCCGCGGCGCCGTCGGCGCCGACCCCGAGGGCTACCGCAAGGAGATGGTGAAGCTCGTCGAGGATGCGCGGAAGCTCAAGCGTCCCTAGCACCGGGAGTGGCGCGCATGCGCTAGGTTCGCCGCGCGATGGCGAACCCCAAGGCGAAGGCCAAGAAGCAGCCCGCGAAGAAGCCGAAGCCGAAGCAGCCGAAGCAGTCGCCGGCGAAGCCCGCCGCGAAGCTGAAGGCGAAGCCGACGCCTGCGAAGCCGACGAAGGCTTCGGCAATGCCCGCCGCGAACGCGAAGGCGAAGAACCTGAAGGCGAAGCCGACGAAGTCGACGAAGCTCGCCAGGAAGGCGCAGCCGATGCCGACGAAGTCGCCGGCGAGGCCCGCCGCGAAGGCGAAGCCGACGAAGCCGCGGCACGACGACGAGGATGCGGAGGGCAGCGCCCTGTTCGGGGCCGAGGCGGGTGGGGATGCGGTCGCGCGGGCGATCGCGGGGGACATCGAGGCGATCTTCGAGGCGGCGGGAGCGATCACCGACGAGGGTGAGCGCGACCTGATGGCGTACCGGCTGCTCGCGATCGCGGCCGACTTCGGGTCGGAGGAGGCGCACGAGGCGCTCGGCGACATGCTCGAGGCGTCGACGCTGCGCTACGACGACGACCACGGCGCGCAGGGCGACGTGCACTTCGAGCTCGCCCTCGAGTACCTGACCGGCACCGGCGGGCTGCCGCGCGACCTCGAGCGCGGCCGGGCGCACCTCGTGGAGGCGAGGCGCTGCAGCTACCCCGAGCAGATCCAGCACGGCGCGCAGCGCCTCGGCGACGCGCGCAAGCGGCTCGACGCCGAGGGGCTCGCCGCGTTCGACGCGATCTACAACGGCCGGCAGGTCCTCGACGACGACGACGACGATGACGACGGCGGTGGCAGCGACGACGACGACGACTACAGCGCATGACGTCGTGCTACGTCACGGCGACAGGAGGGATGGATGAAGTCCGATGAATTCCGGCGGCTCGGCCACGCACTCGTGGACTGGATCGCGACGTACCGCGACGAGCTCGCGACGCGCCCGGTGATGAGCCGCGTGCGGCCGGGAGAGATCCGCGCGCGCCTCCCGGAAGCGCCGCCGGAGCACGGCGATGGCGCGGGCGACCTCGTGGCGCTGCTCGAGCGCGAGGTGCTGCCGGGGATCACGCACTGGAATCACCCGTCGTTCTTCGCGTACTTCCCGTCGAACACGAGCTACGCGTCGATCCTCGGCGACCTCGCGTGCGCCGGCCTCGGCGCGCAGGGGATGAGCTGGCAGACGTCACCGGCCGCGACGGAGATCGAGGAGGTGATGATGGACTGGCTGCGCCAGATGGTGGGGCTCTCGCCCGCGTGGACCGGCGTCATCCAGGACACCGCGAGCACCGCGACGCTCGGCGCGCTGATCTGCGCACGCGAGCGCGCGAGCGACCTCGCGCAGACCACGACGGGCCTGCAGGGCGACGGCGCGCCGCTCGTCGTGTACGCGTCGGCGCAGGCGCACAGCTCGATCGAGAAGGCGACGGCGCTCGCCGGGTTCGGCAAGGCGCACCTGCGCCAGATCGTGACCGACGGGCGCTACGCGATGCGCGTCGACGCGCTGCGCGGCGCGATCGACGAGGACCTCGCCGCCGGCCGCGTGCCGTGCGCGATCGTCGCGACCGCCGGGACGACGAACACCACCGCGTTCGACCCGATCGCGGAGATCGTCGACGCGGCGCGCGAGCACGGCATCTGGGTGCACGTCGACGCCGCGATGGCGGGGACCGCGATGATCCTCCCCGAGTGCCGCGCGCTGTGGGACGGCGTCGAGGGCGCGGACTCGCTCGTGTTCAACCCGCACAAGTGGATGGGCGCCGGCTTCGATCTGTCCGCGTCCTACTGCCGCGACCCGCAGCACCTGATCCGCGTGATGGGCACGAACCCCGCGTACCTGCGCACGCAAGAGGACGGCGGCGTCTCCAACTTCCGCGACTGGCACATCCCGCTCGGGCGGCGCTTCCGCGCGCTCAAGCTGTGGTTCTACCTGCTCGATGCCGGCGTCGAGGGGATCCGCGCGCGCCTGCGCCGCGACCTCGCGAACGCGCAGTGGCTCGCCGAGCAGGTCGGCGCCGCGCCGTGGTGGCAGGTCGTCGCGCCGGTCCAGCTGCAGACCGTGTGCATCCGCCACGCGCCGGCCGGGCTCGACGAGCACGCGCTCGCGATCCACAACCTCGGCATCGCGCGCGCGATCAACGACAGCGGCGCGGCGTACCTGACGCCGTCCGTCGTCGACGGCAAGCAGATCATCCGCGTCTCGATCGGCGCCGAGCACACCGAGCGCGCACACGTCGCCGCGCTGTGGGCCGCGCTCCAGGGCGCAGCCCGCTGATCAGCCGGCCGACCAGCGCCAGGTCACGCGCGTGTGCTTGCCGAGGCGCAGCAGCGTGTCGCGCCCGATCTCGGTGACGCGCGCGCGCTCCTCGCCCTCGGCGCGCGTGCCGTTGCAGCTCGCGGTGTCGATCGCGAGGAGGCGGTCCTCGTCGTGCAGGAGCAGCGTGTGGACGCGCGACAGCGACGGATCGTCGGCGTGGCCGTCGCAGCGCGCGTAGCGGCCGAGGAGGATGCCGTCGCGCAGCGCCTCGTGGCCGACGGTGAGCTGCGTGCGGCGCTCGGGGCCGATGATCTCGAGCGTGCCGGCGACGTCGCCGTTGCCGACGAGGCGCGCGCCGGTGTCGCGCGGGCCCGACGTGCGCATCACCACGCTCTGCGTGAGATCGCGCGGCATGCGGAAGCGCGGCATCGATCCGCCGGCGCAGTGCTCGAGCTCGTCGAAGTACACGCGCTCGGGGAGCATCGACCACGCGTCGGCGCCCGACGCGGGCCAGTCCGACGGATCGCCGAGCACCATGATGTAGAGCGCGTAGCCGGCGCAGCGCAGGATCGCGGGGCCCTCGGCGCGCAGGCCGCACAGCGGGCGGCCCTCCTCGTCGAGCATGCCGAGCTCGGTCTTCAGGTCGAGCACGCGGTAGCGCACCTGCGGCTCGCCCGGCTTCCAGCTCGCGACGGGCGACAGCACGACGGCGAACTGGCGCAGCGACAGCGCCTCGCTGCCGTTCAGGTACAGATCGCAGTGGTCGTGGCGCCCGACGATCGCGGCGACGGGGCGCATCACGCGCGCGCACAGCTTCGCGATCCCCGCGGGGCGGCCCGTGCGCTCGTCGACGGCGAGGATCGCGATGCCCGGCTCGTCGACGCTGCGGCACACGTCGGCGAACCGCGGGTACGCCTCGACGAACATCTCGCGGACGTTCACCGCGCGGCCCGACGGGACCATCGCCGGGCGGTAGACCGTCTGCGCGTTCGACACGGCACCGCGCCGTTGCCCGTCCCACAGAGACACGCCGAGGGTCTTCACGAGTCCTTCAGCCACCCTATCAGGTCCGGATCGAGCATGACAGCGCGCTCTACGAGGCTTGCCATGCCGGGTCCGGACGCGTCGGGGAAGATCGGGGTAGCGCCCCGGTCGCGCTCGGACGACATCGCACGTGGGGACGCACGAAGGCCGTGCGACTTGCACGGGAGCGTGTGCGACGGGGTGGGTCAGCCGAGGCGTCGCGCGAGGTCGGCGAGCTCCTCGCGCAGCGCCTCGAGGCGCGCGACCGCGCGCGGGTCCTCGAGGTCGAACCCGGCGCGGCACGCGAGCTCGGATGGGATCTCGCGGGCCTTCGCGCGCAGGGCACGGCCGCGGGCGGTCAGCGAGATCAGGACGACGCGCTCGTCCTCGGGCTTGCGGCGGCGCGCGACGAGCCCCTGCTGCTCGAGCCGCTTGAGCAGCGGCGTGAGCGTCGCCGAGTCGAGTGCCAGGCGATCGCCGAGCGCGCCGACGGAGATGTCGTCGCTCTCCCACAGGACGAGCAGCGCGAGGTACTGCGGGTACGTCACGCCGAGCGGCGCGAGCAGCGGATCGTAGGCGCGCACGATCGCGCGCGACGCCGCGTACAGCGCGAAGCACAGCTGCCGATCGAGCTCGAGGTGGCGATCGTCGCGGGCCATGGCTATGCGAGGCGGAGCCCGACGGCGATGTTGCCGCGCGTCGCGTTGGAGTACGGGCACACCTCGTGCGCCGTTGTCATCAGCGCCTCGGCCTGATCGCGCGGCAGGTCGGGGACCTCGACGACCAGCTCGACCGCGAGGCCGAAGCCCTTGCCGGCCGGGCCGATCGCGACGTGCGCCGTGACGCTGATCGGGCCGGGGTTCAGCTTCTGCAGGCGCGCGACGTGCGCCATCGCGCTCCCGAAGCACGCCGCGTAGCCCGCCGCGAACAGCTGCTCCGGGTTCGTCCCCGGCACACCACCTTTGCCGCCCAGCTCGTGGGGCGGCGCGAACGCGACGTCGAGGTTACCGTCGTCCGACTTCGCGCGGCCCTCGCGGCCTCCGACGGCGGTGGCGTGGGCGACGTAGAGCTGCTTCGCGAGGACGACGTTCGGCGTGGAGGTCATGTTCGGCTTCCTTCCTGATTGAGTTGCACACGATTTAATCGCACACGATGCAATTGTCAAGGCTGGAGCGGAGGGAGCTGGTGTACGCTCGGCGCCGATGAGGGACGCTACGCGCCGATGGGTCCGGCCGCTGTTGTGCATCACGTTCGTCGCGGGCTGCGGTCCGACCACGCGATCGGGAGATGTCGACGCCGGGCCGCCGTGCGCCGAGGGCGCGCTGCACTGCAACGGCAACACGCTGCAGACGTGCACCGGCGGCGCGTTCGTCGACACCGAGACGTGCCCGCAGGTGTGCACCGACGGCTTCGGTTGCACGGTGTGCGTGCCGAACACCGGCACGTGCAACGGCGACGAGGGCCACGCGTGCGACGCGACCGGCTCGGGCTTCATCGACACGACCTGCGATCCGCGGCAGGGCATGACGTGCGACGGCGCGACGGGCCAGTGTACCGGGCCGTGCGCGCCGCAGAACCTCGGCAACAGCTACATCGGCTGCGAGTACTTCCCGACGGTCACCGGCAACATGGTGTCCGCGAACTACAACTTCGCCGTCGCGGTCGCGAACACGTCGGCGCTCGATGCGACGGTGCACGTCGAGGGCGGCGCGCTGGCGACGCCGGTGACGTTCACCGTCGCGCCGAACAGCGTGAAGGTGCAGACGCTGCCCTGGCACCCGGCGCTGAAGCTGTGCATGGGCGCGTCGTGGAGCAACTGCTCGGGAGGCGTGCAGACCGACGGGGCGCTCGCCGTGAAGGGGGCGTACCACCTGCGCTCGTCGCAACCGATCACGGTGTACCAGTTCAACCCGCTCGAGTACTTCCTCCCGGCGGCGGGCGAGAACTCGTTCTCGAACGACGCGTCGCTGCTGCTGCCGACGAACGTGTGGCGCAACGACTACTTCACGGCCTCGTGGCAGAACACCGCCGGCGTCAACCCCGGACTGATGGCGGTGACGGCGCGCTTCGACGGCACGCAGATCACGATCCTGCCGAAGGCGAGCACGCTCGCGTCGGCGGGCGCGCCCGCGCTGACCGCCGGGGTACCGCAGGTCGTGACGCTGAACACGGGCGACGTCCTCGAGGTCGCGACGCGCACCGGCGACCTCACCGGCACGCGCGTCATGTCCGACAAGCCCGTGCAGGTGATCGGTGGCCACTACTGCGCGAACGTCCCCGACAACATCGGCTTCTGCGATCACATCGAGGAGTCGATGTTCTCCGTCGACTCGCTCGGCAGACGCTACGTGATCAGCGCACCCGCGGTGACGACGATCCCGTCGGGCAAGGTCCACGTCGTGCGCATCATCGCGACCGCACCGAACACGAGCGTCACCTACGATCCGCCGCAGGCCGGTGCGCCGACGGCGATCGCGAACGCCGGCGACTTCATCGAGATCCCGAACACGACGGCGAGCTTCGTGATCGAGGCGGATCAGAAGGTGCTCGTCGCGCAGTACATGGAGGGTCAGAACGCGGGCGGCGGCACGGGCGATCCGGCGATGGCGCTCGCGGTGCCGGTCGAGCAGTTCCGCACGAGCTACCTGTTCCACGCGCCGACGAACTACGAGAGCAACTACGTCGACGTCACGGCGCCGATGGGCGCGACCGTGATGCTCGACGGCATCCCGCTCGGCTTCACGCCGATCGGCACGACGGGCCTCGGGTTCGTGCGCGTGTTCCCGCTGATGGGCGGGCCTGCGAACGACGGCAACCACGGCATCTCCGGCGACATGCCGTTCGGCATCTCCGTGTACGGCTATGGGCAGTTCACCAGTTACTGGTATCCAGGTGGGCTCAACCTCACCGACCTGGTGAACTAGCGGCCGCGTGTCTACCGAGGTAGGCGATCGGTGTGTCTGGGCGGCGACGCAGGCTGTGATCTCGATGGGTTAGCCATGGTATGGCCACTGCAATCGCCAGGGGCATGCTGCGGATCTCGCCCGTCCTGCTCCTTCTCACGCTCGCGCTCGCGGTCGCCGGTGTCGCGCACGCGGACACGCCGAAGGCGCTGACGGTCTCGGCGGGTGGCAAGCCCGACACGGCGCACCACCTGTCGAAGGTGGAGATCGATGCGCGCGTGAGCTCGGTGTCGCCGGAGCTCAGGCGCTGCTACCTCGCGTCGGCCACCGACGTGAAGGGCGCGGGCCACCTCGAGGTGAAGCTGACGGTGCAGCGCAGCGGCGCGCTGCGCGCGGTCGAGGTAGCGACGCCGGGTGTGCCGGTGCAGCTCGCGCGCGCGATCGACGGCTGCGTGCGCGCCGCGGTCGCCGGCCTGCAGTTCCCGGCGAAGAAGGCGACGAACACGATCGTGGTGCCGTTCTTCTTCCAGCACACGGCGGCGCCGAACGGCGGGCCGCAGGAGAGCTGCTGGGATCCGCGCGGCTGCCGCACGCGCTGACGCGTGGTACGAACCGGCGCGTGAGCACCGCCTTCGTCCGCGAGCTGGAAGCCTGGAAGACCGAGCGGCTCGACGCGATCGTCGCGACGGGCCGCACGTCGATCACCGCGGACGCACCGGCGGATGCGACGCGCATGCTGCAGATCGCGCTCGCGAACGAGATCAGCGTCAGCGAGCTCGCCGCGGCGTGGGTCGCGACGACGCCCGAGGTCGACGTGAAGATCGCGTTCGCGCGCCAGGCCGGCGACGAGGCCGGGCACTTCATGCTCGTGTCGGAGCGCCTCGGCGCGCTCGGCTTCGACGCCGCCGCGTTCCAGCCGCCGGTGGGCAACCCGCTGTTCGAGTACATGCGGCAGCTGCCGACGACCGTCGAGCGGATCGCGGCGAGCCTGTTCACGCTCGAGTCGATCGCGTACGGCGTCAACGAGAACTTCATGGCGCTGTGCGCGCAGCGCGGCGACGCCGAGACGGTGCGGATCTACCGCGAGTACATCCAGCCCGACGAGCGCGCGCACCAGGAGCTCGGGCAGCGCCTGCTCGCGAAGTACGCGGCAACGGCGGAGCACCAGGCGCTCGCGCGGGCGACCGCGGCGCGCGTCCTCGAGATCGCCGGGGCTGCGCGCGCGGCGGCGGCGGCGAAGCTCGGCACGGCCTGCTTCCCCGGCTGCTGATCGATCAGCTGCGCTTGAACGCGGCCGCGATGCGCGCCCACAGCGAGGTCGGGCGGCGCGCGTCATCCGCCTCGGCGACCTTCGACGGATCGTCGGACATCTCGTCGCCCGCGCGGAAGAAGGCGAGCTCGAGGTCCGTGAAGCTGTTTCCACTCTCGGGCATGCCCTCAGGACAGGCAACGTCCGCGCCAGGCACCCCGGTAGCCATGTCGGACACCTGGCACCGGTGATCAACAGCTTCGCCGGCCATGCCAGTTGCCGCGCTGTGCGCTCCGCGAACGTCGGTTCACGAGCGTTGCACACTCGACAGGAGCGACACGTGACGACACGCTCGCGAAGGCGATCGCCGAGAGCTGCGAGGTCGACGAGGCGTCCGCGCGCATCTCGAGCTGCAAGGGTAACGAGGCGTACGCGATCGTCGATCGCGCGGCGAACAAGCAGGTCGCCGGCGTGTACGAGTCGCTCGCCGAGCTCGCGCTCCCCGTGCGTCAGCGGTTGCCGACGTCGTGCGCGTACGCGAGGCGGAGGCCGGCGCCGAGGAACGTGCCGGCGGGATCGCCGCGGCGATCGTCGCCGATGTGAGCGCGGTAGGGGATGTGGAGATCGACGTGGACCTCGGCGGCGAAGCCGCGGCCGAGCGCCACCGCGGCCGTCGGCCCGAGGACGACGGCGTCCATGCGCACGCTGCCGGCGCCGCTCGCCTCGGACAGGCGCTCGATGCCGGCGGTGGCGCCGACGCGGAGGCGCGGCGCGACGTGCAGGCCGGCGCGGGCGCGGGCCCACGCGGTCAGCGTCGAGCCGACGCTGGACCGCGTGCCGAAGTAGCGCTCGTCGGTCTTGACCAGGCCGCCGACGGCGATGCCACCCTCCGCGCCGATCGTCGCGGTGTCCGTGACCGGCACGTCGGCGGCGACGTACACGCCGAGCGTCCCGGGGCCGAGGTCGCTGCGCTCCGCGTCGCCGCCGAGCGCCGCGCCGAGGTCGTACGTGCCGAGCAGCGAGAAGTCGATCCCGCCGCCGAGCTCGATCGCCGGGCGACGCGGCGGCGGCGCCTCGGCGGCGGCGGAGGTCGCGGCGGCGGCGACGGCGACGGGAACGAACGCGAGGACGAGGAGAAGCTTCGACATGGCCGGCGCCGGGCAGCAAGCGCTGCGCCACGCGCTCCGTGTCGGGTTCGCCAACGCGGCGCTCGCACCGCGTGAACGCGCCGCCACGCCCCTGCGACACGCGCGTCCGGCGGTGCGCCCGACGCTGTTGTCATGGTGTAAATAGCCGGACACGCGGCGATGGTATCGCGCTTGCCCCCGGCCACTCGAGTGGCCGCTACCGACGTCGTACGAGCTGACCCGGCACAGGCGACCGCTCGAACGCCGTCATCCACTCCTGGACGGCCGTCGACAAGAGGAGGTCGGCGAGCTCGCTCTGCGACGTGAAGTGCGCGCGGCGCTCCTCGAACAGGCTCACGGTCTTCGTGAACACGACCTTGCCCGTCGCGAGCTCGACCAGGTTGAACGTGCCGGACAGGCTGCCCTCGCGCCACGTGCAGATCGCCTTGCGGCGCTCGCCGAACGACAGGTCGCTGATGACGAGCTCCGCGCGGTGCGTGATCGCCGAGCGATCCGAGCCGTCGAGCGACGCGACGCGGAACAGCCGCATCGCCGTCAGCCGATCCGAGATCGCGAGCGCGGCCGTCTGCGCCTCGGGCGTCGCCGGGCGCGACACCCCGATCACGACCGGCCCCGTGCGCGGCGCGGCGACGAGCTGCGGCACCAGCTCGAGTGGCGCGTTGCGCGCGAGCGCGGCCGGCGTGATGCGCGGCAGCTCGACCCGGCGCGCGACCGTCGCCGTCTTCGCATCGATCAGCGTCCCGAACACCGTCAGCCCCTCCGCCTCGCGCACCACCGTCAGCGACAACACCTGCGCCGCACCCGCACTCGCACCCAGGTCGGCGAGGCACCTCTGCGTCGTGCACTCCGGCTCCTCGTCGGCGGTCACCGTGACCACGCGCTTCGTATCCTCGAGCGCCACCAGCAGCCGCGCATCGAACGTCCGCGCCAGCCCCGCATCGACCGACGCCGACGGCGGCAGCGGCAACACCAGCACCTTCACCCGCGGATCCGGCTTCGGTTGCATTGGCAGCTGCCGCAGCGACGTATCCACCGGCGCCACCTCCGGCCGCGGCCCCACCTCCTCGGCGCGCGCCACACCGCTCCCCACGACGACCACGAATGCGGACAGAACCAGATGCTTCACGATCGTGCTCCTTGCTGATGCCCTCGACCTCGGCACCACGACATCGCTGTCGAGGACGCCCTGTTCGTCACCGCTTCCTCCTCCACCCTCTGTCCGCGTCTCGGACAACCCCGACACGGATGTCGCGCCACCCCGATCCGCGGCCATCTCTGCACGAGCTGCGCAGTCATCGCTGCACGCACACCACGACGTGGCGCTCGGCGGGGTCGGCGCGGCGGGTCGTGCCGGTGAAGAGGTCGACGACGGTGGCGTAGCGCTGGTTGGAGGCGTCGAGCTTGGCGCCGGTGGTCCACAGGGCCTGGTCGAAGGCGTCGAGGGAGCGGCCGTCGGGGCGGAGGCCGGCGGAGAGGCCGGCGGCGACGGCGTCGACGAGCTCGTCGGTGCGCGGCAGCTCGAGGCGGGCCCGGCGGCAGGCGTCGACGGCGGCGGGCTGGTCGGTGCGGCCGCCGACGAAGGTCCACGTGCGGTGGGCGCGATCGATCCACACGAAGGGGGAAGACTCGAAGCTGCCGGAGGGGGTGAAGGGGATGCCCGTGCCGGTGTCGGCGAGGGTGCGGGTGAAGGCGGCGCTCCAGGCGTCGCGCTTGACGGTGCCGCCGCGCGACTGGAGGCCGCCGAGGGTGCGGCGGAGGGTGTCGGTGCGGACGAGGCGCGCGGCGAGCTCGTCGGCGGTGAGGCCGAGCTCGGCGGCGGCGGTGTGGAGATCGAGCTCGGCCTCGAAGCGCAGCGTGACGAGCGAGATGGGCTCGTTGCCGGGGTCGGTCGGCTGGGCGTGGCCGCCGCCGGCGGTGGGGAGCGTGGCGAGGGCGGCGGCGAAGCGCGCGCGGTCCTGCTTGTAGAGGGCGGACATGTCGGCCGGGCGCGCGTGGAGGTCGCGAACGCGGTCGCGCGTGGTGGCGTCGAGGCCACCGACGGCGTCGCGCAGCTCGTCGGTGCGCTCGATGATGCCGGCGCTGTGGCAGCTCATGCACGAGACCGCGTTCTCGACGGCGCGGTCGGGGCGCCGGGGGTCGCTGACGATCGAGACGGGCGCCTTGTCGAGGCGGCGCCCGGCGCCGTCGACGAGCATGTAGGCCTGGAAGCCGTTCGGCAGGTTGAAGATCAGCTCGCCGCCCGCGTGGGTGAAGTCGATCGGGTGGGCGAAGATGTTCTCGCGGTCGACGCTCGACCGGAAGTCGAAGCTGCGCCACAGCGCGCCGTGCCGCGTCGGGTGGCGCTCGATGATGCGGTTGTTGACCGACACGCCCGAGCCGGTGAAGCCGGCGCGCGCGACGCGCGAGCTCGCGATGTTCGACGCGAGGTCGACGCCGAGGCGGCGCGCGAGCTCGCTCTCGTGGTCGGGGAGCCCGAGGATCGCGTGGTAGAGCGGCGCGCGCGAGGCGGTGGCGACGAACCAGTCGGCGCGGATCGCGTCGGGCGCGCCGGCGCCGCGCGCGATGCCGTACGGGTACGGCGCGCGGATCGCGTCCCACGTCGCCGCCGACCAGCCGAGCTCGCGCAGGTCGATGCGGTAGATGAGGCGCTCGGGATCGACGGCGACCGGCGCGCGCGCCGACGGCGACCACGTGAGGCTCGCGATCAGCTTCGCGAGGGCGAGCCGCGTGCGCTCGAGCTGCGCAACGCCGGCGCTCGCGTTCGCGAGGTGCACGAGCGTGAACCAGCGCGCGCTCGCCCGCTCGTCGAAGCGCAGGCGCGCGGCGTCCGCGGCGAGGATCGCGGACACCTCCGCGTCGCGCACGAACGGGCGCGGCTTCGCGGCCGAGGCGAGCCCGTCGATCCACGCGCGCAGGGCCGCGATCTCCGGAGCGCTCGGGCGCGCCTTCACCTGCTCGGGCGGCATCTCGCCGTCCTCGATGCGGCGCACGACCGGCGAGGCCGAGGCGTCGCCGGGCACGATCAGCTTGTGCGCGATCAGCTGCGCGGTGTCGGTCGCGAAGCCGAAGTCGCCCTCGGACCTGCCGTTCGCGTGGCACGTGCCGCAGTACTTCGCGAGCACGGCCGCGCCGCCGCCGGCGACGCCGTCGTCGGATCGCGCGGCGGCGTTCGAACAGGCAGCAGCGGCGACGACGGCGGCGATCGCGAGCCAGCGCATGCGCGAAAGCATGCGCGGTCGACACGCGACCCGACCACAACTAGTTCTCGCTTTCCCCTCTTTGCCGACGTGAGAAACGCGTGAAGCGTGAACAACGCGTGATCAGCGTGGACGGGAGATGCCGATCGCGACGCGCACGCGCTCGAGGACGCCGCGCGCGTAGGCGCGGGCCTTCTCGGCGCCCGCGGCGAGGATGCCGTCGAGCCGCGCGGGATCGGCGATCAGCTCCTGGTAGCGCGCGCGCGGGATCGCGAGCTCCTGCTCGAGGCGATCGGCGAGCGCCTGCTTCGCCTCGCCCCAGCCGATGCCGCTGCGGTAGCGCGCCGCGAGAGCCTCCGCCTCGGCGGGCGTCGCGACGGCGCGGTACAGCTCGAAGATCGTCGAGGTCGCCGGGTCCTTCGGCGCCTCGGGCGGCGTCGAGTCGGTCACGATGCGCCCGATGATCTTCTTGCGCTCGGCGGCGGTCGCGAACAGCGGGATCGTGTTGCCGTAGCTCTTGCTCATCTTGCGCCCGTCGGTGCCGGGCACGACGGCGCTGTCGTGCTCGATGCGCGCCGCGGGGACGCGCAGCACGTCGTGCCCGACCATGTGGTTCACGCGCTGCGCGATGTCGCGCGCGATCTCGACGTGCTGGTCCTGGTCCTTGCCGACGGGGACGAGGTCGCTGTCGAACGCGAGGATGTCGGCCGCCATCAGCACGGGATACGTGTAGAGGCCCATGTTGATCTCGGTGTCGCCCGCGGCCATCGCGCTCTTGTACGCGTGCGCGCGATCGAGCCAGCCCTTCGACGTGAAGCACGCGAGCACCCACGACAGCTCGAAGATCTCCGGAACGTCGGACTGCCGGTAGAACAGCGTGCGCTCGGGATCGAGGCCGAGCGCGAGCCACGTCGCGGCGACCTCGTGCGTGTAGCGCGCGAGCTGCGCGCGGTCCTTCACCGTCGTGAGCGCGTGGTAGTCGGCGATGAAGTACATCGCGTCGAGCCCTTCGTCGGCGAGGCGCAGCGCCGGGCGGAACGCTCCGAGGAGATTTCCGAGGTGCGGTGTGCCGGTGGGCTTGATGCCGGTCAGGACGCGTCGGGTCACGTCTCCACCCTAGCGGGAACCTGTTATACGACCAGCCCGTGCCGACGTTTCGCTCGATCGATCCCGCGACGCTGCCCAAGCACTTCGACGCGCCGGCCGTCGAGCAACGGCTCGCGGAGACGTGGGCGCGCGACGGCGTGTACCGCTTCGATCCGTCGCGCCCGCGCTCCGAGACGTTCGTGGTCGACACGCCGCCGCCGACGGTGTCGGGCTCGCTGCACGTCGGGCACGTGTTCAGCTTCACGCAGCCCGAGTGATCGTGCGCTACCAGCGCATGCGCGGCCGGAACATCTACTACCCGATGGGATGGGACGACAACGGCCTGCCGACCGAGCGCCGCGTGCAGAACTACTTCCACGTGCGCGTCGACGTCACCGCGCCGCACGAGCCGGGCCTGACGCTGGACCAGGCGACGCCGGAGCGCGCGAAACAGCCGCCGCGCTCGGTGTCGCGGCCGGACTTCATCGAGCTGTGCCACAAGGTCACCGCCGAGGACGAGCGCGCGTTCCAGCGCCTGTTCACGCGGCTCGGCCTCAGCGTCGACTGGGGCGAGACGTACGCGACGATCGACGACCGCTGCCGCACGCTCGCGCAGCTGTCGTTCCTCGACCTGCACGCGCGCGGCGAGCTGTACTCGAGCGAGTCGCCGACGATGTGGGACGTCGACTTCCAGACGGCGATCGCGCAGGCCGAGGTCGAGGACCGCCCGCACGCCGGCGCGATGCACGACATCGCGTTCTCCGTCGAGGGGGGCGGCGAATTCACGATCGCGACGACGCGGCCCGAGCTGTTGCCGGCGTGCGTCGGCGTGACGGCGCACCCCGACGACGCGCGCTACCGGCACCTGATCGGCAAGCGCGCGATCACGCCGCTGTTCGCGGCGCCGGTGCCGATCTTCGCGAGCGACGTGGTCGATCGCGAGAAGGGCACCGGCATCCTCATGGTGTGCACGTTCGGCGATCAGACGGACGTCGCGTGGTGGCGCGAGCAGAAGCTCCCGCTGCGCCAGGTGCTCGGCAAGAACGGCCGGCTCGCCGCGATCACGTTCGGCGACGGCGAGAGCGTGTTCGCGAGTGCGGACGCCGCGGCGGCGAACGAGGCCTACGGCAAGCTCGCCGGCAAGAACGTGAAGCAGGCGCGCGCGGCCGTCGTCGAGATGCTGCGCGCGAGCGGCGCGCTGCGCGGCGAGCCGAAGGCGCTCGAGCGCCCGGTGAAGTTCTTCGAGAAGGGCGACCAGCCGCTCGAGCTGATCACGACGCGGCAGTGGTTCGTGAAGCTGCTCGACAAGATCGACGCGCTGCTCGACTTCGGTGCGCGCGTGCAGTGGCACCCGCCGTTCATGGGCAAGCGCTACGAGAGCTGGACGAAGAACCTCCAGCTCGACTGGTGCGTGAGCCGCCAGCGCTTCTTCGGCGTCCAGATCCCGGTGTGGTACCCGCTCGACGAGCGCGGCCGCGCGGACCACGACCATCCCATCCTGCCGCCGAAGGAGATGCTGCCCATCGATCCGACGGTCGACGTGCCGCCCGGGTTCGCGGCGGAGCAGCGCGGCGCGCCCGGCGGCTTCGCCGGCGAGACCGACGTGTTCGACACCTGGTTCACGAGCTCGCTCACGCCGCAGATCGGCTCGCACTGGCTGATGGATCCGGCGCGCCACCCGACGCTGTTCCCCGCCGACATCCGCCCGCAGAGCCACGAGATCATCCGGACCTGGGCCTTCTACACGATCGCGAAGGCGATGATCCACGACGGGAGCGTGCCGTGGCACCACGCGCTGATCTCCGGGTGGATCCTCGACCCCGACCGCAAGAAGATGTCGAAGAGCCGCGGCAACGTGGTGACGCCGATGCACCTGCTCGACACCTACTCGTCGGACGCCGTGCGCTACTGGGCCGCCGGCGCGCGGCTCGGCACCGACACCGCGTTCGACGACAAGGTGTTCGCCGTCGGCAAGCGACTCGTCACGAAGATCTACAACGCGGCGAAGTACGTGCTGCAGCAGACCGCGGACGTCCACCCGATCACGCACGAGCTCGACCGCGCGTTCGCGGCGCAGCTCGCCGAGCTCGTCGCGGCGGCCACCGCGGAGCTCGACGCGTTCGACTACGCCGGCGCGCTCGCCCGCACCGAGCAGTTCTTCTGGTCGCAGTTCACCGACGCCTACATCGAGCTCGTCAAGGGCCGCGCCCGCGGCGACGGCGACGCCACGCCCGAGCAGCGCGGCTCCGGCGTCGCCACCGCGCGCCTCGCGCTGTCGACGCTGTTGCGCCTGTTCGCCCCGACGCTGCCGTACGTCACCGAGGAGGTCTGGAGCTGGGCGTTCGCCGCCGACACCGGGCACCCCAGCATCCACCGCGCCCCGTGGCCCACCTCCGGCGAGGCCGGCGTCGCCGCACCTCGCGACCCGCGCGCCTTCGCGATCGCCGCGGCCGCGTTCACCGCGGTCAACAAGGCGAAGACCCAGCAGGGCGCCTCCGGCGGCCGGGCGGTCACCGCGCTCTCGCTCGCCGCCAACGCCTCCACGCACGCCGCCCTCGCGCCCGTCCTCGGCGACGTGTTGCTCGCCGTGCGCGCACCGTCGCTGACTCCCGTCGAGCGCGCCGACCTGCCCGACGGCGCGTTCGAGGTCGTCGAGCTCACCGTCGCTCCCAAGACGGCGGACTGATCACGCAGCATCGCGGATCTGGATGTAGGCTTGTTCATGGGCGACGGATCAGGTGGCTGGCGTTGCTGGTTTGCGCGTGCGGTCCTCCGCAGCGTTCTCCTGTGGAGGAGGCAGAGTGTCTCGAAGGCGAGATCACCTGCGATGGGCTGGTCGTGTCGACGTGTGCCGGTGGGCGGCTCGTCGCCGGCGAGACCTGCTCGACGGCGTGTAGCCCGGGGATCGGCTGCTCGCTGTGCGTCGCCGGCACCGGCACGTGTGATGGTGAGTACGGACATGCGTGTGATGACCTGGGCACTGGATATCTCGACGAGAGGTGCGACTCCACACTGGGAGTACAATGCGAGTCGAGCTCGGGACGTTGTCGAGGCGCCTGTGCGCCCAGCAGCCTCGGGAAGAGCTATCTCGGATGTGAGTACTACGCGACCGTCACGGGCAACGGCGTGGCCCAGGGATTCAGCTTCGGTGTCGGCATCGGGAACTCCTCGGGCGTCGCGACGCCGGTGATGATCGACGGAGGTGAGCTCGAGCAGCCGATTCATCTCGTGGTGCCGCCGAGATCGGTGACCATGCAGCGGCTCCCGTGGCTGCTCGATCTGAAGCTGTGCAGGGAGCCCGGGGCCGACGGTTGTCGCAATCCGGCGCCGGGTGCGCTCGTCGCGGGCGGCGCGTATCGAATTCGCGCCCACGCGCCCGTGAGTGTCTATCAGTTCAACCCCCTCGACTGTCGCCTCCCGGGTGCCTTCTCGATCTCCAATGATGCCTCGGTCCTCATTCCCACCAACGCGTGGGGCACGGACTACTACGCCGCCGGATTCTCACCGATGCACTACCCATCCGATCCGCCGGCGCTCTACGGGAGTCTGATGGCGGTCGTGGCGAAGGAACCGAACACGGCCGTGGTGATCGTGACCAGCGCCGATACCGCGAGCGGCGACGACTTCCCCGGCATTCGTGCCGGCGTCCCGACGACGTTCATGCTCGGCACCGGTGACGTGGTCGAGCTGACCTCCGTCGTCGGAGATCTGACGGGATCGCGCGTCACCTCCGACAAGCCCGTCCAGGTCATCAGCGGCCACTACGGTGCGCAGGTCCCGGTCGGGGTCCAGGCCGCCGACCACCTCGAGGAGGCGATGTTCCCGATCGAGACGCTCGGAACCAGATACGTGATCAACGCGCCGGCGATCGCGAACGTGCTCCCGGACGGTAAGGAGCAGATCGTTCGCGTCGTCGCGACCAGGAACGACACGACCCTGGTCTACACGCCGCCGCAGCCCGGAGCGCCTGCGACGATCGCCACGGCCGGTGGATATGTCGAGTTGCCCAGCTCGGCGGCGTCGTACGTCCTCACCGCGAGCGCGCCCGTGCTGGCGATTCAATACATGGAGGGGCAGCGCGCGGGCGGTGGGACCGGTGACCCGGCGATGACGCTCGCGGTCCCCGTCGATCAGTTTCGCACCTCGTACGCGTTCCTGGCTCCGCCGAACTTCGACCAGAACCACCTCGACGTCACGGCACCGACGGGTGCGCACGTCATGCTGGACGGGATCCCGGTGGAGCTGAACCCGATCCCCGGTACGGAGTACAGCCTGGGTCGCATCCAGGAGCTGTCTGCGGGGGCGGCCAGCGACGGCAGTCACTGGCTCGAGGGCGACGTCGCCTTTGGCATCTCCGTGTACGGATATGCCCCCTTCACGAGTTACTGGTATCCGGGAGGGCTGAACCTGCGCCCGCTCGTCCAGTGAGATCTAGCGCGAGAGGAGGGCCTTGATCGGGGCGACCTCGGTCGCGGGGACGCGGGCCTTCTCCGCGATCGCGAGGGCGCGCTCGAGGTAGGGGCGCGCCTCGGCGGCGCGGTCCTGGGCGATGCGGGCGCGCGCGAGATCGACGAGGGGCTTGCGGAGGTCGGGGGTGGTGGCGCCGGCGGACTTCTCGAAGCCGGTGATCGAGCGCTGCGCGAACGCGACCGCCTCGTCCCACTTCTGCTCGGCGACGGCGAGCGCGGCGCGCGCCGCGAGCATCGCGGGGAGCGCGGGGGAGGCGGCCTTCTCGGCGACGGCGAGGACCTCGTCGAGGAGCTCGCGGGCCTCGTCGTGGCGGCGCGCGGCGATCAGGAGCTCGGCCTGCGTCGCGCTGACGACGTGGAACAGCGGGTGGAGCTTGCCGATGGACTTCTCGGCGATCGCGCGCGCCCGCACCGCGAGGGCGAGCCCGGCGTCGGCGTCGCCCTCGTCGAGGTAGAGCGCGGCGGTGTTGTTGAGCGTCACGATGAGGACGGGGCTCGCCGTGCCGAACGCGCGCTCGCGGATCGCGAGGGCGCGCGCGAACGCATCGTGCGCCTTCTTCGGCTCGCCGGTGTGGTGGTAGCAGGTCGCGAGGCCCGACAGCACGACGGCGACGTCGGGGTGCTCGGGGCCGAACAGGCGCGTGAGGATCGCGACCGCGCGCTCGTAGTGCGGCTGGGCCTTCGCGTACTCGCCGCGCTTGACGAGCGTCGCGGCGAGGAGCTGCTCGCCGCCCGCGACCTGCGGCGACTCGCGCCCGTGCGTCTCGATCGCGAGCGCGAGCGCCCTCTCGTGCGCGGCGCCGGCGGCGACGAGCTCGCCGCGCGTCCCGGCGACGACGCCCTCGATCTCGAGCCGCTTGAGCTCGAGGCGCGCGTCCTTCGTGCGCGCGACGACCGCCGAGCCGATGCCGAGCAGCACGCGCGCCGCGCCGCCGTCGTGCAGCCCCTCGGAGGTGGCGAACGCCGCGTCGAGCGCCGCGAGCGCCGCGAGGTCGTCGGCCTTGCCGCGCAGCGCCGCCCACGCGGCCTCCTCGAGGAGCTTCGCGGCCTCCGGAGCCTTGCCGGCGCCGAGCAGCGCGAGGCCGAGGCGGTGGCTCGCCTCCGCGATCATCGGATCGAGCCCGGTGGCGCGGGCGGCGTCGAGGGCCTTCTTCGCGGCGGCGACCGCGTCCGCGAGCTTGCCGGCGACGGCCGCGGCGCGCGCCTCCGCGAGGCGACCGCGGATCTCGGCGAGCTGCGGCAGCGCGGATGCCGGCGCGCGCACCGGCGAGCGCAGCGCCGCGACGTTCGCACAGCGCGCGACGGGCTCGAGCGCGTGCTCGGCGGTCGACGCGCGATCGACCGCGGTGTCGTCGGCGTTCGCCATCGCGCGCGCGAGCGCCTGCAGCTCGCCGAGCCGCTGGTCGAGGCACTCGCCGCGCAGCTCGAGCACGTCCTCGGTCTGGTCGCCGCGGATGCGCGTCGCCGTGCAGTTCTCGGTCGCCGCGACCGTCCACTCCGTCGCGTAGCGATCGAGCGTCTTCTCGAGCGCGACCATCGCCTGCAGCGCGAACGGCCGCTTCGACCGCCCGAACGCCGCGTGCACCGCGTCGCGCGCCGGCGTGTCCCACACGCCCTCGAGGCGCCGCTCGAGGCCGGTGCACATCTCGTTCGCCGCCGAGCCGCGCGCGAGCACCGCGGCACCCGATAGCGTGCCCGCGACGACGAGGACGGCCCCGCCGGCCATCAGCACGCGCCGCTTCGCGCGCGCCGGGTCGACGGCGAGATCCGCGAGCAGGTCGTCCATCGCGCGGTAGCGATCGGCGGGGGCCGCGGCGAGCGTGCGCATCACGACGCGCTGGAGCGCGAGCGGCACGGCGCTCGATGCGGGCGGATCCTTCGGCACGGGCGGCGACGCGCGCGGCGGCACGAGCGCCTTCCGCTCGAACGGCCGCGTGCGGTACAGGGCCTCGTAGAGCGCGACACCGAACGCGAACTGGTCCGTGCGCGCGTCGGCGGCCTCGCCGTCGTAGATCTCGGGCGCCATGTACGCGGGCGTGCCGACGACGTTGCCGTCGGTCCCGCGTGAGCGTTCGATCGTCAGGTGCGCGGACAGCGGGCTGCGCGTCTCGATCGCGAGGTTCGAGTCACGCGAGGCCGCGGTGTGCTCGTCCGCGGCGAGGCGGGCGAGCCCGAAGTCCATCACGCGCACGCGCCCGTCGGCGCCGACGATCACGTTCTCCGGCTTGAAGTCGCGGTGCACGAGCCCGGCGGTGTGCGCGGCGGCGAGGCCGGCGCCCGCCGCGAGCATCACGGCCTGCACCTCCTTCCACGTCCGCGGATCGCGCAGCCACGTCCGCAGCGTCGCGCCCTCGACGAGCTCCATCGCGACGAACACGCGGTCGCCGGGCAGCGTCCCGACGTCGTGCACCGCGATCACGTTCGGGTGCGACAGCCGCGCGAGCGCCTGCGCCTCGCGCAACAGGCGCGCCTGATCGCCTCCCGTCGTCGTGCTCCCGCCGGCCTTGGCCTGCACGACCTTGATCGCGAGGCGGCGGTCGAGCTCGGGATCGTAGGCGTTGTAGACGGTCCCCATCCCACCCTCGCCGAGGATGTCGAACACGACGTAGCGACCGACGAGGGTGCCGCGCTCGAGCCGCTTGTGCCCCCGCTCGGGGCGGCCCTGGCCCTCACGCTTGGTGAGCTGCTCCCCTGCAATGTCGTCGTCGTGCATCCGCGCGCCGAGACCCCGATCTCCTCGAGTGTCTCACACTTCTCCGGAGGCGCCACTCGCTAGTACGGCCGCGCGCAGGCGGGGCCGAGGCGGTGCTCGGCCGATAGCTCGTCGAGGCGCCGTCGGGCCTGCCGGCCGAACGTCGGGTGGTGCTCCATCGCGATCAGCTCGACGCGCGCGAGGTCGAGCTTGCCGTGCGCGATCAGCTGATCGGCGTACCCGTCGCGCAGGCGGAGGTCGTCGTCGAAGAGGTGGCGCACGGGCAGCACGACCTCCATGCGGTGCAGCGCCGACCACTCGGCGCCGACGCGCGGCGCGGCGATGGCGCGCAGCAGCTGCTTCGCATCGGCGATGCACGCGGCGGCCTCGTCGCGGCGCAGCGACGCCGCGTGCCACACGAGGTCGCGCGCCGCCGCGAGGACGCGCGGATCCTCGAGCCACGGTGCGCGCTCGGCGGCCGCGTGCAGCGCCTCCGTGCGCGACCGGCAGCCGCCCGTTGTGGGCGCGACGGCCTCGCGCGGCGGCGCGGTGTCGGGGACGAGCGCGAACGGCAGGTTCACCGTCGTCGCGACGCCGTGCGAGCGCACGGGCAGCGCGACCGAGCGCAGCGCCGCGCCGAGGCACGCGTGGAGCTCGGCGTCGCCGGCGCCGGTGACGCGCACGTCCTCGATCCCCGTCGGCGCGAACGTCGCCTGCAGCGCGACCGTCCCCGCGAGGTGGGGCGCGCGCGCGAGTGCGGCGCGGTAACATGCGCGGAACGCGCCGAGGTTGGACATGAAGCCGAGGCGGTAGTCGGCCTTGCCGAGGTCGGGTGGGCCGACGTGGCTGCACCCGCCGACCCACACCGTCGGGACCGAGCCGGGCGTGCGCGGGATGCGCGTCGCATCGGCGTCGTCGACGACGAACGTCACCGCGCCGGCGACCTCGTCGGGAGGGCGATCGACGACGGGCATGCACGTGCGCGCCGGCGGCCGGGCGCCGGTGCGCTCGGGGGCCTCGGGCGGCGACGGCCACGGCGGCTGCGCGGCGAGCTCGAAGCGCACCCGCGCGCGCATCCGCGTGGCGCGCGCGGACAGGGTCGGCGTCGCCGGGCGGAAGGTCCCGGCGAGGCACCCGGCGAGCTCGGCGTGCACCGGACCGCCGCCGCGCACCGTCGGCGCGCCGGCGCGGCCGAACGGATCGACGTCGAACGCGAGCTCGAGCGTCGCCGGCGTCGCCCCGCGTGCGGAGGCCCACTTCCAGCATCCGGACAGCTGGTGGTAGCCGAGCGACATCAGCTCGCGGACCTGCTCCGGCGAGCGCGCGAAGCCGGCGCGCGGCATCTCCGAGGCGAGCGGCCCGTCGGGATCCGGCGTCAGCTCGATCGCCTGGAAGTCGTAGGTCCGCAGCTTGCCCGCCGGTGCGCGGGGTGGGCGCGGGCCGCCCTCGCACACGCGCCGCCACACCTCTCCCTGCGCGACCGGCGCCGTGCCGCGCAGCGGCGGCGGTGCCGGCGCCGGGGCCCCGCACGCGGCGAGCGCCGCGAGCGTCAACGCGCGGTGTGCCATCGCGTCACCAGGTCGGCGGTGATCGTGCAGCGGCCGGGGCACGCGCCGCCGCTCTCGCACTCCTCGTAGCGGTAGGTCCCGCGCGGCGCACCGTCGCCGGTGAGGGTGACGTCGATCGTCTCGGTCACCGTCCAGGTGCTGCGGAACTCGTGCGTCGAGCGGCGTACGAGGCGGACGCGGCCGTCGTCCTCGTGGACGCCGGCGAACGCGTCGGTGTCGCCGAAGGTCAGGCGGACCACGGGCCCGGTGCCGTCGAGCGTCGCCTGCGTGCCGAGGTGGCCGTCGCGCCCCGCCAGCGGCCCGAGGAAGTAGAAGCAGTTCTCGAGCACCGCGATGTTCGACCACCGCACGGCCAGACGGTTCCGTGGAACCTGCGCGGCGCGAGCTGGTGGGGGTGGCGCGGAAGGGAGTGGCGCCGGCGGTGCCGGTGTGGCACACGCCGCGAGCAGGCACGCGAGTCCGCGCACGACGCCGACTATCGCACGCCGCGCCGTGCGAACGTCGGCGCGATGTTGCTCGTGTCGAGTACGTACTGGGCCGGGATGCCGTTCTGGTTCCGCAAGACGCCGGACCACGCGGGCGTCGAGTCGCTCGCGCTGCGCGCCCACGACCTGCGGCAGCTGCGCGCGCTGTGGTGGTGGAACACGCAGCGCCCGGCGCCGCGCGTCGGCGTCGTCGTGATGCACCCGCGCGTCGACTTCACGCACCACTACGCGATCCCGCGCCTGCTCGCCGCCGGCTTCGGCGTGCTCGCGGCGAACACGCGGCTCGCCGGCCACGACGCGATGGGCGAGCACGAGGAGATGGTGCTCGACGTCGCGGCGTGCGTGCGCCACCTGCTCGAGAAGCGCGGCGTCGAGAAGGTGGTGCTGCTCGGCAACTGCGGCGGCGCGTCGCTGTCGGGGTACTACCAGGCGCAGGCGGTGCTGCCGCCGGCGCAGCGGCTCGAGCGCTCGCCGGCGGGCAACGCGACGCACTTCGGCGGCGCGCCGATGACGCCCGCGCACGGCGTCGTGCTCGTCGCGCCGCACCGCGGCCAGGGCAAGGTGCTCGAGGCGGCGATCGATGCGAGCGTCGTCGACGAGGGCGATCCGTTCGGGACCGACGCGGACCTCGACATCTACGACCCGCGCAACGGGTTCGCCGAGCCGCCGGCGTGGTCGCGCTACGACGCGGGGTTCCTCGATCGCTACCGCACGGCCCAGCGCGCGCGCGTGCAGCGCATCGACGCGATCGCGCGCCAGCACCTCGCGCGGCACGCGGCGGCGTCCGCGGCGTCGAGCTCCGAGGGCTTCGCGGAGCGCAGCGCCGACGAGCGCCGCGACGTCCTGCGCCGGCGCGCGTACGAGCCGATGATGGTCATCCACCGCACGATGGCGAACCCGGCGTTCGTCGACAACACGATCGATCCGTCGCCGCGCGACTACGGCTCGCTGCTGAGCGAGCGCCCGGACCTCATGAACTACGCGGCGCTCGGCATCGCGCGCACGTGCACGCCGCGCGCGTGGCTGTCGACGTGGTCGGGCGCGTCGTCGCAGGCGGACCTCGTCGCGAACGCGGCGGGCTTCGACCAGCCGACGTTGCTCGTGCACGCGGCGCGAGACCGCGAGGTGTTCCCCGCCGACATCGCGGCGATCGACGCCGCGCTCGCAGCGTCCGACAAGCGGACGGTCGCGATCGAGGGCGCGCGCCACTACTTCGAGCCCGAGGCGGGCTCGCGCGAGGGCACCGTCGACCGGCTCATGGACGTCGTGATCCCCTGGATCGAGGAGCGCTTCGCATGACGGCGACGATCGCGATCGTCTATCACTCGGCGTCGGGGCGCACGCGCGCGCTGGCGGCGGCCGTCGAGCGGGGTGCGCAGACCGCCGGCGCGACGGTGCACGTGATGGAGGCGGCGAGCGCCTCGCACGCGACGCTCGCGGCGGCCGACGCGATCGTCCTCGGGTGCCCGACGTACATGGGCAGCGCGTCGGCGCAGTTCAAGGCGTTCATGGACGGCACGGCGGCGGTGTGGGCGCTCGAGGGCTGGCGCGACAAGCTCGCCACCGGGTTCACGCACTCGGCGGCGCCGAGCGGCGACAAGCTCGGGACGCTCGTGCAGCTCGCGACGTTCGCGGCGCAGCACGGCATGGTGTGGGTCGGGCTCGGGCTGCCGCCGACGTACGCCAGCGGGCGCGCCGGCGACGGCACGAACCGGCTCGGCAGCCACCTCGGGCTGATGGCGCAGTCGCCGCCGGGCGGCGCGCTCCCCGAGGAGGATCTGCGCACGGCGGAGCTGCTCGGCGCGCGCATCGCGACGGCCGCGCAGCGCTGGGGGCGCACGCCGGCGCGCGTGTCGGTGCGCCACCGCGCCGCGCACGCCTGGGCCTTCCCGCCGGCGCGCGAGGATCACGAGCTCGAGCGCGTGAACCTGAAGGAGCTGGTCGCGCGCGCCGAGCGGTTCGAGCACCACCTCGTGCCGTGCGCGACGATCGGCGCGGCGCAGCTCGAGATCACGGCGGCATCGGAGCCGCTGTACTTCGGCCACGTCAACATCTCCGACGAGTACGCGCTCGCGCTGCCGACGGGCGACGACCTCGTCGATCGCTTCCCGCTGCGCACGTTCCTCGCCGACGCGGCGAGCGGCGACGACGTCGCGCGCTACAACCACCGCAACGGCGATCTCGTGCTGCACCCCGTCGGCACGCTGCACTGGCCCGGCAAGCTGCGCCCGCCGTACGAGCTGCCGTTCGACGTGCCGCCGGGGATGCGGCGCTCGGGGCTGTCGCTCGTCTACTGCGCCGCCGTGCCGACGCCGCCGGCGAACCTCGGCGTGCCGATCGCCGCCGATCGCGCGGCGGATGCCAAGGCGTACGTCGCCGCGCCTCCGCCGCTGCTCGTCACCGCGCTGCGCGACCCGGGGGTCGTCGCCGCGATCGGCGACACGACGCTCGAGCTCGTCGTGCGCCCCGCCGCGATCGCGCCGCCGCGCGGCGGCTGGGTCGTCATCCTCGACGCCGACGGCGCCGTCGACGCCGGGCACGCCGCGTGCGACCTGCTGCGCCTGCCGCCCGGCGCCCGCCTCGACGGCGCCGGCATCTCGCGCGCGCTCGTGTTCGCCTCCCCCACCGCCGCGCCCGATCCCGTGCCACCCGTGTGGCAGGCCACGCCGCCGCCGCCGCTCGCGCCGTACGAGGACCTGCCGCCCGGCGCGTTGCCCGTCGCCCACGGCGCCTACGCGGTGCGCGAGAAGTCCCCGAAGCTCGTCGAGGTCGCCGTCGGCGACGCCGCCGTCGAGGTCCCGCGCTACTGGCTCGCCCGCACCCTCTACCGGCTCGCGCTCCACGGCCTCCGCCTCGGCTACATCGAGACCTACGGCGGCGCCTTCTTCGACGACCGCGCCGGCACCTCTCCCGACGTCACCCTCGGCATACGCCGCGGCCGCGACCGCACGGCGATCGACCTCCCGCGCGCCGACGCCCTCGCCCTGATCGAGCGCATCTACCGGGCCGTCGCCCCGCCCGGCTACGTCGAGCGCCTGCGCTAGGCGTGAACGTCCGGATGGCGAGCAGCGACCGTTGGGGGGGCCACGCTCCTACGTCCGGAAGAACAGCGGGAGCTCGACGACGGCGGCCTTGCCGGGTGCGGGGAAGGCGAGGTTGCGGGCGATGCGCGCGAGGCAGGCGGCGAGCGCGGGGTCGGGGGCGTCGCTCCGCACGGAGGCGACGACGCCGTTCGCGTCGATCTCGAGCGAGACCTTCACCTTCATCGACGCCCACGTCGGATCGGCGTCGTGCGCCTTCTTGAAGCAGCGCACGAACATGGGCTGGCCCAGGTCGAGCGCGCGCACGACAGCCTCCTCGGGCAAGCGCACGGGCGGCCCGGTGGGTGCTGCGCGACGACGCCCGAGCCGACCTTCTCGCGCGCGTGCGCCGTCTCGACGCGCTTCTCCGGCGCGACGTCGGCCTGCGCCGGCGCCGGGACCGGCGCGGGCGCACCCGGGCCGTTCGACGACACGACGAGGTTGCAGGTCCACGGCGGCCCGATCGCGAGCGCGGCGACGGGCATCGCGGCGAGCCTGCGCGCGAAGGAGACCACCTTCACGCATTCTAGCCGTTTGACACGGGCGATCGAGCGCGCATCCTCACGTGATGCGCATCGCGTTCCTCCTGCTCCTGCTCGCTTCTGCCACCGCGATGGCCGACACGCCCGCCGCGAAGGGATTCGATCCCTACAAGGGCGCGCGCATGCTGTGCAAGGAGCACGTCTCCGGCAAGGCGATGCACGTCGTGTGGACGTCGTGGGCGACGAAGGACGACGTCGCGACCGTCGCCGCGCACTACGAGAAGGCGACGGGTGGCAAGCCGCAGAAGGGCGACCAGGGCGAGCTCAGGTTCTCCGACGACAAGGACCTGCGGCTGCAGGTGTACCCGGCGGAGAAGAACGACAGCTTCCCGAAGTGCGCGACGAAACCGGCGGCGGGAGAGCGGACGGTCGTGTTGATCTCGCAGGCGATCCGGTAGCATCGCGCGGATGCGCCTCCGCGCCGCGCTGGTCACGGTCGCTCTCCTCGCCGCATGCGGCGGCGCGCCGTCGTCGCCGGAGGTCGACGCGCCGATCGGGCCACCGCCGCCGATCGACGGCGCCGTCGCGGCGGACGCGGCGATCGACGCGCCGGCCGCGCAGGGCTTCGGCACGCTGTCGGGGATGTGCGGCGCGCTCGAGGCGATGGACCTGACGGGCACGGCGCCGCGCGTGCTGCGCGTCGACTTCGACTTCGCGCGCGCGTACATGGACCCGGCGGACCGGCCGCTCCTCACGCCGGGCGGCGTCAAGATCGCGGAGACGCCGAACGCGGGTGGCAGCTCGGGGCGGTCGGAGATCTTCGCGTTCGAGGAGCTCGCGCGCTGCGAGGACGCGGCGCTGCTCAAGACCGAGACCGAGATCGTCTACGACACGAACAGCAAGAAGACGGACATGCTGATCGAGGTCGGCGGGCACAAGATCGGCGTGAGCGTCACGCGCGCGTTCGCGTTCCCGCTCGGCACGCCGTACACGCTCCAGCAGGCGACCTCGCTCGTCTCGCGCAAGCTCGCGGACATCCCGCTCGCGACGGCGAGCGTGTCGGCGGCCGACCGCTGGGAGAAGCAGTTCCTCGCGATCATGGCGATCGACGATCAGGCGGCCGACACGATGGCGCAGGCGTGGTCGATGCTCGACCCGGCCGTCCAGGGCGACACGATCATCGTGCTCACCACGACGACGGGCGCCGACACGTTCATCTACACGAACCAGTAGCGTCACGAGCTCCGCCCGGCCATCGCGAGATCCGCCCGGCCGTGACGCGATGCCTGCGCTACACCTGCGGGGTGAAGGTCGTCGTCTACGACAACACGTGCGTCACGACGCGCGGGCACCTGACGCCGGCGTGGGCGACGGGGACGCTGCTGTACCGCGCGCTCCGCCGGATCGATGCGCGCCGCGGCGCGAGCTCGTGGGACGAGGCGCTCGCGTGGCTCGCGACGCTGCGCGAGCCGATCGACGAGCTGCAGTACTGGGGACACGGCACGTGGGGCGCCGCGCTCGTCGCCGGCGACGCGCTCGACGCCGCGGCCCTCGCACCCGCGCACCGGTTGCGCGCCGGGCTCGACGCGCTGCGCGCGCAGCTCGCGCCGGACGCGCTCGTGTGGTTCCGCACGTGCGAGACGCTCGGCGCGCGCCCCGGGATGGACTTCGCGATGCGCCTCGCCGACTTCCTCGGCGCGCGCGTCGCCGGGCACACGTACATCATCCACGCGTACCAGAGCGGGCTGTGCGGCGTCGCGCCGGGGATGACGACGCACTGGTCGCCCGACGAGGGCCTGCTCGAGGGCACGCCCGACCAGCCGCGCCGCGCGCGCTCGTCGACGCCGTGGGCGCCGCGCACGATCCACTGCCTGAACGGCCGCGTCCCCGAGGCGTGGTTCAGTCGAAGCGAAACGAGTACATGAGGCGCACCGCGTCGCCGGTGTCGAGCGGCGGCGGCGCGAGCGACTCGAGCGTCGTGCGCAGACACGCATCGATCGCCGGGTCGAGCGGCGCGCCGCTCTCGTCGAGCATCTCCTCGGCGTCGATCACCATCCCGACGTCCGCGTCGCCGACGAGCGTCATGTTGACCGCCGCCGTCTTCGCGGCGGGCCGCGCGTCGCCGCCGGCCGTGTAGCACTCCGCGAGGAACGGGATCGCCGCCTCGAGCCCTTCCTTGATCTGCGGGCCGATGCGCGCGAGGTCGTTCGTCGCCGGCGCCTCCTGCGCCGTTGCCCCCGCCGCCGCCGCCGTCTTCCGCGCCGCGCGCGCCGCCGCGATCCGCTCGACCAGCCGCCGGTGCGCCTCGGGATCGAGCCGCGTCACGCGCCGCCCGCCTGCCGACGACGACGACGACGATACCGCCGTCGACACGCCGCCACCCGATCCGGCGGGACCGGACGCCGACGCGCTCCCCACCGCCGCCTCCACCGCGACGGCCGGCGTATCCGTGGAGGCATTTCGCCTCACGAGCCAGATCAGCGCGACCGCCACCGCCACCGCGGCGACCGCGATCCACAGCCGTTGCATCCGCCCAGCTTCGATCCGATCTACCGATCGTCAAGAGCTGACAAGCCACCTACGCAAACGCTCCCGAGTTGTGGATGATGGATGTGCTGCATGATCCATCCTGAGACCGCCCTTCGCTGGGTCGATGACACGATCGGGTATGGCGTCTTCGCGACGCGGCCCATTCCGCGCGGAACGATCGTGTGGGTGCGCGATCCGCTGGACCAGCCGTACACGCAGGAGATGGCGGCGCAGCTGCCGCCGCTGTCGCGCGAGATGCTGTCGCGCTACTCGTACGTGAACCGCGACGGCGAGATGCTGCTGTGCTGGGACCACGGGCGCTACGTCAACCACTCGTGCGCCGCGAGCTGCATCACCGCCGGCTGGGAGTTCGAGATCGCGGTGCGCGACATCGCCGTCGGCGAGGAGCTCACCGACGAGTACGGGACGTTCAGCATCGACGAGTCGTTCCGCTGCGCGTGCGGCACCGCGGCGTGCCGCGGCATGATCCACCCCGACGACGTGTTCCGCTACGGCGACGCGTGGGACCGCACGTTCCGCGAGGTGTTCCTCGAGGCGACTCCGCGCGTCGAGCAGCCGCTGTGGTCGCTCGTCGTCGAGCGCGAGGAGGTCGAGCTCGCGCTCGCGGGCAAGCTCACGCCGCCGTCGTGCCGCGTGCACGTGCGCCCCGACTACGTCGCCCGCTGGCGCGACCGCGCGCCGGCGATGCAGGTGCCGCAGCAGGCCGCGATGTGAAGGTCATCCCGGCGGAGGTCCTGCACACCGTCGTCGACAAGCACGGCTACGCCGAGCTGTCGTGGACGCGCTCGGTGCCGCTCCCCGGCGATCCCGACTTCCCGGTGCTCGAGCTGCCGCCGGAGAAGCTGCGCTACTCGACGGCGCGCGCGTTTCCCCTGAAGCTCGCCGCGCGCCGCATGGCGAACGGCTCCGTGCTGCTGATCGCGCAGCTCGAGTCGTTCGACATCGCCGCGCACGCCGCCGCGACGCCGCAGTGGGCGACGCCCGGCAAGTACACGCCCGGCACCGAGGACGAGGCCGTCGATCACGAGCTCGGCTTCGACGAGGGCTGGGCCGACGCCGAGCCCGAGTGCATCTTCATCTGCGACGAGCGCTTCGCCGTGTTCTGGCGCGCCGCACACGCGCGCAAGCGGTTCGGGCTCACGGCGCCCGAGGAGCCGTCGCTCTACCCCGTCGCGCTCGACAAGCCCGCGCTCGCCGCGATCAAGGACGCGCTCAAGGCTTGGCGCTGATCGCCTTCGCCGTCGCGTCGAGCATCGCCTTGGGCCCGACGGGCGCGCCGGTCGCCGCCTTCATCCACAGGTCGGGCAGGATCTGACCGAGGCGCGACACGCGCTCGAACTCCTTCGCGAACGTCGCCTTGTCCTTGCCGGCGACGTGCTCCTCGACCTGGAACGCGATGAGGTGGCCGAGCACGTAGTTGAACAGGTACAGCGGCGAGCCGAGCGTGTGGCTGTAGATGCCGAGCAGCGAGGTGCCCTTCGCGCCGCCGAGGTACGGCGCGTAGTACCTGTCCCAGGTCTCGCGCGCGATGCGCACCGTCGCCTCGCGGATCTCGCCGGCGGTCGCGCTCGGGTGCGCGTACAGCCAGCGCCACACGTCCATCTCGACGAGCGCCGAGCCGGCGATCTCGCGCGTGTTCCAGTACGCGTCGAGCACGCGCAGCTTCTCGACCTCCGCGCCGCGCGAGGAGCGCCCGATCAGCGCGAGGTTGCGCTCCTGGAACAGGAACGCGAGCGCCTCGGTGAACGCCGTGTTCGGCACGCCGGCGAGCAGCGTGTAGTCGACGTCGTACAGGCCGAACACCTGCTCGACGTTGTGGCCGAGCTCGTGGACCGCGATGTTGTAGCCCTTGTAGTCCATGCCGCCGGGGACGACGCGCGTGCGCAGGTGCGCCTTGTCGCCGCGGCGGCGCGCCTCCATCGCGTGGCCGGCGCCGCGCGACGGGTCGACGGCGATGTGCTCCGACAGGTACTTCGCGCGCTCCGGCGTGAAGCCCAGGTCGCGCAGGATGCGCGGGATGTCGGCCGCGAACGCCGCCGCCGTCGGGTACTTCTTCTTCGTGACGGCGTCGAGCTCGGCCTCCGGGATGTCGCCGCCGCCGTACTCGTACCAGAGGTCGTGCGGCTCGAGCGGGCGGCCGAGGCGGCGCGCGATGTCCTTCGACACGACCTCGGCGAGCGGCGAGGCGAGGATCTCGACGAGGATCTCGCGCACGCGCGCCTCCGGGACCTCGGCGTTCGTGAACGCGCGCTCGATCAGCGTCGGCGCGAGCGGCGAGAACTTGTCGATCTTCTGCGCGGCGGCGAAGTGGCGGCGCACGTTCTCGTGGCGCAGATCGGGCTCGCGCTCGTCGGACGGTGCGGGGCGGCCCTTCGGCGCGTTGTCCTCGACGGTGCCGGCCGCCGCGGCGACGACCCTGTTCGCGACCGGGTCCCAGTCCACCGTCGGGTTGTCGATGACGGCGCGCGGGATCGTCTGCGTGACGATGCGGTCCATCACGCGCGCGATCGTGCGCTGCTTCGCGAGCCCGTCCTTGTCGGCGTAGTTCGCCTTGAGCTCGTCGCGCAGGTTCCAGTGGCTGATGAGGCGCTTCTTCGCCGGGAAGCGCCGCTCCCCGCCCTCGCCGAGGACGTGGTGCATCCACAGGTTGTAGCCGGCGATGTACTCGTCGGCGGCGGCCTCCGCCTGGCTCGCGGCGAGGGCGAGCTCGCCGGGGAGGCGGCGCGCGAACCGACCGGCGAGCCGGGCCTCGGCCCACTGCCGCCGGGTGTAGCCCGCGCCGTCGCGGATGCGGTCCGCGAGCCGGGTGAGCGGGAAGTTGAGGAGCACCGAGAACGCGACCTTCGACGCGAACATGTCCTCGTTGACGTGCGCCCCCGCATCGTACGCGGCGAGCAGCGCGTCGACGGGCAGCACCGGCCCCGCCTCGACCTCGTTGCCCCAGCGCGCGCTGCGCCCGAGCTCGAGGAAGTGACCGTCGACCTGCTCGAACATCGCCTGCAGGCGATCGAACAGCGCGTCGAGGTCCTTCGGCTCGGCCGCGAAGTGCGCGACGCAGAACTCGGCCAGGTCGCCGTCGCTCGCGCGCCAGTGCAGCGCCACCTGGTCGACGCCGCGCTCGATCCGCGCCCGGTGCGCCGCCCCGTGCTTCGCGCTCACCTTCGCCTTGGCCTCCGCGATCTGCTCCTTCGTGAGCTGGATCGGCGCCGCCTCCGCCGGCGGGATCGCCGGCGCCACCGGCTCGGGCGGCACCGCGACGGGCGGCGTGGGGTCGGGAGCCTTCGGAGTCGCCGGACGATGGTCGGGACCCGAGCAGGCGGCGAGGACGAGACCGAGAAGAGCTAGCCGGTTCACGCCCCGGTGCTAGCACAGGTCGCCACCATCTCGGCGCGGGCACTTGCGCGGCGGCGCCGTCGGGATTATCGGTCCGGTAGCCATGTCGCAACCGGTGCGTCACGAGTTTCAGGCGGAGGTCAGGCAGCTGCTCGACCTCATGGTCCATTCGCTCTACTCCGACAAGGACATCTTCCTGCGCGAGCTGATCTCGAACGCGTCGGATGCGATCGACAAGCTGCGGTTCGAGTCGCTGACGAGCGAGGGGCTCGCCGCCGCCGAGCCGCAGATCCGGCTCGAGCCGGATGCGGAGAAGCGGACGCTCGCGATCGCCGACACGGGGATCGGGATGACGCGCGAGGAGGTGGTCGCGAACATCGGCACGATCGCGAAGTCGGGGACGAAGGAGTTCCTGAAGTCGCTGCGCGACGCGCCGAAGGGGGAGGCGCTGCCGCCCGAGCTGATCGGCCAGTTCGGCGTCGGCTTCTACGCGGCGTTCATGGTCGCGGACCGGATCGAGCTCGTCACGCGCAAGGCGGGGGCCACCACCGCGACGCGGTGGGAGTCCACGGGCGACGGCGCGTACACCGTCGAGGACGGCGAGCGCCCCGAGGTCGGCACCACGATCACGCTGCACCTGAAGCCGGCGGATCCCGAGCACGGGCTGCGCGACTACACGAGCGACGCGGTCGTCGACGACATCGTGAAGAAGTACTCGGACTTCGTCGCCTATCCGATCGTTCGGCGGCTCGGCTCCTCCGCCGACGGCTCCTCCGGAGCCTCGCCCGGGCGCAGCGACAAGACGCTGAACTCGATGAAGGCCATCTGGGACCGGCCGAAGGCGGAGGTCAGCGACGCCGAGTACAAGGAGTTCTACCGCCACCTCACGCACGACTGGACGGACCCGCTGCGCACGATCCCCGTGAAGATGGAGGGGACGATCGAGGCGTACGCGCTGCTCTACCTGCCGGAGAAGGCGCCGTTCGACCTGTACAGCCCCGAGATGAAGCGCGGCGTGCAGCTGTACGTGAAGCGCGTGTTCGTCATGGACGAGTGCAAGGAGCTGATGCCGCCGCACCTGCGCTGGGTGAAGGGCGTCGTCGACGCGCACGACCTGTCGCTGAACGTGTCGCGCGAGATCCTGCAGAAGGACCGCCAGATCCAGGTCATCAAGAAGCAGCTCGTGAAGAAGGTGCTCGGCACGCTCGAGGAGATGAAGCGCGACGCGGCCGACGACTACCTGAAGTTCTGGGCCGGCTTCGGGCCGGCGCTCAAGGAGGGGCTCGTCGCGTACGACGTGCAGGACAAGGACAAGCTGCTCGACCTCGTGATCGCGCCGTCGACGCGCGATCCGAACGGCAAGCTCGTGTCGCTCGACGACTACGTCGGCCGCATGAAGGAGGGACAGGAGGCGATCTACTTCCTGACCGGCCCGTCGAAGGACGCGGTCGCGAAGTCGCCCCTGCTCGAGGCGGTGGTCGCCAAGGGCTACGAGGTCCTGCTGTTCTCCGACCCGATCGACGAGCTGTGGCTCGAGCGCGCCCCGCGCTACAAGGACAAGCCGCTGCAGTCGATCGGCAAGGGCGACGTCGCGCTCGGCACCGCCGAGGAGCGCAAGCAGGCCGAGTCCGCGATCGAGGAGAAGAGCCGCGAGCTGAGCGACCTGCTGACGTGCCTGCGCGTCCACCTCCAGGAGGACGTGAAGGAGGTGCGCCTGTCGAACCGCCTGACGTCGTCGGCGGCGTGCCTCGTCGCCGACGAGCACGACCTGTCGCCGCGCGTGCAGCGCATGCTCGAGCAACTCGGGCAACCCGCGCCGAAGAGCAAGCCGATCCTCGAGCTCAACCCGGCGCACGCGCTGATCCCGAAGCTGCAGGTGGTGTTCGCCGAGGACAGCTCGGACGTGCGCCTGGCGCTGTACGCGCGCCTGCTCCTCGGGCAAGCACATCTCGCCGACTCCGGCCACCTCCCCGACCCCGACGCGTTCGGGAAAGCGCTGGCCGACTTGATGATCCGCGCCGTATGAACGGTTAGATTCGGAGGACATGCAGGGCGGTACCGAGTGGATGATCGACGCACGCGGGTGCGTCGCACCACGCCTCGCCGATCGACGCGCGGTGGTCGCGCTGCTCGACCGCATCGTCGCGGCGATGGACCTGCACGTCATCTCGACCGCGGTGCACCAGTTCCCGGCGCCCGGCGGCATCACCGCGATCTATCTGCTGAGTGAATCGCACCTCGCGATCCACACGTTCCCCGAGTCCGCGACCGCCACGCTCAACGTCTACTGCTGCACGCCGCGCACGCCGCCCGCGTGGGCCGACGTCCTCGGCGAGGCGCTCGGCGCCACGACCGTCGACGCGACCGAGCACCGCCGAGGCCGCGCGTGATCTTCGCCTGCCCCACCTGCGGCGCGAGCGTCGAGTTCCGCTACGACGACTCGCTCGTGCGCGTGTGCGACGCGTGCCGCTCGACGGTGCTGCGCAGCGACCGCGGCATCGAGTCGCTCGGCAGGGTCGCCGACGTCACGCCGATCGACTCGCCCCTGCGCCTGTTCGCCGACGGCAAGTACAACGGCGCGGGCTTCCTCCTCGTCGGGATGTCGCAGATCGACCACGGCGCCGGCGGCATGTGGCAGGAGTGGTACGCGAAGCTCGACGGCGGCCAGTGGGGCTGGCTCACCGAGGCGCAGGGCCGCTTCTACATGACGTTCGAGCGCCCGTACCCGCAGCTGCCGCGGCTGCACGAGCTGCGCCCCGGCGTCAGCGTCCCGATCGGCGATCGCTTCTACACCGTCGGTGAGGTCACGAAGGCATCGTACCGGGCCGCCGCCGGCGAGATCCCGTATCGCTACGAGCCCGGCGCCGAGTTCTGGTACGCGGACCTCTCCGACGGCATGGGCGGGTTCGCGACGATCGACTACAACGACGGCAGCGAGCCGCCCGCGCTGTACGTCGGCACGCAGGTCAACGTCGGCGACCTCCGGATCAGCGGCGGCGAGCGCCCGTTCGCCGGCGAGGCACCGCGCCGGCAGGCCGACTCGCTGAAGTGCCCGAACTGCGGCGGCAAGCTCGAGCTCGCCGCGCCCGACCGAGCGATGCGCGTCGGGTGCCCGTACTGCGCGCACCTGATCTCCGTCGAGCACGGCAACCTCCAGATCCTCGCGCGCCTCGCGCGCCGCCCGCCGCCGGAGATCCCGCTCGGCACGAAGGCGACGTTCTCCGAGGGCGAGATGACGGTGATCGGCTACGTGCAGCGCAGCGCGTACCTCGGCGGCCTGTGGTACGCGTTCGACGAGTACCTGCTGTTCCGGCCCGAGCTCGGGTTCCGCTGGCTGGTCAACTCCGACGGGCACTGGAGCTACGTCCAGCCGATCGCGCCGGGCGCCGTCGAGCTCGGCGGCGAGTACGACGGCGTCAAGTTCAAGCTGTTCCAGGTCGCCGAGCTGCGCGTCGACCACGTCGTCGGCGAGTTCTACTGGGCCGTCGAGGTCGGCGAGCGCGTCGTCGGCGAGGACTACATCGCGCCGCCCGCGATGCTGTCGTGCGAGTCGTCGCGGACCGAGCAGCAGTGGTCGCTGTCGACGTACCTGACCCGGCGCGAGCTGCTGCAGGCCGTGCCGGCGCTGAAGGGCCGGGTCGGCCCCGCGAAGGGCATCGGCGCGAACCAGCCGTACGCGCTGCACGGCGTCGCGCTCGTCGGCACGATCATCGCCGTCCTCATGGCCGGCGCCGGCATGGCGCGCTGCGGGACCGCGAAGAACAAGGTCGTCGCGACGGAGACGTTCACGCTCGAGCCGGGCGCGGCGCCGCCGCTGCCGAAGGCGGCCGACGAGCCCACGACGACCTCGGGCGCGGCGCCCGAGCCGGCCGGGCACATCAAGTTCAGCCGCCCGTTCACGCTCGAGTCCGGCAAGAACATCGAGATCGAGCTGTCCGCCGACCTGTACAACAACTGGGGCTACGTCGCCGTCGACCTCGTCAACGACAAGACCGGCGCCGTCGTCAGCTACGACGCGAACCTCGAGTACTACTCCGGCGTCGAGGACGGCGACTCGTGGAGCGAGGGCTCCAAGGGCGACTCGCAGGTACTCGGCCCGATGGAGACCGGCCAGTACCTCGTCCGCATCGAGAGCCAGGTCGGCGGCAACGCGGCCGTGCAGATGCGCATGACCGTGCACCAGGACGTGTTCCGCCTGCGGTGGTGGCTCATCGCCGCCGGCATCGTCGCGTTCCCGTTCCTCCTCATGTGGTGGCACCACGCGGTCCACCACAAGCGGAAGTGGGAAGACGCGCAGCTCGGGTACCTCCCGCCGAGCGAAGGAGACCTCTGAGATGAGCAGACCACCCGATCGCCCCACCGTCGTGCGGCCGCGCTACTCGCGGTTCGTGATCGTCGTCGGCGTGATCTCGTTCCTGATCGTCGCCATGTACTCGGTGTGGGCCTTCACCGGGTTCGAGCCCGGCACGCCCGAGCGCGACGAGGTCCCCGCGACGGTGCGCGCCTCGCCCGGCGGCTACCGGACCTACCACTTCTGGCACAGCGGCTACCACGGAGGAAAGTGATGGACAAACAGAGTCTGTCGGACCGGATCATCGACGCGATCGTCTCCTCGTCGGTGTTCGCGCTGCTCGGCATCATCGTGTTCGGGCTCGCGTTCTACTTGATGGTCAAGGTCGCGCCGTTCTCCGTGCGCAAGGAGATCGAGGTCGACCAGAACACGTCGCTCGCGATCATCATGGCCGGCGTGATCATCGGCATCTCGCTGATCATCTCGGCTGCGATTCATGGCTGACGAAGCGCGCGCACTCCGCCCGGCCGCGCTCTACTTCAACGTGTTCGTGGTCGCGACCTGCGGCCTCATCTACGAGCTGCTCGCGGGCACGCTCGGCAGCTACCTGCTCGGCGACTCGGTCACGCAGTTCTCGCTCGTGATCGGCCTGTACCTGTCGGCGATGGGCGTCGGCGCGTGGCTGTCGCGCCGGCTCGACACGCAGCTCGCGCGCCGCTTCCTCGAGATCGAGCTCGCGGTCGCCGTCGTCGGCGGGTTATCGGCGCCGATCCTGTTCGTCGCGTTCGGGCACACCGACCACTTCCAGGTCGTGCTGCTCGCGTTCGTGTTCGCGATCGGCGTGCTCGTCGGGCTCGAGCTGCCGCTCCTCATGCGCCTCCTCGAGGGCCAGCTCGCGCTCAAGGACCTGGTCTCGCGCGTCCTCACGTTCGACTACATCGGCGCGCTCGCCGCGGCCGTGCTGTTCCCGCTCCTGTTCGTGCCGCACCTCGGGCTCGTGCGCAGCTCGCTGCTCATGGGCACCGCGAACGCCGGCGTCGCGCTGTGGGGGACGTGGCTGCTCGCCGATCGCCTGGAGGGCCGCGTGCTCGGCGTGCGCATCCGCGCGCTCGTCGTGATCGCCGGCCTGTTCATCGCGCTCGGCTTCGCCGACAAGTTCACGACGTGGGCCGAGGACTCGATGTACGCCGACCCGGTCGTGTTCACGGAGCAGACGCCGTACCAGCGCATCGTCGTCACGAACGGGCGCGCCGGCTTCAACCTGTTCCTCAACGGCAACCTGCAGTTCGCGTCGGCGGACGAGTACCGCTACCACGAGGCGCTCGTGCACCCGGCGATGGTGACCGCCGACGCGCCGCCGCGCCACGTGCTGATCCTCGGCGGCGGCGACGGGCTCGCGCTGCGCGAGGTGCTCGCGCACCCGTCGGTCGAGGAGGTCACCCTCGTCGACCTCGACCCCGCGATGACGCGGCTCGCGTCGCGCTTCCCGCCGCTCGCCGCGCTGTCGAAGAACTCGATGCAGGACAAGCGCCTCACGCTCGTCAACGACGACGCGATGGTGTGGATCGCCGCGAACCGGCAGCTGTGGGACGCCGTCATCGTCGACTTCCCCGACCCCAACAACTACGCGCTCGGCAAGCTGTACACGAAGCTGTTCTACGCGCGGCTCGCCGCGCGCCTGTCGCCGGGCGGCGCGATCGGCCTGCAGGCCACGTCGCCGCTGTTCGCGCGGCGCGCGTACTGGTGCGTGATCGAGACCATGCGCGCCGCCGGCCTCGTCGTGCGGCCGTACCAGGTCGCCGTGCCGTCGTTCGGCGTGTGGGGCTTCGCGCTCGCCCGCCGCGTCGAGTTCGAGCGCCCGACGAAGGCGCCGGCGAACCTCGCGCTGCGCTACCTCAACGACGACGCGCTGCGCGGGATGTTCGAGATGTCGGCGGACATGGGCCCGGTCCCCGTCGAGATCAACCAGCTCGATAACCAGGTGCTCGTGCGCTACTACGAGCGCGAGTGGCGCCGATGGCAATAGCGCCGACGCGGCGCGACTTCGTGGCGATGCTGCTCGGCGCACCGGTCGCCGCAGCGTGCCGGTCGTCGGACGCGGGAACGCCGCCCGGGGAGCTGATCGCGACGGGCGCCGCGCGCGGCCATTCGCTTCTCCGCGGGCTCGCTCCCGGGTCCTCCGCCGACGGCTCCTCCGGACCCGGCTCGCCCGGCAGGGACGCGCGGCCGTCGCCGCTCGACGGGACGCGGACGCACGACGTGGTGGTGGTCGGCGGTGGCGTCGCCGGGCTCGCGGCCGCGTGGGAGCTGCGCCGGCGCGGCGTGCGCGACCTCGTGGTGTTCGAGCTCGACGACGTCGCCGGCGGCACCGCGCGCGGCGGGACGTCGCCGATCACGGCGTATCCGTGGGGCGCACACTACATCGTGTCGCCGCACAAGGAGCAGCGCGACCTGATCGCGCTCCTCGAGGACCTCGGCGCGATCGAGGGGCACCACAAGGACGGGACGCCGATCGCGTCGGAGGCGCTGCGCTGCCGCGAGCTCGAGGAGCGCGTGTTCTTCCGCGGCCGCTGGTACGAGGGCCTCTACCTCGAGGCCGGCGCGACCGCCGACGACCACGCGCAGCTCGAGCGCTTCCGCAGGGAGGTCGCGAAGTGGGCGACGTTCGTCGACGATGACGGCCGGCACGCGTTCGCGCTGCCGAGCTCGGCGGCGAGCGCGCTGCCCGAGCTGCGCGCGCTCGACGACCTCACGTTCGGCGCGTGGCTCGACCGCCACAAGATCACGTCCGAGCGCCTGCGCTGGCTGTGCGACTACGCGTGCCGCGACGACTACGCGCTCCTCGCCGCCGACACGAGCGCGTGGGCCGGCCTGTTCTATTACGCCTCGCGGCGCAGCGGCGCGACGGGCCGCGACTACCGCTCCGTGCTGACGTGGCCCGACGGCAACGCGACGCTCGCCGCGCACCTCGCGCGCGGCCTCGCGATCGAGACCGGCGTCACCGTCACGCGCATCACCGAGGACGGCGCGCTCACGTGCGTCGGGCGCGACGGGCCGTTCGGCGTGCGCGCGAACCACGTCGTCGTCGCCGTGCCGGGCTTCGTCGCGGACCGCATCGTCGTCGCGCCGGAGCGCCCGGCCCTGCCCGCCGACTACGGCGCGTGGGCCGTCGCGAACCTGCACCTGCGCGCCCGCCCGCGCGAGGCGCCGGGTGCGCCGCCCGCGTGGGACAGCGTGTTCTACGGGAGCAAGAGCCTCGGCTACGTGTCGGCGACGCACCAGGCCGGGCGCGATCGCGGCCCGACGGTGTGGACCTGGTTCTATCCGTTCACCGAGGCCGGCGCCGACGCGCGCAAGCAGGTGATCGGCGCCGGGCAGGCCGAGTGGGCCGAGGCCGTGCTCGCCGACCTCGAGCCGGCCCACCGCGGCCTGCGCGGGCTCGTCGAGCGCATCGACGTCGCCTTCTGGGGCCACGGCATGGTGCGCCCGCGCGCCGGGTCGATGTTCCACCCGGCGCGCCCGGCTCGCCTCCTGCCGCGCGGCCGGCTGCACTTCGCGCACACGGACCTGTCCGGCATCGCGCTGTTCGAGGAGGCGTTCGACCACGGCCTGCGCGCGGCGCGCGAGATCGCCGCGGCGAGAGGCACGTGACCGCGTGACGATCCGGACGCTATCGGCAACGTGCCAGTACCGTCCGGCGCTCGTCGGGGGGCTGCTGGCAGCGTGCCCATACCGTCCGGCGCTCGTCGGGGGGCTGCTGGCAGCGTGCCGATACTGTCCGGCGCTCGTCGCGAGGCTGCTGGCAGCGTGCCAGCGCGGTCCGGCGCTCCTCCGGAGACTACTGGCAGCGTGCCCATACCGTCCGGCGCTCGTCGCGAGGAGCGCGTGACGAAGCGCTGGCTGTTCAGCGCGCCCGTCGACCTCGCGGTGTTCGGCGGCACGGCGGTGATCGCGCTCGCGCTCACGCTGATCGCGCCGGCGAACCCGTCGGGCGAGCCGGCGTGGACGTGGATCACCGGCGTGCTGCTCGTCGACGTCGCGCACGTGTGGTCGACGATCTTCATCGTCTACCTCGATCCGTTCGAGCGCCGCCGCCGGCCCGCCCTGTACGCGGGTGTACCGCTCGGCTGCTTCGCGCTCGGCGTCGCCGTCTACGGCTCGTACGGCGGCGGCACGTTCTGGCGCATCGTCGCGTACCTCGCGGTGTTCCACTTCATCCGCCAGCAGTACGGCTGGGTCATGCTGTACCGCGCGCGCAACGGCGAGACCGATCGCCGCGGGCGCTGGATCGACGGCGCGACCGTGTACGCCGCGACGCTGTACCCGCTGCTCGAGTGGCACGCGCGGCTGCCGCGCGAGTTCTGGTGGATGCGCGAGCGCGACTTCATCCCCGGCGTCCCCGTGGAGGTCGCCGAGGTCGCGGGGTGGATCTACGCGGCACTGCTCGTCGCGTACGTCGCGAACGCCGTCGCCACGCGCTCGGCCGCGTGGGGGAAGCACGTCGTCGTCGCGACCACCGCCGCGTGCTGGTACGTGGGGATCGTCGCGAACAACTCCGACTACACGTTCACCGTCACGAACGTGTTCATCCACGGCATCCCGTACCTCGCGCTCGTCTACATGTACGCGCGCAACGCCGCGCGCGAGGAAGCTGGAGCAGGCGCGGCGATCCTCGGGACGCGCTCGCACGCGCGCGGGATCCTCGCGTTCCTCGCGACGCTGTGGGCGATCGCGTACGTCGAGGAGCTCTTGTGGGACCGTGCCGTGTGGCACGACCGCGAGTGGCTGTTCGGCGGCGGCTTCGACGCGGGCGACTGGAAGCTCGTCGTCGTGCCGCTGCTCGCGATGCCGCAGCTCGCGCACTACGTCCTCGACGCCTTCCTGTGGCGCCGCCGCGCGAACCCGCGCCTCGGCCGGTTGCTGTGACGCGGGCGCGCTATGGTTAGGCGTCATGGACCTTGAGGAGGCGTACCGGATCCTCGAGCTCGAGCCGGGAGCCGACGAGGCGGCCGCCCGCGATGCGAAGAAGACGCTCGCGAAGGTGTGGCACCCGGATCGCCACGCGAACGATCCGGAGCTCCAGAAGAAGGCCGTCAAGAAGCTCGGCGACGTCAACGAGGCGTTCAAGGTCCTGCGCGATGCGAAGTTCCCGCCGAGGAAGCCGGCCGCGAGGTCCGCGCCTGCGGCTGCGCCGGCACCTGCTGCGGCGCCGCCGCCGAAGCCAAGGCCGAAGGTGTCGGATGCCGAGATGGCGGCCAAGCTCGCCTCGCTCGCGCCGAAGCCGCCCGAGCCGCCGAAGGCGCCGCGCCGCGTGCGGTGGTGGCTGCTCGCGATCGTCGCGGCGCTCCTCGGCGGCGGCGCGTACATCGCCGTCACGCGGCTCGGCGGTGCGAAGAAGCCGGAGCACGAGCCGCGCCCGCACGATCCGTGGGCGGGCGATCGCACGCCGCCGCCGAAGGAGATACCGAAGGAGACGCCGAAGGAGCCCAACGAACCCGCCGCCGACGCGATCGCGCTCGGCGCGACCGAGGCCGAGGTGCGCGACGCGTTCGGCGAGCCGCGCCACAAGGACGTGTTCGGCGAGTGGCGCTACGGGCGGTCGAGCATCCAGTTCGAGGACGGCCGCGTCGTCGGCTGGGCGGTGCGCGACGACTCGATCCGCATGCGCGTCGACGTCCGCGACCCCGCGGCGGCGCTGCGCGCCCGGGCCGCCGGCACCTTCACGATCGGCGCCGCGATCGACGAGGTCGTGGCGCTGCAGGGCACGCCCGACCGCATCGACGCGGCGTTCCGGCACTGGTACTACGGCCGCGCGCACGTCGAGCTCGACGAGCAGGACCGCGTGAGCGGGTGGTGGCCGCCGTCGGGCGACGGGCTGCGCGTGCGCAGGCGCTGACGATCACCACGCCCAGGTGCGCAGCCCGACGAGGCCGTGCGCGGCCAGCCACGCAGCGAGCCCGGCGGCCGCGAGCGCGCTCGCCGTCGGGACGGCGCGGCGCCACAGCGGCAGGCGGTGCTCGCGGCGGCGCACGGCCGCGTGCACGGCCGCGGCGAGCGCGGCGAGGGAGGCGAGGCCGAACACGAGCGTCGCCGCGCACAGGCCGAGCGTCCACGCGTTGACCTCGCCGAGGAGCTGGCGCTCGGCGGCCTCGCCGAGGACGTAGACCGACGCCGGCAGCGCGATCGCGGCGAGGGCCGGCGCGAGGTCGAGCGCGTGGATGCGCCGGCGGCGCGCGAGGGACAGCGCGATCGCGAACGCGGCCCACCACGGCGCGAGCTCGAGGAGGAACAGCGCCGCCGCGAGCGCGCGGACGCGGGCGCGCGCGAGCGTCCACGAGCCCTCCTCGGCGTAGGCGACGAGCCCGACCATGACGCGCTCGCCGTCGCGGTTCTCGGTGAAGCGGATCGACGTGCCGCTCTGCCCGACGAGGCGGTAGCCGCCGTCGTTCGTCGCGACGAGCTCGAGGCCGGGACCGAGGAGCGAGTCGACGCGCGCACCGCCCTCGGCGGGCCGCGCGCGCCAGCCGAGCAGCGCGCGGTCGAGGAAGCCGAACAGCGCGTGGCGCGGCGCCGCGAAGCCGTAGAAGCCCTCGGGCGGCAGCGTGCGCGGCTCGGGCTCGTCGGGCGGCAGCGCGTGATCGCGCGCGAGGTACCCGAACAGCAGCGCGCGGATCTCGATGTACGCGTTGCGCGACGTCGTGCTGTTGAGCAGCATCACGTAGCCCGCGTCGAGCTCGGGGAAGTAGCGCAGGCACGACAGGAAGCCCGGCAGGCCGCCGTCGTGGCCGCGGCCCTTGACCGGGTGCGCGACGTCGCCGTAGTTGCCGAGGCCGTACTCGATGTCCATGTGCGGGTACGGCATCGTGCCGCTGCGCTCGATGCGGCGGAGGCCGGCCTCCGTGACGATGTGGGGGAAGCCCTCGCCGCGGCGGAGCCAGAACTGCACGAGCTTCGCGAGGTCGCTCGCCGACGCGAGCAGCGCGCCCGCCGGGCGGTGCGCGATCGGGCGGAACTCGGCGACGCTCCCGCCGGTGTCGCGGTAGCCCGTCGCGAGGCGCGCGGCGAGCACGTCGGTGCGGCGGAAGTCGGCGTCGCGCATGCCGAGCGGGATCGTGACGTGCTGCCGCAGCCACGCGTCGAACGGCACGCCGGTGGCCACCTCGATCGCGCGCGCCGCGAGCGTGTACCCGACGTTCGAGTACGCGGGCCGCGTCCCCGGCCGCCAGCGGATGCGCCGCGAGCGCTCGTTCAGGGACAGCGCCACGCCCGTCGACATCGCATCGTCGTCGACGAACGTCTCGTTCGGGCGCATGTCGTCGAGCCCCGCGGTGTGCTCGAGCACCTGCGCGAGCGTGACCGGCGACGTTCCCTCCCAGGCGTTGTCGATGCCGGCGTCGGGGAGCGTCTCGCGCAGCGGCCGATCGAGGCGGAGCCGCCCCTCCTCGACGAGCTTCATCACGCCGAGCCCGACGATGCTCTTCGTGAGCGACGCCGCGCGCACGACGGTATCCGCGCCCATCGGCACGCGCGTCGCGACGTTCGCGACGCCGACGCCGCCGGCGTACGTCTCGCGCGGCCCGACGACGGCGAACGCGACACCCGGCACACCCTCGCGCTCGAGGATCGCGGCGATGCGCGCGCGCAGCTCCGCGATCGTGCGCGGCGGCCCGACGACGTGCGTGATCGCGCGCGGCGCCTCGCGCGGCTCGTCGAGCACGGCCGGCCCCTCGGCCGGCGCCCCGATGCACGCGCTCGCGAACAGGACCCACAGTGCGGCGGCGGCGGCGACTCGCATCGGCCCGAGTCTAGCGGACCCCGTCGACGATCTCGCCACACGCAACCCACGACGCGCCTGCGACGTCGCGCGACGCTCCACCCTGCGCGCCGCAGCGCAGCACCACCGCACCATGCTCCGGAGCGCGCCGCGTTCCTCGCGTTCCTCGCGTTCCTCGCGTTCCTCGCGTTCTTCGCCTGCGCGGCCTACCGCGCCGTCTTCGCCTTCGTGGCCGTCTTCGTCTTCGCCGCCCTCTTCGTCTTCTTCGCGGGCGTCACCTTCTTCGCCTTCTTCGGCGACTTCGCCTTCGCGGGCCTCGCTGCCTTCGGCGGAGCCGGAGGGAGGGTGGCGACGGCGTCGAGGTAGGCGCGGCCGCGCGGCGAGACCTCGTAGCCGACCTCGAAGCTCTGGGTGAGGCCGAGGTGCTTGAGCTTGCGGACGTTGGCCTTGAAGTCGAGGGTCTCGCGCCCGAGGTGGGGGGCGAGCTTGGAGGCGGCGATGCGCGGCTGCTGCCCGATCAGCTCGAGGGTGCGCGCGGTCCAGGGCTGCTCGGCGTCCATGCGCGCGAGCTTCGCGCGGATCGTCGCGACGTCGTCGGAGGTCAGCGCCGTGTCGAGCGCGATCTCGACGCGGTCGCCGTCGCCGCCGTGGTGCATCTCGACGCGCCACAGCGGCGACGCATCGTCGAGCGGGCCGAGCTCCGCAAGGTACGCGCGAAGCTCGTCGACGCTCCCGAACCCGGCGCGCGCCGCGTCCGCGGCCGTGATCGCGCGCGCCTCGACGCGCTCGATCGCATCCACCTCGATCACGCCGATCGGGTGGCAGCGGTAGCGGCCGCCGGCGCGCACGTGCGGCTTGTCCCAGCGCCGGTACGTGAGCGTGATCGCGCCGCTCGTCAGGCCGTCCCAGAACGGCTTCTTGAACAGCAGCACCGCGCGGCTACAGCCCGCTGCAGATGTAGTTCGCGCCCTGCGCCGGGTAGTAGAAGATGTCGGTGAAGCACATCTCGTCGTCGGAGGACTCGCCGAACCGCACGATGCGGCCGGTGGTGTTGTTGTAGGTGCACTCGGTGAGCAGCGTGTCGCCCGGGCGCAGCTCGATCGGGCTCACGAGGTGGAACGCCTGCTCCTCGAAGTTGTACGGCACGTCCTGCAGCACGATGTCGGCGCTGCCGGACCGCTTGATCGTCGACTTCATGTGCGTGCCGAGCTTGTGCATGTGCTGCGACAGCGCGAACACCTGGATCGGCGTGCTCGTGACGTTGTTGATCTGGCAGTTGCCCCGCTGCGTCGTCGTCCCCTGCGGCACCGTGAGCGTGACCGTCGGGCCCGCGAGCACGAGCTCGGCGAGGTTCGGCACCTCGGCGGCGGTCGCCTCCTTGAACAGCGTGCCGGAGCGGCCGGTCAGCGTGTTGTCGGTCGCGTTGTAGAGGTGCAGGTTGAGCAGCAGGCGCTCGCCCTGCGCGAGGTGCAGCCCGACGCCCTCGGGGAACGAGAAGTCCGGCGCCCCGACGCCCGACCCGTAGATCATGCTCTGCCCGTTCGTGCCGACGCTGCAGCGCACGGTGCCGTCGGCCGGCGACGCCCCGGTGTAGCGCGTCAGCACCGTGTGGTGCGTCCCCGGCGGCGTGAGCGGCCGGAACGACTTCACGTAGAGGTCGCGCGGCACGGTCACGTACACGCAGAAGTAGCCCTCCTCGCCGGGCCCGAGCTGCCAGTCGCCCTCCATCAGCTTCTGGAAGCCCTCGGGATCGACGGCCGGCGGCGCGTCGGGCGAGTCGTCGTCGTCACCGGGGTTCGCCGGCGAGCCACCGCATGCGATGGCCGCGCACGCGCACAGGGACAGCAGGATCCGCATGGGCCGGGACGTTGCCACCGTTCCCGCCCGTTGTGGAGAGAATTGGTGCGACACCGCGCGCGGCGCCGGCACCGCGCGACACCTGCCGCACTGCGACCGTCGCAGCGCCGGTGGGCCCGCAACGAGCGGTCAGCGCGGCGCGATGGATGCCTGTGCGCGCGCCGCGCATAGATGGACCATGCGCTTCTCGCTCGTCTCGTCGGCCCTCGTCGCGGTGCTCGCCGCGTTACCAGCGTGTCATCACCGCGCCGCCACGCACGTCACGGGCGGCGCGCTCGGCCGCGTCGTGATCTACCGCAACGGCGTCGCGTTCTACGAGCGGAACGCGCGCGTCGTCGACGGCGCCGTCACGGTGCACGTGCCGCGCGACCGCGTCGACGACTTCCTGAAGTCGCTGACCGTCGTCGACCGCGCGACGAAGAAGCCGCTGTCGGTCACGATCCCGCGCCAGCAGAGCGACGCCGGCAGCTTCCTCACGATGACGCTCGAGACGCCCGACACGAAGCAGGCCGAGGTCCTGCTCACCTACGTGACCGAGGCGCCGGCGTGGAAGCCGAGCTACCGCGTCGTCGTCGGCACCGACGGCAAGGTCATGCTCGAGGGGTGGGCCGTCGTCGACAACACGACCTCGGAGGACTGGAAGGGCGTGCTCGTCGGCGTCGGCGCCTCGTCGGCGCTCGCGTTCCGCTACGACCTGTGGAGCGTGCGCCAGATCGACCGCGACCTCCTGCAGGGCGAGGAGCGGTTCGCGATCGCGCCGCCGACCGGCGTGTCGCCGTACTCCGACACCGGCGCCGTCGCCGAGGAGATCGCCGCGCTCGACGGCGCCTTCGAGGTGTCGTTCAGCGGCTCGTCGAACGTCGACAACGAGTACGTCATCGATGGCGTCAACGCGAGCGGCACCGACACCGGCACCGGCATCGCGGGCATCGTCACGGACACGAAGACCGGCGAGAAGCTCCCCGGCGTCACGGTCGTCGCGACGCGCAACGGGGCGGTGGCGCAGACGGCGCTCACCGACGAGCGCGGCAACTACAAGCTGAGCCTGGCCGCCGGCACGTACGCGCTCACGTTCTACTACGCGAGCGCGACGATCGAGCGCTCCAACATCGTGGTCCAGAGCTCGGGCTACGCGCAGGTCTCGCAGCGGATCGATCAGGGCTCGTTCGCCGGCGAGACGATCCGGGTCACGGCGGCGGCGCCGACGATCGACATGTCCAGCACGTCGTCGAAGATCACGCTCGACACCGACATGCACAAGAAGATCCCGGTGCCCGGCCGCACGTACTCGACCGTGCGCGGCGGCGCCCCCGGCGCGCAGGGCGACAGCTTCGGCGGGTTCGGCCACACGCACGTCAACGGCAAGACCGGGTGGTCCGACGACAAGAAGCCCGACGCGAAGCCGCCCGCGCCGAAGGCCGACGACAAGTACAAGGCGATCGTCGCGGCGGTGCAGAAGGGACGCGACGTGATCGTCGAGGTCCACGGCGCCGCCGGCGCGGACAAGGAGCTCGCGGCGCGCGGGCAGGAGGTGAAGAACCGGCTCGTCGACAGCGGGATCGCGGCGGCGAAGATCCACATCGTGCCGAAGGCCGGCTCCGGGCAGGGCGACCGCGTGCGCGTGCTGTCGATCGCGTCGCGCGCGGCGCCGAAGGACGATGCGGCGGCGCCGAAGGCGCGCGCGCCGGGCGACAACCCCGTCGGCGAGAGCCACTTCATGGCGGACCGCCCGATGACGGTGAAGGCCGGGACCAGCGCGATGGTCGCGATGGTGCACCGCGAGACGACCGGCGGCGTGGTGTACCTGTACGACCCGATCTCCGACCGCGGCGACGCCCGGTTCGCGTTCAAGGCCGTGCGCCTCGACAACCCGACCGGCGACACGCTCGAGCCGGGCCCGGTGACGGTGTACGGCGACGGCCGCTTCATCGGCGAGGGCATCACCGAGCCGGTGCCGCCGAAGGCGTCGGTGGTGGTGCCGTTCGCGCTCGACAAGCAGGTCGTCGTCGAGCGCGCCGGGTCCGAGAGCGACCGCATCGCGAAGCTCGTGACGGTGCAGCGCGGCGTGATCACCGCCGAGCTCCAGCACCGGCGCGCGACGAAGCTCACCGTGACGAGCCGCCTCACGGCCCCGACGACCGTCTACCTGCGCCACCGCCTCGAAAGCGGCTGGACGCTCGTCGACGCGCCGTCGAAGTACACGCGCGTCGGCGACTCGCAGCTGTTCCAAGTCGACCTCGGGCCGGGCGAGACGCGCACCGTGAGCATCGCCGAGGCGACGCCGGTGCAGCGCACGTTCGACCTCGGCAACGAGGCCGCGCTCGGCATGATGAAGGTGTTCATCGAGGAGCCCGATGCGTCGCCGCAGCTGAAGGCGCAGATCGAGGCGCTGCTCGCGACCCACCGCGCCGGCGCCGACCTCGCCGACAAGATCCAGACCCTGCGCGAGCAGCTCGTGGAGTACCGCTCGCGCGCCGGCGAGCTCAACGCCCAGATCGTGACGCTGCGCGCGGTCCGCACCGGCGGCGACCTCATGAGCGCCCTGAAGACGAAGCTCGCCGAGATGTCCGACCGCATCCAGAAGACGACGATCGAGCTCGTCGACACGCAGGAGAAGCTCATGCTCGCCCGCGTGAAGTTCCAGAACCAGCTCGCCGACCTCCGCCTCACCGACGCCACCCGCCCCGTCGCCTCGTCGAGCCGCTAACGCGTTCTCATTCGCCCACCGCGAGCCTTCCCGCTCGCACACGTGTTCTTCGCTGGTGCTTGTGTGGCTGCGACGAACAGCTCCAGCCGACCGCCCACACGTCGAGGTGGCTTCGCCGCCGAGCGAGAAGCCTCACCTCAGCGGTCGTGAATGATCCGGGCTCGTTTCCACTCCGCTCGTGCTCGACGCGAGCCTCCCGACGGTGAACGCGCGGCGCTCGCAGAGGGCTCCCAACGGTGGGTTGACACGAGCGCTCTGCTGTCGCGCGGGCGGTCGGCGAGATCATGCGCCAGCTCGTGCTCGAGGCGGGCCTCCCGACGGTGAACGAGCGACGCTCGACGGTGGTGCG
>JAHBVW010000016.1 GCA_019637375.1 Deltaproteobacteria bacterium | reverse complement strand
TGTTCCCACTTGCCCACGTATTCCTCGCGCTCGCAGCGCATCTCGCCGTCACGTAACGGCCGCCTCTTTGACATTCAAGGCCGTGCCTCGCGGATCGCCGGTTCACTCACCGTGCGCGCACGGTCGCTCCGACCCTTCGCCATCCCCTCTCCGCCCATCGGGGTGCCTCGGCGCCTTGGCGCCACCGAGCAGGCGGCCTCATCTCCGGGTCGTGAATGATCCGGGCTAGGCCGCGGTCGTTGCGCCCGCGCGGAGCATGCGGCAGTGTCGGGCCATGAACTGGAAGACGATCCTCGTGCCGCACGACTTCTCGGCGTCGGCGTCCCACGCGACCGAGATCGCGCGCGATGAAGCGAAGCAGCGCGGCAGCCGCGTGATCCTGCTGCACGTGATCGAGCTCCCGCACCAGCTCGACGCCGCGGCGCTCGTCTCCGACGGCGAGGGCCACATGATCCCGCTCCAGTCGTACGCGACGGCGCGCGCGACGCAGCACCTGCAGGAGCTCGCCGACGCGCTGGCGGCCGACGGCACCGCCGCGACGGCGGTCGTCGTGATCGGCTCGCCCGTCGACGAGATCGAGCGCGTCGTCGCCGAGAACGCCGTCGACGTGATCGTGATGGGCACGCACGGCCGCACCGGCATCCGCAAGCTGATCGCCGGCAGCGTCACCGAGCGCGTCGTGCGCACCGCGAGCGTCCCCGTCCTCACGATCCGCCATCCGGGAGAGTGACGCCGAAAACAGCGAAGCCCCGCTGGAACGGGGCTTCCTTCGACCTGGATGAGCGAGCGAGTTACTTCTTCGTCGCCGGCGGCGCCGTCTTGACGTCCATCTTGGCATCCGCCTCGACGATGTCGCCCTTCATGCCGCCGAGCGCGCCGAGCAGCTCGTCCTTCTCGGCCTTCGGCACCTTGAACTTGTCGAGCGACTTCACGAGGTCCTCGACGAGCGCGTTGAAGTCCGCCTCCTTGATGCCCATCCCCTTGTGCGCGGTCTTCATGTCCTTGCCGGTGTACTTGCAGGGACCACCGGTCGCCTGACAGACCTGGTTGACCAGGTGATCCGTCAGCTTCGCGCCGTCGGCCTTGGCGAAGAACTTGTTGATGCGCTTGTCGGCGACGACGTTGCCGACGAAGTCCTTCACGACGGCCGTGATCGCGTCCTTGCCGCCGAGGCGGTCGTAGAGCGACTTCGGCGCCGCCTTCGCGGGCGCTTCCTTCTTCGCCTCGGGCTTGGCCGGGGTGTCGGCGAACGCGGTGCCGGCGAGGCCGACCGAGACGATGGCAATAGCTAGCTTGCGAACGAACGAGTGCATACTGGAACCCTCCTTTGGCGTCTTACGACACGCGCCCGACGTCGGATCGCTTTCGAAATTCAACGTCGCGCGGTGATGTCGAATGGCCGTACATCACCACATGTTCGGTGCGCGCGCGTCGCGCGGCGGTCGCAACTTCGTCGCTGCACTCTGCGTCGGGCAAATTGCCCCGCGTTGTCTCGCTGACCACGACCAGCGCGTGCGCGCGTCAGCCGACGGTCATGCGCCCGCCGTCGCGAAGCGCGGTCGGGACGAGGACGCTGGGCTCGCCGGTCGTCACCAGCCACAGCTGGTGCGCGGCGCGCGTGACGCCGATGTGGAGCAGGTGGCGCGCCCAGTGCTGGTCCGGATAGCTGGTGTCGTTGACGTCGACCATCACGACGTAGTCGAACTCGAGGCCCTTCACCTGCGCGACGTCGGTGACGTCGACGCCGGGCTGGAAGTTGAACTCGTCGCGGCGCACGCGGCGCAGCGCCGGGACCTCGGCGCGGCGCAGGCCGTCGAAGTACGCGTCGGCCTGCTCGGCGTGGCGCGAGATCACGGCGCACGACGCGGTCGGCTCGCGCGCCATCAGGTTGCGCAGCGCATCGCCGAGGAACGCGACCGCCTCGCCGAGGTCGCTGAACTCGTGCAGCTCGACGGGCTCGCCCGGGCGCGCGGCGAGCGGCTCGGGCGGCGCGAGCTCGGGGCCGAGGATCTCGCGCGCGAGCAGCATGACCTCGGCCGTCGAGCGGTACGACAGCTTGAGCGGGCGCACGATCGCGGGCTGCCCGGTCTGCTCGAGCAGCTGCTCCCACCCGCTGAAGTTGTTGTCGAACACGAGGCGCTGCGCCGTGTCGCCGGCGATCGTCACCGAGCGCTTCGCCGGATCGCCGTCGGGCGCGCGCACCGCCTCGACGAGGATCTTGACCTCGAGCGCGGAGCGGTCCTGCGCCTCGTCGATCGCGACGTGCTCCCAGATCAGCTCGTCGGCGCCCGGCGGCGTCAGGCCGCCGCGCTTCAGCTGCACGAGGCGCAGGAGGATCGGGTCGTCCTCGTCGTCGAAGCGGCCGGCCGGGTCGTCCTCGTCGGGGCCGATCGCCTGCCCCTCGGAGTCGAGGATCGGGTTGCCCTCCTCGTCGACGGGCGACTTCTGCGGCTTCGCGAGCTGGCGCTTCACCCACGCGACCAGGCGCTCGGCGTCGCGCGTGGTGACGTCGGTGCCGGCGAAGCCCTTCTCGAGCGCGGCGGGATCGGTGAGCAGCTCGGCCCAGTCGAGCACGCAGTCGTCCGCGCGCTTCTTCCAGCGCTTGACGATGCCCTCGAGCGCGACGCGCGTCTGCGGCTCGAGCTCGGCGTGCTTCTTCAGCCAGCTCGCCATGCCCGACAGCCGCGGCACGAGCGCGCGCTTGCCGAGGCGCTGCCACTCCGCGACCGCGACGTCGGCGACCTCGCCGAGGTCCCGGGCGATCGCCGCCGCCTGATCCTCGACGAAGCGCACGAGGAGCTCGAGCATCGCCGGGTGCTTCTTCACGCGCGACACGTTGTCGGGCGGCTCGACGTTGTACTTCGTCGGCGCATCCGGAAGGCAGCGCATGCGCGTCGAGCGCGCCCACCCCGTGTACGTCACGACGGGGACGCCGCTCACGCCGAGCGCCGGCAGGACGCCGGCGACGTAGCGGACGAGCGCCTGCGACGGCACCACGAACAGCGTGTTCCGCGGGTTGAAGCGCCGCGCGTCCTGGAAGTTGAGGTACGCGATGCGGTGCAGCGCGACCGTCGTCTTGCCGGAGCCCGCGCCGCCCTGGATCACGACGATGCCGCTCGACGGCTGCGTGATCAGCTCGAACTGCTCCTTGTCGATCAGCGCCGCGATCTCGGGCAGCGCCTTCTCGGCGCGCTCGCCGCGGGCGCCGTGCATGACGCCGAGCGTGCTCCTGCCGTGCGCGGCGGGAGCCGCGGCGACGGGGCGCGCGGCCTTGCCCATGCCGCCGTGCAGCACCGGCGCGATCTGCCCGACCGCCTGCACCCACGCGCCGCGCGCATCCTTCAGGAACGTGCCCTGCGGCGCACCGATGCGGCGGAGGTTGCCGCGCGCGATCGAGACGTTGCGGCGCGCCTCGACGACGCCCTCGACGCGGCGCCCGGCGATCTCCTCCTCGTAGTCGTCGCCTTCCTCGTAGCGATAGTAGATGCGCGACACCGGCGCGTTGCGCCAGTCGACGATCTGCACGTTCGACTGCCGGTCGATGAAGCCGCGCTTCCCGACCATGACGTCGCGGACCTTGCCGTTCTGGATGGGCTCGCGCAGCCGCATGTGCGCGAAGTACGGCGACGCGATGTCGACGGGCAGCTGCCTGCCGCCGCCGAGCCGCGCCCGCAGCGCCGCGAGGCGCGTCATCTGCTCGATCAACGGCGGCAGGTCCTCGGGGCGCGCCTCCGCGATCTGATCGCGCAGCGACAGCAGGTCGGCATCGAGATCGCTCGCGCCGATCTGCGGTCGCTCTTTGCCGTCCTCGCCCTCCTCACCCAAGGCGACGCGGGCCTGGACCTGGCCGAACAGGCGCTCCTCCTCCGCGATGATCTGCGCGGCCGGACCGCCTTTCGGTACCTCGGTGCCCATAGCTGGACGGGCGAATCTATCCGAATCCACTTCCACCGCAACATGTATGTCCCGTTACCGACACGCTTTTCGACGCGCGCAGCCGTGGTGTAACCCCACGGACTACAAGGACTCTTGACGTGGGAATCCGACCCCCGGTGTCGGTCGTAGGATATCCGATGATCAGCGAGGCACCTCCGGCGCGGCAACGCCTGGGTCCCTACGAGCTCCTCCGGCGGCTCGCGCGCGGCGGGATGGCGAACGTGTTCCTCGCCCGCCGCGGCGGCGCGCACGTCGCGCTGAAGGTGCTCGACAAGAGCCGCATCGCCGACGGCGAGGCGTACTCGATGTTCCTCGACGAGGCGCGCCTCGTGCAGATGCTCGATCACGGCAACGTCGCCGCCGTCCTCGACGTCGACGTCCTCGACGACGAGGTCTACCTCGCGATGGAGTACATCCACGGCGTCGACCTGCGCGAGCTGCTCGGGGCGTGCATGAAGCGCGGCGCGATGATCCCGTACGAGGTCGCGATCGCCGTGATCGCCGCGGCCGCCGCCGGCCTCGACCACGCCCACCACCGCCGCGGCCCCGACGGTGCGCCGCTGCACCTCGTGCACCGCGACGTGTCGCTGTCGAACATCATGGTCGGCCACGACGGCGGCGTGAAGGTCGTCGACTTCGGCATCGCGACGAGCGCGCTCGCGAGCGTGCACACGATGCCCGGCATCGTGCGCGGCAAGGCGAGCTACATGTCCCCCGAGCAGTGCCTCGGCGACAAGATCGACTGCCGCGCCGACGTGTTCGCGCTCGGCGTCGTCCTCTACGAGCTGACCACCGGCGCGCGCTGCTTCTCCGGCAAGACCGACTTCGACCGCATGCTCGCGGTCGTGCGCAGCGAGTTCATCCCGCCGAGCGTGATCGTCAAGGACTACCCGCGCGAGCTCGAGCAGCTGATCGTCGCGACGCTGTCGACCGACCCGGCCCGCCGCCCCGCCTCGGCGGGCGCGCTGATCGCCGCGCTCGACGACCTCGCGCGGCGCCACGGCTGGACCGGCGGGCGCGGCGCGATTGCGCGGCTCATGCGCACCTGCTACGGCGACGTGCCCGAGCCGTGGCTCGCCGACGGCGACGACGCGGTCGCCACGCTCGACGACACGGCCGCGCCGCACGTCGCCGAGGTCCACGACACCGTGCGCAGCGAGCCCCTCCAGCTCCTCGAGAAGGCGCCGCGCACGCGCCTCGCCCGCGGCTCCCAGTCCGACCTCACGCCCAGGCCCCAGAAGCACGACGAGCACGACGGGCACGACGACCACGACGGGCACGACGACCACGACGACGACGAGCCGACGTCGCGGCGCGCCGCGCTCCGGCGGCGGACCCGCACGATGCCCGGCTACTCGCCCGTCTTCTCCTGACGTGCTCGTTGTTGACCGAGCGCCAGTAAGGCGGCTTCCTCTGCTACCGTAGCGGTCGATGACCGACGGGCCCGAGCAGTGCCCGCGCCCCTCCGCTGCGCTCGAGCCGACCGTGCCGGCCGACCAGCGCATGTCGGGCGAGATCCCGCTGCCGCCGGCCGAGCCGCGCGGGCGCGGACTCCCGTGGCGCCGGCTCGCGCTCGCGGTCGCCGCCGGCCTCGCGGTCGCCGCCGGTGGGGTGCTGGTCGTGCGCGCCGTGCGCGGCGGCGCTCCGCGCGAGGACTGCGCGAGCATCGCGTCGTGCGAGGAGCTCGCGCGCTCGCTCGAGAAGGTCCAGCCGCTGCGCGCCGCGGAGTCGCTCGAGCGCGCGTGCCTTCTCGGCGGCGTCGCGAGCTGCAGCGCGGCGGGCGAGGCCTGGAACCACCTCGGCATGCTCGACACGCAGGACCCGGCGCGCGCGAGCTCGCTGTTCGCGCGCGCCTGCGCCGCCGATCATCAGCCGGCGTGCGTGCTGCTCGGGATCAACCTGCTCGAGGGGCGCGGCGGGCCCGCCGACGTCGCGTGGGCCGACCTCCTGCTGCGCACCGCATGCGCGCGCGGGATCGGCCGCGGCTGCCGCGTGCTCGCGTTCGCGTACAAGGACGGCAACCGCGTCCCCGACGGCGCGGCGCGCGCCCTGCCCCTGTTCGAGCGCGGCTGCGAGCTCGCCGACATGCGGTCGTGCGAGCACGCCGGCGCGCTGATCATGGTCGGTGCGTCGGCGCCCGCGGACCGGGTGCGCGCGCGCGGCTACCTCGAGCGCACGTGCGCGGCGGATCCGGCGAACTGCTACAACCTCGGCGTCGCGCTCGCCCACGGCGAAGGCGGACCGCCCGACGCCGAGCGCGCCCGCACCGTCTACGCGCGCGCGTGCGCCGCCGACGTCGCGTCGGCGTGCAACAACCTCGCGCTCATGTGGCGGGACGGTGAAGGCGGGGAAAAGGATCGCTCGCGCGCGCGCGAGTACTGGGAGCGCGCCTGCCGTCTCCACCTCGCCCAGGGCTGCGCCAACCTCCGTCGGCTCGGGCCCCCGTGAGGGTGCAATTGGCATTGCACTGTCGACCGATTGTGCGTAATTGCTGATCACAAAGAAATGGCGCGCGCCAAGGCCCTCATCGCTCACGATCCCCTCCGCCGGTGGACCGCCGCCGACGCGAACGACACCTACAACATCCCGCGCTGGGGGTGCGGGTATTTCGGCGTGAACGATCAGGGGAACCTCGTCGTGCAGCCGCGCGTCAGCGCGCCCGATGCGCCCCCGGCTCCTCCCGGCAAGGGCCAGATCGACATGAAGGAGCTCATCGACGAGCTCGTCGCGCGCGGCATCCAGCTCCCGATCCTCCTGCGCTTCTCCGACATCCTGCGCGCGCGGATCGAGCTCCTGTGCGGCGCGTTCAACTCCGCGATCAAGGAGTACGGCTACCAGGGCCAGTACCGCGGCGTGTACCCGATCAAGGTCAACCAGAACCGCACCGTCGTCGAGGAGATCATCGAGTTCGGGCGGCCGTTCCACTACGGCCTCGAGGCCGGCAGCAAGCCGGAGCTCCTCGCGATCATGGCGATCCACCAGGACGACGAGGCGCTGATCATCTGCAACGGCTACAAGGACGAGGAGTACATCGAGACCGCGCTGCTCGCCTCGAAGATGGGCAAGACGGTGATCCTCGTCGTCGAGAAGCCGTCCGAGGTCGATCACATCCACCGCGTCGCCGAGCGGCTGAAGATCAAGCCGACGATCGGCATCCGCGCGCGCCTGTCGTCGCGCGGCGCCGGCCGGTGGGAGCAGTCGGGCGGTGACTTCTCGAAGTTCGGCCTGTCGGCCGCCGAGATGGTCGAGGCGATCGCGAAGCTGAAGACGTGGGGCCAGGTCGAGTCGCTGCGGCTGCTCCACTTCCACCTCGGCTCGCAGATCTCGGCGATCAAGAGCGTCAAGAACGCGCTGCGCGAGGCGGGGCGCATGTTCGTCGAGCTATACAAGCTCGGCGCGAAGGGCCTGCAGTACTTCGACGTCGGCGGCGGCCTCGGCGTCGACTACGACGGCTCGCAGACGAACTTCGCGTCGTCGATGAACTACACGGTGCAGGAGTACGCGAACGACGTCGTGTTCGCGATCAAGGAGATCTGCGACGCGGATCAGGTGCCGCACCCGAGCATCGTCAGCGAGTCCGGCCGCGCGATCGCCGCGCACCACTCGGTGCTCGTCGTGAACGTCCTCGGCGTCACCGAGTTCAACACCCACATCCCGAAGGAGCTGCAGCGCCCGGCGCCGCCGCTCGTCACGAACATGTGGGACACGTACAACGCGGTCAGCGCGAAGAACGTCCTCGAGTCCTATCACGACGCCGTCGAGTACAAGGACCAGGTCCTCCAGCTGTTCAACCTCGGGCACCTGTCGCTCGAGCACCGCGTGCTGTGCGAAAATCTATTCTGGGCGATCTGCGAGAAGGTGTTGATGCTGGTCCGCAACCGCGACCACGTCCCCGAGGAGCTCGAGGGCCTGGAGAAGGCGCTGTCGGACACGTACTTCTGCAACTTCTCGATGTTCCAGAGCGTGCCCGACGCGTGGGCCGTCGATCAGCTGTTCCCGATCTGCCCGATCCACCGGCTCAACGAGGAGCCGACGCGGCGCGCGACGCTCGCCGACATCACGTGTGACTCCGACGGCAAGATCGACTCGTTCATCGACCTGCGCGACGTCAAGCACGTGCTCGAGCTGCACCCCAAGGGCGAGGGGCAGGACTACTACCTCGGCATCTTCCTCGTCGGTGCGTACCAGGAGATCCTCGGCGACCTGCACAACCTGTTCGGCGACACGAACACGGTGCACGTGCAGCTCTCGCCGGAGGGCGACTACGACGTCAAGGAGGTCGTCGCCGGCGACACCGTGAGCGAGGTGCTCGGCTTCGTCGACTACTCGCCGAGCGATCTGCTCGGCCGCCTGCGCAACAACGTCGAGCAGGCGCTGCGCAAGAAGCTGATGACGATCGAGGAGAGCCGCACGCTGATCAACCGCTTCCGGCAGGGGATGATCGGTTACACGTACCTCGACCGCGAGTAGCTGAAGTAGGATCGCCCCGATGCGCACGGTCCTCGTCGTCGCCGCCGTCGTCCTCGCCGCGCTCGGCGGTGCTGGGTGCTCGAAGAAGAAGGAGCCGCCGGCGTGCGCGGCCATCGTCGACAAGATGATGGGGCTCATCAAGGGCCAGCTCGGCGGCGAGATGGGCGACAAGGCCGGGATGATCGCGACCTGCGAGAAGTCGTTCACCGACGACATGAAGCGCTGCCTCGGCGACGCCGCCGACCTCGACGCCGTCGCCGTGTGCCGCGGCGGCAAGCCCAAGCCGCGCGCGCGCGTCCCCGAGCCGCCGCCGGAGCGCCCGGCGCCGCGCGATCCGCACGAGGGCCTCGACATCAAGAAGCCGTAGCCGGCGCGGGCGAGACCGCGGTTTTCGGGGGCGTGGTACACGTCCGTCATGCACGACGCGATCGTCTCCGTCCCGGATCCCGTCAACGAGCCGGTGCTGGGCTATGCGCCCGGCAGCCCCGAGAAGCGCGCGCTCAAGGCGGCGCTCGCCGCGATCGAGAAGGAGGTCGTCGAGATCCCCTGCGTCGTCGGCGGGCAGCGCATCCACACGGGGCAGATCCGCGAGGTGACGATGCCGCACCGGCATCGCCACGTCGTGGCGCGGTTCCACGCCGCGACCGACGACGTCGCGGAGCGCGCGATCCTGGCCGCGCTCGACGCGCGCCGCGAGTGGGCCGCGATGCGCTGGGAGTCGCGCGCCGCGATCCTGTTGCGCGCCGCCGAGCTGCTCGCGACCACGTGGCGCGCGCGGATGAACGCCGCCACGATGCACGGCCAGTCGAAGACGGCGCACCAGGCCGAGATCGACGCGGCGTGCGAGATGATCGACTTCTTCCGCTTCAACGCGGCCTTCGCGCAGGACCTCTACCGCATGCAGCCGCGCTCGTCGTCGGGCGTGTGGAACGCGATGGAGCTGCGCCCGCTCGAGGGCTTCGTGTTCGCGCTGACGCCGTTCAACTTCACGGCGATCGCGGGGAACCTCCCGAGCGCTCCCGCGCTGATGGGCAACACCGTCGTGTGGAAGCCCGCCGAGGTGCAGCTGCTCGCGGCGTGGGAGGTGTTCCGCCTCTTCGAGGAGGCCGGCTTCCCGCCGGGCGTCATCAACTTCATCCCGGGGCTCCCGCACGGGAGCACGAACGTGCTGCTCGATCACCCGGCGCTCGCCGGCGTCCACTTCACCGGGTCGACCGAGGTGTTCCGCGGGATGTGGAAGCGCGTCGCCGAGAACATCGACCGCTACAAGACGTACCCGCGCCTCGTCGGCGAGACGGGCGGCAAGGACTTCATCCTCGCGCACCCGTCCGCGGACCCGCGCGCCGTCGCGACCGCGATCGTGCGCGGCGGCTTCGAGTACCAGGGCCAGAAGTGCTCGGCCGCGTCGCGCGCGTACATCGCGCGGTCGGTGTGGGAGAGCATGAAGGACGAGCTCGTCGACACGATCGGCCAGCTGAAGGTCGGCGACGTCTCGGACTTCTCGAACTTCATGGGCGCCGTGATCAAGCAGGGCGCGTTCGAGAAGCACCAGCGCGCGATCGCCGAGGCGCGCGAGGCGCCGGGCATGCGCGTCGTCGCGGGCGGCGGCTGCGACAACCGCGAGGGCTGGTTCGTGCAGCCGACCCTCATCACCACCGACGACCCGATGGTGCGCCACATGCGCGAGGAGTTCTTCGGCCCGATCGTGACCTTGCACGTGTACCCCGACGAGGCGTGGGGCGAGACGCTCCAGCTCGTCGACCGCACCTCGCCGTACGCGCTGACCGGCGCGATCTTCGCGCGCGACCGCGCCGCGATCGTCGAGGCGAGCTCGGCGCTGCGCGACGCCGCCGGCAACTTCTACATCAACGACAAGCCCACGGGCGCCGTCGTCGGCCAGCAGCCCTTCGGCGGCGCGCGCGCGTCGGGCACCGACGACAAGGCCGGCTCGCCGCTCAACCTCCTCCGCTTCGTCGCGCCGCGCACGATCAAGGAGACGTTCGTGCCGCCGACCGACTACCGCTACGCGTTCCTCGACGAGCCGTGACCCTCAGTGCGGCTTGCTCGGCGTGTACGGCGACTGAAGAACGAGTACGAAGGTTACGAGGACCTGCTCGGTCGCATCTAGTCGCATCGCGCGTCGCACGGCGTCGCATCTGTTCGCCGAGGCGAAACGGCACCATGCTCCGGCGCACATGAATCGCAAGCTCGCCGGTGGAGTGGTCGCGATCCTGGTCGTCGCGCTCGGTGTCTGGCTGCTGTTCCTCCGCGGAGGCGGCGGCCCCGACGACGGCGCGGCCGGCGACGGCGCCGGCGGCCGCGCGGCGAAGATCGATCCGGTGACGGGCAAGCCCGATCGCACCGGCGAGATCGACGGCGTGAACGTGCGCGGCGCCGCCGCGGCGGGGCGGTGGACGATCGATCCGGATCCCGACGGGCCGCTACGCATGGAGGGCCAGGTCGTCGGGCCCGACGGCAAGGGCGTCGGCGGCGCGGAGGTGTTCATCTCGACGGCGCCGCCGCGCACGATCACGGCGAACGACGACGGCACGTTCGTGTTCGAGAAGCTGCTCGGCCGCACGTACCGGCTCACGGCGAAGAACAAGGAGCTGATCGGCGGACCGTCGGTGTGCAAGCTGACGGCGAAGAGCGATCCGTGCCGCATCCAGCTCGCCGAGGCGGCCGCCGTCGAGGTGACCGTCGTCGACGAGCAGAAGGCGCCGGTCGCCGGCGCCGAGGTCCACGACGGCGATCGCATGCACGGCGTCGCCACGACCGACGCGCGCGGCGTCGCGACGCTCCGGCCGGTCCACCCCGGCTGGCTCGCGGTCGTCGCGACGTTCGGCGGCTACGCGCCGGCCTCGGCGTTCACCACCGTCGGGTCCGCCGGTGCCCTCGCGAAGGTGACGATCGTCCTGCGCAAGGGCTTCGCCGTCTCCGGGCGCGTCCTCGACGAGGGGGGCCGCCCCGTCGCGAACGCGCACGTGTTCCCCGCGGGCGTGTGGTTCGACGAGGACCGCGCCGCGAACCCGGCGATCAGCGACGCGAGCGGCAAGTTCACCGTCGAGGCGATCCCACCCGGCACGCACGCGCTCGTCGCGCTCCACCGCGAGCGCACGCCCGGGCGCGCGCAGGTCACGGTGATCGACAAGGCCGTCACCGGCGTCGAGATCACGATGAAGAGCGGCGCGTCGGTCGCCGGCACGGTCGTCGACGGCGCGGGCAAGCCGGTGCCGTTCGCCACCGTGCAGGTCGCCGGGACCTCGCGCCAGCCGTGGCAGGAGTCGCGGCGCGCGACGACGGACGACCGCGGCGCGTTCGAGATCCGCGGCCTGCCGCGCACGAAGCTCCTCGCGCGCGCCTCGAACGAGGTCGCCGCGAGCGCGATCGCGGACGTCGACCTGCTCGAGCGCGACGTGCGCGACCTGAAGCTCACGCTCGACGTCAACGGCACGATCTCCGGCATCGTCGTCAACGACGCCGGCGCGCCGGTCACCGAGATCCAGGTGCAGGCGTTCCCCGACGTCGTGCGCGGCGACGCGAAGGCCGGTGCCGTCGCCGACATGACCTCGGCGACGACCGACGGCGCGGGCGCGTTCACGCTCGAGGGGCTCCCCGAGGGCAAGTACCGCCTGAGCGTGTCGCGCTCGAACGCGCGCCGCTGGGACTGGGAGAAGGCGACGCCGGCGTCGACCGGCGACAAGGACGTGCGCATCGTGCTGCCGTCGCCGGCGACGCTCGTCGGCAAGGTCGCGCTCCAGGGCGGCGGCGCCCCGTCGCTCGCGCAGGTCCAGGTCGGCGTCCAGGCGGCGACGCCCGTCTACGACGGCGCGTTCACGATCAAGGACATCACGCCCGGCACGTACGCCGTGACGATCCGCGGCCCCGAGTTCGCGCAGCTCGTGAAGCACGACATCACGCTGACCGCGGGCAAGACGACCGACCTCGGCACCCTCACCGTCGCGCGCGGCCGCCGCCTCTCGGGCCGGGTCGTCGACGCGAGCGGCGGCGCCGTCCCGGGCGCGAAGGTGAAGCTCGCCGAGATGCTGTTCGCGAACGCCGACAACGAGGACCAGTGGGAGAGCTTCGAGGAGAACGCCGGCGTGCGCTCGTCGGTGACGGACCAGGACGGTGCGTTCACGCTGATCGGCATCCCGTCCGAGAAGCAGACGACCGTCACCGCCGCCCACCCCTCGCTCGGGCGCGCGATCGCGATGACCGTCCCCGAGGGCACCGACGATCCGCCGCCGATCATCCTGCAGCTCAAGGGCTACGGCTCGATCTCCGGCGTCGTCACGATGAAGGGCGAGCCGCAGGCCGGCATCGGCGTCACGCAGACGGCGAAGGGCGGCGCACTGCAGGTCGCGGTCGCGCAGACCGATGACAACGGCGCGTTCCGGATGACGAAGGTACCCGAGGGCACGCACGTCCTACAGGCGATGAAGCAGGAGCGCTTCACCGGGAGCTTCAAGTCGTCGACCGTGACCGCCACGGTCACCGCGGGAGCGGAGACGAAGGTGACGATCGACATCCCCGTCGGGAACCTGTCGCTCGCGGTGACCGTCAAGGCGCTGCCCGGGAACAAGGTCGACTGGGCACAGACGTTCCTGCTGAAGCCGGGCTCGTCACCGTCGACGGGCAAGGAGATCATGCGCATGTTCACGAGCGGCGCCGCCGTCGGGATGAAGTTCTGGTTCGGCGGCGACAGCGCGATGCCGGAGTACGAGGAGCTCGTCGCCGGTGATTACGCGCTGTGCACGATCCCGGTCACGGGCGGCAAGTTCGAGGACAGCGCGTTCCAGCAGAAGCTCCAGGAGCACGTTCAGTCGCTCAAGGTCTACTGCAAGCCGATCACGGTCGCGGCCGCTCCGGCGAAGCAGCAGGTCGTGCACGAGGTGCCCGCGATGTCGCCTTTCCCGCCGGCACCGACGAATTAGCGGTACGATCGCCGGGTGAGGCCGCCGCTCCCGCTCGTTGCGCTTCTCGTCACATCGGCCGCGTGCAGCGGCGCCTCCATCGGCGGTCCGTGCGACGCCAGGTCGGGCTGCGGCGACGGCGCCGTGTGCGACCTGACCGACCCGGCCGGGCCGACGTGCATCGACGCCGACGGCGACATCGACGGCGACGGCATCCCGAACGACAAGGACTTCTGCAACCACATGCCGGGCGGCGCGTTCGACGAGGACCGCGACGGCCTCGGCGACGAATGCGACCCGTGCCCGATCGCACCGCCGCTCGCGGAGCCCGATCCGGACGGCGACGGCGTCGACGCGCCGTGCGATCCGGATCCGACGCGCCCCGGCGACGGGATCGCGCTGTTCGAGGGCTTCAACGGCCCGATCCCGGCGACGTGGCGAACGTCGGGCGCGTGGCAGGTCGTCGGCGGCGCGGCGATCGCGACCCCCGACGGCAACGGCGTCGTCGAGCTGTCGGCACCCCTGCCGCGCCTGACGACGCAACTCGCGGTCCTCGCCGCGTACCGCGTCGACAGCGCCGACGGGACGGCGAGCCAGAACATCGCCGGCATCGCGACGATCGACCGCCGCCCGGCGGGCACGACGCGCGTCCAGTGCCTCGGGCGCCGCACGCAGGGCGGCCAGGACGCCCTCGTGATGGACTCGGATCGCAGCGGCATCGTCACGAAGGACTTCTCCGACCTGTTCGATCCCGCGAGCCTGTACCAGGTCGCCCAGGTCCTCGACCTCGGCACCGGTGCGTGCGCGATGATCGCCGACAACGAGTCGGGCGCCGTGCAGGCGCAGACGGCGGGCGAGGCGCCGAACGAGGCCGCGCTGGTGGTGCGCGGTGCGGTCGTGCGCTTCGGCTACCTGCTCGTCGTGCAGCACATCCCCGGTGGAGGAACGTGATGCGGAGGCTGACCCTCGCGACCATCCTCGTCGCCGCCGCGTGCGGCGACAACCTGCGGCCCGCCACCGACGCCACGCCCGGCGGAGACGCCCCGCCGATCGAGACGCCGGACGCCGGCATCGACGCACCACCCGCGCCCGCGATGATCACGATCAGCGGCACCGCGATCGAGCGGCGCCTCAACGGCGCGTTCCCGCTCGAGGGCGTCATCGTCGAGGCGTTCACGAACCAGGACGAGCAGACGCCGATCTCGTCGGTCGTGACCGACACGAACGGCATCTTCTCGCTGCAGATCGTGACCGGCGGGCTCGCGCTCGACGGCTTCCTGAAGGCGCGCAAGACCGGGCTCAAGGACACGTACCTGTACCCGGCGGGCTTCGTCGCGGCCGACCTCGGCGGCGTGCCGCTGCAGATGCTGACGGCGACGAACTACGACACGCTCAGCGTGCTCGCGCAGGGCAACCAGATGCCGGGCAAGGGCATGGTCGCGCTGCAGGTGCTCGACGGCCAGTCGATCGACGCGAGCGGCGTGTTCGGCGCGACCGTGACGAGCGCGCCGGCGGCGACCGTCCGCTACAACAACAACGGGATCCCGAGCTCGACGGCGACCACGACGGGCACCGACGGCGTCGCGTACCTGTTCAACGTGCAGCCGAACGTGAGCGTGTTCGTCGGCGCCTCGAAGTTCGGCACCACGTTCCAGTCGCACGGCCTGAAGGCGCGCCCCGATCAGCTCACGACGACGCTCATCACGCCGCCCTGATCAGCGGTACAGGAGGAGCTGCAGGATCGGGTGGACCGTGTGCTTCTCGACGTCGGGCCCGAGCGAGTAGACCTCCTCGTAGTGGTCGCCCTCGGCCTCGACGATGTACGGGTCGCTCGGATCGAGCGCGTAGTTGTACGAGGGGACGATGTAGCCGACGTAGTCCTCGGCGCAGCCGGCGAGCACCGGGTACTTGACGCCCGCGTGCGCGAGCACGAGGTCGCGCATGTACGGCGGCTTCGGTGCGTCCTCGAAGCGCGGCAGGTTCGCCTTCGTGTTGTCGAGCAGCGGGTAGCCCCAGCTCCACGCGCCGTCGTAGCCGCCGACCCAGAGCTCGGGGTGGAGCTCGCCGGGCGCGGTGACGATGCCGAGCGGCCCGATCTGGATGTAGGTCGAGCGCAGCGGCAGCCACGGCAGGTTGCCGACGTCGAGCGCCTGGTTCGCGTCGTAGCCGACGAGCGGATGCGGCCCGAGCAGCTCGACGAGGAACGCGACGTGGAACAACGTGTTGTCGATGCGCGCGTGGTACACGGCGCTCTTCACGGCGAGCGGCAGGCTCGTCACCGACTCCGCCTCGGGCGCGGCGAGCGCCGTCAGCGCCTTCGCGGCGGCGTTCGTGCCGAGCGCCTGATCCATCTCGTTCGACACGCGCGTGAGCGGCGTGCCGTCGGGGCCGGGCGGGTGCGTGCCGCGCAACGAGCCGATCTGGCCGCCGAGCGCGCCCTGCACGAACACGGTGACGCCGCCGACGCCGGCGAGGTCGGTCGCCGCGTACTTGCTCTGCGTCGCGAGCACGCCGTTCTCGATGCGCTCGCGCAGGTGGTGCGGGTAGTGCGCGTTGATCGCGGCGGGGACGGAGTCGTCGAAGTGGGCGACCTCGGGGTGGTTCGCCCAGTTCACGAGCGTGCCGATCGTCGTCTGCTCGTCGGACGCCTTCACGAAGCGCGCGACCGTGAGCGTCGGGTCGAAGATGACCGGGTCGCGGATGTCCTTGTTCCAGTCGTCGGTGAGGCCGCTCGGGTTCTGCGGGTCGTTGATGAGCTTCGTCGTCGCGATCACCATGTGCGCCGGCTGCGCGGTGGTGACGGCCTCCTTGATCGCGGCGGCGGCCTGCTCGTACAGGCGCTCGAGCACGAACGGCTGGCGGCCCGTCGACGTCACCGTCGGGCCCCACAGGCCGACGGTGTCGGGCGCGTCGTGCGCGTGCGTGGCGCCGACGACGATGTGGTCGATGTCGAGGCCGGCGAGCGACGGGTGGTTGCGGATGAGGTCCATGTCGCCGGCGAGGAGGCCGATCGCGTCGAGGTAGACGATCACGACGGTGATGTCGCCCTCGACGAACGCCATCGCGCGCGCCTCGACCTCGGTCGTGACGCCGAGCGCGGCGCGCCCGCCGCCGAACAGCCACACGCCGTCGAACCGGCCGTTGCCGTTCTTGTCGTCGAACGGCTCGTCGCGCTGGTACTGCCGGTCGTTGTTCTCGTCGGTGTACGTCTCGAAGTCGACGGGCGTGTAGATGCGCTTGCCGACGCCGACCTTGAGGATGCCGTCGCCGGTGGTGGCGCACTTGGGGCCGCCGGGGCACACGATGTCGGGTGCGTCGAAGCCCTCGAGCCGCGCATCGGGCGCCGCGTCGGGGCCGCCGTCCTTACCGCCGCACGCGATCAGTGCACCGCAGAGCCAGAGCAGGGTCCCTCGCACCATGCCGCGTCGTACACCGGCCTACCCCACCGTGTAAACGAGTCTCACTCAACCGGGCCGCGCGACGCCGATCGGGTTCCCGATCGGGCACGAGACGCCGGTGCCGCCGAGGCCGCAGTAGCCGCCCGGGTTCTTGCCCAGGTACTGCTGGTGGTAGTCCTCGGCGTAGAAGAACGGCGGCGCCGGCACGACCTCGGTCGTGATCGGGTCGCGGTGCCCGGCGGCGGCGAGGCGCTCGCCGTACGTGCGCTTCGACGCCTCGGCGGCCGCGGCCTGGGCGTCGTCGAACGTGTAGATGCCCGAGCGGTACTGCGTGCCGACGTCGTTGCCCTGGCGCATGCCCTGCGTCGGGTCGTGGCTCTCCCAGAAGATCTGGAGCAGCTGCTCGTAGCTGATCTGCTTCGGGTCGTAGATGACGAGCACGACCTCGTTGTGGCCGGTGAGGCCCGAGCAGACCTCCTCGTAGGTCGGGTTCGGCGTCAGGCCGCCGGCGTAGCCGACCGCCGTCGCGTACACGCCCGGCGCCTGCCAGAACTTGCGCTCGGCACCCCAGAAGCAACCGAGGCCGAACATCGCGCGGGCGCTCCCCTCGGGGAACGGCGCGACGAACGAGCGGCCGTGGACGAAGTGCTGACCGCCGACGCGCATCGGGGCCGCCCGACCGGGCAGGGCCTCCTCGGGGCGCGGCATCCGGGACTTCTTCGAGCTGAAGAACATGCCCATGCCTTACCACACGCACCGGCCGCGCAAAGTTACGGTAGGGTCGCTGCCGTGGTCGCGCTCCTCGGCATCTGCGGCAGCATGCGCAAGGCGTCGCACAACCGCGTGCTCCTCGAGGCGATCGGCGAGTCGCTGCCGGCGGGTGCGTCGCTCGCGATGTGGGACTCGCTCGATCTCCCGATCTTCAACAGCGACCTCGCCGAGCCGCCCGGCGCCGCGCGCCTCAAGCAGGCGATCGCCGACGCCGACGGGCTCGTCATCGCGGTGCCCGAGTACAACTACAGCATCCCGGGCGGCCTCAAGAACGCGCTCGACTGGGTGTCGCGCCCTCAGCCCGGCCCCTTGCGCGGCAAGCCCGTCGGCATCGTCGGCGCGGCGAGCGGCATGAGCGGCACGATCCGCGCGCAGGCGCACCTGCGCCAGATCCTCCAGTACAGCGACTGCGCCGTCCTCGCTCAGCCCGAGGTCCTCATCGCGCGCGCCCACGAGCGCTTCGCGGGCGGCAAGCTCACCGACGAGCCGTCGCGTGCGCAGGTCACCCTGTTCGCGACCACGCTCGTCAAGTTCGTCGCGCACCACCGCGCGCGCTAAGCTGCTACAGGAAGCTGTCCATGTAGCCGGCGTCCTCGACGGAGACGGCGGCGTCGGTCGTCGCGAGCGGCAGGAACGTATCGACCATGACGGCGAGCTCGTCGGTGCGCGTCGCGCCGATCGACTTCTCGTAGTTCCCCGGGTGCGGGCCGTGCGCCACGCCCATCGGGTGGTGCGAGATGCTGCCCGGGCCGACGCCGCGCCGCGAGGTGAAGTTCCCGTCGGCGTAGAACAGGATCTCGTCGCAGTGCGTGGAGCTGTGCGGGTACGGGCACGGGATCGCGAGCGGGTGGAAGTCGACGAGCCGCGGGACGAAGCTGCAGATCAGCGCGCCGCGCGCGGCGAACGTGCCATGCCACGTCGGCGGGAGGTGGATGGAGGACACGCGCGGCTGGAACGCGAGGATCGGGAACGCCCACGGGTAGACCGTGCCATCCCACCCGACGACGTCGAGCGGCGAGTCCGCCATCGCGAAGCCGTGCCACGTGCCCGCGCGGCGGATCACGATCTCGCGGATGCCCTCGTCGCGCGGCCCCTGGAAGTCGGGGCGCTTGAAGTCGCGGTGACAGTACGGCGCATCCATGCGCAGCTGCCCGGTGTCGTTGCGCCACTGCTTCGGGATGTGCAGCCCGCCGAGCAGCGAGAACCACAGCCAGTGCTGGTCGGCGCTCGACGGCGCGAACCGATGCAGGAGGCCGCGCGGCACGAACACGTAGTCGCCCTGCGCGAACGCGATGTCGCCGAGCAGGCTGTGCAGCGTGCCGCCGCCGCGGTGGATGTAGACGAGCTGATCGGCGTCGCCGTCGGCGATGTACACCGGGTCGGGCGCCGACGGGAACGCGACGCCCGCGACGAGGTCCGCGTTGAAGAACATCGGCACGCGCGCGTCGAGCTGCGGGCCGCCGGCGTGCGGCAGGCGCTCGCTGCGGTAGTGGCGCTTCGCGAGCGCGCGCTCGGCGACGGCGACGGGCGCCCGCCAGCCGTGGCGCGCCGGCGTCGCGCGGTGCGTGTGCGGCCGGCGCAGGTGGTACATGATCGTGTACGGCCCGTCGAAGCCGTCGCGCGTGAAGCACTCCTCGAAGCGGAGCTCGCCCTCGGCGCCGCGCAGCTGGATGTGGTGCTTCGCCGCGACCTCGCCGACGCACATCCGATCAAGCATCGCGCGCCTTGTGCTGCTCGCGCTCGATGCTCTCGAACAGCGCGCGGAAGTTGCCCGCGCCGAAGCCGCGGTCTCCCTTGCGCTGGATGATCTCGTAGAAGAACGGGCCCGCCGCCGGGTCGCGGTACAGGCCGGCCGCCTCCTTCAGGAAGATCTGCAGCATGTACGCGTGGTGGTGGTCGCCGTCGACGAGGATCTCGAGGTCGCGCAGGATCGACAGGTCCTCCTCGATCGCGTCGATGCCGCTGCGCTTGATGCGCTCCGGCAGCATGTCGTAGTAGGAGCCCGGCGTCGGCATGAACGCGACCTCGGCCTGCCGCAGGCCGCGCACGGCGCCGATGATGTCGCCGACCGTGACGGCGACGTGCTGCACGCCGTCGCCGCGCAGCTCCTCGTTGAAGATGTTGATCTGCGAGCTCTTGAAGAACGGGCGCGCCGGCTCGTTGTTCGCGAACTTCACGTTCGAGATTGGGTCCCACATCACGATCGACTTCAGCCCCGAGCCCGTCTTGCGCGCGGGGTCGACGTCGGACGTGTGGAACGCGACCTCCCACATCTGCTCGAAGCCGAGCACGTGCTCGAGCCAGAGCAGCATCGGCTTCATCGTCTGGAAGTTCGACGTGACGTGGTCGATCTCCTGGAAGCCGAAGCGGTTGCCGCCGCCGCCCTGGTGCGGGACCGCGCCGGGGTAGAGCGCGCCGAAGCCGCGGCGCTCGCGGAAGCGGAAGGTACAGTCGCCAAAGGGCGTCGTGATCGAGAACTGGCGGAGGGTGCCGCCGTCGTCGGTGAACGTCTCGATGTCGGCGATGGGCGTGCCGCCGCGCGCCTCGATCACGCGGAACGCGCGCTCGGCGTCCTCGACCTCGAACACGAGCGTGCCGACGCCGTCGGGGTGCTTCGACAGGAAGCGCGCCGCGCGGCTCGCCTCGCCGGCGCCGTGGGGGAGCGGCGAGCTCACGATGACGTTGATGTTGCCCGCGGAGAAGCACGCCGACCTCTGCCGGCCCTTCGCCTCGAGCTCGGGGCTCGAGCGCCACGTCTCGGCGAAGTCGAGCTTGCCGGTGTAGAAGCTCCGCGACCGCTCGAGGTCGCGGACGTACCAGTGGATTCCCTCGAGACGCTTGATGCCGATCGTGCTCATGGTTCGTTACTTCCCCTTGGGTGCGTCGGGCTGGGCCTCGGGCGTGGCGTTCGCGAACTCCGCCATCGCGAGGCAGTTCTTCTCGATCCGGACCAGCACCTCGTGCTGGCTGTAGTCGACGCCGAAGCGCCGCGCGGCGGCGAGCTGCGGGATGAGGCAGAGGTCCGCCACCGTCGGCGCGTCGCCCACGCTGAACCGACCCGCAGTCGCCGCGGCGAGCTTCGCGTAGGCGGCCAGGCCGTTCGCGATGTACGGCACGGGCCAGGCCATCTCGTCGAGGCCGTGCTTCTTGAGCGTGCGCAGCGTCGGCAGGTTCTGGTGCGGCTGGATGCCGCTGTTGACGATCTCCGCGAGGGCGCGCGCGCGGGCGCGAAGGAGCGGCGACGCCGGCAAGATGGCGGGATCGGGCCAGCGCTCGTCGAGGTACTCGAGGATCGGCACCGACTGCGTGAGGAGGACGGAGGTGCCGTCGTCCTCGACGACCTCGAGCGTGGGCACCTGCGCCTGGGGGTTCTTCGCGCGGTAGCCGTCCCCGAGGTTCTCGTCGGTGACGATGTTGACCGCGACGTACTCGTACGCGAGCTGCTTGAGGTTGAGCGCCGTGCGCACGCGCTGCGACGCCGACGAACGCCAGTAGTTGTGGAGGACGAGCTTCACGATGCGGCTCCCTTCTCGGGTGCGATCACCCGCTGATCGATCGCGCCGAACGGGCTGCGCCCGGCGTCGTCGAACGCCTCGATGTGGATGCGGTCGCCGACCTTCATGAACGGCGTCGACGGCTTGCCCTGCTCGATCGTCTCGATCATGCGGCGCTCGGCGAGGCACGACACGCCGCGCGCGCGGTCCGCGTTCGACACCGTGCCGCTGCCGAGGATCGTGCCGGCCGTGAACCGGCGCGTCCTCGCGACGTGCTGCACGAGGTCGGCGAACGAGAAGTGCATCTCGGGCCCGGCGAGGCAGTCGCCGATGACCTCGCCGTTGTACGTCGAGCGCACGCGCACGTGGACGCGCCCGTCGCGCCACGGCAGCTCGTCGGGCGTGACCGCGAACGGCGAGAACGCCGTGGCCGGCTTGCTCTGGAAGAAGCCGAAGCCCTTCGCGAGCTCGTCGGGGATGAGGTTGCGCAGCGTGCAGTCGTTCGCCAGCATCACGAGCCGGATGCAGCCCGCGGCGTCGGCCGCGCGCGTCCCGAGCGGCGTGTCGCCGAGGACGACGCAGACCTCCGACTCGTAGTCGAGGCCCCACGCGGCGTCGTGCAGCTCGATCGCGTCGCGCGGGCCGAGCATGTCCCCCGAGCCGCCCTGGTAGATGAGCGGGTCGGTCTCGAGCGTCGGCGGCGGCTCGGCCTTGCGGGCCTTGCGCACGAGGATGACGTGGTTGAGGTACGCCGAGCCGTCGACCCACTCGTACGCGCGCGGCAGCGGCGCCGCGAGCCGCGCCGGATCGACCGGTGCCCCCTCGAGCGCGCCGCGATCGAGCTCGGCCGCGAGCGCGCGCAGCGCCGGCTCCGCCGCCCCCCAGTCGTCGAGCGCCCGCTGCAGCGAGGGCCACGCCGCGGGAGCGGGCGCCGCCGCGCCGCCGTCGTTGCGCACGACGACCAGCCGACCATCGCGGGTGCCGTCACGTAGGGTCGCGAGCTTCATGCGGGGCGACCTTACCCCGCCTTCCACGACAGGTCACTGCACGCGTCGCGCCCGCCTTCGGCTCCCGCCCGTAGGGACCGGCCGCCGGAGGGTCGCGCCAGGTGCGCACGGCATACGTCAACGCCGCGCCGTGAAGGTGGCGACGCGCATGACGCTAGCGCGCCGCGAGCGCCTTGCGGATCGCGGGCCCGAAGGCCGAGATGGAGACGCCGAAGTTGATGCGCTTGCCGTCGATCTCGCCGCCGCTGACGTTGATCGCGACGACGCGCTCGTCGGCGTCGACGACCGGCGCGCCGCTGGTCGCGCGCAGCTCGCCGGGCTCGTCGAGCTCGTAGGCGATGTGCTCCTCGCCGACCTCGACGACCTTCGCGCCGTGCCGCGTCCCGGTCTTGCCGATCACGCGGGCGAGCAGCGTCACGCTGCTGCCGACGCGCGGGGGACCGTCCGCGAGCTCGAGCGTGCGCGCCGGGCCGGCGTCGGGGATCGGGAACACCGCGACGTCGCCGCCCAGGTGCTGCTCGCTCAGCCCGACGGCTCCCGTCACCGCGAGCGGCGACCCGCCGCGGATCGTGACGCCCGGATCGTCGAGGCTCGTCGCGCGCACCGCCGTCACGCGGCGCGGCAGCTCGTCCCACGTGAGCTCGTGATCGAGCCCGCCCGCCGGACCGAACAGGTGGTGCGCCGTGACGAGGAGCGTCGCCGCGCCCTCCTTGATCAGGAACGCGGTGCCGGCGGCGAGCGGATCGCCGTCGACGGTGAACTCCGGGCGCAGCACGGCGTGCGGATGCGCTTTCGGCGCCGGTGCCGGCGCCGGCGCCGGATCGGCCTCGCGCTTGCCGCCGCAACCCGTCGCCAGCGCACCGGAGACGACAGCGGCGACCCACGCGATCCGGGCGACGGCCATGGCGCGAACGTACTACGGCGCGCCCGGCGGATCGGCCGGCGATCCGGCGGTGTCGAACAGCTCGGCGCTGCGCTTGGGCGGGCGGCCGCGGCGGCGCACGAGCGGCCTGGGCTCCTCGACGGGCGCCGGCTTCGCGAGCGACATGATCGCGGCGGCGAGCGGCTCGCGCTCGGGGTGCGCGTCGCTGTAGATGCGCGCGTACGCGACGGCGCGGGCGGCCGTCTCGGCGAGCGCCGTCTGCCGGCGCTGGAAGCTCGCGGCGGCGGCGTCGAGCGCGGCGCGCGCCCGCGCGACCTGCTCGGCCTCGGCGCGCAGCTCCTCGGCCTCGCGGCGGAGCGACGCGACGTCGACGTCGGGGAACGCGACCTTCGCGAGGTGCGTCCCGAACAGATCGATCACCGCGCGGACCTCGCCGGGGATCGGGTCGGGCGCGCTCGCGTCGTCGGCGGCGGGGACGAGTCGGAAGGCAGGAGGCGGCGGCTTCGTCGTCATGAACATATGTTCAGTACACGAGCCTCACGATCTCGTCAACGTCCGGAACGCTCCCGGATGCGCGCCGTGACGTCGTGCGGCGCCGTCGAGGTGCCGCCGAAATAGAACTCCCCCGCCCACGCGAGCGGATCGAGCGCCTCGCCCGCGCACCGCCGCGGCAGCTCCGCGGCGACGCCGTTCGCCGCGAAGACGTAGCGCGCCGCCTCGCGCGCGACCGTGTAGCGGATCGGCGTCTCCAGCGCGGCCGCGTCGAGCGTCACGAGCACGTCGCTCGTCAGGTGCACGCCTGCGTTGTTCGCGTACGCCGCGATCTCGAGCACCGGCGGCGCCACGTCGACGCGCCAGCGCCAGCCGAACATCGCGCCGTCGCGCGACAGATCGATCTCGCCGCAGTCCGACAGCCCGGGGAGCTTGTTCCAGTCGTACTGGTCGTCGTCGCCGAGCTCGTACACGGCGGTCGCATCGAACGCGAGCTCGTAGTCGCGCCCGACGACGTCCGTCACGCCGACGATCGGGTTGCGGAACTCGCCGTCGACGACGCGCGCCGTGTGCTCGCCCGCCGGGATCACGTACTGCACCCACCGCGGCTCGGCCGCCGCATCGGGCGACGCCGGCGACGACGGCGCTCCACAGGCGGCCACGACGAGCAGCGCGCACGACGGCTTCACGCCCCCGAACGTACTCCGCGCGTGCATCACCGCGGGCCGTGATCTTCGGCCACCTGATAGGTTTTGCTTATCCATCACATCAGCCTCTCCTCACTACTCCGGGCGCCGCGCTCTCCCTAGGCTGTGTCCTGTCATGGCAACTCAAGCGAAGTGTCCCTTCAAGCACCAGGCCGGTAGCGGCACGTCGAACCGCGACTGGTGGCCGAAGCAGCTCCGGCTCGATCAGCTGCACCAGCGGTCCTCGCTGTCGGATCCGATGGGCGGCGGCTTTTCCTACGCCGAGGAGTTCAAGACCCTCGACTTCGCCGCCCTCAAGCGCGACCTGCACGCGCTCATGACCGACTCGCAGGACTGGTGGCCGGCCGACTTCGGCCACTACGGCCCGCTGTTCATCCGCATGGCGTGGCACAGCGCCGGCACGTACCGCACCGGCGACGGCCGCGGCGGCGCCGGGCGCGGCAGCCAGCGGTTCGCGCCGCTCAACGCGTGGCCCGACAACGTCAACCTCGATAAGGCGCGCCGCCTCCTGTGGCCGATCAAGCAGAAGTACGGCCGCAAGATCTCGTGGGCCGACCTGATGATCCTCGCGGGCAACGTCGCGCTCGAGTCGATGGGCCTGCAGACGTTCGGCTTCGGCGGCGGCCGCGCCGACATCTGGGAGCCCGAGGCCGACGTCTACTGGGGCTCGGAGACGAAGTGGCTCGAGGACAAGCGCTACTCCGGCGACCGCGACCTCGAGAAGCCGCTCGCCGCGGTGCAGATGGGCCTCATCTACGTCAACCCCGAGGGCCCGAACGGCACGCCGGATCCGCTCGCCGCGGCGCGCGACATCCGCGAGACGTTCGCGCGCATGGCGATGGACGACGAGGAGACCGTCGCCCTCATCGCCGGCGGCCACACGTTCGGCAAGACGCACGGCGCCGGCCCCGCGGCGCAGCACGTCGGCGCGGATCCCGAGGCGGCCGACATCGCCGAGCAGGGCTTCGGCTGGCGCAGCTCGCTCGGCGGCGGCCACGGTGCGCACGCGATCACGAGCGGCCTCGAGGTCACGTGGACCACGACGCCGACGAAGTGGAGCAACAACTTCCTCGAGAACCTGTTCGCGTACGAGTGGGAGCTGACGCAGAGCCCGGCGGGCGCGCACCAGTGGCGCCCGAAGGACGGCGCCGGCGCCGGCACCGTGCCCGACGCGTACGACGGTGCGAAGAAGCACGCGCCGTCGATGCTGACGACCGACCTCGCCCTGCGCATCGACCCCGCGTACGAGAAGATCGCGCGGCGCTTCCTGCAGCACCCCGATCAGTTCGCGGATGCGTTCGCGCGCGCGTGGTTCAAGCTCACCCACCGCGACATGGGCCCGCGCGCCCGCTACCTCGGCCCCGAGGTCCCGCGCGAGGAGCTCCTGTGGCAGGACCCGATCCCCGCCGTCGATCACCCGCTCGTCGACGAGCGCGACGTCGCCACGCTGAAGGCGCGCGTGCTCGCGTCGGGGCTCACCGTCGCGCAGCTCGTCGCGACCGCGTGGGCGTCGGCCTCGACGTTCCGCGGCTCCGACCTGCGCGGCGGCGCGAACGGCGCGCGCATCCGCCTCGCGCCGCAGAAGGACTGGGAGGCGAACGACCCGGCGCAGCTCGCGCGCGTGCTCGCCACGCTCGAGGGCATCCAGCACGAGTTCAACGCCACCGCGGGCGGCAAGAAGGTCTCGCTCGCCGATCTGATCGTGCTCGCCGGCGGCGCCGCCGTCGAGAAGGCGGCGAAGGACGCCGGCGTCGACGTCACCGTCCCGTTCCGGCCCGGCCGCATGGACGCGTCGCAGGCGCAGACCGACGCCGCGTCGTTCGGCGTCCTCGAGCCGATCGTCGACGGGTTCCGCAACTACCAGAAGGCCCACTACGCGATCTCCGCCGAGGAGCTGCTCGTCGATCGCGCGCAGCTCCTGACGCTGACCGCGCCGGAGGTGACCGTGCTCGTCGGCGGCCTGCGCGTCCTCGGCACGAACGCCGGCGGCACCACGCACGGCGTGTTCACGACACGCCCGGGCGCGCTCACGAACGACTTCTTCGTGAACCTGCTCGACATGACGACGGTGTGGAAGGCGACCTCCGACGCGGCCGACGTGTTCGAGGGCCGCGACCGCAAGACCGGCGAGCTGCGCTGGACCGCGACCCGCGTGGATCTCGTGTTCGGGTCGAGCTCCGTGCTGCGCAGCCTCGCCGAGGTCTACGCCAGCTCGGATGCGCACGAGAAGCTCGTGCACGACTTCGTCGCAGCGTGGACGAAGGTGATGAACCTCGACCGGTTCTGAGCTGGCGACGCCCGAAGCGTTTGTCCGTTTCGGGACAACCCCCGCTTCTACCCCGTTTCTACCCTGGCCCTGTCGGCGCGTGGCTGCTCGCGATCGCCGACCGTACGCCGCTCGTCACGATCACCAAAGCCAAGTTGATCGAGCTACGCAACGACCTCAAGGCCGAGAACGACGCGGACGACTACGATTCCACATCGATCTCGAACCCGCGTGCAGCGGCTACATCCAGATCTACGTCGCGGTCCTCGTCGGCACCGGCCTTCGACTCCTGTTACGGACGGTACGCATGGGACTGGAGCTCCTCCGTGATACGGAAGATCGACCGCGGCCCGCGCCCGAGCCCCTCGAGGGAACGGTGCGCATATTCCACCGCATCCTAGACATCCGGCGGGCGCCACGGCGCGACGAACGTGTCGATCAGCCCGAGGAACGTAAGCGCTACATCGTCGAGGCGCGTGGCGTCGAGGTAGCGCTCCGAGGTGATGCCGCGCGCAAGCCCCGCGTCGCCCAGTCCGTGGTTGCGGCGCCGGGTTCCAGGGCAAGCGGGCCGATCGAGCTGATCGCGCGCGGATCGATCGGCTCGAGCGGTGCCAGTTGTTCGGGCGTCGGTCGGATCGCGCGGTAGGACGGCCCGCAGGCAGCGAATCCGGCGATCAACCAGGCGAGGGAACATGTCAGCCCCACCAACGTTGTTGCTGTTGTCATTGCTGAATCCTCCACATGGCTAACGCCTCCTTCTGGTGCGGAGCACCGCTATCGAGAACGCAAGCCAGAACGAGCTGGAGATGTCCTGTTCTCCGCCGGAGCATCGCGAACAACCCGGAGCGCGTTCCGGTGCGTCGCACATCTGCGCGCGCGGCACGTCGCCGGCCTCTCGCCACGTAAACGTCCCGCGGCCCGGGGGCTCGAAGGAAAGCACGTCGTCATCGTGGTAGGTGACCGTGACCTCCTCGCCGCGATCGAGCTCGCCGAGCCGCGCGTGCTCGACGTGGAGCCGCAGCCGCGGGGCCGCGATCACCTCGGCGGCGTGTGCCGGACGCCGGGCGTCGGAAGGCGTCACGACTCCCAAGACCGCGAGTGTATTATTTGCCATTCCTGTATCTCCTTCTGGTGTCAGTGACTCAGGGCAACGCTCGGTGTCGGCGTTAGGGCGCGGCGTCAGTGACCACGGCGACCTCTCACGACGTGCACTCCAAGCCGGACGGCTGACTTCGCTCGACATCGCGAGCCGCCGAGGCGAGGCCCACGACCACCGCGATCTCGCGGCACGCAGTGCGCACCGCGTCGGAGCCACGGTCGATGCCAATGCACAAGAAGGTCGCGACTGCGGCATTCCGACCGATGCGCGCGAATGAGATCTCTGCCTCGTCGTCGGCGAGATATCTGAGCGCGTGGCGTGTGGACGGATCGTGCGCTTGCTCGGGGCCACTCTGCTCGGTCCAGCGTGCGCAGATCTCCGCGGTTCGATTGGTGAGAAACACGGATAGATCGTGTAGACGCAGGAATGGGACGATGAGCGCTGCGGCCGGGAACTCGTGCTCGTGCTCTCGGAACACACGGAGCGCGCGCATGACGATGTTGGCGCGTGCACGAATGCCATCGTGAACGTCGTCCTCGGTCCGGCACATCGCATCGAGCATGCGTCGACGCAGAAGGCGCTCGATCGCGACGACGTTCTCGATCGACCGCATCAGTGTGCTACTGACCTCTCGGCCCTCGAGATAGCCGGTGATCGTCGCGATCTCGCGGTCGAGCCGGCCTGCCGTATCGAGGGCGAGGATGGAGGCGGTCGATACAGCACCGCCATCCAACAAGCGTGAGGAGGTGCGAGTGCGCGACATGGCGTCACCTACGCAGCCGGCGCACTGTCACGCGCGCCGAGCTTGATCAAGAGAAGGCCGATGCCTGCATCGACGACGACGACGACGAATGAGCACGCAACACTCGCGGCCCGCCACGACGTCGACACGCTCCGCACACGCTCGATCAGAAAAGCAGGAGGCAGCCTTTCCCGCCCGTCACCCGCTTCGCCGATCTCACTCCGCTCACTGCGCCCCATGGCCGCGCATCCCAGCACGTGCGCGCGGTCTTGTCTCGCGCGCCTGCGTCGAGAACGCGCGCGACGTTCACGAGCTGCACCGTCGACACCGGTGCGAATGGCGAGGTTTCGTGGGTTGGTTGAAACGACGCGAGCGAATGGCATCTTGACGATTCAAGGGCGAGCGGTCAATCGGGCGGTGTCCTACATGCCGCCAAGCCGGGAGGCTTGCGCGCTGCTCTTGCGGTGCCGGTCACGGCGAGCGACGATGGCGAAGGTCGTGGTGATCGGGGCACAGGTTCGCGAGTACGTTTTTCAGAAACTGCTTGGCGAAGGCGGAATGGGATCGGTGTATCTCGCCGAGCACACCATCTTGAACGAGCCGCGCGCGATCAAGGTATTGCACCCGGACCTGACGCGGCATCCGGCGGTGGTTCAACGCTTCCTCAACGAAGCGCGGGCGGTGACCAAGCTAAAGGGACGCGACGGCAAACCGCACCGCAACCTGGTCCACGTTTACGAGCTGTTCCAGTACGAGGGCTCCTGGGTCATGGTGATGGAGCGCCTGGAGGGCTCGACGCTCACCTACGCGATCGATGTTGGGCCGATGACGCTGGATGTCGTCGTCCATCACGTCGGCGGCGTCGCGAACGCGCTCAAGGTCGCTCACATCAACGGGATCATCCACCGCGATCTCAAGCCCGACAACGTGTTCATCACGGCCCGCGGCAACGATCGGTCCCACATCATCCTGCTGGACTTCGGCGTCGCGCAGCTCCGCAACGAGCTGCAAACGGGTCCTCTGACCAAACAGGGGACCGTGATCGGTACGCCGCACTACATGGCCCCAGAGCAGATGGTCGGTCACGCGATCACCGTGCGGACCGACGTCTTCGCGCTCGGGCTGCTCGCCTACATGATGGTGACCGGCGGCCGGCACCCGTGGCAGTACGAGGACAACGCGGCGTTCTATGGGCTTCGCGAGCCCGAGATCTACCTACGGATGACGCAGCAGCCGCCGGTGGATCCGCGGCGCTACGTTTCGCAGCTCACCGACACGCAAGCGGAGGCGCTGCTCGCGCCGCTCCACAGCGACCCCGCGTTTCGCCCGGCCAGCGCCGCCGCCTTTGCGTTCATGCTCGCCGAGCGCGCACCGAGCGACGGCGTGAGCATCGACGGGATCGCGATCCTGCGCGAGTTCTACCCCGAGTTGTTCGAGCTCGACGACATGACCGAGACCGTACGATCGCCACGGCCGGCATCGATGCCGGCCGTAGCGACGGGCCTGGAGGCGAAGTACCGGCTCGTCCGCAAGCTCGGTGCTGGGGGCATGGCCGAGGTCTTTCTCGCGACCACGCTCGGCGTCGAAGGGTTCGCTCGGAAGGTCGCCATCAAGCGGATCTTCGAGGGGCTGTCCGGCAACCCAGAGTTCGCGCGCCTGTTCGTCCGCGAGGCGCAGATCACCGCGCGGCTCGAGCACCCGAACATCGTGCCGGTGATCGACTTCTCGCGCGATCCACAGGATCGGTTGTTCCTCGTGATGGAGTACGTCGACGGCAAGGATCTGGCGTCGCTCCTCCAAGGTGGCTCGCTCTCGGTGCCTCTCGCGATCTTCATCACGACGGAGATCCTGCGCGGCCTCGGCTACGCGCACGATCTTCCGGATCCGTCGGGCACGGGCTGCGGCATCGTCCACCGCGATATGTCACCGCACAACGTGCTGCTCGGCTACGAGGGTGCGGTCAAGATCTGCGACTTCGGCCTCGCGCGGGCACGCGCGGCGAGCAAGATCAGCTCGCACGCGCCCGTCGGCAAACCGGCGTACATGTCGCCCGAGCAGGTGAGCAGCGCGCCGGATCTCGACGGCCGCTCGGATCTGTTCGCGGTCGGCATCATGCTCCACGAGATGCTCACCGGCCTTCCGCTGTTCGTGGGTTCCTTCTCCGAGATGATGGCGCAGGTGATGTTCAAGGACATCGAGCCGCCGAGCACGTACCGCGCGGACATCCCGCGGGCGATCGACGCGATCGTGATGCGCCTCCTGGCGCGCGACCGGAATGCGCGCTACCAGCGCGCGGAGGACGCGGTTCGCGATCTCCTGGGATCCGGCTTCGCGAGCACCGACGGGCGCGGCGACCTTGTCGCGACGATGGGCCGTTTGTTTCGCAACGCTGGGTCGGGTGGCTCGTCGCCCGAAGCGATCGCCGCCATGCCGCCCGTCGCGACACCATCACGGCCGCCCACGGTGTCGGTGCCTCCGTATCGACCGGACCGCCTCCCGGAGAAGCTGTCGACGGCAAGCGCCGCCGCAGGCGAGTCGACGAGTGGCATGTCGGCGGTCAACCCAGGGTCACGAACGCACGCGCGCGCGTTCGCGCTCGCGGGCGTGCTCGCGCTCGGAGGCGCCAGCTTGGCGCTCGTCACGTCGAGGTCGAGCAATGACGACGCGAAGACGCAGGTCGCGGCCGTGCACGTCGACGCGGATGTCGGGGCGCACGACGCAAGTGTAACGGCGAGCGTCCCGGCACTCGACGCCGAACCCGCAGCGATCACGCCCGACGCGGCAGCCGTCGTCGCCGCGGTCCCGGATGCGGGCGTGGTCGATGCGGGTTCGGCGAGAACGGTGACTGCGGTGCGCAACGCGACCGCGGCGCTCCCCACGCCCGAGACCGCGCCCAGACAGCCCACGCCACCGCGTGCCAAGGGCGAGCTGACCGTGTCGTGCGATCCTTGGTGCGAGGTGTGGATCGATGGGGTGAAGCGCTCCTCGAGCGCGTTCAAGCGGTTCACGCTCACCGTCGGCGCGCACACGGTTCGGCTCGTGAACCCCGACAAGAAGAGCGGCCTCACGAAGACGGTCACGATCACGGCGACCGAGCCCTCGGTGCTCGCCCAGCGCTGGTGATCGCTCTTCCGGAGCGGCGCGAGTAGTCCCAACTGAACACCTGCGCCTCTGCAACGTCGCGCTGCGGATCGGCCTCGAGGGTTCAATGGATCGGCCTCACCACCGAATCCTCGTGACCACTGCACCGCATCAGGTTACGAGTAGGGAATCGTTGCGATATCTGTGGTCGTACCAGATCGCGAATCATGGGTAGAACCAACTCGCGAGACTCGCATGTGGAGCGGGCGTGAAGGTTGACGTTCGCACAGGAGTGCCGTCGTTCACGCTCTATGCGGTGACTGCCGTCGAGCAGTACCTCACGATGCTGCTCGGCGTGGTCGACGCGATCGCGACGCAGGACAGCGACGTTGCGTGTCACGAGTTCCGGAGTGCGCTGGAGCGGTCGATTCGCGCGCTGCACGGTATGCACAGCGAGCTGACGACGATCGCGCGCCTCGAGGCCTACGTGAGGGCGCAGCAAGCATCGTGAAGACCCCGCGGACCCGTTCCGGTCGACATGTCGCGAGAGGCCACACAGGAGGTCGTGCGACGCGTGCGTTGCTGATCGTCGTCGATCGCCGTCTCCTTCCTCGAGCCGCTGGGATACAGTCAAGGCGTGTGGGGGAGAGCCGGGAGGTCGCGCGTGATCCGGGACGGAGGACGTCGGGAGCGTTCGGGAGGGTCGCGATGCTGAGACGCGATATCGCGTTCACCGGCGACGGCTCGCGTCTCGCGGTACGCGTGGTGCGCCCATGCACGTAACTCACTACGACGGATGGAGCGGCGCGAGCACACCGCGCGCAACGATGACCGAGATCCACTCGAGTCGGTTGCAGTTCACGCGCGACGGGTGCGGCGTCGTCGTCGCCGAGTCGGATCGCGTCGTGATCGTCGATGTGAAGACCGGCCGGGCACGCCACGAGGTTGCGATCGAAGGCGTCGAAACCATCGCTGCATTCGCTGATCAGCTCTGGACCGCGACGGGAGACGGCGCTCTCCGCCGGTGGACGCTCGACGGGCAGGCGCTTGACGATGGTGGGGTCAACCTGGACGTCGGCGGCACGCTGGTCCCGACCACGGTCGGGAGCCCGGCAGCGCTCTGGACCAGTGACCGCCCCACGCTGTTCCTGGATGACCTCGGTCGCCTCTCGTCGACTCCTGCCGACCGTGACGCGATTCCAGTCGCGGGGCGGCGGCTCGCGCGCGTCGCCGCTTCGAAGCTAATCCTTCCTTCGGGCACAAGCATCGCGCTCGAGGGCGTGGAGCGCATCCTCGGGGGCGGCGCCATCCTCGACGGAACATCGCTAGCGCTCGTCACCAGACACACCGGAGGGCGCGACATCCATGTCGTTGCCATTGCGAGCGGACGCGTTCTTCAACGGACTGCACTCCCGCCGGGTGTGCTTCGGCTCGCTTCGCGACGTGGCGTCGCCGTGGTGCAGAACGGCCTCGACTTGGCGCTCTTCGATCTGCGTCTCGGTCGCTCGCTCGGAACCGTCGTCGCCGACTGTGGTGTGGCCGATGTCGCGATCGATCCTGATGCGACGCAGCTCGCCCTGAGGGCGTTGACCGGGGAAATCGAGCTGGTGCCACTAATCGGAGCGGCACGTGCGCGACGAGCGCGGACGGAACGCTACGCTCCCGCCAACCAAGAGGAGCTCGGCGCGGCGGTGCTACTGCCACTCGCGATGGCGAGCGAAGCGCCTATCGCCGACGTCGAACCCGCGCCGCCGATCCCGATTGCCGTCGAGAACGACATCCCCCCAACCTCGACCGCCAGCGCGATCGCGGCTTTCGAACCCAGGCGAAATCACGCGACGCCCCCTCGCGGCGACGCGCTGACGGCGCTCGATCAGCGGATTCGCTCCGTGCGACTTCGCGCCGTTCGCGCGATCGCAGCGGCGTGGAACACGCGCCGCCTCGGCTACGGCGACGAAGGAGCGCATCCGTTCGAGCACGAGGTGGCCGCGCTTGCAGGGAGCAACTCGGGATTCGCGACCGACTACCTCGCCGTTTCTCAACGCGCCGTCTCCGATCACGCAGCGGAGCTCGCAGCCTCCCGATCCACGGAGGGACTGACGCCGATCGACGCGCTCGTGGAGGAGTTTGGGCTCTCGGTGCTGGCGGTCGATATGCTGCTGGTGATCGCGGCGCCGGCGATCGACGGGAACATCGCGCGCCTGTACAGCATCCTCGCGAACGATCCGAGCCGGTCGGTCGTCGACGAATTGCTGGTCGAGCACGTCCTCGACGCGAACAACCACGAGATCGCCACCGAGCTTCATGCACACTCCCCGCTCCTTCGCTTCGGGCTCGTGCACCCGCGCACCTCGCGCGCGCGGCCGTTCACGTCGCTCGAAGTCGACCCGGTCGTGTTGGCCCGGCTCCGTTGCGAGACGCCCCACCTCGGCGCCGCGGTCGCGACCCGGGTGGCCGACCGCGAGCTCGCCGACCTCGACGTCGCACCGGGGGTGCTCGCGTCGGCTCTCGACGCGTTGACGCGGACCCCACGCCCAGCGCGCCTCGCCGTGCGCGGTCGAGCGGGCACCGGGCGCCGAACGCTGCTCGCCTCCCTCGCAGCCCAGGCGCGTCGCGCGCTCGGCGTGATCGACGCGACCGTCCTCCCTCGCGAGGCAGCTCGTTTCGCCGAGGCGCTTCGCGACGCTCTCCGCCGCGTGCAGCTCGCAGGGATGTTCCCGGTGGTCCACGGTCTCGAGGACGTCGTGCTCGGCGAGCAGACCGGGACGGACCTCGCCCGCGACGTGCTGTCGATGCACCCGGGCGCAGTGGTCGTGACCTGTCCGCACACGACGAACCCGCCGTTCACCGGGCGATGCGCGGTCATCGACCTTCCGATGATCTCCGAGACCCGGCGCCTCGATGTGTGGCAGCGCGCCCTCTCCGGCGCCGGTCGATGGGCACGCGATCCGTCGAGCCTCGCAGCTCGCTACCGCGTCGGCCCGGGCGTGATCCGTCGGGCCGTCACCGCCGTCGCCGCCGACGATACGGGCATCCCCTGCGACGATGCACTCGAGACCTACCTCCGTGAGTCGCGCGGCCACGTGCTTGGCCAGCATGCGAGCCGCGTCGAGCGCCTCGCGACCTGGAACGATCTCGTGCTGCCTCTCGACATCATGGATAGCCTGCGCGAGCTGGTCGGTCGCGTTCGCCACCGCCGCACCGTGTTCGAGGACTGGGGCATGGGCGACAAGATGGCGACGTCGCGAGGCCTCACCGCGCTGTTCCAGGGGCAGCCCGGCACTGGCAAGACCCTCGTCGCCGGTGTCATCGCGCGTGAGCTCGGCCTCGACCTCTACCAGGTCGACCTCTCCAAGGTGATGTCGAAGTGGATCGGCGAAACCGAGCGCAACCTCTCCAAGATCTTCGACGCCGCCGACGACGGTCAGGCAATCCTCCTGTTCGACGAGGCCGACTCCCTCTTCGCGCGGCGGACCGAAGTCCGTTCGAGTAACGATCGCTACGCGAACCTCGAGGTCAACTACCTCCTCCAGCGCCTCGACAGCTTCGACGGCTTCGCGATCCTCACGACGAACAGCGGCGGCTCGATCGACCCCGCCTTCAAGCGGCGCCTCTCGTTCCAACTCTCGTTCCCGTTCCCCGACGAGGAAACGCGCGCCTCGCTCTGGCGCGCACACCTACCGCCCAAGCTTCCCCGCGCAACCGAGCTGACATTCGACGCGCTCGCGCGCAAGTACCAGCTCTCGGGTGGCTACATCCGCAACGCATGCCTTCGCGCCGCCTTCCTGGCCGCGCAGGAAGAGAAGCCTCTCCAGCAGGAGCACCTCGAGCGCGCGATCGCACTCGAGTTCGCGGAGCAAGGCAAGTTGAGCACGACCGGCAGCATCGCCTGACATCACGGAGAGATCATGAGCCACGACTACGAGCGCCATCACGATATCGCGTCGACGTCGGCGAGCCCGACTGCGGACCTTGCAGCGGTCAGCAAGATCAGCAGAAGCGCACAACTACGCCGTCCCGCAAGCCCTCAGCCCTCGGGATTCCTTCAACTCCGGGGCGCATCGCAGACCGGCGCTGTCGATCAGACCACATCCGACATCGAGGAGCGCGCGGCGGTCGGTGTATCCAGCGGCGGCGGCGCGGTGCCGCATGCCACGAAGATGGAGGCGGCTTTCGGGACCTCGTTCGCGGGTGTCAAGGCGCACACCGACGCAGGTGCGCAGGCGGCGTGCGACTCCATCGGCGCACAGGCATATGCGACCGGCAACAGCATCGCCTTCAAGGAGGCGAATCCATCGGAGGCCCTGGTTGCCCACGAGCTCACACACGTGCTTCAGCAGCGCGGCGGCATGCAAGCCAAGGGTGTTGGGGAATCCGCAAGTCTTGAAGCCGAAGCCGACTCTGTCGGATCGCGAGTCGCGGCCGGTGAATCGGTCGTCGACATCACGGCCAAGTACGCAGGCGCTACTCCTGGCGCGAGCGCAGTTCAACGCAAGAAGCAGTCCACGACGGAGGGCGCTACGCAGCAGGATGAGGTCGTCGCGACCGGCCAGACGCAGCCCGATGATGTCGCCGGGTTCGCCGGTGGATCGGTGCCGGTCGAACAACAAACCGCCGCTGCGGTCGGCGCCACGACCGGCGCCGACGTTTCCGGTGCGCGCGTGCACGACAACCCCGCCGCGAACCAACTCGCCGCGAGCCTCGGCACACGAGCCGTAGCTGCCGGTGGAGACATCGCGGTTGCCAAAGGCGAGAACATCAACCAGCCCGGGAACAAGGTGCTTGCCCACGAGCTCGCGCACGTGGCTCAGTCGGGCGGTGCCTCCGGATCGAACACGACCTTCGGGGGTACTCCGGGCCCGGCGGCAGCCGAGGTTGGTGCGTCGAATGCCGCCGAGGAAGTAGAAGCAGACATCATCGCCGAGCGTGCGGTCGCCGCAACACTCAACAAGGGTGCCAAAGCTGCTGTCGAGTCCGGCCCCCGTGCCGTTCCCGACCTTCCGGCGGAGAAGCTTGCGCCGCTCGAGCTGGACCATCTGAAAACGAACCAGGGTCGGCGCGTGCTGCGTGGGTGGAACACGCATCAGGTCCTTGACGAGACGCTAGACCTGTTCCCGAGCAATCTCATCGTGAAGATGAAGAATCCGCCGAACATCGTCGGCAGTTTATACACCGGCGGATGGGAGCCCGAGGTCTACTTCAATCATGAGTGGAGCATTGGTGGTTCCGGTCGATTCACGCTCGGTGGAGTCCAGCACGCAAGCTGGGATGACGGGAACTCCTGGACGAAGCTCGCGGGCGTTCCTCTCGGGAAACTCGCGATGCCCACGGATGACTACGCAGGTGCGAAGATCCGGGCCGAGGCCTCCATGACGAGGCGCCCGGATTTCCACTGGAACGAGCGCACGGTGCAAGTCGGTGCACCCGTCTACACGTTCAAGAACGCGTTCGAAACCGCACCGAGAGCCAGCGCCGAAGGGCTTGGCTTCGACGCGGCGAACCGCACGCCCATCGGTTCGAGAGACCTCCTCGCAGCATCGCAGATCGATCGCGTCTATACCTTGAGCTACACGCAGACGGTGTCCAAGAGCGTTTCGGATTCTGCAACCAGTACCTACGGTCATACGACGCAATATGCGGACGAGACCAGCGTGGGTCTCAAGGCTGCAGGGACGCTTGGCGAAGATAAGTCCGGCAAGCTCGGTGTCGAAGGTACGTTCGGCAAGAAGTGGACGGAGACGGAAACCGATGCTGCGCAACGGGCGATGGGGTCGGTGTACACCGACCTGACGCAGAAGGCGGATACGTTGACGGTGCCGTTTCCGGTCCCGGCTGGTGTTCCCGCCGCGGTGCTCGTCGTCCCTACGACGAAGAAGGTCACCAGCACCTTCGTGATGCGCGGGGTGGCAGAAGGCGGTTTGATCTTGGGCAACGACATGCCCACGCACACGAAGGTGCTTAACGCACAAGTCCCGAAGGGCCTCACGGCGTTCTACGGATACGATCTCAAGTATGCTACCGCCCTCGAGAATCACTACAACGAGTGCCTCGAGATATACCGAATTGGAAACCTCCTGCCGGTGGGGAAGGCGCGCGACGACAAGAAGCGGCAGCTACAGCAGAAGATCGACAAGTTCTCGAAAGAGAACCAGCCCGACTTCGGCCGAGCGATCGCGCATGCCGAAGAGTTGCTCAAGGCGAGCTCTCCGTCTGCGGGTACAAACACGGTCAATCCTTCGCTCGTGTCCGGCGACAACATGCAGCGCTATCACAAGAAGCTCAACGAGCTGTACACCTGGGCAACACTCTGAGGAGCGATGACGATCTCAATCCGAGCCATTCTAGCCTTGGCGGGATCCGCGTGCTCCGACAACAGAGCACCAGCACCCTCGTCGAGCCGCGCCGAGGCGACGAGTCAGACGGCTGCGGAGGCCAAGGACGCTACAACAGGTCTTGTGGGTGACGCGGCCCAGCCTACTCCCGCCGATTCCCGGAGCGGCAACGTGCGGGCCTACGAGGACGCCGTCTCTACACTCGCATTGTCGTTCTTCGAGAAGGTAAGGGGGATCGACAGCCGCGCGGCGGCGCTTTCCCTACTGCAGGAATATGCGGCGTGGAGTGCCGAGCACCCCGAACCCGAAGACATGATGCCGCCCCAGCGCCCCGGCGAGTTCCTGCATCCATCGGGAAGACAGCCCACGGCGGCCTTGTACTACGAGGGATTCGCTCTCGCCAGGTGGCGTGCGCGACTGCAAGCAGTTGTTGACGGCCAGCCGCTCTCGGTGCTTCGTGACGGAATTCAGGACGAGCCTAGGGATATCAGCATCTACAACGACCAGCTACGCAAGACGTACTGCGCCTCTCGACCGAAGGATTGCAAGTGAGCCGACCATCGCGGGCGCATGACCACGACCATGTGCACGACCTCGCTCGCCGTCCTCGAGCGCCAGCGGGCCGATCGGGCTGGTCGCGCGCGGTGGGTCTCGCTGCACGACGCGGTCGCGAGCACGAGAGAAGCGACGACATGCCGCCTCATACGATCCTGAGTGTGTCGAAGATAAGCGACGTTGTGCGAATGCGCCAGCAAGTCATGGGCACTTGCATTCCACCTCCAGCATGGCGATACACTCGCATCGAGTTATGGGTGAGCAGGTGAAGGAACGGACGACGTCACACCGGCTCCGCGGGCGAAGCTCGATCGCGGTGTGTTGCGCGGCGATCATCCTGGCGGCCGCGTCGCCCTCGTCGGCGAACGCTGACAAGGCGGCGATCATCGTGACCGGCAAAGCGTCGGAGCGCGAGCGCACGCTCGTGACGGATGCGGTGAGTGAGGCTGTCCGCAAGGCGGCGTTGACCGTCGACGGAGATGCGTTCAAGCCCGACGAGATCGACTCCATCGTGAAGTGCTTGCGCAACGATCGTCCGTGGCCCTGCATCGAGCCGACGGCTCGAAGCCGGGCGCTCGCGCGGCTCGTGATCGTGGAGCTCGATCTCGTCCGGCCCCGGCCGAACACGCCCGCGCTCCGCGTGCGGTTCGTGTTTCCCGACAACGAGCGGATCGCGCCCGACGAGGAGCGGTACTGCAAGGGGGGGTGCTCGGAGGCGAAGCTCCTCGAGCTCGCCTACGATGCGGTGGCCGTGCTGTTCGAGCGTACACGCTCGCCCTCGGATCCTCGCCCCCACGTCTTGGGGGGCGCCGCCACGCTGACGGTGCACGTCACGCCGCCGGGGGCATCGATCGGGATCGACGGGCGACTCGTTGGAATGGCCGGCGATCGGCTTACGACGACCGCCGGACGTCATACGATCGACATCGAGCTCGCTGGATACGAGCGCACACAGCGCACGATCGAGGTCCGCGAGAACGAGACGCTCGTCGTCGAGCTGCACCCGGAGCGTCGCCTCGCGCGCCGATCGAAGGTGTTGCCGATCTCGTTAGTGGCGGGTGGTGCTCTGCTCGTTGCCGGCTGCGTCGCGTACGGGTTCACACTCGATCCCACGCCGAACGTCCCCGGGAGAGACGCGCACGCGCAGCCGGCTTACCTCGTCAGCTGGCCTGCGGTCGGCGGCGTGGTGCTCGGTGCCGCCGCGATCGGGACCGGCCTCTATCTCTGGTTGCGGCGCGATGACAACAAGCCGCTATCGGCGCCGACGGCGACCGTGGTCCCGGGTGGCGCGATGTTCGGTTGGTCGGGGAGGTTTCACTGATGACGACGAGACGCCTTGCCGCGCTGTTCATCCTCGTGCTCGGAGCCGCGAGCTGTCGAGGCAACCCGCTCCACTGCGAGGGTCACCCGTTCGATGACTGCGACCTGGAATGGGACGCGGCCGGACCGGTGAAGTGCACGAGCAACGCCGAGTGCGCCGCGCCGACCGCGGTGTGCGATGTGGCCGGCACCGAGACCTGCGTCGAGTGCGTCGCGCCGGACGAGACGGCCGCGTGTATCGGCGCCGAGCCCGTGTGCGGCGACGACCACGCCTGCCGCGGCTGCGTCGCCCACGCCGAGTGCGCGTCGGCCGCGTGCCTGAGTGACGGCACGTGCGCGCTGTCCACCAGCGTCGCCTACGTCGACCCCAGCGGCACGGACAACACGATGTGCACGCAGGCGATGCCGTGTACATCCGTGGCGAAGGCGCTCGCGACGAATCGACCGTTCGTCAAGTTCACGGGCACCACCGACGAGGCCGTAACGATCAGCAACGGTCGCAAGGTAACGTTCCTGGCGGATGCCAACGCGACGCTCACGCGCACCGTTGGAAACGGCGCGATCGTCACGGTTCGCGACGACGCCAGCGAGCTGACGGTGTTCGACCTGAGCATCAGCAACGCACCAAACAACCCGAGCGGGGTCGGGCTCGTCATCCCCGCCGCGGCCGGCGCACCGAAAGTCAGGCTCACGCGAACGAAGGTGGCCAACAACCCGGGCGGCGGCGTCTCCGCGTCCGGCGGAACGTTCACGATTTCGCAGAGCACGATCTCGGGCAACAGCGGTGGAGGCATCTCCGCCTCCGGCGGGACGCTGACCATCGCGCAGTCGACCGTGTCCGGGAACGCGGGTGGCGGCATCTCGATCAGCGGCTCTTCGTTCGACATCACGAACAGCTTCATCACGAGCAACGGCAGCGGAACCTCCATCTTCGGAGGCGTCAAGATCGACGCCATCCCCGCCGCGGGGAGTGGACGCCTGGACTTCAACACGATCGCGGCCAACCAGGCTCCGGCCACCGTCAACACGGGGATCACCTGCGGGACGGTGCTGACGTCGCTCACGTTCGCGAACAACATCGTGTTCGCGAACCTGGTCTCGGGCGGCGGCAAACAGCTCGGAGGTAGCCCGAACTGCACCGCCACGTTCTCGGACATCGGCCCGGACCCCACGCCCGGGAACGGCAACATCAACGCGGACCCGATGTTCGTCGATGTCGTGCAGGGCAACTTCCACCTCAAGCCACAGTCCCCGGCGAGGGACGCCGCGGATCCCGCCGCGAGCCTGAACGTCGACTTCGACGGCGACGCCCGGCCGCAAGGCGACCGGCGCGACATGGGCGCCGACGAAGTACGGTGAGGAGGTCGTCGTGGGTTGTCTCCGTGTCATCGCGGTCTGCGCCGCCGTCACGATAGCGGCAGCCTCGTCGCCTCGCGCGGCGGAGGCCGGCAGCGGAATCGAGTGGTACGAGTACGCGCAGGGGCGACCGGCGGAGATGTCACCCGTGATGCGCAAGTTCGAGCGCTTCACGATGAAGTACGGTTCGGTGATCGTGCCCCCGCGCGGCAGGCTCAGGCAGAGATTCCCAGGGATCGACGACCCGGCGATCACGGTGCCGAAGATCGTGGAGAAGTTCGAGGAGGCCAAGCGCAGGTTGCTCAACACCGACGTCACCGGTGCTCGCGCAGATCTGAACGAGGTGCTCGGTTGGATCCGCGACAACCCGGCCACCGCGACGAAGGTCCCGAAGCTGTCCGTCCTGCTCACGCGCGCCTACGTCACGCTCGCGATCATGGAGGAGGACGCCCGCAACAAGAAGGCGGCCCTCCGGTGGATGAGCCACCTCCACAGCACCATCCCGGATCATCCGGCCATCGGGGAGAAGTACGGCCAAGATGCGGAGACGCTGTACAACGCGGCCCTCAAGGCCGGCGCACGCACCCCCCACGGCAAGTTGATCGTGCGCGTCACCCATCCGCGAGCGCGCATCTTCATCGAGGGGATCGAGCGCGGCAGCGGCGGTAGGTTCGAGGGCTCGTTTCCGGTGCCCGAGGATAACGCGTCGCTGCGGATCTACGTGGAGGTCGACGGCACCGGGTACGCGTTCGAGCGTTCGGTCCTCAAGCACTACGACATGGATCTCGACGTCGACTGGGATCTTCACCGCTCGCTCGTCGAGACCAAGGACTACGTCGCGCTGATCATCCCGCCCGAGCTGAAGGCTCGCGAGCGCGAGCTCCTCGACATGACAGCCTTGCAGGTCTCCTCGTCGACCTACTACCTCCTCGGCCTGCGCAAGGCAGGAGATCAGCGCTACTTGACGGCCAGGGTGTACACGGCTGGGTTCGGCTTCCAGCGGCAGGGCGAGATCCTCCTCGATGACGAGCAGGAGGATGAACGCATGGCGGCGTTCGCGGCGTTCCTCGAGCGACGCGAGTTCTCGCCGCTGGTGACGCTGGGAATCGGCAGGAGCGAGAGCAAGCCGGCGACGGCGCCGACGTACGTGAAGCCGTTCTCCCATTCGGCGGCGTTCGGGGTCGTGATCGTCGGTGGCGTCTTGATCCTCGGGGGCGGCGGGCTCGGCGCCCTCTCGCGATTCGCTCCCGACGAGTGCGCCGACTTCCCATGCACCACGGTCGGCATCGCGATGGCGGGCGTCGGCGTCGTCGGCGTCGTCGGCGCCATCTGGTGGCACGCACGCAACGGCAAACGCTCCTCACCGCCCGTGACGATCGCGCCGGCGCGCGGCGGTGCCATCGTCGGCGTGGGCTGGGACTTCTAGGCTTGATCATCTCGACCGAAACCGACCCGGCCGCCGCGAGCTCGCTCGTCGAGGAGACACTCGTCCGGCTTCGGGTGTGGGCGACACACGACCTGAAAAACCTCGAGGGTCCCCAGCAGTACCTTCTCGGTACGGACCCCGACTGTTGGTGGCGGCTCGTCGATCCCAAGCACCTGCTCTCGCGAAAGCACGCGCAGCTCGCGTTCGACGGCATGCGCTGGGTCCTCACCAACCTCAGCAAGAACAAGATCCACGTCGGGACCGTCGCGTACGAGAAGCTCGTCGTCGCTCCGGGGCTGGCGGTCACGCTCGGCGGTGTGACGATCGTCGCCGAGAGTGCGCGCGAGATCGATTTGCGCGTGTTCTTGCTCCGCATCCTCGGATACACGCGCTTGAACGCCGTCGATGTCGCGTTGCAGTCGCTGCGCGCCGCCATCTACGATCGCAAGTCGTTGACCCTATGCGGCCACGGAGATCTCGTGCCCATCGCGCGCGCGTTGCACCGGCGCATGTTCAAGCAGCGTCCGTTCGTCGTCAGCAAGCGTGGGCGGCAAGACACCGGGGAGACGGTTCGGGTCGCGCAGAACTTCCAGCAAGGCATGGCGGCGCTCGCGGCAGCGGCAGGCGGCTCGGTGTGCGTCGTCGACGGCAAGCTCCCGGTAGACTTCAACGACGTGCTCGTAGCGTTGGCCGAGCCCACGACGAGGGTGCAGCTCATCGTGTGTCAGGAGAACCCGAAGAAGGCGGGGCAGGCCGCGGAGGCGGTCGTCATCCCGTCGCTTGCCGACCGCGGCACCGAGGCGGAGCTCATCGTCCAGGAGTACGGCGCCGAGGCGATGACAGCGATGGAGTTGGACGGCGCGATGAAGACCGATGACAAGGCATGGGTGAGGAAGAACTGCGCCGACTCGCTCGCGGACATCGAGAAAGGCACGATGCGGATCGCCGCGCTGCGCAGGTACCGCAGCAAGCACGGCGCGGCGAACGCGCTCGGGATGTCGCACGTGGCACTCAGCAAGTGGCTTCAACTACGCACAACGTTGCCGTTCCGCATCGGTTCCTGATTGATGTGCGCTGAGGGACATCTCATCGCCAGGTGCACACGCCATAGCTCGGAAACGTCGAGCACAAGTCTCGGCCGATCTCCACCGTCGCGTCTTCCGCAATCCCGAGCTCGACAGTCTCAGCGTACGGGAGGTCGTCGTTCGCGATGCGTACCGAGTGCCGCCCGACGGGAACGTTGACGCACAGCGGTGTCTGTGACCAGGGCGAGGGATGCCAACCATCGATCGAGACCATCGTCCACGGTTTCGACCACACGCGGAGAACGCCCTTACGAACTGGCTTCCAGAGAGGCTGTTTCGACGGCTCGCTGATGAGGGTGATCGACCAGATCGACGAGACCTCCTCCATCAGCTCCACGGCATTCGATCGTCCCTCGATACGCAGCAACTGAAGGTCCCGGGGATCGACCGTAATGTCGTACCAGCTGTGACGCCGCCACCAGAACGAGTCCTCCTCTTGATCAACTGCCGACACCTGGAGACATCGCCCGCGTTCGGGACAAGGACTCGTCGCGTGAAGCGTGTATGACGTCGACTTGCGATACGTGCACTCCCCCCAAGTGCACCTTGGCTCGCTGACTTCAAGAACACGCGGCCAGCTATCTCCCGCGCGGACGAACAACGGCGGCAGGTACCCGAGATCCAGCCCAGGGGAGTCGATCTGAGGTAGCGACCCATACGTACTGCGCTGACTGCCGCGAACCTCGCGACCCACGAGGTGCCCACCTGGTCCGAGCTGGGTCGTGATCGACAAGCTCGACAACAGGTCGCCGAACTGGCATCGGGTCACGTCGGTAAACACCTGCTCAAAGGTCTCGGTGATCGAAGCGCCGCGGGAGTCGACCGCATCGATCGTGACGACATCGTCGATCTGCACGCGTTCCACCGTTCGCGCCGTCATCGCGCGCACGTCGAATCGCTCGGGCGGACCATCATCCACGCGTGGCAAACGAACGATCTCGACGTTGATGCGGAAGCGGTAGGTTTCACCGGCGCGGAGGAACCACGGCACATGCTTCCCCGTCGTGATCGCCGCAGATGCCGGAGCGTCGCATGCGGAGAGCAGTGCGAGCGCTGCGAGGACCGCCAGCTGGGCCATCTGGAAACCTGCCGGGACGAAAACGCCGCGGTGGACTTCCGCACGGTCTCCGAGAGTGACCACGCGTTCGTCACCGAGCCCCGCAGGAACCATTCAACAACTATCTCCGTGCCTCACAGCCAACGTCAACAAGATCGATGTGCCCTTGCGAGTGCAGCGACCCGCGCTCGCAGAACTCGTGCGCGCCGCGATCGCGGGTCACTGCGCGTCTCGAGGCGCTGCAGGAGCGCTTTGAGGCGCGCAGACCGAAGGTCGGCGTCCCGTGCTCCTGCTCGACGAGACTCGCGAGTTGCGCCCCGTGCGCGAGCTGATGAAGCGCGAGGCTGCGCGCGAGCTGGCGGAGCTGATGAAGCGCGAAGCGCGTGTTAACTGAGTCCGGCACGCAGCTCACTCGCCGCCGACCTTGCAACCCGGTTGCGTCCGCTTGCGCGTCCGGCGCGCCCTTGCCTTGAGCCGCTGCTTGAGAGCCACTGTCGCCAGCCGGGCCCCCACCATCGTCCCCGCGATCAACGTGGGCCCGGCGAGAACCCCCCACCGGCAATGGGAGCATCACCGAGGTCTACGCCAGCTCGGATGCGCACGAGAAGCTCGTGCACGACTTCGTCGCAGCGTGGACGAAGGTGATGAACCTCGACCGGTTCTAGGGGCGCGGCACGGGAATCGCACCGCTTGTGGGTGTGCCGACCTCGGATGCGCTCGTCCTGTTCGGAGCCACCGGCGATCTCGCCTACAAGCAGATCTTCCCCGCGCTGCAGGAGATGGTGAAGCACGGCGCGCTCGACGTACCGGTCGTCGGCGTCGGGCGCGAGACGCGCGGCGGCGCCGGTCTGCACGAGCGCATGCGCGCGAGCCTCGAGCGCACGCCCGGCGGCCTCGACCGCGCCGCGTTCGACAAGCTCGCGCGCCTCGTGCGCTACGTGCCGATCGACTACAACGACGCGCGCAGCTTCGCGGAGCTCGGGCGCACCCTCGACGGCGCGCGCTTCCCGCTGCACTACCTCGCGATCCCGCCGAGCGCGTTCGCGACGACGATCACCGGGCTGCAGCAGGCGTGCTGCACCGAGGGCGCGCGCATCGCGATCGAGAAGCCGTTCGGGCGCGACCTCGCGTCGGCGAAGGCCCTCGACGCGACGCTGCACGCCGTGTTCCCCGAGGAGGCGATCTTCCGCATCGATCACTTCCTCGGCAAGGAGCCCGTCGAGAACCTGCTCTACTTCCGCTTCGCGAACTCGATCCTCGAGCCGCTGTGGAACCGCGACCACATCAAGCGCGTGCAGATCACGATGGCCGAGCGGTTCGGCGTCGAGGGGCGCGGCAGGTTCTACGAGGAGACGGGCGCGATCCGCGACGTCGTGCAGAACCACCTGCTCCAGATCACGGCGCTGCTCGCGATGGACGCGCCGGTGAGCTGCGCGACCGAGGCCGTGCGCGACGAGAAGGCGCGCGTGCTGAAGGCGATCATGCCACTCGACGCCGAGCACGTCGTGCGCGGCCAGTACCGCGGCTATCGCGACGAGCCCGGGGTCGCCCCGTCGTCGACCGTCGAGACGTTCGCCGCCCTCGAGCTGCGCATCGACAACGACCGCTGGGCGGACGTGCCGTTCTCGATCCGCACCGGCAAGCGGATGGCGTCGACGGTGACCGAGGTCGTCGTCGAGCTCGTGCGCCCGCCGCGCGACATCTTCGGCGAGCACCTCCCGTGCAACAACTACGTCCGCTTCCGCGTCGGTCCCGAGATGGCGCTCGCGATCGGCATGCGCGTGCTGCGCCCCGGCATCGATCGCGGCGACATGCTCGGGCGCGACGTCGAGCTGCTCGCGCAGGAGGACCCGCGCCTCAGCACGATGCCGTACGAGCGCCTCCTCCGCGAGGCGATGCGCGGCGACGGCGGCCTGTTCGCGCGGCGCGACGAGATCGAGGCGCAGTGGCGCGTCGTCGAGCCCGTGCTCGGCGACGCCGCGCCGCTCCACATCTACGAGCCGGGAACGTCGGGCCCGCCGGCCGCCGAGCGGATCGCCCCGACCACGTGCCAGAAGTGACCGCCGCAAGGCGTGCGCGTTTTCCCGGGCACGCAGCTTGATCGATCGGAGGTGATGCTCCACCTCACGCCCAGCCGCGCCCTGTCCGAGCTCAAGGCCCAGCACGAGGAGCTGCGCCGGATGATGGATCGCTGCGAGGAGCTGGCGGACGAGCTCGACGCCGGCGGCGCGTCGGCGCAGCAGCTCGCGCACGAGGTGGCCCGCCTGCGCGTCGCGTTCGACGCCCACAACACGTACGAGGAGCAGATCCTGCGGCCGGTGCTGCTCGACGCGGACGCGCACGCCGGGGTGCGCATCGACCGCATGGTCGAGGACCACATCGGCGAGCACCGCACGATGCGCTCGCGCCTGGACCTGCGCGAGACGAGCGAGCTGCGCGACGTCGTCGAGACGCTGCGCGCGCACCTCGACGCCGAGGAGCGCTACTTGCTCAGCACGCGCGTCCTGCGCGACGGTTAGGGGCGCGTGAGGCCGCGCGCAAGGCGCGCGAGATGGTGCCGCGCAAGGGCGCCGCCCTTCGTCGGTCGGTCGCCTCGAGGGCGCCGCGCGCCTGGACGGCGCGAAAAACCGCGCACTTGGCCGCGCCGCAAGGTCTGCACGCGCGTGCATGCTTTGCGCGGACGCGCCGGCGGGTTGCGCCGCCGCGCCGTCTGGTACTAAATGCCGAGCGTGGTCACGGGCAAGGTGCTCGTCGTCGACGACAACGCCGAGAACCGCGCCCTCGCGAAGGCGACGCTCGAGGACGAGGGGCTCGCGGTCGTGCTCGCCGCGACCGGTGAGGAGGCGCTCGCGAGCTTCGCGCGGGAGCGCGCCGACTGCGTGCTCCTCGACGTGCGCATGCCGGGGATGGACGGCGTCGCCGCGTGCCGGCGCCTGCGCGAGCTGCCCGGCGGCGACGGCGTGCCGATCCTGTTCGTCACGGCGCAGCGCGACGTCGACACGTTCGACCGCGCGCGCGACGCCGGCGGCGACGACTTCATCACGAAGCCGTACCGCCCGTCGGAGCTGGTCGCGCGCGTCGGCGCCGCGATCCAGCTGCGCCGGCTCGCCGTCGAGCGCAACGAGCTCGTCGACGTGATCCGCCGCCAGCGCGACGACGTGATGCGCCTGCAGCTGCAGAAGGAGCAGCTGGTCGCGTTCCTCGTGCACGACCTCAAGAACCCGGTCCACGCGATCGAGCTCAACGGGCTGCGCATCACGCGCGACCCCGGCGCCACCGAGCGCTCGCGCGACGCCGCGGCGAAGATCCGCTCGGAGACGCAGGCGCTGCTGCGCATGATCATGAACCTCCTCGACCTCAGCAAGGCCGACGAGGGCCAGCTCCAGCCGGCCGCGCAGCGCGTCGACCTCGACGAGCTGCTGCGCGCGATCGCCGACGACATGCGCCCGCGCGCGCAGGCCGCGCAGGTGGCGATCGAGATCGCCGCCGCCGGGGTCGCCGTGCACGCGGACCCCGAGCTCACCCGGCGCGTCGTCGAGAACCTCGTCGACAACGCGATCCGCCACGCCCCCGAGGACACCGCCGTGCGCGTGACGGCCGCGCTCGCCGGCGGCGCCGTCGAGCTCCGCGTCGCCGACGCCGGACACGGCATCCCGGCGGAGCTGCGCGAGGCCGTGTTCGAGCGCTTCGTGCGCGCGGGCGGCGAGACGAGCCGGACGGGCCGCGGGCTCGGGTTGGCATTCTGCAAATTGGCGGTCGAGACGCACGGCGGCCGGATCTGGATCGAGGACGCCGCGCCGGGCGCCGTGTTCTGCGTCCGGTTACCCTCGTGACGAAGCCGAAGATGACCGACGACATCGACCTACCCTTCCGCGAGCTCGTCGATGCGGCGCCGGACGGGATGCTCGTGTGCGACGCCGAGGGCGCGATCCTGCTCGTCAACGCCGAGGCGGAGCGCATGTTCGGCTACGCGCGCGAGGAGCTGCTCGGCCGGCGCGTCGACGTGCTCGTGCCCGACGCCGTGCGCGGCAAGCACGGCCACCACGTCGCCGGCTACACCGGCGCACCGCGCGTCCGCCCGATGGGCATCGGCATGGCGCTCGCCGGGCGGCGCAAGGACGGCACCGAGATCCCCGTCGAGATCAGCCTCGCGCCGATCCGCACGTCGCGCGGCCTGCTCGTCACCGCCGGCATCCGCGACGTCACCGATCGCCGCAAGCTCGAGCGCGAGAACCGGCGCGCGACCGCGTACCTGATGTCGGCGGTCGACTCGGTCAAGGACGCGTTCGCGCTGTTCGACGAGCACGACCGCGTGATGCTCGTGAACAGCGCCGCGCGCCAGCTGCTCGGCAGCGCGATCGAGGGCGCGATCGTCGGCCTGACGTTCGAGGACATCGTCGATCGCGCGCTGCGCAGCGGCGTGTTCGACTTCTCGAACGAGACGCGCGACGCGCTGTTCGCGCGCTGGCTCGCCTACCACCGCGCACCGTCGGGGACGATCGACATGCGCACCGGCACGGGGCGCTACCTGCGCGTCACCGAGATCAAGACCGCCGAGCACGGCACGGTGACCACGATCGCCGACATCACCGAGGACGTCGAGCGCACCGAGCAGCTGCGCACCGCGCAGCAGGCGGCCGAGACGGCGAGCGCGGCGAAGAGCGAGTTCCTGTCGTCGATGAGCCACGAGCTGCGCACGCCGCTCAACGCGATCCTCGGCTTCGCGCAGCTGCTCGAGCGCGATCGCAAGCAGCCGCTCGGCGAGCGCCAGCTCGAGCGCCTGCAGCACGTGCAGCGCGGCGGCGAGCACCTGCTGCGCCTGATCGACGACGTGCTCGACCTGTCGCGCATCGAGGCCGGCCGCGTCGCGATCTCCGTCGAGCCGGTCGGCGTGCGCGAGGTCATCGAGGAGGCGGTCGCCACGCTGCAGCCGATGGCGGCGCGCGCCGGCGTCGCGCTCGCGCACGCGTGCCCGGGCGAGCTCGCGCCCGTCCTCGCGGATCGCACGCGCCTCGCGCAGATCCTCATGAACTACGGCTCGAACGCGATCAAGTACGGCCGCCGGGGCGGCTTCGCGCGCTTCGAGGCCGCCGCCGCGCACGGGGCGATCCGCGTGACCGTCAGCGACGACGGCATCGGCATCCCCGCCGACAAGCAGGACCGGGTGTTCGAGCCGTTCCAGCGCGCGGGCCAGGAGGCCGGGCCGATCGAGGGCACCGGCATCGGCCTCACGATCACGCGGCGCCTCGCCGAGATGATGAAGGGGCGCGTCGGGTTCGCGAGCGAGGTCGGCCGCGGCTCGGTGTTCTGGATCGAGCTGCCGGTGCACGGCGCGCGCACCACCGGGGTCGCCGCCGCCGATGCGCCGCGCTCGGCCGCGTCGCCGCTCGCGACCGCGGATGCGGCGCGCACGATCGTCTACATCGAGGACAACCCGTCGAACATCGCGTTCATGGAGGACCTGCTCGGCGACCTGCCGGGCGTCGCCCTCAGGACCGCGCCGACCGCGGAGATCGGCCTCGAGCTCGTGCGCGCGCACCGGCCCGACGTCGTGATCCTCGACATCAACCTGCCGGGCATGAGCGGGTTCGACGCGATCCAGCGCCTCAAGGAGTGGCCCGAGACGAAGGCCATCCCGGTGATCGGGCTGTCGGCCGCGGCGCTCCTCCGGGACACCTCGCGCGCCGCCGACGCCGGCTTCCACCGCTACCTGACCAAGCCGGTGAAGGTCGACGAGCTGATGAGCACCCTCGAGGACCTGCTCGCCCGCTGAAACGCGCACGGCTTGCGCGCCCTTTGCCGGGCGGCGCGAACGCTGCGCCGATTTCAGCCTCCGGCGCAGGCACGCCGGACGCAAGGAGTCCGGGTATGGCGGCAGTCTTCGCACTGGTCTTCATCCCGGTCGTCGCATCCATCGGCTTCATGCTCGGCGCGAACGTCGGCGTGTCGCTGCCCGCGACCATCGCGATGCTGATGTTCGCGGTCCTCGCGATGGGCGTGTTCCTCAGCGTGTTCAAGATGGCGCGGCGCTGGGAGGACGAGACGCTCTGAGCGGGCGCGGGTCCCGCGCTTGCACCGGATCTCGGGCGTGCCCGCGGCGTCGCTCGACGAGTCGGCCGACCTGTTGCTCGACTTCGCGCAGGCGATGCACCGCGTCCAGATGCCCGCCGACGCGATCGAGGGCCACCTGAGGGCGATCGCCGCGCGCCTGGGCGTGTCGGCGGACACGCTGCTCCTCCAGAGCGCGATCGCCGTCGAGGTGCGCGACGGATCCGGCGAGCGCGTCGCGCTGCGCAGGATCGGCTTCGAGGCCCACTGGCGGCTCGCGCGCGTCCGCGAGCTCATCGACCTCGCCGACGCCTGCGCCGCCGGCGCGTACTCGCCGGTGCGCGCGCGCGCGCGACTCCGCGCGATCCTCGCCGAGCGCTGGCACGTGCCGCGGTTCGCCGTCGTCACGGCGTACGGTGTGTACGGTGCCGCCGTCGCGGCGCGCGTCGGCGGTCGCGACGGCGAGATGCTCGTCGCGGCGCTCGCCGGCCTCCTCACCGGCTTCGTCCACTACGTCGCGATCGGGCGCCGCGCGCTCGACCTGCAGAAGGTGTTCGCCGCGACGCTCGCGGCGACGCTGCTCGTCCTCGGCTGCGCGACGGTGTTCGAGGTCGACGGCGGGCGCGCGCTGTTCGGCGGCATCACGCTGCTCGTGCCGGCATCCGCGATCACGATCGGGACGCACGAGCTCGCGAACGACGCGCTCGAGTCGGGCACCTCGCGGCTCGCGTACGCGCTGGTGCGCTTCCTCATGACCGCCGCGGGCCTCGCGGCGGCGATCAAGCTGTGGATGCTGCTCGCGCCGCTGCCCCCGCCGACGCACGTCGCGCCGCTGCCGGCGCCGGAGGTCCTCGCGATCCTCGTCGCCGGCGGCCTCGCGCTCGTGCTGTGCCTGCAGGCGCGCCCGAGCGACGCGCCGTGGATCGTGTTCGGCGTGCTCGTCGCCTACGGCGCGCAGGCGCTGACGAAGCGGGTGTTCGGCCCGGACGGCGCGCCCCTCATCGCGGCGTTCGTCCTCGGCGCCGCCGGGTACGCCCACGCGCGCGTCGTCCGCGACGGACTCCCGGCGACGGTCATCGTGCCCGGGCTCCTCCAGATCTCGACGGGCTTCCTCGGGACGCAGGCCGTGTTCGGGCTCCTCCGCGGGGAGGCCGGCGGCCACGCGACGTTCTTCCAGGTGTTCCTCGTCGCGTTCCAGCTCGTCGGCGGCCTGCTCCTCGCGAGCGTGCTGTTCGCGGATCGGCGGCGATCCGGAGCCGAGTGAGATCCGATCGCCCGGTCGGAGCCCCGCGACCGTGCACCGCACGCGGGAGCCCTCGGAGGATCCGCCCAACCCGGCGGGATCCTCGGCGCCGCGCCCTGGCACCTCGGGTGCACCGACGGCGGCGCCATGAAGCGCGCGGCGATCGTGGCCTGTGTGGTCCTGGCCTCTGCACCGTTCGAGCTGCGACTCCACGCCGACACCGCGAAGCCGGCGACGCGCACCGAGCGCGACCTCCTCGGCACCAAGGAGGTCCCGGCCGACGCGTACTACGGCATCCAGACGGCGCGCGCGCTCGAGAACTTCCAGATCTCGGGCATCAAGATGAACTACTACCCCGAGTTCGTCGAGGCGTACGCGATCGTGAAGCTCGCCGCGGCGCGCGCGAACGCGAAGGTCGGCAAGATGAAGCCCGATCGCCTCGCGGCGATCGAGAAGGCGACGCAGGCGGTGATCGCGGGCAAGTACCGCGATCAGTTCAAGGTGGACTGGTACCAGGGCGGTGCCGGCACGTCCTCGAACATGAATGCCAATGAAGTCCTGGCCAACGTCGGACTCGAGATGATGGGCCACAAGAAGGGCGAGTATCAGTATCTCGAGCCACACGACGATCTCAACATGTCGCAGTCGACGAACGACTCGTACCCGACGGCGATCAAGGTCGCGCTGCTCCTGCGCAACGAAAAGCTGATCGGCGAGCTCCGGCGCCTCGCGACCAGCTTCCGCAACAAGGGCAACGAGTACCTCGAGGTCGTGAAGATGGGCCGCACCGAGCTCCAGGATGCGGTGCCGATGACCGTCGGACAGGAGTTTCACGCCTTCGCCGCGGCGCTCGACGCCGAGATCCAGCTCCTGCGCGACGCCGAGCGCTATCTGTACGGTGTCAACATGGGCGGGACGGCCGTGGGCAGCGGGCTCACCGCGCCGAAGGGGTACGCCGAGGCCGTCGCGACCGAGCTCGCGACGCTGACGAAGAAGCCCATCGTCCAGGCCAAGGACATGTTCACGGCGACGTGGAGCCAGCAGGGCTTCGTCGTGTACGCGAACGCGCTCAAGAGCCTCGCGATCACGCAGTCGAAGATCGCGAGCGACCTGATCCTCCTCGCGTCGGGACCGCGCGCCGGCCTGAACGAGATCAACCTGCCGGCGATCCAGCCGGGCTCGTCGATCATGCCCGGCAAGGTCAACCCGGTGATCCCGGAGCTCGTCAACCTGATCGCGTTCCGCGTCGTCGGCAGCGCCGTGGCGATCGACATGGCCGCGCACTCGGGGCAGCTCCAGCTCAACGCGTACGAGCCGATCGAGGGCCTGTCGCTGCTCGAGTCGCAGAGCCTGCTCGCCGCCGGCTCGGCGGCGCTGCGGCGGGCCGTCGACGGGATCACGATCAACGACAAGGTGCTGAAGCAGTACATGGACGAGACCGTCGGCACCGTGACCGCGCTCGTGCCCGCGATCGGCTACGACAAGGCGACCGAGCTCGCGGCCGAGGCGTACCGGACCGGCAAGGGCCTCATCCAGGTCGTGCGCGAGAAGCGCGTGCTGACCGAGGCCCAGATCAAGGACCTGCTCGATCCCGTCAAGCTCACGAACCTCGATCGCTCGAAGTACCCGCGCTCGGCGTCGCAATCGGCGCGCCGCGGCCAGTCACCTCCTCCCCGGTGACGGACACGCCATGCGGCGCCTCGCGATCCTCGCGGTCTTGTTGCTCTCGCGGTCGGCGATCGCGGACGACATGGACGCGCCCGATCCCGACGAGGAGCGCACCGCGTCGAAGACGTTCGAGCTCGACACGACGTACTTCTCGCTCCGCCTCGGCGGCGGCGTCCTGATCGACTACGCGACGTACGCGCAGGACCTCGCGAGCAAGGAGCAGATGTTCCTCAACCCCGAGAGCGGGATCCGCGACCTGCGCGGCCTCGCGAGCGGGCGCCTGATCTTCGAGCAACTGCGCTACACGGTCGGACTGGCGTTCATCCAGAGCTCGAACGAGTGGCGATTCCGCCAGACCGGCTTCATCGTCCGCATCCCGGAGCTCGAGGGCTTCTTGTTCATCGGCCGCACGAAGGAGGGCGCGTCGACGAACAAGTTCATGGTCGGCTACTACGGCTGGTTCAACGAGCGCTCGGCGGCGAACGACGCGTTCTATCCGATCCTCGCCGACGGCGCGCGCTGGCTCGGCGTCGGCCTCGGCGGCAAGCTCGTGTACAACGTCGGTGCCTTTGCAGATCCGGTGTCGGAGAAGGAGTCGTTCAACAAGAACGACTGGGCGCTCGTCGGCCGTGCCGTGTGGCTGCCGTTCACGCCCGTCGAGGGCCACGTGCTGCACCTCGCCGCGTCGTTCCGCTACGCCGGCGCCGACGACGGCTTTCTGACCTACCGGTCCAAGCCCGAGTCGTTCCTCGCGCAGAGCCAGGCCGTCGACACCGGCGCGTTTCCGGCGTCGCGCTCGACGACGGTCGGCGTCGAGGCCTACTACGTGCGCGGCCCGTTCGCGTTCGGCTCCGAGTACTACTTCAACAAGAACGTGTCCGAGCCGACGAACAACCCGTTCTTCCACGGCGGCGAGGCGTTCGTCTCCTACCTCTTCACGGGCGAGACGCACCCCTACAAGAACGACGGCGGGTTCTTCGACGACGTGGTGCCGAACAAGTCGGTGTTCGACGAGGGCCCGGGCGCGATCGAGCTCGCGGTGCGCGGCACGTACGTCGACCTCGACTCCCGCGGCGTCCAGGGCGGCAAGTTCTTCCGCGCCACGGCGATCCTGAACTGGTACATGACCGAGGCGCTGCGCCTCGAGGGCGTCGTCGGTTACGGCCGGCTCGATCGCTTCGGCCTCGAGGGCAACACCTACTTCCTCCAGACGCGCATCCAGATCCAGTTCAAGTGATCGCTCGCTCGTCAGAACGGGAAGCCACCGAGCACCGTCTTGACGATCCGCTCGAGCACGCTCTCGACCGTCACCGTGCTCGCGAACAGCGGGACCATCGGGATGAGGCCGGCGAACCACACCATGAACACGGTGCGCGGCCCGAACACGAACGGCCGGGTCTTCGACACCACCTGGAACGCCGAGCCGAGGTCGTTGAGCGACTGGATGTCCGGAGAGCCGAGCGGGTCGTCGGGCGACGGCGGATCGATCCACTTCGCGTGGAAGCGCAGCGTGTAGTTGCGGACGAACTCGCCGTACTGCGCGAGCGTGCGCCGGCGCGTGCGGAACAGATGCCCCGAGAACAGGAGGAGCGGGGCGACCGCGATCGCGAGCACGTCGAGCAGGAAGATCACGAGCTGCGGCAAGAGCGTCTCGATCGTCGTGTGCTCGTGCAGGAGCGTCGTGCCCCACGCCGCCGCGATGATCGCACCGATCGCGAGCGTGAACGCGCTGAACGCGCTGACCGGCCGCGCCAGCGGCTCGAGGCCCGCGGCGCCGTCGGCGTGCGTCGCGAGCGGCGTGAGCGGCAGGCGCGAGATCCGCACGAGTACGTAGCTCCAGATCATCCACCGCCACACCCAGCGCAGCATCACGAACTGCACGATCGGGAGTGCGATACACGCGTACCACAGATACGGAAACGACCACACACCGACGATCGTGCTGCCGTGGAACAACCCACCGGCGCCGAACACACCCCACATCGCGAGCTGACCGCCCAGGATCGCGATGCCGAGCAGGCCGGCCTCGACCCACCACCGGTCGCGCCACCACTCCGCGCGCTCGGCGATGCCGTCGAGCTTCGCCGCGTCGCAGAAGTGCCCGAGGTACATGCTCCTGATCGCGCTCGCGGCGCTGTTCTCGAGGACGATCTCCGACGACAGCAGCACCGGCAGCGTCACGAGCAGGCGCACGTGGATCGAGAGGTCGTGCAGCGTCTGATCCGCCGGCATCCCGAGCACGTGGCGCACGCCGGCGCCGAGCACGATCGGGACCCACGCGGCCACCGCGATCCACCACGCCCGCCGCAGGCTGTTCGGCGCGCGCAGGTGCAGGCGCATCTGCAGGCGGTAGAACGGCCCGCCCCTGGTGAGCGAGAACGGCCGCGGCTCTTCTTCCTCGGCGTCGCTCATGCCGGGTGGGTCATGTCCTCGGGGCGCACCCACGCGTCGAACTCGTCGGGGGTCAGGTAGCCGAGGTCGAGCGCGGCCTCGCGCAGCGTGAGGTCCTCGCGGTAGGCCTTGAGCGCGATCTCGGACGCCTTCTCGTAACCGATGTGCGGGTCGAGCGCCGTCACGAGCATCAGCGAGCTCTCGAGGTGCTCGCGGATGCGCTCCTCGTCGGGCTCGATGCCGCGCGCGCACCGCTCGTCGAACGACCGCGCCGCGTCGGCGAGCAGCTGCGCCGACGTGAGCACGTTGTCGAGGATGACCGGCTTGTACGCGTTGAGCTGGAAGTTGCCCTGCGAGCCCGCGAACGCGACCGCCGCGTCCGCGCCGAACACGTGCACCGCGACCATCGTGAGCGCCTCGCACTGCGTCGGGTTGATCTTGCCCGGCATGCTCGAGGAGCCGGGCTCGTTCGCGGGCAGCCGGAGCTCGGCGAGGCCGGCGCGCGGCCCGCACGCGTACCAGCGGACGTCGTTCGCGATCTTGAGCAGCGCGCCCGCGAGCGTGCGCAGCGCGGCGCTCACCGTCACCATCGCGTCGTGCGCCGACAGCGCCGCGAACTTGTTCGGCGCCGGCACGAACGGCTTGCCGGTCTCGTCGGCGAGCCGGCGCGCGACGATCGCGCCGAACTCGGGGTTGGTGTTGAGGCCGGTCCCGACGGCGGTGCCGCCGATCGCGAGGTTGTAGATGCCGGGCATCGCGCGGCGGATGCCCTCGAGCGCGTCGTCGAGCTGCGCCACCCAGCCCGAGATGACCTGCCCGAGCGTGAGCGGCGTCGCGTCCTGCAGGTGCGTGCGGCCCACCATCACGAGGCGCGAGAACGCGACCGCCTTGGCATCGAGCGTGTTGCGCAGCGCGCGGATCGCGGGGACGAGCACGTCCTCGACCTCGTGCGCCGTCGCGAGGTGCATCACCGTCGGGAAGGTGTCGTTCGTCGACTGGCCGCGGTTGACGTGGTCGTTCGGGTGGATCGGGCGCATCGCGCCGAGGGTGCCGCCCGCGAGCTGGATCGCGCGGTTCGCGATCACCTCGTTCGCGTTCATGTTCGTCTGCGTGCCGGACCCGGTCTGGAACACGACGAGGGGAAACTCCGCGTCGAGCTTGCCGTCGATCACCTCCTGGGCGGCGCGCACGATCAGGTCGGCCTCGTCCCTGCGCAGCTCACCGAGCTCCGCGCTCGCCAGCGCCGCGCACTTCTTGAGCAGGCCGAGCGCGCGGATCACGGGCCGCCCCCAGCGGAACCGGTCGGTCCCGATCGGGAAGTTGCGGCGCGAGCGCTCGGTCTGTGCGCCCCACAGGTGCTCCGCCGGCACCTCCACCTCGCCGAGCGCATCCCGCTCGAGGCGCACGCGCCCGATCCTGGCGGTCATGCCGGGAGCGAATGCACGCCGCAGGCCCTGCGCCTACTTGCGAACCTGTCCGAACTTCTTGCCGTAGCTGAACCGGAAGGAGAACTGGATCCGGAAGTCGTTCGCCTCGAAGTCGTCGGCGTTGTTCGAGCGCCGGCCGTACTGGAACTCGGCGCCGAACATCAAGTCCTCGCCCGGATGGAACAGGAGGTTGGCGAGCGCGTACTGACCGAGGTGGAACGCGTCGGCCGCCTGCCCGGAGGAGTTGTCGATCCAGATGAACGAGTAGCCGGCGGAGCTGGTGAAGAACTTGTTCCACGTGACGTCGAGGAAGAACGTGCCCCCGACCACGCCGAGCGACTCGCCGTCGAACGGCCTGTCCACGACGTTCTTCCTCACGACACCGATGTCCGCGGAGCCATCGTTCATGTAGTTCTCGATCGCCTGGCCGCCGACGAGCGCCGCCTTGAGGGTGGCAGGACCGAACTTGAGGTTCGTGCTGAGGTTGAGGCCCCAGCCGAAGGCGTCGCCGCCGAGCTGGGGCGCGGCGGGGTTGATGTCGTCCCACTTGATCCAGCGCAAGATACCGGCCAGCTCGACGTAGCCCCACTCCCCGCCGTAGCGCGCCTCGGCCGAGAGGTCGGGGGCCGGAAATCGCGGGATCACGTCCTCGAGCTCGACCCTGCCCTCGACGCTGGAGGTATCGGCGGTCGCTCCGGGACGCTCGAGCGCGACGGTCACGCGCGAATCGCCCTGGATCGGCATCCACGCGACCTGCACGTTGCGAAAGAACGCCATCCCCGGCGGCCCCCAGTACTCGATCGTGTTCGGAAACACGTCGATGTCCATGAACGGACTCCACGTTTGCCCGGCGCGCAGCGACTTCCAGTCACCGTAGGCATGGCGCAGGCGGAACGTGGTCTGTCCCTCGTCGACGCCGACGCCGAACAACTCGAACTCGAACGTCGTCTTGAAGTCACCGTAGCATTCGGTCGGCGTCGTCGTCTTCACGCCGAACCTGGTCTGGCGCACACCCAGGAAGGTCCGCGGGCCCCGACCGAACTCGTTCTCGAACGCCGGCAGCTTCGTCGGACGGAGCACGTCCTGCCAGTCGGGATTGCCGATCTTCCCGAAGTCGAAACCGGCGTCGGTCATCACGAAGCCGTAGACCTCCATCAGGGTGCCCGGCTTCGACGGTTCGCCCTCGAGCGCCTGCGGCGGCGTGGTCTCGTACTTCTTCGCCTGGTCCTTCTCCGCCGGTGGCGCCTCCGGGAGCGGCGGCGTCGGCTCGGCGGGTTCCGGCGGCGGCGGCTGCGCACCTCCCGAGCGGGCGACGGCGACGAGGAGTCCGAACGCGATCGTCGATTGCCGCAAGACTCGCATGGCGGCCCGGGCACAAGCATCCTTCAGGCCATCTCGCAGAATAAGAGTTATCGCGAGATCACCTCGAGTACAGGAGTGCCGCGTGCGCGAGCGCTTCGACCGCCGCGCACGTCGCCGCGGGAGCGCATCAGTACTCGCGGAACATCTGCTGCACGCGCTTCGGGTCGTTCGTCTTCGTCAGCGCGAGCTGGAGCAGCACGCGCGACTTGCCGGGATTGAGCTCTCCCGACGCGACGAAGCCGAGCTCGTCGTCCTTGACCTCGGCGTTGCGCATCACCATGCCCGCGGGCAGGCGCGTGCTGCGCACCACGACGACGCCGTCCTTCGCCGCCTTCGCGAGCGCGTCGAGCGCCGCCTTCGACATGTTGCCGTCGCCGACGCCCGCGACCACGATGCCCTTCGCACCCGCGGCGAGCGCGGCGTCGATCATCGTCGCGTCCATGTTCGCGTGCGCGTAGACGATGTCGACGCGCGGCAGCTCGTCGAGGTTCTTCACGTTGAACTCCGAGTCCTGGGCGTGGCGCTTGTCCATCGGCTCGAACCACGTGACCGTGCCGGCGTGGACCTGCCCCGCCTCGCCGCGGTTCGGGCTGTTGAACGTCTCGAGGTTCGTGGTGTTCGTCTTGACGACGTTGCGGGCCGCGTGGATCTCGTCGTTCATCACGACCAGCGTGCCGCGCCCGCGCGCCCCCGGGCTCGCCGCGACCGCGACGCCCTCGTACAGGTTCGCCGGGCCGTCGGCGCTGACCGCCGTCGCCGGCCGCATCGATCCGACGAGCACCACCGGCTTGCGGCTGCGCACCGTCAGGTCGAGGAAGTACGCCGTCTCCTCCATCGTGTCGGTGCCGTGCGTGACGACGATGCCGTCGACCTTCGGGTCGGCGAGCAGCTCGTTCGCGCGCTTCGCGAGCCTGAGCCACACCTCGTCGCTCATGTCCTGGCTGCCGATGTTCGCGACCTGCTCGCCGCTGAGGTTCGCGAGCTTCTCGATGCCGGGGACCGCGTTGATGAGGTCCTCGACCTTGAACTGCCCCGACGTGTAGCCGTAGCCGCCCGCCGCGCCGGCGCCGGCGATCGTGCCGCCGGTCGCGAGGATCTTGATGTTCGGCTTCTGCTTCGCCTGGGCCTGGCGCTGGGTCTGCTTCGGCGCCTTCGGTGGCTCGGGTACCGTCTGCGCAGGTGGCTCGTCCTGCGCCTGCGCATACGCGATCAACGCACTGCCACCCGTCGCGATGCCGAGGGCTGCGATCAAACCGAGTGTCGACTTCCGCATGTCCCCTCGGCGGTGCGCAAAGCGTGCCGAGGGGTGCGCGCCTTGCATTTGCTCGGGGCGCCATGGTCATCCAGAAGAAGACGTGCGCCCTCGCGATCGCGGTGGCGCTGGCTGCGGGGACGAGCCTGCTCGTCGCGACGAGGGAGGACCCCTCAGCCGCGCCGGCGGAGCCCGCGTACCTCGCGAACGACTCGCACGTCCACCTCACGAACTACGTGCAGGTCGGAACGGACATCCACGACTTCCTGCGGACGATGGACGGCAAGATCGGGCGCGCGGTGCTGTTCGGGATCCCGCTCCAGCAGATGTGGTCGTACCGGCTCAGCCAGGAAGACGCGCCGACGTACTACCTCGATAGCGATGCGCCGCTCTATTACTACTCCTTCACCGATGCGGCGATCGCGATGGCCTTTCGCTCGCTGTCGCCGCGCGACCGTGCGCGCTTCGATCCGATGATCACCGGCTTCAACCCGGCGGACATGTACGCCGCCGATCACGTGCGGCGCGTCCTGCTCACGTACCCCGGCGTGTTCGAGGGCATCGGCGAGTTCTCGATCCACAAGGAGTTCGTGACGTCGAAGGTCGCCGGCGGCGCGCCGAGCCTCGAGGACCCCGCGCTCGACCGCCTGCTGTCGTTCGCCGAGGAGGTCGGGCTCGTCGTGCTCGTGCACTGCGACGCCGACACGCCGTTCCCGCAACCCGGCGCGACGCCCGCGTACCTCGCCGGGCTGCGCGCGCTGTTCGAGCGCCACCCGAGGACGACGATCATCTGGGCGCACATCGGCGTCGGGCGCGTCGTCCGCCCGATCAAGGACCACATGGAGCTGGTCGATCGCGCGATGGACGCGCCCGAGCTGCGCCACGTCATGGTCGACCTGTCGTGGGCCGAGGTCGCGAAGTACGTCGTCGCGTCGCCCGAGGCGGTCAAGACCGTCGCCGCGGTGATCGAGCACCACCCGGATCGGTTCCTGTTCGGCACCGACGAGGTCGCGCCGAAGAACCAGCGCGAGTACCTGCGCGTGTACGAGATGTACGAGCCGCTGTGGCGGCAGCTGTCGCCGCGGGCGCGCGAGCTCGTGCTGAGGGGCAACTACGAGCGCATCTTCGACCAGGCGCGCCACCGCGTGCGCGCGTGGGAGGAGGCTCACAAGGGGAGCACGCCCAGCGCGGACTGACCGATGCGCTCGAGGATCCGCTCGATCGGGACCTCGAGGAGCAGCAGCGGGAGCATCGGCGCGAGCACCGCGAGGATCGTGTACTTGAGCTTGGTCGGACTGAAGACGAGGAGTCGCGTCGTCAGGATCATCTGGAACACGTTCTGCGTGTTGTCGAACGACTGGACGTCTTCGGTGCCGAGCGGATCGCCCGGCGCGCGCTCGATCCACTTCGCGCGAAATCGGCGCACGTAGTCGAGGTTCCACAGCGAGTACGCCGCCGTGTCGCGGCGCTTCGCGCGATAGAGGTGGATCGAGAACAAGAGGAGCGGGGCGCAGCCGACGGTGATCGCGAAGAAGAAGATCGTGAGTGCGTTCGGGATGAACGCGCGCACCGTCGACGTGCCCTCGAGGAGACGCGTGCCCCAGCCGCCCGCGAGCACGCTCACGAACGCGAGCACGAACCAGTTGAAGCCGCCGAGCGGCCACGCGAGGCAGCCGAGGCCCGCGGCGCGGTCGGGGTGCGTCGCCTCGGCCGCGAGCGGCAGGCGCGACAGGCGCGCGAGGAAGTACGTCCACACCGCCCAGCGCCACATCCAGCGCGCCGCGAGGAACTGGACCAGCGGCAGCGCGATCACCGAGTACCACGCACGCGTGAACGACATCGACGCGCGGGCGGTGCCGGTCAGGATGCCGGTCGCGCCGAGCACGCCCCACAGGACGAGCTGGCCGAGCAGGAACGCGCCGGCGAACAGCGCGGCCTCGACCCAGCGCGCGTGCGCCAGCGCCTCGGTGCGGTCGAGGATGCGGTCGAGCGCCTCCGGATCCGCGAGCCGCCCGAGGTAGAGCTGGTGGACCGCGGCGCGGCACTGCCCGTCGAGCATCTGCCCGGCGGCGACCAGGAGCGGCATCTCGACGAGGAGGCGCGCGTGCACCGAGATGTCGAGGTCGATCGGGTCGACGGGCTGGTGACCGGCGAGGCGGAATAGCGCCGCGAGCCCGATCGGGCCCCACGCGAGGCCGACCAGCCACCCCACATCGAGGAGCCCGCTCGCGCGCACGAGGTGGCACCGGCGCGCGAGCGCCAGGAACGGCCCGCCGCCGAAGATCGAGAACGGGCGCGGCGCGCCGGCGGGAGTGGTGTCGTCGGCCGACAAGGTGCTTACTTCGTCGCCGGGGCCGCCGGGCTCACCGCGTACGGATTGCCGTCGAGCGCCTTCGAGACGTCGGCGATCGCGCGCTGCCCGCGCACGCTGTTGCCGGCCTTGTCGAGCGGCGGCGAGATCACGGCGATGCCCCAGTTGCCCGGCGACACGGCGATCAGGCCGCCGCCGACGCCGCTCTTCGCCGGCAGGCCCGTCCACGCGAGCCACTTGCCGGAGTCGTCGTAGAGGCCGGCCGTCGCCATCACCGCGAGGATCGTCGGCACGTGCGACGACTCGATCACGACCTTGCCGGTCACCGGGTTCTTGCCGCCGTTCGCGAGCGTCGCCGCCATCGTCGCGAGGTCGACGGCGTTGACGTTCACCGAGCACTGCCGCGTGTACAGGTCGACGGCCTGCAGCGGGTTGTCCTTGATGTGCTCGTACGCGTACATCAGCATGCCGATCGCCTGGTTGCGCTGGTTCGTCGCGGCCTCGGACTTGTAGACCTCGGCGTTGACCTTGAGGGCGCGCCCCGCGAACGCGTCGTACGTGCCGATGATCTTGTTCCAGATCTCGTCGGCGGTCTTGCCCCTCACCATGCTCGTCGTGACGATCGCGCCCGCGTTGACGAGCGGATTCATCTCCTTGCCCTTGTACTGCTCGATCGCGACGATCGAGTTGAACGCCTGCCCCGTCGCGTCGAAGCCGATGTTGTCGCGCAGCGGCACCTCGCCGACGTCCTGGAGGACGCGCGCCATCGTGAACACCTTCGAGATCGACTGGATCGAGACCTCGGACTTCACGTCGCCGACCGTGTAGACCTTGCCGTCGACGGTGACGAGCGCGATGCCGTACAGATCGGGATCGACCTTCGCGAGCGCCGGGATGTAGTCGGCGTTCTTGCCCTCCTTGAGCCCCTTGTACTTGTCATAGGCCGCGTTGAGTGCGGGAGTGATCGCATCGGGCCCGGCGGCGGGCTGGTTGCGCCCGAGCGCGACACCGGCGCCGATGACGGCCCCGATGCCGACGACGATGGCCGCGCTCGCCGCGAGCGCCCACTTCTTTGGTGACTGCATGGGGTGGCCGTCGTGCAATCACCACACCGCGTGATTGTCTCGATCGCGCGCAGCGAGCACGTGTGTGGGAATGCCGTCGTCGCGCCTCGCGCGCATCCGCGTCTCGGTCGGGACCGCCCACGACGCCGTGCGAGCGCGCTGGTGTGGCGCTTGCTAGCTCGGGCGCCGGATGTCGGTGAGACTCGCGCTGATCGCAGGGATGGCCGCACTCCTGGCGAGCGCGCCGGCACGCGCCGACGACGATGACACGGACGACGCACCGCCCGATGCGCCCGAGGAGACCGGCCAGCGCGTCGAGAGCTGGGGCGCGATCGAGCCGGGCAAGGGCTTCCTGCTCGGCAGGACGAAGCACGGCGAGGTGTACCTGAGTGCCTACGTCCTCGCGCGCTACCTCAACCAGATGCCCGCGGGGCAGACGTTCACCGATCACCTCGGCCGCGTGCACGAGGTCGATCCGCGCCAGGACATCTTCGCCCACCGCATCATGGTCCACCTGAAGGGCTGGATGGGCCTGCCGCAGCTCATCTACCAGATCACGTTCTGGACGGTGAACCCGACCGATCAGAAGGCGATCTTCGGCGTGCTCGGATATCAGTTCAGCAAGAAGTTCAGCCTGTACGCGGGCCTCAACGCTCTCCCGGGCTCGCGCTCGCTGTTCGGCTCGCACCCGTACTGGCTCGGTCACGACCGCGTCATGGCCGACGAGTTCTTCCGCCCCTACTTCACCTACGGCGCGTGGGCGAGCGGCGAGATCATCTCCGGCGTGAACTACTCCGCGATGACGGGCAACAACAACAGCGCACTCGACATCACGGCGAGTCAGCTCACCCGCTCGTTCGCGTACGCGGGCTCGCTGTGGTGGATGCCGACGACGCAGGAGTTCGGCCCCAATGGCTCGTTCGACGACTGGGAGTATCACCAGGACTTCGCGATGCGGTTCGGCTTCTCGGGCGTGTCGAGCCTCGAGGATCCGTTCACGAGCACCGCGTCGAACACGCCCGAGAACACGACGCTGCGGCTCACCGACAGCCTCAACCTGTTCGCGCCCGGCTCGCTCGCCGAGGGCGTCACCGTGACGCGCGCGCGCTACAGCATGGTCAGCGCCGACGCGGGGTTCAAGTACCGCGGGATCTTCGTCGGTGCGCAGTTCATGCAGCGCTGGCTCACTCAGCTGCGCGCCGACGGTCCGCTGCCGATGTCGCGGATCGTCGACAAGGGCTTCTACGTGCAGGCGTCGTTCTATCCGCTGCCGAAGCTGCTCCAGGTCTACGGTGTGACGTCGTGGGTGTTCGGCGACACCGGCTTTCCGGATGCGCACGAGTACATCGGCGGCGCGAACTGGTTCTTCGCGAAGAACACGCGCGACATCCGCCTCAACGCACAGATGATCTGGATCGACCGCTCGCCGGTGAGCAGCTCGTTCGGCTACTACATCGGCGGCCAGAAGGGCCCGACGTACTCGCTCGCCGCATCCATCCTGTTCTGAGCGGCGCGGGCACCGCGCATGCTTCGAGATCGGGCATGGCCGCGCACGTCCCGGATCTACAGACCCGCCACAAGCTCGAGCACGCGTTTCCCGCACAGGCCGCCATCGGCGGCATCCGCGACGAGGAGCGCCTCCTCCGCGCGGTGGAGGCGTATCGCTTCTTCTATCCGTCGGTGTCGGCGGAGGCCATCTTCGAGGGCATCCGCGCCTCGGGGATCCCGGACGGCAGGGGGCTCATGATCCTCGCGGCGGGCCCGCGCCACATCGTGTTCACGGCGAACTCCGACACACCCTACGCGTCCGGCGTCCTCGACCTCACCACCGGCCCCGTCGCGATCGACCTGCCCGCCGGCCCGTACATCGGCCTCGTCGACGATCACCACCAGCGCTGGGTCGCCGACCTCGGCATCCCGGGCCCCGACGCGGGCGCCGGCGGGCGGCACCTGATCCTGCCGCCCGACCACACCGGCGACGTGCCGGCCGGCTTCCACGTCGCGCGGTCGGCGACGTACAAGGCGCTGCTCGCGCTGCGCGCCCTGCCGCGGCACGGCGACGGCGACGCGGCCCGCGAGGCGCTGCGGCTCGTGAAGGTGTACCGCCTCGCCGACCCGGGTAACCCGCTGCCCTACTTCGACCTGTCGCGCGTCGGCAACGACTGCACGCCGCTGCGCTGGGAGACGAACCTCCAGTTCTGGGAGCAGCTGCACCGGATCGTCGACGAGGAGCCGGTGCCCGACGAGCTCCGCCCGATGTACGGCGCGCTCGCGGCGGTCGGCATCGTGAAGGGCGGGACCTTCGCACCCGACGCACACACGCGCGACATCCTCGAGCGCGCCGCGCGGCTGGGGCTCGACGAGATGCGCGTCGAGGCGTTCGCGAGCAACCGCCACGATCGGCTCGCGTGGGGCGATCGCCGGTGGGAGTGGGTGAGCCTCGTCAGCGACGATCCGGACTTCGAGGCCGACAGCTACCTCGACCTGCAGGCGCGCGACCGCTGGTTCTTCCAGGCGATCGTCGCGTCGCCGGCGATGTTCCGCCGGCAGGTCGGCGGCGGCTCGCTGTACTGGCTCGCGGCGCGCGACGCCAGCGGCGCGTACCTCGACGGCGGCCGCACGTACGAGCTACGGCTGCCGCACCCGGTGCCGGCGTCGCTGTTCTGGTCGGTGACCGCGTACGACGCGAGCACGCGCTCGCAGGTCGCGACGGCGCAGGACCGCGCGGTGATCGGCTCGCTGGGCGACGCCGTCGGGCCCGACGAGCGCGGCGAGATCGCGATCTCCTTCGGCCCGACGCCGCCGGCCGGCGGCGACGCGCGCTGGATCCAGACGGCGCCGGGCCGCGGCTACTTCCTCTACCTCCGCATCTACGGCCCCGAGGCCGGCGCGTTCGACGGCAGCTGGCGCCCGGGCGACCTCGTCGAGATCGGGCCGGGGCGGGTCGCGCGCACGCCGCTGCCGGAGGCGATCGCGACGCCGGCGCGCGTCGACACCTCGATCGGCGCGCTCGAGCTGCCGCTCGGCATCCCGACGCGCGAGACCGCCGACCGCGCGTACGCGTACCTCGACGAGCTGCGCGCCGTCGAGGCGTTCACGAGCTCGCTCGCACCCGTGTCGCTGTACGCGATCCGCGAGGGCCTGCGCGGCGCCGGCATCGCGGACCACGACGTGCTGCTGTTCCCGCGCCTCATGGACTCGCGCTCGCTGTTCCTCACCGCGAACGCCGACACCGTCTACTTCGTCGCGTTCCTCGACCTCGGCGACGGGCCGGTCGTCGTCGACGTCCCGCCGCGGGTGCTCGGCGTCGCCGACGACATGTGGTTCCGCTGGGTCACCGACTTCGGCATCTCCGGACCCGATCGCGGCGAGGGCGGGAGGTACCTGTTCGTGCCGCCGGATCACGCCGGCGCGCTCCCCGAGGGCGGCTGCTACATCTGCCGCTCGCGCACGAACCACGTGTTGCTGCTCGGGCGCGCGTTCCTCGAGGACGACGACCCGGCGCCCGCCGAGGCGAGCATCCGCGAGCACCTGAAGATCGCTCCGTACGTCGCGGGCGGTGTCGGCTCGAGCATCGCGGCGTTCCTGCGCGGTGACGGGCCGCTCGCCGCACCGATCGCGCCGCCGCGGATGCGGTTCGTCGACGGCAGCGGGCTCGCGATCGACACGATCCCGCCGAACGACGCGTCGTTCTTCGACATGCTCGACGCCGTCGTGCAGCTCGAGCCGGCGTCGGCGATGGACCCGGAGCTCGCCGGGCAGTTCGCCGCGCTCGGCATCGTCAAGGATCGGCCGTTCGATCCCGACGAGCGCACGCGGCAGCAGCTCGCGAGGTCGGTCGCGCTCGCGAATGCGATCGCCCGCGTGATCGCGATGCGCCCTCGCGAGCAGGAGTGCTTCGGCTACTACGACGGATCGGCGTGGCTCAACACGCTGTTCGTCGGCGGCTACACGTTCTCGCAGCCACCCGCCGTCGTCGGCGAGCGCGGCGTCGAGCCGGCCGCCGATCCGAATGCGCGCGCGCTGGCCTCGCGCACGGCGTTCTTCTACCTCGCGACCGGCGTCACGCCGGCGATGGCGATGCGCCTGACGGACGTCGGCTCGCAGTACCTCGGCGCGTTCGTCGACGCGAACGGCGAGCCGCTCGACGGTGCGTACGCGTATCGCATCGTGCTGCCGCCCGGGATCCCCGCGGCGCGTTTCTGGTCGGTCACGCTGTACGACAACCAGTCGCGCTCGATGCTGCAGACCGACCAGCTGTACCCGCGCGCGGGGAGCCAGGCGTATCCGTCGCCGGCGGCCGTCGCCTCCGACGACGGCTCGATCGCGATCCACCTCGCGCCGGCGTGCCCCGACGGCGTCGCGCGCGGCAACTGGATCCAGACCGTGCCGGGCGCCGGCTACTTCGCGATCCTCCGATTCTACGGCCCGCAGGCGAGCTTCTTCGACAGGACGTGGCGCCCGTCGGAGATCGAGCGCGTCGCGCGGTAGCTCAGGGCGGGATCCGCCGGCCGTCGCGGAACACACCGCCGGTCTCGGCGGCGGTCACGCCGTAGAGGACGCTCGCGGCGCCCTCCTCGACGGAGCGCGGCGCGTTGCGGCCGCCCATGTCGGTGCGCACCCAGCCCGGGCACGTGGCATTCACGCGGATGCCGCGCGGCGCGAGCTCGGCCGCGAGGATCCGCGTCAGCGCGTTGAGCGCGGCCTTCGACGCGCCGTACGCGTCGGTGCCCCACCCTCGCCCGCCGCGCGCGAGCTCGTGCAGCGCCGCGACGAGCGCGTCGCGCGTCAGCGCCGGGTCGGCGAGGAAGCGCCGGTGCTCGGCGTCGAGGTTCGCGAGCTCGCCGAGCCCGCTCGTCACGTTCGTCACCGTCGCCCCGTCGCGGAGGAGCGGGAGGAGGCCGAGCGTCACGCGCAGCGGGCCGAGCGCGTTCGTCTCGATCGTCTGCGCGGCGGCGGCGCGCCCGAGCACGCCCGCGTTGTTGACGAGCGCGTCGATGCGGATCGCGCCGTCGCGCAGCTTCTGAGCTGCCGCGGCGACCGAGGCATCGCTCGTCACGTCGAGCTCGACGCCCCTCAGCCGCCCGCCGGTGCCCTTGCGCAACCGCGCCGCCGCCGCATCCGCCTTCGCCCGGTCGCGCCCCGCGACGAGCACGTCCCAGCCGTCCTGCGCGAGCACGCGCGCGACCTCCTGGCCGATGCCCCGGTTGCCGCCGGTGACGAGCGCCGTCTTCGCCACACCTCCACGCTACCACTCCGCGTCACGCGGCGACGCTCGCCACCGGCTCGTACGCCTGCGGATCCTCGAGGTAGTCGCGGAACGCCTGCATCGCGCGCGAGACGTGCCAGCCGTCGACGTAGCGGTGGTCGATCGTCGCGGTGATCGGCAGGATCGTCCGCGCGCTGACCTTGCCGCCGGCGGCGACCGCGCGCTCGGCGAGCTCGCCGACGAGGATCAGCAGCGGGACGTCGTACATCCACGCGAGCGGCGCGAAGCCCTGCTGCACCCCGAACGCGCCGACGCTCGTCACCATCGCGCTGCCGAACGGCTCGCGCCGCAGCCCGAGCCACGGGACGTCGAGGCGGAGGTCCTCGGTGAGGAAGGCGGTGAGGCGCAGCATGCGGCGCAGGAGCCACGGCGGCATCGCGTCGGTCGCGGCCTTCGTGCGCGCGAGGTCGGGGTCGTCGCCGCGCTTCATCGCGGTCGCGCGCCGCGCGAGCTCCTCGGCGACGTCGATCGCGGAGCGCGCACCGACGTCGCGCACCTTCACGCCCGACAGGTCGCCGCCGCCGGCGACGGCCGCGATGAAGAAGACGTCGATCGTCCCCCGCGGATGCGCGCGGCCACGCCGGATGCGGACGTTGAGCTCGGGCACGCGGTCGAGCGCGCGGGCGATGGCGCGCCCGACGAGGTGCGTCGGCGTCACGCGATGCCCCGCCCGCCGCGCGCGGTCGATGAACGCGAGCAGCGGCGCGGCGTCGACGTCGAGCGCGCCGTAGATCTGCGGGTCGTTCGGTGCGCGCCACATCGCGTTCGCGACGCGCCGCCAGCCGGTGATCCTGCGTGCGGTCATGGCATCACCGCGCGGTTCGCGTCGTCGCTCATGCCTCCTCTGCGAGCATGCGGCGTGCCGCGCCGGGCTCGCGGAAACGCGCAGGCGCGTGGCGCGCGCGATGCAGCGCCGACGGTGATGAGCGCCTACATGCGTGCGGTCGTGCTCGAGCGACACCGCGAGCCGCTCCGGCTCCAGGACCGTCCGGTGCCGTCGCCGGGGCCGGGGGAAGTGCGCATCACCGTCGAGGCGTGCGCGGTGTGCCGCACCGATCTGCACGTCATCGACGGCGAGCTGCCCGGCGGCACGCTGCCGATCGTGCTCGGTCATCAGATCGCGGGCATCGTCGAGGCGCTCGGTGCGGGCGTCACGGCGCTCCGCATCGGCGACCGCGTCGGCGTGCCCTGGCTCGGGTGGGCCGACGGCACGTGCACCTACTGCACGAGCGGGCGCGAGAACCTCTGCCGGCGCGCGCGCTTCACCGGCTTTCACCGCGACGGCGGCTTTGCCGATGCGTGCGTCGCCGACGCGCGCTTCACGCTGCGCCTCCCGCCCGGGTACAGCGCGCCCGAGGCCGCGCCGCTCCTGTGCGGTGCGCTGATCGGCTATCGCGCGCTCCGGCTCGCCGGCGACGGCCACCGCCTCGGCCTCTACGGCTTCGGCTCGGCCGGCCACCTGATCGCGCAGGTCGCGATCCACCTCGGGCGCGAGGTCTACGCCTTCACGCGCCCCGGCGACGACCGCGCCCAGGAGTTCGCGCGCGACCTCGGCGCCGTGTGGGCCGGCGACTCGACGTCGCTGCCGCCCTCCGAGCTCGACGCCGCGATCATCTTCGCGCCCGTCGGCGACCTCGTCCCGCTCGCGCTCACCGCCGTCGCGCCGGGCGGCACCGTCGTGTGCGGCGGCATCCACATGAGCGACATCCCGTCGTTCCCCTACCGCCTCCTGTGGGAGGAGCGCACGCTGCGCTCCGTCGCGAACCTCACGCGCCGCGACGGCGAGGAGCTGCTCGCGCTCGCGCCGAAGATCCGCCTCCACCCGCGCGTCGTCTCGTATCGCCTCGAGGATGCGAACCGCGCCGTCGACGACCTGCGCGCCGGCCGCTTCGACGGCAGCGCCGTCCTCGTCACGCAGCCCTAGTACGCGTGGCTGCGCGGCTCGCGGGAGATCACCGAGCGCGCGAGGGCGAGCGCGGCGACGGCGAACGACGTGGCGATGATCGGGTCGTTCTCGCGCATCTCGCTGCTCGGGTTGCTCCAGCTGCCGTCGGGGCGCTGGCGGCGGAGGAGCTCGCCGGCGAGCGCGACGGCCGGAGGGAGGGCGGAGACGTGGCGGATCACGTGGGCCGCCGACCACGCCCAGTAGTAGTAGGACGAGGCGCGGCGGACCTCGGCGATCGGGGGGAAGTCGCCGGGGTTGCGGGTCGCGTCGAAGTTGCGCGTGACGTAGGCGGCGGCGGCGGCGGCAGGCGCGCCGAGGCGGAACAGCGCGCGCATGCCGTCGGCGGACATCGAGCCGTAGGAGCGATAGCGGCCGTCGGCGGTGGCGCCGGCCTTGTTGCCGTCGGGGACGGCCGGGGAGAAGAAGAAGCCGCCGTCGCCGGTGTTGCGGCAGCGCTCGACGAAGCCGCGCGCCGCGACGAGCGCCGGATCGTCGGGGCGCGTGCCGCCGAGCACGAGCGCGCCGATCGCGAGGAGCGTCGCGGACAGGTTCGCGCCGTAGGCCTCGGCGGCCATCGCATCGTCGGGGCGCGGCACGGGGCGCGGCGCGTAGCCCCAGCCGCCGTAGGACGCGTCGCCCGGGCGCCAGCCGTTGCGGTCGCCGAGCTGTAGCGCGCGCAGCGCCTCGAGGAGCCGCGCGTGCACGGCGGCGTGGCGGCGGTTGTCGGGTGCGCCGAGGACGAGCGCGCCGATCGCGTACGCGTAGAGCGGGTAGCCGACCTCGGGCGCCTCGCGCAGGGCGCCGCCGGGCGCGGCGATCGTCGCGATGTAGTCGACGGCCCGCCGATAGCTCTCGTCGAGCTGCGGCTCGGGCACCATGCGCAGCGCGAGTGCGGCGAGCGGCGTCAGCGACCAGCCGTCGTCGAGCGCGGCGTACGTCGTCGACGGGATCGCGCCGTCGCTGCGCTGCCGCGAGGCGAGGTAGCGCCCGCCGCTCGCGAGCGCGGCGTCGATCGCGGCGGTCGGCGACGGGAGCACCGCGCCCTTGCCTTCGCAGCCACAGATCGCGAGGACGGCGACGAGCGCACACGCGCCGGCGGCCCGTCGCCGCAGCGTCGCTGCGCCTGCTCGTGCTCGCACGCGTGCCGGCGATGATCGTCGACCGCGCCGCATCGCGCGACGGTACTACTTCGCGATCGTGTTGTGCACGACGGGCGTGCGATCGCCCATCAGCACGAGGAGCGCGGCGGCCGTGTTGAACGTGCGCCCCGTGATGCAGTGGTGACCGACCCAGCTGCCGTCCTCGTTCTGCACGCGCTCCACGAGCTTGCCGATCGCCGCGTCCCAGCGCTCCCACTCGGCGCCGCGCGACTGGACGAGCGTCTCGCTGATGAGCAGGTACGACAGGTACTCCTCGCCGCCGTTGTTGCCGAACCCGGCGACGAAGCGCTGGTCGCTGAGCTTCGCGACGAGCTCGCGCTCGCGCGCGACCGCGGCCTTCATCGCGTCGCTCGCCTCCGCCTCGGCCGCGTTGACCTCGGCGGCGGTCGGCGTCTTGCCCGGCGACTGCGCCATCGGCTGCGGCGCGGCGTGCTTCGCCGCCTCCTTCATCTTGTAGGCGTTCACGGCCTTCGTGCTCGCGTCGTCGCGCACGTTCGCCGCCGACGTCGCCTCGCCGTACAGCGTGACGCCGGCGCTGCCGGTGCTGCGCATCTGCCCGTTCTTGGCCTGCTGTTCGATGCGCTCGAGCACCTTCTTCGACACCGGCGCGCCGGCCTGCGCCGCGCGGTTCATGCCCTTCGCGGCGAGCGCCTGGCTGAGCACCGGCGCCCAGCCCTTCTCGTCCCACGAGCCGTTGTCCTTCTGGTTCTTCTCGATCTTGCGCACGACCTTCTTCATCGCCGCGTCGAGGCGCGCGTTCTCCGTCGGCGACTTCATCTTGCCCTTGGCCTCGGTGAGCACCATGAGCGCCGCGAACGTGTCGACGTACTGCCCGATCTTCGCCTGCACGCGCGTGCCGCGCACCGCCGACACGTACAGCGAGTCGCCGTCGCTCGCCTCGATCTCCGACAGCACGAAGCCGAGGCCGCGCTCGACGGCGAGCTTGTGCTCGCCCGCCGCCGGCGTGTGCCCGGCGCGCAGGAACGCGAGCAGCGCGACCGAGGTATCGGCGACGTTCGCGCCCCCCTTGGGCTCGTTCGTGCGCACGTTCGGCGCGTCGTCGCCCTGCCCCCACCCGCCGCCGGTGGCCTCGTGGGTCGCGAGCCACTTGAGGCCGCGCTGCACCGACTTGCCGAGCTCCTTCGCCGTCCCGGGCGCGCTCGGCACCGGCGCCGGCTCGGGAGCCGGAGGCTCCGGCTTTGCCTCTTCCTTCGGCGGATCGGCCGCGGCGATCGGCGGTTCCGCCGGAGGTGCCGGCGGCGCCGGCGCCGTGGCGACCTGCGTGGTGGTGGGGGTGCTCTGGGTGCCCGACCCACACCCGAGTGGTGCGAGCAGAGCGAGGGTGGGGACGAGCTTGGTGAACAGACGCATCTCGGCGACGATCTACGCGCGGCGCGGCGAGGCGGTCTGTAAAAGACTTGTCACGAACCCCGCGGGGGTCAGTTCGCGACGCGCTCGCAGCCGGTGAACGTGGTGCCGAGCGTGCGGATCGTGCCGGCGGCGCGGTCGTAGACGTCGAGCTCGACGCGCATCGACGAGCCCGTGGGCGTCACGCGCGCGCCGCCCGCGTCGCGGTAGCTCGGCAGGGTCTGGCCCGCGTCGGTGGTCTGGCTCGAGAACACCGTCGACAGGAGGTCGCCGGAGCGCGCGACGGGCGCGCCGTAGATCAGCGAGCCGTCGAGGCCGGCGCCGAGGGCGGCGACCGCGGAGGCGTCGCGGACGTCGACGGCGAAGAAGCCGGCGCCCCAGCCGACGCGCAGCGCACCGGCGCCGCACGTGACGATGTCGCCGAGCACGTAGCCGCCCGCCTGCGGGGCGAGCGACGGCGTCCGCGCCTGGCCCTCGTAGCGCACGACGAACGCGCGGTTCGCCGGGCTGTTGAGGACGCGGCCGTTGACCGTGAAGTAGACCTCGAGCTCGCGCGCGACGCGCGCCCAGCCGTTGCCCTCCGACAGGATCTCGAGCGGCGCGCCGACGCCGACGAGGCTGTGCGCATTCGCGATCGGATCGAGCGCGAAGTCGAGCGACCACTGGTAGCGGCGGTTGTTGTAGCGGCGGCCGTTCGACGCCACGTAGTCCGTCTGCCACGCGCCGCCCGCGAGGCGGTAGTGCACCTGCACGTCGAGCAGCCGCCAGAAGTCCGGGTTGTCGACGTCGGTGACGCCGGGCGACCACACCTCGAAGCAGATGTTGCGCACGCCGGCGCGCTGGCGGGCCCAGTCGTCGTAGGTGATGGGGTCGTCGCCGAGCGCGCGCGCGCCGTGGTTGCACGGATCGTCGGCGGAGCGCTCGATCGTCACCGACGTGAGGCCGGCCCACAGCGGCGCGCCGCCGTCGGCCTTACCGTCGTCGCGGAGCTGGTTCGGGGCGGCCGGCTCGGTCGAGGGGGCCGCCTCGTCGATGCAACCTGCAAGGGTCGCCGCCGCCACCGCCGACAACAATGCAAGGCTACGCATGGTGCCGCGCCGTCGTGCAACGCGGGGGCCAGCGCAACTCCGGTGGATGCGTGCCCTACCGGCGCCGCTCGTTGTGGAAGGCAACGCCGGCGTTCACGGGCACGACGGGAACTGCGCGGCGCCGGTGCGCGTGACGTCGTCGCCGAGCTCGATGCCGGTGTCCTCGACGACGTGGCCGCGCGTGTCGGTGACGCGCAGCGTGTAGGGGCCCGGGCCGAGTCCGGATTCGTCGACGAAGTAGTTGTAGTTGACGCGCGGGATCGCGACGTAGGCGCCGCCGGCGAACGCCTCGACCGACGCGATCGGATAGCGGTGGTTGCGGATCTGGATGGCGGTCCAGAACGGGTTCGCGCCGTCCTTGAAGTGGTAGGCGATCGGGCCGGCGACGTCGCACGGCACCTCGCGCCACGTGATCGGGACGCGGCCGGCGGCGAGCGGCGCGATGCGCGCGAAGGCCTCGCGGCTGAGGTCGAGGTCGCCGTGCTTGCACTCGGGGCAGCGGTCGACGATGCGCACGGTGACGACGCCGTCGGGCCCGGTCACCTCGACGCACGCGCCGCAGCGCCCGGCGGTGCCGTAGTCGGGATCGTTGAGCGCGGCGACCATCAGATCACCGGGCGACGCATCGAACCCGCAGTTGCCGGCGCCGGTCGCGGCGTAGTACGTGCCCTCGCCGGTCGCGTCGGGCGGCGGCACATCGCAGCTGCCGCCGATCGGGTCGTCGGCGGCGCAGGCCGCGAGCACGACGAGCACGACGAGCACGATGCGGCTGCCCATCGCGAGATCGTACCGCGGCGCCGCTGATAATCTGTCGGGAATGAGCCGGATCGGAGTCGCGCTGTGTGTCGTCGTGTGTGCGTGTGGCGGCGGCGGAAGCAGCGCGAGGACGTCCACGCCCGCCGGCGCACCCGCCGCGAGCAAGGCCCCACCGATCGAGGCGCTGTGCCCTGCGGTGGCGCGCACGATCCCGGCCGTCGTCGACGCGACCGCGCGTGGCTGCTTCCGGCAGGCGGGCGAGGCGCTGCAGGCGATGCCGCGCGGGCCGGAGTGGTCGGTCGTCGCGCTCGAGCTGCGGCACGCGGCCCTGAGGATGCGCGCGGTCGGCGACGCGGAGCTGCGCGACGCCGAGGACATCACCGATCCGTTCGTGCACCTCGTCGACGACGAGACGCAGGCCCTGCTCGAGGTCGCGCGCGCCATCGCGCGCAACGAGATGACGCGCGAGGTCGCCGACGACGGGCGGCTGCTGCGCCTGTTCGTCGCGCGCTTCCCGCGCGTGCCGTGCATCACCGGTCGCGAGCCCGACCCCAGGGCCGTCGAGCGCTTCGATGCCGTCGGCAAGAAGGTGATGGAGGCGCTCGGCGGCCTCCTGTTCGGGCCGAAGGACCGGCCGCGCATGGTGGCCGGCGTCGCGGCGATGCTGCTCGCGAAGTGCGATACGCGCACCGGCATCCAGCTGCGCGAGCAGGCCGCGGAGAAGCTGCGCCGGGCGGGCGCGTTCGACGAGGCACTCGAGCTCGACTTCGGCACGCTCGAGCTGTCGACGTTCTTCACGCAGGACGCCGAGCACGCCGACGTGAACCCCGACGAGCGCATCCCGTTCCTCGCGTATCGCACCGAGGAGCGCGAGAGCGGCAACCTCAAGGACCCGTCGCACGCGGCCGTCCTCGAGAAGACCCTCGAGAACAACGCGAAGGCCGCGCGCACGCCGGCCGTCGCCGCGCGCATCGCGCTCGAGCGCGCCGGGATCGCCCTCGTGCACGATGGCGACTACACCGCCGCGCGCAAGCAAGCGCGCGCGTCGCTCGAGCAGGCGATCGCCGCGAAGCGCCCCGACCTCGCCGACGCCGCACGCATGGTCGGCGCGACCGCCGCGCAGCTGCAGGACGACGTCGCCGGCGCCTCGCGCCTGTTCCTCGACGCGTTCGCGAGCGCGCGTGCACGCGGCGCCCACGGCGTCTCGCACGAGCTCGTCATGATGGTGCAGACGCTCGTCGAGACCGAGCAGCTGCGCGGCCGCCCGCAGGGCGATGCGCTCGCCGAGTCGCTCGCCGCCGCGATCGACCACCTCCCGCCGATGGACGTCTACATGCACGCGCGCACCACCGCCGAGGCGCTGCAGGCGCGCGGGCGGATCGAGGACGCGCTCGCGCTCGTCGACAAGGCCATCCCGCTCGTCGAGCGCGCTCCGGCGGGTGAGCTCCGCACCGAGGTGCGCGCCCAGCTCGCGCACGTGCGGCGCAGGCTCGTCACCTACCTCGACCCGCACGACTCGATCGACGACATCCCCGCCGACCTGCGCAAGGGCCCGATCTGGGAGGTCATGCGCGCGTTCGCGGACGGCGACGTGCGCGCCGTCCGCGCCGGGCTGCGCGCCGGGCACCCCGGCACCGCGCTCGCCGGCTCGATCGATCACGTGTGCGCGATGGGCGCCGACGGCGTCCTCGCCTCCGCGCGCGAGATGCTGCGCCGCCGCGACGAGCTGAAGGACATGCGCACCGCGCAGGAGGGCCGGATGTACGGCGTCCTCGACACCGCCGCGTACGCGCTCGCGATCTGCGCCGCGACGCTCCACCGCACCGACTTCCTCCGGCTCGCGAACGAGATCTACGCCGTCGATCCGATCGATCCCAAGCGCAACCCGATCGGCGCCATCCGCCGCGACACGGAGCTGCGCGCGTTCACCGCCGAGGCCTCGCGCGACTTCGCCGGCGCGGCGGACCTGTACCTGAGGATCGCGCGGGAGACGGCGTACACCGCCGATGCGCGCGCCGTCGTCGGCGCGGGTCAGCGCGCCGACCTGTGGTTCACGCGCGCGACGATCGCGTGGCTGCGCGCCGGCAAGCCCGAGCAGGCGATCGCCGTGATCGAGGAGTCGCGCGGGCGCGCGTTCCGTCTCGTGTCGGCGACGGCGAACGCGGGCGGCGCGGCGGGCGGGCGCCTCGCCGGGCTCGCGCAGCGCGAGTCGGAGCTCGCGGCGCTCGAGGCGCGCGCGCGATCGATCACCGTGATCCAGGAGCGCTCCGGGCAGAACCTGTCGGCGAAGCACGCCGAGCTCGAGAAGCGCGTCGCCGCTGCGCGCGCCGCCCGCGATGCCGCCGCGCGCGAGCTCGCCGGCAAGGAGCCCGATGCGATGCGCGCCGCCGGCTTCCTGACGGCACCGAGCGCCGCCGAGCTGCGCACGCGCCTGCGCGCCGACGAGGCGCTCGTGTACTACGCCGTCACCGCCGACGAGGCGTGGGCGATCGTCCTCGACGCGGGCGGCGCGAAGGCGATCATGCTGCCGGCGGTCGCGCGCGACGGCATCCCCGAGCTCCACCTCGCGCTCAACCGCGCGAAGCGCTCGATCGGCGACCTCCTCGAGCGCGGACGCGCCCTCGTGCGCGTGAAGGGCGCGCCGGCCGCGACGACGCCGGCGAGCGGCGACGACCTCGCGGAGCTGTACCGCATGCTCGTCGCGCCGATCGAGGCCGCGCTGCCGAGGGGGCGCCGCGCGATCATCGTCCCCGACGCCGCGATCGGGAGCTTGCCGTTCGCGGCGCTCGGCCCGAAGGACGCGCCGTGGATCGCGCGCAACCCGCTGCGCGTGCTGATCGGCGGCTTCATGCTCCCCCCGAAGTCCGTCGCCGCGCGCACCGGCGGCGGCGTGCTCGTCGCGGGCGGCGCGATCTACGAGGGCAGCGCGTCGCCCGGCGGGCGCGGCGGCGGCACGCCGGCGACGGAGGTGCTGACGGTCGGCGCGATGTGGTCGCCGCTCCCGGGCAGCGAGCGCGAGGCGGCCGCCGTCGCCGCGCTGTACAAGGCGACGCCGCTCGTCGGGCGCGCCGTCACCGAGGAGGCGCTGCGCGAGCGCATGCCGAGGACGCGCATCATCCACCTCGCGACGCACGGCTACGCCGACACGAGCCAGCCCGCGTACTCCGCGATCGTGACGTCCGTCCCCGACGCGCGCTCGCAGGACGACGGCCTCCTCCACGCGTACGAGATCGAGCGCCTCTCGCTCGACGCCGACCTCGTCGTGCTGTCCGCGTGCGAGACCGGGCGCGGCAAGGCGCGCGGCCCCGAGGGGGCACTCGCGCTCGACCGCGCGTTCCTCGTCGCCGGTGCGCGCGCCGTGGTGTCGTCGCTGTGGACCGTTCCCGACGAGGCCACGGCGTCGCTCATGACCGCGATGCACCGCCGCCTCGCCGCCGGCGACCCCGCCGACCTCGCGCTCGCCGCCGCGATGAACGAACTCCGCGCCGATCCGCGCACGCCCCATCCGCTCGCGTGGGCCGCGTTCCGCGTCGTCGGCGCCGGCCTGCGCTGATCTCGTTTTGGATCCTCCGCGGCCGGCGTCTGACGAGGAGGCCGCGATTGCGATGAAGGAGACCGCAACCTAGCGCGCCGCCGAAGGTCGCCTGACGACGGCGTGTGCACCATACTGTGCGCATGCCGAATCGACGCGACTTCCTCGAGATGTCGGGCGCCGTCGCCGCAGGCGCACTCCTCGTGAACGGCACGGCCGCCGCCGAGACCAAGGCGCCGTCGTCACCGTCGATGAAGGCGGTGGGGACACACACCGTCGTCGACCTGCCCTTCGCGCCGGCGAAGCTGAAGGGGCTATCGGCGGCGATGATCACGTCGCACCACGACAACAACTACGCGGCCGCGATCAAGAACCTGAACAAGGTCGAGCTCGAGCTCGCGAAGATCAACAAGGACACGCCCGGGTTCACGGTGTCGAGCCTGCGCGAGCGCGAGCTGACGTTCACGAACTCGATGATCCTGCACGAGCACTACTTCGCGAACCTCGGCGGCGACGGCAAGCCGGCCGGCGCGATCGACAAGCGCCTCGCATCGCAGTTCGGCTCGACGGCGCGCTGGGAGGAGCTGTTCCGCGCGACGGCGATGTCGCTCGGCGGCGGCAGCGGCTGGGCGCTCCTCGACGTCAACTACGCGACCGGCGACCTCCGCATCTACGGCACGTCGGGCCACAACCAGTCGGTCGCGTTCGGCCAGCCGCTGCTCGTGCTCGACATGTTCGAGCACGCGTATGCGATCGACTACGGCGCGGCGCACGCGAAGTACATCGACGCGTTCTTCCAGAACATCGCGTGGGCCGAGGTCGACAGGCGCCTCGCGCGCGCGGACAAGGCGCTCGCCGCGCTGCGCGCGTGATCCCGTGGGACGCACCGACACCGGATCGATCGTCATCGCGGCGCCGGCCGACGCGATCTACCGCGCATTCGCCGACCCCGCGGCGCTGATGGCGTGGCTGCCGCCGGGGAACATGACCGGGCGCGCGCTCGCGTACGACTTCCGCCCCGGCGGGTCGTACCGGATCGAGCTCGCATACCGCGACGACACCGCGGGCAAGACCGCCGGGAACGTCGACGTCTCGACCGGGCGCTTCGTCGCGCTCGAGCCGGGGCGCCGCATCGTGCAGTCCGTGGAGTTCGAGTCCGCCGACGCCGCGTTCCGCGGCGAGATGATCATGACGTGGACGTTCGAGCCGCTCGGCGAGCGCGAGACACGCGTCGCGATCGTGGCGACGAACGTCCCCGCCGGCGTGAGCGAGGACGATCACGCGACCGGGCTGCGCAGCAGCCTCGACAACCTCGCGCGCTACGTCACGGGGCGCGCCTGAACTGATGGATCGGCCGCACGCCCGCGCCGTCGTCTCCGGCGGCGTCGCCGGGCCCCTGCCCCGCGGTGTCGAACCCGACGCGACCGCACGCCGCCACGAGCAGCGACAACGACATCCACCGCGACACGCCGCGACAATAGCAGTGGAGCGTGGCGCGAGGGTCAGAACTCCGTCGTGAGCGCCCAGCCGAAGAAGCGGTAGGGGACGTCGAGGTCGAGCGCGACGGCGTTGCAGGTGCAGGTGCCGGCGTAGGAGCGGCGGCCGCCGGTCTCGACGACGGTGAGCGTCCCCGTCGCGGCGTCGCACCGGTCGAGCACGGCGCCGGCGCCGTCGTGGGTGACCATCGCGCCGCACGGGAGCTGGTCGCCGGCGAGCGCCGCCTCGTCGGGGAGGACGAACGCCTGGTAGACGCCGTCGTCGAGCTGCGAGCGGCCGCAGTCGATCTCGAGGACGAGCTCGCCGAAGCGGACGAGGCTCTGGTGGCTCGCATGCGTCGCGAGCGACGTCGCCGTGCACGTGGCGGCGAGCTCGCCCGCGCGGGCCACCGAGCCGGGCTGCGCGATCGCGTCGCGCACCGGCCCGCACCGGAGGCGGCAGGCCTTGCCGGCCTCGATGTCGTCGCACGACGCGCCCTCGAGGCAGCGCGCGCAGTCGTCGAGCGCCGCGCCGGCGCTGTCGGGGACGGCGGCGGCGAGCCGCTCCTCACACCAGTCCGCGGCCCGCGTCTGCTCGAGCACCTCGATCGTGGTCGGCGCGAGGCATCGCTCGCGCGCCTCGCAGAACTGCCGCTCCGGCGTACCTCCGCAACCCACGAGCCACACCCACACGCACACCAACACGATCGACGGCCAGCGCATGTGTGCTCGCACAGCACGCCACGTGCCAGCCCGTAACTCCGGCAGAAGGGTCGGGCCACCGCCCGATCGAGACCCGGCGGTCACAGATCGCGTCCTCAGAACCGGCGCGCCCACGACACCAGGCCGCCGCCGGCGACGGGCGCGACGACGATGCGCGCATCGACGTTGCGGCGCGCGAGGATCGCGTCGTCGATGATCACCGACGCGCCGACGGCGGCCGCGGCGAGGCCCTGCAGGAGCCGGCTACTCGAGCGCCCGTCGTGCCACGCGAAGTACGTGCTCGTGCCGCGCATCGCCACGCTCTCGAGCGCGTGCTCGAGCTCGCCCTCGGCGAGGTGCAGCACCGGCGCCACGAACATGAGGGCGCTCGCGGTCGCGAGCCGGCCGATCCCGCGCTCCTCCGGCGTGCCGGGGATCGCGAGGCTCACCGCGCCGACGGCGGCGAACCCCGCGGCGACGCCGTCGGCGAGCGCGAGCTTCCAGCCGTACCACTTGCGCTTGCCCTTCGGCGGGCGCGGCGCGGGCTCGGCCTCACGCACGAACAGCGCCGCCCCGGTCGTGACCAGCGCGGCCGTGCCCGCGAGGAGGGAGTACCTGCGCTGGGTGCGCGTCAGCTCGATGAGCTCGGCCCGCGCGTACTCGCTGTTCGCCGGGAGCTCGTCCGCGTTGCGCTGCGAGGCGAGCGAGGCGTTGGCCTCGAGCGCGCTGATCGTCGCGAACATGGCGCCGACCGCGAACATCCCGCGCGCGATCCCGCGGCGATCGATCGGCGTCGACGTTCCGCGTGGACGCGCGCAGGCGGAGACGCAAACGATCACCACGATCATCACGTTCAACGACACCCTCATCCGTCCCACCGTGCAGCAGATCTTGTCGTCGCGCTACTCCTCTTTCCATCCGCCGCCGAGCGCCCGGTAGAGGTCGGCAAGGTTCGTCAGGCGCGCGACCTGGAGCTGGATCATGACCTGCTGGGCCGTGTAGAGGGCCTGCTGCGCGTCGAGCACGTCGAGGTAGCTCGCGACGCCCTCGCGATAGCGCGCGTCGGAGAGGTTGAAGCGCACCTGCTCCGCCTCGACGCGGGCGCGGTTCTCGGTGATCTGCGTGTCGTAGGTGGCCCGCGCGACGAGCGCATCGGCGACCTCGCGGAACGCGGTCTGGATCGCCTTCTCGTAGTTCGCGATCTCGATGTGCTTGCGCACCTCGGTGACGCGGAGGTTCGCGGCGTTCTGGCCGCCCGTGAAGATCGGCTGCGTGATCTGCGGCGAGAACGACCAGATGCCGATGCCGCCGAACAGGTTGCTCAGCGACGTGCTGACCCAGCCGCCGAAGCCGGTGAGCGAGATGTCGGGGAAGAACGCGGCGCGCGCGGCGCCGATGTTCGCGTTCGCGGCGAGGAGCGCGTGCTCCGCCTCGAGGACGTCGGGCCGGCGCAGGAGGACCTGCGACGGCAGCCCCGGCGCGAGGTCGGCGATCACGTGCTGGTCGTCGAGTGCGCGCGGCGGCGGCAGGTCCGCGGGGAGCGGCCGCCCGACGAGGAGGACGAGCGCGTTCTGGGCCTGCGCCCACGACCGCTGCAGGCGCGGGATCTCGCCGCGCGCGGCCCGCCACTGCGCCTCGATCGCGCGCACGTCGAGCTCCGAGCGCTGCCCCGCCTCGAACAGCCGGCGCGTCAGCTGGAGCGTCGAGCGCGTCGTCTCCTCCGTGTGCACCGCGATCGCGTGCTGCTCGGCGAAGCCGCGCTCCGCGAGGTACTGCGTCACCACCTGCCCGACGAGCGCGAGGTGCGCGGCGCGGAGCGCCTCGACGCTGCGCAGGTACCGCTCGCGCGCGGCCGCCGTCAGGTTGCGGATGCGGCCGAACAGATCGAGCTCGTACGTCGCGCTGCCGCCGAGCGTGTACGTGCGCTTGCTGAGGAGGTCGGTGACCGCGCCGCTGCCGGCGCCGGCGGCGGAGCCCGTCCCCGCCGCCGAGCCCGCGTCCTCGGGCCGCCGCTTCTGGGCCGCCGGGGCGGAGGTGGCCGCCGCGCCGGTGGTGCGCGTGACGTTGCCGACGAAGCCGCCGCCGGCGACGTTCGAGATGCTCGCCTGCGCGACGCCGCCGACCGCCGGCAGCAGCTGGGCGCGCTGGGCCGCGAACTGCGCGCGCGCGACCTCGACGTCGAGCGCGATCACGCGCAGGTCGCGGTTGTGCGCGAGCGCGAGCGCGATCAGCGCCTGCAGGCGCGCGTCGCCGAACATCCGGCGCCACCCGGTGTCCGCGGCGCACACCGAGCCGCCCGCGCCCCCGAACGTGTTCGGCACCGGCAGCCTCGGGCGCTCGTAGTGCGGCGCGAAGTTGCAGCTCAGCGTCGCCAGCAGCAGCACGGCCGCGAGGACCTTACGCATGCGCGCCCCCCGGTGCGACCGGCGTCTCCGGTGCCCGCCGGCGGCCCCTGATCACCACGAAGAACACCGGCACGAGGAGGAGCCCGAGGATCGTCGCGGCGAGCGTGCCGCCGACGATCGCGATGCCGATCGCATTCTGCGCGCCGGAGCCGGCGCCGCTCGAGATCGCGAGCGGGAACACGCCGAGCACGAACGCGAGCGACGTCATCACGATCGGCCGCAGGCGCAGGTGCGAGGCCTCGACCGCTGCATCGATCGCCGACTTTCCGGAGTCCATTGCATCTTTGGCAAACTCGACGATCAGAATGGCATTCTTGGCCGCGAGTCCGATCACCGCGAGAATCCCCACCTGGAAGTACACGTCATTCGACTGCCTGCCGAGCAGCGACGCGATCACCGAGCCGAACGCCCCGAGCGGCACGACGAGCAGCACCGACGCGGGGATCGACCAGCTCTCGTACAGCGCCGCGAGGCACAGGAACACGACGAGCAGCGACAGCGCGTACAGCGTGAGCACGCCGGCGCCCGCCTTGAGCTCCTCGTACGCGGGGCCGTACCACTCGTGCGCGAACCCGGCCGGCAGGTCGGACGCGATCTCGCCGACGCGGCGGAGCGCCTCGCCGGAGCTGTGCCCCGGCGCCGGCTCGCCCTGCACCGTCGCGGTCGCGAACCCGTTGAAGCGATCGAGGCGCTGCGGGCCGAACGTCCAGCGCCCGGTCGCGAACGCCGAGAACGGCACCATCTCGTTCCGGGCGTTGCGCACGTACCAGCGCGCGAGGTCGCTCGGCTGCATGCGGTAGGGAGCGTCGGCCTGCATGAACACGCGCTTCGTGCGGCCGCGGTCGAGGAAGTCGTTGACGTAGGAGGCGCCCCACGTCGACGAGATCGAGGTGTTGATGTCGGCGAGCGTGATGCCGAACGCCGACGCCTTCGTCTCGTCGACCTCGAGCTTGTACTGCGGGCGATCGGGGAGGCCGCCGGAGCGCACGCGCACGAGCCCCGGATCCTTCGAGGCGCGCGCGATCACCTGGTCGAGCGCCTGCATCAGCGCGTCGTGGCCGAGCCCGGCGCGGTCCTCGATCTGCATCTGGAAGCCGGCGACAAAGCCCAGCTCGAGGATCGGCGGCGGCTGGAACGCGATCACCGTCGCGGACTTGATCCCGGCGAGGGCGCGCATCGTGCGCGCGACGACCGCCGGCGCCCTGAGCTCGGCGGTGTCGCGCACCGACCAGTCGCGCAGCTTCACGAACACGACGCCGACGTTCTGCCCCGAGCCGATGAACGAGAAGCCGACGACGGCGATCACCGAGTCGACGGCCGCCTCCTCCTGCTTCAACAGGTACTCCGACACCTGCTTCATCACGTCGCGCGTCTCCTCCTGCGTCGAGCCCGGCGGCAGCTGCACCTGCACGAACACCTGACCCTGGTCCTCGTTCGGCAAGAACCCGGTCGGGAGGCGCGTGAACAGGAGCGCGGTGGCGACGCCGATCGCGAGGTACGCGATCATCGCGAGCAGCCGGTGGTGGGCGAGCCTGCCGACGGTGCGCGAGTAGCCGCGCTGCGTGCGCTCGAAGCCGCGGTTGAACAGGCGGAACAGCCCGCGGCGCCTGCGCTCGAGGCCGGGCTTCAGGATCGTCGCGCACAGGGCGGGGGTGAACACGATCGCGACGAGCACGGACAGCGTGATCGCCGTGACGATCGTCACCGAGAACTGCCGGTAGATGACGCCGGCCGAGCCGCTCACGAACGCCATCGGGATGAACACCGTCGCGATCACGAGCGCGATGCCGACGAGCGCGCCGGTGATCTGGTCCATCGACTTGCGCGCGGCGTCGCGCGGCGACAGGTGCTCCTCGTGCATCAGGCGCACGACGTTCTCGACGACGACGATCGCGTCGTCGACGAGGAGGCCGATCGCGAGCACCATCGCGAACATCGTCAGCGTGTTGATCGAGTACCCGAACAGCGACAGCACGCCGAACGTGCCGAGGAGCACGACGGGCACCGCGAGCGTCGGGATCAGCGTCGCGCGCAGGTTCTGGAGGAACAGGAACATCACGAGCACGACGAGCGCGATCGCGATCAGGAGCGTCCGCACGACCTCCTCGATCGAGAGCTTGATGAACGGGATCGAGTCGAGCGGGTAGCCGATGCGCATGTTCGGCGGGAACGTCGTCTTCAGCTCCTCGAGCTGCGCGCGCACGCGGTTGGAGGTGTCGATCGCGTTCGCGCCCGGCGAGAGCCGCACCGCGATCGCCGCCGACGGCTGGTCGTTGAAGTACGCCTCCTGGTCGAACGTCTCGCTCGTGAGCTCGACGCGCGCGACATCGCGCAGGAGGACGCGCGACCCGTCCGGGTTCACGCGGAGCAGGATCTGCTCGAACTGCTCCGGCTTCTGCAGGCGCGACTTCGCGGTGATCGTCGCGTTCAGCTGCTGGCCGCGCACCGCCGGCACGCCGCCGAACTGCCCGGCCGAGACCTGGACGTTCTGCGCCTGCACGGCCCGCGTGACGTCGACGGCGGTGAGGTTGCGCTGCGCGAGCGCGTCGGGCTCGAGCCAGATGCGCATCGCGTACTGCGAGCCGAACACCTGCACGTCGCCGACGCCCGGCACGCGGCCGAGCGGATCGGCCACGACGGAGTTGAGGAAGTCGGCGATGTCGCCGCGCGACATGCTGCGATCGGCCGAGTAGAACGCGATCACGACGAGGAAGTTCTTCGTCGACTTCGCGACGGTCACGCCCTGGCGCTGCACGACGTCGGGCAGGCGCGGGTTCGCGAGCGTGAGCTTGTTCTGGACCTGGATCTGCGCGATGTCGGGGTCCGTGCCCTGGTCGAACGTGAGCTCGATCGTCGACTGCCCGGTCGAGTCGCTGTTCGACAGGATGTAGCGGAGGTTGTCGATCCCGCGCATCTGCTGCTCGATCACCTGCGTCACCGTCGTGTCGACGATCTCGGCGGACGCGCCCGGGTAGATCGACGTCACCGTGACGGCGGGCGGCGCGATCGGCGGGTACTGCGCGATCGGCAGGCGCGCGATCGACAGCACGCCCGCGAGCATGATGATGATCGCGATCACCCACGCGAAGATCGGGCGGTCGATGAAGAACCTCGCCATCAGCCCGCCTCCGGCTTCTTCTCGCGCTGCACCTGCGGCTGCCGCGGCTGCGCCGGTTGCGCGGGCGGCTGCGGCTCGCCGATCTCCGCCGGCACGGCGACGGCCTTGACGGTCGCGCCCGGCTGCGCGCGCTGCGCGCCCTCGACGATGACGCGATCGCCCGCCTTCAGACCCTCGGTCACGAGCCACGCGTTGCCGACCGCGCGGTCCGCGCGCAGCTTGCGCAGCTCGACCTTGCCTTCGTTGCCGACGACGAGCGCCGTCGCGCCACCCGTGCGGTCGCGCGCCACGCCGCGCTGCGGGACGAGCAGCGCGTTCGGGTCGGCGCCCTCCTGGATGCGCGCGCGCACGTACATGCCCGGCAAGAGGACGCCGCCGGGGTTCGGGACGACCGCGCGCAGCGGGACCGAGCCGGTCGTCTCGTCGACGGTCACGCCCGTCACGAGCAGCGTTCCGGGGTGATCGTAGGGGCGACCGTCCTCGAGCACCACGTCGACGCGCGGCTTGCCCTCGATCGTGGTGAGCTGACCGTGCTCGAGCTCGCGCCGTACGCGCAGGAGCTCGGCGGTCGACCACGTCGTGTCGACGTACATCGGATCGAGCTGCGTGACCGTCGTGAGCAGCGTCGCCTGCGACTGCTGCACGTAGGCGCCCACGGGCACGATGCTGCGCCCGCTGCGCCCGGAGATCGGTGCGTACACGCGCGTGTAGCCGAGGTTGATCTCGGCGGTCTTGACCTGTGCGCGCGCCGCATCGACGCTCGCGCGCGCCGACTTCTCCTGCGCGACCGCGTTGTCGTACTCCTGCCGGCTCACCGCGTTCTGCTTGATCAGCCGCGCGTAGCGTTCGGCGAGCAGCTTCGCCGTCGACGCCGACGCCTCGGCGCTCTTCAGCTGCGCGTCCGCGCTCTGGAGCGCCGCGCGGTACGGCGCGGGATCGATCTGGAACAGCTGCTGCCCCTGCTGCACATCGGCGCCTTCCTGATAGAGCCGCTGCAGCACGATGCCGTCGACGCGCGCGCGCACCTCGCCCGCGCGGACCGCGGACGTGCGCCCGGGCAGCTCCGTCGTCAACAGCACGCGCTGCGGCCGGATCTCCACGACGCCCACCTCCACCGGCGGCTTCTGCGCCGCCTCGGCGCGCGACGCGTCCTCACGAGCACAGCCCCCCGCGATGATGACGAGACCGGCGAGCGACCACGGACGCATGGCGTCGCACCGAGATGCACCCACCGGGCCCGCGCGATCGTCCGGATGGCGTAGTGCCGCGGCGTACCGTCGCCGCGTCGCTGCGAGAAACGCCCGCTACGTGCAGGACGGCGCCGGCGGCGAGGCCGATCGCGGAGAGGCATGCGTGCCCGGAACGAACGCGCGGCGCGCCGCGATCCATCCCGGCGCGGGCCGCTCGTCGATCAGGCGAGGAACTCGAGGAGCGGCGGAGCGAGCAGGGTCGGCGCGAGGTCGTGCGTGGCGCCGTCGAGGATCAGGGCGCGCCCGTCGGGGGCCGTGCGCGCGACGGCCTCGGCGGTCGCGCGCATGAACGGCGGCGCGCCGGCGGCGGCGATCGCGAGGAGCGGGCAGCGCACGGCGCGCACGCGGTCGAGCGGCAGTGTGCCGTCGCCGACGATCGTCATGTCGTACACGAGCGTATGGGCCATCGCCTCGAGCGCGGCGCGGAACGGGGCGGTGCGCAGCTGCGCGACGAGCGGCTCGGGGAGCCCGACGACGCGACGCTGGAAGTACTCGACGGCCTCGCCGCGGCGCCCGCCGCGCACGAGCTCGTCGAGCGCGGCCGCGTGATCGGGACCCTCCGGTGCGCCGACGTGCAGCGGCAGGTCGAACAGGGCCAGGCGCGTGATCGCGAGGCCGTGCGCCGCCGCGGCGAGGGCGAGCGCCGCCCCCGAGGAGAACCCGAACACCGCGGCCTCCCCGCCGGCGTGCCGGATCAGCGACGCGAGGTCCTCGATCTCGCGCTCGACGGCGTACGTGGCCGCGTCGCCGCTGTCGCCGCGGCCACGCCGGTCGTAGTTGAGGACGGTGTGCCGCGCCGCGAGCGCGGCGGCGAGCGGGGCGCCCTCGGTGCGGGTGTTGAAGGCGCCGAGGACGAGGATGACGGGCGAGCCCGCGCCGAGGCGGTCGAACGCGATGTGGGGTGTCATTCCGGATCAGACCGGCGGCGGCGAAAAAATCATCGGTAGCTCGAAGCCGTGGCACAGCGCGGCCGCGAACGACGTGATCTCGGCGATCTGGCCGCTCTCGACGCGCAGCACGAGGACGCCGGAGAAGCGAAACTCGGTGTCGCCGTGGCGGCGCATGTAGCCCGCGGCGGCGAGCTGGCGGTTCGCGCGGGCGGCCACCATGCGGTGATCGCCGTGGAAGCGCATCGGGAACCTGCGGAACAGGTCCTCGACGGCGGCGCGGCCGTGGAACCACAGCGCCGCCGGCGGCATCTGCCACTTCACGTCGTCGCGCAGCATGCGCGTGAGCTCGCCGGGATCCCCGCGCTCCCATGCGGCCATGAAGCGGTCGAGCAGCGCGCGCTCGTCATCCGACGGCGGCGCGAGCGGTGTCCACGCGGCGCGGCCCGACGGCACGAGCTCGCGCATCGTCGCGTGGGCGCGCTGCAGCGCGCTCGTGACCGCCGCCACCGTGAGCTCGAGGAGGTCCGCGACCTCCTTCGCCGACCACCCGAGGACGTCGCACAGGATCAGGATCGCGCGCTGGCGGGGCGGCAGGTGCTGGAGCGCCGCGAGATACGCGAGCTCGACGGACTCGCGCGACGCCGCGAGCGTCTCGGGATCGAGCAGCCGGTCGGGGAACGGCTGCATCCACGGCAGCTCGGGTGCGAGCGGCGGCGTCGCGCGCGGCTCGTCGTCGGGGGCGACCGCGCGGACGACGTCGCTCGGCAGCACGCGCGCCGGGCGCCGGGCCAGCGCGTCGAGGCAGGCGTTCGTCGCGATGCGGTGCAGCCACGTCGACAGGCTCGCGCGGCCCTCGAACGTCGCGCGCGATCGCCAGGCGCGCAGCAGCGTCTCCTGCACCAGGTCCTCGGCGTCGTCGAGCGAGCCGGTCATGCGGTAGCAGTGAACGCGCAGCCCCCCCGGTGCTCCTCGCACGCCGCGGCGAAGGCATCACGCTCGCGATCCGCCATGCCCGCGGATCGTACGCGGCTCGCGCGACCGCGGCGATCCGTCGACGAGGGTTCCCTCAGCATTTCTCGCATCCCGGCCCGGCGGAACCACGAGGCGCTGCTCGGCCGTGGCCTCGGCGAGCAGCTCCAAGCATCGACGACGCGCGGCCGCTACGGCAGGATGGCGGGAGTGGAATCGTCCGTCCTGGCGCTGTTCGAGCTCCTGGCCGCCGATCACGTCGACGCGATCCTGCTGTTCGCGCGCGACGGGGCCGGCGCCTGGAGCCTCGCGCGCGCCAACGCCGCGGGTACCGCGCTGCACGCGCGGTTCGACGGGCACGTGTGGGCGGAGGCCTGCGCGGCGGGCTCGGGTGCGTGGACGCACGCCGCGTCGCGCGCCGCGTTCAGCGCGCTCGGCGAGGCCCACCTGCTGGCGCGCGCGCCGCGCGAGGCGAAGCCCGACGAGCACTTCGACCTCCTGTTCGCGCAGAGCTTCGACCCGGTGTTCCTGATGCGGCTCGACGAGCCGTTCCACTGGCACGCGGGTGCCGATCGGGAGGCGCTCCTCGACTACGCGTTCGAGCACCTGCGCGTCACCGCGATCAACGACATCGCGTGTCGCCAGCTCACCGCGACGCGCGAGGAGATGATCGGGTCGGCGCCGTGCGATCGCTGGCGCGGCGGCATCGCCGCGTGGCGCGCGCACATGCGCAAGCTCTTCGACACGGGCCACACCCGGCACCACGGCGTCAAGGCGCCGCGCAACGACGGGGCGTGGGTCGCCCTCGAGGGCGAGTACCGCTGCACGTACGACGCCGCCGGGCGGATCACCGGGTACTGGGGCATCCAGCGCGACATCTCGCGGCACCTCGCCGACAGCGCGGAGCTCGCGCGCAGCCGCGAGCGCGTCGAGCTCGCGATCGTCGGCGCCGGGCTCGGCGTGTGGGACATCGAGCTCGCGACCGGCGACGTCTACTTCGATCCGCGCTGGATGGAGCGCTTCGGCTACCGCGACCCGGAGACGTGGCGCCAGATGTCGTCGTGGCCGTCGTTCGTCCACCCCGACGACCTCCCCGCGACGCGCCTCGCGTTCCGCGACCACCTCGCGGGCAAGACGCCGCTGTTCCACGCCGAGTACCGCGTGCGCACGACGAAGGGCACGTGGGCGTCGGTCCTGTCGACGGGGAAGCTCGCCGGCGAGGGGCGCATGGTCGGCGTGTGCATCGACATCACCGAGCGCAACGCGCTGAACGCGCGCGTCGCGGCGTCGGAGCGGCTCGCGGCGCTCGGCACGCTCGCGGCGGGCGTGGGCCACGAGATCAACAACCCGCTCACGTTCGTGCGGCTCAGCCTCGAGCTGATGACGCGCGAGCTCGCCGGTCCGCCGGATGCGGACAAGCTGCGCGAGCTGATCGAGAGTGCGCGCTACGGCGCCGAGCGCGTCGGCACCGTCGTGCGCGACCTCGAGATGCTCGCGCGACCGTGCGAGGGCAGCGTGACCGTCGTCGATCCGGTCGCCGTCGCGAGGCGGTGCCTGCAGATCGCCGATCACCAGCTGCGCCACCGCGCGCGCGTCGAGCACGCGCTCGCCCCGACCCCGGGCGTGCGGTGCAGCGAGGACCGGCTCGTGCAGGTGCTCGTCAACCTGCTCGTCAACGCGGCGCAGGCGATCCCCGAGGGCGACGCCGACAACCAGCTCGTGCGCGTCGCGACGTCGACGGCCGCCGACGGCCGCGCCCTGATCGAGATCGCCGACACCGGCATCGGCATCGCCGGCGAGGACCTCGACCGGATCTTCGATCCCTTCTACACGACGAAGCGCGGCGAGGGCACCGGCCTCGGGTTGTCGATCTGCCGCAACCTGCTCGCCGGGATGGGCGGCGAGATCGCGATCGAGAGCGAGCCCGGCCGCGGGTCGCGCTTCCTCGTGCACCTGCCCGCGGCAATCGATCCGCCGGCGGAGCCGGTCGCGAACAGCTCCGGCCGCTCGGCGCGCCGCGTCCTCGTGATCGACGACGAGCCACGGCTCGGCGAGCTCCTCGGCGAGCTGTTCGACGGCGTCGCGTTCACCACGGAGCGCACGGCGCGCGGCGCGCTCGACCGGCTCGCCGCGGGCGAGGCCTACGACCGCGTCCTGTGCGATCTGATGATGCCGGAGATGACCGGCATGGAGTTCTACGACCACGTCTCCGCCGACCTCCGGCCGCGCATCGTGTTCATCACGGGTGGCGCCTTCACCGAGCGGGCGCGCGCGTTCCTGCGCAGCGTGCCGAATCGCCACCTGCGAAAACCATTCGATGTCGCCCAGCTCGCCGACGCGCTGCGCGAGTGATCCGTAGTCCGAGGCGCCCTCCGACGGGGTGGTAGATCGGAGTGTGACAGCGAGGATCCAGACGCTGTTCCTGCTGTTCACGCTCCTCGTCGCGGTCGACCTCGGGACGCAGCGGCTGAAGGTAGCGCGCTCGATCCTGCTCGTGATCGCGGGCTGCGCGCTCGCGCTCGTCCCCGGGCTGCCGCGCTTCGACCTGGCGCCCGAGCTCGTGCTGCTGGTGATCCTGCCGCCGCTGATCTACACGGCCGGCGTCGCGATGAGCTGGCGCGAGTTTCGCCTCAACCTCCGGCCGATCGCGCTGCTCGCCGTGGGGTGCGTCGTGTTCACGACGTGGGCCGTCGCCGCGGCGGCGCACTGGTTGCTGGGGATGGAGTGGGCGCTCGGCTTCCTCCTCGGCGCGATCGTCTCGCCGCCGGACCTCGTCGCGCCGGTCGCGATCGCGCGGCGCCTGCGCATGCCGCGCCGGCTGCTCGTCGTGCTCGAGGGCGAGGGCCTCGTCAACGATGCCACGGCGCTGATCCTGTACCGGTTCGCCGTCGCCGCGGTGTCGCTCGGCGCGTTCAGCCTCGGCGAGGCGGTCGGCATGTTCGCGCTGATCGTCGCCGGCGAGATCGTGTACGGCCTCGCGGTCGGCTGGGTGTCGCTGCGCGTGCGGCGGTGGGCGCGCAACCCGCGCGTCGAGCTCACGCTGTCGCTGATGACGCCGTACGCGTGCTTCTGGCTGCCCCAGCACCTCGGCGGCTCGGGCGTGATCGCGACGGTCGCGGCCGGGCTCTACGTGAGCTGGAAGGGCCCGCTCCTGATCTCGAGCTCCACGCGCCTCCAGGGCGTGTTCTTCTGGAACTTCATCACGTTCGTCGTCGAGGGACTCGTGTTCCTGCTTATGGGGCTGCAGATGCGCACGCTCGTCGAGCGCGTCTCGGCCTCCACGGACTCGAGCCTCACGGGCATGGTCGCCGCGGCGGCGCTCACCACGGTCATCGTGATCGCGGCGCGCTTCGTGTGGGTGTTCGCCGTGACCGACCGGCCGCGCCTGCGCCGCGGTCCGGCGCCGGAGTGGCAGACGCCGTTCATGATCGCGTTCACGGGCGTGCGCGGCGTCGTCTCGCTCGCCGCCGCGCTCGCGATCCCGACGGCCGTCGCGTCGGGCGCGCCGTTCCCGGACCGCGACCTGATCCTGTTCGTCACGTTCGGCGTCATCATCGTGACGCTCGTCGGGCAGGGGCTGAGCCTGCCGCCGCTCGTCGACCGGCTCGGGCTCGCGCGCAGCGGCGTGCACGAGCGCCGCACCGAGCGCACCGCGGAGCTCGCCGTGCGCGCGGCGGCGCTCGACACCGCGGACCGCAGGCTCGAGGAGATCGCGGCGGCGCGCGACATCCCGGCCGACGTGCGCACGCTCGTGCAGTCGCGGCAGGACCACCACAACCACCAGCTCCCGCGCAGCGAGGACGGCCTCGCGGCGAGCGCTTCGAGCTCGGCGGTGCGGCGCGAGCTGATCGCGGCCGAGCGCGTGCTCATCTACGAGCGCCTGCGCGACGGGTCGCTGACCGACGAGGCGCGCCGGCGGATCGAGCGCGAGCTCGATCTCGAGGAGGAGATCCTCGGCACCCTCGGCGAGCTCGAGGAGCCGCTGTGACCGCGCTGTACCTGATCGCGTTTCTGTCGAGCCTCGGCTTCAGCATCGTGATCCCGTTCCTGGTCTTCCTCGTCACCTCGCACGGCGGCAATGGCTTCGTGCTCGGCGCGCTCGGCGCCGCGTTCTGGTCGGCGCAGCTCGTCGGGGCGCCGTGGCTCGGCGCGCTCTCGGATCGGATCGGGCGCAAGCGCGTGCTGCTGTTCAGCCAGCTCGGCGCGATGGCGAGCTGGACGCTGTTCCTCGTCGCGCTCGCCGCGCCGAACCTCGAGCTCGCGCGCTTCGACACGCGGCCGACCGGCGCCTTCGCGATCACGCTGCCGCTCGCGCTGATCCTCGTCGCGCGCGTCAGCGACGGCCTGTTCAACGGCAGCGTGTCGGTCGCGAACGCGTACCTCGCCGATCTCACGCCCGACGACCAGCGCAAGGTCGCGTACGCGCGCCTCGGTGCGGCGACGAACCTCGGCTTCGTCGTCGGCCCGCTCGTGTCGGGCGTGCTCGCCCGCGGCGCGCACGGCATCACCATCGTGGTGCTGCTCGCGTTCGCGCTGTCCGCGGTCGCCGCCGCGCTCGTGCGCCTCCGGCTGCCCGCCGTCCCCGCCAAGCCGGCGACGCCCTCCCGCGTCGCGCGCGCCGGGCGCAACCGCGTGCACAAGCTCCTCGGCGGCGGCTGCCGCGAGCAGCTGCGGACGCCGCGGCGCGGGGCGCGCGCCGTCCTCGCGATCCGCGAGCTGCGCCCGATGCTCGCGATCTACTTCCTCGTCTACCTCGGCTTCAGCATCCTCACCGCCGCGCTGCCGATCTACGCGGCCACCGACCTCGGCTGGTCGACGGGGCGCCTCGGCCTCCTCTACGCGGTCATCGCACTCGCGCTCGTCGCGACCGAGGCGCTGATCCTGCCGCCGCTCGCGCGCCGCACCTCGGGCACGCTGCTCGCGACCGGCGGCTGCGCGCTCCTCGTCGCCTGCTACGTCCTCATGACCCGGCGCTCGGATGCCGCGCTGTTCGCCGGCGGGCTCCTGTACGGCCTCGGCAACGGCCTCATGTGGCCGTCGTACCTCGCGCTCCTCGCGCGCACCGGCCCGCCGGCGCTGCAGGGCACCGTGCAGGGCGTGGGCAGCGGCGTCGGCAGCCTCGCGAGCATCGGCGGCACGATCTCCGGCGGCGTCCTGTTCGAGCTCGTCGGCCCGTCGACGTTCTACGTCCCCGCCGTCGCGCTCGCGGCCGCGACGGCCGTGTTCGCCGTCAAACGATCTGGTACGTGAGCACGAGCGCCGCCGAGCGCCGCTCGGGGCCGCGCTGGAGCAGGTGCACGGAAGCGATCCCGCCGGCTCCGAGCTCGTCGTAGATCTCGTAGGATCCGAAACGTTCCCCCACGCCCTTCGACGACATCAGCATCGCCACGCCTGTCAACCCGCGATGACCGCACCCCGTGATCTGGATTCTGCAGCACGCGTCCTCGCGCGCGTACGCGCCGTCGCCGATCCGCGCGCGGTCGTCGAGGTGTACGGCTCGAGCGTGTACGCGCCGGCGCACGCGAGCGACGTCGACGTCCTCGTGTCGCACGACGACCCGGCGCGCCTCGCGCGCGAGCTCGGCCTCGCGCCGCTCCCGCCGCTGCCGCCGCGCCTGCGCGGAGCGCTCGACGGCACGCCCGTCGACGTGACGATCGTGAACGGCGACGACGACCTCGCGCGGCGCATGCGCGCGGGTCCGGGAGACGCGGCGGCGCTCGCGGCCCAGCTGCGCGACCGCGGCCGCGACGACGCGTTCCAGGCCGCGTGGCCGCACGTGCGCGGGTTCGTGCGCACGCGCGCGCTCGGCCACAACGGGCTCGGCTGGTTCGGCAGCTTCGGGTGGGCGCTGCTCCTCGCGGTGCCGCTCGTCGTCGACGCCGGGGTCGGCGCCGCGCCGGCGGGCGCCGCGCTGCCGGCGTGGCTGCGCTGGCTCGCGCGGCTGACGCCGGGGACGCGCGTCGGCTTCGACGGCGTGCGCACCGGCGATCCCGAGCCGCTGTTCCTCGCCGCGCCGGCGCCGCCGCTGCGCGACGTCGCCCGGCTGAGCAAGCGCGCGGCCGCGTGGCTGTTCGCCGAGGCGCGCGCCGCCGTCGCGGCGATCGGCGACGCCGCCGCCGACGGCGAGGCCGCGGCACGCATCACCGACATCGCGGCGTCGCCGCCGCCGGGCACGACGCTCGTCATCTCCGGGGACGACGAGGCCTCGCGCGGCCGCTACGACGGCACCGCGCGCGACCTCCTGCGCGAGCTCGAGGCGCTCGGCGCGGCGCGGTCGTGGGGGCGCTTCGACGCCCCCGCCGACGGAGGCTGGCAGCACCGGATCACGGTCCCGTCCCAGCGCGCCGCCGCCGCGCGCGCCGCCGTCGAGAGCTGGCTCGCGCGGACGCGGATCGATGCCGCGGTCGAGTAGCCGCCGGGGCACGTTCGCCTCACCTGAGGCGAAATTGCAGGCGGTGCGGCGGCATGCCCGGCCACGTCGGCGCGCGCGGCCGGCACGGGACTGGAAGGGCGCGTGGGCATGACCCGGCGCTGGCCGTTCTGGGCGCTGCTCGCCACCGCCGCCTTCGGCGTGTTCGCCGCGCTGCTGATGACGTGGCACCACGAGCAGCACCTCGCGGGGCAGGCGGTCGGCGAGCTCCTCGGCTGCACCGAGTCGGCGTCGGTGAGCTGCGATGCGGTCAACACCAGCGCGTGGTCGGAGGTGCTCGGCGTCCCGACGGCGACGTGGGCGATCGCGACGTACGTCCTCGTGGCCGTGCTCGCCGTGCTCGGCCTCCGCGGAGCGCGCGGCGCACCGGCGGTGCTGTTCGCGATCGGCTGCGCGACGACGGCGTTCTCCGGGTGGCTGTTCTACGTCGCGAAGTCCGAGGTCGGCTTCCTGTGCGCGTGGTGCGTGCGCATGTACGCGGTGAACCTCGCGACGGCGGTGCTCGCGTTCCTCGCCGCGCGGCCGCGCCGGCCCGACGCGCGGCTCGTCGGCATCGCCGCCGGCGTGTTCGTCGCCGCGGCGGCCGTGGCGATCGCCGGGCAGCGCATCTACCGGCACAGCCTCGGGCCCGAGGCCGAGCCCGAGCCCGCGACGCCGGTGCTCGCCGCCGAGCGCGTACCGCCGCCGCCCGAGCCGACGCCGCTCACGCGCGATCCCGAGGGCGACGCGCCGGCCCGCGCGATCGCCGGGCGGACCGAGGACGGCGCGCCGGCGACGCTCGCGATCGCACCCGCCGACGCGTGGAAGGGCACGGCGAGCGCGCGCGTGACCGTCGTCGAGTTCGCCGACTTCCAGTGCGGCTACTGCCGCCGCGCCTCCGGCGAGCTCGCGCGCGTCCACGCCGCGTACGCGGATCGCGCGCTGTTCGTGTTCAAGCACTACCCGCTCGATCCGGCGTGCAACCCGGGCGCGAAGAACCGCAAGCACGAGTACGCCTGCGCGGCCGCGTTCGCCGGCGTATGCGCGCACCGGCAGGGCAAGTTCTGGCCGCTCCACGACGCGCTGTTCGCGAACCAGAAGGACCTCGCGTCCGCCGCGTCGCTGCGCCGGCGCGCCGGCGACGTGGGCCTCGACCTCGCCGCGTTCGACGCGTGCCTCGCCGACCCCGCGGTCGCCGACCAGGTGCGCGCCGACGGCCAGGCCGGCCGCGGCATGGCCATCCACGGCACGCCGCGGATCTTCGTCGACGGCGTGCTCCAGAAGCCGAACGCCGTCGCGCTCGCCCGCGCCATCGAGCTCGCCCTCGGCGCCGACGACGCGGAGGCCGCCGCGCGCGCCCGGGCGTTCGCGCTCACGCCGCCGTAGGCCGGCGCGTCGCCGGGCGTTCGCGCGCACGCCGCCGTCGGCCGGCGCAGGCCGCCGCGCGCGCCTGGCGTTCGAGCGCACGCCGCCGTGGGCTGGCGTAGGATGCGCGCGTGCCGTTGCGCGGACGCGGAGCTCGCTACTCGAGGGGACGGCACGTCGGGAAGGGCGCTGCACCATGCGTATCGCGGCGCGTGGCCGGCGCGGCCGCGCGCGCGGTCGGGCTGTAGCGGCGCGCGCAGTTGCGCGAGCACCGCGGCGGCGCGGCGCTGGTTCGCAGCGCCGCCGGGCTGCGCATCGCGTTCGCCTCGGATCTGCACGCCGGTCCGACGACGCACTCTGTCGCTGCTCGACGGCTGTGTTCGAGCGGCTTCGCGGCCGCGCGCGCCGACGTGGATCCTGCTCGGCGGCGACTACGTGTTCCTGCACGCCGAGTACATCGCCGAGATCGCCGACCGCCTCCAAGGGACCGCCAGCGCGCTGCGCGCGGCATCTTCGCCGCAGATGGGCAACCACGACCTGTGGGCCGACGACGCCCACATCGCGCGTGCGCTGAGGGCGCCGGTGCGCGCGTGCTCGTCAACGAGCGGGTCTCGCTCGCCCCGCACGTCGCCCGCTCGGCCCGACGATCCGTGGACCGGCGTGTGCCCCACCCGGCCGCTGTTCGCGCCCACCGACGACGTCCGCATCATCCTCTCGTCCACGCCCCCGAGGCCATGCTCTACCTCCGCGACGGCGCCCTTCGAGCTCGCCCTGTGCGGCCACACCCACGGCGGCCACAAGTCGCGCCCCCGGCGAGGTCCCATCCTCGTCCCTGGCCCGTTTCCGCGCCGCTACGCCCACGGCCGCCACGACGTCGGGCGACAACCGCACCCTCATCGTCAGCCGCGGCATCGGCGCGAGCGAGGTCGCCGTCCGCACCTACGCAGATCCTGACGTCCTCGTCGTCGAGCTCGGCGGTTAGCGCGAATCATTCGTGATGGGAGCGCGCCGTGAGGTGCGCGCGTCGCCGGAATTCGGTGCCGGTCCGCAGGTTTCGTTGGTTGCGATGCCAAAACGAATTTACCCACGGACCGACGACACCTTGTCTTCCACCGATCGAGCTTCAGTCGCTGCCGACGAGCGGTTCTAAGCGCCGACGCCGACCAACTGTTTATTGCGAACGTTGTCCGCGGGCGGTCGGGCGAGATCGGGCGCCGGCTCGTGCTCGACGCGAATCTCCGGCGGTGAGAAAGCGCGACGCCCGGACGGCGGTGTGCTGCGGGCGAAGATCTGTGCTCGCCGCCGGGGACTTCGAAGGGACTGATGGGTGGTGGTGGAGGGACCAGCCGATCCGCAGGGAGCCAGGTCTCGGCGGGGCGGACGGAAGTGGATCGTGCGTTCGGGAGCCGGTAGCCGCCGGTGGACCAGTGGTCGAACGAGATCGCCGAGGAGAACCGGTCGAGGTGCACCGATGCTGCGGCCTCGCCGTGGTGGCGCCAGTTGCAGAGGATGTAGGCGAGCGCGTTGCGCGTCTGGCGCGGGGAGGTAACCGCGGTCGCGTGGTAGCGGTGCGCGAAGACCTTGCCCGCGCGCTCGAGCGCCTTGTTGATCGTCTGCGGCGCAGGTCATGAAGTTTGCATGCCGGAGCGCGAGCGTCTCCCGGACGAGGCCCCGACCAGCAGGTGCAGATGGTTGTGCTGGATCGAGATGTGAACGATCCGGTACTCGACGCGCCCCCAGGTCTTCGCGACCGCCCTCCGGATCGCCTGGCAGATCCGGCGCCGGCGCAACCGCCCCACCGCCGGCAGCGCGCAGCACGACATGCACCGATGCCATCCGGCGCGTCGCGCGTGCGGTGCGACGGATCGCTCTTCCGCCGCACCTTCTTCCGCCCGGCCCCACCCGCACGCCACCCCACGTCCGGAAGTCGATCGACATCTGCCCTTCGCCACCCTTTGCGCATCTTGATTTGAGCATATATGTATTCAACACAAGGGCAAGCCCGACGAGCGCTCCCTGGCAGGGTCTCGGCTCGCTTCTTGCGCCCGTGATCGCGACGACTGATCGCCAGGAGAGCCGCACCTGCGTCAACTCCACCGTCGGGAGCCTTCTGCGACAGCGCTGCGCGTTCACCGTCGGGAGGCTCCGCGTCGAGCACGAACCGGCAAATGTGGTCTCGACGACCGCACGCGAGACAGCAGAGTTGCCCGCGTCAAACCACCGTCGGAGCTTCTGCGAGCGCCGTTCACCGTCGGGAGGCCCGCGTCGAGCACGAACCGGCGCGTGATCGCGACGACCGCACGCGAGACAGCAGAGCGTTCGCGTCAAACCACCGTCGGGAGCCTTGCGAGCGCCGCGCGTTCACCGGGTCGGGACGGCCCGCGTCGAGCACGAACCGGCGCGTGATCGCGACGACCGCACACGGACCAGGAGCAGCCCCGTCCAAAGCTCGGCCCGCAGCGGCGAGACCGAAACCTGGCCAGCCCGGATCATTCACGACCGCGCGTTGGCCGGTGATGCGCCAGCAACGACGATCCTGACGCGAAGCTGATTCGCGGCATTCGCCGGCGGTGTCCCAACGCGAGCATCTTGGTGTGTGGGACCCGCATTCGCGATGCCCCGCTTGCTCGCGCAGCTCGGGTTTTTGCCCGACGAGGAGTTGGGTGATATCGAGTACGTGATCGGCTGGCCAAGAACTCGCGCCTCGAGGCGGCGGTGCTGTTACAGTACGCGGTGGCCGAGGAATTGCGGACGGCGTACCAGTGGCACTTCACCTGGCTCGCATACGCCAGCCAATCCTGGCCAGCGCCTCCCGGGTCGTGAATGATCCGGACCCGTAGATGCGGTCGGCGACGATCTCGGTGAGCGCGGGTTCCTGCTGCATGGCGCCCATCGATGCGCCTCGCGCCCGCCGCGATTCAGGGGGATCAGAGATTCTCTGTGCGACATGGCCTACATCGCCACGTGAGGCAACAGATCGTGCCCTTGCGACCTACGCGAAGTGCTCGATATCAGGGTGGGGTGCTGGAGCATGCACGCCTTCGCAGCATCATCGACGCGCAGCAGGCCCTGCTGGAGGTCGAGGACGTCGATGCCGCGCTCGCGGCGATCACCCGGCACGCGATGGAGCTGTGCGGCGCCGCGGGAGCCGTCGTGGAGCTCGCGAGCCGCGGCGAGATGATCTATCACGCGGTCGCCGGGACGCTGGCGCCCTACAACGGCATGCGGCTGCGCACGGCGCGCAGCCTGTCGGGGCTGTGCGTCGAGCAGGGCGTCCCGCTGCGCACCGACGACGCGCTCGCGGATCCGCGGACGGACCACGCGGCGTGCCAGCGCCTCGGCGTGGTGTCGATGCTGTGCGTGCCGATCGGCGGTGACTACCCCGGCGTGCTGAAGGTGATCTCGGACCGGCGAGCGGCCTTCGACGACGACGATGCCGAGGTCCTCGCGATCTTCGTGCGCACGATCGTGTCGCGCCTCGACGCCACGCGCCGCCGCAGGCTGAGCCAGTCGAGCATCTCGACGCGCCCCGAGCTCGACGGCGCGTTCTGCCGCGCGATCGTCGACAGCATGCAGGACGCCGTCGCCGTGATGGACATGAGCGGCCGCCTCATCCTCGCGAACGCGACGATGCGTCAGCTCGTGCCGCAGAACCGCGATCCGCTCGAGACGCCGGTCCACACCAGCGACTCGCCCGCGCCGCTCCCCGCGGCGGAGCGCCCGTACATGCGCGCGCTCCGCGGCGAGACGATCCGCGACGCCGAGGTGATGCTGCGCGACGTCTCGGGCAACGAGCGCTGGCTGAGCGTCAACACGAGCCCCGTGCGCGACGGCGACGGCCAGGTGGTCGGCGTCGTCAGCGTCGCGCGCGACATCACCGAGCAGCGCGACGCGCGCGGCCGCCTCGAGTCCGCCGCCGCGCAGGACGAGCTGACGAAGCTCCTCAACCGGCGCGGCTTCCTCGAGCGCGCCACGTCCGCGCTGCGCGACGCCGAGCGCACCGGCCGCCCCGTGGCGCTGCTCTACCTCGACCTCAACGGCATGAAGGCGATCAACGACCGCCACGGCCACGCCGCCGGCGACCGCGCGCTCGTCGAGCTCGCCGACGTCCTGCGCGCCGTGCTGCGCGCCGACGACGTCGCGGCCCGCCTCGGCGGCGACGAGTACGCCGTCCTCGCCCGCGAGTGCAACACGCCCGACGACGCCGAGCGCCTGCGCGGCCGCCTCGCCGCGGCGATCCGCGATCGCAACACGCAGCCCGGCCGCGACTACCACCTGTCGGCGAGCATCGGCGCGCTCCACCACGACCCGCGCCACCCGAGCACGATCGATCAGCTGCTGCGCGACGCCGACGCCCTCATGTACACCGCGAAGCAGGCGCGCAAGCTCGACGGCTCGCAGCCGCTCGTCGTGATCGGCCGCGTCGTCACGCGCACGCAGTAGGTCGCGCAAGCCGATCCCGATCCCGCATGATCGCCGAGCGCCTCGCAGCTGCGCCCGCCGTGATCGCGACCGGCTCGTCGGCGCTCGCGATCACGTGCGCACACCCGTGAAGCGCGCCGCGCGGCGCGGGATCGAGATGTCGAAGCGCGTGCCGCGCGGGCCGGTGTCGAGATCGATCGTGCCGCCGTGCAGCGACACGAGGCTGTGCACGATCGACATGCCGAGCCCCGTGCCGCCCTCCTTCGTCGAGAAGAACGGCTCGTAGATGCGCGGGCGCACGTCCTCGGGGATCCCGGGGCCGTCGTCCTCGACGCACAGGCGCACGCGGTCGTCGTTGCCGTCGAGCGCGAGCGTCACGAGGCCGCCCGCGGAGACGGCCTCGATCGCGTTGCGCACGAGGTTGAGCAGGATCTGGTGCACCTTCGGCGCGTCGATGTTCGCGACGAGCTGCACCGGGCACGCGGCGACGACGAGCTCCGCGCCGCGCCGCTCCGCCGCGAGGCGCTCGAGCTCGGCGACCTGCCGCACGATCAGCGTGACGTCGTGGTCGTCGACGTGGAGCTCGGGCGGGCGCGCGAACGCGAGGAACTCGTTGAGCAAGAGGGTGAGCCGCTCGAGCTCCTTCTGCGCGAGCTCGCCGGGCTCGAGGAGCCTCGGGTCCGAGCTCGTGCGGCGCAGGCGCCGCTCGAGGAGCTCGAGCTGCAGCTTCGCCGCGTTGAGCGGGTTGCGCACCTCGTGGGCGAGGCCGGCCGTGAGCGTCTGCATCGCCGCGAGCCGGTCCGCCTGGATGCGGCGCTCGCGCGACACGAGCTTCTGCTCGGAGTCGATCTGATAGTGCCCGACCATGATCGCGAGCTCGACATCGAGGAGCTTGTCGACCGAGCCGAGCACCGGCGCGACGGCATCGGGCGCGTACAGCTCGACGATGCGGTCGTGGTACGCGATGCGCAGCACGCTCATCGCCGTGAACATGTAGTGCTGCGGGAGCCCGATCTGCACGTGCCGCCGCCCGATGCGCGACCGCTTTTCGTAGAAGCGCTCGTCGTGCGGACCGAGCAGCCCCGACGACATCCACTCGATCAGCGTGAGGCGCAGCCGCTCCGTCTGCTCGGGCCCCGACAGGACGGCGGCCGCGCGCGGGTTCGCCCACAGCGCCTCGTAGAAGCGCTCCGCGATCGCGGCGAAGTGCGGTTGCAGCGCCGGGTGCAGCGCGCGCAGGCGCTCCGCGTCGGCCGCCTCGAAGCCGACGTAGGCGAGCAGCTCGTCGAGGATCACGGTGCTCACGTCTTCTCGGGCGTCGCGTCCTTGCGCACGACGTCGACCTCGGACCGCGGAGCTTCGTTGTACTGGTGCAGCCGGTACTGCACGGTGCGCGTGCTGATGCCGAGCATCTCCGCCGCCTTCGACGTCGAGCCTCCCGTCGCCTTCAGCGTCTCGAGGATCGCGAAGCGCTCGAGCTCGGCCATCGTCGCGCCCGGGATGAGCGGCATCCCCGCCGGCGTCGCCTTCGGGCGGATGTGCGACGGCAGCTCGCGCGCCTCGATGCTCGTCCCCTTCGACAGCACGACCGCGCGCTCGATCGCGTTCTCGAGCTCGCGCACGTTGCCGGGCCAGTCGTACGCCTGCAGCACCTGCAGCGTCTCGGGCGCGATCGCCTCGATCGTCTTGCCGTTCTCCTTCGCGTAGCGATCGACGAAGAACTTCGCGAGCGCCGGGATGTCGGTGCGCCGGTCGCGCAGCGGCGGCATCTCGATCGCGACGACGTTGAGCCGGTAGTAGAGGTCCTCGCGGAAGCGCCCCTTCGCGACCTCCTCGGTGAGGTTGCGGTTCGTCGCCGCGATCACGCGCACGTCGACGCGGATCGTCTGCGTGCCGCCGACGCGCTCGAACTCGTGCTCCTGGAGGAAGCGCAGCAGCTTGACCTGGATCGCCGGCGAGATCTCGCCGATCTCGTCGAGGAACAGCGTGCCGCCGCTCGCGATCTGGAAGCGGCCGTCCTTGCGCGCCATCGCGCCGGTGAACGAGCCCTTCTCGTGGCCGAACAGCTCGCTCTCGAGGAGCGACTCGGCGAGCGCCGCGCAGTGCAGCTTCACGAACGGCCCGTTCGCGCGCGGCGAGCGCTGGTGGATCGCGTTCGCGACGAGCTCCTTGCCCGTGCCGCTCTCGCCGGTGATGAGGACCGTCGCCTTGCTCGGCGCGACCTGGTCCACGACCTCGAACACGCGCTGCATCGGCGGCGCGACGCCGACGATGTTGTTCGGCGCGACGCGGTCGCGCACGCGCAGCCGCAGCTGGCGCGCCTCGCGCCGCAGCTCCTGGTTCTCGAACACCTTGTCGAGCACGACGAGCAGCTCGTCGAAGTTGAGCGGCTTGGTCAGGTAGTCGGCCGCGCCCGCGCGCATCGCGTCGACGGCCGACGACACGGCGCCGAACGCCGTCATCACGACGACGGCCGCCGGGTCCTCGCCGCCGCGGATCTTCTTGACCAGCTCGATGCCGTCCATGCCCGGCATCTTCAGGTCCGTCACCACGACATGCGGCGTGAACGACTCGTACTTGCCGAGGGCCTTGAAGGCATCCGCGGCCGTCTCGACATCGAAGCCTTCATCGCGGAGGAGCTCGGCGAGCGCCGTGCGCGCGTTGACCTCGTCGTCGACCACCAGGATCCGTCCCGTGCGGGGCATGTCCGTCGACATAGCCAGGAGCGTGCCAGGGAAAACCAGGTACTTGGGAGCGGTTGTCCGCAAGTCCTGCATGCGGCGCCCTGGGCGTGCAGGAGTTGCGCGAAATCCGCTCAGCTGATCGGCCACGCGTCGGGGCGGAGCAGGACGCGGCGATCGGTGTAGGTGTAGCAGTGCGGTTCGCGGTGCGGCGCGCGCTCGTGGTCGTAGCGGACCACGCGCAGGAGCTCGACGTCGGCGTACGTCTTCGCGCGCACGACCATCACCGGGCAGCGGGCCTCGCGCACGACGCGCTCGGAGACCGAGCCGAGCAGCCAGCGCTCGACGCCGGTGGTGCCGTGCGAGCCGATGAAGATGAGGTCGGCGCCGACCTCCGAGGCGAGCGCGAGGATCTGATCCGCGGCCTTGCCGATGCGCGCGTGCACGAAGAACTGCACGTCCGCGGCGGTCGGCCGTCCCGCGAACGCCACCGTCACGTTCTCGATGATCGAGCGCTGCACGGCCTCGGCGTCGCCGTAGCTCGCGTGCGCGAACCCGCGCGGCTCGATCGCGGCGACGATGTGCAGCACGTGCTGCGGCGCGCGCGCCGCGACGTCGATCGCGCGGGCGAGCGCCAGCTCCGAGCTCGGCGAGAAGTCGTACGCGACGACGACCTGGATGGGATGCGCGGGTTCGATCATGGCTTCCTCCTCGGGCGAGGCTCGTGCAGCCCGTGCGCCAGCGACGTCGCCGCGGATCCGCGCACGCGCTGCGCCGGCGGCCGCGCCGCTGCACGTGCTGCGCGCTCGGGGCCCCAGGAGTGACAACCGCGGCTCGTGCCGGGTGGGGTCGTGCGGCGCGCTCAGCGCCCGAAGGGGTGGCAGCCGCCGCAGCGCGCGGCGGCGGGCTCGTGCCGGGTGCGGTCGGTGTGGCAGGTGAGGCAGGTGGCGCGGTCGTCGCGCGGCGCGGGCTCGTGGCTGCGGTGGCAGGTGGCGCAGGTGGCGTGGCCCTTCGCCGCGTGGAGGCCGGGGCGCTTCGCGGCGGGGTGGCAGGAGGCGCACGGCGGCAGCGCGGCGATGCCGTTCGGGCCGTGCGGGCGGTGGCAGCTCGCGCACGCGACCTTGGGGCCGTGGCCACGGGCGGCCTGCTCGGCGTGGCAGCTCGCGCACGTCGCCTGCGGCCGGCGCGCGCCGCGGTGCGGATCGTGGCAGCTCTCGCACGCGGCGTGACCGCGCGGCGCCGAGCTCGCCTGGGGCGCGTGGCACGTCGCGCAGGCGGCGGGCGCGGCCTTCGGGGCGTGCGCGGCCGTCGCGTGGCAGCCGCGGCAGTCGGCGTGCCCGGCGGCGACGACCGCGGCCTTCTCGGCGTGGCACGTCGCGCACGCCGGCGGCGGCTGCTGCGGCTCGTGCGCGGCCGTCGCGTGGCAGCCGGTGCATGCCGCGTGGCCGCTCGCCGCCGTCGACGCGGCCTTCGCCGCGTGGCACGTCGCGCACAGCTCCGGCTTCGCGATCGGCTTCGGGCGGTGCGGCGCGTGGCAGTCGCGGCACGCCGCCGTCGCGTGGCGCGGCTTGTCGGCGTGACAGCTCTCGCACGCGACGGCCTTCTGCCCGGCGGGCACGCCGTGCGGCGGGTGGCAGCCGGCGCACGCGTCGCCGCGCGCCGGCGCCGGATGCTCGGCGCGCTGCGCGTGGCAGCTCGCACACGCCGCCGGTGCCGCGGCGTCGTGCGGCTTGTGGCACGTGCTGCACGCGGCATGCTTCGCCGGCGCGACGACCTGCTTGCGCGCGTGACACGTCGTGCACGCGGCGACGGTCCGCTTGCCGAACTCGTGCGGTGTGTGACAGCCGGTGCACGCGGCGTGACCGGCGGCGCGCGCGACGCGGAGCGCACCCTGCTGCCGCGCGTGGCACGAGCTGCAGCTTGCATCCGCCCCACGCTTCGGCGCGTGCATCGCATGACAATCGAGGCAGCCGCGCGTGCCCGCGTGGTGTGTCTCGCGATCGACGTGGCACGACGTGCACGTCCTCGGCGCGAGCGACGGCGCCTGGTGCGCGCGGTGGCAATCGCCGCACGCCTGATCCGCGTGGATCCCGACGGCGGCGACGTGCAGGCCCTGCGGCTCGGCGTGGCAGCGCATGCAGCTCGCCGGCTGCGTGCCGAACGCGTGGCAGTCGCGGCACTCGATCGTCGTCGCGAGCGGGTGCAGCGGCGTCGCGACCGCCGCGTGGCACTTCGCGCACACGCCGCTCGGCGGCGCCGTGAACCCGGCCTCGTGGCACTCGCGGCACGCGACCGTGCCCTTGCCGACGTGCGCCGCGTGCCCCGCGCTGTCGCGGACCGCGCGCCAGCTCTCCGGCACGTGGTCGGCGCCGTGCACGGAGCCGCTGCCGCATCCCGCTGCGACGACCACGACGATGAGCGGCCGCACCGCACCGCGCGCAAGGCCGGCGACGATCGCGAGGACGAGCCGCCGCATCGCGCCGCGCGCAAAGCCGGCGACGATCGCGGCGATCGCGAGGACGAGCACCCGCATCGCGCCGCGCGTGGTGTGATCCTCGCGATCGCCGCCGGCTTTGCGCGCAAAGCCGGCGACGACGAGCGCGCGCGCGCGCCTTGTCATCGCGCGGCTCCGGTCGGGTGACACATGCGGCACGGCATCGCCGTCAGCGGCTGGCGGCTCGACCAGCCCGGCGGGTGCGGGTTGCCGCCGACGCCGCCGACGGCGTGGCACGTCACGCACAGCTTCTCGCCGGCGCCGCCGTGGCACGCCGCGCACGACGCCGGGTCGCGCCGCGCCTCGCGGCCGTGGCGGTTCTCCGACGCCGTCGGGCCGACCCAGCCCGCGCCGTGCGGCGTGCCGCGCCCGTCGCCGGCGACGCCCTTCGCCGTGTGGCACGACGCGCAGCGATCGGGTGCGTGGCACGTGGTGCACGCGCCGGGATCCGAGCGGGCCTCGAGGGCGTGGCGCGCGGCGAAGCCGGCGCGGTGGAGGCTCTGGCGCTGCGGATCGCCGAAGCGCGTCGCCGCCGGCAGCACCGGCGCGGTGCGGCCGTGGCAGCTCGCGCAGAACGACTCGCGATCGTGGCACGTCGCGCACAGGTCGCCCGACGACGCGGCGCGCGCGCCGTGCTCGCGGATCCAGTCGCCGTCGTGCGCGAGGTGGCTCGCCGGCAGCGCGCCCTCGTCGGCGAGGTCGCGGTGGCAGGTCTCGCACTTGCGCGCGTCGCGGGCCTCGTCGTGGCAGCGAAAGCACGTCGCCATCGGCGGCCGCAGCCGCGCCGCATCGCCGGCGACGGCGTCGTGGCAGCGCATGCAGTTGCCGCGCGTGGCCCCCGCGTGCCGCGCGTGATCGAAGCGCAGGTGCGCGCGCGCCTCGACGAGCTCGGCGACCGCCGTCCGCGACGCGTGGCAGCCCGCGCACGAGCGCGTGTCGTGGGGCCTCGTGTGACACGACGTGCACACCGCGTCGTCGGGGAGGTGCAGCGCCGGCCCGGGCACGTCGACGCCCGCGTGGCAGCGCGTGCAGCTCACGCCGGCGACGACGTGCGCGCGGTGCGGGAACACCTCCGGCAGCGACGAGCGCCGCAGCCCGAGCACGCCCGCGCACGCGGCAAGCGCGATGCACGCGAGGGCGAGCGATGCGCGCGTCATCACCTGCCCCACCGCCGGCCGAGCTGGCCGAGCACGTCGACGCGCCCGCGGTACTCGGGCGAGGCGCTCGCCTCGACGGCGACGGCCGCCTGCCAGGCGCCGCCGTCCCATGCGAGCGCCGCGAGCGCCCACGGCCACGCGGCGCCGCGCCCGCGATCCGCGTCGGGCACGACGAGCTCGAGCTCCGTCGTCACCGCGAGTGCGTGCGGCAGCGCGATCCGCGCCGCGCCGCGCGCGCCCGTCCACATGTCCTCGCCGACGCCGCTGCGCCGCAGCTCGCCGCTGAGCATGCTCCGCCCGCGGTCGTCGAGGCGCAGCCGCGCGCGCAGGGTGAGCTCGGCGCCCGCGTCGCCGCCGACGAGCCTGAGGCCGGCGTCGCCGATCACGTCGAGGCGCGGCGCCGCGCGCCAGGTCACGACGGTCCCCGCGCGCTGCGAGGGCACGTCGCCGATCACCGAGAACAGCGAGGTCGCCGGCAACAGGTGCGACGCCTCGCGATGGATCGCGTACGCCTCGCCGCGCAGCCCGCGGCGCCGGTAGCTCGCCGTCAGCGCGACCTCGGCGAGCCCCGGGTTCGCGAGGTCGTACGCGACGCGCGCCGCCGCATCGCCGCGCACGCCGAGCGCCGCGCCCGCGTCGAGGCCGAGCTCCTCGCGCGCGAGCATGCCGTCGTCGCGCCGCTGGGCGTACGCGATCCCGACGGAGCCGCCGTCGCCGATCCGCCGCGACAGCCGCGAGCCGACGACCCAGCCCCACGCCATCCCGCCGGCGACGACCGGGACGCCGGCGACGAACTCGGCGTCGATGCGCCGCGGCAGCTGCACGCGCACGCCACCGCCGTCGACGTGCTCCGGGCGCAGCGCGCCGAGCGTCGCGACGAACCGCCCCACGCGCGCATCGGCGCGCCGCATCCGCGCGCGCACGGCGACGACGAGCACGTCGCCCGTCGACGCCTCGCCCGGCGCGTGGGCGTTCGCCATCCACACGACGGCCTCCGCCGACACGCCGGCGCGCACCGCCGCCTCCGTGTCGAGCACGAGCAGGCCCGCCGGCGACGCCGTCGACGCGAGTGCGTCCGCGCGCAGGCGCAGCGGATCCGCGCTCGCCACCGGCGCGATCAGCGCGATCGCGCAGACGGCGGCCGCGAGCGTCACGGGTCGCCGCGCCGCGCGCACGGCTGCCCGGCGGGCGAGCGTCACGCGTCCGCCTTCTCGCCGCGCCGCGCGCGCCACGCCCGCACGAGGTCGCGGACGACGACGAGCCCGTACAGGCCGAACGCGATCGTTCCGAGCAGCTGCCCGACGGTCATCGCGAGCATCACCGGCAGCGGCGTCGGTTGCAGCATCGACCACACCATCAGCGCGAGCGCCGCGATCGTGAGCAGCGCCGAGATCTGGAGCAAGCGCACCGGCTTCACGGGCCGGCTCCGGCGGCGCGCTGCCGGCGCGCCGCCTTGCTGAACGGGTGCGCGGGGCCGTGGCAGCCCTCGCTCGCGCAGCTGACGCGGCCGTCGCGCAGCGTCTCGATCGCGCTCGCGTGGTCGCCGATCTTGGTCCACCCCGGCGCGTACGTCGAGTGGCAGCGGATGCACGTTGAGTTCGGGAACGGCTTGCGGATCTCGATCGTCGCGAGGAAGTCGTCGATCGGCATCGTGCGGTAGTTCAGCGCGTACTCGTACACGTGGCGCAGCCCGCCGAGCTTCGTCGTGATCGTGCCGAACATCCCGTAGTCGGCGTGGCACGTGTAGCAGTTCTCCTCGCCGAAGGCCTCGTTGCGCGCGTGGCGCGACGCGAGCGACGTGCTGTGCAGGTCGCGCGAGTCGTTGCCGTACGGCGTCATCACGTGGCACGAGCTGCAGAAGCTGGTCTGCTTCGTCGCGTGGTAGCCCGCGATGTTGCCGTTCGCGGCCGTCGCGATCGGCAGAAGCCCGATGCCGAACAGCAGCGCGACCTTGGTGCCGCGCGTGAGCTCCGGGCGCCACACGAGGAACCACGCGATCACCACGACCGACAGGGAGGCGGTGACGAGCGCGAGGATCAGGAACGGATCAGTCGTGATCGACATCGACGACTCCATCCATGTGCCGGCTCGTCGAGCCGGTGACGATCGGCGCGCCCGCCGCGTCGACGCTCGGGTGGCAGCCCGCGCACTGCGCGAGCGTCATCGGGCCGTGTGTCGTCGGCGGGACGCCATGGCACGACCCGCAGAACACCTGGCCCACCGCCTCGGTCCAGCTCGGCGTGCGCACCGTGCCCGCGACCGGATCGCTCGCGAGCCAGATGCCGCCGCCGTGGCAGTACGTGCCGCTGCACGTCGCGGCCGCGCGGTCCCACCGCGGGACGGCACCGTCGGCGCGCGCGAGCGGCCCGAACTCGACCTCCGCGGGGAGCGGCGAGTCGAGGTGGCCCGCCGCGGTCACCGACGCGGGCACGCGGTGGCACTCGCCGCACGCGATCGGGCCGCGCAGCCGCGCCGCGCCGGTGAGGTGCGCCTGGTGCGCGCCGACGGTGATCGCCGACGGCAGCGTCGAGCCCGCGAGGTCCGCGAACACCGGCGCGCTGCGGTGGCAGCCGTCGCAGCCGGTCGGGACGTCGAGCACCCCGTCGAGGTGCCGCGCCTCGCGGTGGCACGTCTCGCACGCGGCCTGCGCGTGGCTCGGCGGCGGCGACGCGTGGCACTGCGCGCAGCCGCCGACGGGCGTGCCCGCTTCCCAGCGCGGCGCCGGGTCGGTGCCGCCGCCCGCGTGCAGCGCGTCGCCGTGGCAGTACACGTTCGTGCAGCGCCCGCCCTCGTAGCGCGGCGCGCCCTTGCGGTCCGGCGTCGGCTGCGCCGCGAGCGCGCCGAACACGACCTCCGCCGGCGCCGGGTCGTGGAGCACGTGGCCCGGGTCGTCCCAGCGCGCGGGCACGACGTGGCACGCGCCGCACGCCTGCCCCGCCGCGCGGTGCGCGAGGTGGGCGCCGCTCGTCGGGCCGTCGCGGTGACACGTCACGCACGCGTCCGGGCCGGCGGGGTGGCAGGTCACGCACGACACACCCGCGCGCCCGCCGGCGAAGTCGTCGCCGTGGCACGTCGCGCACAGGTGGAGATCGTAGCCGCGGCGCGCGAGGTCCTTGCCGTGGAACGCGTCGCTCGCCGGATCGAGCGCGCCCGCCGGGTGGACGCCGTTCGGCGGCCCTCCGTCGGGGAGCTCGCGCTCCGACGAGCACGCGGCGAGCGCGGCGATGATCACGAGGTACCTCACGTGGGTTAGCGCTGGTGGACGATGCCGATCGCGGCGACCTTGCCCGGGCCGTGGCACAGGAGGCACTGCTCCTGCGGCGCGCCCGGCGCGGTCAGGCTCGCGCGCGTCGCGTAGAACGCGCCGCCGTTGCCGCGCATGTGGTCGATCGCGATCCGCGTGTCGTGGCAAGCGGCGCACGCCGCCGTCATCGGGGAGATGACGAGGTTCGCGCCGGAGGCCTGCGTCGTCGCGCCCGTCGCCGCGTTGAACGAGAAGCCGGCGCCGTAGTCGGTGACGTTGTCGGCGACGACGTACGGCGAGATCGTGAAGTACGTCGAGTTCACGAGCGGGTCGGAGTTGAGCTTGCCCGTCGCCGCCGTCGTCAGCTCCATGCCCGCGACCGCCGCGAGGTTCGACGCGTTCGTGAAGTCGTAGGTGTTCGGCACGTGGCACGTCGTGCACGTGTTGAGCGTCCCGGGGAACTCGATCTCGTCGTAGCCGGCGCCCGCCTCGGCCGCGTGCCACGTGAACGGCACCGTGCGCTTGCGGCCGGCGTGGATCGCGTGGATCGCGTACTTCGAGCTCGCCGCCCAGCCGGCGCTCGTGCGGTTCGGCGTGTGGCAGAACGAGCACGTCGGCCCGTCGTTGCGCTGGCCCGCGTGGAAGCTCTCGCCGGGCGCGACGCCGAGCGCGCCGTGGCACTTGTTGCACTTCGCCGTGTCGACGATCGCGCGCCGCCCCGCGAAGCCGGTCGCGACCTTCCACACGTTCGGCGACGGCACGCTGAGGCCGCCCTGCGCCTTCCCGTCCGCCGGGACGTTCGGCGTCCACGGATAGCCGGGGACGTTCGTCTGCACGAGCGGCGGTGTGCTCGCGAGCGAGTACGTGTAGCCGAGGCCGCCGGTCAGCATCGTCGCCGCCGCCGGCACCTGCACGCCCGTGAGCCGGATCGTGTAGTAGCCCGCGGCGTCGGGGCCGGTCAGCGTGCCCGCGCCGGTACCGGTCGCGGTGCCGTCCCAGATCTTCTTGAGGTAGCCGCTCGCCGACGCGTTGAAGTCCGACGGCTTCGCGATCCCGTCCTGCGGCATCGCCCACGCGAAGTACACGCTCGGCGAGCCGACGAAGTTAGGCATCAGCTCCGTCGTGACGTTCGCGACGAACGTCTGGAACACGACGTCGGCGCCGTTGCGCCTCAGCTTGAACGTGATCTGCGGGCGGCGGGCGGCGCCGTCGGTGACGGCGTCGACGCTCTTCACGTCGTACGTGATCGCGTCGGCGCCCGGCGGCACGTAGCCGCTCGCCGCGAGGAACGCCGCGTTCGTGTTCGCGTTGCCGCCGGCGACGAGCCACGCGTTGTTCGGATCGGGCGGCTGCACCGGGCGGTGGTAGCGCTCCGTCGCGAACCCGGCGTTCGGGCCGTGGCACGCGGCGCACGCCGAGTCGGGCTGCGGGCCCGCGACGTGGTTGCACGGCAGCGGCCGCCCGTCGGGGCCGCGCGCGAGCCGCCCGAGGATGCCGCACGTCTCGGGCGCCGACGTCGTGAACGACACGTAGTCGTGGCAGCCCTTGCACGCGAGCGTCGACGGCTTGCTCAGCGCCTGCGCGCCCTGCGCGGAGCCGCCGTGGCACGCGTTGCAGTTGCGGATGTCCTGCGGGTACGTCGCCGCGATGCCGTGCCAGCGGTTCTCGTCGGCGACCATCGCGCCGTTGTGGATGCGGTGCACGAAGCTCGCGGAGTCGGCGAGCGGGTTCGTCGTGCGCCCCGGGTTGTGGCACACGGCGCAGTACGTGCCGTCGACGCGCCCGCCGCCGTGGAACAGCGCCGACGTCACGGTCTCGGCCTTGAACTCGCCGTGGCAGTTGTTGCACGCCTGCGCCGTCACGATCTCGCGCTTCACCGGCGCCGCCGCGCCGCTCGGCACGAAGTACAGGGGCTCGTTCGCCGCCGAGAACGTGTTCGCGTTGAGCTGGTAGACGAGGTCGGTCTGCCGCGTGACCTGGGTCCACACGACGTGGTTCGCGTCGAGCTTCGCCGGGTCGTACGCGACGGCGAGCGCGCCGTTCGGCGTCGACGCCGCGGGGAACGTGTACGTGTAGTCGCCGGCGCCCAGGCCGTTCTCGGCGAGCGTGCCGTTGCCGGTCGCGCCGAGCGGGTTGAACGCCGTCGGCAGCCCCTGCGGCGCCGCGCCGCTCGCGCTCTTCGTGAGCGTGGTCAGGTGCGAGAGGAGGCCCGCGCCGTCGACGGTGAAGTACGCGAGCGAGAAGCGCGGCTGGAGCGGCGTGTTGATCGAGTACACGCCGGCGAGGTCGAGCGGGAAGCCGCGGTCATCGCGGAGCGTGAAGCGCACGGCGATCGGCGCGCCCGCCGCGGTGGTGACGCCGTTCGGGCGGTACGCGATGTGGATGCCCGTGCTCGGCGACAGCGCGCCGCTCGGGCCGAAGTTGCACACGTACGACGTCGCGTTCGCGTCGACCTCGTCGTCGTCGAGCGCGCCGTTGTTGTTCGTGTCGAGGCCGGTCTCGATGCGCGCGCCGCCGAACGGGCAGTTCGCGCCTGCATCTTCCGGACGCGTCCGCACGACCGCGTTCGTCCCCGCGCCGTGGCACACGTAGGTCGTGCTCGCCGCGTTGACCTCCGCCGGCGACAGCGCGCCGTCGCGGTCGAGGTCGAGGCCGACCTCGATCTTGATGCCGCCGTGCGCGCAGTTCGGCCCCGGCGGCTCGTCGCTCGTCTGGGTCAACGCGTTCGCCCCCGGCTCGCCGGGGAGTCCGTTGTCGCCGCCGCAGGCCGCGACGGCGATCGCGAAGAGGCACACGCGTGAGCTCGCCATGCCCGCATCCTCAGCAAATCCCGTGACGGCGCAACTTCGTGATTTCATTCTCTTGTCGCGCAGGTTTTGCGAGGCGGTGCACGCCCCGCGCAAGTCCTGCGCGAATCCTCTAGCCCCGGCCGCGCACGCTTCCCGCAGAGGACCGGCGCATGGAGCACCTCGATCCCGCCGCGCGCCTCGCCCACTGGTCGAGCCGCGGCCCGCGCTACACGAGCTACCCGTCCGCGAACGAGTTCGGCCCGATCGCCGGCGACCGCGTCCGCCGCGAGGTCGGCGCGCTCGGCGCGGACCGCGAACCGGTGTCGCTGTACGTCCACGTCCCGTTCTGCAGGAGCCTGTGCGCGTACTGCGGGTGCAACGTCATCCCGACGCGCGACGCGAGCCGCGGCGTTGGCTACGTCGACGACCTCGCCACGGAGATGGCGCTCCTGTCGGGGCTGGTCGCGACGGCGCCGATCACCGAGATCGCGCTCGGCGGCGGCTCGCCGAACTTCCTCGCGCCGCCGGCGATGCGCACGCTCGTCGGCGCGATCGAGCGCTACTTCCGCGTGGCGCCCGGCGCGCGGCGCTCGATCGAGCTCGATCCGCGCCAGACGACGAGCGCGCAGATCGAGGCGCTCGCGGACCTGCGCTTCACCGCCGTGAGCCTGGGCGTGCAGGACTTCGCCGAGTCGGTGCAGGACGCGATCCGCCGGCACCAGTCGGCGGAGCAGACGCGCTGGCTCGTCGAGCGGTCGCGCGCCGCCGGGTTCGACGACGTCAACGTCGACATCGTCTACGGCCTGCCGCGGCAGACCGAGGCGTCGTTCGCCGAGACGCTCGACCAGGTGATCGAGCTGCAGCCGGATCGCGTGGCGCTGTTCGGCTACGCGCACCTGCCGAGCAAGCTGCCGCACCAGCTCCTCGTCGAGCGCGCCGGGCGCATCCTCGACAACTACGAGCGCGCCTCGCTGCTCCTGCTCGCGATCGCGCGCTTCGCCGAGGCGGGCTACCTCCACCTCGGGCTCGATCACTTCGCGCGCCCCGGGTCGCGTCTCGCGCGCGCCGCCGCCGAGCAGCGCATGGTGCGCTCGTTCCAGGGCTACACCGAGCACCGCGCCGACGCGATCCTCGGCCTCGGCGTCTCCGCGATCTCGTCGACGCAGCGCATGCACTGGCAGCACCACACCGAGCTCGCGGACTGGCGCGCCGCGCTCGCGGCCGGCCGCCTGCCCGTCGAGCGCGGCTTCGTGCTCGACGAGGACGACCGCGCGCGCGCCGCGCTGATCGGGCGCCTCATGTGCGACGGCACCGTCGACCTCGGCCGGATCGGGCGCGAGTGCGGGCTCGATCCCGAGGTGTACTTCGCGCGCGAGCTAGCCGCGCTCGCCGAGCTCGGCGAGCTGGCCGCCTACGACCGCGGCGCGCGCGCGATCCGCACGACCGAGCTCGGGCGCCTGCTCGTCCGCAACGTCTGCATGGTGTTCGACCGCTACCACGCGCAGCGCGCCTCCGCGCTGCACTCCTCGACGATCTGACCGGTCGTCGAACAGGATCCGGTGCGGCGGCGTGTCGACGTCGTCGAGCTGGCCCGAGCGCACGGTCCACGCGAACGCGGCGACGGCGGCGCCGGCACCGCCGAGCGCGAGGAACAGGATCAGGTACATCACGGTCATGGCTCACCTCGGAACGCGCGCGAGCGCAGGGAGCTGGCGAGCACCGTCGAGCTCGACAGCGGCATGACGAGCGCGGCGATCAGCGGGTGCACGAGCCCGCTCACCGCGAGCGCGCCCGCGACGAGGTTGTAGGCGAGCGAGAAGCGCAGGCTGCGCCGGATCGCGGCGAGCGTCGCGCGCGCCCCCGCCGCCGTCGCGGCGATCGCGGCGATCGACGGCGATCGCAGGTAGACGTCGGCCGCCTCGATCGCGATCTCCGCGGCACCGGCGACGGCGATGCCCGCGGTCGCGGCCGCCATCGCCGCGGCGTCGTTGACGCCGTCGCCCACCATCACCACGGGCTCTCGCGACGAGGCGCGGCGCGCGGCGACCGCGGCGACCTTGCCCTCCGGCGACACGCCGCCGTGGCAGCGCTCCGCCGGGATGCCGAGCTCGACCCCGACGCGCGCGACGACGCGCGGATCATCGCCGGAGAGCAGCTCGAGGCGCCAGCCGAGGGCCGCGAGCTCGTCGAGGGCGCGGCGCGCGTCGTCGCGGATCGGATCCGCGAGGCCGACGACCGCGACGGGGACGCCGTCGACGGCGATCGCGATCGGCGTCTCGCCGCGCGCGGCGAGCTCGTCGACCCAGCCGCGCATCGCGCGCCCGCCGCAGTGCGCCGCGACCCACGGCGGCGCGCCGACGGTGACGACCTTGCCGCCGACGACACCGCGCGTGCCGCGGCCGAGCTCCTCGCGGAGGTCGATCGCCTGCGCGGGGCCCGGCACGTGCGCCGCCTGCGCCTGCGCGGGACCCGGCGCGTGCGCCGCGATCGCCCGCGCGATCGGGTGCCGGCTCGCCGCCTCGACGGCCGCCGCGAGCGGCAGGGCGTCGACGTCGCCGCGGCACGACACGACCGCGAGCTCGCCGCGCGTGAGCGTGCCGGTCTTGTCGACGAACATCGTGCCCGGCGTCGCGAGCCGCTCGAGCGCGTCCGCGCCCTTCACGAGCACGCCGCGGCGGGCGGCGCGGCCGAGCGCGACGGCCACCGCGAGCGGCGTCGCCAGCGCGAGCGCGCACGGGCACGTCACGACGAGCAGCGCCATCGCGTGCTCCGCGCCGAGGCCGGCGGACACCGCGGCGGTCCAGCCCGCGAACGTGAGCGCGGCGAGCACGGTCACGACGGCGACGAACCGGCCGGCGACGCGGTCGACGAGGCGCTCGATCGGTGCGCGCCGCGCGCCGAGGGCCTCGACCTGCGCCACGAGCGCGCCGATCCGCGTCTCCTCGCCGACGGCGCACACGGCGACGTCGAGCGGCGCGACGACGTTCACCGTCCCCGCGTGCACCTGCGCGCCGGCGGCGACCGCGACGGGGCGCGACTCGCCGGTGAGGAGGCCCACGTCGACGGCGGAGGAGCCGGCGAGCACGACGCCGTCGATCGGGATCGTGTCGCCGACGTGGACGACCACGACGTCGCCCGGGGCGAGCGCCTCGACGGGGACGTCGGCGAGCGCGCCCGTCGCGGGATCGCGGCGGCGTGCGCGGCGCGGCGTGAGCGCGAGCAGGAGCTCGGCCGCCGTCGACGCGCGGCGCTGGTGGCGCAGCACGATCCAGCGCGACACGAGCAGGAGGAACGTGAGCATCGCGAGCGAGTCGAAGTAGATCTCGCCGGTGCCGCGCACGACGTTCGCCGCGCCCCACAGGAGGCCGGCGGCGACGCCGATCGAGATCGGCAGGTCGAGGTGCAGGCGGCGCGCGCGCAGGGCGCCGAGCGCCGTGCGGAAGAACGGCATCGCCGCGTAGCCGAGCGCCGGCACGGCGACGAGCATCGACGCCCAGCGGAAGAACGCCTCGTCGGAGCGCGCCATACCCTGGAACATCCCGGCGTACAGGCCGATCGCGAGCAGCATCAGGTTGCCGACGGCGGCGCCGGCGACGCCGATCTTCACGAGGAGGCGCCGGTCCTCCGCGCGGCGCAGCGCATCGCGATCCGCGCCGCGGTACGGGTGCACGGCGTGCCCGATGCGCGCGAGGTGCCGCGCGATCGCCGACAGGTCGCACGCGGCGGGGTCCCACGTGACGTCGGCGCGGGCGCGGCCGAGGTCGACGCGCACGTCGACGACGCCGGGGACGCAGCGCGGCGTCGCCTCGACGAGCCACACGCACGCGGTGCAGCGCAGGTCCTCGAGCTGGAAGGCCGTGCGCGCGACGGCGCCGTCGCGCGCCACGTGGATGCGGTGGTACGCGGGGTCGTCGAGCTCGGCGTACGCGTGCGAGCTCGCGCGCGCCGGCTCGGGCAGCTCGGGGTGCAGCTCGTAGAACCGCTCGAGCCCGTGCTCGGCGATCGCGCCGGCGACGACCTCGCAGCCGGCGCAGCAGTAGAGGCCCGCGCGCCCGCGCGGCATCGCGAGCCCGCAGTGCGCGCACGCGGCGACGGCGGCGACGGCGGCGCTCACGTCCCGCACCGGTGGCAGTGCGGCGCCGCGACCTGCGCCTCGCCGGCGTCGGCCCAGCGCAGCGCGAGCGTGCCGAGGCCGAGCGCGAGCAGCGCGAGTGCCGTCACGACCGGCATGCGTGCCCGCATCCACCCGAGCGCCGGCCCGAGCACGGTCAGCGCCCCGATCATCGCGGGCAAGGAGCCGAGCCAGAACGCGACCATCACCGCCGCGCCGGTGAGCGGGCTCCCGGTGCCGGCGGCCGCGACGACGAACGCCCACAGCCACCCGCACGGCAGGAGGCCGACGAGCGCCCCGGCCAGCCACGCGCGCGCGGCCGGCCGCCGCCGCCGGATCGCGACGAGCCCCGCGCGGAATGCGGCGCCGCCCGACGCGCGCGTGCGGACCAGCCCCGCGGCGACGGCGAGCTGCGCGCCCGCCCACACCACGAGCGTGGCGCCCGCGGCGAGGATCGCGATGCGCTGCACGGCGGCGAGCTCGCCCGCGAGGTCGAGCGCGTGCCCGAGCCCGCCGGCGAGCGCCCCGAGGAGCACGTAGGTCGCGAGCCGCCCGAGCGAGTGGGCGAGCGCGAGCCGCGCACCGTGCACGCCGGCGAGCGGGCCGCACATCGCGAGGCAGTGCAGGCTCCCGGCGAGGCTCGCGACCACGACGCCCGTGAACAGCGCGGTCATCGCCACCCTCCCCTACCCCCTTCGCGCGCGCGCGATGCATGTCCTCGCACGAGCCGATGGCAGGGCCCTCGATCCACCGAGACAGGTGCGGTCATCGGCGCTCTCCGTAGCCGGGCGCCAGCTTCGGGGCGGCGGTGCTCGACGACACGGCGAGCGCGACCATGGCGATCACGTTCGCGCACAGGAGGCCGACGATGGCCAGGGTCCACTTCGTACGAGCGGTCATCCTCGTCCTCATCGGGGTTGCTCCGGGCCGAGCAGCGTCAGCGTGACGACGCGGTGGAAGCCGTCGCCCGACGCGATCTCGACGTGAATGTCGCGGCGCCCGCCCCGGAAGAGAGCGCGCTCGGATTCGATGACCAGCGGCACGGCGACCGACCTGCGCGGCCCGACGCGCCAGCGCGCCTCCGAGCGCAGCGTCGCGCCCGGGGACTCGACGAGCGTCACCACGTAGCGCTGCTCGGCGTCGCTCTCGTTCTCGATGCGCAGGCGCGCCTGCGCGGCGATCGTGCCGTCGGGCAGCTCGACGAAGCTCGGCCCCGACACGCGCTCGACGGCGACCTCGGTGCTCGCCTTGCCGCGCACGCCGAGCGCGAGCAGCGTCACCGCCACGGCGAGCAGCGCCGGGTACGCGATCGTGCGCACGCGCAACAGGCGCCGCTCCTTGCCCGCGAGAATGTCCTGCGACGTGTAGCCGATCAGGCCGCGCGGCCTGTCGAGGCGGTCCATCACCGTGTCGCACGCGTCGATGCACTGCGCGCAGCCGATGCACTCCATCTGCAGGCCGTCGCGGATGTCGATGCCCGTCGGGCACACGGCGACGCACGCGCCGCAGTCGACGCAGTCGCCGCCGGCCTGCACGACGGGCAGCCGCTTCTTCGGCTGCCTGCGCGGCTCGCCGCGGCGCGCGTCGTACCCGACGATCAGCGACTGCTGATCGAGCAGCACCGACTGCAGCCGGCCGTAGGGGCACGCGAGGATGCACGTCTGCTCGCGGAAGTAGCCGAAGTCGAACAGCATGAGCGCCGTCACGCCGAGGACGATCGAGAACCCGGCGACGTGATCGAACGGCGACTCGAACACCCACGCGGCGAGGCGCGCCGTCGACACGAAGTAGGCGAGGAAGACGTTCGCGAGCGCGAACGACAGCGCCGCGAACGCGGCCCACTTCGCGACCCGCCGCACCGGCGTCGCGCGCCGGCCGTGCGGCCCGACGAGCCAGCGCTCGATCGGGCGGAACACGTGCTCGAGGTACACCGTCTGCGGGCACGCCCAGCCGCACCACACGCGCCCGAACAGCGCCGTCGCGAGGAACACGGCGCTCGCGATCGCGAGGCCGAGCAGCATGAGGAGGAAGCCGTCCGACGGGCGGAACACCGCGCCGCCGACGACGATCTCGCGCGAGATCAGGTCGATCAGCAGCGCCGGCCGGCCGCCGATGCGCACGAACGGCAGCGCGACGAACAGCGCGATCAGCGCGTAGCCGACGATGCGGCGGCGGCGCAGGAACCGCCCGCGCGCGACGCGCGGCTCGAGCCAGCGGCGCGTGCCGTCGCGGTGGAGCGTCGACAGGACGTGGCCCTCGGACATCGGCGGCGTCATCTACGGCTCCAGGGGGCCGACGGGCTGGCCCTCGCGCGCCTTGCCCGGGAGGTTCTTGCCGCGCAGCGTGCTCGCGTAGATCGCGACCGCGAACACGTCCGACGCGGGCAGCTGCTCGCTCCACGCGATCATCGACGTGCCCGGCGCGCCGCCGCGCACCGTCTTGAAGATGTCGAGGCGCGTCGAGCCGTGGATCTGGAAGTTGTCGGTGAGGTTCGGGCCGATGTGGCCCGAGCCGTCCTCCTTGTGGCACGCGACGCAGCGGGTGCGGAACACCGCGTGGCCGTGCTCGACGATCTCGCGCGACCGGGCGCGCTGGGCGAGCTCCGCCTCGGTCACGCTCGCGAGCTCGGCGCGGTCGCGCAGCTCGCGCTTCTCGTCGTAGGTCGCGAGGGCGTCGCGGTAGTGATCGCCGGGCGTGCGGCCCCAGCCGACGACGTGGAAGTACAGGCCGTAGAAGCCCGCGAACACGATCGTGCCGAGGAACAGCATCCGCCACCATCCCGGCAGCGGGTTGTCGTACTCCTGGATCCCGTCGTAGGCGTGATCGAGGACGGGCGCGTCGGAATCTTCACTCATGGGGTTCTCCTGCGTCGTCGCAGAGGGGAAGGTGGGCGCACGCGGCGTGCTCGGCGGCCCTGCGCTTGCCCGCGTGGCGCACGAGGATGCTGGCGAACACGGCCGCGAACAGCACGAGCGCGATCTCCGTCAGCTGGGTCGGCGACAGCGCCGAGATGGCATCCGAGAGGCGAGTCATCGCAGGTCCTCCTTCGCGTCGCGCGCGGCGGCGATGTCGACGCCGAGACGCTGCAGGTACGCGATCAGCGCGATCACGTCCTTGTCACCGGCGTCGGCGGGCCCGCCCTGCGCGGTGAGGCGCGCCGCGACCGCGGCGGCCTGCTTGCGCGCCAGGCCCTCGGCGTCGGCGAGCGCCTCCGCGCCGTACGGCACGCCGAGCATCGCCATCGCGTCGACGCGCTGCTGGATCTTCGTCCACCCGATCTCGTCGTCGAGCAGGTGCGGGTACGCCGGCATCACCGACCCCGGCGACGTCGTGCGCGGGCTCTCGAAGTGCCGCAGGTGCCACAGCTCGTCGCGGCGGCCACCCTCGCGCGCGAGGTCCGGCCCGGTGCGCTTGCTGCCCCACTGGAACGGGTGGTCGTACACGAACTCGCCGGCGCGGCTGTACTCGGCGGGCTTGCCGCCCTGCCCGTAGCGGACCGTCTCGTCGATGAACGGACGGACCATCTGAGAGTGGCAGTTGTAGCAACCCTCGGAGATATAGATATCTCTCCCGTAGAGCTCGAGTGGCGTATAGGGCTTCACCGTCGAGATGTGCGGCACGTCGTCGTCGATCGCGAACGCCGGGATCATCTCGAACGCCGAGGCGACGACGACGGCGATCACCGTCCACGCCGTGAACAGCGCCGGCAGGCCCTCCCAGCGGCGGTGCCAGTGCTCGCGCGGCTGCGCGGCCCGCTCGAGCGGGCGCGGCGCGTTCACCCGCGGCGGCACCTCGACGACGACGGGCTCGTACTGCGCCGGGCGCGCGCGCCACGTCTTCCACACGTTCCACGCGAACATCGCCATCCCGGCGATGTAGAGCGCGCCGCCGAGCGCGCGCACCCAGTACATCGGCACGAGGCGCGTCACCGTCTCGAGGAAGTCCGGGTACTGGAGGCGGCCGGTGTCGTCGAACGCGCGCCACATGAGGCCCTGGGCGATGCCCGACGCCCACATCGACACGACGTAGAGCACGATGCCGATCGTCGCGACCCAGAAGTGCGCGGTCGCGAGCCGCTGCGAGTACAGCTTCGTCTGGAACAGGCGCGGGACGAGCCAGTAGATCATCCCGAACACCATGAAACCGACCCAGCCGAGCGCGCCGCCGTGGACGTGCGCGATGTTCCAGTCGGTGTAGTGCGAGAGCGCGTTGATGCTCTTCACCGACAGCATCGGCCCCTCGAACGTCGACATCCCGTAGAACGTGATGCCGACGACGAAGAACTTCAGGACCGGATCCGCGGCGACCTTGTTCCACGCGCCGCGCAGCGTGAGCAGGCCGTTGATCATGCCGCCCCACGACGGCATCCACAGCATCACGCTGAAGATCATCCCGAGCGTCGAGGCCCACTGCGGCAGCGCCGTGTAGTGCAGGTGGTGCGGGCCGGCCCAGATGTAGATGAAGACCAGCGACCAGAAGTGCAGGATCGAGAGGCGGTAGCTGAAGACCGGCCGCTCCGCCGCCTTCGGCAGGAAGTAGTACATGAGGCCGAGGAACGGCGTCGTGAGGAAGAACGCGACGGCGTTGTGGCCGTACCACCACTGCATGAACGCGTCCTGGACGCCCGCGAAGATCGAGTAGCTCTTGAGCGGCCCCGCCGGGATCACGAGGTTGTTGAAGATGTGGAGGATCGCGACGGTCACGATCGTCGCGATGTAGAACCACAGCGCGACGTAGAGGTGCTTCTCGCGGCGCGCGCGCACCATCGCGAAGAAGTTCACGGCGAACGCGACCCACACGACCGCGATCGCGAGGTCGATCGGCCACTCGAGCTCCGCGTACTCCTTGCCCTGCGTGTAGCCGAGCGGCAGCGTGATCGCGGCCGCGACGATGATCGCCTGCCAGCCCCAGAAGTGGAACTTGCCGAGCCACGCGATCGGCCGCGCCTTGAGGAGGCGCTGCGACGAGTAGTAGACGGCCGCGAAGATCGCGTTGCCCGCGAACGCGAAGATCACCGCATTCGTGTGGAGCGGGCGCAGGCGCCCGAACGTGAAGTACGGTGCGAAGTTCAGCCGCGGCAGCGCGAGCTGGAGCGCGATCCACAGCCCCACGGCCATGCCCACGCCGCCCCACACGATCGTCGCGGTGACGAACCGCCGCACCAGCGCGTCGTCGTACTCGAGCGTCTCGTTCGCCATCGCGCCGCGGTCATCGCAACCGACGTGCCTGCCCTTGGGGCCCCGGACCACGCAAGTCGGGCGCCCGCGCTGCGCGGCGGCGCAGCTCCTGCGCGTTCTCGCCGCCGCGGCGCGGAGGGTGCGGCGGCACGTCGCGTGCTGGGTCCCGGGGACATCATGTCCGCGCGCGAAGACTTCGAGCGAGCCTGGGCCGTCACGGCGAACGTCATCATCGTCACCGCGATCGCCGTCGCCTTCATCATGGTGATCGTCGTCCTGATGATGCGGCACTAGCAGTGCAGAAAGGCCACGCCATGCTGATGCCTCCGATCTCGCACCACATGACGCGACAGCCGTGGACGATCCACCCGGACGCCACGGTCGCGGACGCGCGCCGGGCGATGCGCGAGCACGGCGTCCGCCACCTGCCCGTCCTCGTCGCCGGCCGGCTCGTCGGGCTCGTCAGCGAGCGCGACCTGCGCCTGCTGCGCGACGACGAGCTCACCGTCGAGGACGCGATGAGCACGGACGTCTACGTCGCCGAGCCCGGCGACCCCGTCGACGAGGTCGTCGAGCGCATGGCCGAGCACCGCTACGGCTCCGCCGTCGTCCTCGAGCGCGGCGGCCGCGTCGCCGGCATCTTCACCACCATCGACGGCCTCCAGGTCCTCGCCGACGTCCTGCGCCGCGCGACGGCCTGACCGCCGGCGTCAGCGGCGGCGGCGGCGGCGGATCGCGAAGGCGAGCGCGAGTCCGGTGAGGAGCGTGGCGCGGTTGCCGCCGGAGGTGCTGCAGCCGCCGGTGCCGAGCTCCGCGGCGTCGGAGGCCGGGATGCCGGCCGTCGCGTCGTCGGCGATGCCGTGGGTGTCGCCGGTCGTCGGCGCATCCGGTGCGGGTGCGGCGGCGAGGGCCGGCGTGCCCTTGTCGGCGCCGCCCTCGACGTACGCGCGCTCGGGCGGGCGATGCTCCTCGAAGCGAGCGTTGGCGTTCCGCGAGATGCGGCCGCCCGGCAGCACCTCGTCCGCGCGGTTCGCGACCACCGACCACTGGAACGGCGCGTTCGACTTGCCGCCCAGGCGCTCGACGACGTCGAAGCCGCGCGACGACTTGTTCTTCACGACGACGCCGACGATGTTCTCGTCCTCCTCGAGCTGGATGAACACGCGGAGCGGGTGCTTGTCGTCGACGAGGATCGCGCCGCTGAGGCGCGGATCGAGCTCGACGTGCGCGCGCCCGTCGACGAGCCGCCCGCTGCCGTAGTCCTGGAACACGATCTCCGGCGTCTCCGGAGCGTGCAGCGTGACGCGGCGCTGGCCGGCCGGATCGGTCGCGTCGACGACGTTCGTCGACACGGTGCCGGCGCCGTTGATCTTGAAGAACGTGCTGCCGCTCCAGAAGCCGACGCGGACCGGCGCGCCGAACTGCTCGGTGTAGATCGCCTGCGCGACTCCCGCCGAGCTGCTGAACGCCGACATGCCGGTGGTGTCGCCGGCGAACGAGCCGCCCGCGCCGGCGACGAGCACCGTCGCGCCCTGCCCGTTGCCGACGCCGACGACGCCGGTGCCGGTCGCGTTGTTGTTCTGCCCGCGCACGCCCGCCGCGCTCGCGCTCGTCTGCGCGGTGATGCCGGTGACGCCGGTCGCGTTGCCGCCGCCGGCGCCCGCGAGGTTCGACGCGAGGAGCGCCGGGTTGTTCGCGTTGGTGTTCTGGCTGAGCGTGGTGACCGACGCCCCGCCGACGACGTGGAACGTCCCCGCCGGCGACGTCGTGCCGAGGCCGATCGCCGTGCCGGTGTCGACGAGCTGCGAGTCGCCGCCCGTCGTCGCGTTCGCGAACTTCACGAGGCGGTTCGTGGTGCCGGCGATGTTCGCCGAGCCCGCCGGGCCCGCCGGTCCCACCGGACCCACCGCACCCACGGCGCCCGCCGGTCCCGTGGCGCCGGTCGCGCCCTGCGGCCCCGCCGGTCCCGTGGCGCCGGTCGCGCCGGTTGCGCCCGTCTGGCCGACGAGCCCCTGCGGACCCTGCGGCCCGACGGCACCGGTCGCGCCGGTCGCGCCGGTATCGCCCTTCGGACCCTGCGCACCCGTCGCGCCGACGAGCCCCTGCGGACCCTGCGCACCCGTCGCGCCGACGAGCCCCTGCGGACCCTGCGCACCGGTCGCGCCGGTATCACCCTTGGGCCCTTGCGGCCCGATCGCACCGACCGCGCCGGTCGCGCCGGTGGCGCCGACCTCGCCCTGCGGTCCCTGCGGACCGACGGCGCCGACGGCTCCCGTCGCGCCGGTATCGCCCTTCGGGCCCTGCGGACCGACGGCGCCGACGGCTCCCGTCGCGCCGGTATCGCCCTTCGGCCCCTGCGGACCGACGGCGCCGACCGCGCCCTGCGCACCGGTCGCCCCGGTCGCGCCGACCTCGCCCTGCGGTCCCTGCGGACCGACGGCGCCGACCGCGCCGGTGTCGCCCTTGGGACCCTGCGCACCGGTCGCGCCGGTCGCGCCGACCTCGCCCTGCGGTCCCACCGGACCGACGGCGCCGACCGCGCCGGTGTCGCCCTTGGGACCCTGCGCACCGGTCGCGCCGACGGGGCCGACGGGGCCGACGTCGCCCTGCGGTCCCACCGGACCGGCGGCGCCGACGGGGCCCGCCGGACCTTGCACGCCGGTGTCGCCCTTCGGGCCGGCCGGACCGACGAGGCCCTGCGGGCCGATCGGGCCCTGCGGACCCGAGGGACCCTGCGGTCCCGTCAACCCGATCGGACCCTGCGGACCGTCGGCGCCCTGCGGCCCCGCGGGGCCGGCCGGACCGGCGGGCCCTTCCGGACCCGTCTCGCCGGGCCTGCCGGCGCCGCCGCGGCAATCGAGGACGTCGCACGTCCCGTCCGCATTGAAGTCTTCCGTCGCGAGATCGCAGACGTCGTTGTGGTTGAGATCCCAGCACGACAATCCGGGCGCCCCCGCGGCACCCATGGTGCCCGGGCCCGGCGGCCCCTCGGGCCCCTGCGGTCCGGGAGGCCCCGCGGGCCCCTCCACACCGCCGCTTTCGCCGCAGCCCGCCGCCGCCACCGCCGCCGCCAGAATCAGGCGCCCGATCGTGGTCCTCATGAGCTCTCCCTCCGAGATGCAACCTGCACCCTCGCATCAACCCGGGATCGCCGTCCAGTTCCAGTTATCGTTTCTCGAGCCGATCGAGTGTGCGTGTCGCGCGGTGATCGTGGGTGTGGTGAATGTCGGGCGCGTGATCGTGCGCGTGCTCGAGCCGATCGTGGTGATGGACGTGGCTGTGCTCGCCCTCGACGGGAGGGACGTGCGCGTGATCGTGGTGGCCGTCGTCGTGGCGGTGCGGGTGGTCGTGCTCGACGGGCTCGTGCACGTGCGCGTGGCCGTGCCGCTCGGTGGCGTGCAGCCACACGCCCGCCGCGAACAGCGCCGCCGCCGCGGCGGTCCACGGGCCGCCCGCGCGATCGCCGAGTGCAAACGCGATCGCGGCGCCGACGAACGGCGCCAGCGCGAACACCGAGCCGGTGCGCCCCGCGCCGATGCGGCGCTGCGCGAGCAGGTACAGGCGCAGCGAGAAGCCGTAGCCCGTCGCACCGCACGCGAGCAGCGCGAGCGCGGGGACGAGCGCCGGCGATCGCTCGCCGGCGGCGAGTGCGACCGCCCCGGTGATCGCGGCGCCGAGCGCGCCCTTCGCGGCGACGACCTCGCGCGGATCGCGCTCGGCGAGCGGGCGCGTGAGGGTGTTGTCCGCCGCCCACGCGAGCGTCGCACCGGCGACGCCGGCGACGCCGAGCACGCCCCAGCTCGCGTCGGACCACGTCGCGAGCGTGAGCGCGGCCCCGCCCGCGACCATCGCCGCCAGCGCGAGCGCGACGCGCGCACCGATCGGCTCGCGGAACCACGCGCGCGCGAGCAGCACCGTGAACACGGCCTCGAGGTTGAGCAGCAGCGAGCCCACCGTCGCGCCCGACCGCTGCAGGCCCCACGCGAGCAGCGCCGGCGCCACCGCGCCGCCCGCGATCGCGACGCCGACGACGCGCGGCACGTCCGATCGGCGCAGCGGCGCATCCCCGCGGCCGCGGAAGGCGCGCAGGGCCAGCATCGCGAGCGCCGCGCCGAGGTACAGCAGCGCGGCGGTCGTGAACGGGCCGAGGTCGCGGCCGGCCCACGCGACGACCGGCGTCGTGACGCCGAACGCGAGCGCGGCTCCGGCTGCGAGGAGGACGCCCGTCGCGATCGCCGACCGCATGCGCACAGTCTACTTCGGGCGCACCGTCAGCACCGGACACGGCGCGGTCCGCACGACCGACTCGGCGACGCTGCCGAGCAGCAGGTGCCTGAGGCCGCGCCGGCCGTGCGTGCCCATGACGATCAGGTCGGCACCGATCTCGCCGGCGATGCGGTCGATGAGGTCGCGCGGGTCGCCGACCTCGACGAGCACCGGCCCGAACGTCACGCGCTCGCGCGCCCGCCCGAGGCGCGCCTCGAGCGCGACCCGCGCCTTCTCCCGAAGCGCGTCGACGTTCAGCGCGTCGTACGCGACCGCCAGCTCGGCGATCTCCACCGTCTGCAGCGTGACCGCGTGGACGACGTGGAGCTTCGCGTCGAGCGCCGCCGCGAGATCGATCGCGTACTCGAGTGCGCGATCGCCGTACTCGCTGAAGTCCGTCGCGGCGAGGATCGTCTTCGGAGGGCTGATCATGGCTGCACCGTCTCCGCAGCACGCGGCGTGCCCACTCAGCGGCGGGAGTGGCAGGCCGCGCACGTCACGAGCAACTCCGCGTACGTCGCCGCGCGATCCGCCGAGGGCGGGGCGCGGCGTGCCGCCGTCGCGAGTCGCTGCAGCTCGCGCGCGAGCGGCGCCCGCTCCGGACCGAGCTCGAGCGGCGTCGCCGCGAGCACGTCGAGGCCCGCGCGCCACGCATCGTCGGCATCTCCGACGATCGCCTCCCACAGCCGGTCGGCCGCCCAGCGATGGCGCGCCATCCGCGCGTCGATCGTCGCCCTGTCCGGCGGCGCCGCCGGCGGCTTCGCGAACACGATCGCGGCGCTGTCACGGTGACAACCGGCGCACGCCACCGCGAGCCGCGTCTCCTTGCGCAGCGCATCCTCGACGGTGGTCGCGCGCGCGACGGCGAGCGCCCGGTCGCGCACCGCCACGACGTGCGTCGCCCACGGGCCGTGCGCCGGTGCCTCCACGGGAGCCTGCGCGATCGCCTCGGCGAACCGCGCCGCCTCCTCGAGCTTGCCGCGGACGAGCAGCCGCTCGATCGCGCGCACCAGGTCGAAGTTCTGGTGCATGTGGAACCGCAGCATCATGTCGCGCTCGAAGCGCTGCTCCGGCGGCTTCTCCGGCGCGTCCGCCGCGACGGGCCGGCACGCGACGAGGAACGCGATCGCAGCGAGGACGTGGCGCATGCGCCCCCCTCGCTGCACGCCCCGGACCACACCCGTCCACACCTCGTTCGCGCGAGACCTGCGCGGCGGCGGCCTCCCGCGCAAGCGCTGCGCGATCCTAGCCCGGATCATTCACCAGCACGTCGGCTGCGACCGTCGCGCTCCGGGCAACTCGAGGCGTACGGCCGGTTCTCACTCGGTCCGTACGGCAAGTACGACCTCTCGCTCCGCTTCCGGGCGTGCGCCTCGATCTGCCTCGGATCGCTTGGTCTCGCTCGACGTCTGGTGAATGATCCGGGCTAGCCGGGCTCGGAGACCCGCGGCCGCTCGCCGGCCTCCGCGGCGCCGCGCGCCTCGGCCAGCGCCCGCGCGAGCGTGTCCCCGAGCACCTCCGCGTCGTACGGCTTGTCGAGCCGGTAGCGCACGCGCGCCGCGGCGAGCTGCGCCTTCGTGTACTTCGAGTTGCCCGACGCGAGCACGATCGGCATGTCGGGGCGTAGCGCGTGCACGGCGCGGGCGAGCTCGAGGCCGCCGATGCCGGGCATGTTCTCGTCGGTGAGCACCACGTCGAAGCGCGCCGGATCCGCGGCGACCGCGGCGATCGCCGCGGCCGGCTCGACGAACGACTCGACCTCGTAGCCCAGCCGCCGGACCAGGCGCGCCACCGCCGTGGCGACCAGCGCCTCGTCGTCGACGACCAGCACGCACCCCGCGCCGCGCTGCGCGGGCGCCGGCACCGGCGCCTCGTCCTCCGCACGCGGCACCGGGCCGTACGGCAGGTGGATCGTGAACATCGTGCCGCGCCCGAGCAGCGAGTCCACCGCGATCGCGCCGCCGTGGTTCGCGACGATGCCGTGCACGACGGAGAGGCCGAGCCCGGTGCCCTTCCCGACGGGCTTCGTCGTGAAGAACGGCTCGAAGATGCGGGCGACGGTCGCGTCGTCCATCCCGGTCCCGTCGTCGGAGACGCTCACCCGCACGTAGGGGCCCGGCGGCAGCTCGACGCGGCTCCCCGCGCGCGGGAGCTCGACGACCGAGGCGGCGATCGTGATGCGCCCCGTCGGGCGGTCGATCGCCTGCCACGCGTTCGTGCCGAGGTTCATCAGCACCTGGTGCAGCTGACTCCCGTCGACGAGCACGGTCGGCAGGTCGTCGGCGATCGAGACGTCGAGCTCGATCCCGGCGGGGATCGACGCGCGCAGGAGCCGCGCCGCCTCCTCGATCAGGCGCGCCAGCGACGTGACGACCCTGATCGTCGTGTTCTTGCGGCTGAACGACAGGATCTGCCGCACGAGGTCCGCGGCGCGGTTCGACGCCGCGGCGATGTCGTCGAGGTTCGCGCGCAGCGCGCCCGGGTCGTCCGTCTTCTGCGCCAGCTCCGTGTTCATCGCGATCGCGGCGAGCAGGTTGTTGAAGTCGTGCGCGACGCCGCCGGCGAGCGTGCCCAGCGCCTCCATCCGCTGCGAGTGCTGCAGCTGCGCCGTCAGCCGCACGCGCTCCGTCAGGTCGCGCACCGCCGCGACGACGAGCCGCCCGCCGGCGAGCTCGATCGGGCTGATCATGACCTCGACCGGCAGCTGCTCGCCGTCGCCGCGCTGCGCGAACACGTCGGCGCCGCCGCCGATCGTCCGCGGCTCGCCGCACGCGCGGAACGCCGCGCCCTCGGTCGCGAAGATCGTCTCGGCGAGCATCCCGACGAGCTCGGCGCGCGCGTACCCGAACATCGCCTCGGCGCGCAGGTTCGCCTGCACGATCCGCCCGCGCTCGTCGACGATGATCAGCGCATCCGGCGCGCGCTCGAACAGCCCGGCGAACCGCGCCTCGCTCTCGCGCAGCGCCTCGCTCGCCGCGTAGCTCGCCGACACGAGCTCGGCGTAGCGCGCGCGGATCCGCCGCATCACGTACGCGAACGCGCCGAGCAGCAGCGCCGCGACCATCCCGACGCGCAGCCACGCGCCCGCCTCCAGATCGATCTGCTGGTCGAGCCAGCGCGCGTGCACGCCGTGCGCGGCGACCGGAAACGCGGCGACGAGCGTGCCGTACGCGAGCAGCGCGCCCGCACCGCTCTCGAGCCACGCCGCGAGCCCGGCCGCGCTCACGAACAGGAGCCCGACGCCGAGGAACGGCCCGTACGCGAACAGCCCCGCCACCGCCGCGACGCACAGCCCGACCACGACCGCCCGTACGCGCCGGCGATGCACGAGGCGCGGCGCCACCACGCCCCACGACACGAGCGCGATCCCGCCGACCATCGGGAGCGTCCACCACGACATCTCGCCGCTCCGCCACGACATCACCGCGATCGCCACGAGGACGATCGGCGACACGAGCGCCGGCCCGCGCAGCGCCGTGAGGATGTGTTGCTCGAACGCGAGGATCGTCTCGCGCGGAGTCAAGACGACCTCATCGCCACGCACCCACTCAGATTATCATCTGGCGTCGTTGCGCGCGAGCCAGCGCACGATGTCGAGGGACGACACGATGCCGGCGATGCGCCCCTTCGGCGACACGATCGGGATGTGGTGCACGTCCTCGGCCGCCATGAGGGCGGCGGCGACGGCGACGGTCGCGCGCTCGTCGAGCGTGAGGGCGAGCGGCAGCATCGCCTGCTCGGCGGTGCGCGGCACCGGCTCGGCCGGGCTCGGGCGCCGGACCATCCACTCGACGAGGTCGCGCTTCGTGATCATGCCGACCGGGCAGCCCTCGCCGTCGACGACGGGGACGCAGCCGATGTGGCGGTTCACGAGCAGGTCGACGACCGCGTCGATCGGCAGGTCGCCGAGCGCGCAGATCACGTCGCGCGTCATGATGTCGGCCACCGACACGAGGCCGGCGATCGTGGGGATCGAGGGAGGGGTGACGACGCGCGGCCGCGCGGAGCGGAGCACCTCGACTTCACCGTCGCGCTTGTGGATCGTGCAGCTGACTGCCATGCACGAGGACGCTGCAACCGGCGCGCCGCGCCCTGGGCGGCGATTTCGCGCACGCCCTGCGCGCGCCGCCGAAGATCAGCGGAGGTCAGCGCAGGTCGTCGTAGCCGCCGCCGTTGACGACGTTCGTGAAGCCGGCGGCCTCGAGCTGTTGCTTCGCCTTGCCGGCGCGACCGCCGGCGGCGCAGTAGACGACGATCGGGCGCTCCTTCGCGCCGCCGACGAGCTTCTCGACCTCGGCGAGCCGCGCCGACAGGTCCTGGACCGGGATGTTCGCCGCCTGCGACAGGTGACCACCGGCGTATTCGTCCGGACTCCGGACGTCGAGCACGACGGCGCCGTCGCCGATCAGCGCCTTCGCCGCCGCCGGATCCTTCTTCGCCGGTGCGCTGCTGCCCTGCGCCGGTGCGTCGCCGCCCGTGCGAGAACAGCTCGCGAGTGCGAGTGCGAGCCCGAGTGCAAGTGGGAGTGCGAGGACGGCGCGCAGGGTCATGCGGGTTGATTACCACGCCGGGATTGCACGGCGACGGCGTCGGGGCCCGGCGGCGACTCCGCGAACGAGAAGGGCGGATACTCGTCCACGAGCGCCGCCTGATAGGCGAGCAGCCGGATGCTCCAGCGCTGCACGCCGACCAGGTAGGCGTGCGCGCCCTCCCCGATGCGCGCGGTGACGAGGACGGTCAGCGCCGCCCACAGCCACACGAACAGGCCGATCCACCCGAGGATGCCGAGCACGATCGCGCTCGGGATCCCCGTGATGATGCGCAGCAGCGCGGCCCCCGGCGTCGGCGTCCTCGTCGGATCGGTGTCGACCGAGAGCGAGAGCACCTCCTGCGGCGTCCTGTCGGGAAGCCGATCGGTGAGCAGGCTCGCCCACGCGGCGATCGCGGCGAACCAGCGCAGCGCCCCGACGATGCGCGGCCCGTCCTCCGTGAGGTACGCGCGCCGATCGCGATCGCCGGTGGACAGGCGGACCGAGGCGATCGCAGGCAGCGCCACGAACGCGCACAGAAAGACGGTGCCGAAGGAAATGCCGAAAAGGCCGAGCGCGAGGAACGCGACGATGCGGATCCCGAGCTGCAGGCGCGACATCGACGCCGGTCTCTCGAGTCGGTAGTGCACGGGATACGTCGACATGGCTCACCTCCACACCGGCGAGATGCATCGCGCGATCCACGCACGCGGTGCGCGTTCCTCGCCGGATCCGGGTGGCCCGGGCGCTGCAGTGCGTGGACTCATGAAGACGATGAAGGCAGCCGTGTTCCTGGCCAAGGACAAGATCGAGCTTCGCGAGGTCGGCAAGCCGGAGCCCCGAGCGGGTGAAGCGCTGGTCGAGATCACCCTCACCACGATCTGCGGCACCGACGTCCACATCCTCCGGGGCGAGTATCCGGTCGCGCCCGGGCTCACCATCGGGCACGAGCCGGTCGGCCGGATCGCCGCGCTCGGCGCCGGCGTCGAGGGATTCTCCGTCGGCGATCGCGTCGTCGTCGGCGCGATCACGCCGTGCGGCAGGTGCCGCGCCTGCCTGTCGGGCGCGCCGTCGCAGTGCTCGCACGGCGGCGATCGCTACGAGGCGCTCGGCGGCTGGCGCTTCGGCAACACGATCAACGGGTGTCAAGCGGAGTACGTCATCGTGCCCGATGCGCAGGCGAACCTCGCCGTGATCCCGGACGACCTCACCGACGAGGACGTCGTGCTGTGCCCCGACATCATGTCGACCGGCTTCTCCGCCGCCGAGCGCGGGCGCGTGAAGATCGGCGACGCCGTGGCCGTGTTCGCGCAGGGCCCGATCGGCCTGTGCGCGACCGCCGGCGCGAAGCTGTGCGGCGCCTCGCTCGTGATCGCCGTCGACCGCATCCCGCAGCGGCTCGAGCTCGCGAAGCGCATGGGCGCCGACGTCGTCCTCGACTTCACGCAGCAGGATGTGGTCGCGGAGATCAAGCGCCTCACCGGGGGAGGCGCCGACGTCACGATCGAGGCGCTCGGCACGCAGGCGACGTTCGAGAGCTCGCTCCGCACGCTGCGGCCCGGCGGCGTGCTGTCGAGCCTGGGCGTGTACTCCGGCCACCTGCAGGTGCCGTACGACGCGTTCGGCGCGGGCCTCGCCGATCAGTCGATCGTGACGACGCTGTGCCCCGGCGGCAAGGAGCGCATGCGCCGCCTGATGAGCGTCGTGCGCGGCAAGGCGTTCCCGTTCCGCGAGCTCGTGACGCACGCGTTCCGGCTCGACGACATCGTCGCCGCCTACGACCTGTTCGCGAACCAGCGCGACGGCGTCATGAAGGTCGCGATCCGCCCGTGAGGTCGTCTCGCCTCACTCCTTGTCGTCGGCGACGTTGATCGTGTGGCCGAGCTTCTGCAGCGCGGCCTTGAGCTCGGCCTTGTTGACGGACTTCATGTACGCCTCGAGGGGCTCGACCTTCTTCGCCTTCACGAGGTCGAGCAGCGAGTCGTTGAGCGTGATCATGCCGACGTCCTTGCCGGTCTGCATGATCGACGTCAGCTGATACGTCTTCGCCGTGCGGATCAGGTTCCGGACGGCGCTCGTGCCGATCAGGATCTCGTAGGCGGCGACGCGGCCGCCGCCGATCTTCTTGCACAGCGTCTGCGCGATCACGCCGCGCAGCGACTCGGCGAGCATCTGCCGCACCTGGCCCTGCCGGTCGGCCGGGAACTGGTCGATGATGCGATCGATCGTCGACGGTGCGGTCGTCGTGTGCAGCGTGCCGAACACGAGGTGCCCGGTCTCCGCGGTCTCGACGGCGATCGCGACGGTCTCGAGGTCGCGCATCTCGCCGACGAGCACGATGTCGGGGTCCTCGCGGAGCGCGGCGCGCAGCGCGTCCTTGAACGAGCTCGTGTGCACGTGCACCTCGCGCTGATTGACGAGGCACTTCTTGTTCTCGTGCACGAACTCGATCGGGTCCTCGATCGTGATGATGTGATCGGAGCGGTGCGCGTTGACGTAGTCGATGAGCGCGGCGAGCGTCGTCGACTTGCCCGAGCCCGTCGGGCCGGTGACGAGCACGAGGCCCTTCGTCAGGTAGCAGAGCTCGAGCACCTTCGCGGGCAGGCCGAGCTGCGACGGCGTGAGGATGTCGAACGGGATCGCGCGGAACACGCCGCCCGGGCCCCGCCGGTCGCGGAACATGTTCGCGCGGAAGCGCGACAGGCCCACGATCTCGTACGCGAAGTCGGTGTCGTTGCGCGCCTCGAACTCCTCGCGGTTCTTCTCCGGGCAGATGTCGTAGAGCAGCGCGAGCATCGACTCCGGCGTGTTCACCGGGAAGCCCGGCACGGGCTTCATCTCGCCGTCCTTGCGGACGAGCGGCGGCATCGAGCACGACAGGTGCAAGTCCGACGCGCCCATCTCCCGCATCGCGCGCAGCATCTGATCGATCCGCGGGCCACCCCCGCCGTGAATTTGCGACGGCGGCGCGACGCGCGACGGCGCTGTGGCGATCGGCTGCGTCATCGCCGCCGGGCTCGAGTGCGCCACGGCCGGGCGCGCGGGCGGCGGCGGCGCCGGTGCGGGCGCCGGCTCCGCGGCATTCGCCACCGCGAGCTCGAGCCGGATCGACCACGACGTCGCGCTCACCGTGCACCGCACGGGCTGCGGCCCGCGGTGGTAGTCGAACTCCGTCGAGCCGTTCACCATCAGGTCGCCGAGCGCATCCGGCGGCGCGCACTCCTCGACGAGCGCCTGCAGCGTCGCGTGCGCCAGCGTCTGCGTCGCCGGCCGGTCGCCCGACGGCAGCCGCACGAGGATCTGCTTGCCGCTCTCGAGGATGATCGCGGAGGCCCCGAACTTCGTGAGGTATCCGATGTACGCGTCGATGGCGGCCATCCGGCGATTGTAGACGCGCGTCGACGTCTCTTGGGCCGGACGGCCGGTGCGCTACGGGTTAGCCGGCGCCTTGACTCGCCGTCGGGACGCGCCGACATTAGCGCGAGGAGGGCGTCATGACGCGATCGGGGATCCGCCAGCACCGGCTCGCACCGGAGCCGGTTCGCGCACCGCGGGCGGCACCGGTGACCGGGCCGCATCCGCCGATGGCGAGCCTGCACGGCGCGCTCGGCAATCGCGCGGTCGCCGAGATGCTCGCGATCGCGCGCGGCGGCACGAGCGGCGCGCCGGTCGCGCTGCCGCACGCCGATCGCATCCAGCGCGCGTTCGGTCGCCACGACGTCTCGCGCGTGCAGGCGCACATCGGCGGCCCGGCGGCAACCGCCGCCGACCGGCTCGGTGCGACCGCGTACGCGACCGGCGACGCGATCGGGTTCGCGTCCGCACCCGACCTGCACCTCGCCGCGCACGAGGCCGCGCACGTCGTGCAGGAACGGAGCGGCCGCGCCTCCGAGGCGCACGCGGATCAGGTCGCCGATGCCGTCGTGCAGGGCCGCAGCGCCGAGGCCTTGCTCGGGCCGGTGCACGCGGCGCGCGTGGCGGCGCCGGCGCGCGTGCAGCTCAAGCCGAAGGGCGACAAGGGCGACAAGGGCGACAAGGGCGACAAGGGCGACAAGGGCGAGACCGGTGCGAAGGGCGAGACCGGTGCGAAAGGCGACCCGGGTGAGAAAGGCGACAAAGGCGACAAAGGCGACAGAGGCGAGAAGGGAGAGAAAGGCGACCCCGGCATCAACATGGATCCGGTGGTGCTGACCACGTTCAACGCCGAGTACCAGAACGCGATCGTCGGGTGGTCGTTCATCACGCAGCTCCAGACGCAGGCGATCGACTCGGTCTACACGGAGGCGAAGAAGCCGCAGAAGCCGGATCTGGTCACCGACATCATGATCGCGCTCGCGATGGGCGTGCTCGGTGGTGCGGTGAACGTCATCGGCACGCGGATCGCGATGGAGGTCGAGCGGCGCGTCGCGGGCGAGCTCGCGAAGAACCTGGTCAAGCGCGGCGACAACTGGTTCTACAAGGTCGGCGAGAAGCAGTGGCGGATGACCGTCGACGCGGCGCTCGTCAAGCGGATGCAGGACGGCACCCGCGACCAGGCGAAGCTCGTCTCCGAGGGCGCGAAGGACATGTTCAAGGACACGGTGAAGTCCCTCGTGGGTCCCAAGATCCGCGACCTCGTGGCCGGCGGCAAGCTCCCGATCGACGCGTTCTTCGAGGGGCTGAAGGAGACGGCGATCCTCGCCGGCCTGAGGCGCTCGCAGGAGGTCGCGAAGCTGCAGCCGCAGGTCCTGCGGGACAGCGCCGATCCGATCGCCGTCGCAACGACGCAGACCAGCGCCCTGAACGCGATCGCGAACGAGGCGCACGCGATCCAGAAGGACCACGCGCTCGAGGGCTGGCTGCGCAACCAGGCGCAGGCGCGCCTCGGCACGGCGACGAAGGTCAACGCGCAGGGCGTCACCGAGGTCGGCACCAACCTCACGCGTCTCCCCGGCGAGATCGGCCTCGTCGTCCCCAACAACGTCCCCGGCGTCGTCACGGTCGACTGCTACTTCAACGAGGGCTACGGCATCGTGCCGTATCGCGGCTATCTGCCCGGCCTGTCGAACGCGATGCTGAAGCAGCTCGACAAGAAGTCCATCAAGGACCTCGGCTTGCCGATCGTGTACCGGGTGGTCTCGCGGATCGCCTCCGACGGCCGCGGTTACCGCACGCCGGCCGGCCGGTTCATCTCGGCCGAGGACCAGTTCCCCGTCCGCATCAACGAGACGGGGATGTTCTGGGCCGACATGATGCAGCTGCACGCGCCGCACAAGAAGGCGCTCGCGCGCCTCGCCGGGGGCACGCCCATCAAGCTCGGTGGCTGGTTCTCGACCGACGAGTTCTCCCCGAGCGACGTCCTGCGCGGACTCCAGCTGATCCACACGCAGCTCGGGTGGTGGACCCTGAAGGATCTGCACGTCGACGCGGACAAGGACTGATCGTACACCTGAGAGAAACATGACCCTCGCGTCCCTCCGAGCTTCTGGGAGACGGCGGCCGTGACGGCGACGAGCGCGCACGGCCATGGCGACCATCGCGGCCATGACGACCATGGCCACCATCACCACCGCGCGCCGATCGACGTGAACCGCGCGTTCGCGATCGGGATCTCGCTGAACGTGGGGTTCGTGATCGCGGAGGCGATCGCGGGCGTCGCGGCCGACTCCACGGCGCTGCTCGCCGACGCGGCGCACAACCTCGGCGACGTGCTCGGCCTCGCGATGGCGTGGGGCGCGACGGTGCTGGCGAAGCGCCGCCGCAGCGCGCGGCGCACGTACGGCCTCAAGCGCACGACGATCCTCGCCGCGCTCGGGAACGCGATGCTCATCCTGATCGCGATCGGCGGCGTCACGTGGGAGGCGATCGAGCGCATCGGCCGGCCCGCGCACGTCGACGGCGGCCTCGTCGCGGTCGTGGCGGCGATCGGCGTGCTCGTGAACTGCGGCGCGGCGATGCTGTTCGCCGCCGGCCGCGACCGCGACGTCAACCGCCGCGGCGCCTTCCTCCACCTGATCGCGGACGCCGCGGTCTCGGCGGGCGTGCTCGTGGCGGGCCTGATCGTGTGGCGCACCGGCTGGAACTGGGTCGATCCGGCGACGAGCATCGCGGTGTCCTTCGTCATCCTGATCGGCACGATCCGCCTCGTGCGCGACGCGCTGAACCTGCTGCTCGACGCCGTGCCCGACCACATCGACCCGGCCGCGGTCGAGAGCTACCTCGCCGCCCTGCCCGACGTCGAGGCGGTGCACGACCTGCACATCTGGCCGATGTCGACGACGGAGGCCGCGCTCACCGCGCACCTCGTGATGCCGTGGCAGACGTCGACCCCGACGTTCCTGCGCGAGATCGAAGCCGCGCTCGCACAACGGTTCGGGATCGCGCACACGACGATCCAGATCGAGCCGCTCGGCGAAGCCGCGTGCCTCAAGTGCCACTGATCGCACCATCTGCGCGGCCCGGTCGCGCGCCCGGGTCGTAGCTCGCTCGCCCGACGGGTGCAGGAGATGCACCTTCTGCGCGCGGCGGAGCGCACTCGCAGCATCTGCGCGAACGGGCCGGCTCCGCGACGGCACGGCCGCTGCAACCTCTGGAAGCATGGCGATACCGCTGCACATCTCGTTTCGCGACATGGAGTCGACGCCGTCCCTGGACCAGGCGATCCGCGACGGCACCACGAAGCTCGAGCGCGTGTACGACCGGATCGAGCGCTGCGACGTCACCGTCGAGCGGCCGCACCAGCACCACCGCACCGGGCAGCAGATCCGCGTGCGCATCAACCTCGCCGTCCCGGGCCCCGACGTGATCGTCGACCAGCACGACGAGAACGCCTATGTCGCGATCCGCACCGCGTTCGACGTCGCGCGCCGGCAGCTCGAGCACCACGTCGATCGCCTGCACGGCCACACGAAGCGCCACGACCCCCAGGGCTCGTGAGCTCGGAGGTCATATCCTCTCCACATGATGGAGCAGCTCACCGGCGGTTGCCTGTGCGGTGACGTCCGGATCGCGACCTCGGGGCGCCCCTACCGCGTCGGCATCTGTCACTGCCTCGACTGCCGCAAGCACCACGGCGCCCTCTTTCATGCCTCCGCGATCTTCCCGTGCGATGCGGTGACGGTCGCCGGTGAGACCCGCGACTACGCCGGCCGCCACTTCTGCCTCCGCTGCGGCTCGTCGGTGTTCTCGCGCAACGCCGACGAGATCGAGGTGAACCTGGGTTGCCTCGATGCCCCCGACCGGCTTCGGCCGACGTACGAGCTGTGGATGATCCGCCGCGAGTCGTGGCTGCCGCCGTTCCCGCTCGCGCGGCGCTACGATCGCGATCGCGACGCCAAGAGCCGCGACGAAGGGTGAGCGCCCCGTCAGCGCTTCGCGAAGAACGCGAGGTCGTCGGCCGCCGTCTCGTCGTTCGGCGACAAGACGACGTTGAGCTCGGCGATCATCCGCGCGATCGGATCGTCGAACACCGCGCTCGCACGCTTCTCGAGCTCGGCGTCGCCGAGCAGCCGCGCGAGGCGCATCCGGTCGATGCTCGCGCGGCCGCGATCCGCGCGCGCGTAGGTCGCGACCTCGCGCCACTGCGGCGACGCCTTGATCTTGTCGGCCAGCCCGCCCGGCGCCTGCGCGAGCGCGGCGATCGCGCTGCGAGCGCGCCGCAGCGCGAGCCAGGCGTCGCCATCCGCGGCGAGGCCCGCCTCGTCGATCAACGCCGTGACGACGCGGTCGTTGGCGTCGATCGCGGGCCAGGCCACCATCGCCGCGCGGGCGGCATCGCGCGCGCGCGCGAGCATGGCGGCATCCTTGCGGTACAGCCCGGCCGAGAGCCGTGCCTGGGACTCGAGGTACCGCACGGCGGCCTTCGTGCGCGCATCCGGGCTACGGGCGAGCGCCTCCTCGAGCCGCTCGAGGTCGGACGCGGCCTCCTCGAGCCTCTTCGCGTCGTCGGCCCCGCTGCGCTGCCGCTCGCGGCTGGCCTCCAGCTCGCTCGTGTCGATCTTCGCGCGGCGCGCCCGCTCGACGACGGCGGTCACGGCCGCGGGATCGCGGCGCCTGCGGGCGCTCAGGAGCTGGAGCTGGTAGGCGTGCGCCGAGCTCGGCGCCAGCACCTCGAACTGCGCCAGCAGATCGACGCTGCGACGCTGCCCCGCGTCGGCGAGGAGCTCGGCGAGCACGCTCTCGCGCTCCGGGCTGTCGAGCAGGGCACCCACCAGCAGCTCGGTGTCCGCGAAGTCGAGGCGCAGCAGCCTCACGTCGATCCGCTTCGCGAGCAGGCGCACCTGCGAGACGTACACGAGCGAGTTCGCGAGGTTCCCGACGACGATCGGCTCCTCGGGGCGCACGCGGTACGCCTTCTCGAGCGCCTCCTCGGCGCGCGCGAGGGCCGCGACGTCGCCGCTGCAGCCGAACTCGTGCTGGTAGGCGAGCGCCGCGTTGTTGAAGCCGGCGGTGTCGGCGCTGCCTGCCTGGCCGAGCCAGGCCTTCGCCGCCTCGGCGAACTTCGCGGCGCACGCGGCGTTCTTGCCCTGCCGCGAGAGCTTCCTCGCCTCGACCTCGAGGAGCGAGATCTTGGCGAACGCGCTCGGGGCGGCCTCCTGGCTGCGCACGAGCCAGGTCTCGGACTCGACCTCGTCGCCGGCGAGCAGCGAGAGCAGCATCGCCGACTGGGCCTTGTGGCTCTTGCCCTCCTTGTCGTCGCCGGCGTGCTCGTAGACGTTCGCCGCGACCTCCTTCGCGCGCTTCCCGTTGCCGAGGTCGCGGTACGTCCGCGCGAGGCTGATCGCGAGGTTGGTGTCCTTCATCGCGAGCACGGCCGCGAACTCGGCCTCCGACTCCTCGTGCTTGCCGAGCCGCGCGAAGATCTCGCCGAGCCCGAGCCGGTACACCGGCTGGCCCTCGGCCTCGTTGCGGATCGCGAGGAACGTCCGCTCGGCGCTCTTCAGCATCGCCTCGCGCGCGGCGCCGGTGAGGCCCTGCGCGAGCCTCAGCTCGACGGAGCCGATCGCGAGCGCCGCCGGCACGACATCGGCGAGCGCGACCACGCCCTCGCGGTTGCGCCTGATCTCCGGGTCGGCGTCGAGCTGCTCGCTGAACCACCGGGTGACGAGCTCGCCGCGCTCGACCTCGCCGGCGGTCTCGAGCTTGCGCCGCAGCTCCGCCGGGATCAGGGCGTCGGGCGTCCTCGCGAGCCGCTCGCGGATCCGCTTGGCCGCGCTCTCGAGCGCCGCGCTCGCCGCGGCGAACCGAACGAGGCGCGGGCCGAGCAACGACGCGAGCAGCTGACGCGCCCGCTCGAGCTTGCCCTGTGTGCTGAGGACGCGGCCGAGGAGGTACCGCACGTCGCGCACCATCAGCCCCGGCGCGCCGAGCTTCTCGAGGCGCGCACCGGCGGCATCGACCTTGCCCTTCGCGAGCTCGTCCTTCGCCAGCGCGAGCACGACGAACTGGTCCCACGGCCGCTTCTTCTCCATGTCCGCGAGCTGTGCCGGGGTCGCGCTCGGGGCCTCGGCCTCGGTGCGGCCGGCGACCGCCTCCGCGCGCCGCTCCTTCGCGCGCGCCGCGAGCGCCGTGCCGCCGGCGGCGGCGAGCCACGCGTCGAGATCGGGCCCCGCATCGACCAGCAGCGACGGCGCCGCGACCAGCCTCTCGATGATCTCGTCGGGCACCGGCCCGGTGACCGCGCGCCCGGTCGCAGGGTCGACGAGGCTCGCGAGCGCGTCGAGCGGCCAGTCCGGGGCCTTCGCGCCTGCGATGGCGATCCTCGTCGAGCCGACCTGCACGGCGTACCTGTCCGCGCGCCCCGCATCGGCGACGCGCTGTGCATGCTCGAGCAGCTGGAGCCGGGCGTCGCTCGCGGCCGCCGTGTCGCCGAGCTCGGCGAGCCAGCCGTCGAGCGCCGTCAGGATCGCGTCGCGCGCGACGCCCTCGCGCGCCGGCGGGTGAGGCCCTCGTAGCGGCGCACGACCTTGCTCGCCTGATCGATGCGGTCGGCGGTGAAGGGCTTGCCGACGTAGCCCGCCGACAGCTCGACGACCGCCGCCCCGGCCCGCTCGACCCGCGCCGGATCGACGCGGTAGACGTCGCCGAGCGCCTCATCGAGCGCGGCCAGCGCGGCCTCGGGAGTCTTGCCCTCGGTGTCGAGCGCCCGCTCGAAGCGCTGGTTCGCGACGCGCGTCGGATCGTTGAGGTACGTGTGGATCGCGAACCCCGCGATCAGCGCGACGATGCCGGCGACGACGGCGATCCGCGCGACCTTCGCGAACGTCGACAGCCGCTCGCGCGCCATGATCATGTAGCCGTCGACGGCGTCGCGGACGCGGTAGGCCCCGACCGGGATCAGCGGCACGTACACGAGCGAGAAGCAGTGCGTGGTCGCGTACGAGCCGTCCGGCCAGTGATCGCGGCGCCCGTAGAAGCCGAGGCCGATGCCGTTCCAGCGGTACAGCGTCGGCAGCGCGCGGTCGCCGAGCGGCCGCGGCGCCTTCTCCTCGATGCGCGCGGCCCGGGCGATCGCATCGTCGCCCCCGGCGAGCGAGCGCCACAGCTTGCGGGCCTCCGCCTCGCGGTGGTTCGCGATCAGGTTGCGGCCGTGGACGAGCGTGCGGTAGCGCTCCTGCGCCTTGCGCGCCGCCGCGAGCTCGGCGAGCTCGTCCTCGTCGTGCGCGTGGCGCTCGGCCTCCGCGAGCCAGCGATCCGAGCGCGCCATGTCGCCGGCCGCGATCGACACCGCCGCGCAGCGCGCGTAGATCCTCGCGAGCGTGCCCTCGACGCCGGTGCGCTCCTCCTCGTCGGTGATCTCGGCGAGGCCCGCCTCGATGAGGCCGCTCACCGCCGCGAGCTTCTTCGCCAGCTGCTCGACCTCGTCGAGCGTCACGCCGCCCGCGACCGGCTCGATCGCCGTCGCCGCCTCCCACGCATCCTTCAACGCCGCGAGCACCTTCTCGTCATCCACCATCGCCATGAGCGGGAACCTACACAGTTTCCCGTGCGAAGACGCGCCAAAATCCGCGATCACCCCGGCCGATCGCCGGATTCGTCCCGATCGAGTCCATCGAGGTCGTCACAGCATGTAGCCCCCGGTGACCTCGATCCGCTGGCCGGTGACCCAGCCGCTCTCGGGCGCGATCAGCATCGCGATCGCACCCGCCGCGTCCTCGGCGACGCCGATGCGGCCGAGCGCCGTCTGCTCGGCGACCGCGCGCTGCAGCCCCGGGTCGCGCATCACGCCGCCGCCGAAGTCCGTCGCGATGCCGCCGAGCGCGATCGCGTTGACCGCGATGTGGCGCGGGCCGAGCTCGCGCGCGAGGAAGCGCGTCATCACGTCGACGCCGCCCTTCATGATCCCGTACGCGGACTGGCCGGGATACGTGTAGCGCGACAGGCCCGTCGACACGTTCACGATGCGCGCGCCGTCGGCGAGCAGCGGGAGCAGCGCCTGCGTGAGGAAGTACGGGCCCTTCAGGTGGACGTCGAACATCTCCTGGAACTGCGCCTCGGTCGTCTCGGCGAACGGCGCGTGCGCGCCCGAGCCGGCGTTGTTGACGAGCGCGGTGACGCGATCGCGCCCCCAGCCGCGCAGCGTGGCGCGGACCTGCTCGACGAACGCGGGGAACGTCGACGACGCGGCGACGTCGAGCGCGAGCGCCGCGGCCCGGCGGCCGGTGCCCTCGAGCTGCGCGACGAGGTCGCGGGCCTCGGCGGCGGCGGTGCGGTAGGTGACGATCACGTCGCTGCCGCGGGAGGCGAGGAGGAGCGCGGTGGCGCGCCCGATGCCGCGCGAGCCGCCGGTGATGAGGGCGATCGGAGCGGGAGACGAAGTTGCTTGCGATGTTGCCATGCACGCGTTGTAGTGATCGCCCGATGTGGCGACTAGAGACTCTTTCGTGCACTACATACCGGTTCGTTCCATAGTCACCTCGAGGTAACCATGCCCGTGATCAAGCGACTGCCGATGGTCCCCGCCGAGCGCACGCTGAAGGTGCTCGGCGGGAGGTGGAAGGTCTGGGTGCTGTACTACCTGTTCGAGGGCACGAAGCGGCTGTCGGAGCTGCGCCGCGCGATCCCGGGCGTGAGCCAGAAGGTGCTCGTCCAGGCGCTGCGCGAGATGGAGGAGCACGGCATCGTGCACCGCGAGGTGTTCGCGCAGGTCCCGCCGCGCGTCGACTACAGCGCGACGAAGATGGGCCTCAGCCTGAAGCCGATCGTCGACGCGCTGTGCGAGTGGGGGCGGCGGCACGCGGCCGAGCTGCGCGACCTGGCGTAGCGACACACGTGTCGACACACGCGCGCCGCCGAGCCCGGCCGCGCGAGGGACTGCACGGACCTGCGCGTGCGCCGGCGCGGCACGCAGCTTGCCAGTGCCGAGCCCGGAAGGAGATCGACATGACGTTTCGCAGAGTTTCGATCGCGCTGGTGGCGGTGGCTTCGCTCACCGCGTGCGGCCGCAAGGACAAGGACCCGGAGAAGAAGGAGGACAAGCCCAAGGACACGCCGGCGGCCGGATCGAGCGAGGCCAAGGCGGAGCCGGCGAAGAAGCCGGCGGAGGCCGAGCCGGCGCCGAAGAAGGATCCCGCGGTCGACGCGGCGCTCGTCGCCGCCGCGAAGAAGGTCGCGGCCGAGTGCAAGTGGATCGAGGACCAGGCCTACTTCGAGAGCTGCGATGCGCGGACGGCGTGGGAGGGGCAGCGGCTCGAGGCCCGCCACGCGGCGACGCTCCTGTCCCTCCTCGAGGAGAAGACGCCGCAGATGATGCACCTCGCGTCCCACGCCTTCTACCGCGAGGACTGGTACCGCGAGGACAAGGCGCTGCAGGAGCGGATCTTCGCCGTCGCCGAGGCGCTGCCCGCCGATCTCAAGGGCGGCACGGCGAACAAGATCGGGCGGACGATCGGCTTCTTCAAGCTCGACAAGACCGGCCTTACCGATCGCGCGAAGGCGCTCGCCGAGAAGGCCGACGCGAACGAGGCGCTGCGCATCGGCCTCGCGAACTGGCTGCTCGCCGGCAACCAGGAGAGCGAGCCGCTCTACGAGCTCACGCGCGACCTCGCGTCGAAGGGCGCGACGCCGGGCATCCAGGTCGCGGCGCTGGTGGCGCTGTCGGCCGCGTACAACCACCACGCGACCGACGAGATGTGCAAGCTGTGGCTCGAGGCGCTGCCCAGGCTCGACGACCGGCCGGCGGCGATGATCGCGTCGCACCTCACCAAGGGCGACCTCCAGGTCAATAACCAGAACGACGCGTTCCCGTACAACTGGGCGATGATCTCGAGCGACGACAACAAGTGCTCGGCCGAGACCGTCGACAGCGCGCTCAAGCTGATCGAGAAGCGCGTCGACGACGGCACGGCGACCGACTACTGGTGGACGAGCGCCCTCAAGGGCCCGCACGTCAGCAAGAACGCGACGCCCGCGCACAAGAAGAAGGCGATCGAGATCGCGAAGAAGTACAGCGCCAATGCCAAGTACGGCGGCTACCAGCGCGGCCAGGCGATCGATCTCCTGGTCGATCTCGATCCGCCGACGGCGAAGGCGCTCGCCGACAAGTACAAGGACGACAAGGACGCGTCGCTGAAGTCGGCCGCCGAGCGCGTGACCAAGCGGCTGGCCGAGGCGAAGAAGTCGCCGTAGCCCGTCGCGCCGCGACCTCACATCTCGGGCGCGCGGATGCGGACGAACACCATCCCGCCCCACGGCGCGCGCGTGCCGTAGAACGGCGCGAGGCCGTCGCCGATCGCGTTCACGGTCGCGACGATGCCGATGCCCGGGACGAGGTCGCCGAGGCGGACGGCGTCGTAGACGTAGCCGGCGGAGAAGCCGGCCATCCCGAACGTCCGGTCCGCGAGCGCCGCGGGCAGCGCGAGGTCGTGCCCCGTCTTCTCGAGCAGCTCGACGCGCCCGAACACGGTGTGCTCGGGCGCGAGCACGAGCGCGGCCTCGACGAGCCCGGCGCCGGTCGACGGCCCCGCCGACGGGTCGTTGCGCCCGTACACCGCCAGCACCCCGAGCTCGCCCGCGTGGTTCCACGCCGCGGACGCGGTCGTGCGCCGGATGGCGACGGCGGGCTCGAGCTGCTCGGGGCTGTCGAGCCGCGCCCACGACACCTGCGCGCTCGTCGCGTCCGTCGGGTTGACGGTGAGGCGCGCCGCGAACGAGTCCGGCGCGCGGAGGTCGAGGTCGAAGCGGTCCTCGTCGGGCTCGCGCCCGTTGAACCACGAACCCTCGAGCTTCCATCGGCGCGTGAAGACACCGGCCGTCACCACGCCGAACGAGATGTGGGTCGAGTCCTGCCAGTGGTGACCGAGCGGCGCGAGCGGATCGAACATCCCGACGAACCGGTGTGGAAACGCGGGCGGACCGATCGCCGGCTCGCCGGACGGCGCGACGTAGAGCTCGACGGCCGCCGCGTCGGCGACCGGCACGCGCGCGCGCACCGCGAGCTCCATGAGCAGGTCGTGCGGGTGCTGGCGATCGTGCAGCGGCACGCCGCCGGCGCTCTCGCCGGTCTGCAGCAACAGCGGGTAGCCGGCCGCGCCGACGGTGAGCGGCTCGAGGCTCAGCATCGTGCGCAGCGTGAGGTCGGCGCCGCCGTCGCCCATCGCGTGGCGCGCGGCGAACATCACCCAGTTGATGCCGGCGAAGCGGTGGGCGCCGCGGTCGCTCGAGGCGTCGACGAACCCGGCGTACACGTTCGCGTGCAGGTTGAACGCCCAGTCGCCGGCGAGCCACTGCCACATGAACATCGGCGTCGTGTCGGGCTGCCAGCTCGTGCCGGAGGCGTCGCGCGCCATCGGGAGGTCGAGCGGCGTCGGCGGCGCCGCCTGGTGGTGATGGACCTGCGCCGCCGCGCCCGCGGGTGCGAGCCACCCGGCGACCACGACGAGCCGCGTGCGCAGGTGCTGCGCGATCGACACGCCGGCCGGCGCTGCAAGCGAGGTGCCCTCTGGCGCGGCAATGCCCCGGCGATGGCACGCGGGCTGCGTCACCTCCGGATATGCAGACGGAGCACGCGCGCGAGGTCACGCCCCGGCGAGACCTCGGTCCGGAGGTGCGGCGCGAGGAGCGCGGCCGCGCGCACGAGCCCGGCATGCCGGCGCGCACGGAGTACGTCTGTCCGATGCACCCGGAGATCGTGCGCGCGGGGCCGGGCAGCTGTCCGATCTGCGGGATGGCGCTCGAGCCGCGCGTCGCCACCGGCGAGGAGCCGAACCCGGAGCTGCGCGCGATGTCGCGCCGGTTGTGGGCGAGCGCGGCGCTCACGCTCCCGCTGCTCGTGCTCGCGATGGGCGAGATGGTCGGCGGGCCGCGCGCCCCCGGGTGGCTGCAGCTCGCGCTGGCGGCGCCGGTCGTGTTGTGGGGAGGCGCGCCGTTCTTCGCGCGCGGGTGGCGCTCGATCGTCACGCGCAAGCTCAACATGTTCACGCTCATCGCGATCGGCGTCGCGGCGGCGTTCGGCTACAGCGTGATCGCGCTCGTCGCGCCGGGCGCCCTGCCCCGCGCGTTCGCCGGGCACGGCGGCGCACCGGCGCTGTACTTCGAACCGGCCGCGGTCATCGTGACGCTCGTGTTGCTCGGCCAGGTGCTCGAGCTGCGCGCGCGCGGCGCCACGTCGAGCGCGATCCGCGCCCTGCTCGGCCTCGCGCCGAAGACGGCGTTGCGCCTCGTCGCCGGCGCGCACGACGAGGAGGTCGCGCTCGACCGCATCGTGCCCGGCGATCGCCTGCGCGTGCGCCCCGGCGAGAAGGTGCCCGTCGACGGCGTCGTCCTCGAGGGCGCGAGCGCCGTCGACGAATCGCTCGTCACGGGCGAGCCGATCCCCGTCGAGAAGGCTCCCGGGGCGCGCGTCACCGGCGGCGCGGTCAACGGGACCGGCGGCTTCGTGATGCGCGCCGACCGCGTCGGCGGCGACACGCTGCTCGCGCAGATCGTGCGGATGGTCGGCGAGGCGCAGCGCAGCCGCGCGCCGATCCAGCGGCTCGCCGACGTCGTGTCGTCGTACTTCGTTCCCGCGGTGATCGCGGCCGCGGCGGTGACGTTCGCGGTGTGGGCCGCCTTCGGCCCCGAGGCCGGGCGCCTCGCGTACGCGCTCGTCAGCGCCGTGAGCGTCCTCATCATCGCGTGCCCGTGCGCGCTCGGCCTCGCGACGCCGATGTCGATCATGGTCGGCGTCGGCCGCGGCGCGCGCGCCGGCATCCTCGTCAAGAACGCGGAGGCGCTCGAGCGGCTCGAGGCCGTCGACACGCTCGTCGTCGACAAGACCGGCACGCTGACCGAGGGCAAGCCGGCGCTCGTCACCGTCGAGCCGGCGCCCGTGCTGCGCCTGGCCGCGGCGCTCGAGCGCGGCAGCGAGCACCCGCTCGCGGCGGCGATCGTCGCCGGTGCCCGCGCGCGCGGCGTCGAGCTCGGCGAGGCGACGGACTTCGCGTCCGCGACGGGCCGCGGCGTGACGGGCGTCGTCGACGGCGTGCGCGTCGCGCTCGGCAACCGCGCGCTCATGGACGAGCTCGGCATCGACGTCGCCGGCGCCGCGCCGCGCGCCGAGGCGCTGCGCGCCCAGGGCCAGACCGTGATGTTCGTCGCCGCCGGCGGTCGGTTCGCCGGCCTCCTCGGCGTCGCGGACCCGATCAAGCCGTCGGCGCCCGGCGCGATCCGCGCGCTCCACGCGGACGGGCTGCGCATCGTGATGCTGACGGGCGACGGCTGCACGACCGCCCTCGCCGTGGCGAGGCAGCTCGGGCTCGACGACGTCCTCGCCGAGGTCCTGCCCGATCAGAAGGGCGAGGCGATCGCGCGGCTGCAGGCCGCCGGCCGCGTCGTCGCGATGGCCGGCGACGGCGTGAACGACGCCCCCGCGCTCGCCCGCGCCGACGTCGGCATCGCGATGTCGACCGGCGCCGACGTCGCCATCGAGAGCGCCGGCATCACGCTCCTGCGCGGCGACCTCGGCGGCATCGCGCGCGCCCGCCGCCTGTCGCGCGCCACGATGCGCAACATCCGCCAGAACCTGGTCGCCGCGTTCGCGTACAACGTCGTCGGGATCCCGATCGCCGCCGGCGTCCTCTACCCGGCGTTCGGTCTGGTGCTGAGCCCGATGATCGCGAGCGCGGCGATGAGCCTCAGCTCGGTGTCCGTCATCGGCAACGCCCTGCGCCTGCGCCGCCTCGCGCTGTGAGCTACCGGCAGCGCGGCGGATCGAGCTCGCGGATCGCCTTGGTCCGCGTGTCGAGCGCGCGCACCTTGTTGTCCGCGGCCACGACGAAGTGGTCGCCGATGCGGCCGAGCCACGCGTCCGGCATGCCCGCCCCGGCCTTGCCGAGGTCGTACGTCGTGACGAGCTTGCCGGTCGCGACGTCGTGGACGTAGATGAGGTTGACGTCGAAGCCGACGAACGCCCAGCTCGCGCCGCCGACGTGCACCGGGTCGCGATCCGAGATCTGGACGTTCGCGCCGGCGATGTTCGCGACGAGCTTGCCCGTGCGCGGCACGAACAGCCTCGCGACCATACCGACGGGGCTGTACGACTCCCACACCGCGAGGTTGTCGCCGAGGAAGTGCATCGGCCCGAGCTGGTAGACCGCGGTGTTCTCGGTCATCGGCGTCTTCCAGCCCGGGATGCGCGCGAGCCTGGTGCCCTTCGCGACGTCGAACACCGTGACGTCCTTCGACGTCGCGACCGCGACGAGCGAGCGATCCGCCTTCGCGACGGCCGTCCCTCCCTCGGGGAACTCCTTCGTCGCGATCGTCTTGCAGTCCGTCGCGCCGGCCGCGCACACCTTGATCCCGGCGGCGTCGACGGTCACCTCCGGGTCCGGCGCGACCGCCGGCAGCTCGCCGTGCGGCGCGACGTCGCCGGTCGCCGGATCGAGCGCCCAGCAGCCGGGGATGTCCTGGTAGCACGCCACCACGGCGCTCCCGACGACGCGCGTCTCCGCGATCAGCGCGTCCTTCTCGAGACACGCGGCCGGCTTCGGCGTCACGTCGACGGCGACGGGCGCGGCGGCATCGGGCTGCACCGGCGGCGGCGGCGGCGGTGCCGGCATCGATTCCTTGGGCGCGGCACCGCCGCCACAGCCGACGGCGAGGGCCACGATCGCGAGCTTGCTCGACATGCCCCAGCGTATCGCGGCGGCGCCCCATGCGCCGATCACGGCGGCCTCGCGACGTGCAGGCTCATCGTCTCCGGTGATCCGCGGCCCGGGTGCTTCATCCGCAGCGTCGCCGTCGCGTGGACCGTGCAGTCCGCCTGGACGGACGTGAGCTCCTCGTCGCCGCGGATCGGCACGTCGCACGTCACGTCGCCCTGCCACGACAGGGACATGCCGTTCGGGCGACTGGTCGCCTCCGCGCGATAGCGCCCCGGCGGCAGCGTCCAGGCGCGGGCCCCGCCCGCCCCGACGACGAACCCGGGCTCGTCGATCACGGCGACCGCCGCGCGCAGCGCCGACGCCACGGCAGATCGCACGACGACGCCGGTGACCTCGATCTCCGAGATCGCGAGGTCGTTCCACTTCGTCCCGGCGTACGTCGTGTCGACGAGCAGCTCCACGACGCGCGTGCGCCTTCCGCCGACCGGGAACCTGACGAACCCGCGGGCGCCGGCGTCGAAGTGCACGCCCACCTCCTCACCGTCGTCGAAGCGCAGGCGCGCGCTCGCGATCCGGCTGTTGAGGACGAACTCGTCGCCGTAGCCGTCCCTCGTCTGGAAGCCATTGGCGATGGCGATGGCGGTCACCGTCGCGGTCTCGGCGAGCTCCAGGCGCACCCAGTGCGGCCCCTTGTCGGTCTTGGCAGGTTGCCAGCTCGTCGTCAGCGCACCGTCCTGCAGGTTCGACGGCACGTACGTGTAGCCGTCGCTCGCCGGGTGCGACGACGAGGCCGTGCTCCGCGCGATCGGGAGCACGGCCTCCCGCGCGACGAGCGGCGCGAAGCCCACGACCTCGGCGGGCTGCTTCGCGTCCGTCCCGCGACCGCACGCACACGCCACGGCTACCATGATCCACAACGACCTCATGCGCGGCAGCCTGTCCCGCCTCGACGCGGCCGGCCATCGCCCGATCTGCGTTTGTCCCGAAGCGAGATTTTGTCCTTCTCGGCCGCGCGATCCCCGCGACCGCCCGCGCCGCTGCGGAAAAACAACCGCCGGGCGAGGACACGCCGCGCGAGATCGCGACCCGCGTGTTCGCGCGCATGCCCCGCTGCGCTGTCCCGGCTCAGCGCGCGGCGGCGTTGCGGCGGCGCCGGACGAGCGTCTCCGCCAGCAGACGCAACGGAATGCCGGCGCCGCACGTCTCGAGCCAGTCGCCGAGCACGACGACCTCGACGAGCTCGGGCTCGATCTCGCCCGAGTCGTCACGCTCGGCAAACGCGCGACGCTGTGGGAGGTCGCGACCGGTGCCTCGCGCCCTCCCGGCGGCGACCGCGCACGCGCCCTTCGACCCGACTGGCCACCTGCTCCTCCTCGGCGATGGCGGCGCCGCGCTCGCCGACGCAGCGACAAACGCGCAGCTCGTGACGTCCCCGCGCCCGCCGAGCGCGCGCAGCTCGACGGTGGAGCGACCGCACCGCGCGCCTGTTCGACGTCGACACCCGCGCAGCTCGGCGTCGTCGACGGCGTCACGGTCGGCGCCCCGGCCGTCACGTTCGCCCGCGGGCCGGTCGGTCAGGCCGGCTCGATCGCCGGGACCTACCGCACCGCGCAACCGGTCAGCGCGGGGTCGTCCCACCACTCGCCGACGGTGCCGGAGATCGTGACGGTCGCGCCCTCGACGCGCCTCACGTCCCTCGCCGAGCGGCAGCGCACCGGCCACCGCTTGTCCGCGAACGCGCGCGGGTCGACGACCTGCAGCACCCACTCCGTCTTCCCGTCGACCTCTCGCTTCTCGACCTTGTCGATCACCTTGCCGGTGAGCTGCGCCGGCTTGCCCTTGAGCGCCGCCTTGTCCTGTTTGAACGTCGCCCAGAAGTCGAGGATCGTCTTCATCTCGCCGGGCTTCGCGCCCGCGCTCTTCAGCTGCTCGACGGGGTCCGTCGCCTTCCAGCGCTCCTCCGCCCTCTTCTTCGCCGCCTCGAAGTCCGCCTCCTTGCTGAAGTGGTCCCCAACCTGCGCGTGCGAGTCCGTCTGCGGGACCAGCACGTCACCGCGCGGCGAGTACTCGTTGCCGACGCCGCCCTCGTCGAGGACGAACGCCGTCGTCTGATCGACCGACTTGTCGAAGTCGGCGAAGTGCGACTTCCGATCGACCCAGCCGCACTTCGCATCCGCGACCTCCCACTTGCCGAACCGCTCGACGAACTTGCGGCACTTGCCCTGCTCGTCGAGGACGTACACCTCGCTGCCGCGGCACACGATCGCCGCCTTGCCCTTGCGGTACCCGCTCGGCCCCTCGACGACGACCGCGCCGTTCTCGACGACGTACGTCTTGCGATAGTAGTCCGTCGCCCCGTCCGCGCGCTGCGTGAACGTCACCTCGCACGGCTTCACGTCGAGCTCGATCCCCAGCTCGTACGACTTGCCGGTGGCCGGCACCCACGCGGTGGCCTTGTCGCCCTTGACCTCGATCGCCGCGTAGCTGCCGGTGAAGCTCGCCATCCCGGCGTCGCGCAGCGCGAGCTTCAGGAAGAACGCACCCTGCCACGCCTCCTTCACGTTCTTCGGCATCCACGCCATCACGGCGTCGACACCGGATCCCGACGGCGCCGCATCGGCCGCGGCGACGGCGGCGTCGACGACGGGCGCCTTGTCCTTGGTGCCCTTCGTGTCCTTGGGCTCCGTCTCCTTGCGATCCTTGTCCTCCTTGGGCGCAGACTCCGATCCACAGGCCGCGACCACGACGACGACGAGCATCCATGCACCACGCATGCGTGCGGTTCTATCGTAGTTCCTCACCCACCGAGCCCCCCACCGCGCATACTCGCTGCGTCGCCATGCCCACCTACCAGGCGAGCTGCCACTGCGGCGCCATCCGCTTCCGGTTCACGAGCGACGCGCTCACCACCGGCCGCCGCTGCAACTGCTCGATCTGCGTCCGCAAGGGCGCGATCTGGTCGGCCAGCTACTACCGCGCCGGCGCCGTCGAGCTCCTCACCGGCGCCGACGCATTCGCCGTCTACACCTTCGGCGACCGCGACGTGCATCACTGCTTCTGCAAGACCTGCGGCATCGCCCCGTTCACCCGGATCGCCGGCCTCCCCGACGACTACGACGGCCAGGCCCAGCTCGGCGACTTCCGCATCAACCTCGGCTGCGTGGAAGGCCTCGACCACGACGCCCTCGACGTCTCCATGCTCGATGGCCGCTCGCTCTGACAAAGCTGCCCCAGGTGGGGCGAACCTGCCGCGGTGGCGGCCGCCAACCTCCGTCGCGGCGCGGACTTACACGTGGTGTGGGTCGTGCTGAGGCTCCGCTCGCGATGACCGATGCGCGCCAGCCGATCGCGCGTGGGCCCGGTGGCCGGCACGTGCGCCGCGTCCTCGTCGTCATCGCGGTGCTGTACTTCGCGGCGCTCATCAAGTCCCCGCCGCAGATCAAGGGCCTCTACGCGGTCACGTTCTTCAGCCAGGCGACGTGCCTCTTCCCCGAGGCGGCGAGCTACGCGATCGAGTACCGGCTCGAGACGTGGTCCTGCGCGGAGCGGCGCTGGAACCCGATCGACCCACGCCCCTTCTTCCCCATCGAGGCCGACTCCAAGGAGTCCCGCTTTCAGCGCATCGCCTACTTCTACCAGCAGAGCCGCCCCGTCCTGAACGCCCTCGACGCCTGGCTCGTGGACCAGCTCCCCGGCGCCGGCGGCATCCGCCTCGTGAAATACCTCCGGCCGCTCCCCGCCCCCGGAACCCCAGCCCCCCACTACACATACACCCCACTCGATCCCGTCCCCGACGAGCACCGCCGCGACCTCTACTGGACGCGCGGCAACGACCGAGCCGCGCGATGCCGGGCCCGATGACGCGCGAGATGGTGAGCCCGACGAGCCCAACGAGCCCGACGAGCCCGACGAGCCCGACCCGATGAGCCCGATGGCGAGCGTGACGAGCGAGATGACGAGCGAGCGTGATGAGCCCGACGAGCACGACCCCGATGAGCCCGATGGCGAGCGTGACGAGCGAAATGACGAGCCCGATGAGAAGCGCGAGATGACGAGCCCGATGAGAAGCGCGAGATGACGAGCCCGATGACGAGGATGCGAAGCGCGAGATGACGAGCCCGACGAGAAGCACGAGATGACGAGCCCGACGACGAGGATGCGAAGCGCGAGATGACGAGCCGGATGACGAGCAAGCGCGAGATCACGAGCCCGACCAGCAGAGCGATGCGCGCGCTCGCGCGATGGGCCTTCGATCCTCAGCCGATCGTCCGCCTCGAGGTCATCCGCATGCTGGCGCCGCTCGCGATCCTCGGCTTCATGGCGGCACGGCTCGCCCATCCCGATGACTGGCTGTCGTCGGCGGGCTTCCGCGTCCCCCCGCTCGACGACGACTGGCGCCAGCCGCTCTCCGTCCCGCCACTCTCCCCCGCCGCGGCGCGCGCGGTCTGTGCGGTGCTCCTCGCCTCGGGGCTCGCGGTGAGCGCCGGTGCGTTCACGCGTGTGACCGCCTTCGTGTTCGCCGTCGCGCTCGCCTACGTCGCCCTCGCGGACCGACCGTCGGCCTTCACCGTCTCCAAGCTGGGTCCGGTGATCGCGCTCGCGCTCGCGCTCTCACCGGCCGGTGCGCGCTTCTCGGTCGACGCCTGGCTGCGCCGGCGCCGCCGCCCCGATCTGCCGCTTCCGGACCTGTGCTCCGGCGGCAACGTGCGCTTCTTCCAGCTCCTCCTGCCGGTCTTCTACTTCTCCTCGGGCATCTGCAAGGCGCGCGGCGCCTGGCTCGACGAGCCCTACGTCCTGTGGACGCACCTCCACAGCTCCTACCAGACCGGCGTGAGCCGCTTCGCCGCCGAGCACGTCCCCGCCGTCGGCTGGACCATCATGCAGGCCCTCACACTCGCCTTCGAGTGCGGCGCGCCCCTCTGGTTCGCGCTCCGCTTCACCCGAGGTGGCGCGCTCGCCTACGGCGTCGCCATGCACGCCGCGATCGGCATGCTGTTCGGACCCGTCGCCTACTTCTCGATGCTGATGATCGTCATCCTCCTCGCGAGCTACGCCCCCATCCACTGGCTCTCTCCGTCGTTCGGCCGCCGTCGTTCGCGGTAGCCTACCTACCGACAGATGGTGCGTCGTCTCCACGCAACCGCGCTCGCCGCGTGGGTCGGCTGCACCGCCGCGACGACGGACCCGCTCCGGTTCGAGTTCCTCGCGGATCCCGGCGCCGCCGGGGAGGCGTACCAGTGCTTCGGCTTCGACGCCGCGGCCCTCGACGGAGCCGACATCGGCGGGATCGAGCTCGATGCGCACGTGGGCTCGGTATCGCTCCATCACGTCTCCTTGTTCGCGATGCCAACACCCTTCGCCGACGGTCCGGTCGCCTGCGAGTCGATGCCCGACACCGCGATCCCGCTCCACGTCTGGGCCACCGGCGGCGGCCCTCTCTCTCTCCCGCCCGACCTCCAGCTCGCCGTCCCAGCAGGAACCGTTCGCTTCGTCGTCCAGACCCATGCCGTGCGGACCGGTGACGGCGCCCCACCCACCCGGGCACTCACCATCACGCCGCGCCGAGGCGCCTCCCATCGCGCCGGCTGGCTCCCGCTTCGAGCCCCGACACCGGCGCTCCGCCCGCATCACGTCGAGGAGGCCACGGCCACATGCCGGATCGCCGGCGAGCTTCACCTCATCTCGACCTGGCCGCACATGCACCAGGTCGGCAAGCAATTCCGCGGCGCCGTCATGCGCGACGGCGACGGCGCCGTCGAGAGCTTCGTGACCGTCGATCCATGGTCGTTCGATGCGCAGCGCGCCTACGCGATCGACACCGTCGTCGCGCCCAATCAAACGATCGAGACACACTGCACCTGGCAGAACGATAGCGACCACACGATCCTCCCCGGCCCCTCGATCCACGACGAGATGTGCGGACAGTCGCTCATGGCGTGGCCCGTCGAGGCGGCCCGCTGCGAGTGAAGACGAGCAGCAACGCGCACATCTGCCACCCGATCGTGTCGACGCGCGCCACGATCTCGAACATGACGTGCAGCGCCAGCGCGCCCGCCAGCGCAACCCGCCGCGTGCGCGGCCACAGCAGCCCCGCACCGATCGCGAGCTCGCCCGCGACCACACCCACCTCGATCGCTGCCGCGCTCTCCGGCGTGATGACGGAAGCCACGCGTTCGAGCGCACCGCTCTCGCGGAACATCGCCAGCGCCGCCCCCGTCCCCCATTCCGAGGCCAGCTTTCCGATCGCCGCCCACAGGTAGATCGACGCGACGAACACGCGCATCAGCACGAGGCTCGACCGCGGCGACCTCGTCTGCTCGAGGCGCAGTGCCAGCGCCGCATCCGCATCGACGACCGCGAACAGGATCGCCCCCAGATACAGCATGTGCAGGTGATGGAAGTAGCCAAACGCATCCTGCGCCAGGACCAGATAACCGGCGATGCCGGCGACGAGCCCGCACACGCGCGTGCGCACGCCCAGCAGCAACCCCAGCGCCGCGACCGTCCGGACGACGACGAGCATCGCCACGACCGCCGACGGCAACGCCAGCCCCAGCACCGGAACATGCGCGCCCGCATCGGGCCACCCAAGCCAGCCATTCCCCCCGCGCAGGAACGGCGGATCGAAGACCGCGAGTAGCGGCGTCGTGCGCAGCAGGAACACGATCCCGAACGCGATGCGCGCCGCACCCAGCGGCCGCACCTCCGGCTCCCCGATCACCGATCGCACTGCACCATCACTTCACTCGTCTCGATCTCCGCATCGCTCCGCACGCGCTCGTGCAGCCTCGCCGTGATCCTCGCACCCGGCGCCAGCTTGCACGCCAGCCTCGCCACCTCGCCCAGATGCCTCCGCAGCGTCGCCCGCCACACGTCGTGATGACGGAAATGATCCGCACCGGCGAGCGCCGCCGACGTCGGTCCCGGCGCCGCCACCGCCGCCACCGCCGTCGGATTCAGCGCCCTCCCCTCCGCGACCAGCTCCACGCGGTACTGCCCCGTGCGCGAGAACATCGTCCACGCCAGCTGCCCCGACCCATCGAGCCACGACCCCAGCGGAATCAACACCACCACGACGACGCCCACCACCAGGTGGACTCGCCACCCCTTACGTGAACCCACCCTCGCAACCACCGTTCAAACACCCACTCGCGCAATACAGCAGCTTCGTCGTGTACTGACACTCGTCCCCCACACACTCCCCACCCTCGTAATACACGAGATAGCTACCATCGAGACACGTCGACGGCGGCAACTCACACACCGGCGCCGCCCTGCTGCACGCCACCATCGGCGGCGGCCCCGCATCCACCGACGGCGGTGGCGGCGGCGGCCCATCCACCTCCTCAGCAAGTGCATCCACACCCGCGTCCTTCGGACCCACCCGCCTGGGCGAACCGCACGCCACGACCAGGAGGCTCGCCGCCACCATGAACCTGAACACGAGCCAATCCTACCGCAGGATGTCCCGAGGCGATCGGCGAACTTGCGGACCTTGATAGAGGAGATGTCCCCCGATTTGCCGAGGCCGTGCGACACGACGAGGTTCTGACCAATCCCAACCTCGAGATCGATTGCAGCGCGGCTGCCTGTGGCTCCGGCATGGAGCTTCCTGGATCACGCGCGGCGCGATAGCCGGCCGAGCGTCGCGAGAATGTCGGCTGGCGTCGGTCTCGCTCGGGGATCCAGCGCGAGGCCGCGGTCGATGATGTGCGCCAGCGCTTTCGGCCCACGAAGCATGATCGACTCGACCTGCGCGAAGAACGCGCCTTCGAACGGATGCTCGCCGGTCGCCGCGTGCGCCAGCACGGCGCACAGCGAGAACACGTCCGACGCCGGCACCGGTGCCGCTCGCATCACTTCGGGTGCCTGGTACAGCTGGTCGTAGCAGCGCCTGCTGCACGGGCTTGGTGTCCGCGAAAAACTCCTCGCCGCGTGGCGCGACGTGGATGACGATGCCCACCTCGTTTGCGATGTAGATCGTCTCCGGGCGTAGCCCGCACAGCACATACCCGTGCCCGCTCGTCTCCTGCGCGATGGCGTCGAGCTGCGCCCCCGGCTCGACGACCTCCTCGGTCGGTAGCGGGAACGCTCGTGCGGAGAGCGGCGTCCCGCGCGTCGCTTCGATCATCACGGCGTAATCGCGCTCGCCGTGGCGGACCGAGCCGATCCAGAGCAAACGCGCCACCCAGCTCTAACCGGCGTCCCGTCGCGAGGTAGGTCGACCTGATCGGCACGCTCATCGTGACGAGCATGTCCTCCCCGTCCTCATCCCGCCCACGATAGCCCCCACGCGCGGGATCCCCGTCCAGGAGCTCCGTGATCGTCCAGGACCGAATCGGTGCGCCACGGGGCCGAGCGAACCTCGATTGTCCAAAGTCGCGCCGATCGGCCACGCCGGGTCCGGAAGCGCCCACCGCCCTTGCGGCGCCGCGCCGGCCGGCGCCTCCAGCGCCGTCGAAGCAGGTGGAAGCGAGGCCACCAGCTCCGCCAGCTTCTCGTCGCTCCCCGAGACCGGTGTCTCCTCACCCAGAGCCGCTTCGCCCGTCATGGTGCTCGCCTTGACCATTTGGGTGCAACAATTCGCGGCGAGACAAACACGGACACGACCGACTATCGTGGTGAGATGCGCGTACGGATCGCGATGGTGTGGTTGGTGTTGGCGCTCGCCACGAGCTGCCAACAAGAGTGCGGCTCGGGCGGTGGCGGCGGTTGCTCCGAGGGTGGCGGCGGTGGCCGCTGCTGCAAGGTCTGCAAGGACAGTAAGCCGTGCGGTAACTCGTGCATCTCGCGAAGCCAGACATGCAACACCCCAACGGGCTGCGCCTGTAGCGGGCTCGTCGACGAGATGCTCGACGTGCTTCCCGACGTGCCGTAGTCCTCGCATCTGATACGGTGACGAGCCATGCGGGGACGCGAGGAGGATGAGGGCGAGACGAGGTTGTGGCTCGGCGCGCACGATGACGACGACGTCAAGCCGCCGCCCAACCGGGTGAAGTGGATTGCGCTGGGCCTCGTGATCGCCACCGGGCTCGTCGTCACAGCGATCGTGGTCGTCGCCTCGCGAAAGAAGGATTCCGGCACCAAGGCCACCGACGTCGCCGGTGCCGCAACGAACGTTCGGACCGGTGCGGACAAGGCCAAGGCGAACGCGTGGGTATCTCCGAAGGGGACGACGCGATCGATCCAGATCTCGGCGGTCGGGTTCGCGAGCATGTCCGAGGCCGATCTCGGAACGCTCTTCGATGCCAAGCTGGAAGCCCTCCACGGTGCACCGAACCTGTACGCGGAGACCGAGCAAGTGAAGGTCGAGCGCAACGAGTTCCAGCACGCCTTCAACCGGGTCACGAGCAAGCTCGAGCTCGGGCTCGTTGTGTCCTCTCTGCTCGGCGGTTCGTATCGCAACGACCGCCTCTACGCGACCTACCGCGCACTTCAGATCGGCTCGATCACCAAGGTGGACGAGCGCGCGACCATGGTCGAGCCCCCAGCCGGGGCGGTCTACTACCTCGCCGAGGTGCACGTTGGGTCGTCGTACGACGTCCTGATCGAAGGAACGTCGCGGGACATGGGCGCACGTCTCGACCGCAAGGTCACCCAGGGCAAGCTCGATTTCTCCGCAACCTCCACGAAGAGCAGCTACCGCATCGTGCAGCGCGGTCTCGGGCTACGTCCCAAGTCCGGGGAGGCGATCTTCGCCACGACCGCCGACGCTGTCGCGCACGCATACACGACCGACGGCGCGGCAGTGCCTGTGCGCCTCGTGTTCCGCCAGATCCCAGGTCGAAGTGCGCCACCCGATGCAGTCCCATGGCCGCAAACCGTCCTCGAGCAGACCTTCTCGCTCGGCGAGGGCAAGTCGAAGAGCTTCCACCTCGACCCCGGGGCGTACACGGTGCACGTCACCACGCGCCCGAAGGGCGTTGTCGTCCGCTGGAACCCGAAGGTCGACGGCTGCCGCACCGGCGACTTCCTCGACCTCACCACCTTCTGCACCTTGCGCGCGCGGACAGCTCTGACGATCGAGAACTTCACCGAGTTCTACACCGGCCCGGACGAGAACATCACGTTAACCGTGCTGCGTGGCCGCGATCCGAGCGCTGTCGAGAGCGCCACGCAGGGCGACTAAACCGCGGTTGATTTCGCTGCAGTCACGCAGCGGATCTCACTTCTCGAGTAGCGGCTTGTTCTCTTCGACGAGGCGGAGCAGGTAGGGTCCCGCCTGACCTTCCGCTTCCGTTTTCGTAGTTCACGCCGGCGGTCAGCCCCGCCGGCGTGAGCGCTGCAATCCATGCGACCACCGGACCGGTCGTGACCGTTGGCGCAATAGCAGGGACAATCCAGGACGGCGCCGACGAGACAAGCCCACCAACCATGTTGTCTCGAACCGAGGCATCTCGCGTTTGTACTGCGTGATCTTCGGCGGAACGTTGGCAGCAACGATCTTCCTCGCCTCGGCTTGGAGGTCGTCGCCATTCCTCGAGCGACACGACGAGAGCATCGAGCTCCGCCAACCAAACATCGTAGGCATCCCTGCCTCTTGAACGCGATACTCGGTAACCGCTGCGCGAACTCCACCTTGCGACCAGCGTGCGCCGAGTCCGGTCACGCGGTCGGCGGCGATGGGACTGTGAAGTCGGAGAGCGGGCGAGCGATTTGCTCCGCATCCAGCCGCGCGCGCGTGGCGAGCCAGTGTGGCGGCGCGAGCTCGATGTAGCGGTCGTGGGGCCAGTACGGCAGGACGCGCAGGACCTCGTCGAAGTACACGAACGGATCGATGGCGTGGAGACGGCAGGTGGCGATGATGCTGAAGATCGCGGCAGCAGCCTCGGCGTGCGTGTCGGTGCCGTAGAACAGCCAGTTCTTGCGGCCAACGACGATCTTGCGGAGTGCGCGCTCGGCGCGCGTGTTGTCGAGGGGGATGTCGCCGTCGACCAAGACGCGGCGAAGCTCGGCCTCCTGGTTGAGCGCGTAGCCGAGCGCCTTGGTGGCGAGGTTGCGACCCGGCGTGAGATCGCGCGCCGCGGCGGCCCACGTGAAGAACTCGTCCATGAGCGGGCGCAGATGCGCGGCGCGAAAGGCGGTGCGGTCGGCGCGCGGCACGCGCCGGCCGGCGTCGTCGACGGCGTACATCGCACGGATTCGCATCAAGCCCTGCACGCCGGCTGGGTGCCGGCAGAGCGCAGCCTCGAAGAACCCGCGCCTGCAATGCGCGAAACATCCGACGAGCTCGACGCCATCGTCGACGTCGGGTGGGCGGCCCCGCGCCAGGACGTTGTAGACCGCGCTCGCATCGGCTTGGAGCAGGCCGCGGAAGTCGCCGAACAACGCCTTGACCGCCTCGCTGGTGTGGCGCTCGACGTACGCGAACAGCACCGCGTGTGCGTCGACGACCGCGGTGAAGAAGTGCCCCTTCTTGCACGCGAGCGACTTGCCGTCCTTGGCCTTGGTCGGCTGGATCGCCGCGCCGGTCGCGTCGGTCGAGATCATCTGGCCGTGGGCGATCGCGTCGCGTCACATCGCGGCGACGACCGTCGCGCCGAGCGTGTTGCCGGCGTGTTCGACGTAGCGGCTCATCAGGCCGCGATCGAGGCGCATGCCCTGATCGAGGAGGTCGCGCTCGAGGCGGTAGTGCGGCACGCCGAGCGCGAACTTCGACGTGAGCAGGTGCGCGACCGTTGAGGTGTGGAGTAGCGCCTTGGGGAACAGCATCTCGGGCGCCGGCGCTGGGACGACCGTCGCGGCGCCATCGCGAACGACCTCGTACTGCGCGACGCGCTTGACCACGACGTAGAACCCGCCGCGACGGAACGCGAGCTGCGCGGCATCCTCGAAGCGGATCAGCCGGGCGCCCTGCGCCTCGAGCGCGGCCTCGCGGATCTCGATGGCGACGCGCGGCAGATTGCTCGCGAACAGATTGCGGCGCCCGTGCGGGCGCGGCTTGCCGGTGCCTTCTCCTGGCGTGGCCTTGGGCGCCGCGTCGTCGGCTTTCTCGACGGACGCGTCGAGCTCGGCTTGCAGCTTCGCCTCGGTCGCGAGCAGGTCACCGAGTGCGAGCTGCAGCTCGCTGGTCCGCAGCGCTTCCGTCTTGCTGCCGAACAGCCGCCGCTTGAGCAGCGCATTTTCGTGCGCGAGCTCGGTCAGGCTGTCTTCGAGCGCAGCGACCTTCGCCGCGTGCTCGGCGGCCTTCGCCGCCAGCTCAGCTTGCAGGCCCGCGATCGTCGCCGCCATCGCCTCTGACGACATCGCGGTCGGCTGCTCGCTCGACGACACTCTTTGCTCCTACACGCCGCGATCTCGCCGTGCAAGCACGAAGTGCGGATCGCGATCAGTGATGTCGCGATACGCGCGGTGCGCGCGGCGTCAACGCGACGCCCTTGTGGATCGCGTCGAACATCGCGTCGCTGATCCGCAGGTGCTGCTCGCCCGGCGCCGTCGCGCGCGGCAACTCGAAGCGCCCCGCGTCGAGCTTCTTGTGGATGACGATCGTCCCCGTGCCGTCCCAGGTCAGGACCTTCATCGTGTGCCCGCGCTTGCCGACGAACGCGAACAGCGCGCGCGTGCGCGGCTCCGTCTGCATCTTCTCGCGCACCAGCGCCCCGAGCCGCTCCGCCCCGAACCGCATGTCGACCGGCTCGAGCGCCAGAAAGATCGGGATCCCGTGCGCGATCACGCGTCGCTCCCCAGCGCATCGACGACCTCGCGCAGCAAGCGCGCGTCGAACCCGGAGCGCACCTCGATCGCTGCCGCGCCGATGCGGACCTCGATCGTCGAGTGCGCCGCACGCTCCCCGACTACCTCGACGAACGTCACGGGCGGCGGCTCTGCCACCGCCAACCGCATCCAGCGGTGCGCCGTCGATAGTGGGACACCCAACCTCGTCGCCGCCGCCACCACCGTCTCGCCGTGTCGCCGCACCGCTCGTATCAGCTCTGCTCGCTCGTCGGGCTTTCGCATGCGCGCAGCCTCGACGCCGGCGCACGGGCACGCCATGTGGGGTCTACACAGCGCTTACGATACTCGAGGATGTCGTTGATGAACAGCTACGGCCGCTCGAAGCGCCGCCAGCGCGGCAGCGCCGTTTGCGCGGTGACCGTTCACCAGCCGATGCACGAGGTCGAGGCGGCGCTGATCGATCATCTGCGCCACGTGCTCGGTGAAGGCGTGCTCGTGCTCGCGGAGATCCGATCGGAGATCGCGGCGCAGCTACCGAAGCACAAGGCCGACACCGCGGCGATCGAGGCCGAGCTCACCACGGCACGCACCGAACAGAAGCGGGTCGCGATGACGGACGACGTGCCCGAGTTGGTGTCGGCGCTGAAGAAGCGAACGGTCCTGATCCAGCACGAAGCACGCCTGATCGCGGCGCGCCGGACGCCGAGGACCTCGCTGGGCTCGTCACGAAGATCGAAGCCGGTGCTCGCGCGAAGCTAACCGATCTGAGGAACGCGCTGGCCGATCGGCGAGACCTTCGCGAAGTCTTCCTCGCGTTCCTCCCGGACGGGCTGACGTTCACGCCCGCGCGTTCGCTCGATGAACGGCGCGGGATCCGGAAGATCGAAGGTGCTGCGAACTTCGGAAGTCTCGTGGAGCGGGATGTAACCCTCCCCTTTGCGTTGCGACCCCAACGGGGCGTCACACGTTTGGAACCGGAAAACGCCTGTTCTTTCTTCCGGTTACGCATCGTGCCGCCACCAGTTGTGCGAACTGAAAACGGAAATCAATTCGAACAAGCCCGAGCTGCCGATCGGCGGCCTTCCCCGCGCCATCTATTTTCGAGCGGCCTTCTTCCTCGACGGGATGGTGGTGGGGGCCGATGCACGACTCCTCTTCGCTCGCTCCTTCGTCGTTGAAGATCGGCTCGTCCTATCTTGGCGGCTCCTCACGCCCGCACTTGGCTTAGGCCCGTTGCCACGCTTGCTCTTCTTTGAGGCAGGGCTCTTGTTGGATTGCGCTCTCCGCTTCGCGGCATCGCGCACGCTGTTCGACGTCGAGCCGGGTTTGCTGTCCGACGCACGAGGACTCTCGGCCTGCTTACTCGCGCTCGTTGGCCCCCTCCCTCTTCTTCCCACCCCAGCGTTGTCACGGTCCTGTGCTCGCTGCGACGGCCTCGGACGTGGTGTCATCGAGGTCGGCAGACTCGTGTCGAGGATGACCGGAAGAATGGTGTAGTCTGACGCGACGGCTTGGGCCTGCGTCTTGAGCGCTGCCCAAATCTCGTCGCGCGACTCTGCGCAGCAAGTACGGGCGTTGCAGTCGTAGTGGCCGACGACATAGATCCCTACGCGGTTACTGGTCGGGCGCAGATACTGCTGGATGAGTTGCGACTCGATCGCATCTCCGCGATTCCGGTTGTCGCACCGCTTCACCTCCACGTACACGGTCAGTTGGATCCCGTCCGGGCGCACCCCAACGATGTGGACATCCGGGCGGCGTCCGAGGCCAGTCGATGCAGGGTGCACCTCGACTTCACGATTGATCACCAAGCGCCTCTCCACGAGATCGCCCACAAGATGGTTCCTGATTAGATTACTCAGCGCCGTCTCGTCCTTTGGGGTCGCAGTGTCCTGGATATTCCAGAGGAGCTCCGCCATGGGCGTTTCACAGCCATTCAGCCGCTGATCGAGTCGGCGCAGCGACTCGACGACCATCTCACCGAGCTCCTCGGGAACCTCAGCGAAACTGCGTGTCGCGTCCTCCACCAGCGCGAGCAGCATGTCCGGCGTGGGCGGCTGCCACTCCGTCTGTGCGGCCCTCACCTCCATCATGGCAAGAGTGCGCCGAAGGAACGGGGCATTCGGCTGACCCTCCAGGGCCGTGGCGATCGTGCGGAATGCCGCTACCGCCGTTCTCGTCGCCCGCCCCTGCAGTTCGGCGAGCACTCCACGGCGCATGTTCGCCAGCATCTCGCGCGTCCTAACGATGTGCATTTCGCGAATGTCAGGATCCTCACGACTGGGGTACCGTCGTTCGAGAGCAATGTAGAGCGTCGCGAGTTCGTTGTCGCTCCAACCATCTACGTTCAGGGTTCTACTCTGAGCTAGGCGCGCGAATACGGCATGTGTGAGGGGACGGAGTGGCTCGACACCTTCACTGAGTGCTCGTTCGCGTGCACCCGATCCGCCAAACGCAACCATCGCACTGAGAGCACGGGCTCTTGTCGTGAGTCCTCTGCGCGCATCACTGGCGAGTTCCCAAGCGACGGCCTCGGCTCGCGTGGGTGCCACTGCGAACAGGCAGCTGAGCAATCCATCGACGGCCCCTGCTTGACGGGTGCGAATCTCCGCCACGACCAGATCCACAAGACTCAAAGGCCACGAATCCGGAAAGTCCTCGAGCGTAGAGTCGACACTTCCGTCGTGGTTTGTGAGTAGTGCGCGCACCACGTCGGTGACTTGGTCTGGAGCAGCGCGAAGCGAACACTCAAGGGCGATGCGACGGACATCGTCACTGCTCTGTTGACGAAACGGCCAAGCGACGAGAATGCCTACCCACCGAGACCAAACATCGTTTGGCAAGCGAACCAATACTTCCACTCCCTCCGATGCAATCAGATGGATTGCCCGCAGACCGGCCAGCGCATCCTGCCCTGGACTGCCCCTCCCAAGCCATTCAGCACGTCTATCGTCCCGGAGGACGAGGTATTCGCGCGCAATCTCTACGAGTCGTTGCCGCTGCTCGGCGTTGAGTTCTTTCCATCCAGGCAAGGACGTCACGTCGACGCCGAGCGACCGGCCGGGCCGCCCCGATAGGGCGCTGTACAGCCTCGAGAACGCATCCATGTCACCTGTAGCTGCAGCGGCCACCGTCTGGACGACGGTGTCGTCGCCCCCTCGCGCGACACGCTGAGCTGTCCGTCGTTGGCGAAGCTCGTACGCGTCTCGCATCTCCTGGGCTACACGCGATCCAAGCTCGACCTCCCCGGCGAACCAACGTAGTTGGCCCCGGAGGCGCTCGTCTTCGAGCATCGCCCCAAGAAGAACCTGTCGGTCATCCTCTGTCGTGTCAGGAACGACGTGGTCGATCATCCGGAGCCAAGCGTTGACGCGAAAGTCCGTGGCCAACCGCAGGCGCTCGAGAAGCCACCGCACGTCTTGCCCTGCCAGCGGCGATGGCTCCGATGAGATCATCATGTAGACCGGATCTGCTGCCTCGATGCGATCGACCATCGCCTCGATTAACGACCGACGTTGCTCCGGGTCAACAAGGAGCTTTAAATCGACCTCTTTATCCACCTCGGAGCGCGTCAGGATCCCTGCATGCACACGTAGTCGCCGAACAAAGACATCGGCGACGAGGCCTCTGATCGTGTCATCGCATAGATACTGAAGGGCGGTACGGAGGATCGCGTCTACAAGCCTCAACGTGACTCCGAACTCGAGAAGAGGCGGCTGATGCAGCACCCAACCCAAGGCATCCGGCAGCGCCGTCGGCAAGAGCGAGCGTGGCAGGTGCCACACGAGGAAGACCTCGTATGCGCCCATGTACGTCTCGTCGCGTTGCCGCGTCAGCGCGGAGAATAACTCAGCACTCGTCAGCTCTGACGGCCACAATGCGCGAAGCGCGTTGCCCTTCAGATCGTCACGCACATCGCCCGGATCGGAAGCGATTGCCAGCGGACGGAGACCAAGACGCGCACTTCGACTCCCATGCTCCCGAAGTACAATGACCGCCTGATGACGCACATCGAGCGTCTCGGAGACGTCGAGAGCGATCGCAAGTAGCGCATCGGAGAGAGCGGCTCCCAAGCCACACGCTTCGGCGAGCCGGATTGCGAGCACCCGGGCGAGTTGATTCCGCTGGCGATCTTGTATCCACGGAACAAGCTCGCTCAGGAGTGTCGGGTATGCTGCTCGCGCGATACGGCGCGGCAGCTCATCTCCCCAAACAGAGATCATCTCCCGTTGCGCCGCCTCCAGCAGCAGATGAATGATCTCCCGCCGAAGCGACTCTGGAAACTGACTGACGTCGCTGCGCACCAGCGTCAGGGGTGAGCGCGCCATGACTCGTGCGACGAGCCCCAGACGCTCATCCTCAATGAGCCATGCGATCACACCTTCGAGCTGCGGAAGAATTGGAGCAGTCGGATCGGCGAGCCGGAGCAGCTCAATCACCTGACGTGTGGGCAGATTGTGCGCACGAACGTACTGGCCCGCGAGAAAGTCGGCGATCGAATTGTGCCACCAGCCGACGAGATCTTTGCCGACGGCCGAGAACAGGCCGGTGCGCAAGAGAACCTCACGCACGTTGCCCATGTTGACCGCTACCATGTCACCACGCACCAGTGGTTCCTGGCCTCGTATCACCTCCCCGATGGGAAGGAACGCAGATGGCATGCTCGCTTCCGCTACAGTGTCGCCAAACATCGGTCGATTGCAGAATACCGAGATGGCCGCGAGACGTGCGGCCACCGCCATTCGCTCGTCGATCTCGAGCGTTTCGCTCTCCTCAGGACGTGGCGTGCACAGGAGTCGACAACTCTGCTCGTACAACTCTCTTCGCGTCATCGCGTGAATCGGCCTGTTGGCGGCAACGAGCGCGCTGATCATGCGAAGCGTGACCGGCTGAATGAGCAGGGGAACAAGATCCTGCTGCTCGAGGCCGCGCAATAGGTCGTCGGCAGGTTGGCGGACCTGTCCCAGAACAGTGAGGACTGCCCGTCGCGTCAGAGGAAGCAGATCACATACGTGCCCCCCACCGAACAACTCACCGTATCGCTGCTCGGTTCGGCCGGAAAGCGTCCCTGCGCGGTACGCGATGCGTACCCGCACGTTCTTGAGTGCCAACACGCCGAGAATGTCGTCGAGATGGCGTTCGATTGCCGAGAGCTGGCATTTCTCGAGGTCGTCGAAAAAGGCGTAGCGCAGCCGGTCTTCGGGCGCTTCGAGTAGCGGCCGGACGCGATCCTCAAGCGTGCGCCGCGAGTCAATGCGCGCGAGGTCCACGTATTCAATGAGGGCGTTGGCATTCCGCACACGCTCGATCATCTCGGCAACCGCAAATGTCTTCCCAGACCCACTCTCGCCGCATAGCATTACAAGCGCGAATTCATCGAACTCGGGTCCCGAATGACACGGGCGCTGCATGTAATGCTCGCGCGGGAGCAAGTACCCCTGATCGTCTCTGATGGCGCCTTCAGAACCCCGAGGCAACCACAGGCGTTCGAGAGCCATTGGTACACTATCGAGCCACGGCCTACTCAAGGCTAGTCCTGTCCCAATAGGTAACCCACATGAAATGCAAACGACCTGCATGCCGACCCCAACAGGATTCCCAACGCGTCGTCCATCTCGCGCTCGCACGAGAGCAGAACGACGCGGAGGTCATCGGTCGGTGTCGTAGGCCAGTTCGCAGCACGACAGAACTCTCTGCGCACTGTGTAACCATGCGCCTTGCGTTCTGCGTAGCGCCAGCCGTCGTTGGAAATCCGAAACCCCGCAGCCGACGTGCTACCCGCGAAGAAGTCGACCTCCTTCTGGGTTCCACCATCGTGAACGAAATGATTGCGGATGGCATAGGAAACCCCGATTGGCCATCCGAACAGTTGGCGAACCGAGTCAAAGACGACGCCCGCGGTTGTTTCCTTCGTTCTCTCCTCAACGAGAAAGTGCGACACCAACTTCGCTGGACTCTGCTCGTTCATTGCGCCACCCTGTATCGTGCACAAGATGCGTCCAACCATCGCTGAAATACGGTCCGCAAGAGACCAGGTCAACGATAGGTAGGCTTCAACGCCGATCAGCCGCACGTGGGCGAACTTCACGCGCCGGGAGCCGAACTCGACGAGATCGTCAGCGTCAACCCTCGTCTCCAAGCCGTCAAGGAAGACTCGGGCGGCTTCTCGCGCCACTATCAATTCGCGCCATAGCGAAGGCCTGCGGCTGCTTCGACCGACCGCCGAAACTGCACTTCTGTCGCCGTGGGGATGCTCCCACCATGTCTGGCGAGAAGCACCGTGACCTCGTCGAGGACTGCGCGCGCGTCGATGAGACGCTCGTCAAGACTCTTCGTCATTCTCCTCCCACTCCTTGGCGCGGTCCTGTTGGTGCCGAAGGTCAGCCTCTGCGACCGACAGGCACCAATCCCACAGTGGTATAAACCGGGGATCGCTCTCCTCCTGTCTTCGCTGTCTCGCCCTCTCCACTTCATGGACGAATACGACTGGAACAGTACCGGGCGTTCCGCTCCATGACCGGACACCTGTCTCGCATATCGCATGATAGAGCCCGATTCGTTCGGATGGGGAGTCGATGTCACGAGCATGCTCAAGCACCGGCGCAGCAATCGTGCGCCAGGCTCGCGTTCCAAGGCTATACGACTTTGCAAGCCGAGCAAATCTCTGGATCACAGCGTCAACGCGGCTAGACATGCGCCCGGCTAGCTCTCTTGGAGCAATGATGCCTTCCGGGTCGACCTGCTGAACAAGTTCTGGAAGGCGATACCCGACCATTCCGCCTGCATCGACCAGATCCAACAACTCGGCCACGGCGCGAGTCACGTCTTGGTCATTGGCGTTCTCTGGGCGGATGGGCTCAACAAACTCGCTGAGTCCAAGGCTGAACGAAAGCGCACGCGCTCCGCCACCCTTCTCTCTCTCTGAGCGCTGTCTCAGAGCGCCCGGAAGCCATGCTACCGAGACTCGACCGAGGGTCTTGATTACCTCTTTCAACCGCCATTCGGTCATGTTGTGCATATTCTCGAAGCTCGCTATGCGCAGCACCTGATCAAGAAGCCAGACATTCAGAGTGTCTGGAACGCCCGAGATATCACGCTTGTGAGCAGCCCAGAACACCCCCTGAATCAGCGATGCAACGGCCTCGGTCAGCCGTGGCTCGATGAGCACTTGAAGAATGCCTTCGATCTGGCCGCGATACTCATCCCACCTATGCGTCGGGCTCGGAGCGATAAGCGAGATGAACCAGGGAAGCTTGTCGATCGCGCGAAAGACGCCTTCCTGACTGCGAAGAAAGGCGTGCTCGGCGGCTGACATCTCATTGGCTGACCAACGCGGCGCGACCGTGCCGTAGCATTGAAGCAACAACCTACCGCGGATCAGATTGTCGGCGCACCCCTCGAGCAGGCGTTCCAGCAGCGGTAGTGCGGCCTCAGGTCCGGCAGACCGCCGCGACCTCTGAAACCATCCAGAGGCAGCTATGAGCGCGAACTCGACATGCTGCTCGCCGCCAACGCTCCCACCAAGTCCACCTTCGATGAAGGCCCTTACACCTGGCGAGACGTCGCTGTATTCGCCGAGAACACCAGCCACACCCATAAGAGCAAACAGCTTCTTTTCGGGCCCCAAGAACTGAAGGCCACGATCGACAAAGCCTTCAATTCCCTTTGCATCCTCAGTCGCGAGCTTCACCGCTTTGGCTGTTGCGTTACGCTCGATCGTCGCAGTTGAGTCAAACTCCAGCAGCGGCTCGAATTCGGAAGCCAGCTCGTTCGCACTGTACAGCGCTTCGCACTGATTCGCTGCTGCTCTCAGCTCCTCGTCCTTGTCGTAGCGCGCGTGCCATTCCCAGAGATCGCGAGCGGCAGCAACCTCCTCGAAGGTCGCACGCTGCCGACTGAGCACCGTGAACGCCCACGTGAGCTCGTCCAAGAACTCGAGGCGCATTTGGCTCCGAAACTCATCTGTCCCGTGAAGGGAAGAGTAGTTCGCCAAACGGTGAGCTTCCGAAAGAAGCCCCCATAGTGTCTTCCGCGAGGCCAGCGAGACTCGGTCGTCCTCCAAGAGCGCACGCGTTTGATTCAGGATCGCAAGGCGCGCCTCCCAACCTGGATGACCAGTCATGATGGTCTGCTTACTCCATACAAACCTGTTTCCTTCCGACCATGCCTGATGTCGTTCAACGGCGACTACAGAGTGAACGAGGCTCTTCAGCGCCTCGGAGTCCTCCACTGTTGGTGGCTTTGTGGCAAGTTGTGCGAGAACTCGTGACGATAGTGCAGCCGCGGCGTCGTCGTAGTCTGACCAGAAGTACTTCCCGCCGGCGACTGTTTGTCCCAAGAGACTATGTGCGCGCCGTCCATCGTTCGGGAGATCGCGTTGCAGCCGCACCGCAATCTCCGACTCTGCTCGGGACAACTCGTAGAGCTCCCCAAGAATCGCCAGTCTCTCGTCCGGCGTGACCGCTCCCACTGCTGCGTGATACACGGTCCACGCGAGAGAATGAACGACATCGTCTTGAGTGAAGGTCCTCTTTCCAAACATCGACGAGACCGATTCGGGCGCAACCGACGAGGTTCTGAGGAAGCGCGACACGGCCACCGTGTCCAAGACGCGAACTCGCGCAACATCCGCAACGATTTCGACGTAGGCGATCCGGTGACTTGCTGGTGCTTGTACAAGCGCGTGATTTACTGCGGCGAAGAACGGATCAAGCAATGGAATCGGCTGCCCAGCAAAGCGCAGCAGAAGCTCTGTACGCGCAATTGATGTCAGAACGGCTCGATCGAAATTGCTGAGACCTGTGGGAATCGCCCGAAACACAACATCCACAAGCCTGCGTGCGGCATCCGACGGGCGAGTCCGGCGCTCACCAAATCCTACATCGACCGCCAACCATCGGCTCAGGATATGGTCCCTGAGCACGTCCGGCTTGACTTCAACAAGTCGATTGTTAATCCCCCGTTGCACCAAAGCCCGCCGGTCAACCAGACGTGCAATGAGGCCTAGTGTTGCGACCGCGTCCTTAGTGCCACAGCCGTCCGCCACGACCTCTACAGCACGCTGATCCTCGCGGTTTAGCTTGCCGGCGAGTGCAATCCATCGAAGGAGTTCCACGACTTGTTCTGGTGCAGTTCCCTTTTGCTGGTGTGTTATCTCGTCGAGATACAGGTCAGCCAGGCCCGCCGAGTCTGTGGGCACGAGCGCCAGGTTGCCGCGGCTTTCAACAGCATGCACAGCAAGCGTCAGCCAGACCGGGTACGGGCCAAACCTCCGCACTAACTCGGCGGCGATTTCGTCAAAGGATGGTCCCCCCGTCTCCCCGAGGTGCCCGGACCGAAGGAGCTCTATGCAGAGGCGCACTGCTGCTTCCTTGCTCAGAGGATCGAGGCTGAGCCACGTCACGCTCGACTTCAATCTGGGTGTCGACAGGAAGCTCACCACCGGGTCCTTCGGCGACCGAACAGCGACGACGACCTTCCATTGTGACGCGCGTCCCACCTTGCCGCCCAGCTGCTCGGAAACTACTTCCAGCACCTGCGCATCATCGGGCTCATCAATGCAGAGAAGCGTCTTCCGTTCAGGAACCACGCCATCGAACCACGTGCCCGTCGCCGCAAGGGAGGCGATGTTCGCCCAGAGGACCTGCCACTCGCCACGTGAGGCGACCTCCTCCCCAGCCTCCACCAAGAGTCTGGTTTTTCCGACGCCACCGCTGCCATGCACCACGAGAAATTGCTCGTGGGATAGTAGGAACCGGTCAATTTCGCCAATCTCGGGGGAGCGGCCGATGAACTCCGCGAAACCGGCGCGTGGAAGAAATGGCTCTTCTTGGGGAAGCCTTTCCCGTTTTTCGGGAACTGAAAGAAAGACGCGTGTCTCGTTTCCGAAGAACGAACGATCCACTTCGGGATGCTTGTCGAGTAGGGCGTCGAGATGTACCCGCTCCCAATACGTTGCCTCCAGGCCTATGGACTCAAACTGCGGAACAACGTCATCGAGCCAGGTCTGGTGGTCTCTTGGGTTGAAGGTTGCGTTTGTAACCAGTCGCCATCGAGTGACGAGATTCCATTCCCTATGCCGAGATGCGCCGGGTTTCCTATGGTCGGCGATCTTTGCTGCCTCGCGCCTTGCGTCGGCGATGGCCTTCGCCGCGGACCCATCCTCGTGATGTTTCGCCTGGTACACGAGCGTACCGTCACCGGAGCGGCAGTCCTGGCCACCATCCTTTCCACGGCGTCCAAAGAGTGCGGCGCCAGGATCTTCGAAAAAGACCAGCGTCGAGACGAGAGCCTCGAACGTCGTACCGTTTGCGATCTGACCCCAATTTCTCGCCGCCATGTTCAGCTACCTAGTGAACCGTGCTGCGATCTTGCGTCGGGGAATCTGGTGCCGGGCGGTCGATCGCGTTGCCTGTTCACGCGCGAGGTTCTGGTCCGAGTTTGATGTTGTGTTAGGTCGTCGCTCCAGATGTAGTTCATCAGGCACCTGTCCCGCTGGTCGAAGCACGGCCAGGATACCCTAGCCCGTGCTCGGAGTCTCCATGTCCCCGTGTGATCAGCCACCAGAGAGATCCGATAGCCTTCGGCCCGAAGAGCTCGTGTCGACGACCCTGGCGGGGCCTCAGCGGAACCCAATTGCTGCCGATCATCGCGGTGACGACTGCGCCGACGAACGGATGCGCCGCGCGGTGTCGGGCGCGTTCGGCGTCGATGCTCGCGGCGCCCGGCACTGGTCACGTCGAAGAAGGGGATGACACCAAGTCGTCTGGCAACTCGATCGTCACGACAGCAAGACCCTCTGATTCCAATTTGGCGACCCCGCCGGCAATCATAGCGATCCCAAGCGACGCATCCCATTCGGTTTCGCGCACACAGCGAGTAGCCATGATTCTGACCCGCGGCGTCGCGATCGCGATCGTCGCGCCGCGATCGGGGTAGTCGAGCTTGCCGACAAACCCAACGCACACGACGATAACCATCTCCTCGAGAATTGCACCTAGGCACACGACCAGTGCTCCATGTTCGGCTCCCAATCCCGCTGGCTCAACGCGCAGCACGCGAACCTCCGGAATCTCGGCGCGCGAATCGAGCAGTCCGCGTAGCATTCCCAGCCGGTCGGACTGAGCCAGGATCATGCGTGCGTCAATCTCCATGTTCACGTCGAGCCCAACGAAGCTCGCGAGCCATAGCGCGTTTGCGCATGCCGCCGCGAACTGAGCAGCCTCTGGTTCCCACGCTGGCGGGGCACTACTCGGGGCGACTTCTATCGTCCTCCGTGTACCCGCAAGCTCAAACGTCAGCCGAGCTCCCGGTCTGCCGAGCAAGTTGACCGCGTTGCCCGTCGCACCGAGGTCGGCGAGGCGGTATCGCGCCCGTAGCGGAGCGAGATGCCAACGCTGGCGGCTCATTGAATCGGAAGTGACGATTGAGAGCAGCGTGCTCTCGAACCGGAACTTTGCGAACTCGTCAGGAAGACTGGAGAATGCTTGGCGCGAATGGTAGGTGTTGCACCGAATGGTTGCGCCCCTGCCGTCTGCGCCCACTGTCACGATTGTGGTGCAAAGCGATCGCCGTTCGTGCACAGCGAAGAAGCCATCACCATCGATCAGCTCTTCAGGAATGAGTCCAGAGACCCTCACCGACTTGACTGGGATTCGCTCCAGTTCACCAATCGCGAGATCGACGAGCATCTCGATTGCCTCACTTCTAGACGTGGCTGGGAGCAGGCATGTACCCGAGACGTAGCGAGACATCTCGAGCGCCTCGTGCCAGCGACGTTTGCGCGAAATGTAGCCCCACATTGAAGGACCGATGTGAGCCCTGAGCCGCGCACTCATCTCACGAGCTGATGGCTGTGGCAACCGTTCGGTTGCGTTCCACGAGACGGTCAGCGTCCGTCGATTCAGCGCGTCACCTGCCGGAAGGGCAACGACCCGCCGATAGACGCGCTCCACTAGCTTCTCGTCGATGTGAATGACGTAAGCGTCTCGCACTTCGTTGGCATCATCGAGCGCGAGCGCTACTACGAACCACGGATGCAGGTCGCTCGCCATTCGGATGAAATTGTCGAGCTTGATGTCCACCGACGTCGCGGCGACAGCGCTCGTCTTGACCTGCACCTTGCTCGTGACCTGTTCCATTCGCCACGACGACGCCGGGCCATCAAACTCGATGACAAAGTCCGAACCGCGCCGATCTCGACCGACACGATTTGGCACCAAGGGCGGCTTGGCCTGCGCACACCAGAGCTCAAACTGCGCTTCGCCAACGATCCCGATCTCGTCGTTAGAGTTCTCACCCCACTCAACCGTCGCCATGGACTTGGCCCTTCTACCTGCCAAGGCGTGTGCAATAGAACTTCAGGATGACACCCGTCATGTCGACCACGTATCTTGCCTCGTCGGCCGAGAACGTCGTTTGTCCGTGATGAGCTGTGTGCGTTCCATGCCTCACGATCGCTCGAATCGCGGCGCAGCGCTCCTCGAATGTCCATCCGCGTTGCTGGCCTGTTCCATAGGAGCCGAGCGGTGGCGCCGGCTCGGTGGCGCCGATTGCAGTTGCTAGCGCGTCGAGGACCTCACGACACTCGGAGATCGCATCGTCCCACTGACACTGCTGGAGATGCACCTTCGCTGCGACATACCGCTGCATCGATCCACGCAGCCCGGCGGGGACCGGTTCTCCGTCGGTGGGAAGTTCGACGATTGCGAGGGTCGTATGACGCGCGGCTGCAAGGAGCGACGTCCAATCCGAGGATGGAATACGATGTTGAAGCGGGATCTGATGTTGTTCCCAACCGGCAGCACCATCGAGATCGACTACGAGAGCAAGATCGATGTTTACGTCGTCACCGCCAGTCCTCCTGCTCGCATTCAGCCCACTAAGGGTCGAGAACGAAACCGGCGCGCTGAGGTACGCAGTGTCACCATCAGCCCGGTTCGCGTACCATTTGACGGTTACCGGCCGGAGTTCCGCGATGTGCTCTACGTTGCGCGTGCGAAGCTCGCCGCTGAGATGAATCACGCGGGGTAGGCTCGCTGCGTTCGGAGCGTTGTTCTGGAGGCGGAGGATCGTCGTGAGTAGAGTGTGATCACCAACGCCACGACGAGCTTCGATCCGCTCGACTCGAACGGACGAGAACGCGGTACGATCAAACTGGAGCGGAAACATCCGGCTTGGTAGCATGCCGATCTGACACTGATCGCTTCAGTCGCACGAAGGCCAGCTTGCCGTTTGGCTCGGCGCGGCTGGCCTTCAGCAAACCCCTTGTATTCTTACGTCCAGTAGCCGAGATCACTCCGAGCAGGCGAAGTTGATCGTTCGCGTCTCTGTGACAGCCCCGACCTTGGCCGAAATCGTCATCGGCCCGCCGCAGACGATCGGCGACACGAGCATCGGATGGTGCGCGATCGTGATGCCGAAGGACCGTCCCACCGTGACCTCCCAAGTCTGGGTCGCGTTGAGTTTCCCCTGCTTGACCGTCACCGTGAGCTGGTTGCCGACGCCGTCGGGGACCGCGACGTCGATCAGGAGCTCGCGACCACGCACGCCGTAGTCGAGGTTGCCGACGCGCACCGGCTTCGACGTGTTGGTGGCCCCGTTGAGCAGATCGTCATCGAGGGCCCCGGTGTGACGGAGGAACATACGGGCGTGGACCGTGACCGACGGGCCCGCGGTGACGGAGGAGGTCAGCGCCACCACCAGAGCTACGACTCCCAGGAGCTTCAGCATGCGCCGCGTGTACATCAACGTCGGCGCGGAATCGAGCCCTTCGTCGAGGTGACGGCGCTACGGTGGGGTCAATCCGCGCGCCTGGTCGCAGGCTCGAACCTCGAAGCCGGGGGCTTTGCAGATGAAGTCCTCGAGCGCTTGCCGGCGCCCCGGGACCGGCTCCTCGAAGCGATGCTCGCGGTATCCGATCGCGAGCTCCACGCACGCCGTCGGGTCGCGGAACTGGCAGCCATGCTCGAGAGCATCGCGCACGTTTAGGCCGTGAACGCGGCGCGCGAGGTTCCGACAGCTGTCACCGGTGATCGTGCACGCACGCTCGGGCCGCGACGCATCCAGCTTCTCGTCGCCGGTCCACGAGGTGCACGCCTCGAGGTGACCACGTGCGCAGCGCTCGACCACGAGCTTCCGGTATCCTGCGGGGTCCGTGACGCTGCATTCGGCCATGAAGCCGCGAGCACATGCACGTTCCCCGGCACGGCGCGCCAGATCCTCCCAGTGCGCACGCTTGGGCTCGGTCAAGTCTCTTTTC
>JAHBVW010000015.1 GCA_019637375.1 Deltaproteobacteria bacterium | reverse complement strand
GATGATGTCGTCGCTGCGCCAGCGCTCGAACGTCGGTTCGCGTAGAGCGACCCGTCCCCGCTGGCAAACAACCCATCGCGTCGGCGAGATCGGCAGTGCGAAATCGGGATCGCCGGGAACCGCGCGCGGTTCTCGGTCGGCGAGCCCGGCGATCGCGACGGGCCTCGCGTTCCAGGCCGCACACGCTGCGGACGGCGCGACGACGAGGCGAGCACCGCACGGAGCGCCCTCGAGCCGCTCCGGCTCGCCCACGGGCGAGCCGCCGAGCGTGAAGCGGCGCAACACCGCGCGTTCCTGGTCGCCTTCGACGATCCACACGTCGCCTCTGGCGATCGCGAGGTCGATGACCGAGGTCGCCGGGATGAACACCGGCTCGATGGTCTGCGTCGCGCCGAGGACATGGACGCCCTGCGCCGAACGCAACACGACTCGCGAGCCGTCGCTGGAGAGCGCGATGCTAGCTGGGAGCGCGCTGCGGCTGGATGGTGGCTTCACTGCCGGCTCCTACGGCCACCCCACAGATCAACTCCCTGGTTCGATGAGCAAACCGCAAGAATCTCCGCAAGATGGTAACATTGGCATTCTGAAAGGACGCCCAGTGCACCACGATTGTGGGGAACCTCGCGTCCTACTCGCAGGTGACGCAGGTGACATGCCTGAAGCTGCGCGCTCGCGAGTCCGGGAGAACGACAGCGGTCACCATCAACAAACGCCCAACGACAACCGTCCCGCACGCCGTTGAGACTACACGAACGAGCAAGCAGGTAGAGCGCACGGCGACCCGAAGCAACCAAACACCGAGGGCGGGTGCCGCGTAATACGGCACGGCACGTAGCGGGGCTAACAATTGCGGTGCCGTGGAGCCGAAACCAGACGGGTTCCCGGCACCACATCGGTAGGGCCGCCTACAAGACGGGAGAGTTCGAACCGGTGAAACGTGAGTGTGTCGTGCTTCCGGACGGAGGACGCAGCCACGCAGGAATGCCCTCGGGTGCCGCTTCGTAGGACGCGAACATGATGCGGGACTCCACCAGAACCGATCCGGATGGCGACTGGCAGATCGCCGATCGCCTCAACCATCTTCGCCTGTGGGGCGGTGATCGCGAGTTCGAGCTGCCCGATGAACCGTTCGCGGAGCGGGTCATCGGAGCGGGGCCGACGTGCGCCATGGTGCTCGACGACAAGACGCAACGCCTCTCGCGCGAACACGCCCGTCTGGTGAGCCACGGAGTTCTGTGGACGATCGAGGATCTGGGCTCGAAGAACGGCACGTGGATCGACGGCGCGCGCCGCCAGTCGTCGGCGATCACGCCGGGGACCGAGATCCGCGTGGGGAACGTCGTCCTTGTCGCGGAGAGTCCTGCATTCGTCGCGCTCCGCGATCTCCTGCGGAGGTGGATCGGTTGGGGCCACAGGCGGTGCGTCGATGTCGACCAGGCGCTCCGCGTGGTCCGTGAAGCCTTCTCCGAGCGCAGGCCGCTCGTGCTCTGCGGTCGCGGCCCGCTCGAGTCAGTCGCCGAGCGACTCCATCGAGAGACGCTCGGTCCGCGCCCCTTCGTCGCGTGCCGCGCCTCCGACGAGCTGTCGCCAGCGCTCGAGCGTGCCGCGCGAGGAACGCTCTGCGTCTCGACGGGTGACAAGGTGCGCAGCGTCCCATCCGCGATCGGCGACGTCCTCTTGGGCGCACCAAACGTTCGCCTGGTGATCTGCGCGCCGAGCTTCGACGTTGCAGCTCCACTCGTGTCCGCCCTCCAGAACACGGTACGGCTCGACCTGCCACCGATCTCGGAACGACGCGACGAGTTCCCGAGACTCATCTCCGAGTATGTTCGCGAGTACGCGCGCGACGCCGAGGCCATTCTTCGAGCACAGGCCATCGTTCCGAGCGTCGATATCGGTGCGCTTGCAGAGCATGCCTATGGGACGCTCGCCGAGATCGAGGACGACGCCCGACGCCTCGTCGTGCTGCGAGCGCTCGGCGTCCGGGCCGGTGCGAAGACGCTTCGGATCTCGCACGCGGCGTTCTCGCGCTGGGCGTGGCGTCGTAGGCTTCGCACGCGCTGGTAATCCGACCCCCCGGCTCGCGCACGGACCCCCATCGAGTTGCGCAGATCGAGTCTCTCGCACTAGCATGGGAATGCGCCGCGATTCGAACAACTCTTGGAGTGCTCGCTCACGACGATTGGCCGCCGGCCCCGATCCGAAAACCGGCCTGTTGACAATGAAGAGGTAGCGGCCTGGGAACACGGGACGAGGAACCGTCATCGCGGTCGAAGGAGCAGCTTTCGAGCCAAACCGTAACATCGCAGTGTCGCTCCGTCCGCCACTTCCATTTTGTCCGCCGGACTTGTCCGGCCGATAACCGGACACACTCTCGGACACCCCTACCCGACATGCACGTGGACGCAAATCAAGCTCGGTGCGGTCCTATCGCTCTCGGCGGTGGATCGTCTAACATCTACGCATATGGGGGGCATTGGCTTTTCGATCCCGATCACACGAATTCCGATGCTGAATCCGATCGCGAAGGAACGCCCGATCTCGCTGCTCGAGCTCCATCGTCATGTCTGGGGCGCCATCGCCGACGAGCTCGGCGAGCTCGACGGAGACCGCCACGCGGAGACGTTCAGCTCGTACTACTTCGACACGCAGTCTGAAGGCGTCGGATCGATGGAGGGTGAGGACAGCGGCGAAGGCGAGTGGGAGCGCAGCGAGACCGAGCTCGGCTTCTCGTTCCGCGACTTCGCCGGGTGTTGCTCGCTCTCGATGTACGCGATGTATCACTGGGCGCACACCGCGTACCTCGACCTGGCGTGCGACGGTGGGCTGGATGCGCCCGACTGGACGATCACGCCGACGACGCCGGGTGCCTACAAGCGGGCGCTCGTCCTGTCGAGCGACGCCTTTGGCTACACGCGCGCCGGGATGTGCAACGTCAACGTACGCGCCTCCGGGCAGCCGCTCGTCGACGAGGATGGCCACATCGGGTATGGCGACAGTCGCAACGTCCTCTGGAGCGACCTCGACGACGCGGAGCGGGATGCACTCGAGTGGTGCGCGCTGACAGGACAGTGCAGGTGTGACTTCTGCACTCCTCGTCGAGCGAGGCTTGGCGTCGAGGATACGCAGGACGTTGTCATGGCGCGCGCCGCGTGGAACCTCCTCGAGACTGGAGAGCAACGCTCGCTCGCGTTGCAGGCCCGAACTGCCGTTGGCGCCTGGAACTGGACCGACCTGGGCGGACCTCCCGAGCTCTCGGTCCTCCACGATTGGCTCGCGGAGCGCGGTGCGATCCTGTCGAGGCTCGCACTCGCGTCGATGGTCTCTCAGCACACTCGATCGTAAGGCGGCGGAGCGTAGCGCTGAGATCTCGATTCGTCTGCCGGTCCGATTCTTCGACCGGAATTCGGCGCGATTCGGGCAGCGCTCGAAGTGCTCCTCCTCGAGTGGTCGCGATTCGCATCCATCGGCCAATCACGACCTGATCGAGCGACGACGATCGTGATCGCGCCATCCGCGGCCGCGCGTGCCGAAAACGAAAGCGGCCGCTCCGGAGAACGGCCGCTGACTGGGTGAGGGCAGAAGGACTCGAACCTTCAGCCTGCGGATTAAGAGTCCCGTTGCCTCCACCCTCCAACATTGCAAGAGGACAGCCGAAACTCCGGTTGGTGAAGTAGCGCCGCAACGTCGGTGTCACGATGCGTCCAAAGCGACCGAGGGCGGTGGGTAGTACCGCGCGACGAGCGTCTCCAGTTCAGCGCACATCTCCCGAAGCTCGCAAGCAGCCAGACGTTGCTTTCCAGCCAGAACGAGGGCCGCCTTACGCAACTTGCGGCTCAGCGGCCCGAGCGCTTCGCCGAACTTTGGATGCCGGGAGTCAGGACCATGGAGCGCGATCCTGCGCACGGTCCACGTGTGGCTCTCCAACTCCGCAACGAGCTTGTTCTCCACCGAGCCTTCCGCGGCCACTTCCGCCTCAAGCACGTCGAGCACCTTGCGCAACTCGCTGGGTGCTTGACGCAGCTGCGCCAACCAACCCTTCAGCGTCTCCTCGTCGGGACTGAAATCATCGCCAAGGAAATCGACGTAGGTCGCTGCGCTCTCAACGTGCTGCTTCATGAGCGACCAGTTCTCGTCGGTCGGCGCAAGCTGGCTGGCTGCCCTGAATGCTTTGAGCGCCGACCACAGGAGGTTCTTGCGCGGCTGCGTGAGCACGTCCTTCGTGATCGCCGTCTCGAGCTTCTGCGTGATGTGCTCGATCGTTTGCATGAGCGCGGGCGCGTCCGGCCAATCGGTGATCTCCGAGGCGAGGAGCCGGGCCTCCACGATCGCGTCCGCCACGACCGAGTTCCTCGTGATCTTGGTGTCTTCGGTGTCCTTGAGACAGAGCTTCAGCGCGTCGAGGAGCGCTGCGACGAGCTTCGGCTTCGCGACCTCTCGGTCAGCGTGACAGGCTGCGTGATAGGTGAGCATCCGTTTCGGGCGTACGTCAAACGGCAGCTCGACAACGTCACCCGACGCCGTGTTGAAGACGGCGATGATCGCGTCCTCACCTTTCGCGTAGGCGAAGCCCAGTTCGAACATTACGTTCGGGTTCGGCGTTGGGCGTTCGCCTTCTCGCCGGGTCAGTTTCGGGTTGATGAGCGATACATCAGCAACGAAGACCGCCGACTGGACGATGCGCTCCAAGATCACGCGCCCGATGTCGACCATTCCAGCCAACCCGGCCGTGTCGCGCACGACCGAGTACTCGACGACGTCGGTTCCACGGTTGAGCTTCTTGATCGCGACCTTGAGGCAGTCCTCGATGAAGTAGCGGTTGAGCTTCGCGTCGCCGTCGTCCATCCACGAGTAGAAGATCTGTTCGCGCCTCATCGGTTGCCGCCCTCACAAAATGAATCGCCGAAAGATCCCGCGCACCGGTGCGGTTGCTCTCGCACGGCTCCGCCGCACGGTAGGAGATCGCCGACTTAGCCCGGCCAGTTCAACCGGAGCTCAACGTTGGAGGCAGAATTGATGCCTCGGAAAGGTTGGAGACGCGTCATGCCGCGAAGTGCTGGCACCGCGTCAAACATGCGCGCCGGCATCGGGTCCGGTGTGAACTGCACACCGATCACAAGCGTTCGGAAGATCCACACGCACCCCTCGCGATAGCGACCGTTGTCGAAGTGGATCGGAACGAATCGCTCTTCGAAGTCCATCTGCTGGCCGACGCGGGCAAGGAAGAATAGCCCAGCGGGTTTGCCCACTGCTCGGCGTCCGTACACCATCTCGACGAGTTCACGCGTTGGCCAGCCGGCTCGCGCGTCGGGCCCGCCGATTGGAAGCCCACCGTCGCCGAACATGCTGTTGACGGCGAGTTTGAGGAACAGGCGCTCGAGGAGCGGCCCGTTCACGCCGAAAACCTGTTGCGGCCACGTTTGTGGTGGTTGAGACCCGCGCTCAGCGTTCACACGGTTCCAGTTCTCGATCGCGCGCACAAAGCGCCCACCTTCCTCGTCGAGCGGACTCGTGCTGTTGTTGTGGTGGAAGCACAGAATGTCTGCGGTCAGCTCTCCGACCGGTACCGGGCCATCAGCGAGGTGGTGACCACCTCGGACCGTCACGACGCGACCGACACGACCGCTTCGGTTGTTTGGCATCCCGTCGGCTGCCGCGAAGATGGCGACGGACATCAAATGCTCGCCCGTCAGGTCGTCCGTGGAGCCCGGCCGCCGTTCGCAGTTGTCGAGCACGTTCGCCCAGCACCCTTCGATCATCGACATGACGCTGCAGTATGACCGACGCGTGAAAATGACCAACCGGGCCGCCGTCGGCCGTGCCGATCGCGGGATCGCTGGAGTGGTTCTCGCCGCACCTGATCAGGCTGCGTCGGCGTCGCTTGCGGGTGGCGAGCTCTCTGCATCCGTTGTCACGGGTGGAGCATCGACGGTGGCTACCGTGTCGCCACCGGACGGTGGTTCCACATCCGTGCCGCCTTTCGCGGCGGCGATCTCCGCATCGAGTTCTTGCCGCGCAGCGCGGAGGTTTCTCAACCACTGTTTCTCGTCGGGCAACCCGGAGACGCGAACCCGACCGTTCGACGTAACGCGACTGAACTCGGTCGCGATCTTCTTGAGGGAGTTGGCGATCGTGTCCTCGGCCGACTCACCACATTCCAAGATCCCCGCGAACTGTCGCGGGTTGAGCGTGTATCGCTCCATCCGTGCCGACCCTTGGCTGTTCCTGTAGCGGACCGTCACCACGATCGGCGGACACTTCGATGCGATGAGTTCGTTCGCAGCGCCGAAGAACGTTTCGAGCCTCTGCTTCGGCGCGAGATGCTCGAAACCATTCATCAGCTCGAGCGAGGTCAGTGCGACGTCATGCGGCCCGAGCTCCCCGAGCGACGGGGTCACCTCCCACGTCAGGTCGAACGCCGGGCCCTGGCCGTAGTTCTGGATCACGAGGTTCAAGAAGTTGAGGTGACGACCTCGTTCGAGATGGAGTGAGACCGCAGGCTCGGTCTGCCCTCTCGAAGCAGCGCCGTCTCCCGAAGAAGCCGCCAGTTGAGTGCCAACGCCAACGCGGTCGCGATCGCGCCGATCGCCGCGATGATGAGCGCCCAGTACTCCATGACGTGCATCCGTAAGACCTCGAGCGAGTCACGGCAACCCGCAGGGGGATCTGCCAATCGTCGAAAACGGGCGGATCGCCTCGCATTGCGCGCTCTTCCGGCAATTGACTCTTCGGTTGCACGACCTCTAGTGTGAAGAGATGCGAGCACGTGGTGGGTCGGTTAGTCTGGTTGCGTTCCTTGCCGGCGCATTCCTCGCAACTTGCAAGCAGGATGCCCCGAAGGAGCCGCCCGCATCACCTCCAGCGCCGCAGCCCACCGAGGCCGAGTTGAAGGCGAAGGCCGAGTTCGAAGAACGCGAACGCGCGACACGAGCAGCCACCGCCGAGAGCGAGCACATCCGCGAACTGAACGCGATGGCCGAGGCAGTCGAGAAACTCGGCGGCAAGAGGCTCGCATGTAAGAGCCTCTGGTTTCGCTGCGAGGTCGAGGACGGAGACGCCGCGAAGGCTGTGCAGGCGTGCGAGCGCGACGTCGCGAAATGGAATGTCGAGAGCGACGAGCGCAACGAGAACTCGCGACTCGCGCAGAAGACGGATTTTTGGGAGTCGCGCAAGTGCAAGGATCTCACCGCACAACTCGACAAGACCGACAAGGTGAAGACGAGCGCGATTCGGACGCACTACGCGAACCACTGCGGCGATGACCACGCTGACGAAGGTGTTCGCGCGCTCTCGTACAACGACGTCGTCTACGAGATCGTCAGCTTCCGCCAGACCGGGCGCGCGGTCGCCGCGACGATCACGATGACCCGCCGCTGGTGGATGCCGACATCCAGCGGACGGCGGCGAGCATCGCGAAGTATCCTGCCGGCGCTCCACCGAAGATCACGTTCATCGGCGCCGACGAGCTCGTTGTCAGGGTGGCGCCAACGGTCGAGTGGGTGGTGCCGGGTATCGTCGCGCTCGGCGCAATCACGGAACTCACCGGGCAGCCCAAAGAAGCTGGCAAGAGCACACTGGTCCGAGCGATGGCCGCGGCGATCCTCGCCGGCGGCACGTTTTCTTGGCATGCCGACGAAGCGCGCCTCGATCGTGATGCTGTCCGAGGAGCGCGACCATACGCTGAGCCCGGCGATCGCGCAGCACGCCATCGCGTCGGGCGGGCTGCGCGTACTGCAACGACACCGGATCGACGGCACGGCATCGTGGCCGCAGATCGTCGAGGCAAGCGTCGCCGAGATGAAGCGTATCGGCGCGAAGTTGCTGGTCGTGGACACGCTCTCCTACTGGGCGATGGGTGACGTCGACGAGAACTCGGCCAGCGACGCCATCCAGGCAATGGAGCCGTTGCTCAAGGCGGCAGCGGACCTGATCGCGTTCGCGTCGCCACGCCGCGGCGAGCTCGAGAAGTTGCGGTGGGAAGACGTCGACCTCGCACGCTGCACGATCCGGATCCCAAACGGCAAGACGAAGGGTCGCGTCGTGCCGCTGCATCCATTGTTGCGTCCGTGGCTCGTGGCGCTTCATCGCGAGAGTAGTCCCGTCGTCGAGCCGTGGCCGAACGACAAGCGGGAGCTGGCGCGGGCGTGTGAACGTGCCGGCGTGCCGCGAGTGACGCCGAACGACCTGCGGCGCAGCTTCACCACGTGGCTCAAGCAGAGCGACGTGGATTCGGCTGTGGTGGCGGCGATGATGGGACCACACATCGACGGCGATGGTGGATCGCGTCTACGGCCGACTTGACGAGGGGAACCTGCGCCGGGCGATCGCGAAGCTCCCGGGAGGCACCGAACCGGAGCCGGCGGACTGTCACGCCGGTGCCACGCACACAGCGAGCACGGGTGGCGTGGATGGCACGACCCAGGTGGTCGGCACCGTGCGCGAGATCGCGGATTCCGATGAAGAATCGACGCGATACGGTCAGGAACTGGTGAGGGCAGAAGGACTCGAACCTTCAGCCTGCGGATTAAGAGTCCGATGCTCTACCATTGAGCTATGCCCCCAGGCGGGAAAACGTCTTGAATTGTCAGTGAGTCCGGGGCGACTCGAACGCCCGACCTACGGGTTCGAAGCCCGGCGCTCTATCCATCTGAGCTACGGACCCTGGAGCGCGTGGGTAGATAGCGGCCGGAGGGCGGTCTTGTCAAGCCCACCGATGACACGTGCGCCGGGCACCTACAGGTGGGGACAAAAAGCCCTATCAAATCCCGATTTTATCGGGTGCGAGGGTGAGGAAAGTCCTTCTTTCCTGATCAGGGTTCAGGTATAGACCTCGGAAGATCGCCGGTCCTCGACGAGGAGAGGGCTACGATCGGGGAGGTCCGCCGTGTTCTTACGCTCGACTCGCTTGAATCTGATCTTCTCGGCTCTCTTCGTTTTGCTCATGGGCGCATGCGGAGGCAGCTTTGGAGGCTGCGCCGCGTGCGGACAGGCGCAACCTTTGCCGGCGGGCGGCTTGCCGCGCGACCAGACGGTCGAGGGTGGCGCGCAGATCCGCGTCACGCCGGCGGGCTTCCAGAAGATGACGTCGATCTTGCCCGGCGTCCTCAACCAGCAGCTCGGAGCGGGCTTCTGCATCCCGCAGGGCTCGGCGCTCGGGGTGACGTACTGCTTCCAGAACAACGGGCAGTGCGCGCCGGGGTGCAAGGTCAACGTGACGCTCAACTCGCTGCAGACGACGGTGACGTCGGCGCAGCGGCTGAACCTGAAGCTCAACGCGAGCGCCAACACGTCGGTGCGCGTCAGCCCGCCGATCTTCTCGGACTGCACGCTGTCGATCACCGCGAACTCGGTGAAGGCGGACCTCGACATCGCGCTCGGCATCAACCCGGGCAACGGTGAGCTCACGGTCAACCTCGACCGCATCAACAGCACGGATCTGTCGGGCGTGAACTTCTCGGGCTGTAGCGTGCTGTCGTTCGTCGGGAACCTCGTCGTCGACATCCTCGACTCGTTCCTCGGCGACTTCATCATCCAGCTGCTCACGCCCGCCATCAACAACATCATCCAGGGCTTCCTCCCGAACCCGCTCGGCATCGCCGGGATGATGGACGTCGGCAACCTCCTCGAGAGCATCTCGCCCGGCACGGAGGCGCTGATGGAGGCGCGCATCGTGCCCGGAGGGTACGTACAGCTGACCAACAACGGCATGAGCCTCGGCGTGATCACCGGCCTCAACGCCGACGAGGATCCGTCGACGCGCGGGCCGGGCCTGACGAGCGAGCCGAACCTGTGCGTGCCGCCGCTGCCGCCGCCGAACTTCGCCGTGCCGCCGGCGAGCCTGCCGCTGACGTCGCGCTCGACGTTCGCGCTCGGTGCCGCGGGCACGCTGAGCGGCTCGCCCGAGCCGAACGCCGACCTCGCGATGGCGATCTCCGAGACCACGCTCGACCTCGCCGGTCACCACGCGGTCACGTCGGGCATGATGTGCCTCGGCGTCGGCACGACGCTCGTCAGCCAGCTCAACGTCGGCACGATCGGCATCCTCGTCCCGTCGCTGTCGGAGCTCGCGAGCGAGAAGGGCAACGACCCGCTGCTGCTCGTCACACGCCCGCAGCGCGCGCTCGACTTCACGATCGGCGACAACACGACGCAGTCGCCCGCGCTGACGATCGGCATCTCGCACATGGAGGTCGACTTCTACGCGTTCCTCTACGAGCGCTACGTCCGCGCGTTCACGCTCGACCTGACGATGAACATCGGCGTCAACCTCGAGTTCGAGCAGCCGCCCGGCATGCCCGCCGTGATCAAGCCGACGCTCGTCGGGATCTCCGCGGACCAGGTCGAGATCAAGGTGCTCAACAGCCAGTTCGTGCGCGAGACGCCGCAGAAGCTCGAGATGGTGCTGCCGTCGGTGTTCTCGCTGATCACGCCGCTGCTGGGCAACCTGCCCGACATCGCCGTGCCGTCGTTCGCCGGCTTCTCGCTCGGCAACCTGCGCGTCCAGAAGATCACGACGTCGCAGGACGAGTTCCTCGCGCTGTTCGCGTCGCTCGGCCCGAGCATGGCGATGCGCACGCTCGCCCAGCAGGACCACTTCACCGCCGACGCGGTCGCCGCGATGGACGCGCAGCTGACGCCGCCGCCCCCGCCCGCCGCGGGCCTCGTGAAGCTCGTCGGCGTGACCACGCCGGCTCCGGAGAAGGTGCGCAGTGCGCTCGCGAAGGAGGCCGGGGGCGCGATGCCCGAGGTCGAGTTCCGCGTCGACCGCACCGACGCGCAGGGCCGCGAGCTCGAGTGGGCGTACAACCTCAACGGCGGCCTGTGGCACCCCTACGTGAAGCCGGTCGGCAACAAGCTCGTCGTGCGCGACACCGCGTTCGCGTGGCAGGGCAAGTACGCCGTCGGCCTCAAGTCGCGCGTCGCCGGCGACTACCGCACGGTCAGCGCCGTCACCACGACGCCGGTCATCATCGACTCCGTCGGGCCGCGCATCTTTGTCGAGAAGGCCGCGTGGGACGGCGACACGTGGTCGGTGCCGTCGCACGACGTCGTCAGCGAGCACGACGTGAAGTACGCGTTCGGCCGCCCGGGCGAGGACCAGCCGTCGTCGCCGTGGTTCGAGGGCGCGCACATCTCGCTCCGCCGCGGTGACATGACGCCGTACCTCGTCGACCGCGAGCTGGTCGTGTTCGTCGAGGACGAGGCCGGCAACCGCACGATCGCGCTCGTCGCCCCGTTCCACGGCCAGCCCGGTGAGGGCGGCTGCGACTGCGAGGCGCAGAGCGCGCCGGGCCCCGGCGGCCTCGTGCTGATGGGCCTCGTCGGCCTCGCCCTCGTGCGGCGCCGCCGGCTGTCGCGTGCGGCCCGCGTCGCCCGCGCCGTCGCGATGCGCCTCGCGCGCCGGGGCGTCGTCGCGAACGTCGTCGTGTGGGCCGGTCTGTCGGTCGCGCTGTCGGCGATCCCGGGCTGCAGCTGCGGCAACGCGACGGAGAGCTGCGAGACGAACCAGGACTGCAGCGGCGCCGAGTGCACCGACAGCCAGCTGCCGTTCTGCCTCGACGGCGTGTGCATCTGCAACGACAACATCCCGCTCGGCCACCTCGGCCCGTACTCCGACGTGGCGACCGGCGCCGACGGCTCGATCTGGGTGTCGGCGTACCACCAGTCGTACGGCGACCTCGTCGTCGCGAGGGTCGAGCCCGGCCGCGTCCCCGACGACGCGTGGGAGTGGGTCGACGGCGTGCCGGCCGGCGCGCCGGTCGTGGTGCCCGACTCGAAGATCCGCGGCGGCGTCGCCGAGAAGGGCGACGACGTCGGCATGTACACGAGCATCCAGGTCGCGCCCGACGGCTCGCCGATGGTGAGCTACTTCGACGCGAAGCACGCGTCGCTCAAGTTCGCGGTCAAGCAGGCCGACGGCTGGAAGCTCCACACCGTCGACGCCGGCACCGGCGGGCTCGACGGCGCCGGCTCGCTCGTCGGCATGTACACGTCGCTCACGCTGCGCAGCGACGACGGCCGCCCCGGCATCGCGTACCTCGCGCACGTCTCCGACGGCGTGAACGTCCACGCCGAGGTGCGGTTCGCCGCGTCGCAGGTCGCGGTGCCGACGTCGGCCGGCGACTGGATGACGTGGGTCGTCGACACGGCGCCGCTGCCCGAGGTCGACCCGTCGAAGCCGCCCATCTACCCGCTGCCCGAGGGCCTGGGCCTGTTCATCGACAGCGCGCGCCTCCCGAACCAGGCGCCGGTGGTCGTGTACTACGACCGCGGCGCGGGCGACCTGCGGATGGCGAAGTTCGATCCCGCCCGCGGGCAGTTCGCGCCGGCGGTGGTGCTCGACGGCTCGGGCAAGGTCGACGCGGGCTGGTCGCCGACGGTCGGCGTCGACCGCAACGGCGTCGTGCACGTCGCGTACGTGTCGGCGACGGGCGACAACCTCATGTACGTCACCGACCAGCCGAACGCGCGGCCCGAGCTCGTCGACGACGGCCGCCGCATCGTCGGCACCACCGTCGACGGCCTGCCGAAGCCCGAGTACCACTTCGTCGGCGACGACGCGAGCATCACGCTCGTGAACTCCGGAACGCTGCCGGTGATCGTCTACCAGGACGCGACGACGCAGCAGCTGCTCCTCGCGACCAAGCAGCAGAACGGCACCTGGCTCCGCGACGACATCGCGGGAGCCACCGATCCGTGGCCGGGTGCGTACGGCTTCTTCGCCGCGAGCAGCGCGACGCCGGCGGCGATCGTGATGTCGACGTGGGTGATCGACCAGCCCAACTCGCAGAACTGGGTCGAGGTCTTCAAGCGCGCGACCGTGATTCAGTAGATCCGGAACCTTCCTCGACGAGGCCGGCAGGAGCTGGCAACTCGACGGCGCGGGGTGCACGAACCCTGCACAGATTGCGCGGTCGCACCACGTCGCAGTGCGAACGTGACACCGCTGCAAATTCAGCATGTGGGATTTGTTCGCTGCGAAATTGGCGGATTGGCCGGCGACATCCTACGATTCCCCGCATCGCGAGAGGGACGATGTCGAGGACATCCCACTCGAGCGCGTGACCGAGTCCGTCTTGCCGTCTGTCAAAGAGGAGAGAACTGAATGAATCGCGTCTCGAAGATCGTGTTTGTTGCCGCTGCTTCGCTCGCGGCCATGGCTGGGACTGCGTTCGCCGAGGAGCCGGCTGCCGGCGACGGCGCTGGTGAGGGTGGTGAGGGCGGCGCTGCCGCCGGTGGTGAAGCGATGCCAGCCCCGGCGGCCGGTGGCGTCAGCGCGGATGCCGGCGGCGAGGTCACGAAGGCCAACTGGCCGCTCGCCGTCATCGAGCGTCCGCTCACGGCCGCGAAGTCGATGATCGAGATCTCTCCGATCCTGGGCATCGGGCACTTCGGTAGCGCAAACGTAGACGCGCTCGCTCTCGCGGGCCGCTACGGTGTTAGCGACAAGCTCGAGATCCTGGCCGCCTATCAGGGTATCTCGCTAGGCCTTTTGGACAGCGACACCCAGTTCAAGGGCGCGCTCACCGCCGGCGTTGGCTACAGCGCCATCAAGGGCTCGGCGGGTGGCAAGCTCGACCTCGCCGTCAAGGCCGGGCTCGCCTACGACCTGAAAGGCGAGACGTTCAAGATCCTCGCGGGCCCCGACGTCCGCTACAAGATCACGCCGAAGCTGTACGTCGGCACCCCGCAGAACGTCCCTGGCCTCACGATCACCGCGAAGGGCGCGGAGGTGATGGGTGTGTCGTCGAACCCGATCGACTTCACGATCCCGGTTGCCGTCGGCTTCCAGGCGACGCCGAAGCTCGGCCTGCAGCTCGCGACACAGCTCTTCAACATCGGGATCTCGGACAGCGCGAACTCGTCGATCGCCGACGCCACGCCGATCCAGCTCGACGGCGTCTTCGCGCTCTCGAACAAGCTCGACGTCCGCGGCATCTTCCGCACGGAGGACCTGCAGAACTTCGACGTCGCGCTGTCGTTCTTCGCCGGCGTGAACTACCGCATGTAGCTACCTAGTTCGCGATGAAGAGCCGGCCGGTGACGAGGACGGTGAAGACGTCCGCGGCCGTCTCGAGGTTCGGGTAGACCACCGCCAGTCCGAGATCGATCTCGTTGGACGGCGAGTAGAAGAGGCCGAGCTGGAGCGGCTCGCCGTCCCGCCCGAACAGGACGGTGTTGGAGTCCTGCAGGTTGATCGCGCCGATCGACGTCTGCGCGTACAGGAACAGCGCCGGGTTCGCCTGGAAGCCGATCCCGACGGGCAGGCTCAGCGTCGACGGGCGCGCGTCGAGGCCCTGCGGGACGACGACCGTCGAGCGCAGCTGGTCGCCGCCGAACAGCAGCGCGACGTTCGGCCCGAGGTTCCACTGCGCGCCGACGCCGACGCCGGCGACGCCGACCTCCGTCGCGACGTCGTACGTGAACGAGCCGGTGATCGCCGCCTTGAACGGACCGTCGGCGAGCTTGTACTGCGCGAACACGCGCAGCGGGCCCTCGGCGTTGAACTCCTGCAGGGCGAGCGCGTAGCTCGCGCCGATCTCGAACACGTCGCTCGCGCCGTACGACGCCGTCGCGACGAGGCCGATGTTCGTCGCGCCGCCGGCGTCGCCGTTGAGGCGCGTGATCGGCGCGTCGGCCTGTGCGCGCAGGAGCCCGCGCGGCAGGGTGAGCGGGCGATCGATCAGCCGCTGCGGCCACAGCGCGAGCGGATCGACACCCTGCGGCGGCGGCGGCGGTGCGCCCGGATCCGGAGCGCTCGCGTCGGCGTTGTCGTCGGGAGGTGGCGGCTCGACCTGCTCCGCCGCGGCCGGTGCGGCCCACGCGAGCACGAGCGCGAACGACAGCTTTTGCATGTCTCCCCAACGCACGGTCGCCCACACGCATTTGGAAATTTGCGCCCCGCCTCACGGGTTGTCATGGTTGGCCGATGCGCGGTGTCTGCTGCCTCGTCGTCGGGTCACTCCTCGCGGCTTGCAACGCCGGTCCCGAAGCGACCGCCGCGCCGAGCCCGCCGACACCACCGGCGGCACCGGCGCCCGCACCGCCCGCACCGCCGGCGGGACCCGGCGCGCCGCAGCCGTGCCTCCATGACGACACCGCGAAGGGTCCGGCGCACGACACGATGACCCTGACGCGCGTCGCCCACAAGGACCTGCCGGGGTGGGCCGACGACAAGCAGTCCGAGGCGGTGCCGTCGTTCCTGCGCTCGTGCGAGAAGCTGGCCGCGATGCGCGACGACGCGCCCGTCGGCGTGAACGGACACGGCGGGTTCGCGTACCAGTGGCGCGCCGCGTGCGCCGCCGCGAAGAAGGTCCCGGCCGGCGATGACGCCGCCGCGAAGAAGATGTTCGAGAGCGAGTTCGTCGCGTGGCAGGTCGCGGGCAAGGCCGGCGTCGACGGGCTGCTCACCGCGTACAACGTCCAGCCGATGAAGGCGTCGCGCAAGAAGGGCGGCAAGTTCCAGACGCCGGTGTTCGCGCGCCCGAAGGACCTCGCGATGATCGACCTGTCGCTCTACGTGGGCGACGCGCACGGCCGCAAGCTGTGGGGCAAGTTCGACGCGAACGGCGAGATCGTCCCGTACCTGACGCGCCCCGAGATCCGCAAGGGCGCGCTCGCCGGCAAGGGCCTCGAGATCATGTACGTCGCGGATCCGGTCGACCTCTTGTTCGCGCACATCGAGGGCTCGGCGAAGGCCGTGATGGACGACGGCACGACGGTGTGGCTCGAGTTCGCCGGCAAGAACGGCCGCGCGTACAAGGGCGTCGGCGGCGTGCTCAAGGAGATGGGCGTCCTCACCGGCGCCTACAACGGCACGATGCAGGGCATCCGCAAGTGGTTCCACGACAACATGGGCCGCTTCGACGAGGTCGTCGACCAGGTGACGTCGTACGTGTTCTTCAAGGAATCGGCGCAGGCCGGCGCCGTCGGCACGCAGATGACGATCCTGACGCCCGAGCGCTCGCTGGCGGTCGACCGCGCGTTCATCGCACTGTCGACGCCGGCGTGGGTCGACACGCGCGCGCCCGTCGCCGGCAAGGTCGGCGTCGAGGCGCCGTTCCGCAAGCTGCTCATCGCGCAGGACACGGGCGGCGCGATCACGAACGCCGTCCGCGGCGACATCTACATGGGCGACACCGAGGAGGCCGTCGAGCGCGCCGGCCGCATGGGCGCGAAGGGGCGCGTGTGGCTGCTGCTGCCCAAGGGCGTCGCGAAGTAGCTCGGAGCTCCTCGCAGCGGCACCTGCGCGTTCGGGCAGGGATGCGTCGCGCCACGGCGTCGTTACGTTGGCCCGCATGTCGATCCTGCAGGCCTTCGAGCGGCTGCTGAACAAGCAGAGAGAGGAAGACGAGCAACGCGCCGAGCGCCAGGACCGCGAGGGCCAGGACGAGGACGAGACGGCGAAGCTGACGTGCCGCGCGTGCGGCTACTCCGGCGAGGAGCCGTACTGTCCGCAGTGCCTCTCGGACACGATGCGCCCGCAGCGCAAGCGCCGTGCGAAGAAGGCCGAGCGCTCGTCAGGGTAGCGCGACGTCGGCGTCGCCGCGCTTCCACCGGCCGTCGCCGTCGGCGTCGATGAGGATCGGCCCGGAGATCGCGAACGGCGTGACGCCCTCGTGGTTCCACTTGTCGCGCTGGTAGGTGCCGGTCTGCTCGAGCGGCATCGCGCGATCACCGTCGGCGACGATCAGGATCCACGTGTCGCGGTCGCCGACCTCGACGGCGCCGGCCCAGCGGTGCGTGCGCGCGCCGGACGGCACGTCGACGAGCTGCGCGAGCCGCGGCCCCGCCGGGCCGCCGACGAGGATGCGGATGCGCTCGGCGTGCACGAAGCCGGCCTGCGCGAGCGTGACGTCGACCCACGCGGTGCCGGTCGCCGCGAGGCCGCGGCCCGGGCCGGCGGTGGGCGTCGCGCCGCGCTCGCGGGCGACCTCGATGTCGAGCCAGGGCCCCGTCGTCGCGACGACGCGGCGCGCGCGGATCGCCGCGATGAACGCGGCCTCGTCGAACGGGGCGACGCGCGGATCGTCGACGAACACGTACGTGCGCGCGGTGCCGTCGAGCACCCAGTTGAGGTCGTGCGTGTCGCTGTTGCCGAGCGGCGCGATCAGGTGGCCGTGGTCGAGCAGCGTCGCGTAGTCGCGCGCGCTGTCGTCGAGGCGGCGATCGCCGGCGACGTTGAACGCGCTGTACCCGGCGATCACCTCGACGGCGTCGAAGTCGAGCGAGAACGGCGGCGGCCACGACGTGCCGTTCCAGCCGCGGGCGTCGAACAGCGCCGTCACGCGGAAGCGCGGGTGGTTGACCTGGATGATGGGCCGGTTCGGCATCGCGCGCGCGATCGCGAACATCTGCTCCGCCGACGCCTTCACGAGCCTGTCGGCGGGCGGGCTCTGTCCGGTGACCGGATAGACGTTGACGTGCAGCTGCTCGGAGGTCAGCTCGTTGCCCGCGATCGACTCGATCCGATCCGTCAGGCCGAGCTCGGCGATCTCCGCGTCGAGGTCGCCGTTCTTGTTGTGATCCGACAGGCCGATCACCTGGATGCCGGCGGCGGCCTGCGCGATCACGCGCTGCGGGTTCGGCACCGTCGAGTCGTTCGACGCCTGCGCGTGCACGTGCAGGTCGGCGGCGAGCGTGCCGTGCGGCGTCCACGCGCGCGCGAGCGGGATCGCGAGCTCGACGCGGCCGCGCTCGGCGGACAGGTCGACCTCGCCCTCCCAGCGCTCGTACTCGATCCCGCGCCACGCGACGACGCGGTACCTGCCGTAGGGGATCCCCGGCGACGGGTTGCAGCCATCGCCGCCGCCGACCGGGATGTCGCCGGTGCCGGTCGCGAGGATGAGGCCGTCCCACGAGCCGACGACGCCGGGCGCGATCCGGCACGCGGAGGCGCCCTGGCGCTTGCCGTACAGGTCGATCGTGCCGATGCGCAGCGGCTCGCCGTCGCGCAGGAGCAGCACGCGCGCACCGACGGGCACGCCGCGATCCGTGACGCGCACGGCGAGCGTCGTCGACGCGGGCGGATCGGCCGGCGAACCGCAGCGACAGCTCGCGAGCGCGAGCGCGGCCGCGGCGACGGTGCGCCTCACAGGCGGAACTCGGCGCCCGCCGTGATCGCGAGGCCGATCTGCGGCGCGACGCCGAGGTTGCGGTTGAACGCGGCGAACCCGACGAGTAGCTCGCCGTTCGCGACGACGGCGAGGTCCTTCGACACGCGCGCGCGGATGCCGCCGCCGAGGTGCAGCGGGATGCCGGCGCCGGTGACCTCGTCGCCGCCGAAGCGCATCAGCGCGAAGCCGACCGCGGCGCGCGCGAACGGCTGGTAGCGCCCCTGCGGCGCGAACATCCGGCGCACGCCCGCCGAGAGCTCGAGGCCCGTGCCGTCGGCGAGGCCGTGGTTGCAGACCACGGCGTCCGCGCGGTCGCGGAAGCACGCCGCCTGCGCGCTGCCGAACGTGAACACCGCCGTGCCGTCGAACCAGTCCTGCGACGACAGCTGGTACAGGTAGTGGCCGGTCACGCGCACGCCGCCGGGCGTGAGGCGGCCGCCGGTCGCGGCACCGACCGCCGCGGCGACGCCCTGATCCGGCAGCGGCTCGGCGCGCGCCGTCGCCGCGCCCGCACTCGCGAGCACCGCGGCGAGGAGGATCACGGCCCGCGACATACCATCACCTTCGTCGACGTGTCCTCGCGCAGGTCCTCCTCGGCGCAGCGCCAGCCCTCGCCGAGGAACGCGCAGCTGTCCTCGCCGGCGCAGCTGAACAGGCACGCGCCGCCCTCGCGGTCGACGCACGCCGAGGTCGCCGGGCACTCGGCGGAGCGGTTGCACACGAGCGTGCAGAAGCCGCCCGGGTAGCCCGCGCCGTCGGGGAGGCAGCGGCCGGCGCACTCGCCGGAGCTGTCGCACCGCGCACCGAGGGTGCGCGACACGTCCGACGAGGTCGTGCACCCGGCGAGCGTGATCGCGATCGCGATCGCGATCGTCGCGGCGGTGCGGATCGACATCGCCGGCGAACTTAACGCGCGCGGCGCGAGCGCGCTACCGCACGAGCGGGCGACCGATCGCGACGTCGAACACGTCGAGCTTGCCGAACGAGATCGGCCCCGCCGCGCGCCACTGCGCGAGCGTCATCGCAGGGGAAACACCGAGGAGGTCGTCGGCGTTCGCGTCGGGGCGGTCCGGGTCGGGCGGCGCCGGGCACTCCATCCCGTCGTCGTCCTCCCACACCTCGAAGCGGATCAGGTGATCCGGCGGCAGGCCGCGCAGCGTGTCGAACATCGAGATCGGCGCGACGACGTTCTGCACGTCCGCCGCGAGCGTGTACGCGACGTGGGCCTGCCGCACGTCGCGGAACGCCGACGGCGGCGCGCAGCCGAGCATGCGCCCGTCCGTCGCGTCGTAGACGTAGACCTCGACGTCGGGCGTCGACAGGAACAGGTCGATCGGCAGGTCGTTGAACGTGAGGCCGCGCACGCGCACGACGTCCGTCAGCTGCAGCGGCTCGTCGACGTGCGTGGTCTCGCCGGCGGCGACGGCGTCGACGACGAGCGAGCGCCTCCCGGCGGCCGGCGTCGCCGTGTCGACGGTCGCGCGCAGCTCGCACTCGGTGCGGCACGCGGCGTCGGTGAGGTGCGCGAGCGGAACGCCGTCGAACGACAGCGCCGCCGTCGCGGGCCGGCGCGCGAGGACGCCGTAGCGCGCCTCGATCGTGCCGACGCCCGCGAGGTCGCCGAGGTTCGACGGCTCGATGCGGCGCACCGCCGGCGCGTCCGTGAACGTGACGCCGGCCGACGCGCTGCCGATCTCGCTCCCACCGGCGCCCACGGCGCGGATCGCGAGCTCGTGCTCGCCGGCGTCGACCTCGATCGCCGGGAAGCGCACGAGGAAGTCGAAGCACGCGCCGCACGTGGCCGGCGCCGGGAACTGCTCGATCGCGAACGCGACGTCCGCGCCGTCGACCGCGAGCACGAGGTGGTCGACGCCCGGATCGCGCACCGTCACCGCGACCTCCGCCCGGCCGACCGGGATCGTCGCCGCCACCTCGATCTCCACGATCGGGTCGCCGCACGCCACGAGGACCACGCACATCGCCGCTGCACGCATCGCCATCGCCGTGCTCTCGAGCATACCGCGTGCTCTCGCCGCGCCGGCGCGGTTTCGCGGAGTTGGCGCGCCCCGCCGTGGTGAAGCCTCGACAGCTGTCAGGCGTTGCGGCGCGCGATCGCCAGGTCTTCCGCCGGGTAGTCGAACCGGTGCGGCACGAACCCGACAGGTGCGCTGCGCTCCCACGCGATCGTCCGGCGCAGCGCCTCGTCGCGCGACACCCGCTCCGCGAAGCCGAGCTCCCTGCGGATCCGCGACGTGTCGGCGACCCAGTCCTGCAGCGCGTTGCCGGGCACGCGCAGGTGCGGCGGCATCAGCTCCTCGGGCAGCGTCACCAGCTCGCCGCGCCAGCCCGCGACCTGCGCGACGAACTCGGCCCACTCGAGCTCCGACAGCGCGTCGCGCTCGCCGACGTTGTACACGACGCTCTTCGTGCGCCCGGTGTCCTGCGCGGCGAGCGCGATCGCGAACGCGACGTCCTCGACGTAGCCCTTCGACGCGCGCCACGGCGCGACGGGGACGATGATCGCGTTGCGGCCGTCGTCGATGCGCTTCACGAGCGGGTGGAGGCGGCGCAGCGCGTCGCCCGGGCCGTACACCATCGGCAGGCGCAGGATCGTGACGGCGAGCTCGCCGTCGGCGAGCAGCGCGCGCTCGGCGGGGATCTTGTCGTACTCGGCGTCGAGCCAGCCGAACACCTGCTGCAGCATCGCGATCTGCTTCGGCGGATACGTCTGCAGCTTCGTGCGCAGCGGCGACTTCTCCGTGAGCGGCAGCGGCTCGAGCGGCCCGGGCTCGAAGCCGTGCAGGACGCCGCACGCGCGGTACACGTCCATGCTGCTGAGGACGACGAGGCGGCGCGTGATCCCGCGCATCGTGGCAATAAGATCCGTCGCGTGGCGCTCCGAGCTCGTGATGAGATCGACGACGACGTCGGGGGCGAACGCCGCGATCGCGTCGCGGCTCGCCGCGAGCCTGCTGCGCTCGCCATGGATCGAGCGATGGTGAGGGATCGCCACGCGCCCGCGGTGAAAGATCGCCAGCTCGTGCCCCTGCTTCGCGAGCTCCGCCGCGACGTGCGGCCCGATGAACCCCGAGCCGCCGATGAGCAAGACGCGCATCCGCCGAGGGTAGCGCGATCGCTGCGCCGGATCTGCCTAGCGCCGGTGCCTGGGGCGGATCGCCACATCGTCGTTCGCGGCGCTGCTCCGGCCGCGCGCGCTGCCCGCGGCGTGCGCGAGCGCCGCCACGAGCGCGTCGGCGACGCGCGGCTCGGTGCGCGCGAGATCGACGAACGGCTGCAGGCTCGCCTCGAGATCGATGCCGCCGCGCAGCGGGCCGCGCGACGACCACGCGAGCTCGAGCGCGCGCTCCGCCGCGATCTCGCCGATCAGCGCCGCGAACTGCGCCGACGCGATCGCGGCGAGCCGCGCGAGCTCGGGGAACGACCACGCCGCGAGGCGGCCACCGGTCGTGAGCCAGTCCGCGAGCGGCTCCCACGCGCGCGCGTCGACGATCGCGGCGTCGGCGGGTGCCTCGGGGACGCGCACGACGTTCGGCGCGACGGCGCCGTGATCCGGCGGCGTGATGACGACGCTGCGCTCGTGCTCGCCGCGCTCGAGGATCAGCATGCGCACGAACCGGCGCTCGTGGCCGCGATCGACGCGCGCCACGACGAAGCCGTCGGCGATCGTCGGCGCGCAGCCGTCGAGGGCGTAGCTGCGCTGCTTGCCGTCGGGCATCCGCAGCTGCAGCACGTCGTGCTCGAGCTGCACCTCGGCGCGCGCGGGACGGAACGGAAGGGGGTCGTGATACAGCCCGGTGCGCCCCATCTTTCCAGGATAGCGCAGCGCTCCCGCGCGCAAGCGGGCGGACGTCACACCGTCAGGTACGCTTCGGCTTGTCCTTGTCCGCGGCGGGGGCTTTCGGGGCGCGCTTGCGCGGCGTCGCCGGCTTCTCCGGGAGGGTCTCGGCCTTCTTGGCCTGCTGGAGGCGGCGGATCGCGCGCAGGCGCAGCGTCCGATCGAGCTTGGGCTTGAACGCCTCGGCGTCGTGGATCTCGGGGACCTGGCCGGCGCGGACCGCGGCGTCCTCCTTGAGGAGCAGCGCGCGCAGCTGATCGGGCGAGCTGAGCGCGCGCAGCTTCGCGATCGTCGCCGGATTGCGCAGCGCGCGGGCGAGTCGCCCGAGGATCGGGAGGTGCAGGCGGTCGTACTTGAGGCCGAGCAGGAAGAACAGGTACGTCGGGTTGCCGTCGGGCGAGCCGAACATGATGCCCTCCCACGACCTCCCGACGACGACGAACGGCCTCCCGATCTTGCCCTTGTCCTTCGCGCGCGTGTGGAGGAAGGCGACGCCGCCCTCCATCGCCGTCGACGCGAGCGACTCGCGCTCGACGACGGCGCCCACGAACCACGGCTTGTCGACGAGCCAGCCGTTCGTGTACGCGCGCGCGGCGAGCTCCTCGATCACGCCCACGGGAGTCTTCGCCCGCAGGTTCGTGATGATCGCCTGATCCGGGAGCAGGTCCTCGAGCGGGAGCTTCATCCCGTCGGGGACGTCTGCGAAGTTCTCGTCTTCGCCGACGAGCTGCTCCTCGATCCAGGCGTCGATCGCCGTGCGCTTGAAGCGCCACTGGCGATCCACCTGGAGCGAGGGGATCTTGCCCGCGGTCACCAGCTTCCCGACGGTCATCTCGTCGAGGTGAAGGTACGCTGCGAGCTCGTGCATGGTCAGCAACTGCGCGTCCGAGCCTCGGTTTTTAGCGTTTGCCACGTGCGGACCGCGATTCTAAAAGGCAATCAACGCGCCCGCCAGCCGTCGGCAGCGTAAGATTTCGGGATGCAAAGGCCCCGGTGGTCGCTCCGCCGAGCCCGCCTGCTGATGGGCACCCGGTTCGTGCTCGTCGCGGGGCTGTTCGCCTTCATTCTCATCGCGCTCGCCGTCGAGCTCGTCGGGGACCTCGACCACACGGTCCGCCTCAACACCCTGGTGGCGGCGGGCATGGCGTGCGTCCCGGCGGTGTTCTGGCTCGCGTTCTTCTACCTCATGGATCGGCACGAGAAGGAGCCCAAGCAGCTCGTCGCGGGCGTGTGCGTGCTCGGCGCGCTGGTCGCGGCACCGCTATCCGACTTCGTGCAGTACCAGGCGGTGCCGCCGGTCGCCCTCGAGGTCCACGGACTTGCGGCGCTGTCCCTCGACCGCGTCGTGTACGCGGTGTGCATCGTCGGGCTGACGCAGGAGATGTGCAAGTACGCCGCCGTGCGTTACACGATCTACCTGTCGCGCGAGTTCAACGAGCCGATGGACGGCATCGTCTACATGATGGCGTGCGGCACCGGCTTCGCCGTGTGGGTCAACTACCACCGCCTGTCGGACGCGAACGCGGTCCACCTGTCGACCGGGGCCGCGCGCGCGGTGATCACGACGCTGGCGCACGCCTCGTTCGCCGGCGCCCTCGGGTACGTCATGGGGAGGGCCAAGTTCTCGCGGCGCAGCGCCCCCGTGCGCGGGACGCTGCTGATGCTGGGGCTCCTCGGCGCGGCCGTGCTCAACGGCGGCTTCGCGCTCGTCGAGCACTGGTTCATCCAGCGCCAGACGGGCTTCGAGGACCAGCCGTGGCGCGGCGTCGGCTACGCCGCCCTCGTCGCCGCCGGCATGTTCACGCTGATCTGGCTCCTCACCCAGCGGCTGCTCGCGGCGTCGCCGTTCCGGAGGGATCCGTGACGAAGCGCAAGTCCCGCCGCAAGAAGGGCGCCGGTGCCGAGGAGGTCGTTGCCCCCGCGGCGCCGCCCCGGAAGCGCCGCAGCGCCCCCAAGCTCCCCCTCGAGGCCACGGCGGCGGCGGCCGAGTCCGCCGCGGCGCCGGCCGTCGAGGAACCGAAGGAGACGGCGGTCCAGGCGGAACCGACGGCGGAGCCTGAGGCGCCCGCGACGGCGGCGGCGGAGACGAGGACGGAGAAGGCGGCTGAGACGGACGCGGCGAACGCGGAGAAGGCGGCGAACGCGGCGGACGCGGCGAACGCGGAGAAGGCGGCGAACGCGGAGAAGGCGGCGAACGCGGCGAACGCGGCGAACGCGGCGAAGGCGGCGAACGCGGAGAACGCGGAGAACGCGGCGAACGCGGCGAAGGCGGCGAACGCGGAGAACGCGGAGAACGCGGCGAACGAGGAGAACACGGCGAACGCGGAGAACGCGGAGAACGCGGCGAACGCGGCGAAGGCGGCGACGAAGGCAGCGGAGACGACGGCCAAGGCGGCGGCGGAGACGAACGAGGCAGCGGAGGCCGCGGAGACGGCGGCGGAGGAGACGGCGGACGAGGGTGGTGGCGAGGGAGCGCGCGAGCAGGTGGACCGGAGGGCGAGGAGGAGACGGCGCGAGGACCGGGAGGAGCAGGCGACGGCGGAGGTGACGGCGGAGGCGGTGCCGGCCCCGGTTGCGGAGGTGCCGGTGGTGGTGGCGCCGGCGCCGGCGCCGGCGATGTTGCCGGATCCGGCGGCGGCGGCGTTCGAGGCGGCGCGCATCGCCGGGGAGATCGTCGGAGACATCGAGTCGGCGTCGGGGGCGGCGATCGTGGCGGCGGCGGCGGCGGGTGCGGCGATCGAGGCGGCCCGCGCGCGCAGCCGGGCACAGGCGGAGGGAGAGGCGCCGGTGGCGGCGCCGCCGCTGCCGTTGCCCGACGCGCCCCCGCCGGATGCGAACCCCGACCCGGTGACGACGGTGCGCATGCAGCGCGACCGGATCCTGCGGGCGCTCGCCGAGGATGTCGCGGCGCAGGCGACGTCGTCGGCGTCCGCCGCGAACCTGGCCGCGGCGCAGGCGGCGGCCGTCGCCGAGGCCCCGGCGACGCACGAGCCGCACGGCCGCGCCGCGAGCCACCCGCCGATCCCGGCGTCGGCGCGCGGCGAGCTCGACCCGGCGATCGCCGACGAGGCGGTCGACGAGGACCGCCTCGATCCCGTCCAGATCGCGGCCGCCGCCATCCAGCGCCTGCGCAAGCGCGCGAGCGGCGACTTCGCCGAGCTGCGCGGGCACTACCAGCGCCAGGACCTGTTCGTCATCATCTTCGCGCTCGTCATCATCCTCGTCGCGGGGCGCTTCCACGGGAAGCTGACCACCCCGCAGACGACGATGTTCCCGCCGACGAACGTCGACGGTCGCGGGCTCACGTTCGAGCACGCCGCCGGCTGGCTGCACGAGCCGCTGTCGCTCCCCGCGCCGCGGCTGCTCCGCGATCCGCAGGGGCGCCCGCCGAGATCGGACGCGCTGCACCTCGCGTTCACGCCGTTCCCCGAGGGGAACGCGCGCATCGAGGTGCTGATCGACAAGAAGCCGCCGTGGAGCAACGTCACGACGTCGCTCGACCTCGATCGCCGCACGCGCTACGGCGAGCTGTACAAGCTCGTCGACAGCTCGGTGCGCTCGATCGCCGACCAGAACTGGCTGCGCACGGAGTACACGTACGCGCACGCGAGCCACAAGGACGACCTGCCGCGCGTCGACCGCGCCGTCGAGTACGCGATCGTCGACTCGAAGCAGCTCTACGTCATCACGCTGTTCGGCTCGCTGCCGCAGATCGAGCGCCTCGAGAACGTGGTCGCACCGTCGCTGCGCGTGCAGTCGCGCAGCGGCCTGCCGTTCCAGCCGCAGGCGCGCTCGATCGGCGTGCGCCAGTACCCGCCCGCGGTCGGCCGCGCGTTCAGCTCCGCCGTCATGGTGATCGTCGCGGACCTCGTCGACGGCCGCCTCCAGGCGCGCGGCGGCGGCGCCGGCGTCATCGTCGGCACCGACGGGTCGATCCTCACGAACTACCACGTCGTCCACGACAAGGACGGCCGCCTCCACGACCTCTTCATCATCGGTCGCTTCGACAAGGAGCTCGACCGCATGCCGAAGCTGACGTGCGCGGGCCGCCCGAACCGCGGCAAGCTCCAGCGCGAGATCGACCTCGCGCTCATCAAGTGCGACACGGACCTCGACGGGCGCACGTGGGTGCCGTCGACCTCGACGGAGCCCTGGGCGATCCTCCCCGAGGCGCGCAACGAGGACGTCAGCGTCAGCCAGCGCCTGTGGGTGCTCGGCTACCCCGACGTCGTCGGCGGCGGCCTGACGCTGTCCGAGGGCGAGGTCGAGGGCTGGAGCGGCACCGACGGCGCGCAGGGGCGCGACTTCATCAAGACCGACGCGTCGATCACGCACGGCAACTCGGGCGGGCCCGTCGTCAACGACAAGGGCCAGCTCGTCGGCATCGCCTCGGCGTCGCGCACGCGCATCATGGCGAGCGGGACGGTGCTCGAGAGCGCGCACGTCGGCCTCGTGCGGCCGCTGCTGTCGGCGACCGACCTGCTCGCGATCGCGGCGACCGGCTGGACGCCGCGCGAGGGCCGCACGGATCCCGAGATGCAGCCGACGATCGAGCCGCGCGCCGAGGGCATCCGCATCGCGACCGTCGTCGTCGACGCCGCGAACGGCGCGAAGGTGCGCGACGCGCTCGTCATGGTGATGCGGCCCGACGTGGCGGCCGAGGACATCGACGTCAACCGGCTCGACGACCAGGTGCTCGCGTGGGGGCGGTCGAACACCGAGGGCGACGTCCAGCTGAAGCAGCCCGTGCCGGTCCCGGGGACGTACACCGTGATGGTGGTCGCGCGCGGCTACGAGGCGCTCGTGAAGGACGGGGTGCTGCGGCTGGGCGCGGATGCGCCGCCGTCCTACGATCCCTGGGGCCAGATCGAGCTGCGATCGCGGTGATCTCGTAGGCCCCTCCGGCGGCGGTGCCAAGCTTTCGGGTGAAAGGAGGACACCGTGAGCTACATCGACGGATTCATGGTTCCCGTCCCCCGCGGGAACAAGCAGGCGTACCGCGAGCAGGCCGCGAAGGCTGCGACCGTGTTCAAGGAGTACGGCGCGATGCGGATGGTGGAGTGCTGGGGCGATGACGTGCCGTCGGGCAAGGTCAACGACATGCGGGGCGCGGTGCAGCTGCACGACGACGAGAACGTCGTGTTCTCGTGGATCGTGTGGCCCTCGAAGGAGGTCCGCGACGCCGCCGCCGAGAAGATGCGCACCGATCCGCGCATGCAGCCGAAGGACATGCCGTTCGACGGCAAGCGGATGATCTACGGCGGCTTCGAGGTGCTGTTCGACACGATGGAGCCGAAGAAGGCCTAGCGGCGCAGCACCTGATCGATCGCCGCATCGAGCACCTTCGCGGTGAAGGGCTTCTCGAGGAAGGCGTCCGGAACCTCCTCGCCGCCCTCGCCGCGGGCGCGCTCCGTGTACCCCGACATCAGGATGACCGGGGTGCCGGGCGCGAGGGTGCGGGCGTGCGCGAGGACCTCGTAGCCGCCGAGGCCGGGCATCGCCACGTCGGAGATGACGAGGGCGAAGCGCTCGTCGCGCATGCGTTGCTCGGCCTCGAGGCCGTGCTCGGCGACGACGACGGTGGCGCCGCGCCGCTCGAGGAGGCGGCGCACGGTCGCGCGCACGGACGGCTCGTCGTCGACGACGAGCACGCGCAGGCCGGCGAGCCGCGGCGGCATGGGGAGCGCCGGGTCGCTGGCGGCGCGGCGCGGCGGCGGCGGGGCGCCGGCGATGATCGGCAGCTGCACGCGGAAGCGCGCGCCCAGACCGGGCTTGGAGTCGACGTCGACGTCGCCGCCGAGGCGGCGCACGATGCCGTGCACCGCGGACAGGCCGAGGCCGTGGTGGGCCGGCTTCGTCGAGAAGAACGGCTCGAAGATGCGGAGCAGCGTCTGCGCGTCGATGCCGTGGCCGTCGTCGGAGACCTCGAGCTGCCACCACGCGGCGCCGTCGCGCGAGATCACGCGGGTCGCGACGTCGACGCGCTGGCTGCCGGCGTCGGCGGCGTTCGCGACGAGGTTCAGCACGACCTGGCGGAGGAGGTTCGCGTCGGCGTCGACGACGGACTGCCCGGCCGACGGCGCGACGGCGAGCGCGACCCGGCGGCCGCGGCCCTCGCGGCGCGTCGCGTCGGCGGCGAGGCGGTCGAGCTGCTCGCGCAGGTCGAGGACGTGCTCGTCGGCGTTGACCTGCGACGTCACGACCTGGCCGCGCCCGGCGTACGCGAGCAGCTGGCGCGTGAGCTGCGCCATGCGGCGGGCGGCGGCCTCGATGCGGCGCAGCGCCTCGAGCGTGGACTCGCCGATGCCGCGGTCCTCGCGGGCGGCGCTCGCCTCGGCGAGGACGCCGACGAGCAGGTTGTTGAAGTCGTGGGCGATGCCGCCGGCGACGAGGCCGAGGCTCTCGAGCCGGAGCCTCGACGCCTGCTGCTCCTCGGCCTCGCCGCGGGCGCGCGCGGCGTCCTCGGCGAGCTTGTGCCGGGTGACGTCGTGCGCGAACACCTGGATGATCGGGCGCCCGATATCGAGGACCGCGAACGTGAGCTCGAGCTCACGCGGCTCGCGCGGGTGGTCGAGGTGGAGCGCCTCGACGAGGTCGTGCCTGGCGGCGGCGTCGACGTCGGCGGCGCGGGCGGCCCGACCGCCGGTCGGAGACGCGGCGGCGTCGTCGGGGGTGGGGAGCAGGGCATCGACGATGAGGTGCCAGCGCCGCTCGAGGGCCGGGGCGACTGCGCGGAGCGGCGCCCCGACCAGGGCGGTCCCCGGACGGTCGAAGACGCGCTCGGCGGCGGGGTTCGCCGCCGCGATCGTGCCGTCGAGCTCGATCAGGAGCGCGGCGACGGGTAGGCGGTCGAAGGAGAACCCGCGGGCGAGGGCGTCGGAGAGCGGCACCGTAGGTCTGAGAACCGACCGGGTTCTCGTCGGGATCGGTTGGCCGCGGGTCACCTGTTCGTGAGCGCTGGGGTAAGACGCAAACACTTGAACGGGTTCGCATAGTTGCCCCTGATCAGGGGTGCATGGTACGGCTGGACGCGAAGATGCCTTCGCTCGACCGCGCTGGGATCGATTCCGACGCCGATCGCGTGGTCCGCAAGCTGACCCGGGCCGGCTACAAGGCGTACCTCGTGGGCGGATGCGTGCGCGACCTCCTCGTGAGCCGCACGCCGAAGGACTTCGACGTCGCCACGAGTGCGACGCCGAACGAGATCAAGTCCACGTTCCGCAACTCGCGCATCATCGGCCGCCGGTTCCGCCTCGCCCACGTCTTCTTCGGCTCGAAGATCATCGAGACCTCGACGTTCCGCGCGAACCCGCGCGACGAGGACGACCACGACCTGCTGATCCGGCGCGACAACGTGTTCGGCACCGAGACGGAGGACGCGCGCCGCCGCGACTTCACGATCAACGGGCTGTTCTACGACGTCGAGCGCGAGGAGGTGATCGACCACGTCGGCGGGCTCGCCGACCTCGACGCCAAGCTCGTGCGCACGATCGGCGACCCCGACATCCGGTTCCAGGAGGACCCGGTGCGCATGCTGCGGGCGATCAAGTTCGCCGCGCGCCTCGACTTCGGGTTCGAGCCGGCGACGTGGCACGCGCTGCTGCGCTGGCGCGGCGAGATCAGCAAGTGCGCCCCGCCCCGCCTGCTCGAGGAGATCCACCGTTTGATGCGCGGCGGCGCGGCGCGCCGGTCGTTCGAGCTGCTGGTCGAGACCGGCGTGCTCGCCGTGCTCTCGCCGTACCTGGCCGGCCTGCTCGAGGGCCCCGGCGCCCCGGCGACCGCCCCGCCGATCGCGTCGTCGGCCCCCCGCCCGACCGTGGCCCGCGTCGAGTACGACGACGAGGACCCGGCGGAGCACGACCCCGACGATCCGGAGGAGGAGGAAGAGGAAGAAGAGGAGGAGGGGGACGAGGTCTCGGCGGCCGAGGCCGCGGAGGAGACGGCGGCCGAGGTCGACGTGCTCGATGCCGAGGAGCAGGCGTGGCACCGCGTGTGGGCCGACGAGCCGATCGCACGGCCGGCGGCGCCGGCGGCGGTGCGGCTGTCGTTCGTCGGCGACGGCGCCGAGCTGGTACGCCGCCGGAAGCTCGCGTGGGACGTGCTGCCGTGGCTCGACGGCGCCGTCGTCGAGGGCCGCGACCCGTCGAACGCCGTCGCGTTCGGGGTGCTGCTCGCGCCGTACCTCCCCGACGACCTGCGCGGGAACGAGCTCCACGCCGCCGTGCAGGAGCTCGCGCACCCGATGATCGTCCAGCTCCACGTCACCCGCCGCGACAGCGAGCGGCTGCGCTACATCCTGCTCGCCCAGCGCAAGCTGCACGCCGCGAAGAAGCGCGGCGGGCAGGCCGAGCTCGCCGGCGGGCGCGACCTCATCGAGGACGCCGTCATCCTGTTCGAGCTCATGGAGCGCTCGGCCGGCCGCGAGGTCGGGCCGCGCCCGAACCCGGTCGCCACCGGCGAGGGCCGCGACGACGAGGCCGCCGGCGACGACGACGGCCCGCGCAAGCGCCGCCGCCGCCGCCGCGGAGGCCGCCGCCGCCGCGCCGAGGCACCCGCCCCGAAGTACCGTGCCACCTGAGCCGACACGCCGCCCCCACCGGCCCAAGCAGCCCGCGCGAACGCGGCGCCGCCGGATCCGCCGCCCCCGCGTGGCCAAGCCGGCCGTTCCACCGACCCGCAGCGGCACGGTTGTCGTCGCCGCAACGGCCCGCCCCACGTCAGGCGCTGCGACGGCCCGCACCGGTACGGCTCGACCGGCGCGGACCGCGACGGCCCGCACGGTCCGGGCCGCGTCGCGCAAGGCCCGCTCGGCCGCGCCGGCGAGCGCGCCGCCGCCGCCGGCGTGGCTGGCGGCGATCGCGGAGGACCTGGTGGATGCGGGGTCGCGCGAGCACTACGCGGACGCGGCGCTGTACGACTACGAGTACCGGCGGCGGCGCGCCGACGTCAGCTTCTACCGCGAGGTCGCGCGCCGGCGCCTCGGCGGACCGGGCCGGATCCTCGAGCTCGGCGCCGGCACGGGGCGGGTCACGATCCCGCTCGCGCGCGACGGCCACGAGGTGGTCGCGCTCGACCAGTCCGAGGCGATGCTGGGGCGTCTGCGGGCGCGCGTCGACGCCCTCCCCGGGGCCGTGCGCAACCGGATCGCGATCCTGCGCGGCGACCTGCGGTCGTTCGAGGTCCCCGGCGGCGAGAAGGGGGCGAAGTTCCCGCTCGCGATCGCCGTGTTCAACGTCCTCGAGCACCTGTACACGCGCGGCGAGCTGATGGCCTGCCTCGAGCGCGTCGCCGCCCACCTCGAGGAGGGCGGCGCGTTCGTGTTCGACGTCCAGCTCCCCGACCTCCCGTGGCTGTCGCGCGATCCGGACCGGCGCTGGGCGCGCACGCGGTTCACGGATCCGTCGACGGGGCGCGCCATGTACTACTCGACGAACCACGACTACGACCCGATCTCCCAGATCGCGATGATCCGCCTCTTCTACGACCCCGTCGACGGCGGCCCGGGGCGGGTCGTGAAGCTGTCGCAGCGGAAGTACTTCCCGGCCGAGCTCGAGGCCCTCGTGGCCCACGCCGGCTTCCGCGTGACCGCCCGCTACGGCGACTTTCGGTTCGCCCCCCTCACGGCCGGCGCCGAGAGCCAGGTCCTCGTCTGCGAGCGGGTCCGCCGTCGATGATCCCGACGAGGAATTCCCTTTTCTCGTCGAGGATTTAGATCATTCGAGATCTCCGTCGAGAACGACTTATCCACAGCCACTTCCTCGACGAGGAATTTCGCCCCGGGCTTGCCGCCCCCAGCTTCTCGACGGAGATCGCCCCGCTTTTTCGCGGTTCCCGACGAGGTTTCGTCGTTTTTGTGCCCCGATTGTCAGACGCTTCAGGTAGCGTTCGCGCACCCAATTACCCTTAGGGAGGGTTCAAACACATGGGTGAGAAGATCGCGAAGACCGGAATCAAGCGTGACAACGACCTGATGTATTACATCAAGGGCGGCGACGTCTGGGCCACGCCCCGGAAGAAGCCGGGCCAGCCGAAGGGCAAGGCCACCAAGGTCGCCAACACGGGCATCGAGCTGGACTACAGCAAGTACCTCTACTTCGTCGACAGCGACGGCGACGTCGCGCGCAAGGAGCGCCAGGTCGGCGGTAGCAAGCGCAAGAAGAAGGCGGCGCCGAAGAAGGCCGCCGCGAAGAAGACCACGAAGAAGGCGAGCGCCAAGAAGGGCGCCGCGAAGAAGCCCGCGAAGAAGCCCGCCAAGAAGGGCAAGAAGAAGTAACTCGCCCTCGGGCGAGACTTCTCTCTGTCGATTAGCTTCGATTGCATGAAGGAGGGCCTGTCCGGGTGGGCGGGCCCTCCGACGTTTCGGCCCTTCCTGTCTTCGTCGCTCGCGCGACCGAAACGCCGCGCGTGAACTCGATCGCTCTGCGATTTGAGGTAGCATTTCCGACCGAGGTGGTGATGCTTCCTTCACTTTCCCGCGCATGGCGGCTGGGGTTGTTGTTGCTGCTGGCCGTCGGGTACGTGGCCTGGCACGGACAAGAAAAGGCGGTCTACGCGTCGACCGCCTCGGACGACGACGACGGTGGCGGCGGTGGCGATGATGACGACGACGGCGGCGCCAAGTCCGGCGGCGATGACGACGACGACGACGGCGCCGACAAGGAGCAGCCGGCCGTGACCGCCGGCGGCCTGTACACGATGAAGACGTTCCCGATCCGCGAGCTCGATCGTCCGCTGACGATCACGCGGCAGATCGGACAGCTTCGCCTCGGCCTCGGCACCGACGTCAGCGCCGGGACCGCGTTCGAATCCGTCGGAGTCAGCCTCGAGGGCATCTACGGGCTCCAGGACAACTTCATGCTGCTCGGTGGGTTCACCAGCGCCTACAACTTCGACCAGTTCGCGGTGTACGGAGGGTTCGAGGGTGCGCTCGCCTACGACCTGATCGACTTCCGCGCCGCGCTCCGCGTCAGTCGTAGCCTCGGCGTCGATTCGATGGGCATCCCCACCGCCGGCGCCATCAGCGGTGGCATCGACATCGGCTTCCCGTTCCGCTACGTGGCCAAGCCCGAGATCGCGATCGTCGCGCTCAACACGCTGATGAGCATCGACTTCGACTCCAAGCCCGACCTGCGGCCGTCCATCGGTATCGCGACGAACCCGATTCCACCCGTCTCGCTCGTCGTGTTCGCGACGCTGGTCATCCCCGACTTCAACACGGACGCAGACAACCTTCAGATCCCGGCGACGGCGCGGATCCAGTTCTCGCCGAACCAGAAGTTCGACATCGGCGGCGAGTTCACGTTCCTGAACCTCAAGCCGCCGTCGGGGAACTTCATCGACAACCGCTTCCTGACCTTCTACATCCAGTCCCGGTTCGGAAAGTAACCTCGTGAAGGTCTGTCCGCGCTGCTACACGCGGTTTCCCGACGGAGAACGGTTCTGTCTTCACGACTCGGCGGTGCTCGTCGAGGAGGAGGACATCGCGCGGCTCGGGACCTCGATCGGCAACTACCGGCTCGACAAGATCCTCGGCCGCGGCGGGATGGGGACGGTCTACAGCGGCGAGCACATCTACATCAAGAAGCCGGTCGCCGTGAAAGTCCTGCACCCGCAGTTCGCGCGGTACCAGGAGGCGATCCATCGCTTCCTGCGCGAGGCGCGCGCGGCCACGTCGATCAACCACGCGAACATCGTCGACGTCACCGACTTCGGGATCTTGCCCGAGGGGCCGGTGTACTTCGTCATGGAGTACCTCGAGGGGAAGAGCCTCGAGGACCTCATCGAGAAGGAGGGCGCGGTCGAGCTGCACCGCGCCCTCAACATCGCGAACCAGATCGCGCTCGCGCTCGAGGCCGCGCACGCCGTCGGCGTGATCCACCGCGACCTCAAGCCCGACAACATCATGCTGCTCAAGCGGCCCGGTCGCCGCGACCTCGTGCGGATGGCGCCGGACCAGAGCTGGATCACCGAGCGCGAGGAGTCGTACGACTTCGTGAAGGTGCTCGACTTCGGCATCGCCAAGGTGCTGGTGCAGGACGAGCTGCTCGCCGAGACCGTGCAGGGCGCCGTGTTCGGCACGCCCGAGTACATGTCACCCGAGGCCGCGCGCGGCGAGGACGTCGACCACCGCGCCGACGTGTACTCCCTCGGCGTGATCCTGTTCGACATGCTCGTCGGGCGGCCGCCGTTCGAGGCGCCGCAGTCGAGCGAGGTGCTGTCGATGCACATCCACACGAACCCGCCGTCGCCGCGCGAGGTCGCGCCGTTCCGGGAGATCACGGAGATGGCCGAGGCCGTGATCCTGCGCGCGATGATGAAAGACCCGAACCGGCGCTATCAGAACATGAGCGAGTTCCGCCGCGACCTCGCGAACGCGTACGGCTCGATCTCGTACCGCCGCCACGGCGCGCCGACGCCGAGCCTCCCGCCCCGCGGCGAGGAGGCCCGCGTCGCCAAGAAGCGCCTGACGGAGGAGCTGGATGAGTGGATCACCACCGACTCCTCAGGTCTTTCCCCCGAACAAGCCAGGATGATGGCCCTGGTCGAGAACGCCGAGACGTCGTTCACCCCGACGGCGATGTCACCCCAGGAAGCCGAGAAGCTCGCGAATGCGCTGGACCGCGCCCTCGACGACGACGAATAAACGTTGCCTTCGGTGAACTGCCCCGACGTTACCCAGCGTCGAATGAAGACCGTCGCGAAAACTGTGGTACGGTGACGACGATGTCCGCGAACCTTGGCAATCAATCGGGGCAGTTGATCCTCCGCCGCGATGTAAAGTTTAACGGCGTGAAGGTCTTCTCCGCCACGATGGTCGCCGACCGTGACCAGCTTGGTGAAAAAGTTACAGCCTGGATGCAGCACAACTCGCACCTCAAGGTCACCGACGTCGTCGTGACCCAGTCGTCCGACGAAGCGTTCCATTGCATCGCGATCACCGTCTTCTACTGGGAAGACACGTCGTCACGTCGATGAGCTTCGAGATGTGCGTGCGCTGAACTTCGCGTCGGGACCCGCGACGCTTCCCGAGCCCGTCTTGCGCCGCGCGCAGGATGCGCTGTGGGATCTCGACGGCTCCGGCATCGGCATCCTCGAGCACAGCCATCGAGGGCCAGAGTTCGGGCGCGTGCTCGAGCGAACGGAGGCGCTCGTCCGCGAGGTCGGCGCGATCGGCGACGACTTCGCCGTCCTGTTCGTGACGGCGGGCGCGACGCACCACTTCGGCATGATCCCGCAGCAGTTCCTCCGCGCCGAGGAGACGGCCGACTATTGCCACACGGGTGTGTGGTCGCAGAAGGCGATCGACGAGGCGAAGCGCTGCGGGGACGTCCACATCGCCTGCTCCGGCGCGCCCGACTTCGCGGCGACGCCGGCGTCGTGCGCGTGGTCGGCGGCGCCGCGGTACGTCCACTACACGAGCAACGAGACGATCTACGGCACCGCGTGGTCTGCGCCGCCTGCGGGCGCGCCCGCGCCGCTCGTGTGCGACGCCTCGAGCGACATCTTCAGCCGGCCGCTCGACCTCGCGGGGCACGCGATCGTCTACGCGGGTGCGCAGAAGAACCTCGGCCCGAGCGGGATCAGCCTCGTGATCGCGCGCCGCGACTTCCTCGAGACGGCGCGCCGCGACCTGCCGCCGCTCGCGCAGTACCGCACGTACGCCGCCGAGCACTCGATGCACAACACGCCGAACACGTTCGGCATCTACATCGTCGGCGAGGTGTGCGCGTGGATCCGCGACGAGGGCGGGCTCGCGGCGATGGCCGAGCGCAACGCGCGCAAGGCCGCCCTGCTCTACGACTACCTCGATCAGAGCCGCGCCTTCACCCCGCACGCGCGTCCCGGCAGCCGCTCGCTCATGAACGTCACCTTCCGCGCCGCCACCCCCGACCTCGAGCGCCGCCTCCTCGCCGCCGCCGACGCGCGCCGCATGTCCGGCCTCAAGGGCCACCGCTCCGTCGGCGGCATGCGCGCGAGCATCTACAACGCGTTCCCCGAGGACGGCGTCCGCCGCCTCGTCGAGCTGCTCGACGACGTCGAGCACGGCCGCGCCTAGCGACCGCGTGGATCAGTCGCGGAGGGCGGCGCGGAGGCGCTCGGCGAACCAGGTGTAGCGGCGGCGCGCGTCGGCGTTCTTGACCGCGAGGGCGACGGCGCGGCGCGAGCCGACGAGGACGACGAGCTTCTTGCCGCGCGTGACGGCGGTGTAGAGGAGGCTGCGCTGGAGCATCATGTAGTGCTGCGTCGCGATCGGCAGCACGACGACGGGGTACTCGGAGCCCTGGCTCTTGTGGATCGAGACGGCGTAAGCGTGCTGGAGCTGGTCGAGGTCGCCACGCTCGTAGGTGACGATGCGGTCGTCGAACGTGACGTAGAGCGCCGCGGCCTCGGGGTGGACCTGGTGGATCACGCCGATGTCGCCGTTGAACACGCCCTTGTCGTAGTCGTTGCGCAGCTGCATCACCTTGTCGCCGCGGCGGAAGGCGCGCTCGCCGCGCACGAGCTCGGCGCCCTCGTGCACCGGCGTGAGGCGCTCCTGGAGCGCGCGGTTGAGCGCGGCGGTGCCGAGCTCGCCGCGGTGCATCGGCGCGAGCACCTGGATGTCGGTGATGGGGTCGAAGCCGAAGCGCTGCGGGATGCGCTCGGCGACGAGGTCGATGATCGTGGCGCGCGCGGCCTCGGGCTCGTCGCGCGCGATGAAGTAGAAGTCGCTCGTGGCGCCGGCGGCCGGCGGATCGAGCTGCGGCACGCGACCCTGGTTGATGTCGTGCGCGGACACGACGATCCGGCTCTCCGCCGCCTGGCGGAAGATCTCCGTCAGGCGGATCACCGTCGCGGCGCCGGAGTCGATCGTGTCGCCCAGGATGGCGCCGGCGCCGACCGACGGCAGCTGATCGATGTCGCCGACGAGCACGAGCTGCGCGCTCGGCGGCGTCGCCGCGAGCAGCGAGCGGAACAGCTGCGCATCGACCATCGAGGCCTCGTCGATGACGACGACGTCCGCGTCGAGCGGGTTCGCGCGGTCGCGCTGGAACCCCGACTCGTGCGGCTGGTACTCGAGCAGGCGGTGGATCGTCATCGCCTCGTACAGCGTCGCCTCGCCGAGGCGCTTCGCGGCGCGCCCGGTCGGTGCCGCGAGCGCGACCTTGCGGCGCACGAGGCGCGCGAGGTGCACGATCGCCTTCACGATCGTCGTCTTGCCGACGCCGGGGCCGCCGGTGATCACCGTGACCTTGTCGACGAGCGCGGCCTCGACGGCGCGCCGCTGCTGCGCCGCGAGCGTCACGCCGGTGACGTGCTCGAACGCGTGGATGGCCGCGCCGAGGTCCAGGCCGAGCCCGCTCGACGGCGTGTTCAGGATCTCGGCGAGGTAGTGCGCCGACTCGACCTCCGCCGCGTGCGCCTGCGGCAGCGACGTGCACGCGCCGCGATCGCCGAGCGTCTCGCGCACGACGAGCCGCCTCCCCGCGAGCGCCGCCAGCCGCGGCGGCAGCGGCTCGCGCGCCACGCCGAGGAGCTCGGCCGCCTGCGCGAGCAGCTCCTCGTCGGGCAGGTGCATGTGGCCGTCCTCGTTCGCCGTCTCGAGCGCGAACAGGAGGCCCGCCTCGAGCCGCTCGGGCGCGTCGCGCGCGATGCCGAGCTTCTGCGCGATGCCGTCGGCGGTGCGAAAGCCGATGCCCCACACGTCCTGCGCGAGCCGGTACGGGTTCGCGCGCACGACGTTGATCGCGTCGGCGCCGTACTTCTTGACGATGCGCGCCGCGAACGCCGCCGACACGCCGTGGCCGCGCAGGAACACCATCACGTCCTGCATCTGCTTCTGCCCGGCGAACGCCTCGGCGATCTTCGCGGCGCGCCCGGCGCCGATGCCCGACACCTCCTTCAGGCGCTCCGGCTGCTTGTCGATGACCTCGAGCGTCTCCATCCCGAACGCGCCGACGAGCCGGCGCGCGAGCTCGGGCCCGACGCCCGGGATGATGCCCGAGCCGAGGAAGCGCTCGATCCCGACGAGCGTCTCCGGCGTGCGCAGCTGGTAGGTCGCGACGCGGAACTGCCGCCCCCACTTCTTGTCGTCGACCCAGCGGCCGCGCAGGCGCAGCGGCAGCCCCTCGGTGACGTGGACGAGCTCGCCGACGATCGTCAGGTGCTCGTTCTCCGGGGTCACGAAGCGCGCGACCGTGAACGCGCCGTCCTCCGCGCGGAACACGAAGCGCTCGACGACGCCGTCGACGACGGTCTCGGCCTCGGTCGATGGCGTCGGCTCGGCCACGGGCCAAGCTACCTCCCGGGCCTGATCTTTGTATTACTTCCTCGGACCGGTCTTCGCGCTCTTCGCCGTGCGGCCGTCGACGAACTCGACGGCGTCGGTGCACTGGAGGCTCTCGTACGCCATCAGCGAGTCGCGGTCCGAGAACACCTCCGGGCACTCGGCGTCGCAGCGCTGCTTGTCGGCCGCCGGATGCCCCGGCTTGCACCGGATGTAGTGCGCGCACGCGCCCTCGCACGTGCCGGTCAGGTTCGATCGGCCGCCGATGAGCCGCACACCGCAGCCACCGCCGCCGCCGGCGAGGAGCGCGATCGCGACGAGCACGCCGAGCGCGACGCCCTTCACAGCGGCCTCCCGTGGCGGCCCGCGCCCGACGAGAACCGCGCGGCGCCCTGGAGCGCCTCCGCGAGCGCGTGCGTGCCGAGCTCGAGCTCCTGCAGCAGCGCCGCGTCGAGCGGGAGCCCGTCCTGGAGGTACGCGCTCATGCGGTCGCCGCGCAGCGCGGCCTGCGGGAGCTCCGCGAGCTGGTGCGCGAGCCGCACCGCCTCGGCGAGCGAATCACCCGTCGGCACGACGCGGTGGACGAGGCCGATCGCGAGCGCCTCGTCGGCCTTCACGGGGCGCCCCGTCAGGATCAGGTCGAGCGCGCGCGACAGGCCGATCAGCCGCGGCAGGCGTACGGTGCCGCCGTCGATGAGCGGCACGCCGAACCGGCGGCAGAACACGCCGAGCACGGCGGTCTCGTCGGCGACGCGCAGGTCGCACCACAGCGCGAGCTCGAGCCCGCCCGCGACGGCGTGCCCGGCGATCGACGCGATCACCGGCTTGCCGAGCAGCATGCGCGACGGCCCCATCGGACCGTCGCCGTCCTTCTCGACGCGGTTCGGGTGCCCGCCCGCGAACGCCTTCAGGTCGGCCCCGGCGCAGAACGTCCCGTGGTCGCCGTGCAGGACGCCGACCCGCGCGCGGTCGTCGGCGTCGAACGCGCGGAACGCGTCGGCCAGCGCCTGCGCGGTGTCGCGGTCGACCGCGTTGCGATGGTCGGGCCGGTCGAGGGTCACGACCGTGACGGGGCCATCGACGTCGACGCGAACCACCGACGGAGTCTAGCCCGGAAGGTCCGCCGGACCATGCCCACTCGTGCCGGAGTCGCCCGCCCGTTGCCGTCGCATCCTCCTCGGTTTGCCGTGAAGTGCCATCGATCACGGAGTGGTCGGACCGTAGGCTTGGCGGGTGCGCGCCGCCGTCTTGCCCGCCGTCCTCGCCGCCGTCCTCGCGTCGTTTGCGTTTGCAGGCCACCGCGACGCGCGCGCCGACAGCCTCGTGTCGGCGCTGCGCCTCGAGGGGACGTACCTGAAGGTCGGTCTCGAGACCGGCGTCGTGTTCAACCGCGAGCGCGAGCGGGCGCCGCTCCTCGGCGGCGTCGTGACGCTGGTTCGCGCGAACAACGACTACGAGTGGTACGGACTCCAGGCGGACCTGCTCGCCGACGGGAACGGCGCGCGCGACGCCGGGGCGCGCTGGAGCCTGGGCCCCGAGGCGGGCGTCTCGGTGTTCGGCGCAGACGTCAGCTACTGCGGCGAGCGGCTCGACGGCGCCACGCGGCACGGCCTCGCCGTCCGCACGAAGCTCACGGTCGGCGTGGTCGCGGTGTACGCGCGCGGCTCGTACCTGTGGAGCGGCTCCGACGCGGCGTCGATCGACGTCGGCGTGCAGCTCAAGCTGCCCGTGCTGATGAAGCGCCCGCGCCGCGCGTATGCCGGCGAGGCCGTGGCCCGTCGCTGATACCATCGGCGGCATGGCAGGGTGCAAGAAGATCGGAATTCTGACCAGCGGCGGTGATGCACCGGGGATGAACGCGGCCGTGCGCGCGGCGGCGCTGATCGGGCGCGCGGGCGGCGCCGAGATCTTCGGGATCGAGCGCGGCTATCGCGGCATGCTCGACGACGCGATGGAGCCGCTGTCGCCGGGCGACGTGCAGGGCATCCTGCGCGACGGCGGCACGATCCTCGGCAGCGCCCGCTGCAAGGAGTTCCACGACAGGCCGGTGCGCGACCGGGCGCGCGCGAACCTCGCCCGCCGCGGCATCGACGGCCTGGTCGTGATCGGCGGCAACGGCTCGCTCACGGGCGCGCTGCACCTCGCGGATCCCGAGGAGCTCGGCGACCAGCCGCTCAAGGTGATCGGCGTGCCGGCGTCGATCGACAACGACCTCGCGCTGACGAAGCTGTCGATCGGCGTCGACACCGCGATGAACACGATCGTCGAGGCGTGCGACAAGATCGCCGACACCGCGACCGCGCACGACCGCACGTTCATCATCGAGGTGATGGGCCGCGACTGCGGCTACCTCGCGATGACGTCGGCGATCTGCGCCGGCGCCGATCTCGCGCTGTTCCCCGAGGCCGGGCGCTCCGAGACCGACATCGTCGAGCAGATCGTGAAGACGGTGGCCGCCGTGCGGCAGCGGCCCGTCACCGACAAGAAGCGCGCGCGCCGGGTCATCATCATCAAGGCCGAGGGCGTGTCGGTCCCCGTCGAGCGGCTGAAGACGCTGGTCGACCTGCGCCTGCGCGAGCGCTTCCCGGATTCGGACCCGGGAGGGATCGAGACGCGCGTGACGGTGCTCGGCCACGTCGTGCGCGGCGGGCGCCCGTCGGCGATGGACCGCCTCCTCGGGAGCCGGCTCGCGAACGTCGCGGTGCGCACGCTGCTCACGGGCGGGAGCCACAAGATGGTGGCGTGGATGCCGCCGTCGATCCCCGACGGCGTCGGCGTGCGCTCTGGGGTGGATCCGTACTGCTGGCTCGTCGATCTCCGTGCGGTGCTCGCCGAGACGCAGAACCTGATCGCCGGCAAGAGCTCGCTCGCGCGGTGGCGCGTCGGTGCGTTCGACGAGATCGAGGACGCGCTCCTCCAGTAAGCAGGGTACGCTGCCCGCCCGTGCCACTGCCGTCGGACCGCGACCTGTACCGGCTGTTCGATCGCTCGCCGATCGGGATGTACCGCTCGACCGAGGACGGGCGGTTCACGTACATCAACCCGGCGCTCGCGCGGATGCTCGGCTACACCGTCGAGGAGCTCCTCGCACTCGACCTCAACCGCGACATCTACGTCGACCCCGAGGAGCGGCCGCGCATCATCAAGGCGTTCCGCACGCACGGCGTGATCGACGGTGTGCGCCTGCACTGGAAGTGCAAGGACGGCCGCCTGTTGACGGTGCAGATCTACGGCCACGTCGTCGAGGACGAGGCCGGCGGTGCGAGCTTCGACGCCTCGATCGTCGACGTGACCGCGCAGGAGGCGGGGCAGGTCGAGCTGCAGGCCAAGCACGAGGAGCTCGAGCGCACCGCGCGCACGCTCGAGATCGTGGTGCGCATGATGCCGGCGCTGTACTGGCTCGTCGACCACGACCTGCGCATCCTGCGCACCGGCGGCGCCGTCGAGGAGGTGCTCGGCTATCCGGCGGACCAGTTCCTCGGCGCGACGCTGCACCACGTGCACGCGCACGAGCCCGGCAGCGCCGACCCGATCGCCGCGCACCGGCGCGCGCTCGCCGGCGAGACGATCTCGTACGCGACGGAGTACCGCCACAAGCAGCTGGCGGTGACCGCCGCGCCGCTGTACCGCGGCGACCGCATCGTCGGTGCGATCGGCACGGCGCTCGACGTCACGGCGACGAACGCGCTCGAGCGGCGGATGGTCGACGCGCAGCGCGCCGAGAGCCTCGGCGTGCTCGCGGGCGGCCTCGCGCACGACTTCAACAACCTGCTCGTCGCGATCCTCGGCAACGCCGACCTCGGCCTGCGCGACACGCCGAGCGGCGCTCCCGGCCGCGCCGCGCTCGAGAACGTGCGCCACGCCGCGCTGCGCGCCGCCGAGCTCACCGACCAGCTGCTCGCGTACGCCGGCCGCGGCGGCATCGCGGCCGTGCGCGTGATGCCGCACGCGCTCGCCGACGAGCTGTTGCGCATCACGGCGTCGACGATGCCGCCGAACGTGCGCACCACCGTCGACATCCCGCGCGAGCTCGGCATCCGCGCCGACGCCGCGCAGGTCCGCCAGGTGCTGCACAACCTGATCGCGAACGCGCGCGACGCCCTCGGCGAGCGCGGCGGAACGATCGCCGTGACCGCGCGCCTCGTCGAGCACGACGGCGGCGCGGATCCCGACGACATCGTCACCGCGGGGCGCGGCACCTACGTCGACCTCGCGATCTCCGACGACGGCCCCGGCATCGATCGCGCGAAGCGCCGCCGCATCTTCGAGCCGTTCTTCACCACGAAGCCCACCGGCCACGGCCTCGGCCTCGCCGCCGTCCTCGGCATCCTCCGCTCGCACGAGGGCGGCCTGCGCCTCGTGTCCGCGCCCGGCGCGACGACGTTCCACGTCCTGTGGCCCGCGGCGACGAGCGCCGATGCCTCCGGCGAGCACGTCGTTCCGGCTCCGCCCGCGCGCACCGTCCTCATCATCGACGACGAGGACCTCGTGCGCGACGTCGTCGCCCGCATGATCGAGGACCTCGGCTACGCGGCCGTCACCGCCGCCGACGGACAGACCGGCCTCGCGATGATCGACGACAAGCCCATCGACGCCGTCCTCGTCGATCTCACGATGCCGCACATGAGCGGCGCCGACACGATCAAGCAGCTGCGCAGGAAGAAGCCGTCTCTCCCCGTGATCCTGTGCAGCGGCTTCGACCGCGACCGCCGCGGTCCCGTCCACGCGGACGCCTACCTGCCCAAGCCGTTCCGGATCGAGGCGCTCGAGCAGACGCTCGCCCGGTTGCTCCGCTAGCCAGCCGCGGTCGCGCGGTGCAGGGTCGCCCACGCCGTGGCGAGCTGGAACTCCGCCGACACCAGGTTGCCCTCGGCGGTGGTCACCGCGACCTGCGCGTCGGCGAGCTCGATCTGGCTGCCGAGGCCCTGCGCGTAACGCGCCTCGGCGAGCCTGAGCTGCGCGCGCGCCGCCGTGACGGCCTCCGTCGACGCCGCGACGTTGGCCTTGTTCGCGATGATCTGCGAGCGCGACGCGTCGAGCTGCGTCGTCAGCTGCACGAGCAGCGCGTCGCGGTTGGCCAGCGCGCCCGCGACGTTCGCGCGCGCGATGCGCTGGTCCGCCTTCGCGCGGCCGCCGTCGAACAGCGCCCACGACAGCGTCAGGCTCGCCTGCCACGACGGCTGGGGCGTCGGATCGCTCGTGTCGGGCTGCCACTGCGTCGCGGCGCTCGCCGACAGGACCGGGCGCCGCTCGCGGAGCGCCGCATCAAGGCTCGCCTGCGATGCCTGGATCTGCAGGTCGAGCTGGCGCAGCTCGGGGCGGTGGCGCGCCGTCTCGACGAGCGCCATCAGAAGGGGCGGCTCCGCGGTCGGCGGCGTCGGCCACTCGCCGGTCACCGACGGCGAGCGCGTCGGGTCGAGCCAGCCGATCGCGGCGCGCAGGTTCGCGAGCGAGATCGCCTCCAGCGCCTGCGCCTGGGCGTACGCCGAGCGCGCGTTCGCGGCGCGCGACTGCGCCTGGGCGAGCTCGATCGGGTCCTTCGCCTGCGCCGCGACGAACCTGCGCGCCTGGTCGAGGTGCAGGTCCTCGCTCTTCATCGTCGTCTCCGCGACCTTCACGAGGCGGCCGCGGGCGACCGCCTCGAGGTACGCGAGCTCGACGCCCGTGCGCACGTCGAGCGACGCGGTGTCGAGCGTCGCCGTGGTCGCGCGCGCGTTGAGCTCGGCCGCGCGGATGTTCGACGACGTCTGCCCGAAGTCGTAGATGCGCCAGCTCGCCGACGCCGTCAGCGCGAGGCCGGCGTGCGGCGTGAAGAAGCCGCCGGTGAACAGGTCGGCGCCCGGGCGCGTCGAGCCGGTGTTGAGGCTCGCCCCGAGGTTCGCCGTCGGGGCGCGCGCGACCCGCGCGAGGTCGACGCGGCCGTTCGCCGCCTCGATCTGCGCGCGCGTCTGGCGCAGCGCCGGTTGCTGCTGCACCGCGATCTCGATCGCGCGCTCGAGCGTCAGCGTCTCCACCACCGGCATGCCCGGCGGCCCCGCCTGCCCGGGCGGTTGCGCGCCCGCGGGGATCGACGCGGCGGCCACGAGGACCGCCGCGAGTCGTACGTTCAGCTTCGTCTTCATGTCTCGTACCTCAGCGCGGTGATCGGATCGAGCTGCGAGGCCCGAATGGCCGGGTACAGCCCGAACACGACGCCCACCCCACCTGCCACGGCGAACGCGACCGCCGCGGTCGTCGCCGGAAAGAACATCTTCCATCCGAAGTAGTCGGCCATGTACTGCGCCGACACGTAGCCAAGGCCGAGGCCGAGCAGCCCGCCGACCGCCGCGAGCGCGAGCGATTCGACGAGGAACTGCGTCATCACGTCGACGGGCTTCGCGCCGACGGCCATGCGGATGCCGATCTCGCGCGTGCGCTCGATGACGCTCACCAGCATGATGTTCATGACGCCGATGCCGCCGACGAACAGCGACACGGCGGCCACGATCGCGAGCAGCGTCGCGATGCGCTCCGTCGAGTCCTGCTGCGCCTTCGCGAACTCCGCCGGGTTGCGGATGCGGAAGTCGTCGTCGTCCTTGGCATCGAGCTTGTGCCAGTCGCGCAGGAGCTCGGTGAGCTTCTGCATCGTCGTCTCGGCCTGGTCGTCCTCCATCATCGAGACGAGGATCTGGCCCTTCAGGTACTTCGCCCCGCCGTCGCGCGACAGCTTCTGCTTGTACGCGTTGAGCGGGATGATCACGGTGTCGTCGTTGTCGCCGCGCGGGCCCTGCCCCTTCGACGTGAGCACGCCGAGGACCTCGTAGGGCTGCCCCGAGATGCGGATGACCTGGCCGATCGGGTTCTCGTTGGGGAACAGCTGCGCGGCCACGGTCTTCCCGATGACCGCGACCTTGGCGTTCGAGTTGCCCGTGTCCTCGTCGAAGGACGCGCCCTGCTCGACGTCCCAGTTGCGGATCTTGAACCACGTCGCGGTCGTGCCCGAGACGCTCGTGGCCCAGTTGCCGCCCTCCGAGACGAGCTGGGTGCGCGTCTCGAGGACCGGCGCGATGTAGCGGACCGTCGGCAGGCTCTCCTGCTCGAGACGCCGGAGGTCCTCCCACGTCAGCGCCGCGCCGCCGCCGGCGCCCTGCGACGGGCCGCCCTGGCGCATCGAGTTGTTCGACACCACGAGCACGTTCGTGCCGAGGCTCTGGAACACCTCCTTGACCGCGGCCTGCGCGCCCTGACCGCCGGCGACCATCGCGATCACGGCGCCGATGCCGAACACGATGCCGAGCATCGTGAGCAGCGAGCGCACCTTGTTGCGCCACAGCGCGCGCAGGGCGAGCTTCAGCGTCGCGAAGATGCTCATGCGGCCTCCTGGTCGTGCTTCTCCGGGGGCGGCGGCGTGAGCGGTGTCTGCTTCCGGTCGTCGATGATGAGCCCGTCGCGCAGCGTGATCACGCGCTGCGCGTAGGCGGCGATGTCGGACTCGTGCGTGACGAGGATGACCGTCTTCCCCTGCGCGACGATGCCCTGCAGGATCGCCATCACCTCGTACGAGGTCTTCGTGTCGAGGTTGCCCGTCGGCTCGTCGGCCATGATCACGGGCGCCTCGGTGACGAGCGCGCGCGCGATCGCCACGCGTTGCTGCTGGCCGCCCGACAGCTGGTTCGGGTGGTGGTCCTCGCGCCCCTTGAGGTTGACGCGCTCGAGCGCCGCCATCGCACGCCGGTGCCGCTCGCCCGCGCCGACGCCCTGGTACATGAGCGGCATCTCGACGTTCTCGAGCGCGCTCGTGCGCGACAGCAGGTTGAAGCTCTGGAACACGAAGCCGATCATCCGGCCGCGCACGTCGGCGAGCTGCGCGCGCGACAGGCGGGCGACGTCGCGCCCGTGCAAGAGGTAGTTGCCTTTCGTCGGCTGATCGAGGCAGCCCATGATGTTCATGAGCGTCGACTTGCCGGAGCCCGACGTGCCCATGATCGCGATCGACGCACCCTGCTCGATCGTGAGGTCGACGCCGCGCAGCGCGCGGACGAGGTTGTCGCCCATCACGTACGTGCGCTCGATCGCGCGCATCTCGATCAGCGGCGGCATCAGAACGCTCCGACCTTGCGCTGCTGCGCCGCGACGCCCTGGACCTCGGTGATCAGCTGGTCGCCGGGCTGGAGGTCGCCGTCGAGGATCTGCGTCGCCGAGCCGTCGGTGAGGCCGAGCTTCACCATCACGCGCCTGGGCTGCCCGTCGACGAGCTTCCACAGCGCGCGCCGGTCCGGATCGCGGTTGCCGCCCTGGCCACCGGGCCCACCGGGGCCACCCGCACCGCGCGGAGGACCGCCCTCGGACGGTGGACCGCCCTCGGACGGAGGGCCGCCGGAGCCGCGCCGGCCCGAGCCGCGCATCCCCGAGCCACCGCGGCCCTCCATGCCGTACTGCGCCATGATCGCCTGGATCTGCTCGCGCGACGGCTTGAAGCGCAGCGCGGCGTTCGGGATCTTGATCGCGTCCGCGACCTGGTCGAGCACGAACGTGACGTTCGCGGTCATGCCGGGGCGCAGGAGCTTGTCCTTGTTCTCGACGTCGATCACCGCGTCGTAGGTGACGACGCCGGACTGCGTCGTCGGCGCGTTGCGCACCTGGCGCACGACGCCCTCGAACGGCTTGTTGGGGAAGGCGTCGACGGTGAACGTCACCTTCATATTGTCGGCGAGGCGGCCGACGTCGGACTCGGCGACGGCGGTGTCGATCTGCATGCGCGTCAGGTCCTCGGCGATCGTGAACATCGTCGCGACCTGCAGGTTCGCGGACACGGTCTCGCCGAGCGAGACGGCGCGCGACAGCACGATGCCGTTCACCGGCGACGTGACCGTGCAGTACGAGAGGTTCGTGCGCGCCTGCTTGAGGTTCGCGGCCGCCTGGCTCACCGACGCGCGCGCCGCGACGAGGCTCGCCTTCGCCGCGAGCCACGTCGTCTCGGCGGTGTCGACGACCTGGCCCGCGACGAGCTGCTGCTCCTGCAGGAGCTTCTGGCGCTTGTACTGGCGGTCGGCGTCCGTGACGGCGACGGCCGCCTTGTGCTCGTTCGCGACGGCGAGGTCGTACGAGGCCTGCGCCTGCTCGATCTGCGCCTTCGCGAACGAGTCGTCGAGCCTGGCGATCACCTCGTCCTTGGTGACCTCGTCGTTGAAGTCCTTCTTGAGCTCGGTGATGCGGCCGGTGACCTGGGCGCCGACCTGCACGGTGGAGCGCGCCGACAGCGTGCCGTTCGCCGACACCTGTGCCTGGATGTTGCCGCGCCCGACCGCGACCGTGGAGAACGTGATCGCGGCGTCGGCCTTGGCCCACGGCTTCGCCAGCACCAGGAAGGCCACGCCGCCGACGAGGATCGCGGCGCCGAGGAGGCGAGGAAGGAGCCGTTTCATCTGCACGAGCGCAAGTTGATACCGCCCTCTGAAGGTTGGGTTGCTCGGTTGTTGCGATTTGTTGCCGAAGGATCTCGGCGCCTTAGGCCGTGGCCGGCAACTCGAGACGCGCGATCGTGCCCGTGTTGGGGACCGAGGCGAGCGTGACGTCGCCGCCGTGCGCACGGGCGATCCGGCGCGCGAGCGCGAGCCCGAGGCCCACGCCGCCGGTCGTGCGCGCCCGGCTGCTGTCGGCGCGCCAGAAGGGCGTGAACGCGCGATCGAGCTCGTCGCGCGTCATGCCGATGCCGCGGTCGATCACCTCGAACGCGACGTCCGGACCGTCCGCGATGGCGAGCCGCACGGGGGTCGTCGCATCGGAGTACTTCGCGGCGTTGTCGAGCAGGTTGTCGAGCGCGCGCCGCACGAGCATCGGGTCGCACTCGACGTCGCGGTCGCCTCCGGAGATCGCCTGGTCGAGCGTGCGGTGCGGGTGGCGCGCGAGGAAGCGCTCGGCTGCCTGCGCCGCGAGGTCGCCGACGCGCGTGGGGCGGCGCTCGATGCGGACGTGCTCGCCGTCGAGGCGCGCCGTCGTGAGGATGTCGTTGATCAGCTGATCGATCTCCTCGAGGTCGTCGCCGACGTCGAGGAGCACGTCCGCAGCAGCGGTCGGGTCCTCGACGGCGAGCTCGAGCGCCACGCGGATGCGCGCGAGCGGCGTGCGCAGCTCGTGCGAGACGTCGGCCATGAGCTGGCGCTGCGCGTACAGGACGGCGGCGGTGCGGTGGGCCATCTCGTCGAACGCGCGGCCGACGTCGCCGAGCTCGTCGTGGCGGTGCAGCTCCGCGCGCGCGGACATGTCGCCGGCGCCGAACCGGCGCGCCGCGCGGCCGAGCTGACCGAGCGGGCGGGCGAGGCGCCGCGAGAACCAGATCGACGCGCCCCCGACGACGAGGAGGATGCCGACGCCCATCGGGAACACGTAGCTCCACGGGAACCCCGGGCGATCGGGCGCGTACGACGCGATCATCGTGCGGTCGTCGGAGCGCACGACGATGCGCCCCGTCGACAGCGACCACTTCTCGCCGGTCAGGTCCGCGAGCTCGCCGTCGGTCGGGAAGTCGAGCGTCGGGTCGACGTTCGTCCAGATGACGCGGCCGTCGTTGCCGTACAGCGTGAGCCGGCCGCGCAGGCGCGGCGCGATCCGCTCCATCGACTGGACGAGCATCGGCCCGTCCTTGAGCGACCAGCGGTCGACGAGGTGCTGGAGCAGCGCCGCCTGCGGCTCGAGGTAGCGCGCGCCGCGGATGTAGCGCGGCAGGAACAGCAGCACGATCATGATCGCCACGGACATCACCGCGGCGAACGCGTACACGCGCCACACGAGCCGCCCGCGCGGACGCGAGACCGTCATCGTCTCCTCATGCTAGGTGTCACCGCCGGCGAGGAGATAGCCGACGCCGCGCACGGTCTTGAGGATCCGCGGGCTGCGGCTGTCGTCGCCGAGCTTCGCGCGCAGGCGCGACACGTGGACGTCGATCGAGCGGTCGAACGACAGCTCGGCGCTGCCCTTCGCGAGGTCGAGCAGCTGCTCGCGCGACAGGACGCGGCCGGGGCGCTGGGCGAGCGCGCGCAGGATCGCGAACTCGTAGGCCGTGAGGTCGACGGGCTTGCCCTCGTACACGACCGTCATGCGCTGCGGGTCGAGGACGAGGCTGCCGACCTGGATCGTCTGGTGCGCGGGGCCGACCTGGCCGCGCACGCGGCGCACCGTCGCGCGGATGCGGGCGAGCAGCTCGCGCGGCGAGAACGGCTTGGCGACGTAGTCGTCGGCGCCGACCTCGAGGCCGAGCACGCGGTCGGCCTCCTCGACGCGCGCGGTGACCATGACGATGGGCACGTCGGTGCGGGCGCGCAGCTCGCGGGTGATCTCGATGCCGTCGCGGCCGGGCAGCATGAGGTCGAGCACCACGCAGTCATACTGCCGGCGCAGCGCCTCCGCCTGTCCCTCGACGCCGTCGCCCGCGATCGTGACCAGGACGCCGTGCGACTCGAGGTAGCGCGCGGTCAGCTGGGCGAGGCGCGTGTCGTCCTCGACGAGGAGCACCTTGATGGAAGGGAGCGCGGTCTCGCTGGTCACCGCTCCAGGATAACGAGGCCGGTGCCGGTGGGGCGAGCGTTTAACAGTTTGTCACGATCTCGTATTCATTGCGGATTCCGTGCAACCCGCCGCGCGTCCGCATGTCTCGCACGAGCAACCAGCGCACCGCCTCGCCGGGAAGGATCGCCATGGTTGCTCGATGGAGTCTGTGTACCGCCCTCATCGCCCTCATCGCCCTGTCCGCAGCGAGTGCCCGCGCCGATAAGGCCGACAAGAAGGACAAGTTCGTCCACAAGCCGGGCGCGGCGCCGAACGTCACGCTCACGGAGCGCACGAAGCCGATTCCGCGGCGCGACGATGCGCCGCCCGCGCCGCCGAAGCTGCCCGGCGACGAGGCGCTGAAGCTCGAGGAGAAGATCACCGACGTCCACGCGCGGCAGCTCGTGATGTTGCAGAAGCTGATCAAGGACACGCCGGACCACGCCGGGAACGACAGGGCGAACCTGTCGTTCCAGCTCGGCGAGCTGTACGCGAAGATCTATCGCTTTCACCGGCTCGCGGCCGTCGACGCGGACATCAAGGGGCAGAAGGCGGCCGCCGACGAGCACCGCGCGCGGGCCAAGGACGCGCTGAAGGGCACCGTCGAGACGCTGAAGACGATGACCGACACCGCGGCGTTCGCGAGCTACCCGCGGATGGACGTCGCCCTCTTCTACTACGCGTACACGCTCCACAGCGCCGGGTACGTGGCGCCGGCGCGCGAGGCCTACGACAAGCTGCTGAAGAACTACCCGGCTTCGAAGTACGTCGCCGAGGCGCACTTCGCGTTCGCCGAGGGGCACTTCGAGGCGAGCGAGTGGCCGCTCGCCGAGGCGCGCTACCGGCAGGTGCTGAAGTTCCCGGCGTCGTCGCTGTACTGGCATGCGCAGTACAAGCTCGCGTGGGTCGCGCTCAATCTGAAGAAGCCGGAGGCCGCGCTCGACATGTTCTTCCAGGTCGCGAACGCGACCCGGGCGGCTCCCGACCAGCAGGTGCTGCACCGGGCGGCGAAGAAGGACTTCGTGCGCGCGTATGCGGAGGTCGGGCGCGCGGACATGGCGCTGCCCGCGTTCCAGCGCGTCGACGCGGCGGGCGCGCACGACATGCTCGGCCTCCTCGCGGACCTGTACATGGAGCAGGGCAAGAGCGCGCGGGCGATCACCGTGCTGCGCCTGCTCATGACCCAGAAGCCGGCGAGCCCGAGCGTGTGCGCGTGGCAGCACACGATCGCGCGCGCGATGCTGACCGTGAAGGAGGCGTCGACGTCGGAGCGCATCACCGAGATCGAGCAGCTCGTGCGCCTGTACGGCGCGCTCGCGGCGAAGAAGGCGCTGCCGCGGGCCGAGGCGACGGAGTGCCACGACGCCGCGGCGGAGATGTCGGGGCTGCTCGCGCGCGCGTACCACCAGGAGGCGGTGAAGACGCGCAACCCCGAGCACACCGCGTACGCGAACCGGCTGTACAAGGCGTACCTCGGCGCGTTCCAGGATGCGCCCGACTACGGCGAGGTCGCGTACTTCCACGCCGAGCTCGCGTGGGTCACGGCGGAGATGCAGAAGGTGCCGCGGCTCGCGGTGCAGCAGTGGGAGGATGCCGCGCGCGCGTTCGACTTCGCGCTCGATACGAAGAAGCTCGACGCCGCGCGGGTGAAGGTCGCGGCCGACGCGGCGATGCTCGCGTTCATGAAGGCGCGCGACGTCGATCCGCGCGTGAAGCCCGTCGCGATCCCGGAGGCGGCGTACGTGAAGGTGCCGGTGCCGCAGGCGCTGCCCGAGATCGATCAGAAGCTGCTCGGGGCGTACGACCGCTACCTCGCGAACGTCACGGATCCCGACGACAGCGAGCGCATCGACGTGATGTTCCACAAGGCGACGCTGCTGCGGCGCTACGACCACCACGACCGGGCGATCCCCATCTTCCAGGAGATCGTGGCGAAGCACGTGGAGCACGAGGCGGCCGAGCCGTCGGCGCAGCTCGCGCTCGACAGCCTGAACCAGCTGCAGCGCCACGAGGACATGCTCGCGTACGCGCGCGCGCTGCCGAAGAAGCTGCTCGAGAAGCAGGAGCGGCTCGCGGGCGTGGTGAAGCAGCTGCAGCGCACGGGGACGCGCAAGGAGGCCGAGCGGCTCGAGGCGGAGGCGAAGAAGACGAACGACCTGAAGAAGTTCGTCGGGTGCGCGCTCAAGTACTACGAGATCTACAACGCCGATCCGCTCGCGAAGGACGGCGACGAGCTCCTGTTCAACGCGGGCGTGTGCTTCGAGCAGGGGCGCTCGCTGAGCGCCGCGAAGGAGGCGTACGAGCTGCTGCAGAAGTACTTCCCGAGGTCGACGCACACGGCGAAGGCGATCGCGCGCCTCGGCAACGCGTACGGATCGATCGCGTACTACAAGGAGGCGGCCGAGCGCCTGGAGGAGTTCGCGGCGAAGTACGGCGGCGAGGACAACGCGTACCTGGCGCTGTCGGACGCCGTGCAGTTCCGCAAGGGCATCGGCGACGACGCCGAGGCGATCAAGGACGGGCAGCTGTTCCTGCGCATGTTCGGCGACAAGCAGCCGGCGCGGGCCGCGAACGTCCACTTCAGTCTGATCGAGATCTACGAGAAGCGGGGCGAGCTCGAGCCGCTCGTGCGGCACCTGCGCGAGTACATCGCGCGCTACGGCAAGACCGGCGGCCCCGAGCGCCTCGTGACCGCGCAGACCAAGCTCGGCATGGCGCTGTGGCACGCGTCGTGCCCCGTGAAGGCCGTCGACGGCTCGTGCATGAAGGTGACGCGCGTCCCGGCGATCGTCGCGGCGCGCCGCGCCGCCTCCGAGAGCGAGGGCGTGCCCCGGCGCTGCGGCGAGGACACCAAGTCCGAGCTGACGATGGTGCCGCGCGACGCGCGCAAGGCGAGCGACGCCCTCGCCGCCCTCGGCGCCGCCATCTCCACGTACGACGCCCACCGCGGCGCCATGACGGCGGCGCCCCGCGGCGCCCTCTACCACTACGCCCTCGCGCGCTTCACGAGGATGGAGCACGAGTACGAGCAGTACCTCGCGTCGCCGATCCCGACCGGCCTCGACTTCGACCGCCGCAAGCCCGACCTCGCGAAGAAGTCGCTCGCGCGCTTCGACGGCTGGGTCACCCGGAAGCTCGAGGGCGGCACCAGCCTCGGCCAGAAGTACCGCGACCTCATCGACCTGAGGGACGCCGACGTCGGCATCGCCGCTGCATCCCGCATCGGCAGCACCCTGCAGAACTTCTCGACCCAGCTCTTCCGCGCCGAGGTCCCCGCCGACGTCCGCACGGGCCCGTTCGCCGAGGAGGGCGCCCAGAACTACTGCGACGCCCTCGAGGAGCGCGCCCGCCCGATCGAGGCCGCCTCCCTCTCCGCCTACAAGTCCTGCCTCGACACCTCGACGCGCCTGGGCTGGTTCAGCGACTGGTCGCGCATCTGCGAGCGCGAGCTCGGCCAGATCGATCCCGTGAACTTCCCCCGCACCCCCGAGCTCCGCGACGCTCCCAACAACGCCGCCGCGATCACCGACCTCGCCGGCCCCCTCTGACATCGCTGTCACCGCGGGGCATCGGGTTCAGCAGCCGTCGTCGAAGGTCTCGCTGAAGGAGACGTCCATGCCAAAGCCGATGCTGAAGTGCCAGCGGGCCGGCGCGCCGCGCCAGCCGTAGTAGGACATCGTGGCGACGGCGTTCGTCGGCGGCTTGCGCGTCGCGAGGGCGCGCTTCCACAGCGCGGCCGGGGTGCAGCGCGGGTTGGCGATGGGCTGTTCCTTCGCGCAGTCAAAGCCGTTGATCGGGCGGAGGGTGACGCCGCCGGGCTCGGCCTCGATGCGGAACTGGCATTTCCACTCGACGGGGACGCCGACGGGGACCTTGGGGTCGCGCTTCATGTGGGAGGGGGAGATGAAGCGCAGCTCGATCGAGCCGTGATCGGAGGCGAGCGTGCGGAGGGTGAGGTCGGCGCGCCCGTCGGGCGAGACGCCGTCGACCTCGACGCGCGTGAGGACGGCGTCGGGGACGGCCTTCCTGGCCTCGGCGAGCGCGTAGGCGATGAAGGCGCCCGGATCGGCGCGCTTGGGGTCCCAGCCCGGCGGCGGCGCGAGCGGGCGCGAGGTGATCCAGCCGCCGGGCGACGGTGGTGAGACCGGCGGCGCGCCGCCCGGATCCGTCGTGACCGACGGTGTCGGGGGCGTCTTGCCGCCGCCGCCGCTGCTACCGGTTTTCGGAGGGGACGGGATGTTCGTGATCCCGGTCTTCAGCGCCTCCTCCAGCAGCTTGCGCTGGAGCTCCTGGACCTTCGCCGCGCGCTCGGCGGGCGGGAGCTTCGCGAGCTCCTCGAGCTGCTTCATCTGCGCGCGCACCTCCGGCGGTGCGTCCTTCACGATGGCCTCGAGCTCGGCCTGGACGTCCTTGGGCAGGCCCTTCATCGGATCGTCGTCGGAGTCGGCGTCGGCGTCGGCGTCGGATTCGTGGTGCGCGGCCTTCTTCTCGGTGCTGGGCGTGGTGGCGGCCTTCTTGTCGGCCTTTGGGTCGTCGGCTTTTTCGGCCTTCTTGTCGTCCTTCCTGTCGTCCTTCCTGTCATCGGAGGCGACCTTCTTCTCTTCCTTCGCGTCGTCGCCCTTCTTGTCCTCGGGCGGCGGAGGGTCCGCCTTCGCGGCCGAGGTGTCGTCGCCGCCGCCGTTCGTGGCGATCACGGCGGCGGTGATGCCGCCGCCGATGACGGCGACCGCGGCGAGGCCGAGCCACAGGCCCTTGCCGCCCGACCTCTTCGCCTGCTGCTGGACCTGGCCCGAGCTCGCGCTCACCGTCGAGTGCTTCTGCTGGAAGGCCGCCGGCTCGGACGGGCGCGGCACGGCCTGCGACGGCGACGCGCCGCCGCCCCAGCTCTGCGGTGGGGTCGGCTGCCACGCGCGCGGCGGGATCGAGCCCGTCGTCGACTTGTGCGCGCCGGAGCCGCTGATGGGCACCCACTGCTCGGGCGGCAGCTGCGCCGTCGCGTGCTGCAGCGCGATGCTCATCGCCTGCGCCGTCGCGAAGCGCTGGTCGGGCGCCTTCGCGAGCGCCGTCAGGATCACGGCCTCGAGCTCGGGCGACAGGTCGGCGCGGATCAGGCGCGGCGATGGCGCCGGCTCCTCGACCTGCTTGCGCAGCAGCTCGAACAGCGACTCGGCCTGGAACAGCTTCGTGCCCGTCACGCACTCGTAGAGGATGACGCCCATCGCGTAGATGTCGGCGCGGTGGTCGACGGGCTTGCCGGCGGCCTGCTCGGGCGACATGTAGTGCGGCGTCCCGAGGAGCGAGCCGGTGCGGGTCGCCGAGCCGACGCCGCCGTCGGACAGCTTCGCGATGCCGAAGTCGAGCACCTTGGGGCGCCCCGACGGCGCGACGAAGATGTTGTCGGGCTTGAGGTCGCGGTGGACGATGTTCTTGCCGTGCGCGGCGCCGAGCGCGTCGAGCACCTCGACGGCGAGGCGCGCGAGGCCACCGAGCGGCAGCGGCGCGCGGTTCGCGATCGACTCCTCGAGGAGCGCGGCGAGCGGCGCGCCGTCGAGGTACTCCATGATGATGAACGGCCGCCCGTCGGGCAGCATCGCGAGGTCGAGGACGTTGACGATCGACTCGTGGCGGATCAGGTTGACCGCCTTCGCCTCGGCGAAGAACCGCTCGACGAGGTCGCGCCGGTCGGTGCACTCGCGCGACAGCACCTTGATCGCGACGCGGCTGCCGATCGACGGGTGCACGCCCTTGTACACGCGCCCCATCCCGCCGATCCCGAGCAGGCGCGCGACGCGGTACGCACCGATCGTCTGCCCGAGCAGCAGGTCGTCGCCGATCGGTGCGAGCGGCAGGTTGTCGGTCGGGCACAGACCCGGCCTGGGCTGCGGCGCTCCACACTCCGTACACACGAACATGGGAACGCGAGGATAGCACCTGCTTGTCCGAATCCCGGTCGCCCCTTGTCCAGCGGGCGGACAAGCGTGAGTGCAAGCGCCTGGGAAGACTGGAGGGGGTCGCTGGCGTAGGGCTTGCTGCCCACGTTCGTCATGAATGTCGCGAGCAACGACTACGTGGAGATCCTGCGCGCTGCGCGGGGAGATGCAGCGAAGGTCGCGGAGCGCCCGGCGGCGGTGCCGTCGACGTCATCGCCGCCGCCGCCGTGGTCCGCCGTGATCTCGTCACCGAGCTCGTCGTCGGGTCTGCGGTTGGGCTCGTCGGACGGCTCGGCGGAGAGCTCGGCGGCGGGCTCGCGATCGGGCCCGTGGGCGAGCACGGCGGCGGACCTGCCGGCGGGCCTGTCGGCGGGCTCGCCGGTGGGCGCGCCGTCGGGCGCGCCGGCCACCGCCGTGCCACGAGCATCGCGGCGGTCGCACATGGCGGTCGATCGGAACGTCCGCCCGCGCGAGCGCTTGTGGCGCCACGGCACCGGCTCGGTCGGCGACGACGAGCTGCTCGCCATCGTGCTCGGCACCGGCGTGCGCGATCACCCGGCGATCGAGGTCGCGCGCTCGCTCGTCCGCTCCGCCGGCGGGCTCGCCCTGTTGTCGCGCAGCTCGCCGCGCGAGCTCGCGCAGGTGCTCGGCGTCGGCGCCGCCCGCGCGGCCCGCGTCGCCGGCGCGTTCGAGCTCGGCCGCCGCGCCGTCGAGCTCGTCCAGACGCGCGAGATCGTCGGCCGCCCCGAGGACGTCTTCCGCTGCGTCGCGCCGCGCCTCGCCGGCCTCGCGCAGGAGGTGTTCCTCGCGATCGGCGTCGACATCCGCAACGGCCTGCTCGACATCGTCGAGGTCGCGCGCGGCTCGGTCGCCTCCGTCGAGGTCCACCCGCGCGAGGTCTTCCGCCCGCTGCTGCGCATGGCCGCCGCCGGCGGCGTCGTCGTGCACAACCATCCCTCCGGCGACGCGCGCCCCTCCGCCGAGGACATCGCGCTCACGCGCCGCCTCCGCGAGATCGGCGACATCGTCGGCATCCCGATCATCGATCACGTCGTCATCGGCGAGCGCTCGTTCCAGTCGATCGCGGAGTGGATCGGCATCGACGTCTGACACCGGCGAGCCCAGAAGGCCGCGCACCGGCGTGCGCTACGGCGGTGACGGTGCGGGATCGGGCGCCGGCGGTGCCGGCGGCGGGCGCGCGGCGTCGCGGAGGCGCTGCTCGAGCTCCTGCACCCGGCGCCTGAGCTCGTCGCGCTGGAGCTCGGCCCGCTCCTCCTTGCGGCGCGCCTCGTCGCGCGCGGCATCCGCCTCCTTCTTCGCGGTGACGGCGGCGTCGCGGTCCTTCTCGGCATCAACCTGCGCCTTCTCGGCGGCGGCGCGCTCTCGCTCGGCGGCGGCCTGGGCGCGCTCGGCGCCGGCCTGGGCGCGCTCGGCGCCGGCCTGCGCCGACTTCGCGCCGTCGCGCTCCTTCTCGGCGTTCGCCTGCGCGGTGCGGGCGCCGTCGCGGATGCGCTCGGCCTCCTCGCGCGCGGCGACGGCGCTGTCGCGCGCCGACAGCGCCTCCTCCTTCGCCTTCATCGCCGCCTCGTAGCGCTTGATCGCCTCCTCGGCGGTGCCCTTCGCTTCCTTCGCGGCGCGCTCGGCTTCCTTGCTCTTCTCGTCGGCCTTCTTGCGCGCCTCGACGGCCGCGCGCGCGAGGCGCTCGTCGACGATGCCCTTCTTCTTCGCCTTCTCGGCCGCGGCGATCGCCTCCTCGGCCTCCTTCGCCGCCTCCTCGGCCTCCTTCTCCTTCCTCAGCGCGAGCGCCGTGGCCGCGGCGGCCGCCGTCTCGGCGTCCTTCTTCTCGCCCTCGGCCTTCTGCTGCGCGATCTCGGCCTCGGCCTCCTTGCGCTTGCTCTGCTGGAGCGCGCCGTAGACGAGGACGCCGCCGATCGCGAAGCCGATCGCGGAGATGATCGTCACCGTCGCCGCGCGGTTCCGCCGCGTCCACCGCGCGAGGCGGCCGGTGAGCGAGTAGCGGTGCGAGAACACGAGGTCGCCGGTGAGGTACTGCTTGAGCGCGCGCACCAGCTCGTCGGCGCTGAACCGCTCGGCCGGGTTGCGCGCCATCGCGCGCGCGATGATGCCGGACAGCTCGCGGTCCTTCGGCATCGCCGGCACGACCGGCTCCTCGGACTTGAGCCAGTCGAGGAAGCGCGCGAGCTGGCGGTTGCGGTCGCTCGCGACCGTCAGGACCTTCCAGTCGAAGGGCGTGCGCCCGCTGACGACCTCGTACAGCGTGACGCCGAAGCTGTACACGTCGAAGCTCGGGTCGGCGCTGCGGCCCTGCGTCTGCTCGAGCGGCAGGTACGGCGGCGTGCCGGCGCTGATCGTCACCATGCGGCCGCTCATCGACGGGTCCTCGTCGTTGACCGCGAGCGCATCGGCCGCCCCGCCGCCCGGCGCGTCGAGGTCGCGCGCGATGCCCCAGTCGATCAGCGTCGCCTCGCCGCGCTTGCCGAGGAGGATGTTGTTCGGCGTGACGTCGCGGTGCACGACCTTGCGCTCGTGCGCGTACGCGAGGGCCTCGGCGATCGCGACCAGGTTCGACAGCAGCTCGACGCGCTCGCGCATGCGCAGCGGCCCCTTGCCCTCCTGCTCGGCGAGCAGGTCGAGCCGCTCGCGCAGCGAGCTCCCCTCCACCTTCTCGAGCACGCAGAACGGCCACCCGACCGTCGTCTTGCCGAGCTCGTAGATCGTGACGATCGACGGGTGCTGCAGCTTCGCGAGGATGCGCGCCTCCGCCGTCACGCGGCGCTGGAACAGGTCCGCCATCCCCGGCGGCAGGTCGTCGCCCTCGCGCGGCGCCTTCAGCATCACGGTGCGCCCGAGCCGCTTGTCGTCGGCGGCGAAGATCGCCGCCATCCCACCGCGCGCCACCGGGTCGACCGGCCACCGGAACGCGCTCTCGTTGACGAGGCCCTTCGGGAGATCGAGCGTGATCGGCACCGAGTGGTCGCCGTGCTCCACGTCGGCCTGCACGACCGACCTGCACATCGAGCACGAGGTCAGGTGCTGCGCGACGTGCGGGTGCGAGGCATCGCGCAGCTCGGCGAGCGAGGGGTGCTTCTCCCCCGAGATCGACATCTCGGTCGGATCGGTCTCCATGCGCGCAGTCTATCGCGCGCTCGGTCTAGTGCTCGTGGTCGCAGTCGGGCCCGTGCACGTGACCCTCTTCGCCGTGCGACGGGGGCGGCCCCTCGGGCACCGGCGTCCCCTGCTGCGTGAGCTTCTCGACCTCGGTGACGCTCGCATTCCCGACGAGGAACTGCAGCACCTTGTCCTGGCGCAGCGAGTACGTGACGTTGTCGAGGCGGCCGTCGCGCTGCCATTCGGCGCGCAGCTTCGCGGGGGCCATGTTGCGCGCCCGCGCGGTCGCCTCGACGTGCTTCGTGAGCTCCGCGTCGGTGACGGCGAGGTTCTCCTTGTCGGCGATCGCCTCGAGGAGCAGCTGGCCGCGCACCTCGTCGGCGCCGGCCGGGCGCATCTTCTCGCGCAGGTCCTCGGTGAGCCCGGCGAGCGGGTTGTTGCGGTCGGGCTTCATGCCGAGCATCTGGCGCAGGCGCCCGTACTGCATCTCGACGGCGCGCTCGATCAGCGACGCGGCGACCGGGATCTGGTTCTTCTTGATCAGCTCGCGCAGCACGCCCTCGCGCGCCTCGCGATCGATCGTCTCCTGCTCCTTGTCCTCGAGCTCCTTGCGCAGCGCCGCGCGCAGGCCGTCGAGCGTGTCCGCCTTGCCGGTGTCCTTCGCGAACTCGTCGTCGAGCGCGGGCACGTCCTTCGCGCGCACCTCGAGCACGGTGACGGTCAGCGTCGCCTTGCGGCCGCGGATCTGCTCGTCCTTGTGGTCCTCGGGGACGGTGATCTCGAGCTGCTTGTCCTTGGTGTCGATCGGGATACCCGTCAGCGCCTCGCGCATGCCGGGGAGCGGCTCGCGCTCGTTGTCGTCGAGGTCGACCGCGAACTGCGGCTGGTTGATCTGGTGCTCGCCGATCGTGCCGGTCACCGACAGCCCGACGATGTCGCCGGCGGCCGTGACGTCGCGGCCCTCGACGGGGCGCAGCTCGGTGTGCTCGCGGCGCAGCCCGGCGAGCGCCTCGTCGACGGCGGTCTCGGGCACGTCGAGGCGGCGCTTCTCGATCGCGAGGCCCTTGTAGTCCTGCGGGACGACCTCGCCGCGCACCTCGATGATCGCCTGGAACGTGAAGGGCTGGCCCTTCTTGATCGGCGTGGCCTCCTCGACGCGCGGCTCGGCGACCGCGGCGAGGCTGTGCTGCTGGTTCGCGGCGAAGAACGACTCGCGCACGAGCTCGTACGCGACCTCGGCGTTGACGCGCGCGCCGTAGACCTGCTCGAGGACGGGGCGCGGCACCTTGCCCTTGCGGAAGCCCTTGAGCGCCACGCCCTTGCCGAGCTCGCGGTACGCGTTGCCGAGCTTGGCACTCACCGTCTCCCACGGGATCTCGACGAACATCTTCTTCTCGACGGGCGAAACGTCTTCGATGCGTACCTGCATGGCGGCACGCGGCTTTACCACACCCCCGCGCGAGGGAACAGGCTAGCCGGCGCGCATGCGATACGTCGGCTCGCCCCCGTGGGGCTCACCGGGCTCGACGAGATCGAGGTTGTACGCCTCGAGCTTCTTGACCAGCTCCTCCATATAGGAGACGGCGTCCGCGACGTCGAGCATCTGGCCGATCGCCCGGGCGGTGAGCTGCCGCTCCCCGAGCGCGTTGAGGACGCGTCGCTCCTGGAGGTCGATGTGGAAGTCCGGCGGGACGACGCGATCGACGAGCCAGCCCAGGCGCGCCGACACGTGCGGCGCCAGCCCCAGGCGGACGACCGCCGATTGCGCGCCGGCCCCCGACGTGTAGCCGAGCGCCGTGCCCTTGTGGTGCGACGCCAGCGGCGGGTTGCGCGTCTTCGAGCGCGCGCGCGCCAGCGGCAGCGGCGTCTTGCGCAGCTCGGGGTTCGACGGCGTCGTCGACACGAACTCCGGCTGCGACGGCGTCGGCTGGTGCTGCTGGTACTGCGGCGCGCCCGGCAGCCCCTGCGGCACGTAGGTCGCGTGTTGCGACACCGGCAGGCGCGCGGCGCCCGCGACGGCGACGTGCTCGATGACCGGCTGCCCGAACGCCTCGGGGCGCTTCGGGAGGATGCGCGGCGCCCCCGGCCCCCAGTTCGCCGTCGGCTCGCGGTCGAACGTCGGCTCCTCGTCCTGCAGCCGAGGCGGGTTGCCCTTCGAGCCGGCGATCCGGCGCGCCGCGCCCTCGAGCTGCACCTTGATCTCCTGCGCGCGGCCGTCGCCGTCGGTCGGCTGCGAGCCGACGTGGATGCCCCACGGGCCGTTGATGTCGACCCCCGCCGGACCGATCGCGAGCTCCATCCCGTGCAGCACGATCGTCGGGCGCGTCTGGTCGCGGCTGTCGGCGTACGCGCGCATCAGCACGCGCTGCTCGGCCCACTTCTCGGCGATCACCATCACCGAGCGGTAGTGGCTCGGCGGCGACGCAGGACTCCGCATCCAGGTATCGACGATCCGGATAGAGGCCATGCGCGCGTGCCCCATCCTACACGAACGGCCCCGAAGGATGAGCCCCGTCGCGACGTGTGGGATGCTCGCACCGTGGCCGTCTGGATCTCGCGTGGCATCGTCGTCGCGGCGGCGCTGTTCCTCGTGTACGGCGCATCCGGAGGGCCCGGCTGGACGCCGGCCTCCGATCACGCCGTCCTGGCGATCCAGCTGCAGCAACTCGCGGCGGCGCCGCTGTACGGCCTCGTCGCCAGCGTCGCCGCCTGCCTGCCGGCCGGCGAGGTCGGCTTTCGACTCGCCGTCGCGAACGGCCTCCTCGGCGCGCTCGCCGTCGCCGGTGTCCTGCGCGCCGCCCGCGCGCTGCTCCCGAAGGACCCGCACGCCGGGATCGCCGGCGCCGTCGTCCTCGTCGTGGCGCCGCCGTTCCGCGACGCCGCCGGCATCGCCGGACCCGCGATGCTCGCCGCCGCCGGCGCCGCGTGGACCGTCGCGTTCGCCCTCGAGCATGCCCGCGCACCGTCCCCCCGCGGCGCCGTCGCCGTCATCGCCGGCATCGGCGTCACCGCCGGTGGGGCCCCGTGGCTCGGCCTCGGCCTGGGTGCGCTCGCCGGGGCGCACGCCTGGCGCGCCGGCGGCGAGGACTCGCGGCGCGCGCTCGCGATCGGCGCCGGTGCGCTCGGTGCGGTCGCCGTCCTGTGGTGGTGGCGCGCCGTCGGCACGCTGCCTCCCGCCGGCCTCGACGCCGCGCCGCTCCTCGGGGCGACCGGCCACGGCGCGGCGGCGGTCGTCGTCGGCGCGGGCCTGCTCGGCATCGCGTTCGGTGCGGCGACCGGCCTGCCCCACGCGGCGTGGCTCGCCGGGGCGATCGGCGTCGCCGCGGCCCACGCCGTCCTGTTCCCGCAGGACCCGGTCGCGTTCCTCGCGCTCGTCGCCGTCGGGGTCGCCGTGATCCCGAGCGCCCTCGCGCGCGCGCTGCCGGCGACCGACCGCACGCTGATCGCCGTCGCCGCCGGCCTGCCGCTCGCCGGTGCGGCGGCCGTCGCCGGTGCGGCGCTCGCCGTCGAGGATCCCGGCGACACGCCCGCGCGCCTCGCGACGGACCTCACCGGCCGCGCGCCGCCCGGGCCCGGCATGATCATGGCCTCGCGCGCGACGACGTGGTCCGCCCTCGCGTACGCGCGCAGCGTCGCCGGCGCCCGCCCGGACCTCGACCTCGCGCCGCTCGACGCCGACGACGCCGCGGCCGTGAACGCGGTGCGCGCCGGCAACGTCGTCGTCGCCGACGTCCCCGGGTTCGGCGTCCTGCGCGCGACGCTCGCCGTGCCGCGCGGGCGCGGCTTCCAGATCTTCACCGACACGCCGCCCGCCGTGCGCGCCGAGGTGCCGCCCCCGGCGAGCTACGCGACCCCGACCGGCGAGCGCGAGAGCGTCCTCCTCGCCCTCGCGCGCGCGCGCCACGAGGCCGTGAGCGGCCGCCTCGACGGCGCCGCGCGCGCCCTGGGCCTCGCGAACAAGCGCTTCGGCGCCGCCGACCTCGCGCTCCTCGCGACCGCGCAGCCGGTGCACCCGTCGCTGTATCGCTTCATCCCGGTCCTCGACGGCGGCGCGCCGGGGCCGTGGACGCTCGAGCTGTTCGGCGACGACCTCGCGTGGATCACCGGCCTCGAGCTCGATCACGTCGCCGCCGAGGCGCCGGGCGAGCGCCGCCTGCACGCCCTCTGGCGCGCTCTCCTCCTCGGCAAGATCCGGCGCACCGATCCGGCGCTCACCGCGCTCGGTCCGGTCGCCGCCGCCGCGACGGAGGAGATGCTCGCCGCCGTCGCGCAGCCCGTGCTCGAGTAGCCGAAAAAAAAACCGCCGGCACCCGGGGGAGGGTGTCGGCGGGACCCGCAAGGGTGGTTTGCGGGGGTCGTATGGCACACCGGCCGCGCGGGTGGGACGCAGCAGGTAGCCGTGGTGAGACGGTTCGATACGAGTGCACAGACGGGACCAAACGTGAATCGGCGCACTTTTCCGCGGTTGCACGTGTCCTGACCCGCGCTTGCCGTGCGTGCGCGCCACATCGTGCCGCGCCGCCCGGTGTGGAGTGGTTTGCGCCGGGAGAAGCGGCGCCGGGTCGCGCAACTCCGTCGGAATTTCACTTACGAGGGCACCCGGACGCGAAATGGCACCGGGGCAAATCCGCTCGATCGTGGCGCCAGCGCACGGCGCTGAGGCGAGTATGCGATGCTGATCCGAGGATCTGAGGCAGTTGGAGGCTCGCCTCACGTGGCACCGGCGCTGCATAGAGGGCCCCACGCAACCCTGTTCGGGAAGCAGAAAGGTGAACGCAGTGAACGGAAGGATCTTGATCGTCGACGATGACGATGACACCGCCGTCCTCCTGCGCGACAGCCTGCGCAAGCGCGGCTTCGATGTCGACTCCGTGACCTCAGCTCAGCAGTGTCTCGAGCTGTTGCGGTCCGAGCCGATCGACGTGGTCGTCACGGACGTGCAGATGTCGGGCATGTCGGGGATCGACCTTTGTCAGGAGCTGCGCAAGCGGCACCCCGACCTTCTCCCCCTGGTGCTGACGGGCCAGGGTGGACTGGATACGGCGATCGCCGCGATTCGCGCCGGCGCGTACGACTTCATCACCAAGCCGGTGAAGGTCGACGCGCTCGCGATCGCGGTCGGCCGCGCGCTCGAGCACCTGTCGCTGCGCCGCGAGGTGAAGCGGCTGCGCTCGGCCGTCGATCGCGACGTGCCGATCGAGGGCATCGCGGGCAACAGCCCGGCGATCCGCGAGACGATCGAGATGATCCGGCGCGTCGCCGACAGCGATGCGACGGTGCTGGTGACCGGCGAGTCCGGCACCGGTAAGGAGCTCGTCGCCCGCGCGCTGCACGACCTGTCGCCGCGCCGCGAGCAGCCGTTCGTCGCCGTCAACTGCGCCGCGATGCCGGCCCCGCTCCTCGAGAGCGAGCTGTTCGGCCACGTCCGCGGCGCGTTCACGGATGCGAAGCGCTCGCGCGCCGGCCTGTTCGTGCAGGCGGGCGCCGGCACGATCTTCCTCGACGAGATCGGCGAGATGCCGATCGAGATGCAGGTCAAGCTGTTGCGCGTCCTGCAGAGCAGGAAGGTCCGCCCCGTCGGCGGCGACGAGGAGGTGCCGTTCGACGCGCGCGTCGTCACGGCCACGAACCGCGACCTCGAGACCGAGGTGGAGGAGAAGCGCTTCCGCGAAGATCTCTTCTACCGCATCAACGTCGTCGCGATCCCGGTGCCGCCGCTGCGCTCGCGCGCCGGCGACATCCTCCTGCTCGCGCAGTACTTCCTCGAGCGGATCTCGCAACGCAGCAACAAGGGCGTGCGCGGGATCTCCGGACCGGCCGCGCGCCTGCTGATGGACTACGACTGGCCCGGCAACGTCCGCGAGCTCGAGAACTGCATGGAGCGCGCGGTCGCGCTGTCGCGGCTCGACGAGATCACCGTCGACGATCTCCCGGCGAAGGTGCAGGAGCACCAGAGCGCGAAGATCGTCATCGCGGCCGAGTCGCCGGGCGAGCTGATCACGCTCGACGAGATGGAGCGCCGCTACGTGCGCCAGGTGCTCGCCGCCGCGGGTGGCAACAAGACCCACGCCGCGCGCATCCTCGGCATCGACCGGCGGTCGCTGTACCGCCGCCTCGAGGAGCCGCGCGACAAGCCGCACGGTCCGGATGCGGGGCGCACGACCGCCGTCGGCACATCGCCGCCGTCGAACACCACCAACGGCTCCTCACCGACGCCGCCGGTGGTGCGCCCGCCGAGCGGATCGGACGCCGAACAGCCGCGCTGATCGCGGCGCGGTACGGTGCGGTTACGGAAAGCCAGCACATGGCAAACTCCGCCCCCATCCATCTCCTCATCGTCGGTGGCGAGGCGCGCTCGTCGATCCGTGCCGTGATCGCCGCGAGCGATCTCGGCGCGCACGTCGACGAGGTCGCGCTCCCACCAGGTGCGCGAGACGTCTCGGCCCCGCCGCGGGTATCGAACGGGCACGACTGCGTGATCCTCGGGCCCGACCGCGACAACACCGAGCCCGTGTTCGCCTACGTGCGCGACCTGCGCACGTCGGGCAACGCGATCCCGGTGATCGTGGTGCTGCCCGCCCCGGAGGACGAGGTGCTGCAGACGGCGCTCGACGCCGGCGCGACCGACTACGTGCTCGCGCAGGACCTGTCGCCGCGGCGCCTCGCGCTGCGCATCCGGTTCGCGCTGCGCGTCGGCCGCGCCGAGTCGGCGTCGGCGAAGTCGCTCGCCGATGCGACGACGGCGGCGCGCGCGCGCGACGACATGCTCGCGATCGTGTCGCACGACCTGCGCGGCCCGCTGCACGCGATCTCGCTCGCGACCGAGGCGCTGTCGAGCGAGGTCGGCGACGACGCGCGCCGCTACACGGCGGCGATCGACCGCGCGATCGTGCGCGCGGAGCGGCTGATCAGCGACCTCCTCGACGCCGCGGCGCTCGAGAACGGCGCGATGTCGATCAACAAGCGCTCCGTCGACGCGGTCGCGCTCGTCCGCCAGGCGGTCGCCGATCACGAGCTCATCGTGCGCGAGAGCGGCGCGACGATCTCGACGCGGCTCCCACCCGGGGCGGTCGCGGTCACCGCGGATCGCGACCGCATCCTGCAGGTGCTCGCGAACCTGCTCGGCAACGCGATGAAGCATGCGCGCGGCTCGGCGATCGAGGTGTCCGTCGAGCGCGTCGAGCGCGAGGCCGCGATCACCGTGCGCGACCGCGGCCCCGGCATCGGGGCGAGCGAGCTGCCGCACGTGTTCGATCGGTACTGGCGCGGCCGCGCGAAGAAGGGCGGCGCCGGCCTCGGGCTCGCGATCGCACGCGGCATCGTCGAGGCGCACGGCGGCACGCTGCGCGCGACGAGCGTGCCCGGCGAGGGCGCCGCGTTTTCGTTCACACTCCCGCTCGCGTGACACCGGCCGCGTGGGACCATGCTCCCGTGCCGCCGGTGGAGTTCCTCTTCGACTACGCGAGCCCGTTCTCGTTCCTCGCGAACGAGACGCTGGCGGCGAGGCTCCCGGACGCCGAGATCGCGTACCGCCCCGTGTACCTGCGCGGCATGGACGCGTTCGCGAAGGGGATCCCGTACGGCCCCGCGAAGCTCGCGTGGGTGATCAACGACCTGCGGAGGTGCGCCGCCGAGTGCGGGATCGAGATGCGCATCCCGGCGACGTTCCCGGTCAACGGGCTGTACGCGCTGCGCGGCGCGATCGCGGCGCAGCGCGCCGGGCGGTTCGCCGCGTACCACGACGCCGTGTTCCGCGCGACGTGGCAGATGGGACGCGACATCTCGCACAAGGAGTCGCTCGTCGCGCTCGCGACCGAGCTCGGCTTCCCCGAGGCGGCCGCCGCCGTCGACGATCCGTCGATCAAGGACGAGCTGCGCGCCAACACCGAGGACGCGATCCGGCGCGGCGTGTTCGGCGTGCCGACGTTCTTCGCGCACGGCCCGAGCGGCGCCGAGATGTTCTGGGGCCACGACCGGATGCACCAGGTCGCGAAGCTGATCGTCAGTTGATCGTCGTCATGCCGCGGACGGTGATGCCGTTCGCGAACGCCTGCGCGGTGGGGCGCGGCAGCATCGGGTTGTTCGTGATCGTGAGGTTCTGACCGACCTCGGTCATCGCGGGCGCGCCGCCGAGCGACGTGAGGCGCGGGTTGTTCGTGACGCTCATGTCGCCGGCGACGGTCTCGAGCGCGCCGAGGCCGGTGAGGTTGGCGAGCGCGCCGGCGTTGTTGATGGTGAGGTTGCCGCCGATCGAGCCGAGCTGCCGGAGGCCGCCGAGGTTCGGGAGCGCGGCGACGTTGCCGACGGTGAGGTTGCCGCCGATCGACAGGAGGCTCCCCAGGTCGACGCTCGTCACCCTCGGCAGGTTGACGAGCTCGACGCTCGTCGTCGCGAACAGCAGCGAGGGCACGGCCACCCTCTCGAGCGACGTGTCGTTCGTGACGAGGAGGCCGGCGATCGTGAGGAGCTTCGGCAGCCTCACCGACGCGAGCGCGGCGTTCCCGTTGAGCTGGAGGAAGTCGCCGACGGTGCCGAGGGCGGGCACGTCGAGGCTCGCGAGCGCCGCGTTGGTGTTGACGAGCAGGCGCCCGGCCACGCGCTCGAGGCTCGGCAGCGCGACGGTCGCGAGGCCGGCGTTGCTGGTGATCTCGAGGAGCGTGATCGAGCGCAGGTTGCGGAGCGCGGCGAGGTCCGCGAGCCGCCGGTTGCCGGCGATCGAGATCGTGCCGCCGCAGCTCACCAGGTTGTCGAGGCCCGCGAGGCTCGTCAGGTTCGCGTTGTTCGCGATCTTGAGGCTGGCGTGGATGTCGAGGAACGACTCGAGGCCGCGCAGGTCGGCGAGCCGGTCGTTGCCGAGCACCGCGATCGAGCTGACGCGATCGAGGTTGCCGATCCCGTCGAGCGTCGCGAGCGCGTCGTTGGCCTGCACGAGGACCCTGCCGCCGACCTGGCGCAGCTTCGACAGGCCGGCGAGCGACGCGACGGTCGTGTTCGCGATGATGACGTCGCCCGTGACGACCTCGAGCGCGTCGAGTGCCGGGAGCTCGTCGGAGGCGAGCCCGACGACGAGGAGCTGGCCCTGGACGCAGTTGACGCCGGCGAGCTGATCGAAGTCGGACGGTTCGCGGATCACGATCGTCCCGGCGAGGATCGTGCCGCCGGCGCACTGCACCTGCGGCTCGCCGTTGCAGACGTACTGCGTCGACATCACCTCGTCGTCGTCGAGGTACGAGTCGTCGTCGAGGTCCTGCCCCGTCCGGATCGCGACGCCTCCGGCCGCGCAGTTCGCGCCGGGGCCCTCGGCGTCGACGCGCACGAGCGTGTTCGGACCGCCGAGCGAGACGTCGGAGGCGCACCCACCGAGCGCGGCGAGGAGGAGGAGCAGCGGCGAGCGGATCATGGGGGCGTCTCCTTGAGGGCGATCGACCGGACGCGCCGGGCGAGCGGTGACGACGGGAAGCGCGCCAGGAACGCGCGGGCGCGCTCGGCCGCGCCGGCGGTGTCCCCGCGCTGGACGAGCGCCTCGATGTGGACGACCTCGGCGCCGGCGAGCAGCGCCCCGTCGGGGAACGTGCGCCGGTACTCGTCGAGCGCGGCGATCGTCGCGGCGAAGTCGCGGATGCGCAGCGCGGCGCGGGCGCGATCGAGCGCCGCGACCTCGGCCGCGAGGCGGCGCGCGTCGACCTGCGCCGGCGCCTCGTCCGGAGGCGGTGGCGCGACCTCGACGGGTACAGGCGTCGCGGACACGGCGCGATCTTCCACCACGGCGGGCGCCTTCGTCGGTGAGGGCGGTGACGGTTGCGGGCGCGGGCGAACGACCGCCACCTCCGGAGGCGCCGGCGGGAGGGGCGGAGCCTCGATGGGCGGCGGCGCGGGCGCGGTGGTCGGAGCCGGTGCGGGCGCGACGACCGGAGCCGGTGCGGGAGCCGGCGCGGCCTTCGCGACGACGGCCGGCGGCGGCGGCAGCGGCGGCGGCACGCGCGACGGCTCGGACGTGCGCGACACGGCGAGCGCGGTGACGACGCCGCCGAGGGCGAGCAGCACCGCGCCGATCTTCCACCACACGGCGGCGGCGAGGCCCTGCGTGCTCGTCGTCGTGATCGCGAGCGAGGCGGCGATGCCGAGGCGGCCGGCGAGACGCGCGCGGCTCTCGGCGCTCGGACCGTCGCCGTCGGCCGACGCGAGCAACGCGCGACCGAGCGGCGAGGCCTCGGGATCCTCGAGCAGGCGCTGCGGGTCAGCCATGGTGCGACCTCTTGGTGTTCGCGGCCTCGATGCGTGCGACCGCCGCCTGGAACGCCTCTCGCCGATCACCGACAACCCACGCATGCCCCGCACGATGGCGCCTGCGCGCCGGCGTGGCAAGCACCGAGATCCCGCGGTGGCGCGACACACACGCGTGTGGCCGCGCGGACACCGGCTCATGGAAGTCGCGGAGTTGCGGGCGGCCCGCGGCGTGCACATCCCGGCGCCATGCGCTTCCTCCTCGCGTTGATCCTGCTCGCCGCCGCCTGCGGTGACAGCTCGATCCCGCAGCCGTGCGCGATGATGACCGGCGGACGCTGACGCTACTTCTTCTTCGCCTTCTTCGCGCCGCCGCCGCCCGCACCGCCGCCCGCTTCCATCTGCATGAACGCGCTCTCGGCGATGATCTTGACCGGGAAGCCCTTGGCCTGGAGCTTCTCCGCCGACAGGATCTTGTCGCCCTTGGCACTGGCGCCGAACAGCGGCGACCCGCTGTCGCCGACGACGAGGTAGTCGAGGTCCTTCGACACCGAGCCGGCGTTGACGCCGCCGATCGACAGCACGCGCGCGCTCGCCTCGGCGCGCGACATCGACGCGAGCTTGCCGGTGAACATGAACTTCTTGCCCGCCGGATCGAACGCCGCGCCGCCGGTCGCCGCGGTCTCCTTGACCGGGCCAACCTTGATCTTCTCCTTCGGCGCCTCGGCGGCGGGCGCGCCGACCATCCCGAGAAAGTCTCGCTCCGAGATGATCTTGATGTCGTGGCCCGCGGCGATCAGCTTCTCGGCCTTGAGCGTCTTCTCGCCCTTGGTGCCGGCGCCGTAGAGGAACGAGCCGTCGTCGCCGATCACGAGGTAGTCGAGGTCCTTCGACACCGAGCCCGCGGCGATGCCGCCGGCGCCTTCGACGTACGACCTGGCCTGGTCGCGCGTCATCGCGGCGAGCTTGCCGGTGAACATGACCTTCTTGCCGGCGATCCCGCCCGCGTCGCTCGCCTCGGGCGCGAGCGCCTTCACCTTCTTCGCCGGCGTCAGCTTCTTCGCCGGTTTCACCTGCTTCTTCGCAGCTACCTTCTTCGTCGCCTTGGCCATGGGGCGCCGATTCTACGCGGGCGGCGGCTTGCGCGCGGGGCGTTTGGGCGGGGGCTTCGTCGAGCGGGCGAGAAACCGGTCCCCGACGTAGATGCGCGCGTTCGCGAGGAACGGCGACGCGACCAGCATCGCGCACGTCTGCGGATCGAACGGCTTGCCGCGCAGGGTCAGGGCGCGAAGGCCCGACAGGCTCTCGGCGACGGCGAGCGCGCGGCCGCCGAGCGCGGCGACGCCGGCGTCGCCGAGGTGCAGGCGGGTCAGGCGGCGGGAGCCCGGGTAGGCGACGATCGCGGTGACCGCGGCGTCGCCGAGCGGATTGCCGCCGAGGAGCAGCGCCTTCACGCGCGGGATGACCGCCTCGTCGAGGACGAGCGGCAGGTGCTCCGGAGCGAGCTCGTTGCCGCGCAGGTCGAGGTGCTCGACGGTGGCGAGCGCGGGGCGCAGCGCCGCGACGCCCGTCGGGCCGAGCTCGTTGCCGGGCAGCACGAGCTCGGCGAGGTGCCGGCAGCCGGCGCCCACGAGCTCGCCCAGGCGCGGCCCGAGGTGGCACGCCGGCAGCTCGAGCCGGCGCAGCGGGCCGCGCACGCGCGCGAACGCCTCGACGACGCCCTTGAGGAGCCGGCAGTTCTGCAGGCGCACGGCCGCGAGGTGCGGCGACGCGAGCAGCGCGAGGTCGTCGGGGCCGACGGCGATCGCCTCGAGCTCGAGGCGGCGCAGCTCCGGCAGCTCGAGCCGGTCGAGGCCCGTGAGGCGCGGCGTGCCCGCGCCGGTGATCGCGAGCGAGCGGATGCGCGGCGCGAGCGGCGTCCTCGCGAGCGCGGCGGCGTCGTGCCCGGCATTCGCGATGATCGCCACGCGCGTGAGCAGCGGCGCGACCTCGCAGATCTTCGCCGCGTGCTGCACGAGCACCTGGATCGGCGCCGCGATCGCGCCGATCACGCCGCGCTCGAACGCGAAGTGCATGCCGTGACGGCGCAGCTCGACGAGCCGGCCGAGCCACGACTCGCCGTGCTCCTCGAGGAGCGCCTTCAGCCGCTTCTCGGCGGGCTTCCTGCGCTCGTCCTCCTCGAGCATGCCGTCGACCGCGACCTGCAGCTGGATCAGCTCGCCGCGCGGATCGCCGCGCTCGGCGAGCCAGTCCGCGTACACGAGGCGCGGCGCGTCGTCGTCGAGGGCGGCGGCGATCGCGCCGACGAGCTCAGCTTCGGTGGTCACCCTACCGTCTTACATGTGCGCGAGGACGACCGCGAGCAGCTCGGCCGCCTTCGCGCGCGCGTCGACGCGACCGGCGGGATCGATCACGGACAGCCCGGCGTCGCGGCCGTAGCGCGTCGCGACCATGTGGTGCGCGCCGGCGAGCCACAGGGCGCCGTCGCCGAGGTCGCGCACGGGCGCGCCGCCGTTCGCGGTGGCGAACTCGTACGCGGCGGTGTCCGTCGACACCTGCAGCACGACGCGGATGTTCGTGCTCGTGAGCAGCTCGCACGCCGGTGCGGTGGGATCGAGCGGGTCGGCGCTCCGGTAGCGCGCGGGAGCGCCGAGGATGCGCGTGGCATCCGCCTCGGGGAGGTACTCGCACTGCGCGATGCCGCGCGGCTGGGTCGCCGTCGGCGTGTTGCGCGGCGCGCGCTCGCCGTTGCAGCGGCAGCCGCCGGCCGCGACGAGGCAGGCGAGGCCGAGCGCGCGCGTCTGCATGGTCAGGTCATAGCAGACCGAGCTACGTTCGCGGGATGGAGACGCCGCTGAGCCCCCTGGAGTTCGCGCGCCGTGCGCGGTCGCTGTATGCGGACCGCGTCGCCGTCGTCGACGGAGATCTGCGCCTGACGTACGCGCAGTTCTTCGAGCGCTGCGACCGCTGGTCGCACGTGCTCGCCGGGTGGGGCGTGCGGCACGGCGATCGCGTCGCGTACATCGCACCGAACACGCACGCGCAGCTCGAGTCGTTCTACGCGGTGCCGCAGCTCGGCGCCGTCGTCGTGCCGCTGAACTACCGGCTCACCGCCGACGACTTCGCGTACATGATCGATCACAGCGGCGCGCGCGTCGTGTGCGTGCACGGCGACTACCTCGCGACCGTCGACAAGATCCGCGACAGGTGCGACCAGGTCGCGCGCTGGGTCGCCCTCGAGGACGCGCGCGACGGATGGGAGGACTACGAGGCGCTCCTCGCCGCGGCACCCGCGCGGTGCGCGACGCCGCCGATGTCGGAGTCCGACCTCCTCACCATCAACTACACGAGCGGCACCACGTCGCGGCCCAAGGGCGTGATGATCACGCACCGCAACGCGTGGGTGAACGCCGTCGGCACGCTGCTCCACCATCCGATGGCCGTCGGCGAGCCGTACCTGTGGACGCTGCCGATGTTCCACGCGAACGGCTGGACGTTCGTGTGGATCGTGACCGCCGTCGGCGGCACGCACGTGTGCCTGCGCAAGGTCGAGCCCGCCGCGATCTTCGACCTGATCGGGCGCGAGAAGATCGGCACCCTGTGCTGCGCACCGACGGTGCTGATCGGCATCGCGAACGCTCCCGCGGAGCTGCGCGCGCGGGCGCCTCGCGGCGTGCGCGTGTTGACGGCGGGCGCGCCACCCGCCGCCGCGACGATCGAGCGCATCGAGGACGAGCTCGGCTGGAACGTGCTCCACGTCTACGGCCTGACCGAGACCGCGCCGTTCATCACCGTGTGCGAGCCGCGCGCCGAGCACGCCGCCCTCTCGGCCGCCGAGCGAGCGCGCATCAAGGCGCGCCAGGGTGTCGAGCTCATCACCTCCGGCGAGCTGCGCGTCGTCGACGAGGACCTGCGCGACGTCCCGCGCGACGGCCAGACCATCGGCGAGATCGTCGTGCGCGGCAACGTCGTGATGGCCGGCTACTTCAACGACCGCGCGGCGACCGACACCGCGTTCGCCGGCGGCTACTTCCACTCCGGCGACTCGGCGGTCGTGCACGCCGACGGCTACGTCGAGATCCGCGACCGCATCAAGGACGTCATCATCAGCGGCGGCGAGAACATCTCGTCGATCGAGGTCGAGGCCGTCCTGCTCCGCCACCCCGCGGTGCAGGAGGTCGCGGTCGTCGGGCTGCCGCACGAGAAGTGGGGCGAGGCCCCGCACGCGTTCGTCGTCCTGCGCCCCGGCGCCGCCGTGACGTTCGAGGAGCTGCGCGCCTTCGCCCGCGAGCACCTCGCCGGCTTCAAGGCGCCGCAGGGCGCCACGTTCCTCCCCGAGCTCCCCAAGACGGCGACCGGCAAGATCCAGAAGTACGTCCTGCGCGGCGGCCGCGCGGCGATCAGCACGCAGTAGCTCGCGTTTGTCGAGCCGGCCGAGATCGGCCACGCTTGCCGGCCATGTTCCCGACCGAGCAGCAGATCTACCACCGCCTGCGGTGGGACCCGCGGTTCGACATCCGCCGGTGTCGGATCGTGATCTCGCTGCGCCCGGCGGGGACACAGCAGATGGGGTTCATCGAGTTCGACGCCGACGCGATCCCGTGGCACCGCATCGTCGAGTTCTGGGTCGACGACGAGCTCGCGTGGAGCCGCCCGCAGCGCATCGACCGCCTCGACGACCTCGCCCGGCGCGCGGAGGCCTGCGCCGGCGACGCCGACGTGCAGCAGGTGGTCGGAGGCGCACCGACCGGAGGTGCAGCGGCGCGAGGCGTACCGACCGGGGGCGCACCGACCGGAGGCGCACCGTCCGGAGGCGCACCGTCCGGAGGTGCACCGACCGGAGGCGCACCGTCCGGAGGCGCACCGTCCGGAGGCGCGGCGGCGATCGAAGGCGCGGCCCCGATCCCGCTCGTGCCGCAGCGCTTCGACGGTGCGCGCTGGGTCGCCGACGCCTCGACCGGCGCGGCCGGTCCACGGCACGACGGGCGCGCCGATCCTCAAGCAGACCGTCGTGATGGCCTGCGCGTCGTCGTGTGGAACCTGCTGTTCGACCGGCACCGGCTCGAGGGCGCCGACGACGGGCCGCGGCGCTGGTGCACGGCGCTCGACGAGCTGTCCCGGCTCGACGCCGACGTGATCGCACTCGTCGAGGTCACGGCGGCGATGCGCACGCTGATCCTCGAGCAGCCGTGGGTGCGCGCCGCGTACGCGACGAGCCACGGCCCCGACGCGCCGATCCCGCGCTACGGGCAGCTGCTCCTCGCGCGCGGCGGGATCGCGGCGGCCGGCGAGCTCGAGCTCGTGCGCGACAAGCGCGCCGTGATCGCGGAGCTCGGCGGCGGCCTCGGCGCGTGCGTCGTGCACCTCACCAGCAACCGCAAGGCCGATGCGGTCCAGGTGCGCGCCGCGCAGCTCGACGCCGTCCTCGACCACGTGCACCGCGATCCGCGCGCCTGGATCCTGTGCGGCGACTTCAACGCCGATCCCGAGGAGCACGCCGCCGTGCTCGGCGGCGACTGCTGGTCGTCGCTGCACCCCACCGCCCCCGGCTACACGTTCGACGTCGAGCGCAACCCGCTCGCCGCGCGCGCATCCAGGCGCGGCCGCAGCGCGCGCTACGACCGCATCCATCTCGTCGGTTCGTCCGGCTTCCGGACCGTCTCGTGCGACCTCGTCGGCACCACCTACGGCGACGCCCCGCCGTCGGATCACTTCGGCGTCGTCGCCGAGCTCGCGACCGCGGACGTCGCGCATGGGGTCCGCGGCATCGCCGTCGAGCGCCCGACCGTGGGCGTCGCGCGCGAGCTCCGGCGCGCCCCCGCGAGCCCGCGCACCGCCCTCGTGCTGATGCCGCCGCGCGATGCGTGGGGGCCGGTGCAGCGCGTGCGCTGCGCGCGCGACGGCAAGGTCGACCGCTGGCCACCGCACGTGACGCTCGTGTTCCCGTTCGTCGACGAGGACTGGCTCGACGACGCCGCCGCCGCGCTCGCACCGATCGCCGCGCGGCTCGCGCCGTTCGAGCTCGATCTCGACCGCACCGGCGCCATCAACCCGCGCACCACCGCGCTCTCCCCGAGCCCCGCCACCGCGCGCGCCGTCGCCGACCTGCACGCCGCCGTCGCCGCTCCCTTCGCGCACCTCCTCGAGCGCCCCGACTTCCACGCCCACATGACGATCGCCCGCGGCGCCCCCGCTCCCTTCGCGCACCTCCTCGAGCGCCCCGACTTCCACGCCCACATGACGATCGCCCGCGGCGCCCCCGCCCGCACCGCCGGCACCGCGCTCCCCGCGCTCGACGACGCGCGCCTCCGCTGGACCGTCGATCGCCTCGCGATCCTCGTGCAGACCGACGGCATCTACGAGCCCATCCTCGAGATCCCGCTCGGCCCACCGCCGCTCGCGACCGCGCCTCCCCTCGCCGCGACCGCGCCGCCGCCGATCGAGCCCGTCGTCGCCGCGGTCCAGGCCAGCGTGCGCGAGCTCGCCGGCGACGCCGCCACCGTCGCGATCGACGTGTTCGGCTCGGCCGTGTACGCCCCGGAGCACGCCGCCGACGTCGACCTCATCCTCCGCACCGGCTCCACACCGCCCCACGAGCTCGCCCAGCTCCTCGCCGACGCCCACGGCCTCGCCCTCCACGGCCCGCCCTGGCGGCTGCGCGGCGCGATCGCGGTGCCGCCGGGCCCGCGGCGCCGCGTCGATCTCCTCGTGATCGCGGGCGACGAGATCGACGCCGCGCGCTGGCTGGCCGGGCCCGCGGAGGGCCGGATGCTGCGCGAGCACCTCGAGCTCCACGGACGCGAGGCCGCCTTCCTCGCCGCGTGGCCGCACGTCCGCGCCTTCGCACGGGCACGCGCCCTCGAGCGCAACGGCCTCGGCTACTTCGGCGGCTACGGCTGGGCCCTGCTCCTCGCGATCCCGCTGTGCCACGACCCCACCGTCTGCGCAGCTCCCACCGGCCGAGCCCTCGCACCCTGGCTCCGCTGGGCCGGCGCGCTCCGCCCCGGCGCACGCATCGGCTTCGACGACATCCGCGACGACGACCACGAGCCCCTCTGGCTCTCCCCCCCGTCGTCACCACGTCGAAACGCGGCGCGATTCCTCTCCCCCGGCACCGCGGCGACCCTCTTCGCCGAGCTCCACCGCGCCGCCCGCCTCCTCGGCGCCGCCGAGCTCGACGACGCCGGCGCACTCGCCCGCGCCGCCACCGACCTCACCCTCGATCCGCCACCCGGCGAGCTCCTCACCATCCGCGGCACCGGCGACGCCGCCCGCGGCCGCTACGAGGGCGCCGCCCGCCGCCTGATCGGCGAGCTCGAGGCCGCCCACGGCACGATCCGCGTCTGGGGCCGCTTCGACCACGACACCACCGGCGCGTGGGAGCACCGCATCTCCCTCCCTGCGGACCGCCTCGACGCCGCCCGCGCCCAGGCGACGGCACTCCTCGGCGACCCCGACCTCACCGTCGCCGATCCCGCGAGAGAGCGGGCATGACCTGGGAGGTCATGGTGCCCGCGCACGGGCGGCCGCAACCTGGCGTCATGAACGCAGCGCAGCGCCTCGCCCATCGCGTCACCGGTACCGGTCCCGACGTCCTCTTCCTCCACGGCTGGCCGCTCCACGGCGCGACCTGGCGCGCGATCGTGCCGGAGCTCGCGCCGGCCTACACGTGCCACGTCGTCGACCTCCCCGGCACCGGCGCCTCCGCGTGGACGCCCGGCACGCCGGTCACGCTGCGCACGCACGCGCGCGCCGTGCTCGACCTCGTCGCCGAGCTGCGCCTCGACCGCGTCGCGTTCGTCGGGCACGACAGCGGCGGCGCGATCGCGCGCCTCGCCGCGGCCGAGCTCGGCGCGCGCTGCACCGGGCTCGTCCTCGGCAACACCGAGATCCCGGGCTACCGGCCGCCGATGCTGTCGCTCCTCGTGCGCCTCGCGAAGCTGCGCGCCACGCGCGGCGTCCTCCCGGCGCTGATGCGGTCGCGCCGCCTCCGCCGCTCGGCCTTCGGCTTCGCCGGCTGCTTCGACGACCTGTCGCTCATCGAGGGCGAGTTCAAGCAGCTGTTCGTCGACCCGATCCTCGCCGACCCGCGCGGCCAGATGGCGCTCGCCGAGCACTGGGAGTGGTCCGTGTTCGACGAGCTCGAGGCGCTCCACCGCCGCATCACCGCGCCGACGACGCTCGTCTGGGGCACCGGCGACCCGTGGTTCCCGCTGCGCCACGCGCGCGCGATGGTCGAGCAGCTCGCCGGCGGCGCCGAGCTCGTCGAGCTCCCCGGCAAGCTGTTCGTGCACGAGGAGCGTCCGCGCGAATGGGCCGCGATCGCGCGCCGCGCCCTCGACGCCGCCGTGCGACCGGCCGCGCGCGCGGGCTGATATCGTGGCGCGATGCTCCTCACCGAGGATCCCGCCGTCGATCTCGCGACGCCGAGCGGCCCGATGCGCACGTACCTCTACCGGCCCCTCCCGCCGAAGGACGTCCGGATCGCGGACATCAAGCGGCCCGGCCTCGTCGTGTACTCGGAGATCTTCCAGCGCACGGCGCCGATCGATCGCATGGCGCGCCTGCTCGCCGGCCACGGCTTCGTCGTCGCCGTGCCGGAGATCTTCCACGAGCTCGAGGCGCCGGGCGCCGTGCTCGCGTACGACCAGGCCGGCGCGGACCGCGGCAACGCGCACAAGCTCGCGAAGCCCGTCGCCGCCTACGACGCCGACGCGCGCGCCGTCCTCGACTGGCTCGCCGCCTCGCCCGCGTGCAACGGCAAGCTCGGCGCGCTCGGCATCTGCATCGGCGGGCACCTCGCGTTCCGCGCCGCGCTGCAGCCCGACGTGCGCGCGGCGGCCTGCTTCTACGCCACCGACCTGCACAAGCGCTCGCTCGGCCCCGCCGGCGATCCGGACAGCGACTCGCTCGCGCGCGCCGGCGACATCCGCGGCGAGCTGATGATGATGTGGGGCCGCCAGGATCCGCACATCCCCGACGAGGGACGCGCGCTGATCCAGCGCCGGCTCGTCGAGGCCGGGTGTGCGTTCACGTGGCACGAGCACCACGGGCAGCACGCGTTCCTGCGCGACGAGGGCCCGCGCTACGATCCGGAGCTCGCGCTGTCGTCGTACCAGGCCGTCGTCGCGCTGTTCCGCCGCGCGCTTGCCTGATCCGATTACGGAAGCCTTACGCGCGCCGGGCGAACGCCGCTGCACGATCGCGGCGTCATGCAACGCATGCGTAGGACCTTCCTCGGCATCGGCGTCGCGCTCGCGTGCGCGACGTACCTCGTCAACACGCGCTCGAGCAACACCACCTCGGCGGCGCCCTCACCACCATCACCGTCGGCGCCCGTGGTCGCGCCATCCGCACCGCCGCCGGTGTTCGCGACGACCGAGCCGGCGCCCGCGGGCTCGGCGCTGCGCGTGTTCGTCGACGAGGACCGCCTCGTCGGATGGCTCGCGGGCTCGACGTCGTTCGCCGGCCGCACCGCGCGGATCGCGTTCTCCGGCGTCGCGCACGAGGTGCCGATCGCCGCCGACAACACGTTCACCTTCACCTACGCCGTCGGTGCGACGACCGAGGCCGTCGTCGAGGCGGCCGGGCTCACGCAGCGCGCGACGCTGCGCGTGAAGGCGCCCGCCGAGCAGGCCGCGCTGCTCGTCGTCGACCGCAACGCGTACCGCCCCGGCGACAAGCTGTCGTTCGCCGGCTACCTGCGGCGGGGCGCAGCCCACGCCCCTATCCCGAAGGCAGCCGTCGAGGTCCACATCGACGCCGAGGCGAAGAAGACGCGCGCCGCCACGCTCAAGCTCGTCTCCGACGAGCACGGGCGGATCTCCGGCGCGTACACGTTCTCGGGCGGCGATCCGCTCGACGTCTACGCGATCTCGATCCCCGGCTACCGCGGCGTCGCGCGCGTCCAGCTCGCGGAGCACCGCAAGTCGCGCGTGAAGCTCGACATCGCGGCCGCGCTCGGCGACCGCGCCGCCGTCGTGGACCTGTCGGCCTCCGACTTCCTCGGCGCGCCCGTCCCCGGCGGCTCCGTCGAGCTCACCGCCCAGATCGTCCGCGACACCGCCGCCGAGCCGACCGGACCGCTCGCGCCCGAGGCGTTCGCGTTCGGCGCGCCGGCCGGGTTCCTCACGCCGCCCGCCGTGCTCGCGTACCTCGCGGATCCCGACATGCGCGCCGGCGGCGCACCGTACGCCGTCGTCGCGGAGGTCAAGGGCAGCGTCGCGCTCGACGCGCGCGGGCGCGGCACCCACCGCATCCCGCTCAAGAGCGAGCTCGCGCGCGGCGACCACCGCCTCGTCGTCGAGGCCGTGATGACCGACGCGAACGGCCGCGAGCTGCGCGCGCACCGCACGCTGCCGCTCGCGCGCCGCGACGTCCGCCTCACCGTCACCGCGCCGCACGACCTCGTCGCCGCGGGCACGCCGGTCCCGATCACCGTGTCCGCCGTCGACGCGCGCGGCGTCGCCGTGCCGGTCGCCGCGAGCGTCGTCGCGATCAAGGCGACGCAGCCCACCGGCCTCGACCTCGACTACGGCTACCTCGGCAACAACGTGTGGAACAACACCTGGAACGTTCCGCCGAACGGCGTCCCCTACCACCGCCGCTACTTCCGCGCCGCCCTCGGCGGCAACGCCGCCATGGCGAACGCCTGCCGCCTCACCGGGCGGTGCCGGTCGTGGCAGCGCCGCGCCGCGCGCTCGGCGTACGGCGACGCGACCTCGGCCGTCGCCGGGATGGCGACCGTCGCCGGCGGTGCGGCCACGATCAAGCTCGACGATCCCGGCAGCTACCGCGTGATCGCCAGCGCGACCCTCGCCGACGGATCGACCGTGTGGAGCGAGGTCGGCCTCGCCGTGCGCGAGGAGGCGTCGCTCCCCGGCGTCGTCGTCGAGCTCGACCGCGAGCAGGTCCGCCACGGCGAGCGCATCACCGGGCGCGTCGAGTCGCGCTACCGCGATGCCACCGCGCTCGTCCTCGTGCGCGACGGCGCCGGCATCCGCGCGCGCACGCTCGTCGGCCTCGCCGGCGGCCGCGCGACGTTCGACATCCCCGCCGGCACGACGCTCGGCTACGGCGCCGCCGTCGAGGCGTACCTCCTCGGTCCCGACAAGGAGGTGCTCGCGGCGCAGCAGCTGTTCCACGTGCGCCCGACCCAGCGCGAGCTCGCCGTCACCGCGACGGCGGTGAAGAAGACGTACGGCCCGGGCGACACCGTCGAGCTCGACGTCTCCGTCGGGCGCGCCGAGAGCGTCGAGCTCGCCGTGTCGGTGTTCGATCAGTCGCTGCTCGGCGTCGCGCCGGACCGCGCCGTCGACCCGCGCAGCTTCTTCCACGCCGACGATCGCCTGCGCGGGCGCGCGGCCCTCGCGACGATCGCCGCGCAGATCGGCGACGTCACCGTCGGGAGCGTGCTCGCCGAGGCGCGCGCGATCGCGACCAGCCCTGTGCCGGCCGAGCCGGAGCTGCGCACGGCGCGCGAGCAGGCGAGCTACCTCGTCGAGCAGTGGAAGCAGACGTCGCTCTCCGTCGCGCAGCTCGTCGGGCTCCTCCGGCACGCCGGTGTGCAGACCTCGGCGACGGGCTACGGCGGCACCCAGCTCGTGATCGACGGCAAGACGCCGATCGGGCGCGTGCGCGTCGTCGACCTGCTCGCCGCGCAGACCGGCCTCGTGTTCCGCCGCATCGGCGACACCGTCGTCATCGGCGAGCGCGACGGCTTTCTGACCGAGGACGTCGCGACGTTCCGCGGCGGCTACGCACGCGGCGATGCCTCGTACGCGATGGGCAACGCGTCGTTCAGCCACGCGGCCCCCGCGATGCCGGCGCTGTTGACGCCCACCGACGGCGGCACCGACATGGTCCGCCGCGACTTCTCCGACTCCGCGCTGTGGACCGTGACGCGCACCGCTGCCGACGGCAAGGCGCGCATCCGCTTCAAGCTGCCCGACTCGCTCACCACGTGGCGCGTCGTCGTGACGGCGCTCGGGGCCGACGCCGCCGGGCGCGCGACGAGCCAGCTCACCACGCTGCGCGACGTGATGGTGTGGCCGGTGCTGCCGCGCCAGTTCACCGAGGGCGACCTCGTCGACATCGGCGGCAACGTCCGCAACCTCTCCGGCGTCGACCGCGAGATCGCCGTGGCCCTGCGCGCCACGAACGCCGAGCTCGCGACCGGCGACGCCGAGCGCACGATCCGCGTGCCGGCGCGCTCGAACGCGACCGTGACGTGGCGCGTGCGCGCGAAGGAGGCCGGGTTCGCACAGCTGCGCATGACCGCGCGCGATGCGAGGTCGACGGACGTGTACGACGCGAGCGAGAAGCGCATCCCCGTCGCGCCGTCGGCGGCGGACCAGGTGCAGACGGCGTCGGGCTTCGCCGACAAGCCGGTGTCGCTCGAGCTGCCGGCGGGCGTCGACCCGCGCGACGTGCGGCTCGAGGTGTCGTTCGCGCCGTCGCTCGCCGCCGACATGGTGCAGACGCTCGACTACCTCGTCGAGTATCCGTACGGCTGCGCCGAGCAGACGATGAGCCGGTTCGCACCCGCGATCCGGGTCGCGCGCACCGTCGAGAACATGGGGCTCAAGGATGGCAAGCTCGCGGCGCGCCTCCCCGGCGTCGTCGACGCGGGCATCAAGCGGCTCGTGTCGCTGCAGCAGCCCGACGGCGGCTGGGGCTGGATCGGCCAGGCCGCGACGCACGAGATGATCACGCCGTACGTGGTGTGGGGCCTGCTCGAGGCGCAGCGCGCCGGCTACCCGGTGCCGGCGGCGACGCTCGACCGCGGCCTCGCGCGCATCCGCGAGATGCTCGGCGGCCGGCTCGACGACGCGCAGCTCTCCGACCGCACGTACCTCCTGTACGTGTACGGCCAGCGCGAGACGCCGCCCGCCGCGTGGTGGAGCGCGCTCGCCGCCGCGCGCGCGAAGATGAGCGACTACGCGCTCGCCCTCGCCCTCGAGATCGCCACGGCGCGCGGCGACCGCACGATCGCCGACGACATCGTCAAGACCCTCACGGCCCGCGCGCACCGCATCGGCGGCCTCGCGAGCTGGCGGACCGGCGGCTTCTCGCGCTGGATGGACGACCCGTCGGAGACGACCGCCGTCGTGCTGAAGGCGCTCGTCGGGTTCGACGCCACGCACCCGCTCGTCGCCGAGGCGATCGCGTACTTCGTCGCCACCAAGCGCGGCGACCGGTGGAACTCGACGAAGGACACGGCGATGGTGCTGTACGCGATCACCGAGTACGTCGCCAGGCGCGGCGTGAAGGCCGCGCGCGACGCCGCCGTCGCGTACGCGCTCGACGGCGGCCCGGTGCAGAAGGCGTCGTTCCCCGACGGGCTCGCGCAGGCGTTCCCGCTGAAGGCCGCCGGCCGCCGCGCGACGCTGTCGTTCCCGTCGGCGTCGCCCGGCATGCTCGTGCGCATGACCGCGCGCTACCACAAGCGCGGCCGCGACCTCACCCCCGCGGCCCACGGCCTCGCCGTGACGCGCTCCGTGTACCTCCTCGACGGCAAGGGCGCCCGCGCGCGCCGGCTCGCGAGCGGCGACCGCATCCCCGCCGGCTCGTTCCTCGAGAGCGTCGTCGAGGTCGAGCACCAGGCCGGCCGGACCATGCGCTTCCTCCTCGTCGAGGACCCCAAGCCCGCCGGCGCCGAGCTCCTCCCCGAGGACGACCGCCGCTTCCCCACCACCGACGGCATCGCCCGGGCGTGGGTCCTGCGCGAGGACCGCGAGGCCCACGTCGCCTTCCACCACCAGGACGCCGCTCCCCGCACCCGCACGCGCGCCGTCCTGCACCTCGAGATGACGGGCGACCTCGCCATGGCGCCCGCCCAGGCCGAGCTCATGTACCAGACCGCCACCCGCGGCAGCTCCGGCACCTTCGTCCTGCGCGTCGAGTAGCGCACGTTCCTCAGAGGAGCGCGTGCTCCCGCGCCCGCCAGCGTTCGAGCGCCGCCTCGAGCGGTTCGGACGCGGGCCCCGGGCTCGCGAGTCGACCGATGACCGCCAGCCACTCGCGCTCGCCGACGGCCACCGCCGCCACATTGTCGCCGATCGTACGTCGCGCACCCAGGCGGTGAACGCTTCCGGATCCTGCTCAACGCGAAGCCCGTGACGTCGAGCGCCAGGTCGGCCGGTGCGCCGTAGAGGGCCCGGAACAGCCACTCCGCACGATCTTGCGACGACCCGCTCATCGACAACATCGCCAGGTTCCCTACGGCTTCGCGAGCTGTTCGGCGCGAGTGCGGAGGGCGTCGCGGCACCAGGCGAGCGCGCAGGCGAGGAGGCCGGCGGCGCCGGCGGCGCCGAGGTAGGCGCCGAAGGCGGAGGAAGTGCCGGGGTCGGCGGACTGGACGATGAACCAGGCGAGGGCGGTGAGGGCGGCGCCGAGGACGGTGCGCGAGAGGGTGAGGGCGGAGAGGGAGCCGAGGCCGACGATGGCGATGATGCCGGTGCCGAGGACGAGAGGGGCGCCGCGGAGGTGGAGCGGGGTGTGCTGGAGGGGGAGCATGACGACGGTGGCGACGCCGATCACGAGCCAGACGAGGAGGCGGATCGCGTAGACGATGCCCTCGGCGGCGCGGGGTGCGAAGAGGATCGCGAGGACGAGCGCGCCGAGGAGGTGCGGTGGGTAGGCCGCGCCGTGCGAGACCGGCACGAGCGGGGATGCGTTGCAGCCGTCGCCGGCGGGGAGGAACAGGGCGGCGAAGACGAGGGCCGCCGAGGCGGTCATCGGCCACCGGGTCCGGGGCTGCGTCCACGTGCCGCCGCTCACGGCAGGTAGCGTCCCACGGTGGGCGCGCGAGTCAATTGATAAATGATGTAGGGCACTTGTGAGATATCGAAGATCGCTGCGACGAAACGCAGGGGTCGTGCTGTCCTGGCTGCGTCATGTCCCCTCGCTTCGAGCGCTTCCGGCGGTTGATCGAGCCGCACCACGATGCCGCGCTCGGCTTCGCGCGCCACCTGTGCCGCTCGCGCGCCGACGGTGACGACCTGTTCCAGGAGGCGGCGGTGCGCGCCCTCGCGAAGCTCGATCAGCTGCGCGACGACGCGCTGTTTCGCGGCTGGCTGTACCGCGTGATCGTGACGGTGCATCGCAACCGGAGCCGGGGCGCGTTCTGGCGGCGGATGATCCCGTTCGGGACGACGGACTATCCGACGACGTGGTCGACCGACGAGGCCCTCGGCGGCGCCGAGCGGGCGCGCATCGCGCTCGCGACGCTGCCGGCCGAGCAGCGCGAGGCGATCGTGCTGTTCGAGCTCGAGGGCTGGCAGGTCGACGAGATCGCACAGCTCCACGACGTGTCGGAGTCCGCGGTGAAGTCGCGCCTCGCGCGCGGCCGCGAGCGACTCCGCACGTTCTACGCGCGCCGCGCCCCGGTGGTCGCGCCCTCCCCTCTCGAGGAGACGCCTTGATGCCGGAACCTTCCCTGCCGCCGCTCGTGCGCGCCGACCTCGACGCGCTCGCCGCCGACAACCGGCGCGACCTCGTCCAGCGCGAGCACATGTACCGCGACGACCGCCTCGGCACCGAGGCGCGCCGAGACCACCTGGCCGCGCAGCGCCGCGGCGAGCTCGCGTCGCTTCCGATCACGCTCGCGCACGTGTTCGCCCACCGCGTCGCGCGCGCGGCGACGGGCGCGGCCGCGCTCGCGGGAGCGATCGCGATCCTCCTCGCGGTCCAGCACCCGCGCGCGATGTACGACGCCGGCGCCGTGCTCGGCCGGCAGCCGTTCGTGCCGTCGCCGATCATGCTCGCGATCCTCGCGAGCGCGCTCCTCCTCGCCGCGCACGTCGTCGCGACGCGCATCGCCGAGGTCGTGTTCGCGCGCGGGATGGCGCGAACGATCGCGCCGACGGGGGACGTGCACGGCGATCTCGACCGCCTCGCCGAGGGCCCCGCCGACGTCGCACGCCGGCTCGTCCGGCGCGCGGACGCCTGGGCGGTCGGGCTCACCGCGCTCGGCGCGTTCGCGCTGATGGTCGTGGTCGGCGCGATCGCGTTCACCGCCATCGCCACCCGTCAGTTCCCGAACGCGTGGTCCGCCGACCGGATGCGCAGCTACGCGGTGCTCGAGACCAACGCGTCGGGCCTGATCGTCATCATCCTCGCGGCCGGCGGGGCGTTCGTCGGCGCGATCGGCCGCGCGTGCGGCGCCGAGCACCGGCGCGGCACGCTCCCGCGCTGGGTGCGCGCCCTCGAGCACCGCGCCGTCGCGCCGCTCGGCCTGACCGCCCTCGCCGGCACCGCCTTCCTGGCGCTGCGCCTCGTGAAGAGGGCGGTCATGACGGCGCGCCTGCCCGAGGCGAACGAGCGCCTGGCCCTCGTCCTCTTCGGGGGCGCCGCGCTGTTCGCCGTAATCTCGTCGATCATCCTAGGGATCCGGCGCCGCGAGGAGGCTCGCTGCGCCCCGCCGCCGTGATACACGTGTGAGCATGTGGCGTGCGGCGCTCCTCCTGGCCGGGCTCACCTTCGCGGGCTGCTCGACGGACGTCACGAAGGACATGGAGCAGCTGCGCGACCGCATGTGCGCGTGCACCGACGCGACCTGCGCGCGCGTCGTCCTCGGCGACCTCGTGACCCTCGCGCGCTCGACGCGCAACGCCCGCGGCGACGAGGACAAGACGCAGGCCGCCGCGCGCGAGCTGGCGAAGTGCGCGATCAAGCACGGCGTGTCGCAGAGCGAGCTCGTCGAGACGATGAAGAAGGTCGGCGAGGACTGACGTGCGGCATCTCGCGCTGCGTCTCGTGCTGCTCCTCGCGGTAGCTGCGTGCGGTGGCGGTGGCAGCGCGCGCGAGCGGTCGTCGTCGTCGTCGGCGACGGAGTCGCCCGCCGAGCGCAGGCCGGAGCGACGCGACCCCGACAGCATCGGTGGCGAGATCGTCGGCGAGCGTCCGGCGTCGTCGCTCGAGCTCGTCGAGGTCGACGACGGCTCGCAGCTCATGCAGCGCCTGTTCGCGCGGGTCGGCCGCGCGTACAACGGCAGCGCCACCGACCCGGCCGCGAAGGCGCTCGACGTGCGCGTGGAGACCGACACGTGGCGCGCCGACACGAGCGATGTGCGGCACGTCGACTACTACCTGATGGCCCACGACGGCCCCGACGGGACGGGCGAGCAACGCATCGGGAGCTACCTGAGCTCGCTCGCGAAATCCGATCCGTCGTTCGCGATCCCGAGCGACCGCACGATCCGCTACGAGCGCGTCGCGCCGCCCGGCAGCGCGACGGATCCGCGGCCGTACACGCGCACGTACTACGTGATGGCGCAGGCGGGGCTCACCGGGAGCTCGGTCGCGGACGCGCATGTGGCGTTCGATCCCGACTCGCACGGGCCGATCGTGCTCGTCGACCTCGATCGCGCCGGCGGGCTCGTGTTCGGCGAGCTCACGGCGCGGCTCGTCGGGAAGAAGCTCGCGATCGTCGTCGACGGCAAGGTCGCGAGCGCGCCGATCATCAACTCCGCGATCCGCAACGGACGGATCTCGATCTGGATGGGCGGCGCGGACCCGAGGGCCGGCGAGCGCGCCGCCGAGAAGCTCGTGAACGCGCTGCGCGCCGGTGCGTTGCCGGCGCGGCCATGACGGAGCCGGCGCTCGATCTGCCGGACTTCCTGCGCACGCTCGCGGCACAGCTCGATCCCGCGCGCATGGCGAAGGTGATGAAGATGCTGCGCGCGGAGAAGTTCCAGCTCTACGCGGCGGTCACCGACGAGCACGTCACCGGCGTCGTCAAGAGCCAGACCGATGCAGGGCTCGTGTATGCGTGCCGCCTCGGCGACGGCGGTGCGTACTTCTGCTGCACGCAGAACCTCGTGCACTGCGGTGGGCTGCGCGGCGCGCCGTGCAAGCACGTCCTGGTGCTGACGATCGGCCTCGCGCAGTCGGGCCGGCTCGCACCCGAGCGCGCGCACGCGTGGATCGCGGCGACGCGCGGCGTCCGGCCGGTCCTCGACCGCGAGGCCGCGACCGCGACGTTCGTGCGGTTCAAGGGGGCCGAGGCCGGCGAGGTCGACTGGCGACCGACCGAGACGATCCCCGAGGACTTCTACGCGCTGTGAGTGCCGACCGCGCGGAGGTCGCCGGCACGCTGCGCGCGCTCGACCGCGCGTTCGAGGAGCTGATCGTGCGCGGCCTCGAGGCGTCGGGCCCCGACGACGTGCGCCGGCTCGACGCGATCGGCGAGGAGCTCGCGCGCGCCGGCGCCGCGTACGCCGCGGGCGCGGTCCGCGACCTCGTGCACGGCGTCCGCGAGGGCGGCGCCGGGTCGCCGCGGCGCCTCCTGCGCGCGCAGACGGTGATGCGCGTGTTCGAGCGCGTGCTCTCTCTCGACGCCGCGGCCGAGCTGCTCGGCGGCGCGGCGCCTCCGGCCGACGAGTCCGCGCCTTCGGCCGACGAGCCCGCAATCGCACCCATCGCACCCATCGCACCCATCGCACCCATCGCACCCATCGCACCCATCGCACCCATCGCATCCACCGCACCCATCGCATCCACCGCGCCACACGCGCCCGCGCCACCCGCGCCGCCGTCGCCCGCACCCGCGCCACCACCGGCGCAGCTCGACGACGCGGCGCACGCGGCGCTGGTGCCCATCCTCGCGGAGCTGACGCAGGTGATCGAGGGCCTCGTCGCCTCGGGGATGACGACCGCATCGAAGGCGACGCGCGCGAAGCTCGACGCGAGCTTCCGCGAGGCGTCGCGCCTGAGGCTCGGCCGGCTCGCGGCGTCGATCCGCTACGTGATCGACGAGACCGGGCGGTTCCTCGCCGACGACGGCACGTTCGCCGCGCGCCGCCTCGCGTTCTTCGTCCACCGCACGTGGCTGATCGCGCGCGGGCTCGCCGACGCGATCGGCCGCGGCGACCGCGCCGCGATCGCGCGCCTGCTCCTCCAGCCCGCCGCGCCCGTCGCCGCGCCGCTGCTCCGGCTCGCCGTGATCGGCGTGCACAAGCGCGCCCTCCTCGACGGCTCGGCCGCGTTCGAGTTCCGCGCACGCACGCTCGCCGCCGCCGCGACCCTGCCCGCCGGAGCGCGCGTCGTGTGGTCGTGCGTGTTCGGCGCGAAGAAGGGCGTCCCCGCCGAGGCGTTCCTCCACCTCCCGCAGCCGCAGAAGTTCGCGCCGAAGCTGCTGCTCGAGCCGACGGAGATCCACGTGACGGACGCGGCCGTCACCGTCGACGACAGCGGCGCGGCGCGCCTGCACCTCGGGCCGAAGTCGAAGGTGGTCGCCGGCCCGCCGTTCGCCGGGTGGAGCGCGCTCGTCGCGCCGGACCTCGTCGGGCGCGGCGAGACCGATCGCCGCGCCCGCGCCGCCGCGCGGGTGCGCCGCCACCGCGCGACGCCCCTCGACCTCGAGGTCGAGCTCCACGAGGAGGTCGTCCTCGACGGCTGGGAGGCCGGCCCCCCGGCGCCGAGCGAGCACCGCCCCGAGCGCACGATCGTGCCGATCCGGGTGCCCGGGCTCGCCCTCGACGCGATCATCTCGACGGGCCCCGACGGCGCCGAGCTCGGCGAGGCGCTCGCGAGGATGGCGAAGAAGAACGCGGTCCGCCCGCCGCTCTACGGGCTCGTGCACTACGAGCTCGGCACGCTCGTGTTCCAGCCGCTGTCGACGGTCGGCGACCACGGCCCCGATCACCTGATGATCTCGCGCGGCAAGATCGATCTCGCATCGCTGATGAAGACGCTCGACTTCTCGACCTGAAGGCACCCATGGCGAAGACCAAGGAACCCGAACCCTCGAAGCAGGAGGTCCTCCGCGAACCGGCGGAGGTGCAGTACCGCGCGCAGCTCGCGGCGCTCGCGCAGCGCGACGCCGACACGCCGCCGGCGTCGTGGAAGCTGTCGCCGCGCTCGGTGCTGGCGTACGTCGTCGGGACCGCGAAGCCGCTATCGGTAAAGATCGACGGCAAGACCGTCGACGTGCCGATCACGCGCAAGTTCTTCGGCGACGACGCCCTCGTCGAGCGCGCGATCGTGACGCTCGCGAGCGAGCGCGCGCTGCTGCTCGTCGGCGAGCCCGGCACCGGCAAGAGCTGGCTGTCGGAGCACCTCGCCGCCGCGATCAGCGGCTGCTCGACGCTGACGATCCAGGGCACCGCCGGCACGACGGAGGACCAGATCAAGTACGCGTGGAACATCGCGCGCGTGATCGCCGAGGGCCCGAGGCCCGACAACCTGATCCCGTCGCCGACGATGCTCGCGATGCGCACCGGCGGCCTCGTCCGCTTCGAGGAGATCACGCGCTGCGTGCCCGACGTGCAGGACGCGCTCGTGTCGATCCTGTCCGACAAGAACATCGCGGTGCCCGAGTTGCCCGACGCGAACATGGTGTTCGCGCGGCCCGGCTTCAACATCATCGCGACGGCGAACTCGCGCGATCAGGGCGTCAACGAGCTGTCGGCCGCGCTCAAGCGCCGCTTCAACTACATCCACATCCCCGTCGTCGGTGATCACAAGACGGAGGTCGCGATCGTGCGCGACCGGTCGCGCGAGCTGCTCGAGCGCTACAAGATCCCGGCGCGCCTCGAGGAGCCCGTGCTGAACGTGCTCGCGACCGTGTTCCGCGAGATGCGCTCCGGCATGACGACCGACGGCACCAGCTTCCCGAAGCCGTCGACGACGCTGTCCACCGCCGAGGCGATCGGCGTCGCGCTCGACGCCGCGATCCACGCGCGCTACTTCGGCAGCGGCGCCGTCGGCGTCGCCGACATCGCGCGCAACCTCGTCGGCTCGATCGTCAAGGAGGACCTCGGCGACCTGCAGGTCCTGAAGGAGTACCTCGCCGTCGTCGCGAAGAAGCGCTCCGCGAAGGACGCGAGCTGGAAGGAGTTCCACGAGGCCGCCGTGAAGGCCCTATGAGGACCGGACAACTCTCGGACACCGCCGGACACGTGCAAGTTATCGAAACCGCAGGAGAATCGGCGATCCGTTCCGGGGTTGAGGATCCTGATTCCGAAGTTATTTCGGTAGGATAGGCGTGTCCGGTAGGTCTCGGACACCGGACAGCGACGAGCTGGTCGCGCGCGTCGAGGCGGTCCTCGCCGAGGAGCTGTGCTCGGCCTCGCCGGCGTCGCGAGCCCCGCGCCCGACATCCCGGCGCGCTTCCCGGTGTGGTACCCGCTCCTGCCCTACTCGCCGGAGTACGTCGCGATCCGCGAGGCCGCGGCGATCGGGGCCGAGGTCGTGTTCATCGACCTGCCGCACCACGCGCTGATCGAGCCGGCGACGCCGGCCGCGCCGGCCGACGAGCTCGAGGCGCCCGAGGACGAAGCCGGACAAGCCGAGGCGACCGCCGCGTCGTGGGAGGCGATCGCCGTCGAGAGCAGCTTCTACCAGGCGATGGCGAAGGCCGCCGGGTATCGCTCGTGGGACGAGGCGTGGGACTCGATGTTCGAGCTCGGGCTGTCGTCGGGGCGGCACGCGACGCACGAGGAGTTCCGCCGCGACCTCGCGCACTTCTGCGCCGCCGTGCGCGCGACCTCCGGCGACCGGCCGCAGCGCGACGGCACGATCCCGCGCGAGCGCCACATGCTGCAGGCGATCCGGCGCGGGCTCGCGGCGCGCAGGCTCGCCCCCGCCGAGGCGATGGTCGTGTGCGGCGGCTTCCACCTGTTCCTCGACCGCGACGACGCCGAGCCGCCGCCCGAGCCGCCGAAGGGCACCAGCTTCGCGACGGTCGTGCCGTACTCGTACTTCCGCGTGAGCGAGCTCGCCGGCTACGGCGCCGGCAACCGCGCCCCGAAGTACTACCAGACGGTGTGGGAGCAGCTGGACAGGCGACCGGCCGCGAAGAAGAAGAAAGCCGACGAGCCGGCGTCCCCGAAGAAGAAGACGCGCAAACCGGAGGCGCCCGCCGGCGAGGCGACCGAGGGCGGCGGCGCGCAGGTCGTCGCGACCGACAAGCGCCGGGGCGGGGCTGCGCCGGACGAGCCGCCGCACGTCGACGCGATGATCGAGCACGTCAGCCACGTCCTGTCGCGCGGGCGCCGCGCCGGCGAGATGTTCACCGCCGCGGATGCGATCGCGACGACGCAGCACGCGCGCATGCTCGCCGCGCTGCGCGGCCGGCCGGCCCCGGCGCTCGACGACATCCGCGACGCGCTGATCTCCTGCTGCTGCAAGGGGCGCCCCGAGGAGGAGGGCCGCGGCCTCCTGCGCGCGATGGCGGAGGCCGAGGTCGGCACCGCGATCGGTCGCGTGACGCCGGCGCTCGGCCGGCTGCCGATCGTGCACGACTTCCACGAGCAGCTCGACGCGCTCGACCTCGGCGAGGTCATGGGCCGCGACAAGCGCATGCACGTCACGCTCGATCTGCGCGACGACGCCGGCGCGCGGCGCTCCGCGTTCCTGCACCGGCTCGTGAAGCTCGCGGTGCCGCTCGTCGAGAGCGCGCCCGCGGCGACCGGCGACGGCACCACGCTGTTCCGCGAGAAGTGGACGCTCGCGTGGTCGCCCGCCGTCGATGCGCAGCTCGTCGAGAAGAACCTGTACGGCGACACGATCGAGGCCGCCGCCATGGCGCAGCTCGAGGAGGAGATCGCGGCGGACGCGCGCCACGCGGGCGCGACCGCCGGCCGCCTGCGCGCGTCGGTGGCGATGCAGCTGCCGCGCGTCGTGCAGCGCCTCGAGGCGGCCGCGCGCGCCGCGATCGACGAGGACCGCCGCTTCAACTCGCAGTGCGAGGCGCTCGTGCACCTGCTCGTCCTCGATCGCCTCGCGATCCAGCGCGACCTCGGGCGACCGGCGATCGCCGACCTCGCGCACCGCGCCTACACGCGCGCGTGCCTCGCGATCGGCGACCTCGGCGCGCTGCCCGCCGATCAGCAGGAGGAGACGATCGGGCACCTGAAGTCCCTCGCCGAGGCGGCGGTCGCCGGCGACCTCGTCGAGCCGCTCGATCGCGCCGCGTTCACCGACGCCGTGACGTCGGCCGCGCTCGCCGCGACGGTGCCGTTCATGCAGGGCGCATTCGCCGGCCTCCTCGCCGAGCTCAAGGTGATCGACCCGGCCGACCTCGCCGCGCGCGTCGGGGCGTTCGCGACGTCGCACCCGGCGCGCATGGTCGTCGCGGGCGAGTTCCTCGACGGTGCCTTCGCCGTGTCGAAGACGTCGCTGCTCCTCGGCGCCGACGCGCTCGTGTCCGCGATCGACGAGCTGCTGCGCGCCGCGCCCTGGGACGAGTTCATGACGCTCCTGCCGAAGGTGCGCAACGCGTTCGAGCGCCTGCACGAGCGCCAGCGCCTCGCGTTCGCGGACCGCGTCGCCGCGCGCTACGGTCTCGCCGGCGGCGAGGCGATCGCCGAGGTCCCGGTGACCTCCGACGGCGCGGCCGCCTACCTCGCCACCCTGGACGCGCGCGTCGCCGCGATCATGAAAGACTGGAGCTTCTGACATGGACGAGTGGCTCGCACGCTGGCGGCTCGTGCTCGGGAAGGCCGCCGAGGAGAAGGGCATCGGCGTCGGCACCGACGGGCGCGCCGCCGCCGCGGCCGCCGCGATCGACTTCGTGTTCGAGGGCGAGCGCGGCGGTGGCACCGGCGCGTCGGCGCTCACGTTGCCGACGTGGATCGACGCCGTCTCGGACCTGTTCCCGCGCCAGGCGAAGGAGGTCCTCGAGCGCGAGCTGATCGCGCGGCGCGGCGTGTCGCAGCTGCTCGAGCACCCGCAGCTCCTCGAGAAGATCGAGCCGAACGTCGAGCTCGTGAAGACGCTACTCGTGCACAAGGACCTGCTCGATCCGCGCGCCCGCATCCTCGCGCGCAAGATCATCGACACCGTCGTGCAGCAGCTGAAGAAGCAGCTCGAGGTCCGCGTCGAGCGCGCGATCGTCGGGGCGCTGCGCCGCGACCGCCACGCACCGCGCCGCGTGTACCGCAACCTCGACCTGCGCACGACGCTGCGCAAGAACCTCCACAACTGGGACGCCGCGCGCGGCCACCTGCTCGTCGACGACGTCTACTACTTCGCCGCCGAGCGCAACAAGCGGCCGTGGCACGTGCTCGTCGTCGTCGATCAGTCGGGCTCGATGCTCGACTCCGCGATCTTCGCGGCGGTGATGGCGTCGATCTTCGCGGAGCTGCCCGGCGTGCGCACGTCGCTCGTGCTGTTCGACACCGGCGTCGTCGATCTCTCGGATCAGGTCGGCTCGCCCGTCGACGTGCTGCTGAAGGTCCAGCTCGGCGGCGGCACCGACATCACGCAGGCGCTGCAGTACACGGCCGGGCTCGTGCGCGAGCCGGAGCGCTCGATCGTCGTCCTCCTCACCGACTTCTTCGAGGGGCGCGACGAGCAGGACCTCGTCGATCAGGTGCGCGCGATGGCCGACGCCAGCGTCCGCATGATCGGCCTCGGCGCGCTCGGCTACGACGCGCGCCCCGAGTACAACAGGTCCACCGCCGGCAAGTGCCGGAAGGTCGGGATGGACATCCTGGTCTGCACGCCCGAGCGCCTCGCCGAGGCGATGGCGCAGATCATCCGGGGGTAGGAGGCAACGATGGCGAAGAAGAAGGTCACGACGACGCCGGCTGCGGAGACCACGGCCGCGCCGCCGCCGAAGCCCAGGCCGTTCGCCGGGCAGCGCTGGGCGTTCTTCGGCGACTTCGCGATCTGGCCGGCGTACCACCGCGGCAACCCGGCGACGGTCGCGTTCCGGCGCGGCGCGACGGTGGTCGACCTCCTCGACGAGACGGTCGACTTCGTCGTGTTCGGCGACGAGCGGGGCACCGGACGCTCCGAGGCCAAGCGCCTGGCCGAGCGGCTCGTCGACGACGGCGGGAAGCTGAAGATCCTCGACGAGGTCGCGTACCGCGAGCTCGTGCGCATCGACCTCGCGGGCAAGCGGTTCTGCTTCGTCGGCGGCTTCGACTGCGCACCCGGCGGGCTCGACGACGGCCTGCTCGCGAAGATGGTCGAGCGCGCCGGCGGCGTCGTCACCGCCGACGTCGACGCCTCGCTCGACTACCTCGTGTCGGGGAACCGCAAGGGCCCGTCGAAGATCAAGCTGCAGAACGTCGCCGACAAGCTCATCGAGGGCGGCGCGCCGCTCGTGCGCCTCGACGAGACCGGCTTCCTCCAGCTCGTGCGCACGGAGACGACCGGCCCCGGCGGCGAGCTCGACTTCTCCGGCTTCCTCAGCCAGCTCTACGGCCACGTCGACGAGGGCAAGCTCGGCCGCGCGCTCGACATGCTGCGCAAGGACCGCTACCAGCTCTACGCGAAGCTCGACGACCAGCACCTCGTCGGCGTCGTGCGCAGCCAGACCAGCCAGAGCAGCGTGTACGCGAGCTGGATCACGCCGCAGGGCCACTACGGCTGCGCGCAGCCCGACCTCGAGGAGTGCATGGGCCTCCAGGGCGCGCCGTGCAAGCACCTGCTCGTCCTCATCGTCGGCCTCGCGCGCGCGCACCAGATGCCGATGGCGCAGGCCCTCGCGTGGATCCGCGCCGCGAAGCGCCGGCCCCCGCGCGACGACCACGACCTGTGCGCCGAGACCTTCCTCCAGTACAAGGGCGCGGAGGCCGGCGAGATCGACTGGCGCCCGACGGAGACGATCCCGGAGGACTTCTACGCGATGTGATCGATCGCGCTGCTGCTGACTCCAGGTCAACAACGGAGTGCGCCGGCCCCACCCGGGGCGGCGCAACCTGCCGAGTCTCCTCGCGCGCGCGACGGCACCGGAGTTGCTCCTCGTGCGGGCGATGTCCAGGATCGCCCTCTGCGCCGCCGTCGCCTACCTCACGCTCCCGGGCTGCCTCGTGGGCGACTCGGCCGACGTCACCACGCCCGTGGAGCTCGCGCCACCCGAGGACGTCCCGCCGGCGAACCCGCCGGCGCCCGGCAACCGGGCCGGCATCGTGCTCGCGCACGGCCTGGGCGGCACCGTCGACAGCTTCGACCCGGCGATCGTCACCGCACTCCAGGCCGACGGCTTCTACGTGCTGCGCGACTCGGTGCCCGGCGTCGACAGCGTCGCCGTGCGCGCCGCGGCGCTCAAGACGCAGATCGACGCGTTCGTCGCGAACAACCAGCTCGACAAGGTGCACGTGTTCGCGCACTCGATGGGCGGCCTCGACGCGCGCTACCTGCTGTCGACGCTGAAGGCACCGGCGGTGGTGTCGCTGACGACGGTGTCGACGCCGCACCGCGGCTCCGTCCTCGCCGACCTCGGCCTCGGCCTCCAGCGCCGCCTGTCGGTGTCGCAGCAGGAGGCGCTGCTCATGCTCACCGACGTCCTCGGCGACCGCTTCTCGCCCGCGCAGCTCGAGGCCGCGCTCACCGACCTCGCCGAGGCGAACGCCGGTGCGTTCAACGCGGCGAACCCCGACGTCGCCGGCGTCGCGTACTACTCGATCGCCGGCTACGCGAGCGTCGGCGGCTTCGGCAACCCGAACGCCGACGCCGCGTGCGCCGCCGCCGGCGCGACCGTGCCCGCACCCTCCTCGCTGCCGAGCTTCCTCAAGCTCACCGGCCCGGTCGTCGCGGGCGAGGACCGGCGCCCGCACGACGGCATCGTCGCCGTCGCGAGCGCGGCGTGGACCGGCTTCCTCGGGTGCATCCCGACCGATCACCTCGACGAGACCCGCGCCGCCGAGAAGCCCGCCGCCGACATGCGCGTCGACCTCGTGAAGCTCTACCGCGACGCCGCCGCGCGCGTGAAGTGAGTGACTACGGCATCGGGTGCGCGACGAAGAAGTCCATGACCTCCTCGCCCCACACGAACGCGTTCGGCCGGCGGCACGGGATCGCGTACTGCGCCGCGTACGGGTCGGTCGTGCTGCCGGGGACGCAGTGGCCGCGCGCCGACGCGAACGGCCCGTCGTCGACGGTCTCGTACGCGTGATCGAGCGTCTCGATCACGGTGTCGCCGGCGGTCCAGCGGGCGTGCACGAACGCGGCGTCGCCGGCGAGGTTCGACGGCCCGGTGGCACCGTACGACGCGACCGCGGCGTCGCGGATGCCGGTCATCGTCGCGTAGCCCACGCTCGCGTCGGTGCGGCCGAGCAGGAAGATGATCGGGATCGGGCGCGACGGTGCGCGGCCCTGCTGGAAGCACGTCGGCTCGCCGAAGTTGTTGCCGAAGCCCGCGCCGCTCGGCGCCGCCGACGCGAACAGGTCCGCGTGGTCGCACAGGAGGCGCCACGTCACGAAGCCGCCGCGCGAGAAGCCGGTGACGTGGATCTTCTTCGCGTCGACGCGGAACACGCTCGCGAACTGGCGCACGATGTCGACGAGGTTCGCGTCCTCGGAGGACGACCACGTCGAGCCGGGCCGCCCGAAGCCGAACGGCGGCCCCGTCGGGGCGACGACGACGTACCCGCGCTGCTCGCCGAGGTCGCGCATCTTCAGGTGCGCGTCCATGAGCAGGCCGTCGCCGGTGTCGCCGTGCAGCACGAGGATCAGGCCGCAGCCGGGCGCGAGGCACGCGGGTGGGATGCGCGCGTCGACGCGGCGGTCGCCGCACCGGTACTCGTGGTCGCCGGCGGTGACGTCCGTGACGCAGCCGCTCGCCACCGGTGGGGTCGCGTCGATCGCCCGGGCGCCGTCGTCGGGGCGATCGTCGTTTCCACCGCTCCCGCCGCAGCCGCACGCCGCGACGCCCAGCACGAGCAGCCATCGCGCGATCGACGACATCCGGCGATCCTCCTCCTGAAACGGCCGGCGGGAAAGGTGCTTAGGGGAAGATCAGGCCCTTCCCGCGGCGTCTCGGGCGGTCCATATTCTGCGGGCAGTGAGCAAGAAGCGGAACAAGGACGCGGCGAACGCGCCTGCGAAGAAGACGGACGACGGCGGCGCCGCGGCGGGCGAGGCTCCGGACGACGGCGGCGACGGTGACGGCGGCGCGGCGGAAGCGCCGAAGCTGCCGAAGCCGCCGGGGCTGATGGATGCGGTCGGGAAGAAGCGCCTGATCTGGATCCTCGTGATCGTGGCCGCCATCTGGGCGTTCACGATCAGCACCGGCAGCATGATCCTCACGATCGTCGTCGGGACGCTGACCGCGATCGCGGCCGGCCTGTTCCTGTGGGCGCTGCGCCAGCTGCGCAAGCAGCAGAAGATCGGCACGATGCTCCACGGCGCGGTGACCTCCCCCGAGGCGCGCCGCGATGCCCTGGCGAAGCTGTCCGAGGGCAAGGACGCGAACGAGCCCGTCCAGCTGTTCGCGCGCGCGCAGCTCCTCTCGCAGGACGACCCCAAGGCCGGCCTCGCGCTGATCGAGAAGGTCGATCTCAAGGTCTTCCCCGCGGCGATGCAGGACGACGTCTCGCTCCTGAAGGCGCAGCTGTTCCTGGGCTTTGGCCGCACGCAGGACGCGCGCAAGTGCGCCGACGTGATGAACCTCGACAACCCGAGCCGCAAGGAGGTCCGCGCCTACGCCGCCTCCGTCGTCGGCGAGGCGTGGGCGCGCACGGGCAAGTCGAAGGAGGCGCTCGCGCTGCTCGACACGATCGAGCTGCCGAAGGACAACCGCGAGCAGATCGCGATCCAGATCAAGGTCGCGCGCATCTTCGCGCGCTTCGCCGGCGGCAACCGCAACGCCGCCCGCACCGAGCTCGTCGCGCTCGCCGACGAGAACGTCGATCTCCTCTCGCGCTTCCTCGCCCCCCAGTTCCGCGTCCACCCCGAGCTCCAGAAGATCGCCCGCCGCGTCCTCGAGAGTCATCCGCAGGCCCGGAAGATGGCGAAGATCCAGGCCAAGCAGCAGATGCGCTGACGCTCAGCCTTCGGGGGTGAAGGCGAGCGTGTAGGACACCTCCATGTTGACCTTCGGCGCGGGCGACAGCCTCACGCTGTCGAGCGTCGACTGGACGCACTTGACGAGCTTGCCGTCGAGCTTGCCGCCGGTGGGCCGGGAGACGACGGCGCCCTTCGTCGACACCTTCAGCACGACCTGGAGCTTGCCCTGGGCCTCGGCGTTGCGCGCGAGCGTCTTCTCGTAGCAGTCGTCGAACGCGTCCTGCTTGGCCTCGACGGCCGTGCGCAGGCGCTTCTGCGCATCGCCGACGCCGGCGCCGCACGCGCCGCACGCGAGCGCGGCGAGGAGGACGGTGGTGGCGGTGGTGAAGTCGAGACGCGTGATCATTCGTCGGTCTCCTCGTCGGGCTCGGCGGCCTTCTTCGTGTCCTTCGTGTCCTTCGTGTCCTTCGTGTCCTTCGTGTCCTTCGTGTCCTTCGTGTCCTTCTTCGCCGGCTTCTTGTCGTCCTTCTTCTCGTCCTTCTTGGCCGGCTTCTCGTCGTCCTTGTCGACCTTCTTCGCCTTCTCGAGGATCGTGAACACGACGCGCCGGTTCTTCGCGCGCCCCTCGTCGGTGCCGTTGTCGGCGATCGGCTTGGTGACGCCGTAGCCCTCGCTGACGAGGCGCCCCGCGGCGACGCCCTGGCCGACGAGGTACTTCATGACGTTGTTCGCGCGCTTCTTCGACAGCCGCAGGTTCTCGGCGACGCCGCCCTGCGTGTCGGTGTGGCCCTCGATGCGGAGCCTCTTCAGCTCGGGGTGCGCGTTCAGCACCCGCGCGACCTCGTCGAGGATGTCGTGGGACTCCTTCGCGAGGCCCCACCCCGAGTACTCGAACAGGATCGTCTCCTTGACGTCGACGACGTCCTCCTTCACCTCGACGCGCGGCGGCGGCTCCTCGGCCTTCTTCGGCTCCTGCTCGGGCACCTTCGCCGAGATCTGGAGCGGCCTGGGCTCCTTCAGGATCACCGTCGTCGAACCGCAGCCCGCGCCGAGCGCGAGCGCGAGCCAGACCCACCTGTTGCGCATGCGCTCGATTGTACGATCGCGACGGGACTCAATCGAGGAAGGCGAGGACTTCCTCCCACTTCGTCGAGAACACCAGGTAGTCGCCGAAATCGAACGGGTGCTTCGCGAGCGAGGACCGCTGGTCCTCGCGCAGCGCGGAGGTGAACCGCCGGTGGCCCTTGTCGACGAGCTCGATCAGCTCGCGCGCCATCGCGACACCCGTCATCGGCTTGAACGTGCCCGGCGCGAGCTCGCCGCCGAGCACCGCGCCGAACACGCGCTCCTGCAGCGCCGCCGCCGTCTCGCGCGTCGCCGCCTCGAGCTCGGCGCGCTGGTGCTCGTCGAGGCCGGCCGCCTTCGCGAAGTCCTCGCGCGAGCGCGCGACGCGGGTGCGGTGCGGCGCGATCGCCGACTGCGCGATCGGCAGCACGCGATCGCGGTACGCGCGCAGGTCCTCCCCCTGGTGCGGCGCGAACCACAGCGCCCACGCCGGGATCTTGAACCCGTAGACGTCGAGGCCGCCGTTGCCGTCGGTGGCGGGGACCGGTGCGTCGGCGCCCGGCGGTGACGCCGCGGCCGGCGACGGTGCCGAGCGCGTCGCGGACGATGCCGCCTCCGTCGCCCGCGCCTGCGCGCACGCCGCCGGCGTCGGCGGGATCGCGGCGGGGCGGTGGCAGCCGCGCCACGCCTGCCACGCGCACACGAGCAGCAGGAAGATGCTGATGTTTCTCCAGCCCGTCGACGGCTTCATCGGTACTCCTGCGGCAGCACGACGCAGCGGTTCGACGCGCAGGTGAGGCCCGGATCGCAGGTCCCGTCCGGGCGGCACGTGCCGCGCTCCGTGCCCGGCGGCGGCTGCGTCTGCGCCGACGGCGCCGGCGGCGGTGGTGGTGATGCCGGTGGTGAAGGCGGTGGTGGTGGCGACGCTCGCGGCGCCTTCTTCGCGCCGCCGATCTTGTAGGCCAGGCCGATGCGCATCTGCCACGTGGTGATCGGGCCGCCGAGGCCCGACGCCGTGAGCACGTCGAACGACAGCGGGCGCACCCACAGCAGCAGGCTGTCGGCGATCTGGAGGTCGGCGATCGCCTCCGCGCGCAGCGTCGGGCCCATCACATCGCGGAACGCCGGCTCGTCGAAGTTGACCAGCGTCGTCCCGAACCCGGCGCGCGCGCCGATCATCAGGTTGCGCGCGACCGGGCTCACGAAGCTCCCCGACACGAGCACCGTGCCGTGCGACGCATCGGCGTTGCCGAGGCTCTCGAGGTCGAGCCACACGCCCGCGCGCCCGAACGTGTACCCGAGCGACAGCGACGGCCCGCCGAGCGTCGCGACCTGCTCCGGCCGGCGATTGATCGGCACCGCGACGCCGACGAGGAGGCCCACGGCCGCGTGATCGTCGCGCTGCGGCGGTGGCGTCGCCGGGTCGGCATCGGCGTCGCCGGCGACCGCGAGGACGAGCGCGACCGTCACCGCGCCGGCGAGGGCCGGGCGTGCGGCGAGGCGGTGCGCGCGGACGCGCCCGAGCAGCGCGCCCGCCGCGATCACCGCGAGCACGGCGATCGAGAAGATCTGGCCGCTCGACAGCCCGCCGTGGATGCCGCGCCCCGCGTCGCCGCGCAGGCTCTCGATGCCGATGCGCACGCACGAGTACACCGCCGCCGCGAGGACGAAGGCCCTCCCGTCGCGTGCCTGCATCCAGCGCGCGGCGCGCGAGCGGGCGTCGCGCCGCGACAGCACGAGCACGACGACGGCGATCCCGAGGCCGAGCAGCGCCTCGTACAGCTGCGTCGGGTGCACCGGCAGCGACTCGCCGCGCGACGCCGGCACGAGCCCCGCGCGCACGTGGTCCTGCCACGCCGGGCTCCCCGACGGGAAGCGCATCGCCCACGGCACCGACGTGACCTTCCCGTAGTCGCACCCGCCGAGGAAGCAGCCGACGCGCGCGAACGCGAGCGCGAGCCCGAGCGGCGCCGCCGACAGGTCGCCCATCCGCGCGAGCGACAGCCCGTGCCGCCGGCACACCACCGCGACGGCGACGCCGCCCGCGAGGTATCCCCAGAACGACGTCATCCCGGCCCAGCGCAGGCGCGCGCTGCCGGTCGTCACGAGCTGCTCGGCGGCGTCGATCGTCATCGGCACGACGATCCCGGCCGCGACCGCGGCGACGTAGCACCACAGCACACAGCTCGCGATCGCGTACGGATCCGCGCCGCGCCGGCGTGCGACGAACATCATCACGAGCAGCGTCACGAGCCCCGCCATGCCGACGCACGTGAACCACGTCGGCGCGATCGTCGCGGCGACCTCGTACGGCACGTAGCCGCTCAGCCAGTCGACGACGTGCTGCCTCACGACACCACCTCCGTTTCCGCTTCCGCTTCCACACGCTCGAAGTCGGCGAGGTCGGTGCTCGGCGCGGTGATCGGCTGGGCCGGCTCGCGGCGCGGTGCGCGAGGGCGCGTCTTCCGGCGCGCGAGCGCGGCGAACGGCACCGGCAGGAGGCCCCACACGAGCGACATCACCAGCCCGGCGCTCGCGGGCGGATCGCGCCGCGCGGCGTTGCAGCCGCTGCTGCCACCGCCACCGCCGCTGCAGCCACCGCCGCCGCCGCCTCCGCCGCAACCACCGCCGCCGCCACCACTGCAGCCACCACCGCCGCCCGACGAGCCACCGCAGCCACCGCCCCCGCCCGAGTCGCCGCACCCACCGCCGCCACCACCACCGCCGCAGCTGCCGCCGCTGCTGCCCGACGAGCCGCCGCAGCCACCACCGCCGCCGTCACCACCGCCGCAGCTGCCGCCGCTGTCACCGCCGCCGCAGCTGCCGCCGCTGTCGCCGCCGCCGCAGCTGTCGCCTCCGCCGCCTCCGCCACCGCCGCAGCCACCACCACCGCCGCCGCCGGTGTCGTTGTCGCAGCTGCAGCCCGACTGCGTGTTCGAGCTCGAGCACGAGCTGTCGCACGAGAACGAGTTCCCGCAGCTCGGCCCCGCGCCGCAGCTGGGCGCGAGCTCGCAGTTGTTGTTGCTGCACGAGTCGTTGCAGCTGACGTCGGTCTGGCGCGGTGGCCGCGGCGGCGTCACGCCCGCGTCGACGCCCGGGAACGGCTCCGGCGGCGCGCCGAAGATCTTCGCGAGGCAGCCGTCGAGCGCCGCCGAGCACGTGGCGTCGTCGACGAAGTTCGCGTTGTTGCCGAGCGTCGACAGCGACGTCGCCGCGTGCACGTCGCGCGGGCACCCCGACGCATCGACCGCCGTGCACTGCGCGACCGCCGTGATCGCGAGCGCGAGGTTCGCGCAGAACAGGTAGTACCCGCGGCCATCGTTCGCGGCGAGCGTCTCGCACTCGGTGTTACCGCTCGACGCGTCCGTCTCCGGCACGCAGTTGCTCGCCGAGAGGCAGCTCTCGCACCGCGCGCGCTCGGCGAACGCACACTCCGCGACGGAGCCGTAGAAGCTGTACGGATTCCCCGCGCCCGCGTGCGTCTCTCCCGCCGCGCCGCGCGTGCCGCTCGCCTCCGCCGCGCGCGCCGCGTTGTCACCCGCCGCACCAACGTCGCCCGCCGGGGCGACGACCGCCACCGCACCGGTCGCCGCGTCGGCCGGCTCGAGCGCCGCGAGCAGCACCGGGTTCACGAGCAACCGCGCCGCGTTGCCGTCGACGTACGCGGCGATCACCGCGAGCCGCGGCGCCGGCGCCACGACGACGGGCCCGCGCTCGTGCCCCGCATCCTCGGCGAGCGCCGCGAGCACGTCGATCCCGCGCGCCGGCAGGTGCCCCCACGCCGCGTGGTCCCAGCCCTCGGCGAGCCGGAGCTCGATCCCCGACGGCGCGATGACCCCCGCCGTACCGCGCGCACCCGCACTCGCCCGCCGCGCGACGGCGTCCCCGTCCGCGCCGACGCGCACCAGCGCGAGCGCGCCGTCGCCTTCGCGCGCCCGTGCGACGTCCAGCGTCCCGAGCGCACGCGCGACCCGGTCGTCCGCCGACCGGACATCGCTCGCCAGCGCGAGCCGGAGCGGCGCGCCGCTCTCGACCGAGGCCAGGTGCTCCGCGAGCACGCGCCGCGCGGCCGCACGTTGTGTGGGATCCCATCGATCCGCAGCCTCCGGCGAGATGCCGAGGAGGTCGCGCAGCTCGAGATCACCCGGATCGAGTCGGTTGTCGCCGGCGCCGCATGCTGCTGCGAACGCGGCTACGCCGACGAGAAGCAACACCCGTTGCGTTTTCCCCATCGCGCTCATCGTACACAACCGCGATCGTCCCTCGGCCTCCTCACGCGACTCCCACCGAACTCTGCCGGCATCGTAAGACGGCCTTACGGTCGGTGCGCCTCACGCAAGATCCTCGTCGAGGACTTGCGCGCGCTCGCGCTCCGACCACTGCCGGCTTTCACCACCCGCACGCGGTCGGGTTACCTTCCCGAGGTGATGTCGCGTCGCGAAGCATGGGCGGTGGTCGCGGTCGCGACGTTCACGATGACCGTGAGCTACATCGACCGGGCGACGCTCGCCGTGCTCGCGCCGGCGGTGACGAAGGCGCTCGACATCGACGAGACGGCCTACGGATGGCTGGCCAGCGCGTTCAGCGTCGCGTACCTCGTCGCGACGCCCGTCGCCGGCTGGTGGATCGATCGCGTCGGCGCGCGGCGCGGGCTCGTCGGATCCGTGCTCGTGTGGTCGGCGGTCGCGGCGCTGCACGCGGTGGTGCCGACCTTCGGGATGCTGTTCGCGTTTCGCATCGCGCTCGGGCTCGCCGAGGGGCCGGGCTTCCCGGGCGCCGCGCAGACGGTGCAGACCGTGCTCGAGCCGCGCGACCGCGCGCGCGGGTTCGGCCTCCTCTTCACCGGCTCCTCGATCGGCGGCATGCTCGTGCCGCCGCTCGCGACGTGGATCTGGAACCTGTACGGCTGGCGCGTCGCGTTCCTCGGCACCGCCGTCGTCGGCCTCCTCTGGATCCCGCTGTGGATCGCGGTGACGAGGCGCCCCAACGTGCGCGCCGTCCTCGACCACCGCACGCGCGACGCCGCCCGCGCGCAGCGCCCGAAGCTGCTCGAGCTCCTGCGCCAGCCGGCGATGATCCGCGCCCTCGTCGGCGTGCTCGCCGCCGCGCCCGTGATCGGCCTCGTCCACGGCTGGGGGTCGAAGTACCTCGTGCGCGAGTTCGGCCTCGGCCAGGGCGACGTCGGCGCGTACCTGTGGCTCCCGCCGCTCGTGTTCGACGTCGGCGCGATCGCGTTCGGCGACGCCGCCGCGCGCCGGCTCCGCCACGGCGACGTCCCGCGCGGCCTCTACGCGATCGGCGCCGTGCTCGCCGCCGCGATGGCGCTGCTCCCGCTCGCGCGCACGCCGTGGGAGGGCATGGCGATCGCCTCCGTCTCGCTCGCCGGCGGCGGCTGCCTGTACACGATCGGCACCGCGGATCTCCTCGCGCGCGTCCGCCCCGAGGCCGTGTCGTTCGCCGGCGGCACGCTCGCCGCCGCGCAGTCGATCGCGCTGATCGTCGTCAACCCGCTCGTCGGCGCCTCCGTCGACAGCACGCAGAGCTACGACACCAGCGCGATCGCGCTCGGCCTGTGGGTGCTCCCGGGATCGATCGCGTGGATCGCGTGGCCGATCGGGCGCATCCCGCGAGAGGGCGATTCGCCCTGACGTGGTGCGTCGTCGGGACTGTCGCCGACACCACATCCGTTACCGTCGAACACTCGTGACCTCGCGCGACGCAGATTGTTAGTCTGACGCGTGGCCTCCACACGACGGTGGTACCTGCTCGCGCTCGCGCTCTTGCCCGCGTGCGGCGCCGATCCGACGCCACCGCTGGCGACCGCGGAGCCGGGCGTGGTGTTCACGGCGCCGGCGGATCGGCAGATCGACGTCCCGCTCGGTACGCGCGTCGTCGTGACGTTCTCCGATCCCATCGCCGCGAGCGCGCTCGGCCCGTGCTCCGGCTCGCCCGAAGCGCCGACCGGCGGCGTGTGCCTCGTCGGGCCGAACGGCGTCGTCCGCGCCACCGCCACCGTGACGCCCGACGGCACCGGCGCGCAGCTCGAGGACGTCGCGCTCGAGCCCGGCACCACGTACGCCGTCCACGTCGCCCGCGACGTCGCGCCGACCGCGCAGAACCTCCCCGCGCCGGGGCCGCTGTTCTCGTTCACGACGCGCAGCACCCGCCCGCGCGCGGCCGCGCCGCGCCTCGTCGCGTTCAACGGCGGCGATCCGGCCGCGCCCGAGAGCTTCCGCCCGATGTTCGACACCTCGACGATCCGGCTCGTGTTCTCCGAGCCGCTCGACCCGCGCACGGTGGCGCTCGCGCCCGGCTCCGTGGAGCTCGTCGACGCGAACAACCGGCAGGTCCCGGCGACCGTGATCGCGAGCGGCATCCACGTCGTCGTCGATCCGGTCGACGACCTCGACGGCGGCGGCCGCTACACGCTGCGCCTCGGCGCCGGCATCGCCGACCTCGGCGGCCAGGCGCTCGCGCCGCAGAGCATCGAGGTCACGGCGCGCGACACGCGCGGCGTCACCGGCGCGATCCCGCAGGTCCTGCGCACGCGCGGCGCGGGCGATCCGGGGCCGAAGACGTCGCGCGCCGGCGCGCCGGCGAACGTCATCGCGATCGTGAAGCCGCTGATCGGCCGCGAAGCCGCGGCGATGCTGCCGTCCGCCGTCGCCGCCTCGCTCGGCGATCCGAAGGTGCTCGGCGGGCCGATCGCGTTCACGATCCGCCGCGGCCAGCGCCTCCACGCGAGCGGCCTCGACGTCAAGCTCGGCGGCGACATCCCCGTCGGCCTGTCGACCGGCGACATCGAGATCGAGCTGCTCACCGACGGCGGCGGCCGCATCTACCGCAACCCGCACCAGCCCGACGACCAGCGCCCCGAGAACGAGCGCGCGCCGCTGTACGTCGACCTCAGCCTCGACGTCGCGGTGTACGCCGTCGACCCCGGCGGCAACGCCGTCTTGACGCAGACCGTGCTCGGCCTGCAGGCGACGGGCACCGCCACCGCCGCCGACGGCGTCCTCGCGATCGAGACGGTCGCGTCGATGGACCTCGGCCTCCTCGGCGTGACCTCCGCGCCGTCGAACCTCGTCCTCGAGCTCATCACCGATGCGAGCGCGACCGCGCCCACCGACACGACGCCGCCGTCGCTCGTCGCCACGTTCCCGGCGGACGGCACCGCCGAGCTCCCCGTCGACGGCGGGATCGAGCTCATCTTCGACGAGCCGATCGACCTCGACCTCGCGCGCGCCGGCGGCATCCGCCTCGAGAACGCGCAGGGCCAGGCGGTCGCGTCGGTGATCGAGAGCCACGGCGCCGCCGTCGTGGTGCGCCCGCTCGCGCGCCTGCCGTACTCGCAGCGCTTCCGCGTGCTGCTGAGCGACGTCGCCGACGTCGCCGGCAACCGGCTCGCGACCGTCACCGTGTCGGTCGCGACGCCCGCGCTCGCGAGCACCGGCGCGCCGCTCACCGTCGCCGGCATCCACCCGGGCGTGCCGTGCGCGCTCAACGGCGGCCGCTGCGTCGGCGGCCTCACCAGCGACCAGCCGTACCGCCCGTTCACGCTGCCCGCCGACGAGCCGATCGAGATCGCGTTCACCCAGCCGATCACCCCCGGCACGATCACGCTCGGCGCCGCGTGCGGCACGGGCAGCGTGCGCATCGAGGAGCTGAGCGGCGCCGGCACGTGCGTCGCCGCCGTCGCCGGCACGCTGATGCGCCGCGACCGCCTGCTGACGTTCGTCCCCGACGCGCCGTGGGTCGAGGGCCGCGCGTACCGGATCACGCTCGTGTCGGGCAACAACCGCAGCTGCAACGCCGGCGAGCTGTGCGGCCCGAGCGGCGACGCCGCGAGCTTCGACCCGCTCAACGGCATGACCGGCGGCGACGCGGGCGGCCCCGCCCTCGCGATCGACTTCGTCGGCGCGCCGAGGAGCGGCGGCACGTACATGTTCGCGCAGACCGCGCCGTTCACCGATCAGAACGGCTCGGGCACCGTCGACGGCGTCGAGATCCGGCGCGACGAGAACCGCGCCGCGCTGCGGATCAAGCGCACCACCGGCGACGTCAGCAACGCCAGGTTCGAGACTCAGGACTGCATCCCGTCGACGCCCGAGGTCGAGGCGTGCCTGTACCTCGGCGGCGCGATGCCGGTGACGCTCGGCGAGGTCGAGTCCGGGTGCACGCTGCCGGGCGGCGCCACGGCCGCGCGCTGCGTCCCCGTGCAGATCTCGCCGGCCGCGATGTACGGCACGTCGGTGGCGATGCACGCGACCGCGATCATCGGCATCGACACCGACACCGGCACCGCCGTCATGCGCGTGCGCGAGCCCGCCGGCGGCGGAACCGTGACCGGCTACATCGTCGACGACAACGGCACCCCGACGCTCGTCGTGGCGCTCGACCTGTACATGGATGCGCCCGACATGAGCATCCCGCTCTCCGACCACGACCTGCACTCGAAGCAACTGTCCGTCACGCTGAAGGGGCCCGTGAGCTTCCTCCCCGACGGGCGCATCGCGATCTCCGTCGCGAACGTCGCCGAGGTCCCGGTCACCGTCGCGATCGACGCCCCCCTCGGCGTCGGCGGCACCGTCGAGATGGTCGTCCCCGCGGGCGAGATGAAGCTCCAGCTCCTGTCCAACCCGCTGCGCGGAGTGTCGCGATGACGAAGCTCCTCCTCACCGCGCTCACCCTGTGCGCGACGGCCCCCGCCTTCGCCGACGAGGTCCGCGCACCCGCGCGCAAGGCGCCGCCGATGAAGCGGCTGTACGTGCGCGCCGGCGTCGCCCACGTGGCGCCGCTCGCGGACTCGCGCGAGATGGAGCTCGCCGACGTCGACGGCGCCGCGAGCCTGGCCGTGCGGAACGGGCCGATCGCCGGCTCGGGCGCGAGCGTCAGCTCGGCCACGATCCCGGCCGCGATCATCGGCTACAAGCTCACGCCGCGGTGGTCGCTCGAGACCGTGCTCGGCGTCCCGTTCACGGTGAAGTTCCGCGCGACCGGGACGCTCGCGAACGAGTCGATCGCGCCGATGGCGCTCGGCATCCCGACGGGCGTGCCCGCGCTCGGCGCCGAGCTCGGCGAGGCGAAGGCCGTCCCGCCCGTCGTCACGGCGACGTACCAGCTCACCGGCGGCGGCCGGCTCCGCCCGTACGCCGGCGCCGGCGTCAGCATGCTGTTCGCCTACGACGCCGCCGTCACGAACCCGCTCCTCGTCGAGGTGAGCCGGCCCGAGTTCACCGTGAAGCCAGCGCCCGGCCTCGCGCTCCAGGCCGGCGCCGAGGCGCGCCTCGCGAAGCACATCTACGCGCGCCTCGACGTGAAGTTCATCGCGCTCATGCTCGCCGAGGCCCAGGCGCGGCACGTCCAGGTGCGCACGCCCGAGCTGCCGCTGTTCGACACCGTCGAGGTCGGCACCGCGCGCATGAGCGTGTGGGTGAATCCGTTGATCGTGCAGCTCGGGATCGGCACGGATTTCTGAGGCGCGAGCGAAAGCGCCACTACACCGATGGCCGGGTCTATCGGCGTGAAGTGACGTCACGTGGATCGGGTCACGCACCGTCGCGTCCGCGTCGCATCGTGACGTTCGCGCGCTGTCACGACGTGTCGCAAGCCGCGCTTCGATCGCACGCGCGGGCCGACCTACGGTCTTCCCATGCCGTCCTCGTCGACCATGTTTCACTGTCTCAAGTGTCGGCTGGCGCAGCGCGCGGACGTCGTCACGCGCGCGCGCCGTCCTCCGCCGCCCGCGCGCTCGACCGCCGGGCGCGCCGACGCGAACACGCGCGTCGCGATGATGCTCGCACTCAAGCGCTGCCCGCGCTGCGGTCACTACGACAAGGCCGTCGCGCAGCACAACCGCTACAACCTGCGCTTCTCGACCATCGCGTCGAGCATCGTGTTCGCGATCGTGGCGCTGTCGCTTTTCGCGATCCCGAGCGTGCCGCCGATCGCCTTCGCGATCGCGACGAGCGCGTGCGCGATCGGCTTCGTCCTCCTCGTGCGCGGGCTCTACCTGCGCTTCCCGGTCAGCTCGGAGCGCTTCGTCGTCCTGCGCGAGAGCGCGAGCCCGGGCGTGCGGGACGCCTGGTACTAAGTCCTTGCGATGCCACGGCGATCTGCAAAATCGTCGCGGTGGGATTTTGCGCGCCGCCCCGCGCGTAGACCCCACCAGTGCTCGCAACGGGAACCCGTGTCGACCGGTACGAGATCGTCGCGCCGCGCGGAGAGGGCCTGTTCGAGGCGCGCGATCGCCGCAGCGGACGCCGCGTCGACGTGCGCGTCGTCGAGAGCGATCACCGGCGCGTCGTCGCGGAGGCGCAGTCCGCCGCCGCGGTGCGCTCGCCCCACGCCGTCCCCGTGCGCGAGATCCTGCGCGCGCGGGGCCACACGTTCCTGGTCCTGGAGCACGCGGGCGAGACCACGCTGCGCGCCCACCTGCCGAGCGCGGCAACGCTCGAGCGCAGGGTGCGCTGGCTGTGCGATCTCGCCCGCGGGCTCGCCGCCGTGCACGCGGTCGGCCTCGTGCACCGCGACGTCGAGCCGCGCCGCGTGTGGATCGGGCGCGACGACCGCGCGCGCCTCGACGTCGGCGCCGCCGTGCGCACGAAGAAGGATCACGCGGGCGCGCCGGGCTACATCGCGCCCGAGCAGCTCGCGACCGGCTCGGCCGACGCGCGCTGCGACCAGTACGCGTGGGGCGTGACCGCCTACGAGCTGCTCGTCGGGCGCAAGCCCGTCGGCGACCTGCGCACGCGCCGCGCCGTCGCCGCGCATGCCCCCGAGCTGCCGCGCGGCCTCGCCGCCGTCGTCGGGCGCGCGCTCGCGATCGATCCCGACGCGCGCTTCCCGTCGCTCGCCGCCGTCGCCGACGCGCTCGTGCCCTATGCCCTCCCCGACGCCGCGCCCGCCCCGCCGGCGGCGAGCGCGACCACGCTCCGCATGCCGTCCGCCGCGCAGCGCGGCCGCTTCGCCGGCACGGCGGTCGTCGCCGTCGCGATCGCGCTCGCGTTCGTGCTCCTCGGCGTGATGGGCTAGCGCCCTGGAGCTGAAGTTCGCGTACACGCCTCTGATCGCGAGCTTCAGGCGCAGGGACTAGAAGCGCCCGCCGACGACGACCCCGACGCCGTCGGGCCCGACGATCGGCGCGAGCGCGGTGCGGCGCTCGCGGGCCTTCGGCGCGGTGACGTACACGATCGTGCCGGCCGCGACGGCCGCGATGCCGGCGCCGAACAGCACCGTCGACAGGTTCGCCTGCCCGCGGGCGTCGTCCACGCGCGCCTGCGCGATCGGCAGCACCGCCTTGGGGCACGCGTCGATCGCGCCGCCGCACACGTCCTTCGCCTCGTCGAAGCGCGACCTCGCCGCGAGGCCGAAGTACGCGCCGGCGCCGATCCCGGCGACGCCCGCGGCGCCGAGCGCCAGGCCGAGCTTGTGCCGCCGCGACCGCGCGCGCTGCGCCTCGGTCTCGTAGCGCACGCCGCCGGCGCTCGCCCGCTTCGTCTTCTTCGACTTGCCCTTGCCGGTCTTGCCCTTGCCGTCGGGGACGACCTGCACGCCGGGCGGGCAGCCCGCCGAGCACGTCGCCTCGATCCGGTACTTGCCGCGGTCGTTGGCCTTCGTCGTGACAACGATCGCGTACGTCCCCGCGTCGAGCTTCGCCGACGTGATCCGCGACAGCTTGCCCCACCCGCCGTCGTCGTCGCTGAACAGGCTCTCCGCCGGGTACGCGCCCTTGTGCGCCGGCCCGTACACGTACACGAGCGTGTCGAGCCCGTTCTTCGACCCGGCGTGCGTGACCTCGATCCGCACGGTCATGCCGGCCTTCACGTCGAGCGTGTAGCCGTCGCTCTGCCCGTCCCTCGTGAAGTTGCCGTCGCTCGGTGCGCTCAGCGCGAGCGGCCCGACGAAGCTCACGCCCGCCGTGCCGCCGCCCGCGGGTGCCTTGCCGGCACCGCCCTGGACCTTGCCGAGCGCCGGGATCTCGATCGTCGTCGTCTGGCCCTCGGTCGCCGTCAGCTCGGCGGTCCACGGCTCGCGCCCGGGCGCCGTCGCCTCGACGGCGAGCTTGCCGGGATCGATCGGCAGCGCGACGCCGACGTTCGGATCGAGCTTGTCGCCGTTGATCGTGACCGCGAGCCCCGCCGTCGCCGCCGTCACCTTGAACTGCACGTGCGGCACGCGCCCGGCGAGCTTCTCGACGCGCTTGGTCGCGTCCGCGCGCAGCTCCTTCGTCGGGCCCGTGTCGGCGAGTTGCCGCCACATCAGCCACGCCGACGCGACCTTGCCCGATTTCTCGTAGCAGATCGCGAGGCTGCCCTTCGTGCCGCTATCCGGCCACTTCTCGTTGCTCTGTTGCAGCAACTTGCAGGCCTTCGCGTAGTCGCCGGCCTTCATGTCCTTCTGCGCCTGGTCGAACAGCACCACCGCCTCGGTGCGGGCGTCGGCCGCCGCCGAGCGCGGCGCCGCGGCGAGCACGAGGACCGATAGCGCGACGCACGAACGGACCATGGACCGATAGTATGTCAACTGGCGCTACAAGGCCGCGGTCAGTTATGGCTAGATCTACGCCATGGCAGACATGATGGCCGTCATCAGCAAGGCGGTCTTCGAGAAGATGACGAAGGACGCCTCGGTCGGCGACGTGCTGCCGATCGATCGCTACACGACGTCGAACCCGGCGCTCGGCCGCCTCGAGGAGGAGGGCTCGCGCCTGTTCCTGTTCACCGTCCGGCCGCCGGACGAACAGCTGTGGCTCGTGTCCGTCATCAGCCACCTCGCGCACGACGGCGAGTCGTGGGTCGGCGAGGCGAACTCGGTGCCGATCACCGACGTCGGCGGCGTGAAGGCGCAGATCCAGTTCGAGTCCGGCGCCGGCATCAAGGCCAAGCCCGGCTCGCTGGGCATGTCGCTGCAGACGCCGCGCGGCCTCACCACCGGCGACGTCGCGCTGCTCCTCGGCGGCTCCGACGCACCGCCGCCCGCCGCCGACGAAGGTGACGCGGAGGCCGCGCCTCCGCCGGCGCCGGCGCCGGAGGAGGTGAAGGCGAAGCCCGCCCCGAAGGCGAAGGCGAAAGCAAAGCCCGCGGCGAAGCCGAGCGCGGCCCCGAAACGAGTCGCGAAGAAGCCCGCCGCGAAGAAGAAGCCCGCCGCGAAGAAGCTCGCCGCGAAGAAGAAGCCCGCCGCGAAGAAGCTCGCCGCGAAGAAGCCCGCCGCGAAGAAGCCCGCCGCGAAGAAGCCCGCCGCGAAGAAGAAGCCCGCCGCGAAGAAGAAGAAGCGCTGACGGCGTGCGGATCGTCGAAGCGGATATCGGGCGCGCCGTCGACGCGTGCTGGCACGTGTTCACCGACGCCGCGACGATGACGTCGTGGGTGCCGGGCCTCCGCTCGGCGCTCCCGATCGCCGTGCGCGCCGACGGCCTCGCCGCCGCGATCGAGTTCGCCTACGCCGGCGGCCTCAGCTACGCGCTCCTCTACAGCTACGACGTCGCCGCGCGCGTCGTGCGCTGGGAGCCGCGCGAGCCGGAGCGCGGCGCGGTCCGCGGCTTCGCGCGCTTCGAGCCGATCCGCCCGACGCTCGAGGCGATGCACGACGCCCTCGACCAGGGCACCGGCACGCGCCTGACCTACGCGCTCGAGCACGACACCGGGCGCCGCGCCGCCGAGCGCGCGCTCGACGACCCGCAGCTCCTGGTCGACGCGTTCGTGCGCCGGATGAACGAGCACCGCGACTAAGAACGCCGCGATTTCGCACACCTGCACGATCTCGCGCAACCCGGCGCGCGCCTCCACGAAGCGCTCGCCCATGTTCGGAAAGTTCGTCACCGCCGCCCTAGAGGACAAGGAAGCCAAGCCCGCGACCGCCTTCGCCGGGGCCACCGCGAAGCTGACGATCGGGAGCCTCGACATGCCCGAGCTCGACGTCACCGCGCAGTACAACCCGAAGGAGCTGCAGATCGAGCGCAAGGTCACGTGGACGGAGGCGTCCTACGCGGCGAACGTCGACCTCCACGAGGAGATGCACCTCGAGCACAGCGGCACGCCGACGCGCAGCATGACGCTCGAGCTCAACTTCGACTGCTACGAGAACGCGGCCGACTGGCGCCGCCAGCTCGGCGTCCGCCTCAACACGCTCGAGAAGCTCGCGACGCCGATCGATCCGAAGTCGAGCGACGAGCAGCTGCGCCGCCCGCACCACTGCGTCGTCGCGTGGGGCCACGCGATGCCGAAGTTCCTGTGCGTGATCGAGTCGCTGACGATCAAGACGGTGATGTTCGGCGCCAACGGCGCGCCGCTCCGCGTGGTCGCGACGGTCGGGCTCAAGGAGGCGCACGCGGTGAAGAAGAAGGCGCAGGAGCCGCGCGGCCGCTGACCTCACGCTGACCTCCCGCGGGCCTCCGGGGGCGGCCTCGGGTAACCGGGGCTCATCTCCTCCGGGATCCGCCGATTCACCCCCCGTGATGTCGGGACGCATCCTCGCGGGTGTCGCTGCTGCCGTGCTCGCTCTCTCGTCGGGAGCCGCCGCGGCGGAACCGATGTTCGGGATCGGCACCGATGTGGGTGTGCCCGACGGCGCGACCGCGTCGCTCGTCGTGCGCCCGGTGCGCGCGCTGCGCCTGCACGTCGGCGGCAGCCACAACTACGTCAGCCCCGGTGTGCGCGCCGGCGTGACCCTGGTGCCGTTCGCGTCGTGGTTCTCGCCGACGCTGTCGTTCGATGCCGGCCGCTACACCGAGGGTGATGCGAACCCGCTCGCGCGCATGATCACCGGCGACCGCTCGTTTCAGGCGAGGGTCCTCGAGCGCGTCGGTTACGACTACGTCAACGCGCACGGCGGCCTCGAGCTCGGCCGCAAGCGATTCACGTTCTACATCCACGCCGGCATGAGCCGGGTGACGACCGAGGTGCACGAGCTCGGCGTCTCCGCCGACGAGAACCGCGCCGGCGTCACGTTCGTCGACGACCCGCGCGTGACCCTGTGGTCCGTGTCCGCGCGCGCCGGCCTGATCCTCTACGTGAAGTGAAGGGACTCTCCATGCGTTCGTCTGTCCTGCTCGGCACCCTCGGCATCCTCGGCCTCACCCTCCTCCCGGGCTGCCCGCTCCTCGCCGTCGAGGCGGAGATCCCCGAGGTGTGCATGACCTACACCGGCATCGAGATCGCCGGCGTCGGCGGTGCGACCTCGCTGAACACGGAGTTCACGCTCGACGACCTCGGCGGTCTCGAGGAGCTCACGAACAAGCTCGATGCGACCGTGCACTTCGTCCGCGCCGAGGTGCGCGCGCGCGGTGTCTCCGACCTCGCGTTCGTCGACCGCGCGACGCTGACGATCGCGAGCGGCTCCCCCGACTCGACGCTGCCGGAGCTCGTCGCGTACGACTGCGACGGCACCTGCCTCCCCGACGGGCTGCGGCTCGCGATCCCCGCGACCGTCGAGCGCGACGCGCTCGCGTACGTCGAGTCCGCGTCGCTCCTCGTCGGCGTCGAGTTCGCAGGCCAGATGCCCGAGGACGACTGGTCGTTCGACGTCGACGTGTGCATGAAGGGCACGCTGTCGTACGCGCTCGACCCGCGCGATCTGTAGGCGCTACTTCGGGAGGTTGCGGTAGCGCTCGCGCAGACGGGTCTGGTGCGTGTCGAGCGACTGCACGGCGCCGCCGATGATCACGACCTCGGCGCGCGTGGTGAGCTCGAGCGGGTCGCCGGACCAGACGACGACGTCGCCGGCGGCGCCGCGGTCGAGCGTGCCGCGCTGCCCGACGGCGCCGAAGATCTGCGCCGGCGCGGAGGTGATCGCGGCGAGGCCCTTCTCCCACGGGAGGCCGTTCGCGACCGCGATGCCGGCCATCTGGCGGAGTGTCCGGACGTCGGACGGTCGGCCGATCGTGGAGATCGCGACGGGGACGCCGGCCTTCGCGAGCAGGGCGGCGTTGTCGTCGCGCACGTCGAGGGCGCCGAGATCGCGCGGGATGTTGTCGGTGGGGTCGACGATGACCGGGACCTTCGCCGCCGCGAGCTCCTTCGCGAGGCGCCAGGCCTCGCCGCCGCCGACGATCGCGATCGCGAGCCGGCGCTCGGCCGCCACGGCGAGCGCCGCGCGGATGTCGACCTCGGCGTTCGCCGCGATCACGAACGGGACGCGCCCCTCGAGGACGGGGACGAGCGCCTCGAGGTCGAGCCGGCCGGCCGCGAGCCGGCGCGACTGGTTGCGATCGAAGCTCGCGCGGTTGCGGCGGTACAGGTCGACGTCGTCGAACAGCTCGCGCATCCGCTCGACGGCGCGCCCGCGCGAGCCCGACGGGATCGCGCCGCGCCCGAGCTCGCCGTTCATCGCGGCGATCGCGCGGATCGGCGCGGGCACCGCCGCACCGTCGGCGAGCGACACCCACGCGCTCTGTCCCGCGACGAGCCCGCCGCTCGGGCCGGTGATCGCCGACGTCACGCCGCCGGTGCGCGCGACCGGGATCGCGACCGAGCGGCCGTCGTACGCGTCGGCGGTGCGGAACGCCGCGTGGACCTCCGCGTTGCCGAAGCGCCCGTCGTTGCCCGACGCCTCGAGGTCGACCTCGATCAGCCCGAGCTGCGTCGCGGCCTCGATCAGCCCGGCGGTCACGACCTTCCCCGCCGCCCCGATGCGCGTCGCGCCCGCGGGCACGGCGACGCCGGCGCCGACCTCCGCGATCTTGCCGTCGCGCACGATCACGGTCGCGTTCTCGAGCTTGCGATCCGCGCGCACGTACACCGTGCCGCCGACGATCGCGATCGTCTCTGCGCGCGCCGGTGCCGCAGCCGCGGCGAGCATCATCGTCACGTACAGCGCCCATCGCGTCACCCCCGTGCCGCGCTCGGCGGCGGAGTTGCCCAGCTCGATCACGTGTAGCGCCCTCATCGCGTCACCCCCGTGCCGCGCTCGGCGGCGGAGTTGCCCAGCTCGAAGTCCGACGGCGTCGCGCCCTTCTCGCGCTCGTACGTCACCTCGCCGCCGGCGATCACGACCTCGGCGCGCCCGTACACCGAGAACGGCGACGCGCTCCACAGCGTGACGTCGGCGCGCTTGCCGGTCTCGAGCGTGCCCGTGACGTCGTCGATGCCGAGCACCCACGCCGGGTTCGCCGTGATCCAGCGCAGCGCCTGGTCCTCGGTGATCTGGATCCCCGCGGCGCGCCCCGACGCCATCGCCTTCGCCGCGTCCTGGTTGAGGCGCTGGATGCCGATCGCCGAGTCGGAGTGGATCGTCGCCCGCCCGCCCTGCTGCGTGAACAGCGCCGCGTTCTCCGGGATCCCGTCGAACGCCTCGAGCTTGAAGCCCCACCAGTCCGACCACGTGTTGATCGCGATGTCGCGCGCCACGAGCAGGTCGCGCACCTTGTACGCCTCGAGCGCGTGGTGGAACGAGCGGATCTTGAAGCCGAACTCCTCGGCGATCGCGATCATCTCGCGGATGTCGCTCGCCTTGTAGCAGTGCACCTGCACGAGCACGTCGCCGCGCAGGACGCCCGCGAGCGTCTCGAGCTTCTCGTCCACCGTCGGCGCCTCGGGCGCCGGCTCGGCCTTCGTCTTCGGCTTGCCCGCCGGCACCGCCGCGTCGAGCTCGGCCGCGCGCGCCCGCTTCTTCACCCATTGCTCCCGCGCGCGCGTGTACGCGACCTTCTTCCCGAGGTACCCGCGCGCCTCGATGAACGCCGTGCGGAACGCCGCGTACTCGCCCATGCGCGTCGCCGGGCCGCCGCGCCCGCCGTACACGCGCTTCGGGTTCTCGCCGCACGCCATCTTCACGACGCTCGGCGCGCCGGGGAACGCGACGTCGTCGCTCGTGCGCCCCGGCCGCATCGCGACGGTGAAGCCGCGCCCGCCGACGAGGTTCGCCGACCCGGGCAGGATCATCGCGGTCGTCACGCCGCCCGCGATCGCGCGCGAGATCTGCGGGTCCTGCGGCCAGTAGCCGTACTGCGCGCGCGCCCCGGCGGTGACCGGCGCCGTCGACTCGTTGCCGTCGTCGTTCGCCGCCGACGACGGCGCCGCGTACACGCCGATGTGCGAGTGCGCGTCGATGAGGCCCGGCGTCACGAACTTGCCGGTGCCGTCGATCACGCGCGCGTCGCCCGGCACGTGCGTCGCCGCGTCGCCGATCGCCGCGATCGCGCCGCCGCGCAGCACGATCGTCCCTCCCGCGATCGCCTTGCCCGTCGCGGTCCAGATCGTCGCGTTCTTGATCGCGATCGGCTGCGCCGCCGCGCTGACGGCGGCCGCGCGCTTGTCCTGCACGGGGCGCGGCGTGCCGGCCGGCACGTCGGCGGTCGGGTCGACCCAGGCCTCCGGCAGATCGAGCTGCGGTGCCTTCGGTTCGGGCGGCGGCTTCTTCGGTGGATGCCCGCAGGCGGCGAGCACCGTCAGCAGGCAGAGCGCGTGTCTCATCGCGCCGGTTATCGCACGCGTTCAGGCCACCGACGACGCCGGATCGAGGTCGAGCGCGGGTGCGACGCGCGACGGGCGCGGCAGCGCCATGATCGCCGGGACGACGACGAGCGCCGCGAGCACGCACGTCGCCTCGCCGATGAGCGACGCGATGCCGAAGCCGCGGATCGCGAGGTTGTCGCTGACGAGGAGCGACAGGTACCCGAACATCGTCGTCAGCGAGCACACGAACACCGTGCCGCCGGTGGAGCGCAGCGCGACGCGCGCCCCCGCGTGGTGGGCGCGGTCGGCAATGTTGATCGCGTAGTCGATGCCGAGGCCCATCGTGAGCGGCAGCGCGACGAAGTCGAAGAAGTTGATCCTGAGCCCCATCGCCGCGCACGCCGCGATCATGGCGATGCTGCCGGCCGCGGTCGCGACGAGCACGGCGAACGCGCGGCGCGTCCAGCCGACGACGAGCAGCACCATGACGACGATGGCGAGCGCCGCGACGAGCGTGACGAGGGGGCCGTCCTCCTGGATCTGGATCAGCACGTCGGCGAACAGCACGCTGCCGCCCGCGGTGGTGAGCGTCTCGTCGCCGACGCGCAGCGCGCGCACCGCCGCGGCGAAGGCGATCAAGTCGCGGCCGTCGCGCTCGTCGAACGTGCTGCCCGGGCGCACCGCGATCATCAGGCCGACGCGGCCGTCCTTCTCCGTGAGCTTCACGGCCGTCTCCTCGGGGACGTCCGCGATCGTGACCGCGCGCAGGCCGTCGGGCGGGCGCAGGGCGAGCAGGTCCGCGCGCTCCTGGTCGCCCAGCGCTTCGGCAACCTCGTCGATCTGCGCGCGGATCTTCGCGAGGAGGGCGAGCTTGGCGGCCTGGTCGGGCGGGACGATGTCGAGGATCGAGCCGATCGGGCCGACGATGGGCTCGCGCGCGGCGATCGCGCGCAGCGCCTCGACGGCGGCCGGCACCTGCTCGGGGCGGTCGACGGCGACGTACGTCGCACCGGTGAGCCCCGCGAGGCCGCGCCCGAACGCGTCGTCGGAGACCTTCATCCAGCGCCGCGCCTCGACCGCATCCGGCGCCTGCGAGCGCAGCTGCGTGGTGTCGTACTCGAACGGATCGTTCGTGATGTAGCGCCACGACGCGGCCGTCGCGACGAGGAAGAGCGCGGCGGACACGGCGCACACGACGCCGGCGCGGCGGAAGCCGAACACGGCGGTGACGAGGCGGCCGAACAGCTGGGACGGCTCGCGGCGCGGCGCGCGGATGAACTTCATCATCATCACGGGGAGGAGCGTGAACGAGGCGATCCAGCACACGATCATGCCGATGCCGCCGATCAGCGCGAAGTCGGCGAAGCCGCGGAACTTCGTCACGCCGAGGGAGCCGTAGGCGACCGCCGCGCCGAGCGAGGCGACCAGCGTCGGGACGAGCGTGCCGGAGATCGCCGTCGCCATCGCGTCGCGCGCGCTGGCACCGCGCCGCTCCTCGAGGAAGCGCGCGACGAGCAGGATGCCGTAGTTGACGCCGTTGCCGGCGATGATCGCGCCGAGGAACGCCGTCGCCGCGTTGAGGTGGCCGACGGTGACGGCCGCGAAGCCGAACGCGACGATCGTCGCGAGCGCGATGTTCACCGTGAGCAGGAGCAGGATCCGGATGCTGCGCAGGTGCACGAACAGGAGCAGCGCGACGAGCGCCGCCGTGATCAGGCTCGACAGGAGGACGCCGCGCACGAGCGCGCCGTGCTCGGCGACCGTCGTGGTGACGCCGCCGGTGAAGCCGACCTGGACGTCGGGGTGCGCGGCGCGGATGCGCGCGGCGATCGCGTCGAGCTGGCCCTGGAGGAGGTGGTCGCGGTCGACGTCCGTCGCGCGGAACGCCGTGCGGATGACGAGCACCTGCTTCGTGCCGTCGGCGCTGACGAACGCCGAGCGGTCGAGGCGCGCGCTGGCCTCGCGCTCCTTCGCGCGCAGCCGCGCGAGCTCGGCGCTCTCGCCCGCGGCCGGGCGGTCCTCGAGGTCGACGAACATCGGGTTCGCGCGCACCTTCGCGTCGGCGATGCGGCGCGCGAGGGCCTGCTGCGCGGCCGCGAGCTCGGCGAGCGGCAGGTACAGGTGCCGGTGCGCGCGCACGAGCTCGCGCGTCGCCGCGTCGTCGCGCTCGACGCGCTCGATCAGGTCGTGATCGATGCGGAGGACGTCGCGCAGCGCATCCTCCGCCGCGGCCTTGCGCCTCGCCGCGTCGGGCGCGACGAACAGCATCAGCATCGTGTCGCGCGCCGGCACGCGCTCGGCGAGCCGCGCGAAGTCGCGCACCGACGGCGCATCCGCCGGCAGGAGATAGGAGAAGTCGGCGCGCAGCGGCAGCCGGTACACGACCAGGTACAGCGACGCGGCGACGATCAACGCCGATCCGACCGCGATCCACCGCGCCTTCTCCTCGAGCCATCCGACATACCGCGCTGCTCGTGACATCGCCGCCGTACGAGGCAACCGGTGTGCCGCCGGTAACCCACGGTCATTCCGTGCGGATCCGTCGGTGTTTCACCAGGCCCCGTGAAAGGTCCGACCAGGGTTCGACGGATCGTGAGCTCCGCGTGATCAGCGGATCACCCCAAGGGCCCGGCGGAGGTGGCCGCGGGCCAGCGTGACGAGGAGGAGGAGAAACGCGCCGGCGGTGAGGAACATCCAGGGCTGGAAGCCGGGGTCGTGGGGGTAGGCGAAGGCGTCGGGGATGGCGAGGACGCGGACCTCGGTGCCGTCGAAGCGGATCGCGTAGAGCTCGAGGTGGCCGCCGTCGTGGAGCTCGGCCTCGTCGATGAGGCGGTCGCCGCAGTTGCGACTGCCGAGGAAGAGCATGCTGCCGGAGCCGCCGTCGCTCAGGCGCGCCGCCTCGAACCACTCGTCGCGGCGGCCCTCGTAGAACCACACGATGCGGAAGCCGGCGACGGCCTGGTTGATCGAGACCTTGACGGTGTCCCACGAGGAGCACGACCACGTGCCGCGGCTGTGGTCGATCGAGACCACGCTCGGCGGAACGGGCTTCGGGCGCCAGTCGTGCGACGGCTCGAGGTTCACGCGGTCGATCACGAGGCCGTCGGCCGAGAACGACTCGTAGTCGATGCGGCGCACGTCGCGGCCGACCTCGTGGACGGTGGTGCGCCCGGGCGCGCCGACCCAGCGGATCTCCGGGGCGTCGTGGCCGTGGACGAACACCATGCCGCGACGAGGAATGCTGCCCTCGGGCGCGGAGACCCACGCGAAGGGTCCGCAGTCCGCGCGGGCACGACCGGGCGCGGCGAAGGCGACCACGAGGAAGGCGACCACGACGGCAACGGCGACCCGCACCTGCCCAGGATACCGCACGTGGTAGCGTGCGGGACGCGAAAATGAAGCCCTGGAAGGTGCTGGACACCGTCGAGACCGCGGAGGGGAAGCTGCAGCTGCGGCAGCGGGAGCAGGAGTTCCTGATCGTCATCGACGGGCGCGTCCTCATGACGAGCACCGAGCGCAAGTCCGAGCAGGGGCTCGCGACGCTCGCGTGCGGGCCGTTCGCGAAGCTGCCGGTGCCGCGCGTGCTGATCGGCGGGCTCGGCATGGCGTACACGCTGCGCGCCGCGCTCGACGCCCTCCCCGCCGGCGCGCAGGTGACGGTCGCGGAGCTGAACCCGACGGTGGAGAGCTGGTGCCGCACGCACCTGGCGCCGCTCACCGCGAACTCCGTCGGCGACCCGCGCGTGAAGGTCGCGATCGACGACGTCGCTCGCGTGATCGCGACGGCGCCGCGCGGGCACTACCACGCGATCATGCTCGACCTCTACGAGGGCCCGCACGCCGCGACCCAGCGCGCCGACGATCCGTTCTACGGGCGCGCGGCGCTCCAGCGCAGCCGCGACGCGCTCGTCCCCGACGGGATCCTCGCGATCTGGTCGGAGGAGCCCGACGGCAAGTTCGCCTCGCGCTTCTCCGCCGCCGGCTTCGACGTCTCGACGCACCGCATGGGCGCGAGCCGCGCGCACATCGTGTACCTCGGCAAGCGCCGCTGACCCCACCCCGCCCCGAATCGGGACGTCAGAGCGGCGTGCTAGCCGAAGGTGTGGAGCCGTCTGCCGTCACCGACGAGATCGCGGAGGTCGCGCGCGACGTGTTCGGCCACGCGGCGCTGCGGCCGGGGCAGCGCGACGCGATCGAGGCCGTGCTGGCGGGCCGGGATGCGATGGTGCTGCTGCCGACGGGGGCCGGGAAGTCGGCCTGCTACCAGGTGCCGGCGGTGGTCGCGGCGCGGCGCGGGCGCGGCGTCACGCTCGTCATCTCGCCGCTGATCGCGCTCATGAACGACCAGGTGCAGGCGCTGCGCGGGCGCGGGATCCCGGCGGCGGCGCTGCACAGCCAGCTCGACGACGAGGAGCGCCGCGCGGCGCTCGGGGCGCTCGTGCGCGGCGAGCTCGAGCTCGTGTACGTCTCCCCCGAGCGGGCCGTGCTCGACGGGTGGCAGCGGCTCCTCGGGCGCGCGCGCGTGGCGCTCCTCGCGATCGACGAGGCCCACTGCGTGAGCGCGTGGGGCCACGACTTCCGGCCGGAGTACCTGCGGCTCGCCGAGGTGCGGCGCGCGCTGCCCGGCGTGCCGGCGATCGCGCTGACGGCGACGGCCACGCCGCGCGTCGTCGCGGAGATGGCGGAGGCGCTCGGCCTGCACGAGCCGGTCGTCGTGCGCGGCGCGATCCACCGCCCGAACCTGGCGTTCGACGTGCTGTGCCTGTCGTCGGAGGCGGCGCGCCTCGAGGCGACGATCCGCGTGCTCGACGCCGTCGGCCTGCGCGCGCGTATCGGCTCGGGGCACGGCATCGTGTACTGCGCGACGCGCAAGAAGACGGAGGCCGTCGCCGCCGCGCTGAAGTCGGCCGGCTTCGCCGCGGGCCACTACCACGCCGGGCGCACCGCGCTCGCCCGCGAGCGGGCGCAGCACGCATTCACCCTCGGGCGCATGCGCGTGCTCGTCGCCACGAGCGCGTTCGGCATGGGCGTCGACTACCCCGACGTCCGCGCGATCGTGCACTTCCAGTCGCCCGGTAGCCTCGAGGCCTACTACCAGGAGGCCGGGCGCGCCGGCCGCGACGGCCTCCCCGCGCGCTGCGTCCTCCTGTTCGGCCGCGGCGACCTCGCGATCCAGCGCAAGATCGCCGACGCCGGCCGGCGCACCGACGAGGCGCTCGCCGCCGTCGAGCGCTACGCGACCTCCGCGACGTGCCGGCAGCGCCAGCTGCACGCGCACTTCACCGGCACCGACGACACCGACGACGTCCCCGCGTGCGGCCGCTGCGATGCGTGCGTCGATCCCGCCGCGGTCGCGGAGCTCGCCGAGGAGCCGGTCGTCGAGCTCGCCGCCGATCAGCTGCAGCTGATCCTCGACGCGGTCGGCGCCCTGCACCGCCCCGTCGGCAAGGGCAGCCTGGTGAAGGCGCTGCGCGGCAGCCGCGCGAAGGCCGTCGCGGCGCACGGCCTCCTGCACCTCCCGCAGCACGGCGCGCTCGCCGGCGTCTCCGAGGAGTCGCTCGCCGCCGGCGTCGAGCAGCTGATCCGCGCGCGCCGCCTCGTGCGCCGCGGGCGCAAGTACCCGACGGTCGCCCTCCCCGGCGAACCGCGCCGGCGCGCGCCGGCGGACGACCCCGCCCGCGCGCAGCCGCAGCTGCCGTTCGCGCCGCGCCGCGGCTCCGACCGCGCCCGCCGCAAGATCGCGCGCGCCCCGCGGACCTCGACGATCACGCTCGAGCTCGACACCTACCGCAAGCAGACGGCGCGCCGCCTGCGCTGGAAGGCGTACATGGTTCTGCAGCGCGCGGCGATCGCCGAGATCGATCGCCGCCGCCCGCGCTCGCACGACGAGCTCGCCGCGATCCCCGGCATCGGCCCCGCGAAGCTCGCCCGCTTCGGCGACGACATCCTCGCGATCGTGCAGCGCCACGTGTAGCGGCGGTATAACGGCCGCGATGAGCAAGAAGCGCATCGCCGAGCTCGCGAAGCTGCTGCGGACGTACAAGGACGCGTACTACAACGACCAGCCGCTGGTCAGCGACGCCGCCTACGACGCCCTCGAGGACCAGCTGCGCGAGCTCGCGCCCGACCACGAGCTGCTGAAGTCCGTCGGCGCGCCGGTGCGGCCGAAGAAGGGCGCGGCGCCGCAGGCGTGGGAGAAGGCGCCGCACGCGATCCCGATGCTCTCGCTCAACAAGGCGGTGAACGAGGACGAGTACCGCGACTGGGTGCGCCGCTGCGGCGAGGAGGCGGCGAAGGGCAAGCTGAAGGCGATCGCGAAGGACCTGTTCGTCACCGAGAAGCTCGACGGGATCTCGATCGCCGTCACCTACGACAAGGGCGTCCTCAGCGACGCGCTCACGCGCGGCGACGGCCAGGTCGGCGAGCGCATCCTTTCGAACGTGCGCCGCATGAAGGGCGTGCCCGGCAAGCTGGCGAAGCCGGTGTCGATCACCGCGCGCGGCGAGATCTTCCTGCGCCTGTCCGACGCCAAGAAGCACTTCCCCGGCGCCGCGAACCCGCGCAACCAGGCGGCCGGTACGTCCAAGCGCTTCGACGGCGAGGGCTGCGAGCACCTGAGCGTGCTGTTCTACGACCTCGACGGCGAGGACCACCCGACGGAGGTGAAGAAGCTCGCGCGCCTCAAGCAGCTCGGCCTCGGCGTGCCGTTCCACGCGGCGGGCGACGCCGACGCCGTCCTCGGGATCTACGACGACTACAACGCCACGCGGCGCGCGAAGCTCGACTACGAGATCGACGGCCTCGTCGTGCGCGCGAACGACGTGCACGTGCAGCACATGCTCGGCGAGCTCGGCGGCCGCCCGCGCGCCGCCGTCGCGTACAAGTTCCCGTCGCAGGCGAAGGTCACCGAGCTGCTCGACATCGTGTGGCAGGTCGGCTCGACGGGGCGCATCACGCCGGTCGCCGTCGTCGAGGGCGTGCACATCGCGGGCGTGTTCGTGCAGCGCGTGACGCTGCACACCGCCGGCAACGTCACCGAGCTCGGCCTCGGCATCGGCGACGAGGTGCTGGTGTCGCGCCGCAACGACGTCATCCCGTACATCGAGGAGGTCGTGGCGCGCGGCGGCGGCAAGGCGATCGCGCTGCCGAAGAAGTGCCCGACGTGCCGGACGGGGATCGAGGTCGTCGGCGAGTACCTCGCGTGCCGCAACGTCGCGTGCGCCGGGCTCGTCGAGGGCCGCATCAAGAGCTGGCTCAAGGTGCAGGACGTCCTCGACTGGGGCGAGGTGCTGGTGGCGCAGCTCGTCGCCGCCGAGCTCGTGACGGAGCCCTCGGACCTGTACAGGCTGAAGGCCGAGCAGATCGCGAAGCTCGAGCGCCAGGGCATGACGATCGCGACGAAGGTGCTCGACAACCTGCGCGCGAAGCTGCCGATCTCGCTGCCGACGTTCCTCGCCGCGCTCGGCATCGAGAACTTCGGCCTCGAGACGGCGAAGCGCCTCGTCGCCGCCGGCCTCGACTCGCTCGACAAGCTCCAGACCGCGAGCGCCGAGACGATCGCCGCGATCCCGCAGGTCGGCGCCGTCAAGGGCAAGGCGGTCGCCGACGGCCTCGCCGCGCGCAAGGCCGAGATCGCGCGACTCGCCGCCGTCGGGGTCGTGCCGGTGACGCGCGCGACCGGCGGCCCGCTGACGGGCAAGACGTTCTGCTTCACCGGCGCGCTGTCGCGGCCGCGCAAGGACTTCGAGCAGCTCGTCGAGGAGCGCGGCGGCACGCTCCTCTCCGGCGTCACGAAGGACCTGCACTACCTCGTGATGGCCGACCCCGGCTCCGGCTCGAGCAAGGCCCAGAAGGCGCGGCAGTACGGCACGCAGTGCCTCGACGAGGCCGGCTTCCAGGCGCTGATCGACGCCGCCGATGCCGCTCCCCCGACGAAGACACCGGCGAAGACACCCACCAAGACATCCACGAAGGCCGCGACGACAACGAAGCTCCCGATGAAGCTCCCGACGAAGATCTCGGCGAAGCCCGCCCCGACAAGAACCGCGACGAAGGTCCCGACGAAGATCCTCGCCGCGAGTCTCGCTCCGGCGAAGCGCGCGCCGAAGAAGACGGCGGCGAAGAAGACGGCGGCGCGCACGGCGAGCCGGCGGGCCCAGGTCTAGGACGCCACGTCGTCCGCCGCCGCGGCCTCGGGGCGGCGGTCGGCGCGCAGGGACTCGTTGTCCCACGAGGCGTCGCGGTCCGTGAACACCGTGGGATCCTCGTCGCGCATGAGGCGCTCGGCCTCGTCGAGGCCGCTGCGCACGCGCGAGAAGTAGCCGTCGCCGGTGCCCCACAGCTCGCCGAGCTCCTCGAGCATGCGCTCCTCGTGCTGGCGCCAGCGCCGCGCGAGGCGGTGCGCCGTGTTCGCGCGGTAGCCGAGCGCCTGCAGCGAGGCGATGCCCGCCTCGTAGGCCGAGCCGAACGTCTCGCGGAACACGTGCTTGATGCCGAGGCGGCGCAGCTCCCAGTAGTGCGGGCGGTCGCGGCAGCGCGCGATGATCGCGAGGTTCGGGAAGTGGTGGCGCACGTTCTCGGCGATCCGCGTCGCGACCGCGGCGTCGTCGACGGCGAGCACGAACGCGCGGGCGTGCTCGCAGCCGGCGGCGTGCAAGAGCTCGGTGCGCGACGCGTCGCCGTAGTAGACCTTGATGCCGAGGCGGCCGACGATGTCGACGATCTCCGGATCGAGGTCGAGGATCGTCATCGGGATGCGGTTCGCGCGCAGCATGCGCCCCACCATCTGACCGAAGCGGCCGTACCCCGCGATCACGATGGTGCCGCCGGGCTCGTCGATCTCGTCCTGCGCGCGCTCCTCGGTGCGCTCGGTGACGCGCGGCAACACGAAGCGCTCGAGGACGATGAACGCCGGCGGCGACAGCACCATCGAGATCGCGACCGCCGCGTCGAGCGCGCTCTTCACGTCCGGCGCGAAGATCCCGCGCTGCGCGCCGAGCGACAGCAGCACGAACGCGAACTCGCCGACCTGCGCGAGGGAGAACGCGAGCAACCAGCGCGCCGGGCGATCGAGCTTGAACAGCCGCCCGAGCCCGTACAGCACGGAGAGCTTCCCGAGCATCGAGGCCGCGACGATCGCCGCGATCTTCAGCGGGTCGTGCCCGATCAACCCGAAGTCGATCTGCGCCCCGACGGAGATGAAGAACAGCCCCAGCAACAGGCCCTTGAACGGCTCGATGTCCGTCTCGAGCTCGTGGCGGTACTCGCTGTCGGCGAGCACGACGCCCGCGAGGAACGTGCCGAGCGCCGGGGACAGCCCGACGGTCTGCATGAGCAGCGCGATCCCGACGACGATCAGCAGCGCCGCGGCGGTGAACGCCTCGCGGAGCTTCGCGGCCGCGAGGAACTGGAACACCGGGCGCACGAGGTAGCGCCCGAGGCCGACGACGGCGACGACGGCGCCGAGGACGAACAGCCCCGATAGCCACGCCGGGCGCCCCGCCTCCGACGTGACGTCGGTGAGCTCGGTCGCGACGGTCGCGCCGAGCAGCGGGAACACCGCGAGGATCGGGATCACCGAGATGTCCTGGAACAGGAGCACCGAGAAGCTCGCCTGCCCGCCGGAGGTCTTGAGCAGCCCGCGCTCGGACAGGCTCGACAGCACGATCGCCGTCGACGACATCGCGAACGTGAGGCCGATCGCGATGGCCGCCTTCCACGCGACGCCCACCGCGAGCGCCCCGCCGGCGACCACGGCCGCGGTCACCACGACCTGCAGCCCGCCGAGCCCGAAGATCGGCTGGCGCAGCTGCCACAGGAGCGCCGGGCGCAGCTCGAGCCCGACGAGGAACAGCATCATCACGACGCCGAACTCGGCGAAGTGCATCACGTGCTGCCCCTCGCCGCCGACGAACCCGAGCACCCACGGCCCGATCACGACGCCGCCCGCGAGGTACCCGAGCACGGCCCCCAGGCCGAGCCGCTTCGCGATCGGCACGAAGATCACCGCCACCGCCAGATACACGAGCGCCTGCGCGAGCACGCTATCGGTCATGCGACCTCCCGGGGAGCGAGCACGTGGTCGAGGCTGTCGACGAGGTTCTCGGCGGCGGCCGCGCGGTCGAGGTCGATGCGGTCGTCGCGCAGCGCCTCGAGGAGGCGACGGTACTTCACCCGCGCCGGGGCGACGTCGTCCTCGCCGATCACGGCGAGCGACGCGTGCACCACGAACGGCGCCAGGAAGCGCATGCCGCACAGGTGCGCCGTCTGGTCCCACGGGGCGAGCAGCTCGCGCACCGTGAAGCGGTTGTAGCCGCTCTCGCGATACGCCGAGGCCGGGCCGCCCGTCGACACGACGTTGAACGTGACCTTGCCGCGCAGGTGCGTGCCGCCGGCGCCGTAGGCCCAGCCGTGCTCGAGCACGAGGTCCTGCCACTCCTTCAGGATCGCGGGCACCGAGTACCAGTAGAACGGGTGCTGGAACACGACGACGTCGTGCCGGAGGAGCATCTCCTGCTCCCGGCGGACGTCGATGTCGAGGGTCGGATACTCCTCGTACATGTCGCGCAGCGTGACGCCCTCGAGGTCGCGCGCGGCCTCGACCAGCCGCCGGTTGACGCGGGAGCGCTCGAGGACGGGGTGGGCGAACAGGACGAGGACGCGGCGCATGGGGCCCCGCGCATGATAGTCGAGGACGGCGCATGGCGTGCGCAGGCGCGGGATGTCGATCGGGCAGGTCCGTTCCACGCACGCCGGTCTCGCGCGGCGCGTGCCCGCCGATCTATTTTGTCAGCGCCGATGACCCGCCGATGAGCCGCCGATGAACAGCACCAACATCCTCAGCCAGCTCGTGATCGTGCTCGGCAGCGCGGCGGTCGTGACCGTCGTGTTCCAGGCGCTGCGCCTGCCGCTGGTGCTGGGCTACGTGCTCGCCGGCCTGATGATCGGCCCGCACGTGCCGGTGCCGCTCGTCGCCGACGTTCACCTGGTGCACGTGCTGTCCGAGCTCGGCGTGATCCTGCTGATGTTCACGATCGGCCTCGAGCTCCCGCTGTCGTCGATCGCGCGCGTCGGGCTCCCCGGCGCGATGACCGCGCTGTTCGAGGTCGGGCTCGTCATCGCGATCGGCACGCTCGTGGCGCGCCTGCTCGGCTTCGATCCCGTCGCCGCCGTGTTCGCGGGCGCGTGCCTCGGCATCTCCTCGACGATGCTCGTGGCGAAGGCGTTCGAGGAGCTCGGCTGGAAGGGCGGCTTCACCGAGGTCGTGTTCGCGATCCTCGTGTTCGAGGACCTGATCGCGATCGTCCTCCTCGCGATCGTGTCCGCGGTCGCGAGCGGCGCCGGCCTCGATGCGCTCGCGCTCGCGAAGCTCCTCGGCAAGCTCGCCGGCTTCCTCGCGCTCATGCTGATCGGCGGCCTCCTCATCGTGCCGCGCGCGATCCGCTGGGTCGCGACGCGCGCGCGCCCGGAGACGCTCACGATCGGCTCGCTCCTCGTGTGCTTCGGCCTCGCCGCGCTCGCCGCGTACGCCGGGTACTCGGTCGCGCTCGGCGCGTTCGTCGGCGGCGTCCTCATCGCCGAGTCCGGGCACGGCCACGCCGTGTTCGCGAAGGTGGAGACGCTGCGCGACGTGTTCGCGGCGGTGTTCTTCGTCTCCGTCGGCATGACGATCGATCCCGCGCTGCTCGCCGACCAGCTGATCCCGATCCTGGTGTTCTCCGTCGTCGTGCTCGTGTCCAAGCCGCTCGGCGTGTCGATCGGCGCGTTCCTCGCCGGGCGCGGCGTCTTGCCGGCGGTGCGCTCCGGCCTGTCGCTCGCCTCGATCGGCGAGTTCTCGTTCGTGATCGCCGGCGTGTTCGGTGCGCCGGACCTCCTCGCGATCGCCGTCGGCGTGTGCTGCGTGACGACGATGGCGTCGCCGCTGTTCATCCGCAACTCCGAGCCGATCGCGAACTGGATCGCGCACCGCCTGCCGAAACGGCTCGCGATGTTCGTCAGCTTCTACGAGAGCTGGCTCGATCGCCTGCGCACGCGCGACAAGTCGACGTGGCGCCGCCACCGCCGCACGGTGGTCGTGCTCGTCCTCGACGCCGCCGTGCTCGTCGCGATCATCATCGCGGGCGCGACCGTCGGGCACGACGCCCTCGTGGAGGCCGGGCTCGACGAGCGCTTCGCCGGGCCGATCCGGCTCGCGGCGACGATCCTCCTGGCGCTGCCGTTCACGATCAGCATGTTCCGGCGCGTCGCCGTGCTCGCGAAGAAGCTCGCCGTCGAGGTCATCCCCGGCGGCAGCGTCAAGAAGGGCGACGTCGACCTCGGCCGCGCCGCCCGCCGCGCCCTCGTCGTGACGTTCGAGCTCGCGATCGCGCTCGGCATCATCGTGCCGATCGTCGCGGTCGTGCAGCCGTTCGTCCCCGGGACGACGGTCGCGCTCCTCGTCGTCGCGCTGATCCTCATCATCGTGATGCGGCGCTCGATCGCCGACTTCGAGGGCCACGTGCGCGCGAGCAGCGAGCTCATCCTCGAGCTGCTCGCGCAGCCGCAGGCGGCCGATGCGCACATCTCGTCGCAGGTCGCGACGATCCTGCCCGGCTTCGACGGCACGGCCACCGTCGCGATCCCGCCGGGCGGCGCCGCGATCGGGCGCTCGCTGAAGGAGCTCGACCTGCGCGCCCGCACCGGCGCGACGGTGCTCGCGATCCTGCGCGGCGACGAGCGCATGGGGACGCCGTCGCCGAGCGAGCCGCTGCGCGAGGGCGACCTCCTGGCCCTCGCGGGGTCGCACGACGCGATCACCGCGGCCACGGCGCTGCTCGCCGGGAACGCGACTATAGTGGCACCGTGACGGTGCAGTTGCTCGACGATACGTTCCTCTCCGATCCCCCCAAGCGCCTGGAGCTCGCCGACGGCTTCGAGTTCCGCCACGGCGAGCGGATCGCGCCGTTCACGATCGTGTACGAGACGTTCGGCGAGCTGAACCGCGACCGCACGAACGCGGTGCTCGTGTGCCACGCGCTGTCGCCGGGCGCGCACGCCGCCGGCAAGTACGCGCCCGACGATGCGAAGCCCGGCTGGTGGGACGGCCTGATCGGCTACGGCAAGGGCATCGACCTGCACGAGCACTTCGTCGTGTGCGTGAACTTCCCGGGGTCGCCGTGGGGCACGACCGGCCCGGCGTCGATCGATCCGGCGACGGGCACGCCCTACGGCTCGCGCTACCCGTGGGTCACCGTCGAGGACATGGTCGAGTCGCAGCGGCGCGTCGCGGGCGCGCTCGGCATCGAGCGCTGGAAGGCCGTCGTCGGCAGCTCGCTCGGCGGCATGGAGGTGCTCATGTGGGCCGCGCTCCATCCGGAGCGCGTCGAGCGCGTGATCAGCATGGCGGCCGCGGCGGCGGTGCCCGTGTCGGGCGTCGCGTGGCACCTGATCGGCCGCAAGCTCGTGATGAGCGACCCGGCGTTCAACCACGGCGACTACTACGGCGGCGAGAAGGGCCTGCGCGGCCTGCAGCTCGCGCGCATGGTCGGCCACATGACGTACATGTCCGACGAGGCGCTCGAGAAGAAGTTCGGGCGCAGGCGCCGCGGCGGCACGCGCCAGTTCGAGGTCGACTCGTACCTCGAGTACCAGGGCCAGCGCTTCGCGAGCGCGTACGACGCGAACTCGTACATCCGCGTGCAGGCCGCGATGGACGAGATGGACCTCGACGAGCAGTTCGGGTCCCTCGACGCCGCGTTCGCGCGGTTCAAGGGCCGCGCGCTGCTCGTGTCGTTCGACACCGACTGGCTGTTCCCGTCGCGCGAGGTCGCGCGCCTCCACGAGGCGATGACGCGCGCCGGCGTCGACGCGCGCCACCTCGACATCGCGACGCCGAACGGCCACGACGCCTTCCTCGTCGACTACCACCTCATCACGCCACCCGTCGTCGAGTTCCTGCGCAGCTGACGTGCCTCAGAGCGGCTCGACGAAGTCGGCCGAGAAGACCTCGAGCTCGGAGCACGCGTTGCCCGCGGCCGCGGCCTGCGCGGCGGTCGTCGTGCAGAAGCCGTCGCGGTCGGCCGGGTAGTCGTCGGCGACCGTGACCTCCTGCTGGAGGCGGAGCGACGTGCCCTCGAGGACGAGGCGCGTCTTCGTGATCTCGCCCTCGCGGCAGACGCCGCCGTCGCCGAAGCCGGTCGACGCGCCCGCGCCGACCAGCACGCCCGCCTCGACGTCCGACAGCGTGAACGAGAAGTCGAGGCTGAAGCTGCCGTTGGCGTCGAGCGCCGCGAGCTTCGCGCGGCAGTCGGCCGGGCTCTCGCACGAGTAGATGTCGAGCAACGAGATCCCGAACAGCTGGCGGCTCACCGCGAAGGCGAACTTGTCCTTGCCGAGCAGCGACGACCCGCCGGGCGCGCACGCCTGGTCGTTGCGGGTGTACGAGGTGACGCGGTAGATGCCCTCGGCCCCGGCGGCGACGTCGGCGAAGTCGCTCTCCGAGGTACAGGCGGCAAGGGACGCGAAGGGCAGGAGCAGGAGCGCGGCGAGACGATTCATCTTGAGCATCTCGCAGAGCAAGCTGCGGGCCGCGCCGGATCTCGGAGGCGAAACAGCCGCTTCGGCGATCGCGTGAACGTCGCTTCACGTGCCGCGGTGTGCTCGCTCCTTCCGCGTCGCGCGCCGCACGGTGGGCGGCAAAGTCAGTCGGACGTCGGGTTGTGGCCCAGGCTCTCGCTCACCGACGGCATCGCCTCGGTCTTCTGCCGCACGCGCAGGAGCACCCACGACAGGGACGGCGCGAGGGCGAGCGCGACGAGGAGGCAGGTGATCTCGCCGACGATCGCGGCGAGGCCGAACGACTTGATCGCGAGGTTCGCCGACAGGAGCAGCGAGCCGTAGCCGATGATCGTCGTCGTCGAGCACAGGACGACCGCACCGCCGACGGTGCCGAGCGCCCTGCGCGCATCGCCCTCCTCGCGCTCGCGCGCCACGATGTTGACGGAGTAGTCGATCCCGATGCCGATCGTGATCGGCAGGGCCACGAAGTCGAGGAAGTTGACCTTGATCCCGAACAGCGAGGCGGTCGCGAGCATGAGCAGCGTACCGGTCGCCGCGCACACGAGCGTCACGATCGCGGCGCGCGAGAAGCCGAGGATGACGATGATGACGATGATCGCGCCGATCAGCGCGGCGAACGTCGCGCGCGGGCCGTCGCGCTCGATCGTGCCGAGCACGTCGGCGAACACGAATGCCTCGGAGCCCATGATCACCTGCTCGCCGATCACGGGGTCCTTCTTGAGCGCGCGCACCTTGCTCGCGAAGCGCAGGATGTGGTTCGAGTTCCACGTGTCGAAGCCGGCGCCGTTGAGCGCGAAGATCAGCTTGCCGCGCGAGCCGTCGCGCTCGGTGAACGCCTGGATCAGCTGCTCGGGCAGCGCCTCCTCGACGAGCGGCTTCAGGTCCTCGGGGGGGCGCAGCTCCTCGGCGCGCGCGCGGTCCTCGTCGGACATCGCGTCGAGCGCGTCGGGGGTGAGCAGCCCGCGGATCTCCTTCAGGATCGCGATCTTCTCGGGCTGATCGGCCGGCAGCAGGTCGTCGAGCGACGTCACGCGCGCGAACAGGCGCTGCTTGGGCTCCTTGCCCTCGTCGATCTCGCGCATGCGCTTCACGATCGGCGGCACGTGGGCGCGATCGTCGACGGCCATCACGAACCCCGCCGACACGCCGCGGCCAAACGCGTGGTTCGACAGCTTCATCCAGCGCGTCTCCTCGGCGACGGCCGAGCTCTGCGAGCGCAGGTTGCGGAAGTTGTTCTCGAACGGCTCGGTCGCGAAGTAGCGCCACGTCTCGATGCCGGCCGCGACGGTGACCGCGAGCATGATGAACGCGAGCGCCGCCGGGCGCCGCGGCACGAGCCGCATGAGCAGCTTGCCGATCGCCGGCTCGCGGCGCGCGCGGATCCAGCCGCGGCGGTCCGCGATCGCGAACGCCGCCGGGAGGACGCAGAACGCCGTGATCCAGCACGCGACCATGCCGGCGCCGCCGATCACGCCGAAGTGGCGGAAGCCGCGGAAGTCGGTGATGACGAGCGAGCCGTACGCGACGGCGGCCGTGAGCGCCGCGGCGAGCGTGCCGGTGAACGTGTAGCGCAGCGTGCGCCACATCGCGTCGTCGGGGACGGTCCCGTTGCGCCGCTCCTCGAGGTAGCGCGCGCCGACGACGACGCCGAAGTTCATGCCGTTGCCGACGACGATCGACGACAGGAACGCCGTGGCGATGTTGAGCTCGCCGATCGTGAGGCGCGTGAACGCGAACGTGATGACCGTGCCGACGATGAGCGACCACATCATCGACGCCACCGCGACCGGCGACTTGAAGAACAGCATCAGCACGAGCAGGACGAGCCCGACGGTGACGCCGATCGCGAGCATCATGCCGCCGAGGATCGCGGTGTGCTCCGCGTGGTCGAGCACGGCGTCGCCGGCGAGGCCGATCTCGACGCCGGGCGGCAGCGTGGCCTTGACGTCATCGACGATCTGCCACAGCTGATCGAGCAGCATCTTGTTCTTGACGCCGTCGCCGGAGCGCACCGACGCGTACAGCACGATCATCTGCGCGCGCCCGTCGTTCGACACGAGCTCGCCCGACTGCTCGTGCTTCGCCTTCGCCTCGGCGAGCTTTCGGTCGAGCGCGCCGTCGCTGCTGCTCACGATCGGGACCTGCTCGTCCTCGAGGTCGACGTAGAGCGGGTTCCCGTGCAGCTTCGCCGCGTCGATCGCCTTGCGCAGCTCGTCGCGCGCGACCTTCAGGTCCTCGAGCGGCGCGAACAGCCACCGGTTGTTCCAGATGAACTCGCGCGCCGGCTTGTCGTCGAACGAGACCTTCGAGACCAGGTCGGGCGAGATCTGCTGCGCGCGCTCGTACAGCGCGACCGCGGCGGCGCGGCGCATCTGCGGGTCGTCGCTCTCGGCCATGAGGACGAGCGTCGACACGACGCGGGAGCGCTTCTCGAGCTTGCGCAGCTCGACGACCGAGGGCGCATCCGGCGGCAACAGCGACGAGAAGTCGGTGTGCACCGGGAGCGTCATCACGATCAGCGACCCGCCCGCGACGATCGCGAGCGAGGTCACGAGGATCCACACGCGCCACCGGATGACCCAGGCGGCGTACAGCTCGGCGATCCGGGTTCCGGTCACGTCATCTCCGTCGGCATGGGGCCTCTCCGTCGTGTACGTGGGACGAGCGTGACGCTGTCTTTACTACGGCACCACGAAGGCCGGACGTGCGGCGGGGTCCGGAGCGGGCGAGGAGCCACGTGATTTCCAGCCATTGCCGAACGCGCAGAAAGATGACAATAGGCTGTCAATCGCAACAGGCATCCTCTCGACATGACGACTCAAACGACTCACAAGGGTTCTTGCCACTGCGGCGCAGTTCGCTACGAGGTGACGGTCGATCTAGCTTCGGGTGCCGGACGCTGCAACTGCAGCATTTGCACGAAGGTCGGCGGGACCGGTGTGCTCGTGAAGCCGGCCGACTTCACGTGGGTGTCGGACCCGGCGCGGACGTCGACGTACCGCTGGGGCGGCCAGATCTCGACGCGGCACTTCTGTCCGACGTGCGGGATCCACTGCGTCGGCTTCGGTCACCTCGCGGAGCTCGGCGGTGACTTCGTGTCGGTGAACCTCAACACGCTCGACGGCGTGGAGCTCGGCGAGGTGCCGGTCAAGTACTGGGACGGCCGCCACGACAACTGGCAGGCCGGCCCGCGGGCGACGGCGTGGCCGATCCTCTCGTCCGGCGCTGTTTAGCGCCGGATGATCGACTGGCCCTGCTGATCGATGTCCACGTTCGTCGTGACCTCGTACGGGTCGTCGGAGCCGGGATAGCCGCCGCCGCCGTACGGGTCCTGCCGCTGCCGGCGGCGGTGCTTGTGTCCGCCGCAACCGCCGGTGACGTCGGCGAGCTGGCCGAGGTCGAGGGCGGCGAAGGTGTCGGGCTGGGGCGACTTGGGCATGGTGCGCTCTCGAGGAGCACCGGGTGTACCAGCCACCCGCGCGGGTGCTTCCGGCGGGTTACGCACCTGTCGACGGTGGGACGCGAGGCGCGTTGTCTACCGCGGGATGCACCCGCTGCTGCTAGCTTTGGCGGCAGGTGAAGTCGCGCGGTTGGATCGCCCTCCTCGTGCTCGCCGCGGCCGGCGCGGTCGCGTGGCGGCGGTGCCGCGCGGGCGACGACCCGGCCGCGGACACCGCGCACGCGGAGGAGGGCGAGGCGGCGGGCGGCCACGCGGCCGTGACGGAGACGCCCATCCTGCCGGGGATCGGGCCGCACGTCGCCCCGGTGCGGACCGCGACGGTGCTGTCGCCGCCGTCGTTCGACGCCGGGGAGCAGCACACGGCGGACCCGTGCACCGTGATGTCCACCGCGGTGATCCCGGCCGGCTACGAGACGCTCACCGTCGACGGCATCACGCTCGCGTGGGCCGCGGCCGACGTCCTGCGCGGCACGCACGATGCGCCGCTGCGCCCGCCCGTGCTCGTGCGGCTCGCGGCCGGGATCCTCGAGGAGGCGGCGCAGCTCCTCGGGAGCGAGCGGCGCGCCGAGCTCACGGTGATCGTCGACGCGACGAGCGAGGACTACCACGCGAAGACGCGCGCTCCGGCGTGGAGCTCCGGCTTCTACGACGGCGCGGCGGTGCGCCTGTTCGCCTCGCCCGGCGACGACGTCGGCCTCGCGCTGGCGACGCTGCGCCACGAGCTCATGCACGCGCAGCTGCACGCGGCGATCGGCTGCATGCCGACGTGGTTCAACGAGGGCATGGCGATGTACTTCGCCGGCACGCCGATGGTCTCGGAGTGGCTCGACATGCTGCACGACCGCGAGATGTTCGAGCACGGCGCGCTCGCGACGCCGACGCTCGACGGCATGCGCAGCGAGCGCGTGACGCGCGCGTACGCGCAGAGCCTCGCGATGGTCGTGTACCTCCTCGAGCACGGCGGCGAGCCGGCGCTCCTGCGCGCCGCGAACCAGCTGCGCGGGCGGCCGCGCGCCGAGGCCCTCGCGCTGTGGGACCGCATCCATCCCGAGGACGTGTCGCCGCGCGCGGTGCTCGACACGCTCGCCCAGAAGCTGTTCGGCCTCTCCTTCGGCGCCGAGCTCGATCGCACCCTCGCCGGCCCGATCTGCTGCTCGGGGCTGCGCGTCATCGGCGAGCTCGCCTGCCGGGCCGGCACGCCCCTCGGTGGGCGCAAGGTGTGGATCGACCGCACGACCACGCCGAACGCGCACTGCCAGACGCAGTGGTGACCGCGACCGTGATCGCGCCGCGGCGCGACCTCGGCGCCCGGCTCCGTGCGGCGCTTGTTGCCGCGATCAGGCGGGCTCGAACACGGCGCTGCCGTTGTCGCGCTGCGCGTCGAGGACGAGCCGCCCATCGGTCGGCCCACCGCCGTCGGGCCGGAACCGCGTCTTGCGGGTCTTGCCGCGCGTGACGAGGTCGCGCAGCTGCGCCGTCGTGAGGCGGCGCCCCGCCGTCTCGAACCAGATCACGAACCGACATCCCTCGCGCCACCTCGAGCACCCCCACCCGCGCTGCCCCGCGATCAGCTCGCCCTGCCGGCAGCGCGGACAGCCGAGCGCGTCGCCGGTCGCATCGCCATGCGCCGAGTCGGCAGCGGTCGCCACGCCGCCGTCGCTCGCCGCCCTCGCCTTCTCGGCGACCGCCGCGCCGGCCACGCCGCCGTCGCTCGCCGCCCTCGCCTTCTCGGCGACCGCCGCGCCGTCGACCTTCGCCTCCGCCCGCGCCTTCGTCGCCGGCGTCCCGGCAGGTGCCTTCGCCCGTGGGTCGAACACCGTCGTCTTCAGCGGGTGATCGCGGCCGCGATCGTCGGCGACAGCCGGTGCGCTGCGGCGCACGAGCGCGTCGATCGCGGCGAGATCGCGCGGGTCGATGCGGCGCGGATCGAGCCCGGAGGCGCTCGCCGCGGGGCCGCGACGCTCGAAGTTGCGCGCCTCGGCGCGGTCGTCGACGGCACCACGGGGGGCGCCGGTGCTCGTCGAGCTGCGCCGATCGTCGGCCGCGCCCGAGCTGCGCCGATCGTCGGCCGCGCCGCGGCGGGCGCCGGTGCTCGTCGAGCTGCGCCGATCGTCGGCCGCGCCGCCGCCGGTGCTCGTCGAGCTGCGCCGATCGTCAGCCGCGCCGCGGCGGTCCCGCTTGCCGCGGCGGCCTGCGGACGAGGTGCGGCGCACGTCGGAGGCGGCGGACTTGCGGGACTTGCGGCGGCGCGTACCGGGGAGCGTCGTCGCGAACGGCGACGCGGTGCGCTCGAGCTGCTCGGCGGCGACCATGTCGAGGTCGCCCCAGGTGGCGGGATCCGTGCGGCGCGCCGCGGGAGCCGGCTTGATGCGCTCCGCGGCGGCCGGGCGAGGGACGCCGTCGCGAGGGCGGCCGGAGAACGTGCGCGCGAGCTCCGGAGCCGGCGGCGCCGCGGGTGGAGGTGCGGAAGAGAGCGGCGGAGCGTGCGGCGGAGCGGTCGGTGGAGCGTGCGGTGGAGCGTGCGGTGGAACGGTCGGTGGAGCGTGCGGCGGAGAGGTCGGTGGAGCGTGCGGCGGAGCGGTCGGTGGAGCGTGCGGCGGAGCGGTCGGTGGAGCGTGCGGCGAGCGCGGGGACGTGCGGATCGCGTCGACGGTCTCGGCGACGTAGCGCGCGATGTCGGCCATGAATGCGGCGCGCGTCTCCTCGTTGCGGGCGACGCGCGCGAGGCGCTGCTCCCACGCGCCGGTGAGCTCGGGCGAGGCGAGGCTGGCGACGGGCAGCGCACGGATGAGGTCGATGCCGGTCGCCGTCGGAACGAGGTGCTGGCGCTCGCGCACGATGTAGTCGCGGCGGAGCAGCGTCTCGATGATCGAGGCGCGCGTCGCCGGCGTCCCGAGACCGCGATCGCGCATCGCCGCGCGCAGCGCCTCGTCGTCGATCGTCTTGCCGGCGGACTCCATCGCGCCGAGCAGCGTGGCCTCCGTGTACCGCGGCGGCGGCCGCGTCTGCTTCGCCACCGCCGCGAACGCACCGTCGAGCGCCTGCCCGTCGGCGAGCCGCGGCAGCGCCCCCATCGGCTCGTCGCCGTCACCATCGCGCCCGTCGCGCCCGCCGTCGTCCTCGCCGCGCCGCGCCCGCGCCGCCTCGTTCGTGCCGGCCGGCCCGATCCCGGCGACGTCCTGCCACCCCGCGACCAGCCGGACGCGCCCGCGCGCGAGGTACCGGTCCGGCGGCGGCGGCAGCTCCTCGAGGACCGGCCGCTCCCCGTCGGCCACGGGCGGCGCCGCCTCCTTCTTCGCCTCGGGGAGCGCCGGAGCCTCGGTCTTGCCCGGGGCGACGCGGATCCACGCCTCGGTGACGGCGAGCTCGGCGTCGGGGTAGAACGCGCCGAGGAAGCGGCGCACGACGAGGTCGAAGATGCGCTGCTCGTCGCGATCGAGGTTGCCGGCGCGCTCGGCGTTCGCGGTCGGGATGATCGCGTGGTGGTCGCCGACCTTGGTGTCGTCGACGACGCGCCGCCCCGGCTGCACACCCGACGCGACCAGGGGCGCGGCGAACGGCGCGTACGCCGCCAGGCCCGCGAGCGCCGCGAACAGCGCCGGCAGCTCGCCGACCATGTCGCTCGTCAGATAACGCGCGTCGGTGCGCGGGTACGTCAGCACCTTGTGGCGCTCGTACAGCGCCTGCGCCAGCTCGAGCGTGCGCGACGCCGAGAAGCCGAACCGGCGGTTCGCGGTGCGCTGCAGCGACGTCAGGTCGAACAGCAGCGGCGGTGGCTCGCGCACCGTCCGCGCGCGCACCCGCTCGACGCGCGGGCCGTGGGCGTCCGCCGCCGCGCCGTGCGCCGCATCGCGCGCGACGACCTCCTCGGCCAGCGCGGCCGCCCCGATGCGGGCGACCAGGTCGCGCCCGACCCGGGCGCGCCACCCGGCCGAGAACCGCTCGCCGGCCGCCGTCGTGAAGTCGCCGTGCACCTCCCAGTAGTCGCGCGGCACGAACTCGCGGATCGCCTGCTCCCGCGACACGAGCATCGCCAGCGTCGGCGTCTGCACGCGGCCGATCGAGTACAGCGTGTCGCCGCCGCCGTCGCGCCGCTTCGCCGTGATCGCGCGCGTGGCGTTCATCCCGACGAGCCAGTCGGCCTCCGACCGCGAGCGCGCCGCGTCCGCGAGCGGGTCGAACCGCGCGCTCGGCTCGAGCGCCGCGAACCCGCGCCGGACCGCGTCGTCGGTGAGCGACGACACCCACAGCCGCTGCACCGGCGTCCGCGCGCCCGCCCACTGGTACACGTACCGGAAGATCAGCTCGCCCTCGCGCCCCGCATCGCACGCGTTCACGATCGTCCGGAACCGCCGCTCGCACAGCAGCTTCGCCACCGCGCGCAGCTGCTGCACGCCGTGCGGCGCCGGCCGCAGCCGGAACTCCTCCGGCAGCATCGGCAGCGTATCGAGCCGCCACGAACGCCACCGCGGGTCGTACGCCGCCGGCTCCTCGAGCTCGACCAGGTGCCCGACGCACCACGTGATCACCACGCTGTCGCCCTCGAAGGCATGCCGCCCCGTCGCGCGCACGCCGAGCACCCGCGCGAAGTCGCGCGCGACCGACGGCTTCTCCGCGACCACCAGCATCACCCCTCGACGCTACCAACCCCGTCTGACGCCGCTACGTGACGAGCGCGGCGACGAGGTCCACCGCGATCTCGTACGGGCGCTCGGTGTCACCGGACGTCCAGCGCAGCGCGAGCGTGCCCTCGATGCGCGCGAGGCCGGCGCCGAGCTCGCGCACGAGCAGGTGCGCGCCATCGGCGGGGGCGAGCGTGCCGGTGCGATCGTCGAGCGTGACGATCGCCGGCGCGTCGACGTACTCGACGTCGAGGCGGCGCGGCGCGGTGTCGGCGTCGGCGGTCCCCGCGATCCACAGCCGGCCGATCGGGCCGTCCAGCGTGGCGTCGAGGACCCAGCCCGGCCGGCGCGAGTACAAGTGGAATAGCTCGAGCGTCGCGGACACGACCGCGGCCGGGCGACCTGCGAAGTGGACGGTCCGCACGCGGCGATCCTGGCGTGATACGACGCGGCATGCACAGAGCCCTGGTCGTGATGTTGCTGCTCGGTTGTGGTGGATCGAAGGAGGAGACGGCGCAGAAGGAGAAGGCGGAGAAGGCCGAGAAGCCGGACAAGCCGGCGAAGGCCGAGCCGCCGGCGAAGAAGCCGGCCGCCGAGCTGTTCACCGGCGCGGCCGTGGCGCTGCCGGCGCCGGTCGCGAAGCTCCGCCTCGAGATGGCGGAGGCCGACGCGCGCGCCGCGGCGCCCGAGGTGTTCGCGAAGCAGTACGGGTACGAGGTGCCCGGCTTCGACAAGGTGAAGCTGCACGTGCAGCTGCAGGGCGCCCGCGTCGCGAGCATCCGCGCGGAGATCGCGGAGCCCGTCGCGGCGGTGAAGGCGTGGCTCGCGAAGCAGTGGGGCGAGCCGAAGGCGGTGAAGGAGGCGCACGTGTGGAACGCGCCGTCGACGGGGCTGCGCGCGAAGCTCGAGGGCAGCGAGCGCTCGGCGAACCTGTACTTCTCGCAGGTGCAGTCGCTCGATCAGCTGCTCGGCACCGAGGGCAAGCAGTTCGGCTTCGAGAAGGCGCCGCTGATCGGCACGCGCCGCGACGACCTGATGAAGGCGTTCGCCGCGTACCGCCCGACGCCGCGCGCGCAGGATCCGGATTCGATCACGATGACGCTGCCCGCGATCGAGGCGAGCGAGTACACGAGCTCGCTCGACGTGCGCGTGAAGCGCGACGTCGTCACCGGCTTCACGCTGCAGATCAACTTCGGCGACGATCAGGCCGTCAACGCCGCGATCGTGAAGCGGCTCGAGGCGATGTACGGCAAGCCCACCGCCAACGACATGTACCTCACGTTCCCCGGGCCGCCGCCTGCGAAGGCGGAGATCCGCAAGGACGCCGGCTTTCCCGACGTGATCTGGGTCGGCGACTACCGGAAGTAGCGCGCCATCAGCAAGCCGCGCGCCACTCCGGCAGCGCGCAGGGTAGGTGATGTGGCATGCGGCAACCGGCTCCGCCGCTGACGACACGAGCCGTCCCACCGTGCGATGCTGGGCGCCTTCGTGATCCGGGTCCGTGTCACCTATAGCTGTACGACCGACTTCCTGATCGACGTCGATCAGCAGCTCAGCAAGCGCGGGCTCGTCCTCAAGGTCGATGCCGGCGGGGCGGAGCTCGGCGCGCCGGTCCACCTGGAGGTCGCGACGCCGCACGGCGAGACGATCGTCCCGGCGTCGGTGCTCCAGCCGCTGCCCGGGCGCGGCGTCGCCGTCCAGCTCGATCCGGGCGAGTTCGCCGAGCTGATCTTGAAGGCGAAGCACCGCCCGGTCGTCGACGGCGCGCCGCCGCGGCACGAGCGCCTCCCGTCGCTGCGCGCGGCGACCGCGCCGATCCTGCCCTCGCCCGCGGCGCAGCCGCCGGCGCCGCCGCGCGTGACGCCGGCGAGCACGAACCCGCCGTTCGTCGCGCGCACGAGCACCGCCGCCGCTCCGCCCGCGCCGGTGATCGCGCGCACGATGTCGGCGGACCGCCTGCAGATCGTCGAGCGCGTGCGGCAGAAGCCGGTGACGAGCGCCCCGTCGACGACGCTGCGGCAGAAGCCGTCGGCCAGCTTGCCGATCATCGAGCGGCGCCGCGCGGGGACGTCGCCGATCGACCCGGATTCGCTCGACGAGCCGCTGGTGCCCAGGCGCGCCGGCACCGCACCCATCGACGAGCCGCCGGTGCCCAGGCGCGCCGGCACCGCGCCCATCGACGAGCCGCCGGTGCCCAGGCGCGCCGGCACCGCGCCCGTCGACGAGCCGCCGGTCACCGGGCGCGCCGGCACGGCGCCGATCGACATCGCCGACGGGAGCTCGCCCGCGGTGTCCCCGCCGCAGGCGCTCGCCGACGGCAGCGTGCCGGACGTGCCCCTGCTCGAGGACGAGGACGATCACGACGGCGGCGAGCGCAAGCCGTCGCAGGCGCAGCTGAACGCGCAGAAGATCCAGCAGGCGCTGCACGGGGACAAGAACCAGCGCGCCGCGATCCTGCGCGAGCCGAACAAGCAGCTGCACCACTACGTGCTGCGCAACCCGCAGATCCAGCTCGAGGAGATCATCCACATCGCGCGCATGGCGACGGCGTCGATCGAGATCCTGACGGCGATCGCGAACCGGCGCGAGTGGGCCGAGAAGCCGGAGGTCGCGCTCGCGCTCGTGCGCAACCCGAAGACGCCGGTGCCGCTCGCGATCAAGATGCTCGACCACGTCGGCGCCGCCGAGTTGCGCGGCCTCGCGAAGCAGCAGAGCGTGCGCGATGCGATCCAGCGCGCCGCGCGCAAGAAGATCCTCGGCTGATTGCTACGCTGCGCGGCATGAAGAACGACGGTCCGGGCGACCGGTGCAAGCAGCTCGAGCTCGCCGAGGAGGCCGACGAGACGCCGCACTTCGACTGCCGCGTGTGGCAGGTGCGGACGATCACGAACCTCGCGGCCGTGCTGTTCGAGTGCGCGGATCCCGTCGCGGCGCCGTGAGCGCGACCGTCGAGCTCGTGGTGTTCAGCGGCCTGCAGGCCGCCGGGAAGAGCACGTTCTACCGCGAGCGGTTCGCGACGACGCACGTGCACGTGTCCAAGGACGCGTGGCCGAACGCGCGCAACCGCGAGGGGCGGCAGCGGCGGCTGATCGAGGCGTACCTGCGCGCCGGGCAGTCGGTCGTCGTCGACAACACGAACCCCTCCGTCGAGGAGCGCGCACCGCTCGTCGCGATCGCCCGCGCGGTCGGCGCCCGCACGATCAGCTACGCGTTCGTGACCACCGTCGACGACGCCCTCCGCCGCAACGCCGGCCGCGAGGGCCGCGCCCGCGTGATCGACGCCGGCATCCGCTCCGTCGCGAAGAAGCTCACCGCCCCGACGGCGGACGAAGGCTTCGACGAGCGCTTCACCGTCACCCTCGACGAGGGCGGCTTCGCGGTCGCGGCTACTTCCTCGGGATGAACGGGCGGAGGCGGAGCTGCGTCGGCGGATCCGCGGTGGCGTAGGCGCGGTGGAGGGCGTCGACCGCGCGCGGGTCGCGGTTGCCGGCGAGGATCTGCGCGGCACGGACGCGCGTGTCGGGGTCGGGGTCCATCCCCGCAGTGTGCCGCTACGCCCGCCGCCGAGCGAGCGGTGGTGGGCCCGCAGGGAGCTCGGCGCCGGGGCGGAGGCCGCCCCAGCCGGGGGAGAGACCAACGTCCCCGAGACGCGCGGAGATCGCGCCGGCGATGCCCGGGGCGAACGGAGCGAGCTCGGCGGCGGCGATGCGCGCCGCCTCGAGCGGGGCGTACAGCGCGGCCGCGGCGGCGACCGGATCCGTGCGGGCGAGGCGCCACGGCGCGGTCGCGTCGACCTCGCGGTTCGCGGCGTCGAGGAGCCCGACGATCGCCGCGCACGCCTCGTCGGGGAGGAACGCGGCGAGCGCCGCATCGACGCGCGCGGGGAGCTCCGCGGCGACGGCGGCGAGCTCGCCGCCGCCGGTGCGCGCGGGGACGCGGCCGCCGAGCTTGCCGAGGAGCGCGGTGCATCGCTGCACCAGGTTGCCGAGCTTGTCGACGAGGTCGCGGTCGTGCGCGTCGCACGCGGCGGCCGCATCGACGTCGGCGTCGCCGCGCGTGCGGCACCTGCGCGCGAAGTACCAGCGCAGCCCGTCGGCGCCGCACGCGTCGAGGAGCGGGCCGATCGGATAGCCGCCGCTCGACTTGCCGATCTTGCGCCCGTCGCGCGTCAGGTACGCGTGCACGAGGATGCGGTCGGGCAGCGGCAGCCCCGCCGACAGCAGGAACGCCGGCCAGTACACCGCGTGGAAGCGCGTGATGCCCTTGCCGATCACGTGGTCGCGCCGGCCGCGGTGCCAGTACCGATCGAGCAGCGCCGGGTCGTCGCCGCCGAGGCCGAGCGAGGCCAGGTAGTTCGCGAGCGCGTCGAACCACACGTAGATCACCTGCCCCGGATCTTCGGGCACGCGGAGCCCCCAGTCGCCGGCGCGCGCGGCGTCCCGCGACACGCTCAGATCGCGCACCTCGCCGTCGAGGAACGCGAGCGTCTCCGCGCGCGCCCAGTCCGGCGCGACGTCGAGCCGGCCCGACGCGATCGCCTCGCGCAGCGGCTCGCGCCAGCGCGACAGCCGGAAGAACCAGTTCTCCTCGTGCACCACCTGCGGCGGCGCGTCGTGCTCGGCGCACACCGCGACGCCGTCGTCGACGAACGCCTCGCACCCGAGGCAGTACCGCCCGCTCCACACGCGCCGGTACAGGTCGCCGCGCGCGGCGCACGCGCTCCACAGCCACGCGACGGCCGCGCGATGCCGCGGATCGCGCGACGTGCGCACGAAGTCATCCGGCGCGACGCCGAGCGCCGGCCCGAGCGCGCGGAACACCTCGGCGTTGCGATCCACGAGCACCTGCGTCGGCACGCCCTCCGCGGCCGCGGCGCCGACGTTCTTCAGGCTGTTGTCGTCGGTCCCGCTCACGAACCGGACGTCGTCGCCGCGGCGCCGCCGGTGGCGCGCGAGGATGTCGGCGAGCACGAGCTCGTAGGCAAAGCCGACGTGCGGCTCCGCGTTGACGTAGGGAATGGCGGTCGAGACGAAGTACGTACGAGACATGGCGAGACCTCCGGGGATTGCCGGAGCCGCCCTCGCGTGCGCGCGCAGCTGCCACGAGGGCAGCCGCCGGCGTCGATCAGCTCATCAGCTCAGCGCGCACGGATGCCCGAACCCTGGTCCGGACATCTGCATTCGAAGCGCGCGACGCACGACCTCACTCTAGCATAGGCTCCGCCCATGACCGCTCCGATCGTCGAGGTGTCCACCAACCACGGGACGTTCGTCATCGCGCTCGATCCGGCGCGCGCCCCGAAGTCGGTCGAGAACTTCCTGCGCTACGTCGACGCCAGCCACTACGACGGCACGATCTTCCACCGCGTGATCCCGACGTTCATGATCCAGGGCGGCGGGTTCGACGAGCGCCTCGAGAAGAAGCCCGTCGCCGCGCCCGTGCAGAACGAGGCCGACAACGGCCTCAAGAACACGCGCGGCACCGTCGCCATGGCGCGCACCAACGACCCCCACTCGGCGACCGCGCAGTTCTTCGTCAACGTCACCGACAACGCCTTCCTCGACCACAAGGCCAAGGACGCGCAGGGCTGGGGCTACGCCGTCTTCGGCCGCGTCACCGAGGGCATGGACGTCGTCGACAAGATCAAGGACGTCCGCACCGGCGCCGCCGGCCCGTTCGCGAAGGACGCGCCCGTCCAGACCGTCGTGATCCACAGCGTGCGCCGCCGCTGACGCCGCTCACTTCGCGAACTTGACGTTGAGGTCGATGTACACGGAGTCGCCGACCGTCGGGTAGAGGGGGCCGGTGAGGAGGCTCGCGAAGCCGATGCCGGCGTGCGCGAGGATCTTGCCGAGCTTCACGTCGAGCGAGGCGCCGGTCGCGATGCGGCCGCCGCCGGCGCCGCCGAAGGTGTAGTCGTCGCCGGTGTAGATGCCGAGGTCGGCGGCGACCTTCACGACGTCGCCGAGCTTCAGGATCAGCGAGGTCGGGAGCTGCACCGCCTGGTGCGATGCCGTGGTGCCCGACTGGTAGACCCACGTCGGCACGAGCGAGAAGTCGACGAGGTTGCTCAGCTTCACCTTCGTCGTCAGGCCGCCGACGAAGCCGGGCTTGAAGTCGCCGGCGAACAGCGGGAAGTCCTTCTCGCTGAGGAGCAGCGCGCCCTCGCGCATGTACGCCACCGTCGCGAGCAGGCCGATCTCGGCGTCGTACTTCATGAACGGCATCTTCGGCATCTTCGGTAGGCGCGCGTCGAGCGTCGCGCTCATGCCGCCGATCATCTGCGGCTCGGGGCCCATCATGCCGACGGTGTCGGGATGGATCAGCGCGACGGGGATGTTGGCGCCGATCGTCACGGTGTCGAGCAGGTAGTACTTCGCCCGCAGGTCGACGGCGACCCAGTTGAACGTGGCGTACTTGCCCTCCTCGTCGGGGCCGTTCGGCAGGCGCACCTGCCCGCCCGCGTCGAAGTCGCCGCGCTTGGGGCCTTTGGGCTTCGCGTTCGGATCGTCCGCGGCCTTCGACGGGCTCAGCGTCGACTCCACGTTCACCGGCGCGGGCGTCGCCGGCGGTGCGGGCTGCGCGGCGGCGACTCCGGATATCAGGGTGAGCGCGAGTGCAGGCTTCACGTTCATGCGGTGTTCCCCCAAGCACTCACTACACGCGATCTGCACTCCTCCCATCCAGAGGGCTCACCGTGAGTCACGGGTGAGTCTCGATCGGTAGCGCCGCATTCTTTCGTTGACCTCTGTCGGCAGGACTTGGGACAATGGTCAGTCGTGCCGCGGGTGCGCATGCTTGCTCTGCTCGGCCTCCCGGCCGACGCCACGCCGGGCGCGATCAAGCAGCGCTACCGCGAGCTGGCGCGGCGCTTCCATCCCGACGTCAACCAGACCGACGCGCGGGCGCAGGCGCGGTTCCGCGCGATCGCGGCGGCGTACGAGCGCCTCGTCGACGAGGATCCTGCGCTGCCCGACGAGTCGGCGCCGGCGGCGGCCGCACCACCACCGCCGCCTCCCCCTCCACCACCTCCCACCGCGGCGCCACCGGCGCGCCCGATCCCGCTCGAGGTCACGCTCGCGCAGGTGATCGAGGGCGCTCGGCGCGACGTCCGACTTTCGGACGGTCGCGTGGCCGCGGTCGACGTGCCGGCGGGCGCCGATACAGGCACGCTGGTGCGTCCATCCGGATTCGACGTCCTGGTCGAGATCCGGGTGATTGTCGATCCGAGGTATTCGCGCCGCGGGACGGATCTGCATGTGCGGGTGTCGATCACCGCCGAGCTCGCCTGGAAGGGGACGCGCCTCGAGCTAACCACCCCGTCGGGCCCGGCGCGGGTCCGCGTCCCCGAGCGCTCCCGCCATGGAGACGTCGTCCGCGTGATCGCCCGCGGTGTGCCCGGGCCGCGCGGTCGAGGTGACCTGTTCGTCGAGCTGACGCGATGAACCCCGGCGTCGACGTCTCGCTCATGTTCTTCCAAGTGACGTCCTCCGCACCGAAACGGCGCTGTGGGTCGATGGCGGGAATCTCCGCACCCGTTCGCGCGTCGTGGCTCGGGTGCTGCCGCCCGGGGCCCTCCTCGATCGTTACGAGATCGTCGCGCCGATCGGCGAGGGCGGGATGGGGCACGTGTATGCGGCGCGCGACCTGATCCTCGGGCGCGACGTCGCGCTGAAGGTGCTGCGCGGCGCGGACGGCGAGACGCTCCTGCGCGAGGCGAAGGCCGCGGCGGCGGTGCGGCACCCGAACATCGTGGTCGTGCACGACTTCGGGATCGCGAACGGCACGACGTACCTCGTGATGGAGCACATCGAGGGGCGCGCGCTGGGCGAGCACCTGCCGAGCAGCGCGCCGCTCGCGCGCAAGGTGCGCTGGCTCCTCGACGTCGCGCGGGCGCTCGCCGCGATCCACGCGACCGACCTCGTGCACTGCGACGTCAAGCCGCACAACATCCTCATCGACGGCGACGGCCGCGCGCGCCTGATCGACCTCGGCCTCGCCGCGCGCGAGGGCAGGTCGGATCGCATCGGTGCGGGCACGCCGGGTTACAGCGCGCCCGAGCAGCTCGCGGGCCGCGTCGGCGCGCGCGCGGATCAGTACGCGTGGGGCGTCACCGCATTCGAGCTGCTCGCCGGCCGCCGCCCCGGCGACGGCGCGCGCCTGCCGGCGGAGCTGCCGCGGCCGATCGCCGCCGCCGTCGCACGCGCGCTCGCGCAGGCCCCGTCGAAGCGCCACGCCTCGATGGCCGCGATCGCGGCGGTGCTCGAGCCGTTCGCCGAGCGGCCGACGATCACGCGCGATGCGCTCGCCCGCCGCGAGCCGGAGCCCGCGCCCGCACCGGCGCCGCGCCGGCCGCGGCCGCGCTGGGTCCCCGATGCGGGGCTGATCGCGGCCGCGCTCGCCGTGTGGATCCTGTCGCCCGTCCCTCCGCCGGCGCCGGCCGCACCGCCGGCTCCGCGCGTGGTCGAGGCGCCGGCGGAGGTCGACGCGCACCCGGCGCAGGTCTCGCTCGTCACCCGCGATGCGCTGCACGAGCGCGAGCTCGGTGCGCTGTGGAGCGCCGCGCCCGCACTGGTGCCGTGCTTCGACGCGCCGGGCGCGCCGCAGCGGCTCACCGCCGAGCTCGACCCCGCCACGGCCGGGCTCGTGCTCGATCCGGAGCTGCCGCCCGCCTTCGCCGCATGCGCGCGCTCCGTCCTCGACGGGATCCGCCTCCTGCCGCAGGCGCGCCGCGACGGCTCGACGGTGCACTTCGATCGCATCCGTCCGTAGGCTCCCCGCGCGGACTGAGGCAAGCTGCGGGCGTGCGCTACGTCGGCAAGCTCTACCGCCCGCCCTCGGAGGCCGACGCGCTGATCCTGCAGGCCACGATCGGCTGCTCGTGGAACCACTGCACGTACTGCGACATGTACCGCGACAAGCCGGACTTCCGCGTGCGCCCGCTCGCCGAGTCCCTCGAGGACCTCGCGCACGCGGGCCGCGAGCTCGGGCCCGCCGTCGAGAAGGTGTTCGTCGCCGACGGCGATGCGCTCGTGATGGACCTCGCGCACTGGGAGCCGATCCTCGATGCGTGCCGGCGCCTGTTCCCGAACCTGCGCCGCATCAGCTGCTACGCGACGGCGGTCAACGTCCTCGCGAAGTCCGACGCCGACCTGCGCCGCCTGCGCGAGCTCGGCCTGTCGCTGCTCTACATGGGCCCCGAGTCCGGCGACGACGCGACGCTGCGCCGCATCGCGAAGGGCAGCACCGCGGCCGATCACGTCGAGGCGGCGCGCCGCGCCCGCGCCGCCGGCCTCGAGCTCAGCGCGATCTTCCTCCTCGGCGCCGGCGGCGTGGAGCGCTCCGCCGAGCACGCGCGCGGCTCGGCGGCGCTCGCGACGGCGATGGATCCGCACTACCTCGCCGCGCTCACGCTCACCGTCGTGCCGGCGACGCCGCTCGCCACGCTCGCGGAGCGCGGCAAGTTCGCGCTGCCGTCGGTCGCGGATCTCCTCGGCGAGCTGCGCACGTTCGTCGACGAGGCGCGCCCCACCGACGCGCTGTTCCGCACGAACCACGCGTCGAACTACCTGCCGCTCGGCGGGCGCCTCCCGCGCGACCGCGCGCGCATCGTCGACGTGATCGACGGCGCGCTCGCCGGCGCGGTCCCGCTGCGCCCCGAGCACCGCCGCGGGCTGTGACCGCTCATTCCTCGTGCGCGCCGGTGATCTCCTCGAGGGAGCGCCGCTCCGCATCGACGCCGAGGAGCCGCGCGACGACGGCCGCGCCGATCATCAGCGACGCCGACAGCGCGTAGCCGCCGAACAGCTGCACGCGCGAGCCGGTGTCGATGATCGCGCCGAACAGGAGCGGCGCCCCGGCGCCGACGAGCGTGCCGAACGCGTAGAACACGGCGATCGCGAGGCCGCGCTGCTCGACGGGGAACAGCTCGCTCACCGTCAGGTACGCCGAGCTCGCCGCCGCCGACGCGACGAAGAACACGATGCTCCACGCGATCGTCTGCGTCGTCGCGGTCAGGTACCCGCCGGCGAACAGCGCGCCGGTGCCGAGCAGGAGCACGCCCGCCACCGCGTACGTCAGCGGGATCATGATCCGCCGCCCCCAGCGATCGAAGCGCGAGCCGAGGAGCACCGGCCCGAGGAAGTTCCCCGCCGCGAACGGAAAGATGTAGCGCCCGACGCTCTCGGCCGGCACGCCATGGAAGCGCTCGAGGATCAGCCCGTAGCTGAAGAACACCGAGTTGAACAGGAACGCCTGCGAGAGCATCAGCGATGCACCGAGCACCGCGCGCCGCGGATAGCGCCGCACGAGCGTGCCGATCAGGTGCGCGAGCCCGACGGGCCCGCGGATCTTGATGCGCACGCTCGCCACCGGCGCGGGCGGGTGCCCGACGGCGGCCTCGATGCGCTCCACCGTCGCGCGCGCCTCGGCGACGTACCCGTGGTTGAGCAACCAGCGCGGGCTCTCCGGCATGTGGCGGCGCACGAGCACGATCGCGAACCCGAGCACCGAGCCGAACAGGAACGTCGCGCGCCATCCGATCTCGACGGGCACGATCGCGGGATCGAGGAGGATCATCGTGACGACGGCGCCGCCCGCGACGCCGACCCAGTAACTGCCGTTGATCGCGAGGTCCACCTGCCCGCGCACGCGCGCCGGCACGAGCTCGTCGATCGCCGAGTTGACGGCCGCGTACTCGCCGCCGATGCCCGCGCCGGCGAGGAAGCGGAACGTCGCGAACACCGCGAGGTTCGGCGCGAGCCCCGACAGCGCCGTCGCGATGAGGTACAGCCCGAGCGTGATGAGGAACAGCCGCTTGCGCCCGAGCCGGTCCGTCAGGTAGCCGAACACGAGCGCACCCGTCACCTGCCCGACGAGGTACAGCGCATTCGCGAGGCCGATCTGCGCGGCCGTCAGGCCGAGGGCGTCCGGATCGCGCAGCGTGGGTGCAAGATTTGCGATCAGAGATGCCTCGAGCCCGTCGAGGATCCACGTGATCCCGAGCGCGATCACGAACCGCCGGTGCCAGCGCGACCACGCGAGCGAGTCCAGGCGCGGCGGGAGGTCGGTCTCGATCCACGTCCCGTGGGGCGTGTCCGGCTTCACGACCCAGGCTAGCCGGGCGACAGATCGCCGACGAGCGTGCGCTGGCGCGCGTGCGTCGGTAAGTTCACGCCCATGCGCGCGTGCTTGCTCGCCCACCTCATCACCTTCGCCGTCGCCTGCTCCGGCTCGAACCCGCCCGTGAAGTCGGCGGCGCCCACACCGACACCGGTCGATCCGGAGCCCGTCGCCGTCGAGGCCGCGCGGCCCGCACCCGCCGGCGAGGTCGTCGCGGACGACACGCCGAGGACGACGGCCGGCGGCAACCGCTTCGTCGTGCCGGCCGGCTGGACGATCGCCGCGCGTGCACCCGCCACGATCGTGACCGCGCCCGAGGGCGACGTGACGATCGTGTTCGCCGACGTGCAGGCCGCCGACGCGGACGCCGCCGTCGAGGCCGCGTGGTCGGCGTACGGCCCCGCGAAGAAGAGGTGGGCGCTCGAGATCAAGCAACCGGTCGCCGATCGCGACGGCTGGTCGCAGATCCAGACGTACGCGTACCAGACCTCGCCCGACGAGAAGCGCCAGGTGTGGGCGCAGGCGCGCTTCGCGAACGGCGCGTGGACCGTGATCATCAGCGACGCCGCGATCGCCACCGCGAACAAGCGCGGCGGCCAGCTCGGCACGCTGCTCGGCCAGGTCCTGCCGAAGGGCTTCGAGCGCGAGTCGTTCGCCGGCAAGAAGGCGAACCCGCTCGACGCCGCGCACGTCGCCGCGCTCGCGAAGTTCATCGAGGACGCGCAGCAGGCGCTCGACGTCCCGGGCGTCGGCCTCGGCCTCGTGCAGGACGGCAAGGTCGTGTTCGCCGGCGGCTTCGGCGTGCGCGAGAAGGGCAAGCCCGCGAAGATCGACGGCGACACGCGCTTCGTGTTCGCGTCGAACACCAAGGCGCTCACGACGCTGATGCTCGCGAAGCTCGTCGACGAGAAGAAGCTCGCGTGGGACACGCCGGTGACGACGCTGTTGCCGCAGTTCAAGCTCGGCGATCCCGACACGACCGCGAAGGTGCAGGTGAGGCACCTCATCTGCGCGTGCACCGGCATGCCGCGCCACGACCTCGAGATGCTGTTCGAGCCGGGCCGCATCAACACCGCCGAGCGCGTGCTCGCGTCGCTCGCGATGATGCAGCCGACGAGCAAGTTCGGCGAGCTGTTCCAGTACTCGAACCCGATGGCCGCGGCCGCCGGCTTCGTCGGCGGTCACGTCGCGTTCCCGAAGCTCGAGCTCGGCGCGGCCTACGACGAGGCGATGCGCACGCGCGTGTTCGAGCCGCTCGGCATGACGAGCGCGACGTTCGACTTCAAGCGCGCGCTCGCCGGCAACGTCGCCGCGGTCCACAGCGAGGGCTTCCAGGACAAGACGTCGGTCGTGCCGCACAAGCTCAACGAGACGATCCTGTTCCCGAACCGCCCCGCCGGCGGCCTGTGGGTGAGCGTGCGCGACATGCTGAGGTACGTGCAGATGGAGCTCGCCGAGGGCAAGCTGCCGAACGGCAAGGTCTACCTCCCGAAGGAGACGCTGCTCGCGCGCCGCGACAAGCAGGTCGCGACCGGCAAGGACACGCACTACGGCATGGGCCTCAGCGTGTCGTCGCGCTACGGCGTCACGGTCGTCGACCACGGCGGCGACATCGCCGGCTTCCACAGCAACATGATCTGGCTCCCCGAGCACGGCGTGGGCGCGGTCATCGTCGTCAACAGCGACGCCGGCGGGGCGATCCGCAACGGCTTCCGCCGCAAGCTCCTCGAGGTGCTGTTCGATGGGCGCCCCGAGGCCGACGCCGCGCTCGCGACGAGCATCCGCAACCACTTCGAGGCGCTCGCGCTCGCGCGCAAGCAGATCCGGGTCCCGGCGGCGCCCGAGCACGCCAGCAAGCTCGCCGCGAAGTACGCGAACGAGTCGCTCGGCGACGTCGTCGTGACGCGGGCCGGCGCCGCGGTGACGTTCGACTTCGGCGAGTGGAAGAGCGAGGTCGCGACGCGCACGAACCCCGACGGCACGATCAGCTACGTCACGGTCACGCCGCCGCTCGCCGGCTTCGAGCTGTCTCCCGGCGAGGCCGGCGGCAAGCGCACGCTCGTCGTGCGCGACGCGCAGCACGAGTACGTGTTCACCGAGCGCTGAGCTTCGCGCCGCGGCAGCTCGCGATCGCGGCGTCCATCGCGCCCGGGTCCTCGACGCGGCGGCCCTTGCAGAGGAAGCGCTTGCCGTCGATCGTGCGGACGAGCAGGAACGTCGGCCGGCGATCGCCGCTCCTGTGGACGTCCGTGCCGCGGAACTCCCACGCGTCGTCGGTCTGGCTCGTCGGCGCGACGTCGTAGCGATACGCGTCGTCGATGAAGTCCAGCTGCGGGAGCTTCGCCGCGAAGCCGGCCGCATCGGTGGGCCACGACGGATCCCACGGCCACACGTCGTACTTGCTGGTCATCGCGTCCGTGTGCTTCGTGACCTCGACGAAGCTCGGACCGGCGCCGCGCTCGACGTACGTGCGAAAACCCGCCGCGGGATCGAGCGTGAACGTCGACAGATCGGCCGGCTGGATCGCCGCCGAGGACGGCGGCGACGACGGCGACGACTTGGTACAGGCGGCGGCGACGGCGAGGAGGAGTGCGAACCGCATGGTGGTGTTTCCTTACCCCGGAGACGGAGCGATCCGCCTGCGCTTGCGCGTTGACAACGCGTAACGAGTCGGTTACGCATTCTGGGTGGACGCTGCCGCGCAGGCCCTCGCAGACCCGATCCGCAGGGACATCCTGCGGATGCTGCGCGACCGCGAGGTGACGGCCGGCGCGATCGCCGGGGCGTTCTCGGTGAGCCGCCCGGCCGTGAGCCGCCACCTGCGCGTCCTGCGCGAGGCCGGGCTCGTGAGCGACACGATGCGCGGCCGCGAGCGCGCGTACCGGATCGAGCTCGAGGCGCTCGCGCCGCTCGAGGCGTACCTCGCCGAGCTGCGCGCGCCGAGCGCGTGGGAGCGGCGGTTCGCGGCGCTCGAGACCGAGGTCCATCGCGTGCGGCGCGAGCGGCGCCGCGCGCCCGCCGTCGTGGCCGATGACAAGAAGGACAGGAAGGACAAGGAGACCGCATGACGACCCCGCAGCCCACCGGCCGCCTCGACGGCAACGACCTCATCCTGACGCGCACGTTCCGCGCGCCGATCGACGACGTGTGGACCAGCATCACGCATCCCGACAGCACCGCGCGCTGGTTCGGTCGCTGGGAGGGCCCGTCGGGCGCCGGCAGCAAGATCCGCATCCAGCTCGGGTTCGAGCAGGGCATGCCGTGGTCGGACGCCACGATCGAGCGCTGCGACCGGCCGCACCACCTCGGCCTCACGACCGTCGACGCCTCGGGCACGTGGCACATGGAGATCACGCTCGCGGAGAGCGGCGGCACGACGACGCTCACGTTCGTCCACCACCTGAAGGATCGCAGCGGCGTCGGCGAGATCGGTCCCGGCTGGGAGTACTACCTCGACCAGCTGGTCGCGTCGCGCGAGGGTGCGCCGCTGCCGACGTTCGACATGTACTACCCGGCGCAGAAGGCGTACTTCGTCGCGCTGCCGTGACGTGAGCGTCAGTGGAAGCCGGGCATCGCCTCGAGGGTGAAGTACACGAAGCCCGCGGGTGCGGCCGCGGCGTCGCGGCGCTGGTCGGCGGTGAACGCGGCCTCGGCACCGCCGACGCCGCCGGCGTCGAGGGCGTCGCGCATGTCGACCTCGCCGGTCGCGTAGAAGATCGGCCACAAGGCGACGCGCGTCCCGGCGAACAGCGCGTAGCGCGCACGCTGTGAGGTCCACGCCCGCGCCGGTGATGCGACGGAGTAGTTGAGGTACGCGAAGTCGATCGCGCCCGCGAGGCGCGCGGCCTCGGCGCGCGTCGGGTACCCGAGGTAGGCGCCGACGTCCACCTTGCGGGAGGTACCTCGCGCCCACGCGCGCATCTCGGCGATCAGCTGCATCGCGTCCTCGAAGGCGCGGGATCGATCGTCGCGCCGGTTCCAGAACTCCAGCTCGGTGACGAGCGCGTCGACGTACGTCGCCGGGTGCTCGGCGCGCAGGGCGTCGAGGGCGCGCAGCCGGTCGCGGCCCGCGATCGGGATGATCACGCGGGCGCCGTGGGCGTGGAGCTCGTCGATCCACGCGGCCGCGGCCGTGCGCCCGGCGCGCGTCGCGAGGAGCGGGCCCAGGCCGTACGGAGCGACGTCGGTGATCGCGCGCGCGTCGACGAGCCGGAGGAGGGGCTCGGGGCGCGCGGTGAGGGTGGCTGCGTCGCGCACGTACACGACCCGACGCGCCGGGGCCGGTGCCGTTTCGCCGGCGAGCGGCGTGATCAGCACGCTCGCGACGACGATCGTGGCGAAAAGGCGGCACTTAACACTTTCGACACATGACGAGAGCGCGGAGTGGCCGAGATACCTCGTTGCCATGATGTTGAGGTTATCGGCCGCCGCGGCGTTGTTCGGGAGCCTGGCGGCCGGGACGGCCCACGCCGACAAGTCCGCGACCTGCGCGCGGCTGCGCGCGGAGGCCCGCGCGGAGGCGGTGGTGATGTACGCGCCGCGCCTCCAGCTGGAGGGTGCGCGCGCCCCGCGCGTGGTCGACGCCGCCGATCCGGTCGCGACCGCCGGCCTGCAGGCGCGCGCGTCGCTGGCGCTGTCGGTGACCGATGCGATGCGGGGCCGCGCGATCGAGCGGATCGCGGCGGCCGATTGCGCGCGCGTGCACGCGGCGGATCAGGCCGCCCGCGTCCTCGGCGTCGGCACGAAGATCGGCGAGCTCGCGGCGACGCGCGCGGAGATCGCGTATCGCGAGGCGCACCTCGGCGAGGTCGACCGGCTCGTCGCAGAGGCGATGGCGCGGTTCGAGGCGCAGCGGGCGACGGCCTACGAGGTCGACGAGCTGCGCGACCGCCGCGCCGCGATGCGCGTCCGCATCGCCGACCTCTACCACAGCCTCGGCCTGCTCGAGGAGCTCGACGGCGGGCTCGCCGGCACGCCGCCGCTCGCGCGCATCGCGGGCGACGTGATCGAGGCCGAGCTCGCCGCCGATCACCGGCGCGCGGAGCTGCGCTCGATCGCGGCGTGGCGCGTCGAGGTCCGCGGCGGCGTCGCCGCGGGCGACCGCCCCGACTGGTTCGCGACGGTCCACGTCGGCTATTCGTTCGGGCAGCCGGCGCAGGCCGCGGCGAACCGGCGCGCTCTCGCGGCGCGCACCCGCGAGCTCGCGACCGACGAGCGCGCGGCGCCGGGCCAGCTCGCCCGCCTCGCCCGCACGATGCGGCGCAGCGTCGCGGACCTCGAGGTCCAGCGGCGCATGCTCGACGAGGAGCTCGCGACGGTGCGCGGCGAGCGCGCGCGCGTCGAAGCACAGAAGACCGATCCGGCGCGCCAGCTGTTCGCGCGCCTGTCCCTGGAGGTGATCGAGCTCGAGGCGCGCCGCACGGCGATCGAGACGCTCGCCGCCGCACGCCGCCCCTTCGCCGCGGAGCCTCGATGAAGACGTCACGCCCCATCCTGCGCATGCTCGATGCGAACCTCGATGCCGACCCGGCGCCGGCGCACACGCCGACGCTGCCGATGCCGGTCCTCACGATCGTGCCGCGGCAGGCGGAGGAGCCGCCGACCCTCGCCCGGTCGTCGTCGCCCGAGCTGATCGGGATCCCGACGGCCGACGCGCAGCCGGGGCGCTCGCTCGCCGGCCGCGTGTTCGCGCTGCTCGTGCTGGTGGCGACCGCCGGCGGGCTCAGCTGGGTCGGCGTGCAGATCTACCACGTCGTCACCGACGGCTGGATCGCGCCGCTCCACCTGTCGCCCGACAACGATCAGATCCAGAACCTGCGCCTGTCGCACCAGCGCCACCTCGACGAGCTGGCGCGCATCGACGCGGAGGTCGCGCGCATCGACGGCGAGCTCCACGCGATCGACACCGCGATCGTGAAGCTGAAGTCGCTGCGCGGGACGTCGACGGAGACGCGCCGGTGGCAGGCGGAGCAGGCGCGCGCCGAGGTCTCGGGCCTCGCGAGCGCGCAGACGCTGCTGCGCCGGCAGCTCGCGCAGCTCCGCGAGGTGCACGCGCGGCAGACCGCGCTCGTCGAGCGGGCGCGCGGCGACCTGGCCGCCGGCCTCGTCGATCGCACGGCGCTCGACCGCGAGGAGCAGACGCGCGACCAGATCGCGTTGCAGATGATCGACATCGAGCGCCAGCTCGGGGAGACGCATCGCAGGCGCGAGCAGTCGTCGGTCGCGCTCGAGGCGTACCGGGCCGGCATCGGCGCGGGCAAGGCGCCGGCGATCGGCCGGATGCCGGAGATCGCGGCCGGCGACGAGCGCGATCTGCGCATCGAGGTCGAGCTGCTCCGCCTCGAGGCAGAGGCGCGCGGACACCGGGCGCTGCGGGCCGTCGCGATCGAGAGCCTCGCGCGCGAGCGTCACCTGTTGAAGGAGCTCGAGGCGCGGCCGCTGCATCGCGCGATGAAGGCGGCGACCGACGTCGGGTTCGTCCCGTACGATCAGCTCGGCGCGGTCGTCCCCGGTGCGCGGGTCATGGCGTGCACGTGGGGCGTGTTCGCCTGCTCGCAGGTCGGCGTCGTCAAGGAGGTCCTCCCGGGCGAGGTCGTGACGCAGGACCCGTGGGGCGAGATGGCGCGCGGCCAGTACATCGTGCTCGCGCTCGACGACAAGGATGCGGTCCAGCAGCGCGTGCTGCGGGTCCGCCGCTAGACATGGACTCGCTGCTCTGGACGATCGCGAACGTCGACGGCGTCGGCCTCCTCGGCGCGCTGTGGCGACCGTTCCTGATCTCGATGGCGCTGTACTTCTCCGGCTACTTCGTCGTGTGGTTCTCGATGCTCGCGCGCGTCGCGCACCTCACGCCGGCGTTCCGCGGGCTGTCTCCCGAGGAGGCCGTCGACATCCTCGTCGTGATCCCGACGCTCCTGCGCGCGCCCGGTGACCTCGACGACCTGCGCGACGCCGCGAGCACCGTCGTCGGCAACCGCTATCCGGGCCGCGTGGTGCTCGTGCTCGCGATCGACGGCAGCGCCGATCAGGCCGCGCTCGTCGACGAGCTCGAGCGCTGGGCCGACGCCCGACGCGACGACCGCACGACGATCCTCGTCGCGCGGCAGCCGCAGCGCGCGGGCAAGGGCGTCGCCGTCGCCGTCGGTGCGGCGCGCGCCCGCCAGGCATTTCGCGACGGCCTCCTGCCGCGCATGCCGCCCGTGTTCTTCAACATGGACGCCGACGGCGTCCTCGGGCCGCGCACCCTCGAGCGCATGGTCGCGAAGCTGGTGCGCAAGGGCCGGGTGACGCGGCAGCGCCCGATGATCGTCGCGTCCAACGTGCTCGTGCGCCGCGAGCACTACTGGTCGGGCGCGCTCGGCTTCTTCACGATGCGCGGACAGCTCGCGCTCCAGGTCGCGCGCGAGTACATGACGTCGATCAGCATCGCGCGCAACAACCGCGGCATCCTGCCGATCACCGGCGTCTCCGGCGCGCTGTACGCGACGTGGACCGAGCTGCACGAGGAGGCCGGCCGCCACGCCGCGTTCATGCACTCGCTGCGCTTCCGCGACCTCGCCGCGTGGTGGCTCGGCGCGCCGCCGCCGAGCTTCGCGCGCTTCGACGGCGCACCCAACGTCGCGGCCACCGCCGGCCCCGGCGACGACACGTGGATGGCGTGGGTCGCGACGTCCGCGCGCTGGCGCGACGGCAAGCTCGACCTCGAGCTCCCGCGCTCGCCGCTGCACGCGCTCGGTCGCCTGCTGCGCTCGTTCGTCGTGCGGCGCATCGCCTACGACCCGCTCGCGCGCGTCTACACGGCGACGCCCACCACCGTGCGCGCGCTGTTCAAGCAGCGCGTCCGCTGGAACACCTCGCGCGCCTGGCTGCTCTCCCGCTTCGGCCGCATGCCGTGGTTCGCGTGGGACCTCGGCGCGCTCGTCATGTTCGACGTCGCGCTCACCCTGTGGCTCCACGGCGTCATCCTCGTCGCGCTGTTCGCGTGGCCGTTCGCGAGCCGCCCGGCGACCTGGCTCGGGATGCTCGTGCTCGGCTACCTCGTCACCCTCGTCCTGCGCGCCGTCGCGACCGTGCTCGCGATGCTCCAGGACCACGACGTCCGCGGCCACTGGCACAAGCTCCTCGCACTCCCGCTCTCCGGCCTCTACCACTTCATCTTCAACATCGTGCCCACCGTCGTCGGGCTCACGCGCGAGTTCCTGCTGTTCGGCGTCAACACCCACTTCGCCCCCGAACAGACGCTCGCCGCCTCGCACACCGGCCGCCCCGCCCTCGCCTACCGCCTCACCCGCTGCGCCAAGCTGTGCTGGCGCGCCCTCCGCCACGGCGACGTCCCCCCCGGCTGGTTCTGGCTCGGCTGGCACGCCACGCCCTGGACCGCGAACGGCTACGCCGGCTGGACCGACCGCGCCCGCAAGATCGGCCGCGGCGGCGTCCTGCCCTCACCCCGCGGCAAGCGGACGAGCTAGAGGAAGCGCTGGAGGGCCGCGAGTACCTCGTCGGGGCGCTCGTCGAGAACCCAGTGCCCGGTGTCCTTCAGCACGATCGACGTCACGTCGTCCGCGACGAGCCGCACCTGCCCGGCGAGCCGCTCGCCGGCCGCCTTCTCGCCGGAGATCACGAGCACGGGTATCGTCAGCTTCGTCTTGCCGAGCTCCGCGAGGTCCTGCGCCGTCCGAGGGAAGCTCGCGAAGTACTGCCACCCGGCGCGCATGCGCCCGGGGCGTGCGAACTGCGCCGTGTAGAGGCGGCGGTCGGCCTCGGAGACCGAGCGCTGGGGATCCGCGGCGAAGTCGTTCCAGTAGTGGTCGAAGTAGATGCGCTCGCGGCCCTTCACGAGGGCTTCGGGCGTCGGGCCGGTGAAGAAGAAGTGCCACAGCGCGGGATCGTGATAGGTGGCGAGCCAGTCGCCGATGCCGGGGAGGAAGGCGTCCATGAGGACGAGCTTCGTGACCTCGTCGGGGTACATCGCCGCGTACGCGTACGCGACCATCAGGCCGATGTCGTGCCCGACGACGCGCACCTTCGTGGCACCGAGCTTGGTCGCGAGGGCGTGGACGCGCATCGCGGCGTTCTTGACGTCGGAACCCTCGGTCGGGATCCCACTGTCGCCGAAGCCCGGGAGGTCCGGCGCGATCACCGTGAAGCGCTTCGCCAGCTGCGGGATCGCCCGTCTCCACATGTGCGCGGACTGCGCATAGCCGTGGAGCAGGATCAGCGGCTCACCCCGGCCGGCGGTGAGGTAGTGCATCGGGAGGCCGTCGACGTCGACGGTCCTCGACTCGACCTCCGCGGCGTGCGCGCTCGTCATCGTGACGATCAGCAGAACGGCGAGGCTCGAGAGCGTGCGCACGACGAGGGACATGACCGTCGAGGGAGCACGCCACGTGCCGCCCGACTACGCCGACGAGCCGCCGCCGTCGTCGAGCTGCGGTGCGCCGAGCTGCGGCGATGTCTGGAAGAAGCGGTCGCGCTGGTCGTCGGCGAGGAGCGTGGCGGCGGGCTGACCATGGACGGTGGTGCCGACGATCATGAGCGAGCGCTCGACCTTCTCGATCGGGTTGATGTTGTCCTGGATCACCGTGTCGAGCAGCGTCTTGTCGAAGCAGTGCGTCGCCGCGAGCACGACGTGCAGGCTCGCATCGTCGATGGCGAGCGCGCCGGACTTCGAGAGGGCGTCGAGGAGATCGAACGCGCGGTTCTTCTCCGTGCGCTGCTCCGCCGAGGTCACGACGTACGTCGCCGGCGCGCCGAGCAGGCTGCGCTGCATGGTGCGGCTCCACGGGTCGCCGGGGTTGATGATCGTCGCGCGCAGGGCGCCGTCGACGTCGAGCGCCTCGAACTTGCGATCGAGCTCGCCCGGGATGCGCGTGTAGTCGGCCGCATCGCCGTCGCCGGGGGACGACGCGGCGGGGTCGGCGCGGCGCACCGGCTGCGCCGGTGTCGACGGTGTCGCAGGTGTTGCCGCCACGACGGGCTGCGCCGGCGCCTGCACCGGCGGCGGAGTCATCACGGGTGCTGGCATCGGCATCCCTCCGGGCATCGGCGACGGCGCGGACGACGGCGGGGCCATCATCGACCGCGCCTTCGGCGCCGGCGCCGGCATGGGCGGCGGGCCCCCGAGGGCCATGCCCGGCGGGGGCCCGTACGCGGCGGCGCTCGGCGGCACCGGCGTGCGGTTCTGCTCCGCCAGCCGCATCGCCTCGCGCTCGCGCTCCTGCTCGAGCTGGCGCGCCTTCGACAGGTCGATCATCTCGTGCATGCGGGCGACGTACTGCTTCACGCGCCCGAGCTTGTCGTCGGCGGACGCCTCGGCCGGCCCGTCGTACGACAGCAGGTCGCTCGGGATCTGGTACTCGATGAACAGGTTCAGCAGGTCCTGCGTCAGCCGGATCTCCTTCGTCAGGCTGTCGGCGGGGAGCTTCAGCAGCTTCTCGAGCTGCGGCTTGATGTGGATGACGCACACGCCGAACAACGTGCTCTCGAGCTGCATGCTGCGGAACGCGCGCGCGAACCGCTGCTGCTCGGGCGACAGGGACTCGATCGCGTCGCGGAACTCCTTCGGCGTCGGGATGTGCTCGAGGAGGAGCGGGATCGTCACGAGGTCCTTGTTCTGGACGATGATCCCGATCTTCGGCTCGAACGTGTCCGCCGACGCGATCCGCCCGACGAGCAGGATGAAGCTGCTGAACTGTCGCGCCCGCGCGCTCAGGCTCAGCGCCGGCGCGGACTCACCGGAGAACTGGTGCGAGATCCACGCGTGCAGGTAGCGCTCGCCGAGGAACGCCACGCGCGTCGCCGCGTCGAGGCCGAAGCTCATCGGCCGGCGTGCGTCGGTCCGGCGCACGGTGGTCGAGATCGCCGCGGCCGCGCTGCCGCGCCCGGCCTCGATCGCGAGCACGCCCTCGGGGTCGTGCTCGGGGCGCCGGATCGCGTACGAGAACGGCTGCGGGCGGTAGTCGCGCGCGAACAGCTTGCGGTGGTGGAAGTCCATGTACGCGGTGAAGTCCGCCGCCGTGAGCTCCTTGCCGATCGCGGCGACCAGCTGATCGCGCAGCATCTCCTCGATGTGCTCGACGCAGTCCGCCCACTGCCGGCACACCTGCCGCAGGTGCATCAGCGTCACGAGCAGGCCGGCCTCGACGGCGGTGATCACCGTCGCGTCGCGCGGGAACACGACCGACAGCGCGCGGCACGCCTCCGCGAGGCTGCGCTGTTCCTCGGCGAGGAACGCGTTCGTGTACGCGGCCGGCAGCACCACGCTCTCGTCGCCCGGCTCGATGACGTTGCCCTCGAACAGGGGCTGCACGGGCACGAACACGTCGCGGGGGTGGATCGCCGACAGGTCGCGCCCGTGGTCCTGCTGCGCGGGGAACAGGTCGCCGAGGAAGTACGACTTCACGCTCTCGCACCACGCCCACAGCTCGTCGAAGGCGCCCATCGCCGCGTCGATCTGCGGGTTGCGGCGCGGCGTGTGGCAGTCCTCGTCCTTGCGGTCGATCGCGAACGCCGCCCGCCCGTCGGCGTCGAGCTGCCCGAGCAGCCACGTCAGGTTCACGTCGAGGTTCGGCCGCACCACCACCTTGGGGCGCGGCGTCGCATCCTGGGCCGTCTTGATGTCCACGCCGCCGGCGCGCGCGTGGATCGTGATGGCCTGCTCGACCGCCGTGCCCTGGAACGCGACGAGCTCGTACTTGAAGTCGAAGCGCCAGAAGTAGTCAGTCACCGTCGTGACCACCTTCTCCGTCTTCGTCTTCGTGCCGAGGATGCCGCGCGTCTCGGTGACGCGCTCCTCCGCCGACTCGATCTTGCGCTTGTCCTCGCGCACGAACCGGCACTCCTCCTGCGCCGTCAGGCGGAGCGTCACCGAGCGCGTCTTCGCCCACGCCTGCAGCTCGACGAGCTGCGCCGCGGTCACCCCGACCACCTCGAGGCACTGCAGCACCGACGCCGTCGCGACCCGTGTCACGAGCTCGGCGAGCAGGTACTTGTCGTCGTAGCGGTGCGGGACGTCCGCCGGATACTGCGGGTTCCGCGTGTTGTCGAGGACAGTCCTGATCCGCTGCAGCGCAGCGTCGACCCGGGTCCGGAACGCGATCTCGTCGTAGCTGTGCATGGGTGCGAACGCGCAGCGTACTACGGGTGATGTCACCACAGGTCACGGCGTGAAACGTGGCGGTCCGCTTGTAGGGGCCGGTGCCGTTCGCGGAGAAGCCCTCGACGAGGACGATGATCTGGTAGCCGATATCGACCATCTCTCGATCGCGCGCATCCGGCCGCGCTCGGTACCGTGTGGTCAAGCGCGATCGCGCTGCGCTCCTGCGTGCCGTGACGACCACAGCCGTGCGGTACGGCCCGACGAACCGGGCGGGCAACCTGCCGCGCCGGTTCGCCGTCCTACCGTCCGTGAGGTTGTGTGCCTGGTCGCTCCTGCTGGTCGCGTCGACGGCGTCCGCGGACGAGGGGTCGATCCGCGTGCGCCAGCTGACGGAGCCGAGCACGGAGCCACTGCTCCACCTCGACGCGACCTTGCTCGACCCCGCGAACGCGGAGGGTGGGATCTCCGACGGCCGCGCGCTCGCGGTCGACCTCGGCTCGCTGCGCTTCGCCACCGCGGGCTCGTGGTGGCGGACCGGCCAGGCACCGAGCCCGTTCGTCATCGATCTCCGCGACCGCGGCTGGCGCGCGGCCGCCGAGCTCTCCTACGAGCTCGGCCCGTTTCGCGTCGGCGCCAACGCGTCGAGCATCCGCACCGTCGACAGCTCGCGCCAGACGGTCGGTCTGTTCGTGCACCGCACGTTCCACGTCTCGCGCTGGGTCCGCCCCTGGATCACGCTCGGCCTCGGGTGGGAACGCGGGCAGCTCGACGGCGAACCGCGCCCCCGCCAAGGCCCCACCATCGGCATCTCCGTCGGCACCACGTTTCGCTGACGGCGCGTCCGCGATCGACACGTGGTCGCGCCCGTCGATCTTCGTCGAGAACCGAACGCGGGTGTGGCGATCGCCTTGCTGACGCCGCGCAACGAGTCGAACCTCCTCGCGAGTACGGGCCGCGAGCGGGCTCGCCCCGCGCGACCGCTTCGGCGACGACGTGCAGCAGCTCGCCGCGGAGCTCAACGCGCGCCGCGCGATCGCAGGACGCCGAGCGCATCAGCGTGTCGCGAGGCTCGCGCGCGGGCGCAGTGCGTAGGCGCGGCCGCGCCATGCGACGGTGCGGCGGCTCGTGCTCGCGAGCACGAGCGGGGCGAGCAGGAACAGGCCGACGGACATCCAGCGCAGGCGGAGCGGCAGCGGCGCGCCGCCGAGGCGCACGTGGAGGCGCTCGAGGCTGGCGCCGTGGGCGACGAGGGCGGCGCACGCGAGGAGCGCGGCCCAGCCCGCGCCCGTCGCGAGCGAGACGGCGAGGAGCGCGGCGGCGAGCCAGACGGCGACGCCGCGCACCCACAGCGGCCAGGTGAAGCGCAGCGTCAGGCCGTTGCGCCCGAACAGGAGCCAGCGCCGGTAGATCGCCATGAACTCGCGCAGCGACGTGCCGGCGTTCGCGATGGCGAGCGGGCGCCGGATCATGACGTTCGCGAAGCCCGCGCGCGACATGCAGCGGCCGAGGTACATGTCGTCGACGAGCTGGCCGTCGGCGCACGCCGGTCCGCCGATCGCGGCGAGCGCGTCGGCGCGGAACACGACGAGCTGGCCCATGATGAACGGCAGGCGGCCGTCGCGGCCGGCCGCGCGTGCGACGGTGGGCCCGTACAGCGCGTCCATCAGCATCGCGTAGCCGACGTCGCCGGCGGTGCGCGGGGGATCCGCGACGACGACGGGCGCGAACGTGGCGCCGATGTCGGGTGCGGCGTAGAGCGCGTCGACGAGCTCGGTGAGGAGCTCCGGCGACGGGCGGCTGTCGGAGTCGCCGAATGCGACGAGCTCGCCCTTCGCGCGGCGCGCGCCGGCGATCATCGCGTGCAGCTTGCCGGTGCGGCCGGGTGGAGGTGCGCCGGAGAACAGGATCTCGGCGGTGCCGGGGGACGCCTCGTCGACGATGCGCCGCACGACCGGCAGGGCGTCGTCGGTGTCGTCGTCGAACACGAACAGCGTCTCGACCTCGCCGGGGTAGCCGGTCGCGAGGGCGGCGCGCACGTTCGCCTCGGCGCCGACGTCGAGGCCGCGGATCGGCCGGATGACCGACAGCGACGGATAGCGCTCGGGCCGGCGCGCCGGCACCGGGGATCGAGCGATCGCGCGCGCGAACCAGGCGTGCCAGACGGCGACCTGTGCGAGCAGTGTGGCACCGAGGGCGAGCAGCATCACGGACCTCCCGCGTGGGCGAACCGGCGCCACCGGCGCGGTGCCCACCAGTTCCAGCGACCGAGCAGGACCATCGTCGACGGCACGAGGAGCAACCTCACGAGCGTCGCGTCGAGGGCGACGCCGAGCGCCATGCCGAAGCCGACCTCCTTGATGACGATGAAGCGCGCGAACGCGAACGCGCCGAACACGGTGACCATGATCGCGGCCGCGCTCGTCACGAGGGCGGCGGAGTGGTCGAGCCCGTCGACGACGGCGCGCGTGTTGTCGCCGTGGAGGGCGTAGGCCTCGCGGATGCGCGACAGGAGCAGGACCTCGTAGTCCATCGACAGGCCGAACAGGATGCAGAACAGAAGGATCGGTACCGACGGATCGATCGGGCGCGCCTCGGCGCCGAACAGGTGCCCCTCCTGGAATGCCCACACGAGCGCGCCGAAGGAGCCGGCGATCGAGACGACGTTCATCAGCACGGCCTTGACCGGCACGACGACGGAGCCGAACGACCAGAACAGGACGGCGAGCGTCGCGCCGACGACGAACGCGATCGCGTAGGGGACGCGGGCGACGATGAAGTCGGTCCCGTCGATGTCGGAGGCGGTCTGGCCGCCGACCGCGAGCTCGCCGTCGGCGACGTGCCGGTGCGCGCGGATCTGGAGCACGAGTGCGCGCGCGGCGTCGCCCTCGGGCGGATCGGCGGTGAACACGTGCAGCAACACGACGCGTTCGCCGCCGAGGCGCTCGGTGTTCGTCACGCCGGGGAGGGCGCCGAGGCGGCGCGCCAGCTCGTCGACGGCCGCGGTGCGGCGCGCGTCGACGGGGCCGGGGAACGCGACGGCGACGAGGATGTCGGTGCGCGCGAGCTCGGGGAAGTCGCGGCGGAGGAGCTCGTAGCCGCGGCGCGCCTCGGCGTCGGTGCCGAGCACGCGCGCGTCGATCCCGCCGAGGCGGAGGAACAGGAACGGCACGCCGAGGAGCAGGAGGAAGCCGAGCGTCGGCAGGAGCACGCGCCACGGGTGCGCGGCGACGGCGGTGGCGAGCGGGCGCACGACGCTGCGCCGGCGCAGGCGGCGCGGGATCGGCACGCGCCCGCGGTCGATGTTCGGGCCGAGCAGCGCGAGCAGCGCCGGGAGGACGGTGAGTGCGAACAGCACGGCGAGCGCGACGACGATCGCGCCGCCGAGGCCCATCGACGCGAGGTACGAGCCGCGGAAGAACACGAGCCCGGCGAGGCCGGTGCCGACGGCGAGGCCGGAGAACACGACGACGCGGCCGGAGGTCGCCATCGCGCGCACGAGCGCGTCGCGATAGCCGCGGCCGGCGGCGAGCTCCTCGCGGTAGCGGCTGATCGTGAACAGCGAGTAGTCGATCGCGACGCCGAGGCCGATGAGCGAGGCGACGTTGATCGTGTAGCTCGCGACCTCGGTGACGCGGGCGAGTGCGAGGATGATCGCGATGCTGCTGAGGACGGCGAGGCCGCCGACGGCGACCGGCAGCACGGCGGCGACGGCGGAGCGGAACACGAGGAGGAGCACGAGCAGCGCGAGCGGCAGCGAGATCAGCTCGGCGCGGATCAGGTCGCGCTCGAGGGTGCGGTCGACGCCCTCGAGGAGCGGGATCCGCCCCGTCATGTCTCCGGCGGTGACCGCGGCGCGCACGCGCGGATATGCGGCGCGCGCCTCCTCGAAGCTGCCCGCCAGCGCGATCAGCGCGTACGCGGTGCCGTGCTCGCGATCGACCATGCGCGGGCCGAACGGCGTCGCCGGCGACGGCGCGACCACCCAGCGCACCGCCGGATCGTGGTGGAGCGGCGCGAGCGCGGCGTCGATCGCGCCGAGGTCGGCGCTCGAGAACACGACGACGATGGTGTTGTCGGGGGCCCACCCGGCCTGCGCCGCCCACCGCTCGGCGACATCGGCCTCGAGCCCGGCGATCTTGCCGGCGACGAGCTTGCCTCCGTGAAACAGCCCGTCGAGGGAGATCAGAAACAGCAGGGCTGCGACCGCCAGCGTCGGCCTCGGATGCCGGTAGATGAAGCCGCCGAGGCGCGCGAGCATGCACGTTCCAGCGGTGCAAGAACCCGACCCCGGGCAACGATCAGCCGGTGCCCTTCAGCGGCGTGCGTGTCGGTCGAGCGAGTCGTCGCCGCGCACGACCTCATGCAGGCCGCGAGTGTGCTCATCGAACGTTGCTCATCGCATCAGCCGGCGCCCTTCAGCGGCGGGCGTGTCGGTCGAGCGAATCGACGCCGCGCTTCGTGCCGGACGACCTCATGCAGGCCGGGGCGTGCATCGAACGTTCTCATCGCATCAGCCGGCGCCCTTCAGCGGCGGGCGTGTCGGTCGAGCGAATCGACGTTGCCCTCGTGCCGTGCGACCTCATGCGGGGCGTGCTCATCGAACGTTGCATCATCGCGACGCGCACGAGCGGAAGCCGTAGCGCTGGCGGAGCTCGACCGCGCGGCTCAGTCGACGAAGTCGGACGAGGGCGCGGGCATCTCGATGCGCTCGAAGGTCAGCGTGAAGTACGGGCCGCTCTTGCCCTGCTTCTCGAAGGCGCGAACCGTGTAGGCGACCTCGCTGCTCACGATGTCGCCGGACCACACGGGCGTGGCGTCGTCGTCGTGGTGGGCGGGCCTGGTGCTCGCGGGGTCGAGCGCGCCGCGGAAGACGTCCGGTGGAAACGTGTTCTTGTCGCCGCGCGGCGGGGCCAGGCTGATCGCGAGCTGGTCCTCGCGCCGCCACCCGCGGATCTCGTACGCGGTCCCATCGAGGGTGCAGTCGCCGTGAAAGCCGGGCTGGCTGGGCTTCTGCTTGTGCGCGTACTCGAACAGGTTTCCGCGATCTCGACGTGCGTGCGACATGGGGCATGTGTTGACCACACCTTCGCGGATCGAGCAATGGTAGGGTGCCGCCCCGTGCGTTCGCCCCGACATCGCCCATGACCGACGAGCTGGATGTCCTGATCGCCGACGGCGTGATCGATGAGGTGCTCGGCCGGCTCAAGAGCGGCAAGGAGGCGAACGTGTCGCTGGTCCGGCGCGGCGACGCCGTGATCGCGGCGAAGGTCTACAAGGATCGGGCGACGCGCAGCTTCCGCAACAATTCGGATTACAAGGAGGGGCGCAAGGTCCGCAACAGCCGCACGCAGCGCGCGATCGACGGCGGCGGGCGCTTCGGGCGCGATGCCGCCGAGCAGGCGTGGAAGTCCGCCGAGGCCGACGCGCTGTACCGGCTCGACGGCAGCGGCGTCCGCGTGCCGGCGCCCGTGATGTTCTACGAGGGCGTGCTGCTGATGGACCTCGTGCGCGATGCCGAGGGCCGCCCCGCGCCGCGCCTCATCGACGTCGCGATCGAGCGCGATGCGGCGATGACCATCTTCGCCGACCTCGTCGCGCAGATGATCTCGATGCTGTGCTGTGACCTCATCCACGGCGACCTCTCGCCCTACAACATCCTCGCGGCCGCCGACGGCCCGACGATCATCGACTTCCCGCAGGTCATCTCCGCGGTCCACAGCTCGCGCGCGGAGTACTTCTTCCTGCGCGACTTCGACAACATCGTGCGCTTCCTCGCCGGCTTCGATCCGAGCCTCGCCGTCCACACCGCCGACGGCCGCGCCATCTGGCGGGCCTACGTCTCGCGCGAGCTGACCCCGCAGTTCGTGCCCCCACCTCCTCCTCCGCCGCCGCGCCGATCCGGTCCGCCGCGCTGGGACGACCGGCCGCAGCACCGCCCCGGCGGTCACCCGCCGCGCCACGCACAGTCGCCGCGTGGCGGGCGACCGCAGATGCAGCAGCGGGATCCGCGACCCGCGCCACAGGCGAATTCGAGCCAACCGGCGTCGCGGGGTCGCCGCCGGCGCCCGAAGCGGCGCTGGTGATGCCGTACATGGGCGTGATTCGCCGCACGCGAGCTCTGCACAGCATGATGATGGGCGGGAAACGTGCGATCGCTGACGTAAGGCATCGCGAGCTCCGCGGAACGATTGGGTGCCGGACACGGGTGCGTTGTCCGGCCTCCCCGGGTTGAGTCCGATTCTCGGACAGATCGGGAGGTGCCGGAGCTGCGCTCGGACACGCGCCCTACGCGGCGAGCCAGCCGTGCAGCGTCGGGTACACCGATGCGCCGAGGAGGTCGACGTGCCCGGTGCCGAACGCGATCCGGCACTGCGCCGCCGGAAACGCGAGGCACAGCTCGGGCCGCGCGTGCTTGCCGAGCGCGCTGTCGACGGGAACCAGTCCGTCTCCGCGGAGGTGCGGGCCGTCCTCGGCCGACAGCGTCCCGGCGAGCGCGTAGCAGCGCACGCCGGCGGGTAGGGGGCACGGGGTCCGGGTGTCGGTGCCGCGCTCGAAGCGGTCGCGTCCCTGCCAGTGCTCGTCGAGCACGTTGCCAAATCGCAGGTCCGTGACGCCGGCGCTGCGGATGCGGCCGAGCACGCCGAGCGGCGCGCTGTACGGGCTGAGATCGAGCAGCTGCTCGAACCAGTTGCCGCCGCGCTCGAGGGGCGCGCCGTGGTGCGGCGTGCCGAGCGTGATCAGCGCGCGCAGCTTCGCAGGCCATGCCAGGCCGTCGGCGGCCGCGACGTGACAGGCGCTCCGCGCGACGAGGCCGCCCATGCTGTGGCCGATCAGCACGAGCTCCGCGACGGCGACCGGCCACGACGCGACCAGTGCCTCGAGCTGTGCCGCGAAGGCGCGCCCGTTCGTCGAGATGTGGCGTCCGCTGTTGTAGCGCAGGTACACCGGCGTGTAGCCGAGGTCGCGCGCGAGCGCCGCGCCGTGATCGTGGCCGCCGCGCGTGAACTGCGCATCGGTCATGCACGAGCCGTGGACGAGCACGACGAGCTTCGCCGTCGCGTCGACCGTCCGCCGGCGCAGCTCCATCTCGATCGCGAGCGGATTCGCGGTCTCGTGCAGGTAGTCCCCGAGGACGCCGTTGACGACGGCCTGCACGGCCTCGCGTGCGGCGCTCGGCTCGCTCGCCTTCACCAGCGGCGCCAGCTGCGCGAGCGAGGCATCGAGCCCGGCACCGACGAGCTTCGCGATGCCGTCGATCGACCCATACACCACGCCGGTCGCGAGCCGCACCGGCCCGGCGAGCGGTCGCCCCAGCATCGCGGGCCCGCTCGCGATCGCGACGTGCATCTTCTCGACGAGCGCGGCGACACCGCGCGTCGCCTCGACGGCGAGCCGGCTCGCCCCCCGGAGGTCGTCGATGTGGCTGCGCGTGGTCTTCGTCATGACGCCCCCAACTGTGCCACGCCACGCACTTGCGTCGAATCCGCAGGAAAGTCCGAAGTAGACTCGCGATCCGTGAGTCACGACATCGAGGCCGCGAAGTCGGGCCGGTCGACGTGCGCGACGTGCGGCACGAAGATCGACAAGGGCGAGACGCGCGTCGCCGAGCTCTACCAGGACACCAACTTCGGGCGTCCGCAGTACGAGCGCTACCGCGGGCGCACTGACGCGCGCGACCCGATCCAGCGGTTCCATCACCTCGCGTGCGCCGTCGACAAGCACCCGGCCGTCGTGGCCACGGCGCTCAAGCGGCCGCACGACGCGTCGCTGATCCCCGACCGCGTCGCCCTCGACAAGCAACTCGCGGCCGCCCTCGAGGAGGAGCGCAAGGCGCGCGTCGCGGCCGCCACGGCGAAGCTCAACAACCCCGTCGAGAGCGCCGCGTCCGATCCCAACCTCGATCCGCTGCTCGCGCAGCTCGCCGACACGCCCGACGACCCCGAGGTCGTCGCGATCCTCGGCGACCTCTACCAGCAGCGCAGCGATCCGCGCGGCGAGCTGATCGTCCTCCAGCTCGCGCAGCGCACCGCCAGACGCGACCGCGGCCCCGAGGTCGCGAACCCGCGCGGCCGCACGCGCACCGCCGAGGTCGAGGACCCGACGAGCAAGGATCAGGTCCAACGCCGCGACCAGCTGATCGCGCACCTCTCGCCGCGCCTCGATCCGACCGACCGCTCCACGTGGGGCCTCGGCTTCATCCGCCGGCTCGAGCTCGGAGCGCGCACCTCGAGCCGCGTCCTCGAGCTCTCCGGCCTGTGGACGCACGCCAGCGTGCGCGTCCTCGCGGAGCTTCGCCTCGAGCTACCGCAGGTCGCCGAGGACGGCGACGTGATCGCATCCCTCGCCTCGGGGCTGCCGAGGTCGCTGCGCGTCCTCGAGATCGGCGGCTCGCCACACGGAGGCGCGTCGCTCCAGCCGCTGCTCGCCGCGCTCCCGCGGCTCGCGGAGCTCACGCTGCTCGGCCGCCTCCCCGACGCATCCCTCGAGCATCCGACGCTCGCGAGGATCGGCCTGCACGGCCTCACGCGGGTCGGCAGCACCGGCTACGTCGACCACGTCGGCGTTCCGTACGCGGCGCTCGCGCGCCTCCGCCCCGAGCTCCTGCCCGGCGTTCGCGAGCTCGCGTTCCGTCGCTGGGCGGGCCGCGACGCGGTGGTCACCGAGCTCGCGCGCAGCCGGTGGATCTCGGTCGTCGAGTCCGCACGCTTCGACGAGCCCCACCTCCTCGCCGACGATCAGCCCCCGACGCTGCCCCCGACCGTGGTCGACGCGCTCCGCGACGGCCTCGCCGGCCGCAAGCTGCGCCGCCTCGAGCTCGCCGGCATGACCATCGCCCTGCCCGTGCGCGCCGCGCTCACCGCCGTGTGCGACGAGCTCGTCTGCCCGACGACCGCCGTCGTCCTCGATGCGAACACCACGCACGTCACCCACGCGAACAAGCCCGAGTGGGGCCGCGGCAAGATCGTGAAGCGCCACGACGGCAAGCTCGAGGTCAAGTTCGGCAAGGACGTGAAGGTGTTCAAGGCCGACGCGCCGTTCCTCGTGCCTGCCCCGGGCGACGATTGAGCGCCGCGACGCCGCAGTTCTCCGGCAGCTCGCGCTACTCGCGCCCGGCGACGCGGTCCTTGTAGATCTTCCCGTCCTTCATGATGACGAGGAAGCTCGCGTCGGGCGTCGCGAGCAGCTCGGGGTCGGTGAGCGGATCGCCGTCGACGAGGATGAGGTCGGCGAGCGCGCCTTCCTCGACGACACCGAGCTTGCCGGGATAGGGATCGCGCGGCCCGGAGAGCCGGAGCAGCTCGCCGGCGGTGCCGGTCGCGGTGATCAGCAGGTCGGCGGGCGTGTACCAGCGCCGCAGCTTGGCCAGCTGCGCGCCCTGCCGATCGGCGAGCTGCTTCGAGAACAGGACGTCGGTGCCGAACACCGTCTTGAGCCCGTACTTCCTCGCCAGCGCATACGCGCGGTCGGTGCCGGAGATCACCTCCAGCTGCTTCTTGCGGTTGTCCGACCCGGGCGAGAACTGCGCGGTGTCCTCGTCGTCGAGGAACGGCTGGATGCTCAGCCAGATGCCCTTCGCCTTCATCAACTGCGCGGTCTCCGCATCCATGAGGTGGCCGTGCTCGATGCACTTCACGCCGGCCGCGATCGCGCGCTGGATCGACGCCGGCGTGTAGGCGTGCACCGTCACGTACGTGCCCCAGCTCGCCGCCGCCTCGACCGCGGCGCGCAGCTCGGCCTCGGTGAACGTCGTGACGTCGAGGGGCGAGTGCGGCGACGCGACGCCGCCGCCGGCGGTCAGCTTGACCTGCGACGCGCCGCGCATGAGCTGCTCGCGCACGCGCCGCCGGACCTCGTCGGGGCCGTCGGCGATCGCGCTGCCGCCGATCTGCTCGGCGTGGGAGAGCGGTGTCATCGGGGTCCGCGGGAGCTCGTCGAGCCGGCGAAAGTCGCCGTGGCCGCCGGTGATGGTGATCATCGCTCCCGACGGATAGATGCGCGGCCCCGGCACGAGGCCCTCGTCGATCGCCTGCTTGAGTCCGAACACAGGTCCGCCGAGGTCGCGCACCGTCGTGAAGCCGCGCTGGAGCGTGTCGGCCGCCTCGCGCGCCGCGAGCACGTTCAGGTAGCCGAGGTCGCCGGTCAACACGACCTGCATCGGCACGGCGGCCATCATCGCGTGCCAGTGCGCGTCGATGAGCCCGGGCATCAACGTGCGCCCGGCGCCGTCGATCGTGCGCTCGCCGAGCTGGGCTCCCTCGCTCGCCGCCGGCGAGATCCGCTCGATCTTGTTGCCGCGTACGAGGACATCGGACGGTGCCGACAGCGCGCCGTGCGTCCCGTCGAAGACCCTGACGTTGCGGAACCTCACCGCGTCGACCACCGGCGCCGGCTGCGCGGCCGCGGCCGCGACGGGCTCCGGCGCCGGGCGATCGGCACGCGCCACCGACGGGTCCTGGCAAGCCGCGCACACCCACGCGGCGAGCACGCCCACGCATCCTGACGAATACCGAGGTGCGCCCATGTGGATCTCCTCGGCGCCGGATCAAGCAACCGCGAGACCAGTGACACCCGCGCCCGGAGCACGCCGACCGGGCCTGGGCGCGAGGCTAGCGAGCGCGTGCGTCCGTCGTCGCCGGCGTCGGCTCGTCCTGGGACGGCGATGTCGCTCCGTCCTGATCGCCTCCGGTGAGATCCGCGACGGCGGTGGCGAGGAACCTGTACGTCCACTCCTCGGCGAACTTGCGCGAGTCGGCGAACATGAACGAGATCTCGCGATAGCGGATCTGGAGGCGCGCGAGCACGTCCGGCAACCAGCCCTCCTTGACGCGCGCCACCTCGAACAGCTTCGGGTACCTGCCCTCGACGACCACCGCGGCGAGCGGCACCTCGGCCATCGCCTGGAGCTGAAACGCCAGCGAGCCGTCGGACAGGCACTTGATCAGATCTTCGATGCTCTTGCGTTCGACGACGGCGATCCAGCGCTCCCCGTCGCGCACGCCGTAGTCACCCGCCGCATGCGCGGTCGCGACGAGCGTGACGTCCCGCTTCGCGAACCTGAAGGCGTACTTCTCGCGCGTGTCCACGTGGATCGTGAAGCCCGCGGCCAGCGCGCGGCGCTGCGGCACGCGCCCGCCGGGGTTCGCCTTCATCGCCACCGCGCGCGTCTGCCAGAAGATCATCGATCGGCCGCGCGCCTGCGTGAACACGAACTGCGAGCGATCCTGCCGCGGACGATCGAGCACCAGATCGATCGCCGGTCCGCGCCGACGACACGCCCCGACCGGGACCTCCTCGACGAGCTCCGCGTCTGCCGGCCACGGCCCGGCGAACGGATGGCAGTAGACGCGCGCGGTCGTCGGCCACACCTCGCGCACCTTCAGGACGAGACCGCCGTCGACCGGGAGCCGCACCAGGTACTTGAGGCTGCTCGCCTCGTCGGGATTCCTGGCGACGACGAACAGCTCGGTCACGGCGAGTCTCCGATCGGCAACGTGCCAATAGCATGGCACCGCCGAACCACGAACGGGAGACACCCGCGCGACGAGCCACCTCCGCGCATCCCCGATCGCCCGGCCTCTCCGGTGCCCCCCAACGCACGTGGCGCTCACCGCTCACGTGGCCGCGAACCACGCGCGCGCTCTGGAAGGGCGCGCCGCTCTACGTCAGCGTGCGCGCGAGGAAGTACAAGCTACGCGGCGCTGTCGCTTCGCGAAGGGCGCGTGACGCTTCGCTTCGAAAACGACGGCCAGGTCGAGACATACGAAAACGGCGAATGCGCTTCTCCGGTCAATCAACCGATCGTGGACGTCAGCGATCACCGCGAGTAGGCCATCGCCACCGTTCACGATACGACTTCAGCGCCCTTCGACGAGGATGCCGAAGTCGTAGGTGTCTTGGAACTCGCGGTTGGGGATCTTGATGACCTGCAGCACTCGAGCTTCCGTGCTCAAGAACGCGATGGCGTTCGCCAGCATTGCTAGGCAGTCTCGCGACGCATCCAGGCGACGGCCTTCGAGGACCCATCCGCTCTTCGTGCTTTCAGTGCGGTCGGCCTTGTATCGAACGATCTCCATGCGCGTCGCCATGTCTTTCTCCTTCAGGTGTTGGTTGCCGTCGCGAACTCTCACGCCTGCTGATTGCGGGTCAGCAGATAGAAGATGAGCGCGCCGATGCCGAGCACGATGAGCCCGGCGACGATCTGCTTTTGGACCTCGTCGTTCTGTACCTGGAGCGCGACGTTGTGCAGCGCGCGCAGCACCTCGGCTTGCAGCCCGGTCGGCTCGCTCTCGCCGGACTCCCAGCGCCCGACGGTGGCCGGCGAAACGTTGAGCGCCTTCGCGAGCGCGCGCGAGTCGAGGTTGAACGTGGCCTTGATGAAGGCGATCTCGGCGATCGTCATCCGACGCGGCAGTCCCCGCAGACGGGGCGCGCGAGGTGATCGACGAGCGCGACGGTCGCGAGCCCGACGCCCGCCATGAGGAACTTTCCCCAGGCGGTCTTGGTCGCGGCGGCGCCGAGACCCGCCACCGCCAGGCCGCTGGTCCAGGCGATCGCGCTGGACTTGGCGATGGGAAGGGCGACGTTGCAGACGGCACAGCGAACTTGAGCTTCGGTCATAGGAAGCATTCGTATCACGTGCAGATTCCAAATATCATCCGAAAATATCACATAAGACAACCGATCGAAATTCTCGCACTTTCCTGCCGCCATCCTTTGACTTTTCTCGATGACCCGCTGATCGCCACTGATATTTTACGACGTGCGGCGGTATATGTTGGGGTGGTGCTCGAAACGATGTCCTGTATCCGCTGCACGAACCCCGTCTTACTCGACGCGTGAGGGCTGTGGCAGCGTCGGAGCGTGACGTCCCCGCTCCGCTCAGCGCGTAGTCGACTGCTCGGTCGTCGAGGTCGTCGGCTCGAACACGCGGAGGGGTCCCAGCTCTCGCTCGAGCGCGACGGCGTCGAGGCGCGCGCGGGTCGCGAGCCGGTCGCGGGGACACAGCTCGAGGAAGCGACCGGTCGGCCAGTAGGGCAGCACGCGGAAGACGTCGCGGAGGTAGGCCTCCGGATCGAGCCCGTGGAGCCGAGCCGAGGCGATGAGGGTCATGAGATTTCCGGCGGCCTGGGCGTGGTCGTCGCTGCCGACGAAGAGCCAGTTCTTGCGGCCGACGGCGACGCGGCGGAGCTCGCGCTCGGACGCGTTGTTGTCGAGCTTGAGGCGACCGTCGTCGTAGAAGCGGGTCAGCGGGCCCTGCTGCCGGTGCGCGTAGCCGAGCGCGGTGCGCAGGAGACCGCGCTGGCCGCGCACGCGCTCGAGCTCGGCAGCGACCCACGCGAAGAACGCGTCGGTGTGCGCGCGCAGGTGCGCGTCGCGCAGCGACTTGATCTCTTCAGGGGCTTCTTCCGCCACGAGCGGTCCAGCTCGAAGATTCGCCCGATCCGGACCAGGCCCTCGCGCGCCACCGGATCTTTGGTGATCGTCGCCTCCCAGAACTTGCGGCGCGCGTGCGACCAGCAGCCGACCTCGTGGCGCTCGGCGAGGTCGGGCTCGGCATCATCGCGGGCGGCGGGGCGCTGATCCGGCTGCCGGAACAGCGCGTCGTAGACGCTCTTGGCGTCGGCCTGGATGTAGCCCGAGAAGCCTCGGAACATCTCGCCGACGGCGGCGCCGGTCTCCTTGGCCGCGTACTCGAAGAACACGTGATCGCGATCGGCGATCTGGACGAAGTAGTGCCCACGGGCACACGACCGCGGCTGCTTGTCGGCGGTCGGGATGGGCTGCACGA
>JAHBVW010000014.1 GCA_019637375.1 Deltaproteobacteria bacterium | reverse complement strand
CCGTCGGCAGCGAGCTCGCGCGCCGCCTCCGCCACGGCCGCCTCGACGCGCTCGAGGCCGGCTTCACGCGCTGGGCGCAGCGCCGCCACGACGGCGACGTCCACCCCGCCATCGACGAGTGGCGCGAGTTCATCGCCCTCCAGGCCGCCTACACCAGCGCCGTCGAGGCCGGCGGCCTCGAGCTCCGCCGCCTCGCCTTCCCCCACGCCTTCTCGACGGGCAGCAACATGGCCGCCTGGCTGTGGAACTCGCGCAACGAGTACACCCTCTCCCACGCCATCTCGCGCTGGCTCCTCGACGAGGCGCTCGCCGTCGGCGACACCGAGGCCATCGAGCTCGGCCACCGCAACTGCGGCATGGTCATCCCCACGCGCCTCGGCCGCATCCACGGCACCACCTGACGCCGTCTGTCGGCGCCATCGTCACCGTCCAGCGCGTCGAGTCGTCGCCGTCGACCCAGGCAGCACCTGATGCCGTTTGTCGCCTCCATGGTCACACGCGCGCCCGCATCCCCGTCGGCATTTCCCGGCATCGGGCGCCGTCGTCGCCGATGCCGATGCCGATGCCGATGCCGATGCCGATGCCGACGGCGATGCCGATGCCGACGGCGATACCGATAGCGACGGCGATGGCGATGCTGACGCTGTGACGATCGGTCATCTTGCCCATTCCCGGCGCGTGCCGTTCGGCTACGTTGCGCGCGTGACCGGCCCGCGTCTGCTCGTTGCGCTCGCCCTCGCGATCGGCGTCATGTGCGGCGCGATCGTTGCCCTCGTCGCGCCGTGGGACGTCGCCGCGCACGCCGTCGTGCGCTGGACCGCGCGCGTCTCGCTCGTGCTGTTCGCCGCCGCTTACGCCGCCCGCCCGCTCGTCCAGCTGCGCCCCACCCCGCTCGCGAAGTGGCTCCTCCGCGAGCGCAAGTGGCTCGGCCTTGCCTTCGCCACCTCCCACGCCGCCCACCTCGCCGGCATCGTCGCCATCGCCTCTCCGGACTTCGGCGCCTTCTTGCGGGCCCAGCCACCCACGAACGCCATTGCGGCCGCCACGTTCCTCCTGCTGTTCGCGATGGCCTTCACGTCGATCGACGCCGTGAAGGCCCGGATGTCCGCGCGCACCTGGAAGCTCCTGCACCGCACGGGCATGCACTCCGCGTGGATCTCGTTCGCCGCCACGTACACCGGCGCCGTCGTGACGTCGCCGTTCTACGCGGTGCCTGCTGCGATCGTCCTCGGCGCGGGTGCGCTGCGCGGCGCCGCGTTCCTGCGTGCGCGGCGGCGTGTGGCTGCCGCACGCGCAGCTGCGTAGCTGTGTGCTCGACGCGGGCCTTCCGGCGTGATGTCTCGCGGGCGTTCGGCGCGGGCCTCCCGGTGTAGAGCGCGAGCGCTCGCAGACGGCTCCGGACGGAGGGAATGATCTTGGAGCGTTGTGCTGTCGGGCGGGCGGGTTGTGGAGATTACGGGCGATGGGGAGGGGGTAGAACGCGCGACGTCGGCGCGGGTCAGATATTGATTTTGATTTCGGTTACCAGCGCGGGTGACCGGGGACGTCGTACAGGCTGATCGGGCCGCCGCGGCGCCAGCCCTCGGCGAGGAGCCACGTGCGGGCGGGCTTCACGGGCAGCGGCTGATAGCTCGGGAAGATCGGGAATGGGCGTGACGATTGTCGGTATTCGGCCCAGCCGAGGAAGCTCGGTCCGCTGGAGTAATAATCCACGGCCCACGGGCCGTGACCGGGAAGGGTCTCGACCTCGTCGTGGTGGCGATAGTTGTTGAGCACGTAGCGCAGCACGTTGCGCGCCTGCCACGGCGAGGTGACCGCCACGACGTGGTAGCGGCCGACGAACACCGCGCCGCGCCGCCCGCGGCGGGTCGCCGCGATCACGCGCTGCTTGCCGCTCGCATCGCGCAGGAGCCGCGCACGTGTACCGCGCGCAGGCCCGCTCTCCACGTTGAGCCGCCGCGCCGCCGCCACCATGAAACCGTGGATCCCGCGCCTCAGCGCATCTCCGTCGGCGGCCTCGACGATCAGGTGGATGTGATCGACCTCGAGCGAGACCTGGTTGATCCGGAAGTCACGGCGCGCGAACGCCGTATGCATCGCCTTGCGAATGGCGTGGTAGTTCTCGCGCTGCCGTAGCCGCCCCACGGCCTCCATGTGCACGCGCAGCGTGACGTGGAACGGCCTCCAGCCGCGGAACACCGGCCGCTCGACCTGGCGGTCGCGGCACGACCGCCAGCTCTTCCGCGGCCGCCCTGCCCCTTCTCGCCTTCCGCCGTGCGTCATCACGAATTGCACTCTACCATCGACCACATGACTGTGTGGTCATTTCTTGTCATGAAATGTCTCAATATACATACAATGTAAAGCGCCTCCGAGTCCAGACAAGCGATCTCCACTCACTCCATAGCTGCCACGATCTCCACACCTGGTCGTGCGAGCACTACGCACCTCACAACAGCACAAACGCCCGCAAAACAGCACATCGAACAAGCTCATCCCCTCCGTTGGAGCGTTCTGCGAGGCCCGCGCTCTACGCCGGGAGGCCCGCGCCGAACGCCCGCGAGACATCCCATCGCGCGCGGTCGCGTCCGACGTCCGGAGCTCTGCGAGCGCTCGTGGTCTGTGCCGGGAGCCCCGCATCGACGACAATGACCAGTCCTGCACCGTGAAGCACCCACCCAGCTACGAGCAGCCTCCGGATGCGCTCCTCGAGGAGGACGAGGAGGAGCCGGTGCTGCACACGCGCCTGGTGAATCACGTGTGCGGAAGCCGAGCGGCGACATCGGAACGTGGCGGTGTGCGGGAAGAGGAGCGGCTAACGAGCGCGCCAGTCGCAGCCGAGCTCCTCGGCGGTGACGTGGCAGCGGAGGCACATGCGGCGGTTGCCGCGGTCGAGGGCCTTGCAGCGCGCGCTGGAGCGCCAGCCGGGGCCGTGGGGGGAGAAGCGCGGCGCGCCGGGTTGGGCGCTGTGGCACTTGAGGCACTCGTCGTCGCGGTGGCAGGAGGCGCACGCGGCGACGTTACGGCGCGCCTCGCCGGCGTGGCGGTTCTCGCCGCCGAGCGAGGAGGCCCAGCCGGGTGGGTGGAAGGCGCGGCCGGGGTCGACGGTGTTGTAGTCGGTCTGGCCGCGACGCCCGACGCCGCTGCGCTCGTGGCAGCCGACGCAGAACGTCTGCGCGCGGTGGCACGCGGAGCAGTCGGGCTTGCCGCGGCGCGCCTCGACGGCGTGGGTGAGCACGTAGTTGCCCGGGTGGAAGTCCATCGGCTTGGCCTGCCCGTCGTGGCACGCGACGCACTCGGAGCGGTCGTGGCACGCGGCGCACGTCGCGCCGGGCTGCGACGCCTCGAGCCGGTGGTCCTTCGCGAAGCCGAGGCGGTGGTCGTCGCCGAGGCCGGTCGCGCGCGGCACGAGGGTGCCGTGCGCAAAGCGCGTCTCCATCAGGCCGCCGAGCTTCGTCATGTGGCAGTCGGCGCAGCGGCGCACCTGCGTCCCGGTGGTGTGGCAGCCGAGGCACGTCGACATCGCCGGCAGCTGGCGCGTGGTCGCGAGGTCGACGCGCCGCATGTCGCCGTGGCAGCGGTCGCACGCCTGCTTCGCGTGCGCCGCGTGATCGAACTTGAGCGGCGCCGGCACGAGGTACACGCGCTCGACGACGCCGCCCGGCTGCCAGCCGGGATGGCACGCGCGGCACGCGGTCGGCGCCGCGGCGCCCGGGACGCCGTCGGGCTGCGCCCGATCGATCGGGTGGCACGCGCGACACGCGGCCTCGCCGGGGATCAGGTTGTCGACGGCCGAGCGCGACGTCGTCGCCGTCGGGTGGCACGTCGCGCACGTCGCGCCGCGCGCGAGGTGCTGCCGGTGCGAGAACACGAGCGGCAACCGCTGCGCCGGATACACGATCGGCGACCAGCTCGAATCGCCGTCGCGCCCGCTCGGCGCGCGGTCATCGGCGAGCGCGCCCGCGAACGCGCACGCCAGCACCACCAGCACCACGACCCGCACCCGGCGCACGAGGTCGCGGCGCGCGCGCGCCGACCTCGTCACCCTCGGCGAGCGCGTCCTCGAGGCGGTGGCACGCCGTGGCAATGCTTCCGGCGCACCCGCACGCTGCGGCCCAGCGACGGGCACGGGCCCCGCGTCCGCATGCTGCGGTGCCGTGCCGCGCTCCGGTGCGACGAGCACCACCGGCTCCGACGTGCTGCACTCCGACGGCGCCGGGCGGCACTCCACATGCGGCCGGGCGGCAGCGGCGGGCAGCGGCTTCGCGGTGGGCGGTTCGTCGTGGGGAGGAGGGCGGTGCATGTCAGGGCTCGGGCATGAAGGCGAGATCGAGGACGGCGATCACGCGCGTCTGGAAGCCGTGGAGGGCGTCGGTGTCGGCCTCGGCGATGGCGTGGATGGCGACGGTGTCGGCGACGCGAAAGGTGCTGCTCGTGACGAGCGAGGACGTGACGTACTTGCGCGGCCGCGTCAGGTCATCGGGGGCGACGCCGAGCACGATGACGCGCCCGCGCAGGGAGATCGTGTCGCTCGGCTGCCACGCGGCCTCGCCGGTGCCGCCGACGCGGCGCCCGCCGTAGCCGGCGTCCCACAGGGCGTCGAGGCGGCCGCGCGACCGCCGCCCGAGGGCGCGCTCGACGCCGAGCTCGATGCCGCCCGCGAGGTTCGAGCCGTCGCCGGTGTCGGCGTACCGCCGCAGCCACGCGCCCGCGCTCGCGCGCACCGGCCCCTCGTAGCGATAGCCGAGGCGCGCGTCCGCCGTCGGCGCGATCGAGAAGATGTTGAAGATCGAGTCGCCGTCGAACGTGGGCAGGAAGTAGCTCAGCGCCGGCTCGAGCGCGTGCTTGCCGCGCGCGAACCGCACGCCCGCATCGGCGCGATCGACCGCCGCGTGCAGCAGCGACACGCGCGTCGCCGCGTACGGCTGGATCCCGACGCCGCGCCGCGTGAGGTCGCCGCTCACGCGCGCGTACAGGTGCTCTTGGTTGACGCCCGTCGCCGGCGCCTGTCCGACCTCGTTCGGGTACAGGCCCAGATCGGGGAAGTTCAGGCGATCGACCGGGCCGATCAGCCCGACGGTGTCGGACCACGTGCGCCGGTAGCCGAGCTCGGCGGCGAAGCCGCGCACGCGCGACGTCGCGATCGTCGCGCCGACCGTCGGCTGGCGCACGAGCCGCTGCGGGCAGTACTCGAAGTCGCTGCCGAGCTTCGTGTTCTTGATGGCGCGGTTGCGATCGACGAGCTTCCACGCGCCGGTGCCGGGGAGCGCGGCCTCGACGTACTCGGTGCACGCGGCGCCCGAGGTGCCGTCGAGCTCGTAGGCGGCCGCGCCGAACGGCGACGACGCGCGCACGCGCAGGCCCGCCGACACGGTCACGGCGGCCGGCTGCGGCAGCTCGACGCGCAGCGAGCCGCCGTCGATCGCCGTCGGGCCCCAGCCCTCGTCGGCGAGGATGCGGCCGACGCGCACCGTCGCGCGGTCGTCGGCGATGCCGTCGACCTCGACGTAGCCGTACACGACGTCGAGCGACGCGACCGACTCGCCGAGCTCCGGAATGACGTCGAGCGCGTCGCGGCGCGCGCTGCCCTGCACGATGCGGCCGCTCGCGTAGTCGCCGAAGTCGTGATCGATGCGCAGGTAGCTGTGCCAGCTGACGCGCGCGCCGCGATCCGGCATGCGCGCGCGGCGCCGGTTCGCCGACAGATCGCCGATGTCCCAGATGCGCAGCGCGAGCGTCTGCGTGTAGCGGCGCCGCCCGAGGAACAGGTCCGGCCCGACGAGGCGGTAGTTGCGCAGCTGGTAGCTCTGGCCGATCGTCTGGCCGCGCAGCCAGAACTCGTAGGCGTGCGCCGGCGACGGCGGGGCTGCGAGCGCGAACACGACGCCGAGCGCGGCCGTCATGCACACCCTTCGCATCGACGGCGACGGTACCACCGTCAGTGCGCGACGGTAACGATGCTCACCGCGATCTGCGACGCCGGCGCCGCCGCGACACCCCAGGCGCCCGTCGACGCGGCGGCCTCGGCGACGCCGCACGTGATCAGCGTCTCGTCGTCGCCGTCGGGGAGGCGGCGCAGCACGAGCGACGCGCTGTCCCCGACGGTGAGCGTCGCCGTGTACGCCGCCGGCGCGAGCGCGACGGGCGCGGCGCCCGTGCACAGCGCCGTCGCGCCGCCCGGGTCGAGCCGCTCGATGCGCGCCGGCTCGCCGGGCACGACGCGCCCGACGAGCGCGCGATCCGGCGCGACCTGCTGCGCGATCAGCGCGAAGCCTCCGGCCTTCACCGTCAGCGTCGTCCGCACCGAGCCGCGCTGCATGCGCGGGCCGCCGACGAGCGCGCGCGCGGCCAGCCGCGTGTCCCCGGCGGGCGCCGTCAGGATCCACTCGTCGCCGGTGCGCGTCAGCGTGTTCGGATCCGTCGGCGTCAGCACGCCCGTGCTCGCCGCGTTCGCCGGCACCGCCGTCACCGAGCCCGACGCCGGCCCGACGAGCGACGGCCGGAACACCCACGCGCGCCGCGACGGCCCGGCCTCGCCGCCGAGGACGAGCAGCGAGCCGTCGGCGAGGCGCGCGATCGCGGGGCCGTCGAGCGTGCCGGGCTGGTTCGCGCCGTCGCCGGCGGGCTTGCCGATCTCCCAGCCGTCGCGCATCGGCACGTAGCGCGCGATGTCGCCGGGCACGCCGTCGGGGTCGCCGCCGATCACGAACACCGAGCCGTCCTCGGCGGTGGCGAGGCGCGCGCCGGCGAGCGCCGGGCCCGCGCGCTGCGGTGCGGGGGCCGCACCCGGCCCGAGGATCACGACGCCGTTCGCCGCGCCGGCACCGTCGGCCGCGAACGCCGTCAGCAGCGCGCCGCCGTCGAGCGGCGTCACCTGCCCGCCGAGCCCGACGAGCTTCTCGGCGTTGTTGTCGCCGAGCGCGAACCGCTGCGCCTCGCCGGGCGTGCCCGTGCCGCCGGCGAGCACGAACCCGGCGCCGGTGGCGAACAGCTGGGCGTCGACCGCGACGGCGTCGGGGGCGAGCGCCGTCGCGCTCTCCGCACCGCCCTGGAGATCGACGACGAACGTCGAGCGCAGCGGGAAGTCGCACCCGCCCGCCGCGATGCCGTGGCAGCCGCCGGCGACGAGCACGTGGCCGGCGTCGAGCGCGATCGCGCCATGGAACGCGCGCTGCGGCGCGAGGGCGAACGGTGCGCCGAAGCCGCGCCGCTCGGGCGCCGGGTCGAACACAGCGAGCAGCCCGCGCGCACCGCCGCTCACGACGACGCGCCCATCGGGCAGCGGCGCGAGCGCCACGCCCTGCAGGCCGAAGATCGCGTCCTGCAGCGCCTCGGGCACGGGGATCGACGTGAACGTCGACGTCGCGCGGTCGTAGTACTCGGCGGTCGCGAGCGCGCCGGCGTCGCCGATCCCGCCGACGACGAGCGCCCCGTCGCCCGCCGGGACGATCTGCGGCCGGCGCCGCGCATCGACCATCTCGCGCGCCGTCGGGCAGAACCCGCCGAGGGTGCCCATGTAGATCGGCAGCGCCGCGCCGTCGGCGAGCGCGCCGAAGTCGAACGGCGCCGTCTTGCCCGCGGCGCCGACGACGCCGCCGCCGATCACGACCTCGACGGCGATCTGCGTGGTGTCGGCCGGGAAGTCGTCGAGGTCGACCGAGCGGTCGAGCGGCACCGAGCGGACCTCATCCTTGCCGCCCGTGAACGCGGTGACCGACAGCGTGTTCGCGCCGACCGCGGGGCCGCAGCCGTTGATCGGCTCGATCGTCACGCGCGGCGGCGACCCGCACCCGAGGAGGGCGGCGGACACGAGCGCTCCGCGGAACGACACCGCCGCATCTTACCCGGCGGGTCGCGCGGCCGGGTCGCGACGACGCGCGTGATACGCTCGCCGCGATGACGGAGTTGCCGACGTCGTTCGGCAAGTACTTCCTGACCGAGAAGCTCGCGACCGGCGGCATGGCCGAGATCTATCTCGCGAAGATCGTCGGGCCGGGCGGGTTCGAGAAGCCGGTCGTCATCAAGCAGATCCACCCCAGGCTGAGCGGGCAGCGGCACTTCGTCGACCTGTTCGTCGCCGAGGCCAAGACGCTCGTGACGATGACCCACGGCAACATCGTGCCGGTCTACGAGCTCGGCGTGATCGACGACACGTACTTCATCGCGATGGAGTACATCGACGGCCCGACGCTGTACCGCCTGACCGAGGCGCTCGCGCGGCGCGGCGTGGTGATGGAGCCGGCGATCGCGGCGTGGATCACCGCGCGGATCGTCGAGGGCCTCGACTACGCGCACCGCAAGGGCGAGGGGATCATCCACCGGGATCTGTCGCCGCGGAACGTGATGCTGTCGCGCGACGGCGAGGTGAAGCTCGTCGATTTCGGGATCGCGGTGTCGCTCGGCACGACCGACGGCGGCCCCGACGAGCAGGCGGCGCCGACCGGGTCGTTCCCGTACATGTCGCCGGAGCAGGTGCGGCGCGAGGCCCTGAGCGGGCAGACGGACCTGTTCTCCGTCGGCGTGCTGTGCTGGGAGATGCTCGTCGGGCGCCGGCTGTTCGCGCGGCCGGACGCGGATGCGACGCTCGCCGCCGTGACCGGCGCCGAGATCGAGCGCCCGTCGGTGGTGCGCCCGGAGATTCCGGCGCGGCTCGACGAGGTCGTGATGCGCGCGCTCGACCGCGACCTCACCGGGCGCTGGACGAGCGCCGGCGAGATGCTCGGGGCGTTACAGAAGTACCTCTATAACCTCGACGCCACGCCGGGCCCGCGCGACCTGGCCGCGCTCGTCGCGAAGTACTGCCCGCCCGAGACGCGGCGGCTGCCGACGCACGTCGAGTCACTTGTTTCTGACGGGGACGTCGTGCCCGGCGGCCCGAGGACGGCCGTGATCCCGCGCGACGGCGCGCCGCGCGGCAAGCAGCGCGCGCGCACCGAGACGTTCGCGACCAACGTCGAGCTCCAGCACATGTTCGAGCGCGCCACCCCGCTGTTCCCCATCCCGGCGATCGACGACGGCGCCGGCGGCGATGGCGCCCCCGCCGAGCCTCCGGCCACCTCCGTCCGCTCGCGCATGGCGCGCGACACCGTCGAGACCAACCCGCCCGCCCCGCGCTCCGGCCCGACGACGCGCGTGACCGCCCGCCCCGCCGACGCCGCCGCCGGCCCTCGACGACCGCGTGTGACCGCCTGCCCTGCCGACGACGCTGTGCTGGCCCGACGACGCGTGGACTGCCCGCCCCGACGACGCCGCCGCCGGCCTGACGACCCGCGTGACGCCTCGCCCCGACGACGCCGCCGCCGGCCCGACGACCCGCGTGACCGCCCGCCCCGACGACGCGCCGCCGGCCTCCGCAGCACGCGTGACCGCCCGCCCCGACGAGCCCGAGACCGCCGCTGCCGAGCAGCCGGCGCCGCGCACGTCGGCGCGCATGCGCGCGGTCCGCGCCGACGACGCCGCGGCCGATGCGCCCGCGAAGCCGAGGAGCGGCGAGGATCGCATCGTCCTCCCCGGCAAGCAGGCGCCGACGCGCAGCCTGCTCGTGTTCGCGGCCCTCGGCACGGTCACCCTCGGCGGCGGCGCGCTGTACATGTTCGCGCGCGCGCGCGACCTGGTGGATCGCCCCGACGCCGGCGTGGATGCGACGCCGTTCTACCTGCAGGACGGCCCCGGGCTGCGCCGCACCGACGACGCCTCCCCGGACCCGCGCGATGCACCGGCCCCGCTCGCGCCCCACGACGCGGCGCCCGAGCCCGTCGACGCACCGCCCGTGCGCGATGCACCGGCGCGCCACGACGCCTCTCCTCCCGCCGACGCCGCCGCCCCCGCCCCCGCCGGCCTGGGCAAGCTCTTGTTCGGCGCCGAGCCGTGGGCCGACGTCTACATCGACGGCATCAAGCGCGGCATCACGCCGATCGCGCTCGATCTCACCGTCGGCCGCCACACGATCGAGCTCGTGTTCGGCGGCGAGGACCCGCCGCGCCGCAAGCGCTTCGAGCGCGACGTCAGGCTCGGCGACAACGAGCCCGTCCACGCGAACTTCAACCAGCCGTAGCGCTCAGAACGCGCCGCTGTCGACGGTGACGACCGCGGGCGGAGTCGAGCCCGAGGTGAGCTTCAACCAGCCGTGGCGCTCGGAACGCGCCGCCGTCGACGGTGACGACCGGCGTTGGGCTCGAGCCCGAGGTGAGCTTCAACCAGCCGTAGTGCTCAGAACGCGCCGCCGTCGACGGTGACGACCGGGGGCGGGGTCGAGCCGGAGGTGAACAGCGCGATCACGCCACCGACGACGACGGCGCCGATGCCGGCCCACACGAGGCGCTTGCAGGTGCGGCCGCAGCGCTCGTGGACGATGCGGTCGGCGTGCGCGCCGAGGACGCTCGGCGGGTAGCGCAGCTCGCCGGTGCGCGCGGCGGACCACGCGGCGCGCGCCGCGGCGGGCAGGCCGCGGCGGTCGCTGAACCCGACCTCGACGACCGCGCTGCAGCGCGCGGGCAGCCCGGCGCAGCGCTGCACGAGCAGCGTCGGCCCGCCGCGCCGCGTGGTCTCGGCGACGAGCACGACCTCGTCGAGGTCCGCGTACCTGAGCGCCGCGTCGACGAGCTCCTGCGCCGCTGCCTCCGGCAGGTCATGCAGCGCCCCGGTCGCGAGCCGCGCCGCCTCCGCATCCGGCTCGAGCACGATCTCGACGGACGTCGCATCCGCGGCGACGCCGCGCACCGCCGGGCGATACCCGGGCGCGCGCGCCACGACCAGGTGCTGCCCGCGCCGCACCTGCACGCTCACCCCGGCCGCGTGGGGCTTGCCGCGGTCCACCTGCACGAGCGCCTCCGGCGGGCGCACCACCACGCGCAGCCCGACCTCCGGCGCCTTCTGCGCCTGCACCGTCTCGAACGCGCGCATCACGTCCGGCGAGAACTCGGCGAGCGTGATCGGCCGATCCGGGTCGAGCGCCAGCGCGAGCCCGATCACCGCGGCCGACTCCTCGGCGCGCGCCGGGATCCGGTCGAGCACGGCGCCGAGCTTGAGCGCCGCCTCCGCATACAGCTCCGCGCCGCCCGGCAGCACCACCAGCGGCTCCGCCTCCGTGCGCGCCGCCGCCAGCTTCCCCGCCGCCGTATCGAACGCCGCCCGCAGGTACATTTGCCAGCCCTCGTCGATCTGCTCGCGCACGCGCCGGAACGCCGCCAACCTCCCGACCGGCACCGCCCCCGCCGCGATCGCCGCGCGCGCCTCGCCCACCGCATCCCCGACGATCCGCCCCGCCCTCCCCACCATCGCCTCCGCCATCGCCGCCGCCACCCCCGCCCGCTCCCCCTCGCTCGCCGCGATCACCCCCGCCCCATCCGCTCGCACCTCCGCGGCGAGCGCACAGACGAGCAGCAGCGCGACCCTCATCCGAGCAGCATACGTCCCGGACATGTCCGCACATCATGATGATGGGCGGGAAACGTGAGGTCCGTGACGAGATCGCAGGCGAGCTGCGGGAAAGGATTGGGGAGACGATCGGAGGGTGTTGTCCGGAGCAACCCCGCTCGGTCCGAGAATCGGACAGCCCGCGCTACGTGCGCATCGAGAGCTCGAGCTTGGTGTCGCCGAGGACGATGACGTCGCCGTCCACGAGCGCGGCCTTGTTGACCCTTCCGTTGACGTACGTGCCGGACAGGCTGCCGAGGTCGAGGATCGTGATGGTGCCCTGGTCCGTGTCCTGGTCGATGATCGCGTGCATGCGCGAGACCTTGTCGTCGAGGTCCAGCTTCACGTGGCTCGCCGGGCCTTGCCGATCTTGATCAGGGCGTGGTCGAGCGTGATCGTGCGGCGCACGCTGCGCGCGCCGGTGCCGTAGCTGATGCGGAATGTGAGCGCGGCGGCCTTGGCCGGCGGCGTGGGGGCCACGGGCTCGGCTCCCGCGGCGCCGGCCGCGAACATGGCGAGCGGAGGGCGATCGGCACGAGGTGGCGCATGCAGCGGTTATACTCGCCGCATGTCGTTTCCCTGGCTGAACACCACGCCGCCGTGCGACGGCGGCGCCGAGCGGCGCGCGCGCGTCGCGACCGAGGAGCTGCAGAGCCGCGCGGCCCTGTTCTACCGGCTCGGCATCCCCGCGGAGCAGGCCACGGCCCGGCTCGCCGCGCGCGTCGCGTGGGAGTACGACCCGCCGTCGAAGACGGGCGGCGCCCACGCCCGCCCCGAGGCGCTGTCCGACGGTGCGATCGCGGTGCTCGTCGCCGCGACGTACGCGCGGCGCCCGGGGTGATGCGCCTCGCACCGCTCCACCTCCTCGCCCTGACCGCCGTGGCGTGCCAGCCACCCGGCGCCGGGGCGCCGTCCACCAAGCCGGCGCCCGCTCCCGAGACGTTCACGCTCGTCGACCTCGTCGGCGGCTGGCGCTGGCTGCTCCGCACGCAGGCCGACGGCAGCACGCGCATCGAGGACGAGACCTGGCGCTTCGCCCCCGTCCCCGGCGAGCCGACCAAGCTCGCCGCGCGCTACATCCGCACCGTCGAGATCCGCTCCGACGACCGCATCCCGTTCGTGTGCAACCAGCGCCCCTACTACCGGCAGCGCGCCGTGTTCGACGTCGCCGTCGAGCTCACCACCACCGGCTTCACCATGAAGGAGACCGGCTACCGCGCCGAGCCGTCGCCGTGCGACCACGGCTTCCGCCACACCTCCGGCTACACCGCCGAGCTGTGGGGCGACCGCATCACGCTGAAGTGGGACGGCGGCACGCAGACGCTGTGGCACATCGACACCGACGCGCAGCCGCTCCCCGCCGACCCGTGGCGCGACCGCCCCATCACCGGCCCGTGGCGCTGGGACACCTACGGCTACGACGACGACGGCAACGTCCGCGAGGAGAACGAGTGGTGGAACCTCACGCGCCGCTCCGACACCGTCGTCGACGGCACGTACCGCCGCCGCGTCACCGTCCGGAGCCCGGACGGTAAGCCCATCCGGTGCGCGAACGGCCCGCAGTGGTCGTTCGACGACGCCTACGTGTTCACCGGCCAGCGCGAGGAGGAGCACTGGCACTTCAACGAGCTCGCCTCCGAGGCCGGCGATCACCCGTGCCTCCGCGCGACCCCGCGCCGCGCCCTCGACGAGGCCACCGGCGAAGCGCTCGGCGATCACCTCATCCTCGAGTGGCGCGGCAAGCGCCGCCAGGTCCTCTACCGCCCCGAGTAGACGCGCGCCTGGTAGTCATCCGGTCCGACGAGAGCTTCCATCGCGCCATCGCGATGCTCGCGCGCATGATCGCCGTCGGGTCCTCTACCGCCCCGAGTAGACGCGCGCCTGGTAGTCCTGGACCATCCGGTCCGACGAGAACTTCCACTGCGCCATCGCGATGCTCGCGCGCATGATCGCCGTCCACTTCGTGCGGTTCGAGAACGCCGGCAGGACGTCCTTCTCGACCGCCCGGTAGAGCAGGTCGCGATCGCGCTTGTCGATGCGCGCGACATCGGCCTCGTCGAACGCGTTGTCCTTCGGATCGACGTCGCCGATCTTCCAGCCCGTCACGCCGTGCTGGCACCCCTCGGGCCACCACCCGTCGAGGATCGACAGGTTCGGCACGCCGTTCATCGCCGCTTTCATGCCGCTCGTCCCCGACGCCTCGAGCGGACGCCGCGGGTTGTTGAGCCACACGTCGGCGCCGCGCGTGAGCAGCGCCCCGAGCCGCATGTCGTAGTTCTCGAGGAACACGACGTGCCTGCTGTGCTTCTTCGCCGCCTCGACGAGCCGCGACACGATCGCCTTCCCGCCGAGGTCGCGCGGGTGCGCCTTGCCCGCGTACACGAGCGTGATCCCGCGCTCGAACAGCTTCTTCAGCGTCTTCGTGTCGTCGGCCGCCGCCCCGAGGATCAGGTCCGCGCGCTTGTACGTCGCCGCCCGACGCGCGAACGCGATCAAGAGGCCGTCGAGCGGCACCTTCGCCCCCGTGCGCCGCTTGATCTCCGCGACCAGCTCCGACTTCATGTCGAGGTGCGCCGACCACAGCTCGGCGTCCTGCCGGTCCTTCGGCTTGTCGGGCACGAGCGCCGCGCGGACGCGCGCATCCTGCCAGCTCGGCGCGTGCACGCCGTTCGTGATGCTGATGATCGGCGCCGCGCCCTCGACGTCCTTCCACATGTGCCGCGCCGTCTCGCCGTGCAGCTCGGCGACGCCGTTCGCGATCCGCGCCATGCGCAGCCCGGCGACCGTCATCGAGAACGGCGACCCGCCGAGCGCCACGAGCTCCTCGTCGGAGAGGCCGCAGTCGGCGTCCATCTTCTTCATGAGCGCGAGGTCGTGCACCTCGTTGCCCGCCGGCACCGGCGTGTGCGTCGTGAACACGATGTGCGGCCGCAGCTTCGCGAGCCGATCGCGCAGCGACGCGCCGCCGCCGAACTTCTTCTGCCGCAGGAGCTCGAGCCCGGCGAACACCGCGTGGCCCTCGTTGAAGTGGTAGACGTCGGGCTTGATCCCGAGCTGGTCGAGCAGGCGCACGCCGCCGACGCCGAGCACGATCTCCTGCGCGAGCCGGTCCTCGCCGCCGCCGCCGTAGAGCCGGCTCGTGATCCAGCGGTCCTGCTCGCGCTCGGGCTCGAGCAGGTACAGGTCCGCGCTCGTGTAGCGCGTGACCTTCCACGCGCGCAGCGGCACCTGCTTGCGCTTGATCGTCACCGTCACGCGGCAGCCCTCGACGCGCTGCACGGCCTCGCGCGACGTCTTCGGATACTGGTCCTCGATCTTGCCGCCGGTGCCGATGACCTGGCGCGTGTAGCCCTCGTCCCACAGGATGCCGATGCCCGTGACCGGCACGCGCAGGTCGCCGCACGACTTCATGTGGTCGCCGGCGAGGATCCCGAGGCCGCCCGAGTAGATCGTGAACTCGGGATCGAGCCCGTACTCCATGCAGAAGTACGCGACGCTGGGGCGCTGCGGCGAGGACACGGCAGGAGCGGTCGGCATCGCCGCCAACGTGCCGAATCGCGCGGCCGACCTCAAGCCGGGACGCACGCCAAACGTGCGCCAACCGCGCGGCACCGTTGCGAAAAGCAACGCGCGCACGCCCTCCCGAGTCGTCGCGCCCGTGGTGGTCCGTGCACGCCGCGCGATTTCTGGCGCCCGATCGCCGTCGACGGTACAGAATATCGGGATGACACGTCGGCCAGGACGGTCGGGACGCAAGGAGCCGCGCCCGATCCTCTCCGAGGAGGACCTGGCGCTGTTCCAGGGCGCGATCGCGGGCACGGTGCCGCTCGGCGCGCGCGATCGCATCGCCGCGCCGCCTCCGCCGCCGTCGCCCGCGCCGCGTGCCCCCGAGCTCCCGCCCGAGGTGAAGCTCGCCGTCGAGGGCGATGGCTCGCGCTACGCGGCGCGCGCCCCCGGCGTCTCGCACGCGCAGACCGCCGAGCTGCGCGCCGGCAAGATCCACATCGAGGAGACGCTCGATCTCCACGGCGAGCAGATCGCTCCCGCGCGCGACAAGCTGCGCGCGTTCCTCGCCGGTGCGGCGCGCGTGCGCCGCTGCGTCCTCGTGATCCACGGCAAGGGCACGCACTCCGACCACGGCGCGCCGCTGCGCGAGGCCGTCGTCGGCGAGCTGCTCGGCCCGCTGTCGGGGCTCGTCCACGCATTCACGACGGCCGCGCCCGCCCACGGCGGCGAGGGCGCGACCTGCATCCTCCTGCGCAGGAGTGCTCGATGAAGGCACGCACCACGCTCGCAGCGATCATCCTCGCGTCCGCCTCGGGCGTCGCGCTCGCGAAGCCCGCCCCCGCGGCGAAGGCCGGCAAGCGCGATCCCAAGAAGCTCGGCGCGAACGCGCTCGTCGCGTGGCGCCAGAGCGGCGGCGGCAAGCCCGGCCGCGGCGCCGCCACCGCCGAGGAGCAGACCGCCACGCAGATCCAGAAGCTCCTGCGCGGCCCGCTCCGCGAGGGCCAGACCGGGCTGTTCGTCGTCGACGCGCGCACGGGCGACGCGCTGTTCTCGGTGAACGCCGAGGACCCGCTCAACCCGGCGTCGAACGTGAAGATGATCTCGACGGCGACGGCGATGGAGCTCCTCGGGCCGAGCTTCCGCTACCCGACGCGCCTCCTCGGCGCGGCGCCCGACGAGGCCGGCGTCGTCCGCGGCGACGTGTACCTCCTCGGCAGCCACGATCCGACGCTCACCGCCGCGCACCTCGACGACCTCGGCCGCTCCCTCGCCGCGCGCGGCATCACGGCGATCGAGGGCGACGTCGTCGTCGGCACCGACGCCACGCGCGAGGCGATCTTCCGCGGCATCGTGCCCGTCACGATCACCGCCGGCGATCCCGGCAAGCCGCCGATCGCGACCGTGACGTCCGCGCCGAGCGGCGGCTTCGACCTCGTCACGCTGAAGGTCACCGCGACGACATCGCGCTACGTGCACCGGCCCCTGCTCACGTACCGCACCGAGACGGTGAAGGACCCCAAGGGCCGCACGCGCATCGTCCTCACGATCGGCGGCGCGATCGGGCGCGGCGACCGCGCCGAGTACAAGCTCGCCACGACCGAGCGCACCGCCGCCGCCGCGTACGGCGTGATCGCGTCGCTGCGCACGTACGGCGTCGCGTTCGGCGGCGACGTCAAGACCATGGAGCTCGGCGACTTCGTCGGCGACTCCGTCGCGGCGGGCGGCCTGCCCGTCGAGCTCGCGCGCCACGAGTCAGCGACGATCGCGAGCATCGTCGCCGACATCAACAAGTGGAGCATCAACTGGCTCGCCGACCGGCTCGTGATGACCGCGGCCGCCCTCACCCGCCGCCGCCCGCCGTCGATGGAGCTCGCCGTCGACGCGATGTACGGCTGGCTCGCGCGCCACCCGCACGTCGATCGCGCCGGCGTCGTCCTCGACACCGGCTCCGGCCTGTCCTACCGCACGCGCATCTCGGCGCACGAGCTCGTCGACGTCGTGCGCGCCGCCGGCGGCTTCGCCGGCGACACCGACCCCGACACGTCCTCCGCGTGGCTGCGGTCGCTCTCCGTCGGCGGCCACGACGGCACGCTGCGCTACCGCTTCCAGGCCGGCGACGTGCGCGGCCGCATCCACGGCAAGACCGGCACGCTGTCGAACGTGATCGCCCTGTCGGGCATCCTCGACGTCGACCCGGCGCGCCCGCTCGCGTTCTCCCTCGTCACCAACTCCGACGCGCCGCTGTCGTGGGACGGCACGCGCAAGGCCCACGACCTCGTCGTCGGCGAGCTGTGCCGCTACCTCGCGAAGACGGCGAAGGCCCCGCTCGCCCCGCCGGCGGTCGAGCTCACCGCCGTGCCCGCGGCCGTGAAGCACGACGAGCCCGACGCGGAGTAGGCCCCGCAGGCCTCACGGCTTGACGAAGCGCAGCGTGAAGCGGTCGCTCGTGCCGCGCTTCTCGGCGGCGGTGCGCGGCGAGGCGTTCCAGTCGCGTTTGTCGGCGGGGTTGCGCAGCACGTCGCTCTCGCCGTCGAGCTTGAAGCCGGCCTCCTCGACCTCGCGCTTCACGACCGCCTCGTCGATGCGGTGCAGCGTCTCGACGTCGCGCGTGCCCGACCCGGCGACGGCGCTGTGGTCGACGATCGCGTAGATGCCGCCGGGCCGCAGCGCCGCGAACACCGCCTTGTTCATCTTCGAGCGGTCGGCCTTCTGCCACACGGTGTCGTGGTAGTTGAGGATCGTGACGACGGCGTCGAGGCCCTTCACGTCGGCCGGGAACGGGTCGTCGGTCGCGCGCTCGAGCGCGACGACGTTCTTCAGCGTCCCCCGTGCCTCGCGCTCCATCCACGGGACGCGCGCGAACCGATCGAGCACCTCCTTCGTGTTCTGCGCCCACACCTTGCCGCCCTCGCCGACGGTGCGCGCGAGCAGCTCCGTCGTGTAGCCACCGCCGGCGAACAGCTCGCCGATCTTCTGCCCGGGCACGACCTTGAAGAACGCGAGGATCTCGCCCGGCTTGCGGCCGCCGTCGAGCGCGCGATCCGCGGGCGTGCGGTCCTTCGCCTCGATCGCGTTCTGGACCGCGACCGGCACGTTCTTCGGCACCTGGTACTCGGCCGGCGTCGCCGGCGCCGGCGCCGCTCCCGACCCGGCCGGCTTGTCGCCCGAGCCCGGATCCTTCGTGACCGCCGGCTTGTCGGCGGCGGAGCCGGATCCCGACGGCGGCGGCTCCTTCTTCGAGCCGCAGGCGAACAGGAGCGCAGCGAACAGCAGCGAGGTACGCGTCATCGCGGAGGAGCTTAGCTCACTCCTCCTGCGCGAACGTCGACGCGAGCCGCTCGAGCACGCCCTGGTCCTCCAGGGTCGTCGTGTCGCCCCGCGACTGCGAGCCCGAGGCGATCTCGCGCAGCAGGCGGCGCATGATCTTGCCGGAGCGCGTCTTCGGCAGCGCCTCGGCGAAGCGCAGGTCCTCGGGGCGGGCGAGCGCGCCGATCTGCGCGACGACGTGCTCGCGCAGCTCCTTCGCGAGCTCCTCGTTCGCGACGACGCCCGAGCGCGGCGTCACGAACGCCACGATCGCCTGGCCCTTGAGCTCGTCGGGGCGCCCGACGACGGCCGCCTCGGCCACCTTCGGGTGCGAGACGAGCGCGCTCTCGACCTCCATCGTCGAGAGGCGGTGGCCGGCGACGTTGATGACGTCGTCGACGCGCCCCATGATCCAGAAGTAGCCGTCCTCGTCGCGGCGCGCGCCGTCGCCGGCGAAGTAGCACCCGTCGACCTCGGAGAAGTACGTCGTCACGAAGCGCTCGTGGTCGCCGAAGATCGTGCGCAGCATCGACGGCCACGGCCGCCGCACGACGAGGAAACCGCCCTCGTTGACGCCGCACGGCGTGCCGTCCTTGCGCACGATGTCGGCCGCGATCCCGGGGAGCGGGCGCGTCGCCGAGCCCGGCTTCGTCGGGGTCGCGCCCGGGAGCGGCGAGATCATGATCGCGCCGGTCTCGGTCTGCCACCACGTGTCGACGATCGGGCACCGGTCGCCGCCGATCGCCTTGCGGTACCACATCCACGCCTCGGGGTTGATCGGCTCGCCGACGGAGCCGAGCAGGCGCAGCGACGACAGGTCGTGCTTCGCCGGGTGCTCGTCGCCCCAGCGCATGAACGCGCGGATCGCCGTCGGCGCCGTGTAGAACACGGTCACGCCCCAGCGCTCGATGATGTCCCAGAACCGGTCGAGGCCGGGCTGGTTCGGCGCACCCTCGTACATGAGCGTCGTCGCGCCGTTCGCGAGCGGGCCGTACACGACGTAGCTGTGGCCGGTGACCCAGCCGATGTCGGCGGTGCACCAGAACACGTCCTCGTCGCGCAGGTCGAACACGAGCCGGGTCGTGTACGCCGCGTTCGTGAGGTAGCCGCCGGTGGTGTGGAGGATGCCCTTGGGCTTGCCGGTGGTGCCGCTCGTGTAGAGCGAGAACAGCGTGTGCTCGCTGTCGTGCGGCGGCGCGTCGTGGCGCGGAGCCGCGGCGGCCATCGCGTCGTGCCACCAGACGTCGCGCGGGCCGTGCCATGCGATCGCGTTCGCGCAGCGCTTCACGACGAGCACGCGCTCGATCGTGGTTCCTTCGATGGCCCGATCGACGTTGTCCTTGAGCGGGATGACCTGGCCGCGGCGCCAGCCACCGTCGGCGGTGATGACGACCTTCGCGCGCGAGTCGGCGATGCGGTCGCGCAGCGCCTCCGCCGAGAACCCGCCGAACACGACGGTGTGCGGCGCGCCGATGCGCGCGCACGCGAGCATCGCGATCGCAGCCTCGGGGATCATCGGCATGTAGATCGCGACGAAGTCGCCCTTCGCCACGCCGAGGTCGAGGAGCGCGTTCGCGGCGCGCTGCACGTCGCGGTGCAGCTGCCCGTACGTGATGACGCGCGTGTCACCGGGCTCGCCCTCGAACAGGATCGCGGCCTTGTTGCGGCGCCAGCTCGCGGCGTGGCGGTCGACGCAGTTCGCGGCCAGGTTGAGCTGCCCGCCGACGAACCACCGCGCGTCGGGGAGCTTCCAGTCGAGGACCTGCGTCCACGGCCGGTCCCAGCGCAGCTCGCTCGCGATCTCCGCCCAGAACCCCTCCGGGTCCGTCGCGGCGCGCTCGTACAGCGCCTCGTACGCCGCCATCGACCCGACCTTCGCACCCTCCGCGAAGTCCGCCGGCGGCGGGAACAGCCGCGTCTCCTGGAGGACCGACTGGATCGACGTCGACGACACGCTAGCCCTCGACCACCGCGATGGCGTCGATCTCCACGCGGGCGTCGCGCGGCAGCCGCGCCGCCTGGACCGTCGCGCGCGCGGGCGGCGACCCGGCGAACTTGGCGCCGTAGAGCTCGTTCACCGCCGCGAAGTCATCCATGCTCGCGAGGTAGATCGTGGTGCGCACGATGTCCGCATAGCTCGCCCCCACCGCCGCCAGCACCGCCCCCAGGTTCTCCAGCACCTGCCGCGCCTCGGCCGCCACCCCGCCCTCGACCATGGCACCCGTCGCCGGGTCGAGCCCGATCTGCCCGCTGCAGAAGATCATCTTCGCGCGGTCGCTCACCCGCACCTCCACCGCCTGGGAGTACGGGCCGATCGCGGCCGGTGCATGTGCCGTGCGGACGATGGTGCGTTCCATGGCCCGGTTCGTACCACGGAGCGAAGGGTTGACAGCGCGCCCCTCTGACGGTAATTACCCTCGCACTCCGGGCGTTTAACTCAGCGGTAGAGTGGCATCTTCACACGGTGCAAGTCGCAGGTTCAAACCCTGCAACGCCCACGAAACTTCGACGGTGATTGGGTTCAGGAGCGGCGGAGGCGCGCGGTCACGTACGGGTGCGGCTTCACCTCCTCGATCCTGAGCGTGGAGCGCAGCAACTCCGGCGGCATGCGCGGCGGCTCGATCTCGGAGGTGTGCATCGCGACGGAGGAGCCGCGCGCGAGGCGGCGGCTGTCGTCGTAGTCGGCGCGAGCGCGCCTGGGGCCGGAGGTGTCGTGGCTGGTGGGGAGGTCGTTGTGGTCGTGGTGGTCGTCGCCGACGAACATTGCATCCATCACGTCGGTGTGGTCGTTCGGGGCGATGACGAGCCCATCGGCGTCGAGGACGGTCGCGGCTTCGTCGGTGAACTCGTCCATGCGGAGCGAGGTCTCCTGCGCATCGAGGTCGTCGGCGTCGTGCGACACGGCGAGGCTCGGCGCGGCGAGGTTCGGCGCGGCGAGGTTCGACGCGGCGAGGCTCGGCGCGGCGAGGTTCGGCGTGTGCGGGCGCTCGGCGGGCTCGGTCGGCGCGCGGCCGACGGCGGCGGGGTTGGAGGCGGGCGGCTGCGAGCCGCGCGTGGTGAGGTGCGGCGCGACGACATGCGCCGCCGGGCGCGGGCTCTGACCGGGTGTGCGCGCGTACTGCTGCACGCCCGGGACGAGCGCGATCGGGCTCGACGGCGCGAGCCGCGCCTGGTCGAAGCGGCGCTCGACGGGCAGCGCCGGAGCCTGCTCGACGCGCTCGGCGGTCGCGGCGACCGTGCCCGGCTGCGGATAGCCGACCGGCGACGGCATCTCCGGCGGTCCGGACGGCAGCGGCGGGACCGCGGGCAGCGCCGGCACCGGCCGCGCCACCACCGGCTGCGGCTGCGCCGCGGCTGCACGCACGCTCGCGAGCGGATGCACGCTCGGCCGCGCGCGCTCCGGCATCGGCACCGCTGCCGTCTTCGGTAGCGGCTGCGGCATCGGCAGGCTCGCGGGCTGCGCGTGGGTGTGCGGGTGCGGGTGCGAGATCCCGACGACGATCTGCTCGGGCGGCGGCGGCGGCGTGGTCACGTGCGACGACGGCCGCGTGAGGTAGTCGTTGATGTCGCGCACCGGGTGCTGCGACGGCCGAATGGCGACGGTCGGCGCGACCGGCTGCTGGACGTGCGCGTACTGCGGCTGGGGCATGCCGGCGACGGCGGGCGGCATCGACGGCGGACCGCTGCGCATCGGCTGGGCCGGCGCCTGCGCGACCGGCTGCGCGAGATGCGGCGCCATCACCAGCGCGTTCGGGCGCGCGATCGGCGGCGGGACGACATCGGTGCGCGCACGCGGCGCCCGCGCGACCGGCGCCGACTCCGGCTCGGGACGCAGCGGCGACGTCGGCTCGAAACCGGTGATCGGCGACTGCGGGCCCACCGGCGCCGCATAGGCGCTCATCGGCGACGGCGACGGCGCCGGCGACGGCGACGGCGCCGCATAGGCACTCATCGGCGACGGCTGGACAGGCGCGGCGAGGTCGGGCGACGCAACGGTCATCGGCGACGGCGACGGCGCCGCATAGGCGCTCATCGGCGACGCCTGGACCGGCGCGGCGTACGGCGCCATGTCCATCGCGGGGCCCATCGGCGTGGCGTACGGGGCGATCACCGGAGAGGAGCCGCGCTGGAACTGCTCGACGAACTTCGGCTGATCGACGGGGGCGGAGGGGACGGCGCTCGAGCGTTCGAACGCGGCGGTGCGGTCCTTCGCGAGGGCCGGCTGGACGGCCATGTGGAACTTCGTGCGCGGGCGATCGCCGCCGCGGCCGTCGCGCACGAGGGAGGTGCCGGCCTCGTCGGCCTCCTCGTCGTCGGAGCGGCGCAGGCCGAGGAGGATGCACATCACGATGACGAACACGACGCCGCCCGCCATCAGCTTCCAGCCGTGCTCGGCCCAGAACGGGATGGTCGGCTCGGGATACGCAGCGCGCACGGCGGCCGCGAGGTCGGCGCTCGTGTCGAACGTGTTGCCCCGGATCGCCGCGGGCTCGCAGTCCTCGATGGTGATGTAGCTCCAGAACACGCCGTTGACGTTGCAGACGTACCCGGCGGTCGCGCCGATCAGCGCCGCGTCCTTGTCGTACGGCGGCGGCAGCGGACCCGACTCGAACATCGTCGAGCCGCTCTGGAAGACGATCGGGATCCGCTTCCCGGCCTCCGCACGGCTGGAGGCTCCCAGGATGACGACGAACACGATGGCGGTGGCGAGCCGCAGGGTGGGTCGCATGTGGGTCATAGAGCGCCCAAAATTGGGCTTTCATTCGCGAAATAAGGATCCCCGCGCGTGCGTTCAGCAGCGGGCTAGCCGCGCTTGCCGAACGGCAGCTCGATCTGCGCGCCCGCACCCGAGCTCGGCGCGCTGCGCGGGCCCTTCCGCGGTGCCTCCGCGAGTCCCTCCGCGATCACCGTCGCGCCCACGCGCGGATCGAGCTCCACCCGCGCATCCTCGAGCGCCGCCGCCTCCGCGTCCGCCCTCGCCTGCCCGCCGTCGTACTCGCGCACGGACGCGCGCTCGAGCCACCACTCGAGCACGTCCTCGGGATCCACGCCGAAGCGGGTCGCCAGCTCGATGCACGCCTCGCGGGACACGTCGCCGAAACCGTAGCACCGTCCCGACGGAGACGAGAAATTGGCGCTCGTACGAGCCGGCGAGCGTCTCTCTCGGCGCCGGCGCTACAGCTCGTACACCTTCGCGTCGCCGGCGAGCGCCTCCTCGGCCTCGACACCCACGCGCGAACCTAGCGCTTGCGGCCGGTGTATTCCTCGCCGCCGGTGACCGTCTCCTCGCTGGCCTGCCAGTCGACGAGCTGGTCCTCCTCGACGGCGAGCGCGGCCTTCCAGTCCTCGCGCGTGCCGACGGAGGTCTCGCTCTCGATCTCGAACGAATCGGACTCCGTCTGACCGCGGCGCGGGCGGTCGGGGGTCGGGGTCGCGACCGCGTTGACCTGCGGGCGGCGCGTGTTGTTCGCCGCGAGCCGGCCGATGCCGGTGTTCGACTGCCGGAAGCGCTGGCCGGTCGGCGTGCGCGCGCGCGAGGGAGGCGGCGACGACGGCCGGTCCTGCTGCTGCTCGCTCTCGAGCTCGGCCACGATGTCGGCGAGCGCGTTCGGCTGCCCCGTGCCGGGCGCCGGGATGCTCGGCCCGACGACGGGCGGCGGCGCCGCGGGGGTCGCCGGCGCGATCGTCGGCGGCGGTGGGGGCGTCAGCGCGATCGCCACCGGCACGCTGCCGCTCGACGGCATCGGCGCGTTCGGCTCGCCGGTCGCCGGCAGCGCGGGCGGCGCCGCGCTCGCGTTGAACGCCGGCTTCTCGACGACCACGACCTGCCCGCCGAGCGAGCGCCGCGCGACCTCGGCGAGGCACGCCCAGATGATCGGCGACGGGATGTGCTCGCACAGGTTCGGCACGCCGATCGTCTCGACGACCAGCGTGGCATCCACCTTCGGCGCCCCGAGGCACGCCGTCAAAAGCCGCGCCCACAGCGGGCGCGGCAGGTGGATCGAGAGGATGTCGGTCGTGACGTGGCGGAGCACGTCCTCGGGCGCGGCGATGCCCAGGTCGAGCGCGGTCGACAGCGACGCGACAAAGAACGCCTTGATGTTCACGACGTCACCACGCCGGCCCGCGCCGCCGCCGCCGCGATGCACTGCCACAGCACCTCGTGCGGCAGATGCTTCGCGAGCAGCTCCGGCGTGACCGTCTCGAGCACGCGCTCGGGCGTCATCGATCCCGCCGTGAGGGACGCCTGCAGCACCTTGCTGAGCAGCTCGGGCGGCAGGTGGTTGGCGAGGACGTCGGGCGTCGCGTGCGTGAGCACGTCGGACGGAGCGAACACGTCCTGCTCGAGCCCAGACTCCATCATCCGTGCGAACCACGCCGTGCGCTGATCCTGATTCATCCGAACTTCCTTGTCTCGAGACCGCCCCACGCGATCTCGGCTCTCCACCGACGGTACACCCTGCGCGACCCGGCAAGCTCGTGACTTTGCAGGAATCAGCTGCAAGAGACTTGCTTTGTCGGCGGGTGTCACGCACGGTCAGACTGTGTCCGAGTCCCGCGCCAAGCTGTCCTCGGGCACCCTCCTCTGGCGGCGGGTGGATGAGGCGGTGGAGGTGCTGCTCGTGCACCCCGCGGGCAACTACAACCGGCGCGCGCCGTGGGGCATCCCCAAGGGTGCGCCCGATCCCGATGAGTCACTCGAGGCGACCGCCCGGCGCGAGACGCTCGAGGAGACCGGCCTCTCGGTCCTCGGGCCGCTGATCGATCTGGGCCACGTCGACTACACGCGCTCCAAGAAGCGCGTGCACGCGTTCGCCGGACCGGCTCCCGACGGCGCGATCCCTCGCTGCGCATCGTGGGAGGTGGACAAGGCGGAGTTCATCGAGCTGTCGCGGGCCCGTCGCATCATCCACCCCGATCAGGCCGCGCTCCTCGATCGTCTCGAGCGACTCCTCGGGAGCTCGTCGGAAGCCCTGAAGGCTCCGGCATAGTCGCGAAATCACGGGCAGCGTCGACGATCCCTCGGCTGTCGCCTCACCCGACGGGTTGTCACCAAACCTGACAGCGCGATCGTTTCGTGCTGGACAAAACTGCGTCGTGTGGCACATTCGCCCTTCGTTCACGAGGGTGGCGGGTGTGGCAGCGGGACTTAAGCAGTTGGAACTGCTCGAGCCGCGAGACCTACCCAGACGCCTAGTCGCTCCGAGGAGTTTCGGTGCGCATCGTGCACGGGTAACGGTTCAGCCGTTCCGGTCGTACTCCCTTTCGAGGGAATCGGTTCCGGATAGCAACGGTTCGGATCCAACCGACGTCTTACTCGATCAGGAGCTACCGCCATGCCTACCACACACAATGCTCGACGCCGACAGCGCCCCGCGCGCCGGACGTCCGCGAGCGCGGCTCACGGGCGGACGCAACACCGCACGGGTACCACCCGCGGGGAGCGTGCGACGGTCCCGCGTGAGCGTCCGATCGATGAGCGTGTGATCGTCGACGAGCCGAAGCTCGTGGCGGCTCCCGCACCGCGCGAGGAGCCCGCGCCGGCGCCGGCCAAGCCGCGCGCCGTGCGCGCACCCGATGCCGACGATCATCTGGCGGCGTACTTCCGTCAGCTCGCGGAGCACGAGCTCCTGACGCCCGAGGACGAGCGCGAGCTCTCCCAGGGCATCGAGGACACCGAGATCCTGACGTGGGAGCGCGTGCTCGCGCGTCCGGAGACGGTCGCGCACGTCCTCTCGCTCGTCGAGCCGAACCTCGAGCAGCCGGTGAAGTTCCCGAACCTCGACAAGGCGTGCGAGGCGATGCTCGTCTCGCGCAAGACGCGCAAGGACGGCAAGCTCGCGAAGAAGCTCGTGGTCGCCGCGAAGGAGGCCGCGTCGCAGCTGCGCGCGCTCGATCTCGATCGCGTCCACATCGATGCGGTCGTGCGCGAGCTCTACCGCGCGCGTCAGGCGGCGCTCGCCGGCGAGATCACGTGGTGGGACGACGCGGGCACCAAGGATGCCGGCGGCTACGTCGATGAGGTGCGCCAAGCGCACCGCGATGCAGCGAACCTGCGCGACGAGTTCGTGCGGGCGAACCTGCGCCTCGTGGTGACGATGGCGCGCCGCTACGACCGCGGCGGCATGCCGCTCGCCGACCTGATCCAGGAGGGCAACCTCGGGCTCATGCACGCGGTGTCGCGCTTCGACTACCGCCGCGGCCTGCGCTTCAGCACGTACGCGTGCTGGTGGATCCGTCATGCGATCGGCCGTGCGCTCGCCGACAAGGCGCGCGCCGTCCGCATCCCGGTGCACATGCTCGAGGCGCAGCAGCAGCTCGAGAAGGTGCGTCAGGCGCTGGTCGGAGAGCTCGGTCGCCCGCCGACGCCGCAGGAGCTCGCGAAGGCCGCGCGCGTGCCGCTCGCGAAGCTCAACCAGATGCATCGCTACATCATGGGCCAGCCGATGTCCCTCGACCGGCCGGTCCACGATGACGACGATCGCAGCTTCGGCGACACGATGGCCGATCCGGACTCCGAGGAGCACTCGCCGGCGGATGACCTCACGACGCAGACGCTGACCTCGCAGGTCAAGCGGCTCCTGCACTTCCTGTCTCCGATCGAAGCCGACGTGCTGACGAAGCGCTTCGGCCTCGGCGACGACGAGGAGCGCACGTTCCGCGAGATCGGCGACCAGTACCACCTGTCGCGCGAGCGCATCCGTCAGATCCAGAACTCGGCGCTCGACAAGCTGAAGCGCGCGCTCGAGCGCGAGCACCGCGGTCACGTCGAGATGTAGTGCCGCTGTCGCGCGACGTCTCAGCGGACGTCGCATGCGACAGCTGGAAAACGACCGCATGCCGTCGGGCACGCGGTGCTAGGTTCCGCGCCATGAGCAAGTGGAGCCTGGCACTGCCGTGCCTGATCGCGTTTTCGGCGCACGCCGACGCCCCGAAGAAGACCCAGCCCACCGCGCCCGCAGGCGGTGGCTACACCGGCCTCGGCGCGGACAGCGTGCCGGCGTCGGAGATCGCGAAGTTCGCGGCGCCGCCGCTCGACGAGCACGTGTCGCGCAAGATCCAGGCGATGCTCGACGTGCGCGGCCCGGGCAACGGCGTCATCACGTCGAAGGGCGACCGGATGGTGTTCGGCTCGCGCGTGACCGGCACGGCGCAGGTGTGGCGCCAGGACGGCGCGATGAAGTTCCCGGTCCAGCTCACCGCGGGTGAGGACCGCACGTCGGTCGTCGGCATCACGCCCGACGACAAGTGGCTCGTGCTGTCGCGCGACGTCGGCGGGCAGGAGAACCCGGGCCTGTACCTCATGTCGATCGAGGGCGGTCCGCTCAAGCAGGTCCAGCACCTCCCGAAGGTGCAGACCGCGCTCGAGTACGTGAGCGACGACGGCAAGGCGCTGTACCTGCGCTCGAACGACGTCGATGCGGCGTCGTATGCGATCTATCGCTACGACCTCGCGAGCGGCAAGCGCGAGCTCGTGTTCGGCGAGAAGGGCCTGTGGTCGATCGCCGATCACGTGGGCGACACGAAGTGGCTGCTCGCGAAGGCGATCGGCTCGATGCAGGTCGAGATCTACGAGTACGACCTCGCCGCGAAGAAGCTGACGCCGATCCTCGGCCAGGGCGAGAAGGAGTCGTACGACGTCGCGTACGGCGCGAAGCCCGGGCAGATCCTCGTGCTCACGAACAAGCCGTCGGACTTCTTCCGCCTGTACGCGCTCGAGGGCGGCAAGCTCAGCCCGATCACGCCGGAGATGAAGTTCGACATCGACAGCTTCGCGATCGACGACCCGCGCGGCCGCATCTACTACCGCATCAACGAGCACGGCTACGCGAAGACGAAGGTCCTCGACGCGAAGACGCTGAAGGAGCTGCCGCTGCCGACGCTCCCCGCCGCCGAGAACACCGTGCTCGTCGGCGTCTCGCACAACGGCCGCTTCATCCAGCTCGCGACCGACGGCTCGACGCTCGCGCCGCAGAGCGTGGTCTACGACTGGCAGACGAACAAGCCGACCACGTGGCGCGTGCCGATGACGCCCGAGGTCGACGTGTCGACGTTCGCGAAGGCGTCGCTCGAGTACTACCCGGCGCGCGACGGCACGAAGATCCCGATGTTCGTGCGCCGCCCCAAGGCGTGCAACGGCCCCTGCCCGGTCGTCGTCGAGTTCCACGGCGGCCCCGAGGGCCAGTCGCAGGCCGGCTTCAGCGCGGGCGCGCAGCTCTACGTCGACGCCGGCTTCACGTTCGTGCAGCCGAACGTGCGCGGCTCCACCGGCTACGGCAAGGCGTGGCTGCACGCCGACGACGGCCCCAAGCGCCTCGACGTCGTCTCCGACATCGAGGACTGCGCGAAGTTCATCCGCGCGAACTGGGGCAAGGACGGCAAGGCCCCGAAGATCGGCGTCTCCGGCGGCAGCTACGGCGGCTACGCGTCGCTGATGGGCATGACCTACTTCGCCGGCGCCTACGACGCCGGCGTCGAGAACGTCGGCATCTCCAACCTCATCACCTTCCTCCAGAACACGGCCCCCTACCGCCGCATCCTCCGCATCTCCGAGTACGGCGACCCGGAGAAGGACCGCGAGGCCCTGATCAAGCTGTCTCCCATCACCCACATCAGCAAGATCAAGGCCCCCCTCCTCGTCATCCAGGGCGTCAACGATCCGCGCGTCCCCGTCGGCGAGGCCATGCAGATCTACAAGGAGCTCGAGCGCCGCAAGATCCCCGGCGGCATGATCCTCTTCCCCGACGAAGGCCACGGCGCCTCCAAGCGCGGCAACATCGTCGCGACCATCGGCCACTCCATCGCGTTCTTCCAGAAGCACCTGATGGCGAAGTAGCGCGGGCCGCGCCGCGGCTCTACGCGCCGCGAATGCGGTCGCGGATCGCGAGGATCTTCGAGGCGCCGTAGATCGAGACGAAGATCGCGGCGCCGCCGAGGTAGCGCACGTGGTCGGTGCGGTCGACCACGGCGCCGATCGCGATGATGATCGCGAACAGGAGGAGCAGCACGAGGATCGAGACGACCGCGTAGGCGAGCACGGACCGTTGCCAGCGCTTCACGGCTCCACGATACGCCCGGCCGGGAGACCGCGGCGGGGATCTTCCGCGCCGGCGCGTCGCACGCGCGGCGGCCGCGCGGGTAAGCTCGCCGGCCATGGTGGAGTTCGATAGCAAGAGCGTGGAGCGTCGAATCGAGAGGATCTGGGCCCTCACGGCAAAATTCGGGAGGGAGCGCGGCCGGTACCACACGTACCTCGATGAGATCGTCAGCGATCGCTATGCCCTGTTGTCGGGCATGCAGATCCTCCGCGACGAGCTGCAGTTCGCGGATCCGCGCATCGTCGCGTCGGACCTGCAGGCGTGCGCCGCCGACTTCACCGTGCCGAGCGTCGTGACGACGGTCGCGCACACGAACTGCGGCGACCGCATCCACCAGGGCGAGGCCGAGTCGTACAAGCGCACGATCGCGGCGCGCTTCGCGACGGTGTCCGAGGTCGGCGACGTCAAGATCGAGTCGTTCTCGCCGACGGGCGGCGGCACCGACGACGGCGCGACGCTCGCGCACGTCACGGTCGCGCACCAGATCGACGCGGAGCTGCGGCGGCGCGTCTACGACGGCCACGCGCAGTCGTTCATCTTCGTCGCGATCGACCTGAAGACGCACGTGGGCCGCCTCGACAAGGACGGCGCGGTCACGTACGGCACGACGAAGGAGTCACCGTGGCGCGAGGAGCGCGCGGCGTGCGGCGCGATCGTCGGCACGCTGCGGTCGCACGACTACAACAACCCCGTGCACCGGCGCATCCGCAACGACCTCGGCGAGGAGAACTTCCAGTACCTCGCCGGCACGTCGGTCAAGACCGACGACGGCGTCGAGATCAACACGGTGATCGCGGCGGCGATCGTCGCGGTGCGCGGCATGCACAACACGGCGCGCGCCCTCGCGCACAAGGAGTTCGACGCGCGCGGCGTCGGGCACCTGACCGCGTGCATCACCGTGAACCGCATGATGCAGACGGACCCGGCGATCTACCTCGCGCGCGCGACGGCGTTCGGCAAGCGGGTGCGCGTGCAGGGCTTCGGGCTCGACGCGCGCAAGTACGGCGGTGCGATGTTCGAGCACGACGGCGAGCCGCGGCTCGCGCTGCGCTACGGCGACAGCGACGACAAGGGCTTCCCGATCAGCGACCTGTACTGAGCGCGCCGCGAGCACTCGGCACCACGATCGGCCCCTCGATGAGGGCTGGTGCGGTCGCCCTCGGATCGTCCGGCGCCGGGCGGTCGTCGCGCGTCCATCGGCGCGGGACGCGGCGGATGCCGATCGGATAGACGAGCAGCGTCCCGTCGGTGCGGATGTGGAGCCGCAGGAAGTTCTTCCAGTCGGGGCTCCGCAGCGACGAGAACGCCTCGTTGCCGTGGCGACCGAAAACGTTCAGCGAGACGAGCAGGTAGGCCCCGAGGACGAACGTCCCGACGAGGCATCCGCCGGCGAAGATCAGGACGCCGCACACCAGGTACCACGGGCTCCCGGTCAGGCCCCAGCGGGCCGCCACCACGCCGGCGGTCCAGCCGACGGCGAGCGTCGCGAGGAGGTGCACGAGCGCGTGCGCGGTCCCGCCGAGGACGCGATACCGGCGCACGTGGGTGTCCGTGAACAGGACGGTTCCGCCCACGAGCGCGAGGACCCACAGGAGGGACGCCGGCTGCGTCACGAGCGCGTGGAACACCTTCCCGAGGACGGTGCCGGCGTCGCCGATGCCGTGCTTCGAGAGGTCGAGTCGCATCGACTGCGCCGTCAACAGATAGAGCAGTCCCGTCACGAGACCCAATCGGAGGTTGTGCCGGAGGAGGAGAAGATTGCACCACGTGATCCGGCGCGAGTCCTTCACGGTCGGATACGTACACAGCTGGACGAAGTCGCCGGCCCCCGCGCGCGCCGGCGGCGGCAGCCGGTCGACGTCCTTGTCGTGGGTCGGATGCAGGAAGGCGCCGCCGCCGCCGGCGATGATCTTGTGGTCGTATCCGTCCTCCGTGGTGTGGCGGCGGTAGTGGTGCAGGTCGCCCGCGATGAAGATGCGAATACGATCGCCGAACACCGTCTCTTCGAGATACCGCAGGTTGCTATCGAGGAACTGCTCATCTCCTCCACCACCGTACTTCTCGGCATAGAGCCAGTGGGGCTCTGCATTGCACAGGATCACGTTGTCGCCGTCCTCCATCTTCGACGCCACGATGTCCCGGAAGTACGCGAGCTGCTCGGCGTCGATGTCCGAGCCGAGCTGTACGTCCGTGCCGATCAGCCACCAGCCGCGCGGGAGCTTGACGGCGAAGTAGCTGCGTCGCTGCTGCGTGCGCCAGCCCGCGAACCAGCGCTTCGCGCAGAACCGCCGCGTGAAGGCGACGAGGGAGTCGTACCAGTCGTGGTTGCCCGGCACCGCGTACAGATCCGGGTGCGGCGCATCGGAGTGCGGCAGGGCCTTCTGGTACGGCATCTCGAGGCGCCGCTCGTACTGCTCGCGCGACGCCACGGGGTACGTGAGGTCGCCTCCGAGCACGAGGATGCGCCCGCGCCGGGTGACGTGCTCGCCCAGCGCGAGCTCGGGCATCGCGACCGCCCGGGCCACCGCATACGTCGAGTCGAAGCCGTCGCCGGCGTCGGCGACGTAGTCGATCCACAGCTCGTCGCGCGCCGCGTAGTCGTAGTACTCGTCGGACGGCGTCGAGAGCGCCTCGACGAGCCGCTGATCGGCGTGGCGCCCGAGGATCGTGCTGGTCGCCACCGCCACGCCCGTCCGCGCGAGCTGCAGCGGCTCGTACCACTCGACCATGGTCGCGGGCTCGTGCGTGTACCGCGTCCACGGCGCGCGCGCCGCGGTCTCGTCGGCCTCGTCGTCCGGACACACCTGATGGATCGTTCTCGACATCCCGACCTCCTGTGGCTCAGAGAAACCGAAGGCGCGGGATGCGGTAGGCGGCCGCGACGTCGGCGAGGACCTCCGCGGCGAGCGGATCCGCCTTCGACGCGAGCCGCCCGTTGATCTCGGCGGCGAGCGACTCGCGGTGGCCGGCGCGCTCCCGGTAGAGGCCCATGCGGGCGGCGTGAACGGCGGCGGTGCCGGCGGCCGTGCGCAGGCGCGGCTCGGGCCCGCCGGCGCGCAGGGCGACGGCGAAGTCGAGGTAGCTCTGCTCGAAGCCGTTCGCGCGCAGCTCGAATACCTTGAAGCGCACGGCCTCCTCGTACGCGACGATCTGGCGCTCGCGTGCGCCGAGGAGCGGTGCATAGCGCTGCTCCCACGCCAGCCGTAGCGGCGCGATCTTGACGCGCATCACCGGCGCCAGCACCGGCGGCTCGGCGGTCAGCATCGGCGGCCGGTCGTTCGTCGCGGGGAGCTCGGCGTAGAAGCGCGCGTGCGAGAGGATCGAGTCGTCGAGCGTGAACGCCGAGAGCACGATCGCGTCGCTGCTGAAGGCGGGTGACGTCTCGAGCCGGTGATCGAAGGCGGCCCACGCGGCGATCAGGCGCTTCGCCGCGTCGTTGCGCGCCGCGCGCGCGGCGGCGATGGCCGCGCCGTCCTGGTTCTTCGTCTTCGCGCGCTCGACCTCGAGCTCGGCCTGGGCGTCGAGCATCTCGAGGTAGGCGGCGGTCGACGCGCGATCCAGCTTCGAGACCGCCTCGTCGAACTCGATCACGGCCGCGAACTGCGCGGAGGCCGGTGGCGGCTCGCCGGCGATCGCGGCGAGCCGCGCCACGGTCATGCCGCCCGCGGGTGGCTCGTACGGATCGTCGAGGAAGCGCACGATGTAGTTGCGCGCGAGGGGTGCGAGCCACGACGACGGCGCGTGCTCGAGCCCCGCGGCGCACAGCGTCGCGGCCTCGTACTGCTCGTCGCGCGTGCCCGCGACCTGCCACAGGATGTGGCCCTTTGCGATCGCGATCTCCGGGTCGTTCGGGAGCGCGGCCTCGAGCGCCGTGACGCGCGTGACGAGCTCGGTGAGCCCCTCGATCGTGCGCAGCTGGCCCGGCCGCGTGAACACGGAGTGCAGGAGCACGAGCCTGCTGAGGCGCCTCCGGTGGGCCGCCGCGTGCTCCGGCTCGAGGATCTCGAGCTGCGACGCGTGGTACCGCGCCGCGACGACGTCGAGCGCGTCGACGGCGGCGTCGAACGCCGAGCGCTGCTGCGCAACCTGCGCCGCCGCGCGCCGCACCGAGTCCTTCGGCAGCGCGTCGGACAGGTACCACAGGAGAAGGGCCCCGCCCGCCGCGAGGAGGAGCTGCGGCACGAAGCGCGCGGCGACCTTCGCGCTGACGGCCTTCGGGCCGACGGCGTTCGCGAGCGCATCGGCGACCTCGCGGAACGCACGCCACGCGACGAAGGCGATCAGGCCGACGAGCCCGGCGAGGGTCGCGATGCGCAGGAGCATCCCCTCGAGGTTCAGGCTCTGCTTCGTCGCGATCACGTCGAGGTTCTCGACGCGCCGCGCGGCGAGGTCGTCGAGCTGATCGAGGCGGGCCTCGGCGATCGCGTCGACGTCGCGGATCGAGCTCGTCACGATGACGCCGAGGTCGAGCAGCCGCGCGGCGAGGATGCGATCGGCCTTCGACAGCGCATCCGCGACGCTCTTGTCGAGCTGCTCGACGAGGCGCTTGCCCGCCGCCTCCGCGCGCGCGAGGAGGCGCTGCGCGGTGTCGTCGAGCCGGCCGATCACGCGATCGAGCCGGTCGAACACGCGATCGACGGTCGCATCGACGCCGCTCTGGATCTGGAGGATGCGGGCCTGCAGCGTGCTGTTGACCTTGTCGAGCTGCGCGCCGGCGATGGTGTTGACCTGATCGAGCACCTTGCCGGCCGCGCCCTGCGCGCGGTCGATGTTGTTGCCGATCGCGAGGTCGAGGTCGCCGATCAGGCGATGTCCCGCATGCTCGACGTTGCGGATCACGGGTGTCGTCGCCGCCTCGACGAACCCGCCCACGGGTGCACCGAGGACGCCGCCGATCGCGCGCCCGGCCGCGACGATCTTGTCGGTCACCGCCTTGACGGGGTTCCACGCCTCCGCCCGCTTCGGCATCCCACACACCGCGACGATCGCCACCGCGGCGACGACCCACACCTTCCTGACCCGCATGCCCACCCTGCTTTCCCGCGCGGCGCGCGGACTCGGCGGATCACGCTAGCGAACGTGGGCGCGCTTGTCCTGCCTCATATTGTTGCAGGCGCGGCGTGCGAGGCGCGCGGCGACGATGCCGGCGACCATGGCGGCGGCGAACACGAGCGCGCTCGGCGAGGTGAGCGAGACGAGCGCCGGGCCCGGGCAGTAGCCGGCGAGGCCCCAGCCGGCGCCGAAGATCGCGGCGCCGGCGACGAGGGGCGCGTCGATGCGCGCGTGCGCGGGCGGATCGAAGCGCGCGGCGAACAGCGGCGCCGGGCGGCGCGCGAGGCGGCGCACGGCGACGGCCGCGGCGATCGCGCCGGCCATCACGAACGCGAGCTGCGGGTCCCACGCACCGCCGGCGACGTCGAGGAACGCGGTGACCTTGGCCGGCGAGGTCATGCCGGAGAGCGCGAGGCCGAGCGCGAACAGCGCGCCGAGCGCCACGGCGGCGACGGTGGACCTCATCGCGGCGCTCCCGGACCGGCGAGCGCGACGACGAGCGCCGCGGTGGCCATGAAGACGCAGACGGCGACGAGCGAGCGCCGCGAGCCGCGCGCGAGGCCGCACACGCCGTGCCCGCTCGTGCAGCCGTTGCCGAGCGTGGTGCCGAGGCCGACGAGGACGCCGGCGAGGACGAGCGCGGTGGTGCCGCGCACGCTCGGGCCGATCGCCGACGGGAACGCGAGCGCGAGGACGAGGCCGGTGCCGGCGAGCCCGGCGAGGAACGCGCGCCGGAAGCCCGCGCCGCCGTCGCGATCGAGGCTGCGGCCGAGGAGGCCGCTGATGCCGGCGATGCGGCCGTGGAGCACCCAGGCGAGCCCGGCGGCGAGCCCGATGAGGACGCCGCCGGCGAGGCCGCGCAGCATGTCGCTCGTATCCGTTATCACGGACGCCCTGTGTAGCGTCCGTGGTCGCGGATGTCAAACCTCGACGAGCATGCGCTCGGGAGCCTCGAGGCGGTCCTTCACCGCGACGAGGAACGACACGGCCTCGCGGCCGTCGACGACGCGGTGGTCGTAGCTGAGCGCGACGTACATCATCGGGCGCACCTCGATCTTGTCGTCGGCGCCGACGACGGCGCGCTTGACGATGTTGTGCATGCCGAGGATGCCGGTCTGCGGGTAGTTGAGCAGCGGCGTCGACATCATCGAGCCGTAGATGCCGCCGTTCGTGATCGAGAACGTGCCGCCGGAGAGGTCCGGCAGGCCGAGCTTGCCGGTGCGCGCCTTGTCGGCGAGCTCGGCGATGCCCTTCTCGATGCCGGCGAACGAGCGCACGTCGACGTCGCGCAGCACCGGCACGACGAGGCCCTTCGGCGTCGACACGGCGATGCCGAAGTCGTAGTGGCGCTTGTAGACGATGTTGCCGCCGATGACCTCGGCGTTGAGGCCGGGGAACAGCCTGGCGGCGTGAACGCACGCCTTCGCGAAGAACGACAGGAAGCCGAGCTTGACGCCGTGCGCCTTCTCGAAGGTGTCCTTGTACTTCGCGCGCAGCGCGAGCACGGCCGACATGTCGACCTCGTTGAAGGTCGTCAGCGACGCGGACTCGTGCTGCGCCTGCACGAGCCGCTCGGCGACGCGCTTGCGCAGCGGCGACATCGGCACGATCTCGTCGCGCGGGTCGACGCTCGCGAGGCGGGCCTCGACGTCGGGGCCGCTCGGAGCCGGCGCCGCGGCGGTGGTCGCGGGTAGCGAGCCGGCCTCGCGGGCGTGCGCGCGCTGGGACGGCGTCAGGCGCAGGAGGGCCTCGCGATCGAGGCGGGCACCCTGCCCGTTGCCGCCGGGCGCGGCGGCGACGGCCGCGACCTGCGGTGCGCTGGCGACGGGCGTCGTGCGCGTCGCCGGCGGCGTGGCCGGGGCGGCGGAGCGCGCCTGCGCGGGGCTCGGGCCGGTCGGTGCGGGGGCCGGCGCCGGCTGGGGCTTGGCGACGGTGGCGCCCGCGCGCGAGGCGTCGATCGTGCCGAGCACCTGGCCGACGCGTACCGTGTCCCCGGCGGCGACGCGCTGCTCGGTGAGCGCGCCCGCGTTGGGGGCCGGGATCTCGACGGTGACCTTGTCGGTCTCGAGGGTGAGGACGATCTCGCCGGAAACAACGGCTTCGCCGACCTGCTTCAGCCAGCTCGCGATGACGGCCTCGGTGATCGACTCACCGAGCGGGGGCACGACCAGCTCCATGCGCGGGACTCTACACGAAGAGGAGCTCCTCGAACGGCGGCGCGCCCGGTTCGAAGCGGACGCCGTACGAGGCCAGCACGGCCCCCGGCTGGGCGCCCCTGTGCACCCGGCGCACACACGCCTCGCCCCACCCCTCCGGGGTCACCGCGCGGCGGTGAACGCGGCGTCGAAGATCTGGCGCTGCTCGAGGAGGTGCGCCTTGTGCGAGCCGGTCGCGGGCGACGCGCTCTCGGCGCGCGTGACCGCGCGGTACACGACGTCGAGCTTGCGCTCGGCGAACAGCGCCTCGAGGCGCGGCGTCACGAAGCTCGCCGCGCCCATGTTCGCGGGCTCGTCCTGCGCCCACACGACCTCGTTCAGCTGGCCGTACGGCGCGATCGACGCGTGGACGAGGTCGTTCCACCACGGGTACAGCTTCTCGATGCGGATGATCGCGGTGCGCTCGTCCTTGCGCGCGGCGCGCTCGTCGGCGAGCTCGTAGTAGATCTTGCCGCTGCAGAAGATCGCGCGCGTCACCTTCGCCGGATCGGCGGTGGTGTCGTGCAGCACGCGGTGGAAGCGGCCGGTCGCGAGCTCGTCGAGCGCCGACGTCGCCGCCGGCAGGCGGAGCAGGCTCTTCGGCGTCATCACGACGAGCGGCTTGCGCACGCGCCGCAGCACCTGCATGCGCAGCAGGTGGTACATCTGCGCGGGCGTCGTCGGCTGCGCGACCTGGATGTTGTCCTCGGCGCACTGCTGCAGGAAGCGCTCGAGGCGCGCGCTCGAGTGCTCCGGGCCCTGCCCCTCGTAGCCGTGCGGCAGGAGCAGCACGAGCCCCGACAGGCGCTTCCACTTGTCCTCCGACGACGTGATGAACTGATCGATGATCACCTGCGCGCCGTTCACGAAGTCGCCGAACTGCGCCTCCCACATCACGAGCGCGTCGGGGTAGTCGAGCGAGTAGCCGAACTCGAAGCCGAGGACGCCGGCCTCCGACAGCGGCGAGTCGTAGATGCGGCACTGGCCCTGATCGTGGTGCAGCCCGCCGAGCACCATGTGCTCGCGGCCCGTGCGCACGTCGGCGATGATCGCGTGGCGGTGGCTGAACGTGCCGCGCGCGCAGTCCTGCCCCGACAGGCGCACGTTGACGCCCTGGTGCAGCAGCGAGCCGTACGCGAGGAGCTCGGCCATGCCCCAGTCGAGCGCGCGCTGGCCGCGCCCCATCTGCGCGCGCTGCTCGAGGAGGCGCTCGATCTTCGGGTGCGGCGTGAAGCCCGGCGGGATCTCGACCATCGCGGCGGCGATGTTCTCGAGGAGCCCGCGCGGCGTGCCCGTGTCGACGTCCTCGGGGTTCACCGACAGGCCGCCATGGTAGCCGCGCCACATCGCGGTCATCGACGTGTGCTCCGTGCGCACCTTCGTCGCCTTCGCCGCGACCAGCTCGCCCTCGAGCTCCTGCACGCGCCGCTGCGTCATCGCCTGCACGTCGGCGGCGGTGACCGCGCCGTCGGCGACGAGCCGCTGCGCGTAGACGTCGACGGGCGAGCTCTTCTTCCGGATCGCCTCGTACATGATGGGCTGCGTGAAGCCGGGCTCGTCGTTCTCGTTGTGCCCGTACTTGCGGTAGCCGTACATGTCGATCACGACGTCGGAGCCGAACTGCGCGCGGAACTCGCACGCGAGCTCGACGACGCGCGCGCACGCGTCGAGGTCCTCGCCGTTGACGTGCCAGATCGGGCACTCGAGCATCTTCGCGATGTCGGTGCAGTACGGCGTCGAGCGCTGCTCGGCGGGCGACGCGGTGAAGCCGACCTGGTTGTTGATGACGATGTGCACGGTGCCGCCGGTGCGATACCCGGGGAGGCCCGACAGCTGCAGCGTCTCGGGGACGAGGCCCTGCCCCGCGAACGCGGCGTCGCCGTGCACGAGGACGCCCATCACGCGGCGCATCTCGACGTCGCCGTGGCGGACCTGCTTCGCGCGCACGCGCCCGACGACGACGGGGTCGACGGCCTCGAGGTGGCTCGGGTTGAACGCGAGCGAGACGTGCATCGCGCGCCCGTCGGCGAACATTCGGTCCGTCGAGTAGCCCATGTGGTACTTCACGTCGCCGCCGCCCATCGACTTCTCCGGCTCGACGTCCTCGAACATCGACAGGAGCTCGCGGCTCGGGCGGCGCAGGATCGTCTCGAGCGCGGTCAGGCGCCCGCGGTGCGCCATGCCGATCACGGCCTCGATCGCGCCGAGGCGCGCGCCGTGCTCGAGCACCATGTCGAGCATCGGGATGGCGCCCTCGCAGCCCTCGAGCGAGAACCGCTTGGTGCCGGGGTACTTGAGGTGGCAGAAGCGCTCGAACTGCTCGGCGTTGATGAGCAGCTGGAGGATCTGGATGCGGCGCGGCGCGGGCAGCGGCGTCGCGAAGTGCTGCTCCATGCGCTCGGCGAGCCACGACCGGCGCGCCGGCGAGGTCATGTGCATGAACTCGAGGCCGACGGAGCCGGCGTAGACGCGCCGGAGGTGCGCGAGGAGGTCGCGCACGGTCGCGCGCGGCATGCCGTGCACGCCGGTCGGCTCGATGACGCGATCCAGGTCGGCGCCGGTGAAGCCCCACGTCGCGGGGTCGAGCTCGCTGATGCGCGCGGTCTCGAGGAGGCCGAGCGGATCGAGCGCGGCGTTGAAGTGGCCGCGGCTGCGATACGCGTTGACGAGCGGCCACACCGACGGCGCGGTCTGCGCGGCGATCGGCGACATCGTCACCGGCCCGGGCCGCGAGTACGCCGGCATCCCGGGGGGGAGCGCCGCCTCGGCGCCGTTGCCGCCGCGCAGGCTGATCGTGCGTGGGGCACCGTGGCCGTTGCCGCCTCCGTTGCCGCCGCCGATCGGCGCGCGGCCGCCGTTCAGGAGCTCGTGCCAGGTCGCGTCGACCTCGTCGGGGCGCTGGGCGTACTGCTCTGCGAGCTCGTCGAGGTATGCGAGGGAGCCACCGAGCTCGAGCACGTCACGTGTCATGGGCGGCATGATACGGGCAGACCGTGGCACTGGCACCGCCGGTGCGCGTTTCTCCGTGAAGAGCGCGTGAAGCGCGGGCGGGAGGCGCGGGGGTGGGTAAGGTACCCAGATGCACGGAGTCATCGCGTTCGCCGTGGGCGTAGCTGTGGCCGCGAGCGGTTGCGGCGGGCCGTGCAAGAAGATCGCGGCCGACCGGGCGGCGCTCGTCGGGCGGACGGACGCGACCCCCGGGCCGTCGGCGCGGATCCGCATACCGCTCGCGCTCGCGAACCGGCTGATCGCGCAGGTCGTCGCCGACGAGGAGCCGATCGCGCTCGCCGGGCCGCTCGGCCGGCTGCTCGGGGTCGACGAGGTGAAGGTCACGCTGCGCGAGGCCGCGCTGGTGCCCGCGGAGACGGGCAAGATCGGCGTCGACCTCGCGATCGCGATCGACGACGCCGAGGGCCACCTCGCGACGCTGCGCGGGCGGACGAACGTCGACGCGATCGTCGAGCCCGGCGAGCCGCCGGCGGTCGCGATCGCCGTGCGCTTCGACCAGCTCGCGAAGCTCGACCTCGAGCTGTCGGACCGCGCGCGCGCGGCCGCCGGCGGTGCGGTGGCCGACGCGGTGCCCGACGCGGTCAAGCAGCGCGTGCCGCGCGGGATCCTCGAGCGCGGGGCCGGTCGCCTCGTCGAGAAGCTCGCGCCGAAGGTGTACGACGGGCTGCGCGACGTCGTGCTCGTGCGGCTCGGCGAGGCCACGCGCCTGCACCTCCCGCTGCCGCCGATGCCGCTCTCGCGGGTCGACGTCGCGCCGGCGCCCGGCGACGTGCCGGCGCTCGACCTGCTCGTGCACACGCAGCTCCCCATCCGCGCGCCCGTCGGTTTTGCGACAGCGGCGACGCCCGAGGCGATCAACGTCGAGGTCTCGGGCAGCGCCGCCGCGGAGCTCGCGAACTGGGGCATCGCGCACGGCGTCGCGCCGCGGCACTACACGCGCGAGCTGAAGCCCGATCCGGACGGCGCGTACGTGCCGCACTTCGACTGGCGCCCGGACCGCGGCGACAAGCCGATGGTGGTGCACATGTTCCGCACGAAGGGCGCGTGCGCGCACTTCCAGGTCGCCGCGCAGCCGCACGTCGAGGTGCGAGGCGATCAGGTGCGCGCGTACGTGGCGAACAAGGAGCTCGAGCAGGCGGATGCCTCGCTCGCGTTCGCCGCGCTCGCGAACCTGAAGGACGCGGTGTCGAGCACGACGTCGGAGACGAAGCAGGCGCCCGCCGCGCGCACGCTGCGGATCGGCGGCCGCGAGGTCACGACGCGCCTCGTGCGCGCCGCGATCGGCGGCGGCGACCTGCGCGCCGCGATCGCCGTCGAGCTCGGCCCGAAGGCCTACTCCGCTGGGGCGGCGAGCGCGCGCAGCTTGTCGGCGACGTCGGGCGCGAGCCGCGGGACGTTGCCGAGGCGGATGGACTTCGCGTGCGGCGTGCCGACCTCGACGAGCGCGAGCTCCGGGGCCTCGTCGATCGCGAAGGTGCCGACGGTGGCGAGCGCGCTCAGGTCGATCATCTCGAGCGACGGCGCCGAGCCGATCTCGATCGCGCCGGCGTCCGCGAGCCTGGACAGCGACAGCGTCGCGAGCGACACGTTGCCGTCGATCGCGATCGCGCCGGCCTTCTCGAGGTTGCGCAGGTAGACCCCGCGCAGGTCGCCGTTCGAGATCACGCGGATCGTGCCGCCGACGGAGGCGAGCGCGGGCAGCGCCAGCTCGGTCAGGCCGACCGACGGGCCGACCACGAGGTCGCCGGAGATCGCGGCGAGCTGCGCGAGCGGCGCGAGGTCGAGCTCGCCCGCCGTGCGGATCGCGAGCGTTGCGAGGCGCGGGCACCCGGCGAGCCTGGCGACGTCGGCCTGGCCGGCGAGCAGCGCGCGCTCGGGGCAGGTGGCCGGTTTCGGGGCCTGCGGCGGGCTGGTACAGGCGGCGACGGCGAGCACGAGTACGAGTACGCCGAGCGCACGCACGCCCAGCACACGCACGCCGAGCGCACGCACGCCGAGCGCACGCGCGCCGTGGCGACTTGACCCTCGCGACGAGGAGGCCGACCGTGACCGCGGTGCGCGACGCAGGCGACCCGCGCTTGCGCAACGGCGGCGTCCCGCTGCGCGAGCACGGCCCGTGCGACGGTTACCGCGTGACCGGGGCATCGACCGCCTCGCCGCGGCACACGCGGGCGTAGCGCCGCACGGACTCGGCGAGCCCGAGGTAGAGGGCGTCGCACAGGAGCGCGTGGCCGATCGAGACCTCGAGGAGCTCGGGGACCTGGCGCGCGACGAGCGGCATGTTGCGCAGGTCGAGGTCGTGGCCGGCGTTGACGCCGAGGCCGGCGGCGGCGGCGGCGGTCGCGGTGGCCTTCAGGCGCGCGAGCTCGTCGCCAAGGCGCGGCGAGCCCCACGCCGCGGCGTAGGGCTCGGTGTAGATCTCGACGCGGTCGACGCCGGTCGCCGCGGCGGCGGCCATCATCTCGGGCACCGGATCGACGAAGATCGCGGTGCGGATGCCCGCCGACTTCACGCGCTCGACGATGCGCGCGACGGTGTCGTGCTGCCGCGGCAGGTCCCAGCCGTGGTCGCTCGTGACCTCGCCCGGCTTCACCGGGACGAGCGTGAACTGCGTGACCGCGAGCTCGATCGCGAGGGCGTGCAGCTCCGGGCGCTCGTCGCCCTCGAGGTTGAACTCGGCGCCGCGCTCGGCGCACAGCGCGCGCAGCGCGCGGACGTCGTCGATGCGGGTGTGGCGGTTGTCGGCGCGCCAGTGCAGCGTCAGGCCGTACGCACCGTGGTCGAGGCACGTCCGGCCGGCGACGAGCGGCGAGGGGTTGGTGCCCCCGCGCGAATTGCGGAGCAGCGCGACCTTGTTGAGGTTGACCGAGAGATCGATGGGCCGTCCGTCGCGAACCACGTCGCGTCATACCACGCGCTCCCGCGCTAAGCTGCACGGGTGAATGTCGAGCAGCTCGTGAGCGAGCTCGAGACGGCGGACCTCCGGCGTCGCAACGCGCTCGCGCGCGCGGCCGCGGCCACGGCGAGCGAGGACGACCTGAAGGCCGTGATCCGGCTGCTCGTGCACCCGGTGAAGGGCGTGCGCCTCGGCGCGATGGAGGTGCTCGCGTACGCGCAGTACCGGCCGTCGATGCCGTACCTCGTCGACGTGACGCGCAAGCGCACGGGCGACGACCGCATCCTCGCGGCGCGCGCCGTCGCGGCGATGGTCGAGCCGACCGACATCGAGCTCGCGACGTTCGCGAAGCAGTGGATCGCGAGCGGCGACCCGGTGCTCGAGCTGCACGGCGCCACGATCCTGACGACGCTGGGCATCGCGGTGCCGCCGCGCCCGCACGACCGGCCGCCCCAACCGCAGGTCATCGTCGACGACGCGCGCGCGAAGACGCCGCCGCCCGATCCGGTGCGCGAGGCGACGCCCCCGCCCGACGAGCCGCCGCGCACCGACGACGGCGCCGACGACGATCCCTGGATCGAGGTACGCTCGGAGAAGGAGCTGCGCCGGGAGTTCGACCAGCTCCCGCTGACGGTGGAGGCGAGGTCGGCGGTGCTGCGCGAGCTCGAGCGGATGCGCGCCCTGCCCGTCGAGCACCCGGAGTACGAGGGCATCCGCGCGTTCCTGCGCTTCGTGCGCGACCTGCCGTGGGGCAAGCGCGCCGCCGGCTCGCCCGGCCCGTCACCGCTCGCGCAGGTCGCGACGTCGCTCGACGAGCGGCACTGGGGGCTGCGCGACGCCAAGCGCCGCGTGCTCGAGTACCTCGCCGTCGAGCAGCTGCGCGGCGCGCCGCAGACGCGCGTGCTGTGCCTCGTCGGACCGCCGGGCGTCGGCAAGACGTCGTTCGCGCGCGCCGTCGCGCGGGCGCTCGAGCGGCCGTTCGCGGTGCTGTCGCTGGGCGGCGTCGACGACGAGGTCCAGATCCGCGGCTTCGAGCGCACCTACATCCGCTCGCGGCCCGGGCGCGTGATCCGCGCGTTCGTGAAGGCCGGCGTGATGAATCCGGTGATGCTGCTCGACGAGATCGACAAGCTCGGGCGGCGGTGGAGCGACCCGGCGGCGGCGCTGCTCGAGCTGCTCGATCCGGAGACGAACACGAGCTTCGTCGACAGCTACCTCCAGTTCGGCTTCGACTGCTCGCAGGCGCTGTACATCTGCTCGGCGAACGACGCCGAGCGCATCGACTCCGTGCTGCGCGATCGCATGGAGGTGCTGCGCCTCGACGGCTACACGGCGCGCGACAAGACGGTGCTCGCGCAGCGCCACATCGTGCCGCAGGCCGTCGTCGAGTGCGGGCTCGCGCCGGGCTCGGTCGGCCTCACCGAGGCGGCGATCGAGACGCTCGTGCGCGAGTACTCGCAGGAGGCGGGCGTGCGCGAGCTCGCGCGCGCCGTGATGTCGGTGTGCCGCGCGCACGTGCACCGCAGCGCCGAGCGCGGCGAGCGCCCGCAGCCGCACACCTTCGACGCCGCCGAGATGCGCGAGATCCTCGGGGTGCCGACGCGGCGGCGGCGGCGCGCGCAGCCGGTGTTGCCGGCGGGCAGCGCGTACGGCCTGTCGTGGACGGCGAGCGACGGCGAGGTGCTGCCGATCGAGTGCGCGCTGCTCCCGCACGGCAGCGGCAAGCTCGTCGTGACCGGCCAGCTCGGCGACGTGCTGAAGGAGTCGATCGAGGTCGCGGTCGCGGCGCTGCGCCGCAGCGCGCCCGCGCTCGGCATCGCCGCCGACTTCCGCAAGGACCGCGACCTCCACGTCCACCTCCCCGACACGGCGGTGCGGAAGGAGGGGCCGTCGGCGGGCCTCGCGATCGCGATCGCCCTGCTCTCTCACCTGCGCGACCGCGCGGCGCGCGCCGACACCGCGATGACGGGCGAGCTCGCGCTGCACGGCAAGGTCACCGCGATCGGCGGCGTCAAGACGAAGCTGCTCGCCGCGGCCGCCGCGGGCATCGCGCGCGCGCTCGTCCCCGAAGACAACCGCATCGACGTCGAGCACGAGTTCGCCGGCGAGGAGCTGCCCGTCGAGGTGATCTACGTGAGCGACCTCGACGGCGCGATCGCCGCCGCGTTCCACGCGCCGTAGGCGCTACTCGAACACCTCGAGCGCCTGGCTGAAGGCGGTGAGCGTGAGGATGAAGGTCGCGCCGGTGGTGAGGTCGACCGAGCGCACGGTCCGGTCGGAACACACCGCGTACAGCGTGCCCTGGTAGAAGCGGAGGTCGTCGATCCGCAGCCCCGGCGGGGAGACCGGGAAGGCGACGCCGAGCGCGCCGGTCGCGAGGTCCATCGACTGGAGCATCGAGACCCCGACCTCGCGCACCGCGAACCACACCGTGCCGGCACCGTCGTGGGCGATGCCGTTGTCGCAGCCGCCGATGCACGAGGTGACGGTGGTGTTCGTGCGCGGCGTGAACCTGCCGGTCGCGACGTCGAGCGAGCCGATCGTGCGCGTGATGCGATCGAAGGCGACGTACAGCGGCCCGATGCGATCGATCGCCGGGACCAGGGCGTCGAGCGTGATCGCCTGCTCGAGCGTCTGCGTGCTCAGGTCGAGGCGGCCGAAGCGGCTGCCGCCGTTGTCGAGGCCCCAGTACTCGCCGCGGCCGTCGACGACCGCCGCCACGAGGAACGGCTCGTTCGGCTGGGGCACGCGCGGGATGTCGACCACCTCGCCGCGCAGCGGGTCGACGAACGTCGCGAACGACGGCGAGGACTGCGTGAACACGAGGAGGCCGCCGTGCGCGGTCGGGCGGTAGCGAAACGCGCGGCTGCGGACGGCGGCGCCGCGCCGGTTGACGAGGGTGAGCTCGGGCTCGAGCAGCGGGCGCCCCGTCGCCGAGCTAACGCGCATCTCGGTGTCGGACACGACCTGCACGCTCGTGGGCAGGCCCTCGAGCAGGACCTGCGGATCGCCCGCGTCCTCGTCGAGGAAGCCGGTGCCGGTGACGGTGACGACGCTCTCGACGCTCGCGACGACGTCGCGCGGCGACACGCCGGTGATCGCCGGCGGCGCGCTGTAGCGGATCGCGTCGGGCGAGACGGCGGTGGCGCCGGCGCCGATCACGAGCGTCTCGGCGGGCCCGGGGCGCGCGCCGGGTGGGACGATGATCTCGAGGTTGCCGTCGTCGATGAAGCGGACGAGCGGCGCCTCGCGGCCGCCGACGAACACGCGCGCATCGTCGTGGAAGCCGGCGCCGGTGAGGGTCACGAGCGTGCCGCCCGACAGCGGCGCCCACGGCGGCGTCGCCGCGTCGACGCGCGGATCGCTCGGCGGGTTGCATGCGGCGAGCGCGAGCAGCGCGAGACCGATCCTCGTCATCGCTCACCTGCGATGCGCCCGCCGGTGAACGTCTCCGGTGGGATCGGCGGGCCGAGGTCGTACACGACGTGGTCGGCCGGCGGGACGTGCGGCACGCAGCCCGCGGCGCCGAACGCGTCGAACAGCGGGCCGGCGGGGTCGCCGATCGCGCGGATCTCGGGGAAGCCGTCGGCGGAGGACATCGCGAACGCGACGGGCGCGCACGCCGGCGCGCGCATCTCCGCCACGAGCACCGACACGCCGCAGCCCGGGCCGAGCAGGTACGTCGCGTGCGCCGCCCGCGCGGGGAGGCAGCGCAGGACGTCGCCGAACGCGACGGGGCGGCACTCGTCGCGCGTCGCGGTGTCGAACATGCGATCGCTGCGCGCGCGCACCGAGCCCGACGCCAGCGTCACGCGCTGCAGGCGGCGGCCGGTCGCGTCGTCGACCTCGCGCTCGAGGCGGATCGGCTCGACGGGCGCGCCCAGGCGATAGCCGCGCACGAACCCGTCGAAGGGGACGAGCTCGCACACGGCGCCGTTGCGCCGGTAGAACGCGCCCTCGACGACCGGGCCGACGCGGTAGTCGAGGCGGCAGCCGTCGGGGCCGGGGTGGCTCACGACGCTCGGCTGCGGCCCGTCGAACAGCGCGATGCCCGGCTCGCGGCACGACGGATCGAGGTAGATGTCCGACGGCGCGGCGCGCGGTGCGCACACGGTGCCGCTCGCGCGCTGCTCGGGCTCGCACAGCGCGCCGGCCTCGCGGTCGCGGAAGCCGATCGGCACGCGCAGACCGTCGCTGCTCTCGACGACGACCTGCGCGAGGCGCTCGCCGTCCGCGCCGTCGTCGCGCTCGTCGATCACCGCCATCCGGTTGCCGTCGAACCCGGGCGCGAGCGCGAAGTACGGGATCCCCGGCGGCGTCGCGCCGACCCCGAAGCACTCGCCGTCGGAGAGCTGGTAGGCGGCCTCGGGCTGCGCGACCGGGGCGAGCGCGCGGTAGATGCGCTTGGGCCGCGCCACGCCGAATTCGATCTCGTAGCCGATGAACAGATCGGGGTGCTGGTTCGTGAGGCCGACGCCGATCGGCACCGTGCAGTCGGGCCGCGTGTAGATGGCGGGATCCGCGACGGGGATGCAGCGGCGCGTGCCGTCGACCCACGTGCCCGGCTGGCAGCGCGCGTGCAGCTCGGTGTCGTAGAACGCCTGCGGCGCGGGCTGTCGCGAGCCGTCGCCGTAGAACACCCACTCGACCATGAGGCGCGCGCCGCTGACGGCCTCGTCGACGGGCTCGACCACGATGCCGTCGCCGCACGCCGCGAGGACGGCCGCGGCCGCACACACCGCGCGCCTCACGGGATCACCTCGACGCCGATCGACGGAAAGATCGGGAGGCCGGTCGTGAAGCTGCGGCGCGAGAAGTCGGTGTTGTACGTGACGCCCTCGGCGTTCGAGCGGTTCGTGATGTTCTGGACGTCGATGTAGAGCTTCCACAGGCCCGACGGGCGGCGCCACGCGCGGTCGAGGCGCACGTCGAGCTGCATGAAGTCCGGCAGGCGCTGGGACAGGATCGCGCCGTCGACGGGGACCCAGTCGCCGCTCGCGTCGAGGTACGCGGCCGCGACGGGCGTGAGCGGGTTGCCGGTGGTGAAGCGGAAGCGGCCGCCGAGCCGCCACTTCTTGCCGAGCGCCGTCGAGCCGACGATGGTGAGCGCGTGCGGCTGGTCGAGCACGTACGGCGCGGTGGTGTCGCCGCGCGCCGGGTTGCGCCGGAACGAGCGCGCGAACGTGTACGCGACCCAGCCGGTCCACGCGCCGGCGGTGCGGCGTCCGATCAGCTCGAGGCCGTACGCGTGCCCCGAGCCGATGCCCTCGCGGTAGGAGTACGAGCCGAACTGCGTGTCGACGAGCTCGCGGCTGATGCCGAGGAGGCCGCCCGACTCCGTGCTGCCGTTCGCCGACGCCGGCGTCGCCGAGGTGATCGCGTCGACGGGGAGCTCGCCGAGCCGGTTGTAGTAGACGGTCGCCGACAGCTCCTTGTCGTCGCCGAGCTGCTGCTTCATGCCGGCCGTGACCTGCGTCGACGACGAGCCCGGCATGATGCGGTCGCCGAAGATCGGGTCGTAGTCGGTGACGAGCGGCGGCGCGTGGTAGCGGCCGAGCGACTGGGTGAGGCGCAGGCCGTGGCATAGCACCTCGTGCACCGTGATGCGCGGGTCGAGCGTCACCTGCTCCGACAGGCCGAAGCGATCGGCGCGCAGGCCGGGGCGGATCTCGACGCGATCGCCGGCGACGAACCACGACTGCTCGGCCCACACGCCGACGTCGCTCGCCCAGCGGTCGAGCGTGCGGTGCACGACGTCGTCGGGCGACGGGTCCATCGCCGTCGGCGGCGGCGTGTTGTTCATGTCGTAGCTGTGCAGCTGCGCGCCGCCGTCGAAGCCGACCGTCAGCGTGCCGCGCAGCGCGGCGGTGGCGACCTCGGCGCGCAGGTGCAGCGGCACCGTGACGCGCTCCATGCCCTTGTCGACGCCCTCGTGGTTCGCGCGCGCGTCGACGTGATCGACGCCGACCGACGGCAGCACCATCACCGACGTCGCGCCGTGCACGGCGCGGTAGCGGGCGCCGAGGCGCACGAAGCGCGACGCGTACGACAGCGACTTCACGTTGCTCGTGTCGATGCCGCCGGAGCTGCCCTCGGAGGGCAGGAAGCGCAGCGAGTCGTCGGAGCCGAACAGGAGCGCCATCCAGCGCCCGTCGCCCGACTCCCAGCGCAGCTGCGCGTCGGCGTAGCGCGGCGCGAGCGCGAGGTCGAGCTGCGCGGCCTCCTCGATGGCGTCGAAGTACGAGCGGCGCACGCCGACGAGCCAGCTCCCGCGCATCGGGCCCGGACCCTCCGCGATCGTCGCGGCGTGGATCAGGCTGAGCTCGCCGCCGACGCGCCAGCGATCGCGGCGCCCGGTGCGCGTCGTCGCGACGGCGACGCCGCCGAGGCCGCGCCCGTAGCGGACGCCGGCGCCGCTCGGCTCGAGCACCACGTCGTCGATCGCCGCGGTCGGGATGAACGAGGCGATGCCGCCGAAGTGGTAGAGCAGCGGGACCTCGATGCCGTCGAGGAAGACCTTGGTGTCGCGCGGGGCGGTGCCGCGCAGCGCGAGGCCGCCGAGGCCGAACGGCGTGCGCGCGACGCCGGGCAGGCTCTGCAGCGCGCGCAGGACGTCGTTGCCCGCGCCCGGCTGGTCGCGGATCGCCTGCGTGTCGAGCTGCATCGGCGGCGTCACCGGCATGCGGCCGCGCACGCGGATGACCTCGCTCGACGTGCCCTCGGGCTCGAGGCGGATCGCGAGGGTCGCGCCCGCGCGCGTGCTGCCGAAGTACGCGCGATAGCCGTCGGCGATCACGACGACGTCGAGGCGCCCGCCCGCGACGTTTGTTGCGCGGAAGGTGCCGTCGTCCTCGGTCGCCGCGTCGACCGAGCCGATCGCCACGAGCGCGCCGACGACGGGCATGCCGGTGGCGTGGTCGACGACCGAGCCGGTCACGACGCGCTCGGCGTGCGCGAGCCGCGGCGCGAGCGTCGCGACCGCCGCGATCACGACCGCCGCGCGGTGAAACATCCCGCGTACCCTAGCCGAGCTGTGCGCGCGGCTGGGGAGGAACTTGCGCGCCTCAGGAATCCGATGCTGACGAGGCGAGACTGTCGCGACTCGGTCTCGTTTTCGGTCTCACATCAGTCGGGGACGTTGCGCATGAAGTCGGCGACCTCGGCGAAACGCGCATCGAGGAAGCGGCGCACCGGCCCCGCGATCTGGTGCTCGTCCATCGCGGCGGTCATGCAGCGCAGCCACGCATCGCGCATCGCGACGTTCACGGCGACGCGGTGGTGGCGCATGCGCAGGCGCGGGTGGCCGTGCTGCCGCACGTAGTCCTCGGGGCCGCCGAGCCAGCCGATCAGAAATAGGCCGAAGCGATCGCGCGGGCCGCGCTCGACCCGGCCCTCGGGCGTGCACGGATGGAGGCGCGCGAGCACCGGCTCGCGCTCGTGCATGAGGTCGTAGAAGCGCTCGACGAGCGCGAGGACGCGCTCCTTGCCGCCGAGGAGCTCGTAGGGCGTTCGGTCCGTCGCGTCGGTGTCCACGTCCCCACGTGTCTATCCTGGTTGACGCACCGGTGCCGACCGCGGGTGACAAGATCTTGAAATGATTACGAGACGGTTCGGCACGAGCGCTGCTCCTGGTCGGCAGTGCCCATGTCTCACCACGACCAGAAGCCGTCGGCCCCACCCGCGGACCCGTTCGCCACCATCGACCTCGGCACGCTCGACCAGGTCGCCGGCGGCGCCGGCGACGGCGGCCTCGGCGACATGATGATGCCCATGATGATGATGTCGATGATGCGAGGGCGGCAGGCGGCGCCGGCGCCCGCCGCGCCCGAGCCGTGGCGCCCCAAGGTCATGCTGAACGGCGTCGAGCAGGCGTACACCGGCAACAACATCGCGTTCGGCAGCGGCGGAGACGGCGCGGACACCTGAGTATGCTGCGCGCGTGGAAGCGCGCGTGTTCCGGTGGTCGTGTCTGGGTCTCGCGGCCGTCGTGCTCGGGATCCTCTTGTGGATGGTCAACGACGTCCGCGTCGAGGTGAAGCGCACGAGCGTCACCGTCAACGAGCACCTGCCCCACGTGCTCGCGAACCTCAAGACGAGCACCGACGCCGTCGCGAAGCTCGCCGAGGACTTCAAGAACCTGCGCAACCTCGCCGGCGTCGGCGCGGCCGGCGCGTCGCGCGACGGCTCGCTCGTCGCGTACGCCGACAGCATGCTCGACTACCTCGAGACGCAGAAGGGCGCGCGGATCGGGCTCGACAAGCTCGTCGGCAGCGGCCTCAAGGACCTCGAGCCGATCGACGACTGGCTGCGCGGCGCGCGCAAGGAAGCGCTGCTGCTCACGTTCCTCGTGAAGTCGAAGAAGGACGTGCTCGAGCGGCTGTGCAAGAACAAGTTCGGCTCGAAGTTCTACATCGCGCCGGCGGCGGGCGAGCCGATGCCGCTCCTCGACTTCGTGCGCAAGCACCACCCGGACTCGGCGGGCCTGTAGCTCAGAAGTCGACCGCGCTGCCGAGGCCGCCGCCGAAGTGCGCCTCGCCGTCGCGCGCGCCGTAGGACAGCTGGGCCTTCATCGTGACGTGCGAGGCGACGCGGTACGAGACGTCGTACGCGATGTAGAGGCCGGCGGCGGCGATCTCGGCGCCGGGGAGGTCGGTGCGCACGACGGAGGCGGCCATGAGCAGCGGCGGCGCCGTGTCCCACTGGAGGCGCACCCACGCGCTGCCGCCGACGTCGCCGAGGTACTCGCCGCCGACGAACACCGACGAGCGCCACGGCTTGCCGAAGATCATCTGGCCGCGCACGCCGCCGGTGAAGCCGGCGTGGCTCGCGGCGAGCGCGACGCGCGCGTCGAGGAACACGGACTCGTGCGCGCGGAAGCGGGCCTCGCCGAAGCCGTAGCGCACGCCCTTGTCGAGCTCGCGGCCGTCGGGCGCGCTCGTGTCGGGCGTCTCGCCCTGGATCGCGCCGAAGCCGAACGACACGTGGTGGATCTCGCGCCACAGGCGGCGCGTGTACGCGAGCTCGCCGCGCAGGTAGCGATCGCGCACCGGATAGCGGTTGCCGAAGTCGTGGCCGAGGACGTCGAGCGAGACCTCGTTGCGGCGATCGCCGAGGCGCGCGCGATCGAGCTCCTCGAGCCGGTCGGTCAGCGACGGCACGACGCGGACGACGTGCGGCGACGCCTCCGACGCGAAGTGCGCGACCTCGGCGCCGGCGCCGTCGCGGCCGCGGATGTAGTACTCGACGCCCGGCGCGCTCGCCTTCGGGATCGTCGCGAACCAGCCGCCGGCGAACGCGCGCTCGAACGCGGCCTCGCGCCACGCGACGTCCGCGCCGAGCGGCCGCCAGCGCACGCTCAGGACCTCGGCGAACGGCGCGTCGATCTGCGCCTCGAGGTCGAGATCGGCGCCGGCGTCGGCGGTGTGCGGCGGCACGTGCATCACGAGCGCGTGCGCCACGGGCTCGGCGTGCGCGACGCCAGCGAGGGAGAGGGAGAGGGAGAGCGTGAGGACGAGCAACGTGCGTGCGATCATCGTGGGCCTCCTCACCAGTCGAAGTTCATCGCGACGCCGCCCGAGACGCCCGCGTGGTCGAGGTCGCGCGCCTGGTACGACACGCGCACGGAGGGATAGAACCAGGACAGCGAGCGCCAGCCGACGTCGGCGATCAGGCGCACGCCGAGATCCTCGACGACGGGCTGATCGGTGACCTGCACCGACAGCTGCACGGGCACGACCGGGTTCGGCCGCCAGTTGTACGACGCCTCGAGGAGCGTGCCGACGCCGTCGGTGAAGCCCGCGCCGATCACGAGGTTCGTGCCCGTCTCCTCGCCGAGGCGCAGGCGGGCGCGCGCGCCGAGGCCGGTCAGGAACCGGCAGCCGTCGACGTCCCGGGTGGTGCACCGGTTGGCGGGCTTGTCGGCGTCCTCGTCGGTGGTGAGGAGACCGGCCTGCGGGCGCAGCATGATCGCGACGTTCTTGCGCAGGCGAAACTCGAGCTCCGTGTACACGTAGTTGAAGTTGACGCGCGTGCAGCGGAAGTTCGCGTTGCCATCGAGGCAGCGCCCGGCGGGGTCGGCGTCGATCACGTCCTTCGGGCCGCCGACGCCGGCGAGCGTGCCGAAGCCGAGGCGCACGGCGTACACGGGCTCGAGGAAGCGGTACGTGAAGTCGAGCTCGGCCTGGTAGTACTGGTCGTAGCCCTTGTTGAAGCCGCCGTCGAAGTCGACGTAGTCGTAGTGCATGTCGACGTGCGAGCGCCCGGTCGCGATCGGCGCCTCGGCGACGGTCCGCTCGACGGCGAACGAGCGCGGCGTGGCCTGCGAGCCGAGCACGGCCTCGGGCTCGTCGCGCGTGGCGACCTCGACGTACCACTCGACGGCGCTGCCCGTCACGAGCGCGGCGTCGATGCGGCCGCGCAGGTACGCGTCGCCGTCGGGGACGAGCTCGCTGCGCTTGAACCCGACCTCCCCCTTGGGGCGCGCGTACAGCCACGCCTTCCCCACGCGCACCGGGGAGCGCACGGCGAAGCTCAGGTCGATCGGCTGCCCGGCGACGATCGTGCCGACGGGTCCGGCGAGCAGCAGCGCGAGCGAGTCCGCGTTCTGCAGCTGCCCGACGAGCTGCGCGATCCGCGCGGAGCGGTCCCGCGCGAGCGACGGATCGTCGGTGCGGGCGCTCGCGAGCGCGGCCTCGCGCGCGGTGATCTGCGCGCGCAGCGTCTGGATCTCGCGCTGCACGGCGACGCGGTACGGCGAGTGCGGATCGGCGGCGAGGAGCGCGAGCCAGCGGTCGACGCGCGCCGCGAGCGGCTTGCCGAGCGTGTCCTGCCACGCGGCGCGCGCGAGCTCCGCGTGATCGATCGGCGGCCCGCCGGCGACGACCGGCGGCGGCGGCGGTGCGGTCGCGGGGTCGCGCCGCACGCCGGTGCGCTCGAGCCACGGGTCGACGAGCTTCTTCCGCGGCGAGATCAGGCGCACGCGGTCGCCGGCGAGCACGCGCTCGCGCAGCGCATCCCCGGCGCGCGCCACGCTGACGCGGTCGCCCGACTTCTCGACGGTGAGCGTGCCGAGCGTGAAGTGATCGCGCAGCGTGGCGCCGTTGCGCGGGTCCTTCGCGACGACCTCGTGCTGGAGCTCGAGCTGCGCCCCTGCCCCGACGCCGTCGGCGGCGCCGAGGTCGACGTAGATGTCGGCGCCGTCGACGGCGAGCACGACGGGGTCGGCGATCGCGGGTGCGGCGGTGGTGAGGATCGCGGCGGCGGCGAGGATCGTGGTGATCTTCATCGTGGGCCTCAGAAGTCGATCGACGCGTTCGCGCCGGTGGTGAAGCCGAAGACGCCCTGCTCGCGCGCCGCGTAGCCGACGCGCACGCCGAGGCGCACGTTGTCGCGGATCTGGCCGCCGACGTCGTAGAGGAGGCGCACGCCGGTGTCGCGCGTCTGCGCCGGCAGGTTCGTGATCTCGAGGGTGGCCGCCATCGGCACCTTCTCGAGGGTGCCGAGGCCGAGGCGGAAGAAGCCGGTCGTGCCGACGTCGGCGACGAGCTCGACGCCGGCGGCGACGTGGGTGGCGTCGCGCGAGCCGACGCGCAGCTCGCCGCGCCCGCCGACGGCGACGCCGCCCTGCGTGGCGACCACGATCATGCGCGCGTCGAGGCCGATGCCGTGCACCGGCGCGAGCCCGAGCTCGAACCACCCGGCGACCTTGAAGCCCGCCTCGGTCGTGCACGGCAGCGTCACGCCGAGCGGGCACGTGGGCGCCGCCGACGCGGTGTCGCCGACGAGGCGCGTGTAGCCGACGCGCAGCTCCTCGAGCGGGTACGCCCACAGGCGGTACGCGAAGTCCGCGTCGACGCGGTAGTAGCGGTCGATCAGGCGGTTGCCGTCGACGGTGCGCGTCCCGTAGTCGGTCCACTCGACGCTGGTGTGCACGCGCGAGTGGCGGCCCTTCGTGCGGGCCTCGTCGCGCGCGCGGCGCTCGGCGGTGTCGGTCACCTCGACGCGCGTGCGGTGCGGCGCGGCGGCCGAGGCGAACACCGGCGCGCCGGCGGCGTCGAGGTAGTACTCGACGCCGGGCGCCGTGACGACGGCGGCGGGCACGACGGCGACCCACTGCTGGTCGTCGCGGCGCACGAGCTCCGCGGTCGCGTACGCGGACGTCCCGGCGGTGCGGTAGTGGACCTGCACGACCGGCGCGGGCGGCGGCACCGTCGCGACGAGCTCGAGCGGTGCGCCGGCCGGCGCGTCGGCGGGCGGCAGGTGGACGACGTTCGCCTGCGCCGGTGCGGCGGCGGCGGCGAGGATCAGCGTGGCGATCGCAGCGAGCTTCATGGGGTCCCTCACCAGGTCACTCCGACGCCGGCGGCGCCGCCGAGGCCGCCGTGGTCGATCGAGCGTCCCTGCCACGACGCCCGCGCGAACAGCGACAGGTTCTCGTAGCCGATCCAGATCAGCTCGGTCGCGAGCTTCGCCGCGGTGCTGCCGTCGTTCGGCTGCGTGGTCGCGCCGACGGAGACGCCGAGGAGCAGGTGGTTCGCGGGCTGCGCGCCGAAGCGCACGTCGGTGTTCCAGCCGAGCTCGGGCAGGATGCGCCCGGTGATGCCGAGGTTCGTGCCGTCCCACCGGCCGACGCGCGCGGTGCCCTCGGCGCCGAGGCCAAAGCCGTCCTTGCCGACGCCGGCGATGAGGCCCCCGCCGAGGACGCCGTCGCGCGAGCCGAGCTCGACGAACGCGCGGCCGTAGTGGAAGCCGGCCTTCGGCAGCGGGGTCGCGTCGTCCCACACGCGGTCGCGGAAGCCGCCGGCACCGCCCGCGACGCCGTAGCCGATGCCGACGCGCTGCACGGTGGTGTCGAGGCGGTACGCGACGTCGACGGTGCCGCTGTACATCGTGTCGCGGCGATCGCCGGCGCGGCGATCGAGCATCGCGAAGTCGAGGTACTCGGCGGCGAACGCCACGGTCGTGCGGCCGGCGCGGCGATCGAGCGCATCGGCGAGCGGCGGCGCGGCGACCTCGACCTGGATGGGCGCGCTTGGCGAGCCGACGGCGAGGCCGGAGAAGCCGCGCGGCGTCGACACCTCGACGAAGTAGTCGACGCCGGGAGCCGTCACGGCGTCGGCGGGGATCGAGCCGCGCAGGTAGATGTCGTGCTCGCGCGCGAGCAGCACGCGCCCGAACGTCTTGCGCTCGCGCGTGCGGTAATGGAGGTACGCGCTCGCGACGTCCTCGGGCTGCGCGAGGACGAACACGAGCGGCAGCGGCTGGTTGTGGTCGGCGCGCTTCGGGGGTGTGTGCACGACGGCGCCGATCACCTCGCGCGCGGCGCCGGCGCCGCTGCCGGCGGGCTGGAGCTCCTCGCGCAGGCGGCGCAGGACGTCGAGGTCGTGGCGGATGGCCTCGTCGTGCGGCGTCGACGCGTGCGTCGACAGGAAGTGCTCCCAGCCCGCGATGCGCGCGTCGAGCGAGGCGCCGCTCTGCGCGGCGAACGCGGTGAGGACGTCGGCGGTGACCGGGTCGACGATCGAGATCGGGCGCGGCGACGGCTGCTGAGGCTGCTGCTGTGTCGGCGGTGGCGCGCCGTCGTCGCCCTCGACGAGCACCTCCGCGACGTCGCCGACGCGGATCGCGGTGACGAGCTCGCCGACGACGGCGCGCGACATCTGCGCGGCGGCCTGCGTGACCGTCGCCGAGCCGATCGGGATCCAGTCCTCGAGGCTCGCGCGCGAGATCGGGTGCTTCAGCTTGACCGGGCGCTTGAGGCGGATCGCGGCGCCCGACGCGACGCCCTGCGTGTCGCCGAGGCTGATGTAGATCTCGCGGTGCTCGACCTTCACGACCGCGCCCTTCGCGATCGTGTCCGCGGCGGCGGGCGCGGCGAGCGCGGCGAGGATCGCGAGCGCGCGCATCACGGCACCTCCTTCCAGAAGTCGCGCCACGGATCGTCCGGCGGCGTCGTCGGCGTCGTCGGCGGCGGCGTCGGCGGCGTCCCCGGCGCTCGCGGCGTCCTCGGCGACGTCGGAGATGTCGGCGATCGCGGCGTGTCCTGCGCCTGCGGTGGTCGCGTCGTGTCCTGCGGCAGTCGCGGCGTGTCCTGCGCCTGCGGCGATCGCGGCGTGTCCTGCGCCGGTCGCGGCGTGTCCTGCGCCTGCGGCGGCCTCGCCGTGTCTTGCGCCTGCGGGTTCCCGGCCGGCGTCCGCGGCGCGCCGGTCGGCGCGTCGAGCTGCTTCTTCAGCGCGGCGCGCGAGGCGCGGCCCGGCCGGGCTTGGGCCTCGTCGCGTTCCTCGGCCTCGAACGTCCGCGCGAGCTCGCGGCGGCGCGTCTCGTCGTTCTCGAACTTCGCGACCGCCGCGTTGCACTCGTCGACGGTGCTGTTGCCGTAGACGGCGGCGAGGACGTAGATGCCGCCGACGATGAGCGGGATCGCGGAGGCCTCCTCCCCGTCGGCGAGCAGCGCGAGCCCGGTGAGGCCGAACAGGCCGCCCGCGACGCCGTCGACGGCGACGATCCCCTTCGAGCGATCGCACGCCGGCACCTTGTGCCGGGGCCGCTTCGCATCGGGACCGCTCAGCGTCAGCGAGCAGCCGGCGAGCCCGACGAGCCCGGCGAGCGCGAGGCTCGACACCCACCACGACGAACGGATCGGATCCACACGGCCATGATGGCGGCGTCGGATCCGCGTGACGTCATGCAGGAAACGGCAAACCGGCTACGTGCCGGCCGTTTCCGAGCCTCGCCGGAGATCGACCGGAGCGAGCTGCGCCGGGAGCGGCTCGTGCCCGGCGACGACGCCGAGGCGCGCGACGAGCGCGTGGTGAGCGCGCGGATCGTCGGCGCCCCACACGCCGAGGGCGCGCGCGACCTCGTGCGGCTTCACGGAGCCGTCGGAGTTCGCGGCGATGCGCGCGCGGAACAGCGCGCCGTCGCCCTCGGGCCAGTCGAGCGCCGCGCACACGGAGCGCGCGGCGTCGCCGGCGATGACGTCGACGGCGAACACGTGCGCGCGCACGTCGACCGTCCGCGCCTTGGGGCCCGTGCGCTCCACGATCACCTCGGGCTTGGCGAGGAACGCAGCGGCGAGCCGCCCGAGGCGGGCGGCGTCGTGCGGCATGCCGTCCGGTGCCGGCTGGAGCGCGAGGTCGACCGCGCCGATCAGCTTGCCGAGCCCCTGCGCCGGCGGCACCGCGCCCGCGAGCACGAGCGGGTGGCCGCCGAGCCGCACGATCGTGCACGCGGCCAGCTCGATGCCCGGCGGGCACACCGCCGCCAGGCGCGCGAGCACGTCCTCGGCGGCGAGCTCGACGCGTTCCCCGTCGCCGAAGTCCCACGACGGCCGCCCCGGCACCGCGTGCTCGAGGTCGACGTCGATCAGCTCGCCGAGCGACGGCACGCCGAGCCCGAGCGCCGGCCCGAAGCTGATGCGCGGCTTCGGCGAGAACCCGCGCGTCATCGCCAGCGGCAGGTCCGCGCGCCGCAGGCTGCGCGCCAGCAACCTCAGCAGGTCCAGGTGCCCGAGGAACGCCGCCCTCCCCACCTTCGCGAACCGGATCCGGTACGTCGCATACGGCGCATCCGCCCCGACGTGCCCCGCCTTCCTCACCCGCTCGCGCCGCGCATCGTTCACCGCCTCCGCCGCATTCTTCCGCGGCGCCGGCGCCGCCCCACCGTCACGATCGTTCCGCGCGGCGCGCTCGGCGCCGTCCCCACCGTGCTCGGCGGGGCTGCCGCCGCCGCGCTCGGAGACGTCGAGGGAAGCGTCGCCCACGATGGTGACGGGCCCACGCGCGGCCGGGCGGTCGCTCGCGCCGAGCGAGCGGAGGGCGACGAGGCGGTCCTCGCGCATCTTCGAGAGGTCGCAGGCGACGCCGCAGTCGTAGCAGACGAGCTTGCGGCGATCGGGCTCGGCGTCGGCGAGGTTGGTGTGGTGGATGAGCATGCCGGCGACCTTGCCGCACGGCGGGCTCGCCCGATGCTTCAGGGCCTTGCGGTACTCGCCGAGGAGGAAGCCGTCCTCGAGGCCGACGTCGATGTGGTCCCACGGCAGGCGCGCGGAGATCGGGCGCGTGCCCATGTACGCGCCGGTGTCGATGCCGTGCGCGGCGAACGCCGCGGTCCAGCGCTCGAGCTCGAACACCTCGTCCCAGCCGTCGAAGCGCGCGCCTGCGCGCCACACCGCCTCGATCGCGTCGGCGAGGCGGCGATCGCCGCGCGCCAGCACGCCCTCGATGAACGAGATGCCGCTGTGGTGGTGCTTGAGGCGCAGGCCGGGCTCGCGCGCCGCCCCGCGCAGGAGCGCCTGCTTGCGGCGGATCTCGACTTCCGGATCCTGCGCGCACCACTGCAGGGGCGTGTGCGGCTTCGGGACGTGCGAGCTGACCGACACGGTCACCTCGGCGCGCCGCCCGACGTACTCGCGGCCGATCCGCAGCATGCGCTGCCCGGTCTCGACGATGCCGGCGACGTCGTCGTCCTCCTCGGTCGGGAGGCCGATCATGAAGTACAGCTTCAGGCGGTGCCAGCCGCGGCTGAACACGCGGCGCGAGCTCTCCTCGACGTGCGCCTCGGTGACGTTCTTGTTCACCACGTCGCGCATCTTCTGGGTCCCCGCCTCGGGCGCGAACGTGAGGCCGCTGATGCGCGTGAGCGCGAGCTCGTCGAGCAGGTCCTCGTTGAGGCCGTACGCGCGCAGCGACGCGACGGACATCGACACGCCGCGCTTGCGCAGCTCGCCGGCGAGCTGCTTGACGAGCGGCGTGATGCTCGAGAAGTCGGCCGTCGACAGGCACGTGAGGCCGGTCTCCTCGTACCCGGCCTTGTTGACCCCGTCGAGCAGCGACTTCGCGATCGACGCCGGCGAGCGCTCGCGCACCGGGCGGTAGATCATGCCCGCCTGGCAGAACCGGCACCCCTCCGTGCACCCGCGCGCGATCTCGACGGAGGCGCGCTCGAACACCGCCTCGGCGTACGGCACCGGCGCATCCGACGGGAACGGATACTTGTCGAGGTCCGGGACCATCGCCCGGGAGATGCGCGCCGGCGCGCGCGGATCCAGCGGCGCGCCGACGACGGTCATCCCGGTCGCCTCGTCCGTCTCGGTCGCGTACAGCGCGGGCACGTACAGCGGGAACCGCGACGCCAGCTCCGCGAGCGCGTCGATCCGCGTGCGCGCACCGCGCGCGATCTCGCGGCGCAGCGCGGCCCACGCGAGCACGAGCGGCGGCAGCAGCTCCTCGGCCTCGCCGATGAACGCGGCGTCGATGAACGGCGCGATCGGCTCGGGGTGCGAGGCCGTCGGGCCGCCGACGAGGACGAGCGTCTCGGCGCCGGTGCGCGCCGCCGACCGCAGCGGCACGCCGCCGAGGTCGAGCAGGTTGAGCACGTTCGTGTACGTGAGCTCGTACTGGAGCGAGATGCCGAGCACGTCGAACTCGTGCAGGGGCCGCTGCGTCTCGAGCGAGATCAGCGGCAGGCCCCGCTCGCGCAGCTCGGCCTCCATGTCGGTCCACGGCGAGAACGCGCGCTCGCACGCGATGCGCGGATCGCGGTTGAGCAGCGAGTAGATGATCTTCGTCCCGAGGTGGGACATGCCGATGTCGTAGACGTCGGGGAACGCGAGGCACACGCGCGCCTCGGCCTCGGCCTTCACGACGGACTGGTACTCGCCGCCGAGGTAGCGCATCGGCTTGGCGACGCGATCGACGAGCTCGGCGTAGGGGTGGCGCATCGGGGGTCCCAGCGTATAGCGCGTTTCCCGCCCGCCGTTTCCTATTGTACGGTCCCGCCCATGAAGAACCTGGCGCTCGTGCTCACGCTCGCGGCGTGCTCGAAGGCGACCCCGGCGGAGCCGCCCGCGGCGACGTCGCCGCCGAAGGTCGTGAAGGGCCCGACGGCGTCGGCGGGCGACCCCGACAAGCTGCCGCCCGCCGGCCAGGCGCCCGAGCCCGTCACCGTCGACAAGGAGGTCCCGATGTGGAACGCGCAGATCAAGACCCTGAAGGGCGTCGAAACCAAGCTCGCCGCCTATCGCGGCAAGGGCCTCTTGCTGGTCAACGTCGCCTCGGAGTGCGGCCTGACCCCGCAGTACGAGCAACTCGAGGCGCTGCAGAAGAAGTACGGCGGCCAGGGCTTCACCGTCATCGGCTTCCCGTGCAACCAGTTCGGAGGCCAGGAGCCCGGCACCGCCGAGGAGATCCAGACGTTCTGCTCGAAGAACTACGGCGTCACGTTCCCGATGATGGAGAAGATCGACGTCAACGGCGACCAGCGCCACGACATCTACAAGACGCTGACCGGCATCGCCGACGCATCCGGCCACCAGGGCGACATCCGCTGGAACTTCGAGAAGTTCGTGATCTCCGCCGACGGCACCCACATCACCCGCTTCTCGCCGAAGACCAAGCCCGACGACCCGTCGGTGATCGCGGCGATCGAGCAGGCCCTCCCGGCCAAGTAGCGCCGACAGTTCGCGCGCGCCGCCGCGCGGTAGCTGCGGCACGGGGTCGCGCGCGCATGCGCCGCGAGGGGGCGTGCGAGAGACGCGGATAACGTGGGCGCATGAAGCGTGTCCACGTTCCGGAGCTCATGGACCTGAGGTGGTTTCCGTCCGCGCTGCGCGCGCCGATGACGAACCTGATCGTCGTGCTGGCGCGCAAGATGGGGGCGGTGCCGGTGCTGGCGGGGCTCGTGGAGCGCGCGCTCGCGCAGAGCGGGGCGAAGCGCGTCGTCGACCTCGGGTCGGGGAGCGGCGGATCGATGCCGGAGGTGGTCGAGCGGTTGCCGGGGGTGGAGCTGGTGATGACGGACAAGTTCCCCGACCGCGGGGCGGTGGAGCGCTTCAACGACCCGAGCCGGCCGAGCGTGCGCTACGCGCGCGAATCCGTCGACGCGACGGACCTGGCGTCGGCGCCCGCCGGGGTGAAGACGATGGTCAACTGCTTCCACCACATGCGGCCGGCGCAGGCGCGCGCGATCCTCGCGTCGGCGCACCGCGACCGGCAGCCGATCCTGATCTACGAGCTCACCGACAACGCGGTCCCGTTCCCGCTGTGGCTGCTGTTCCTGCCGCTGTCGCTGCTCCTCGTGTTCATCACGGCGCTGTTCTTCACGTTCGCGGTGCGCCCGCTGACGCTGCGCCAGCTCGCGCTGACGTTCGTCGTGCCGATCGTGCCGCTGTGCTACGCGTGGGACGGCCAGGCGTCGATGCCGCGCATCTACTCGTTCGGCGACCTCGACGAGCTGCTCGCCGGCCTGTCCTCCGACGACTACGTCTGGGAGAAGGGCCACGCCACGAACGCGGCCGGCAAGAAGAAGGGCATCTACCTGCTCGGCCTGCCCACCGCTACGAAGGCGTGACCTGCACGTCGGCGAGGAGGCCGTAGTGGTCGCTCGCGCAGATGTCGCCGTCGCGCTCGTCGAGGACGACGCGGCACGCCTGCACGGTGCCGCGCCCGTCCTTCTTGCGGCTCGTGACGTAGATGTAGTCGATGCGCCGATCGACGTCGAGCGAGCGCAGCGGGCGCGTCAGCTCGTTCTCGCTCGACCACGTGATGCCCTGCTGCGGGCCGTCGCCCGGCTCGGGCTCGCGGTGGAGGCGCAGCCACGCATCCTGGAAGTGGGTGCGGCGCCCGTCGAGCGTCGTCAGGCCGCGCAGGTAGCGCATCTCGTCGCTGTCGGGGACGGCGTTCATGTCGCCGCACAGCACCTGCGGCGGGCTGGTGTCGGTGCGCAGCGCGCGGATCGCGTCGTCGATCGCGAGGACCTGGCGCTCGCGCGCGACGCCGTCGTCGAGGCGATAGTGGAGGTGCGTCGTGTGCACCCAGATCGGGCCGCCGGCGCTGTCGACCTGCGCCGACAGGAGCTGGCGCGCGTCGGCCGGGCGCGCGTCGGGCAGCGGCAGCGAGCGCGCGTCGCGGATCCCGCGCGCGAGGATCGCGAGGCCCTCCTGCCCCGCCGGCAGCTTGCCGTGGGCGCCATCCTCCCACTGCACCGACCTCGCGTAGTGCGCCTCGAGCCCGAGCGCCTCGGCGAGGACATCCGCGGTGGTGCGGCCCGCGACGCCGTCGAGCGGGCGGCACTCCTGCAGGCACACGACGTCGGGCGCGAGCGCGCGCAGCTGCCGGATCGCGAGCGCGAGGCGCCGGTCCAGCGGCGCCTCCGTGCCCCAGAAGTTGAGCGTGACGACGCGCAGCGTGCCGGGCGTCATCACGGCGGCACGCACAAGATGGCGATCGCCTGCTGATCGGGCGGTGCGCCGTTGGTGAACATCGGCGAGCCACCACAGCCCTGCGACGTCACGAGCTTCGCGCGCACGAGGTACACGCCCGGCGTCGACGGCGCGTCGAACGTGACCTTCTTGTTGAGGTCGCCCTGGAACACCGTCGTCGCGACGTTGCCGTCGAACAGGCACCCGAAGCGCGTGGTCCCGATGCCGTACTCGATCTGCACGCGGCACGTCGCCGACGCGCCCGGGCACAGCAGCTGGACGCCGTACGAATAGCTGAGCTCCAGCTCCTGGCCGGCGGTGACCATCGCGACCGGCCCCTGGCCCAGCGTCGCGAACGACACGTTCGACGGCGCCGGGTTGATCGCGACGATCCCACCGAGCCCCGGGTCGCTCGGCTTCGCCGCGCCGCACTTCCACGTGTCGCAGCCGTCGGGGATGCCGTCCTGATCGCCGTCGAGGCGATCGTCGCTGCCGGGGCACCTGTCGACGTCGTTGCACACGCCGTCGCCGTCGTCGTCGGGGCAACCGGCGTCGGGGACGATCGTCGCCGGTGCATCGGGTGCCCGCGGCGCGTCGCCGGCCGCCCCGTCCTCGCGCGTGAACGAGCACCCGGCCGCGAGCGTCAGCGCGAGGAACACCCGGATCCGCACCGGGCGTTCATACTACGCATGCGGCTCAGGCGCCGCGATAGATGCAGCGCGAGGTCGGCGTCTCGCTGACGACCACCTCACACAGGCCCGGGAGCCGGGGTGCGAGCTTCCCCCACCACCACGCGGCGAGCAGCTCGCTCGTCGGGTTCGCGAGGCCCTCGACCTCGTTGAGCACCTGGTGGTCGAGCTGCCGCACGAGCGGCGTCGCGTGCTCGTCGATCTCGGCGAAGTCCATCACCCAGCCGAGCTCGGCGTCGACCTCGCCCTCGATGGCGACCTCGACGAGGTAGCTGTGCCCGTGCATGCGGGCGCATTTGTGACCGGGCGGCACCTTCGGGAGGAAGTGCGCCGCCTCGAAGCGGTAGCTGCGTTCGAGTCGGGTACGCATCGGAGTGCCGGTTCGGCAGCTGCAAGCTAGCTCGCGCGTGCGTGGTAAGGAAGTGCCGTGGGCAGTTGCTCGGTCGCCAGGTGAGCGCCAGGTGAGCGCCAGGTGAGCCCCGGGAGAGAAGCCCGGCAAGAAGCCTCGCGCGGCACGTCGCGCCTCCGCCGCTGGACCGAGCTCGATCGCCGCGTCTGGCAGATGGCCTTCGCCCGCGCGATCCACACGATGGGCCTGTCGCTCGTCATGACGTTCCTCGGGATCTACATCGTCGAGACCCGCGGCTATCCGGCGTGGCTGTACGGCCTGATCGCGCTCGCGGCGAACGTCGGGCAGTCGCTGTCGAGCGCGTGGGCAGGAGATCTCTCGGATCGCATCGGCCGGCGCCCGCTCATCACGACCGCGCTGTTCGTGCGCAGCGGCGTGATCGCGCTGATGGGCACGCAGATCGCGCTCGACGCGCCGCTGTGGACGCTCGCGCTCAACATGATCGCGAGCTCGACGCTGCGCGGCTGCTTCGAGCCCGTCGCCTACGCGCTCGTCGCGGACGTCGTCGTCGACGACGACCAGCGCATCGCCGCGTTCGGCCTGCAGCGCATGGCGGCGAACCTCGGCTGGGCCGTCGGGCCGGCGCTCGGCGGCATCGCGACGCTCGTCGTGCCGTACGGCGTCGTGTTCTACGCCGCCGCCGCCGGGATGATCGCGGCCGGCGTGGTGACCATGTCCCTGGTCGATCCGGTCACGCGCAGCTCGCGGCCGCCCGCCGCGCCGCGCGAGCTCCGGCGCGCGTTCGTCGAGGCCGTGCGCGATCCGCTGCTGCGCCTCCTCCTCGCGGGCACGTTCCTCGCCGCGCTCATGCAGACGCAGATGTTCTCGACGTTCGCGATCTTCATGACCGACGAGCTCGGGCTCACGAAGGCCGACGTCGGCCTCCTCTACACGATCAACGGCGCCGCCGTGCTCGTGCTGCAGGTGCCGGCGCTCGCGCTGATCCGGCGCGCCGGCGTCGGCACCGTCCTGCCGTGGGCGTCGCTGCTCGACGCGATCGGCTTCGCCCTCGTCGGTGTGGGCGCGGGCTTCACGGGCGGCGCCGTCGCGATCCTGGCGATCACGTGCGGCGAGGTCGTGTTCGCTCCCGCGCACCAGACGGCGATCGCCGAGAGCAGCGACCCGGCGCGCCGCGGCCGCACGTACGGGATCGTCGCATTCACGCAGATGATCGGCATCGCCGCGGCGCCGCTCCTCGGCGGCGTCCTCCTCGACACCGTCGGCCAGCACCACCTTCTCCTGTGGGGCGCGATCGCCGCGGTCGGCGTGGCGCAGGCGGCGTGCTTCGCCGCGTTCGCCCGCCGGCGCGCGCCGCACAAGATCGCAGCTGCGGGCACCGCGGCGCGGGTGTAGTGTCCGCGCGTGCGCGGGTCCGCCCTCCCCCTCCTTCTCGCCGTCGCCGCCGCCGGATGCGGCGGCACGACGGCCCCGCCCGACCTGCCGGCGTGGGAGAAGCACCTGCCGCCGGCGAGCGTGTACGGCGCGCGGCGCGGGCTGCAACCGGCGCGCGGCATCGTGCACCTGCACTCGCCGTACTCGCACGACGCCTGCGACAACCGCCCGCGCGGCGCCGACGGCGCGCCGAACGAGCCGTGCCTCGCCGACCTGCGGGCCGCGCTGTGCAGCGAGCACATCGACTACGCCGCCCTCACGGACCACGACGACACGATGGCCGACGAGGACTTCGCGACGCTGTTCAGCATGCGCGGCGGCGACGAGCCGGTGATGAGCGGCGCCGATCAGGTCGCCTCGCGCATCCTGTGCGACGACGGCCACGAGGTGCTCGTCACCGTCGGCGGCGAGAACGACCTGATGCCGATCATGCTCGACCGCCACGTCGCGGGCACGGTCGCGGAGCGCCACGCCATCTACAACGGCACCGACGCCGCGGCCGTGGCCGCCTACCGCGCCGCCGGCGGGCTCGTGTGGGTCGCGCACACGGAGAGCAAGTCGCTCGCGATGCTGCGCGAGGTCGTCCCCGACGGCATCGAGGTCTACAACCTCCACGCGAACCTCGACCCCAACATCCGCGTCCTCCTCGGGCTCGAGCCGGGCGGCGCGATCGCGGCGGCGGCGAACTTCGCCGACACGAACCCGGGCCACCCCGAGCCCGACCTCGCGCTGCTGTCGTTCCTCGCGCCGAACGAGCCCGCGCGCACGGCGTGGAACGAGCTCCTCGCCGACGGGCTGCACATCGCCGCGACGGCCGGGAGCGACGCGCACCAGAACGCCATCCCGATCGCCCTCGCCGACGGCGAGCGCGGCGACTCGTACCGCCGCGTGCTGCGCTGGTTCGGCAACATCGCGCTCGTCGCGGACCCGCACGATCCCCAGCAGATCGAGGCCGCCCTCAAGGCGGGGCGCGTGATGGCCGTGTTCGAGATGCTCGGCACGCCCGAGGGCCTCGACATCCGCGCGACCTCGGCGGTGAAGACCTACGAGCTCGGCGACACCGTCCCCGCCGGCGAGGGAGCGATGCTCGCCGTCGACGCGCCGCGCGTCCGCGCGCTCGATCCGGGCCTCCCGGTGCCGACGGTGCGCATCCGCGTCCTGCGGATCGACCCGGCGACGCGCGCGGTCACGGAGGTCGGCCGCGCCGACGACGCGAACGTCGCCGTCCCGGCGGCGGCTCCCGGCGCGTACCGCGTCGAGATCTCGATCATCCCGCGGCACGTCGGGCCGTACCTCGGCGACCTCGGGCCGGCGATGGCCGACCGCGAGTACCCGTGGGTGTACGCGAGCCCGATCTACGTGCAGTGACCGCCGGAACTTGCTATCCCATGATCATGCGCGCGGCTCCCCTGCTGGTGCTGTGTCTCGCCTCCGCGGGCTGCCCCGGCGTCGGACCGAACGACGGCGAGTGCATCATCGACATGGACTGCGACGGCGACGTCTGCGCGCGCGACCACGCGTGCCACCCCGCCGACCAGGTCCGCGCGGTGAAGGCCCAGTGGACGATCCGCGGCCAGCCGGCGAGCGAGCTCGCGTGCGCCGGCGCCGCCGACCTCTACATCCGCTTCAAGGGGTCGAGCGACGACGCGCTCGGCTACGCGCCGGTGCCGTGCCGCCTCGGCCAGTTCACGATGGACAAGCTCCCGACGCGCTACTTCTCCGTCGAGCTCGGCGTCGAGGGCCGCGGCGGCCGCCACAGCGCGGTGACGCGCGCGATCACGTCCGACGGCGTCGTCACCTTCGATCTGAAGCCGTGACGGCGTCGAACCAGGCGTCCATCTCGCCGAGCGCGTCGCGCCACCTCGCGAGCCCCGCGCGCATCGCCTCGGCATCACCCGTCGCGACCCCGACCACGTGGTACGGGTTCGTGCGCGTCCACGCCGGCTCGCGCCGCAGCTCGGCGTGGAGGCGCAGCCGGACCTCGCGCCCGGCGAGCTCGACCTCGTAGCGCGCCGCGCGGCCGCCCGGGCCGACGAGGCCGAGCACGTAGGGGCTCGGGTGCGGTGCCGGTGCGAAGCCGCGCGCCGCGAGCGCGGGCGCGACGAGCTCGTCGAACAGCGCGCGCGGGTGGTAGCCGCAGCGCGCGTGCACCGTCGCGACCGCGGCGCGCGCGAGGCCGCGGACGAGCGCGTCCTGCTGCGCGAGCGACGGCGGCCGGTGCGGCGACGGAGCGGTCACGAGCAGCGCGCCGGCCCGCGTCTTCTCGACGCGCAGCCACGCGAGCGCGGGATCCGCCGGGAGCTCGGCGAGCGCCGCGTGCGGCAACCAGTGCCGGCGCTCGCCGCCGAACAGCTCGATCCAGCCGATCGTCCAGAAGCCGGGGCCGGGGGCGATCAGCGCGCGCGGCCCGTCGACCCCGCGGGTGCGGTGCGGCGGCGTCTCGCGGTAGAGGCAGCTCGCACGATCGGGGCGGAGCTCGTCGACGAGCGCGACCACCCACGCGACGTACGCGTCGATCGCGGCGGGGTCATGGGGGACCGTGTAGCCGACGCGCAGCTCGCGCCCGGGCGTCACGAGCAGCTCCGCGGAGCCCGCGCTCTCGTACACGCGCACCCGCTGCGTGCGCGGCCGCTTCAGCTGCGCGATCACGTGCGCGAGCGCGTCGGCCATCGAGCCGGCCGGGAGCGGGCGGTGCCCGCGCGCGTCGACCTCCCACGCGTCGAACACCGGGCGCCGCGGCAGGCGCTGCACGGCCTCCCACACCGCCGCGAGGTCGGGCCTGTCGCCGTGGAGCTCGAGCGCGACCGCCGGCTCGCGCATCGCGGGCAGGCGCGGCCACGGCACGTCGACGCGCAGCCCGTCGCCGAAGCGCGCGAGCGCCCGCTCGATGAGCGTGATGTCGTCGGCGCCGTACGTGTTCGTGCGCGTCGGCGGCACGACGAGCTCGACGAGGCCGTCGCGCGGAAGGCTCGCGAGCGCGAGCACGAGGTCGTGGCGATCCGGCAGCGTGCTCGCGCCGACAGGCTCCGCGCGCAGGCGCCGGAAGCGCCCGCCGTCGTCGCGCGTGGCGACGAACCGCCACACGGTGTCGGCGTCGCGCGCGCGGATCTGCTCGAGCGCGATCTCGCGCAGCGGGAGGTTGTTCGCCTGCGCGTGGAGCGCGACCGCGCCGATCCAGGACGAGAGGCCGAGCGTGTTCGTGCGCCCGGTCAGCCGCACGAGCCGCTTCGCGAGCGGCGTGGCGAGCAGCCACGGCAGGACGTCGCGGCGCTCGTTGATCGTGAGCCGCTCGAGGTTCGGCACCGCGTCGCCGAGCGCGAGCGCGTCGCGCAGCCCCTCCTCGTTGCGGCCGAGCAGCACGAGCCCGGCCTCGCGCAGGCGCGGGCGCGGCTCGCCGAGGAGCACCGCGGCCGCCGTCGCCTCGTGCATGCCGCGCAGCGCGTGCAGCGCGCGCACCCACGGGAGGTCGACGACGCGCACCGCGAACGCCTGGTGGTGCGCGGCGATGTTCCACGGCAGCGCGAGCTCGCGCAGCGTCGCCCACGCCGGGTCCGACAGCGCGGGCGGGAGGTCGCCGCCGGTGGCCGCGACGTCGAGGAGGCCGCCGGAGAGGAACCCGCGCGCCCACGTGCGGCCCTCCTTCGCGAGGCACGCGTCGAGCGGCCCGGCCCACGCGGCGCCGTGGCGCGCGATCAGCGCGGCCTCGCGGCGGGCGCTCGCCTCGGTCCGCGCGCCGGACAGCTGGAGCGCGATCAGCTCGCCGCGCGCATCGCCGCGCTCGAGGAGCCAGTCCGCGAACACGCGGCGCAGGTCGTCGTCGTCGGGGTGCGCGTAGATGTCGGCGAGGAACTCGGCGGCCCCGCGGCCGTGCTCGCGCTGCGCGGCGACCTCGCCGGCGAACCGCGCCTCGACGGCGGCGAGCGCGGCCTCCTCGGCGGGCGACGGCACGGGCAGCGCGATCGCACGCAGCCGGGCGATCGCGCGATCGAGCAGGTCCTCGTCGACGTGGTGCGCCAGCGCGCGCTGCTTGATCGGCTCGAGGATCGGCAGCGCGCGGACGTCGCCGAGCGCCGCGATCCGCGCGAGCACCGGCGGATAGAGCTCGTGCGCCCGCGCCGGCTTGAGGCGCGCCGCGGCGACCTCGCGCGCGAACGCCATCGCCGCGCGCGGGTCGGGCGGGAAGCCCGCGAGGTTGCGCAGGACGACGCCGGCGCCGAGCTCCGGCCACAGGTCGCGCGCGAGCAGGCGGCCGACGTCGGCCGGGTCGCGCGCGCGCACGACCTCGCGCCACGCGGCCGCGCGCGCCCCGACGGTCCTGCCGCGGATCGGCGGGCGCGCGATGCGCGCGGCGACGCGCTCCACGAGATCGGCGATGCGCGGGAGGCGCAGCGCGCCCCAGGCCGAGAGCAGTGCGCGCAGCGCCGTTTCGTGATCGCCCGCGCCGATGGCGTGGCTCGCCGCGTCGAGCGCCGCGACCGTGTCGATCTCCTCCGGCGCAGCTTTCTGCTTCACCCGCCGCTTCACCGCCTTCGCACGCGTGGCCACACCACATCGTCCGCGATCGCGGCCCCGCTTTGGTGCACGACGGCGCTGGGATCGGTATGGTGCGCCCCGTGGTGACCGCCTCCCAGAGCACTCCCGACAAACGGATCGAGCCGGACGCCCCCGAGCTCGTGGAGACGACGAGCGCCGAGCTCGGCCCGCTGTACCGCCAGATGCTCGCGATCCGGCGCATGGAGGAGGCCTCGGCCAAGGCCTACTCGCAGGGCAAGATCGGCGGCTTCCTCCACCTCATCATCGGGCAGGAGGCCGTGTGCGTCGGCGCGATCGCGTCGCTGCGGCCGGAGGACTACGTCGTCGCGACGTACCGCGAGCACGGCCACGCCTACGCGAAGGGCGTGTCGGCGCGCGCGATCATGGCCGAGCTGTACGGGAAGAAGACCGGGTGCGTGAAGGGCCTGGGCGGCTCGATGCACATCTTCGACAAGTCGAAGAACTTCCTCGGCGGCTACGGGATCGTCGGCGGCCACGTGCCGATCGCGGCCGGCGCGGCGTTCGCGTCGAAGTACCGCAACGACGGCCGCGTGACGCTGTGCTTCTTCGGCGAGGGCGCGTCGACGATCGGCGGGTTCGCCGAGGGGCTCGCGCTCGCGGCGCTGTGGAAGCTGCCCGTCGTGCTCATCTGCGAGAACAACCAGTACTCGATGGGCACGCCGCTCTACCGGTCGCTCGCCGTCGAGGACGTGTCGCTGCGCGCGCTCGCGCACGGCATGCCGCGCGACCGCTTCGATGGCGACGACGTCGTCAAGGTCAAGCGCCGCATCGCCGAGGCCGTCGAGCGCGCCCGCACGACCGGCGAGCCGACGCTGATCGAGGTCGTGACCTACCGCTTCCGCGGACACTCGATGAGCGACCCCGGCCTGTACCGCACCAAGGACGAGGTCGAGGAGTGGAAGCGGCGCGACCCGCTCGGGCGCTGCCGCCAGCGCCTGCTCGACGTCGGCATGCCCGAGGGCGAGCTGACGTCGCTCGAGGACGACGTGCGCGCGGAGATCGAGGACGCCGTGAAGTTCGCGGAGGAGTCCCCCGCCGCCGACGAGTACCTCCCCTACGTGGTGAAGGAGTAGAGCCGATGGCCGTCATCAGCTACCGCGAGGCCCTCAACCAGGCGATGCGCGAGGAGATGGAGCGCGACGCCAGCGTGTTCATCATGGGCGAGGAGGTCGGCTACTACAACGGCGCGTACAAGGTCACGCAGGGCCTGCTCCAGCGCTTCTCCGAGCGCCGCGTCGTCGACGCGCCGATCGCCGAGATGGGCTTCGCCGGCATCGGCGTCGGCGCCGCGATGGTCGGGCTGCGGCCGATCATCGAGTTCATGACCTTCAACTTCTCGCTCGTCGCGATCGACCAGATCGTGAACAACGCGGCGAAGATCTTCCAGATGAGCGGCGGGCAGTACAACGTGCCCATCGTGTTCCGCGGGCCGGGCGGCCCGGCGGTGCAGGTCGGCTCGCAGCACAGCCAGTCGCTCGAGAGCTACTACGCGCACGTGCCCGGCCTGAAGGTCGTGATGCCGTCGACGGCGCTCGACGCGAAGGGCCTCCTGAAGAGCGCGATCCGCGACGACAACCCGGTCGTGTTCATCGAGGGCGAGACGCTCTACAACACGACGTGGGACGTGCCCGAGGCGGCGAACGGCGACGGCGACCTGATCCCGCTCGGCGTCGCCGACGTCAAGCGCGAGGGCAAGGACGTCACGCTGATCGCGTGGTCGAAGATGGTGTGGACGTGCCTCGACGCGGCGAAGCAGCTCGCGGCCGAGGGCATCGAGTGCGAGGTCGTCGATCCGCGCACGCTGCGCCCGCTCGACGTGGCGACGCTCGCCGCGTCGGTGCAGAAGACCGGGCGGTGCGTGGTCGTCGAGGTCGGCTGGCCCGTGGCGGGGTTCGGCGCCGAGGTCGCGTACCAGATGCAGAAGCACTGCATCGACGCGCTCGACGCGCCGATCGAGCGCGTCACGAGCGATGACGTGCCCATGCCGTACGCGAAGAATCTGGAAGACGAAGTGCAGCCACAGCCGAAGGACGTCGTCGCCGCGGTGAAGCGCGTCCTGTACCTGGAGTAGTCATGGCGCAGATCATCGGCTTGCCGAAGCTGTCCCCGACGATGGAGGAAGGTGTCCTCCTGCGGTGGACGAAGAAGGAGGGCGACAAGGTGTCGCCCGGCGACCTCATCGCGGAGGTCGAGACCGACAAGGCCTCGATGGACTTCAACATCGAGGACGAGGGCACGCTGCTGAAGCTGCTCGTCAAGGAGGGCGACACCGTCAAGCTCGGTGGGCCCGTCCTCATCATCGGCAAGCCCGGCGAGGATATCGCGGCGCTCGTCGCGCAGGCCGGCAGCGGCGCGGCGCCCGAAGCGCCGAAGGCGGCGGCGCCGGCACCGTCGGCGCAGGCTCCCGCCGCGCCGGTGAAGCCGTCGGCGCCCCCGGCACCGACCGCCGCGGCGAAGGCCGCGGAGCCGGCGCGCGCCGCGGCGACGCCGAAGGCTCCCGCGCCCGCGCCGTCGAAGGGCGACGGCGGTCCGGCGCCCGGCAAAAAGCTGCTCGCCTCCCCGCTCGCGAAGTCGCTCGCCGTCGAGCTCGGCATCGACCTGCGGCAGATCCGGGGCACGGGTCCCGGCGGCCGCATCGTCGAGCGCGACGTGCGCACGGCGGCCGAGGGTGGTGCGGCGGCGGCCGCGCCTGCTCCGTCGGAGGGCAACGGGCGCGGCGCTCCCGCCGCGCACGAGGTCTCCGACGAGGATCACACGATGACGCAGGCGATCGCCGTGCGTCCGCGCGGGACCGCGACGGAGCCCGGCGCCGACTTCGAGGACGTCCCGGCGTCGAACATGCGCAAGCGCATCGCGCAGCGCCTGACCGAGGCCAAGCGCGACGTCCCGCACTTCTACCTCCAGCGCTCCGTCGATGCGGGCCCGCTGCTGGCGTTCCGGCAGAAGCTCAACGACCTGCTCGGCGACCGCGGCAAGGTGTCCGTCAACGACCTCGTCGTGAAGGCGGTGGCGATCGCGCTGCGGCGCATGCCGGAGTGCAACGCGGCGTGGGTCGGCGATGCGATCCGCCGCTTCCACGGCGTGCACGTCGGCGTCGCCGTCTCGATCGAGGACGGCCTCGTGACGCCGGTCGTCCGCGACGCGGACAAGAAGGGCATCGGCCAGATCGCCGCCGAGATCCGCGACCTCGCGGACCGCGCGAAGAAGCGCGCGCTGAAGGGCCACGAGATCAGCGGCTCGACGTTCACGGTGTCGAACCTGGGCATGTTCGGGATCGAGCGGTTCACCGCGATCCTGAACCCGCCCGAGGCCGGGATCCTCGCCGTCGGCGCGGTGATGGACGTGCCGGTCGTCGACAAGGGCGCGGTCGTGCCGGGCAAGCGGATGACGGTGTCGATGTCGTGCGACCACCGCGTGATCGATGGTGCGCTCGGCGCTCGCTGGCTCCAGGTGTTCACGGAGCTCGTCGAGAAGCCGGAGTCGCTCGCGCTATGACCGCGCCGTACGACGTCGTCGTGATCGGCTCGGGGCCGGGTGGGTACGTCGCGGCGATCCGCGCCGCGCAGCTGGGCCTGAGGACGGCGTGCGTCGAGCGCGCCGAGCTCGGCGGGATCTGCCTCAACTGGGGGTGCATCCCGACGAAGGCGCTGCTCCGCTCGGCGGAGGTGCTCGATCACTTCCAGCACGCGAAGGACTACGGGATCACCGTCGGCGACGTGCAGGCCGACTTCCCGGCGATGATCGCGCGCAGCCGCGGCATCGCCGACAAGGTCAGCAAGGGCGTCGCGTTCCTGTTCCGCAAGAACAAGATCGACTCGATCGCCGGGACGGCGAAGCTCCTGCCGCGCGCGGGCGCGTGGAAGCCGCACGAGATCGAGGTGACGTCGGGGTCGGCGACGAAGACGATCCAGGCCAAGCACGTCATCCTCGCGACGGGCGCGCGGGCGCGGTCGCTGCCGGGGATCGAGCTCGACGGCCGGCGCATCATCGAGTACCGCAAGGCGATGACGCTCGCGACGCAGCCGAGGTCGATGGTCGTCCTCGGCGCCGGCGCGATCGGCGTCGAGTTCGCGTCGTTCTACCGCTCGCTCGGCACCGAGGTCACCGTCGTCGAGTTCCTGCCGCGCCTCGTCCCGAACGAGGACCCGGAGGTCTCGAAGGAGCTCGCGCGCGCGTTCGACAAGCGCGGCATCAAGTCGTACGTCGACCACAGGCTGACGTCCGCGCAGGTGAAGGGCGACAAGGTCGTGATGACGCTCGAGCCCAAGGGCGTCCCCGGCGCACCGTCGCGCGACGCCGCGGCGGCCGCGCTGACGCTCGAGGCCGACGTGCTGCTCGTCGCCGTCGGCGTCGCCGCGAACACCGAGAACCTCGGGCTCGAGGCGCACGGGATCACGCTCGAGCGGGGCTACATCCAGGTCGACGCCGAGAACCGCTGCGGCGACGGCCTGTGGGCGATCGGCGACGTGATCGGCCGCGGCCTCGCGCACGTCGCGTCCGCCGAGGGCGTGTTCGTCGCCGAGAAGATCGCCGGCGTCCACGCCGAGCCGGTCCGCTACGACGCCATCCCGGCGTGCACGTACTGCTCGCCGGAGATCGCGTCGGTCGGCCTGACCGAGGAGAAGGCCAAGGCGCAGGGCGTCCCCGTGAAGGTCGGCAAGTTCCCGTTCAGCGCGCTCGCGAAGGCCCGCGCCGCCGGCGACACCACCGGCTTCGTGAAGGTGCTGTGGCACGCCGAGACCGGCGCGCTCGTCGGCGCCCACCTCATCGGCCCCGCCGTCACCGACCTCATCGCCGAGCTCACGCTCGCGAAGACGACCGAGGTCAACGCCGAGTCGCTCGTCTACACGATCCACGCCCACCCCACGTTCGCCGAGACGATCAAGGGCGCGACCGAGGCGGCGCTCGGCCACGCGATCGACCTGTAGGCGCGCGGATCGCCTGGACAATCCACGCGGAGCACGCCTCGCTCCCGAGGGTGCGAGCGGCCGTGCGGCGACGGTCTGCTAGTGTCCAGGGTGTGCGCTCGCTGATCCGCGCGAACGGCCTCGTGTTCATCGGCACGACGCTCGCGATGATCGCGACCCTGATCGCGGGCCTGTTCATCACGTGCTGGTTCACCGCGCCGGGCGCCGCGATCGTGGAGAGCGAGGCCGCGTTCCGGCTCACCACGATCGAGGTGTGCGCGCTGTCCTCGTGCGTGTCGACGCCGTCGTGGAACCTCCCCGACGCGTTCGGGGTGCTCGTCGTGCCGCTGATCGTCGCCGGCGTCGCGTTCGGCGCCGTCGTGCTGCGCATCGCGCACGCGCGCATCCAGGACCACGAGGTCGGCCGCCTCCTGCGCGCCCTCGCCTATGCGCTCGCCGTCGCCGTCGTCGGGCTCGCGCTCGCGTGCATGTTCTTCGCGGCGCCCGCGGCGATGTCCTACGACATCTCGGTCGCGCCGAACATGCGCTCGTTCCTGCCGCGCGCGATCCTCGCGGACCACGTCTCCGGGGTCACGCAGGCACCGTCGCTCGGCGCCGGCGGCTTCCTCGTCCTCGTCGCCGTGTTCGCCGGCACGTTCCTCGCGTACGGCTCCTCCCCCGAGCCGTACGTCGCCGCCCCGCACGTCCCCGGTGACGCCGACGACGACGCGCCGCGCCGCCGCTTCCGCGAGGAGCCGATGGGCCCGCAGCGCGGCCCCGAGACCGACCCGTTCCGCGCCCCACCGGCGCCGCGCCCGATCGGCCTCGTCCGCCCGCAGGCGCCGCTCGCCACGCCGCGCATCGAGGATCCGGCCCGCCCGGGCGAGCCGCCGCGCCTGCTGCGCTGACCGCGCGATCGCGGTATGCATCTGCCGAGATGGCCACCGACGGCAATTCGCGGGTTCACCTCCCGGTCCTCGAGGGCAACACCGCCGAACCACCGCGCCGCCGGCACCCGCCGTGGATCAAGGCCACGCTGCCGACGAAGCCGGCGTACTTCGAGCTGCGCGCGATGGTGAAGGAGCTGCAGCTCCACACCGTGTGCGAGAGCGCCTCGTGCCCGAACATCGGCGAGTGCTGGACCCGCCGCGCGCTCACGATCATGATCCTCGGCGACATCTGCACGCGCTCGTGCAGGTTCTGCGACGTCACGACCGGCCGCCCGCTCCCCCCGGATCCCGACGAGCCGCGCCGCGTCGCCGAGATGCTCGGGCGCCTGCAGCTCGAGCACACCGTGATCACGTGCGTCGACCGCGACGACCTCCCCGACTTCGGCGCGGCCCACTGGGCCGAGACCATCCGCCGCGTCAAGGAGGCGTGCCCCGCGATGACCCTCGAGGTCCTCGTCGGCGACTTCAAGGGCAACACCGATCACGCCGACGTCGTCCTCGACGCCGACCCCGACGTGTTCGCCCACAACCTCGAGACCGTCCCGCGCCTCTCGCGCCAGGTCCGCGTCCAGGCGAGCTACCCGCGCAGCTACAAGATCCTCGAGCACGCGCGCCGCCGCGGCGCCGTCACCAAGACCGGCCTCATGCTCGGCCTCGGCGAGACCCGCGACGAGGTCGTCGCCGTCCTCCACGAGCTCGCCGGTCTCGGCGTCGAGATCGTGACGCTCGGCCAGTACCTCGCCCCCTCCAAGCAGCACCTCCCCCTCGACCGCTACGTCCACCCCGACGAGTTCGCCGACCTCGAGCAGGTCGCCCGCGACGCCGGCATCGTCCACGTCGTCTCCGGCCCCCTCGTCCGCTCCAGCTACCACGCCGACGGCCAGGCCGCCCTCGTCCGGTCCTTGCGCAAGCGCTAACCGGCGCCCCGTCGTTCCTCGCGATCGTGCTCGGCGCGGGTCGAGCAGCTCGATCACAACAACGCCGCGACAGCCTCGGCACACCCGCGGCTGAGCGTGAAGCCGGCACCGCCGTGGCCGTAGTTGTGGATCACGCGGCCCTGGCGCTCGAGCCGGACCTCCGGCCGAAACGGGCGCAGCCCGACGCGATCGCAAGAGACCTCGCCGATCGCGAGGCCCAGGGCAGCGGCCTGGGCGACGATGCGGGCGCGCAGCGAAGCGTCGGCGGCGGGGACGTCACCGTCGTGCACGATCGAGCAGCCGCCGAGCACGAGCTCGTCGCGGCGCGGGATCAGGTAGAAGATGCGGTCGGGCGTGCGGTCGTCGGTGACGGTGACCCGGCGATCCACGGCACCGGGGGCCGCGATCGCGACCTGGCCGAGGAGCGCGGTCAGCTGCGCGTCGCCGACGAGCGCGCGCGCACCGAGGCCGGTGCAGTTGACCACCACGTCGCCGCGCTCCGCGGCCAGGTCCGCCACGCTGCGGCGCTCGATCGGGCGCCGCAGCCGGCCCGCGAGCCACGGCAGGAAGCGCGCGGGCTCGGCGCGCGGCGCGGCGAACCGCCAGGCGAGCGGAGCGCCGGCCACCGGCGCCGGTACGCGCTCCACCTCGATCCCCGCGGCCCACCACGGCGGCACGGCGCCCTCGGGCGCGCCGTCGATCTCGTACGCGGTCAGCACCTCGATCCCCGCGGCGGGGTCCGCGGCGGCGAGCTCGGTCAGCCACGCGCGCGTCCGCGCCGCCCACCTCGCGACCTTCTCCGGCGGCCCCGCGCGGTACGGGAACCATACGGCCCCCGCCACCGACGATGTCGTCGTCTCGCCCGTCGCGGCCGCGACCACACGCACGTCGTGCCCCGCCTCCTCGAGCGCGTGCGCGGTCGCGAGGCCGATCACGCCCGCGCCGACCACGGTGACTTCCACGCACGCAGCATAGCTCGCGGTCGCGAGCCGGCCGACCCCGCGCTGCGCCGCGCCGCGGATCGGCTGCGACACTCCGGGCGGGTGCTAGGGTCGGCCGCCATGGAGTGGTACGTCGTGGCCGGATTGGCGGTGACGGCGTTCTTCGCCGGCACCGTCGACGCGATCGCGGGAGGCGGCGGCCTGATCACGCTGCCGGCGCTGCTCGCGACCGGGATGCCGCCGCACACCGCGCTCGGCACGAACAAGGGCCAGAGCGTGTGGGGCTCGGGCGCCGCGCTCGTGTCGTTCTGGCGCGCGGACCGCGTCGACCGCCGGCAGGCCGCGTTCGCGTTCCCGCTCGCGCTGATCGGCGCGCTGATCGGCGCGCAGGCCGTGCTGCTCGTCGACAAGGACGCACTCCGCCCGATCGTGATCGCGACGCTGATCGGCGCCGCCGCCCTGCTCGTCGTGCGGAAGCCCGCCGGCGCCGGCGACGCGTCTCCGGAGCGCGCCCGCCGCTACCTCGCGATCGCGCTCGTCCTCGCGCTCGCGATCGGCGCGTACGACGGCTTCTTCGGCCCGGGCACCGGCACGTTCCTGATCGTCGGCTTCGTCGCGCTGTGCGGCAAGAGCATGACCCGCGCGACCGCCGACGCGAAGGTCGTGAACTTCGCGTCGAACCTCGCCGCGCTCGGCGCGTTCGCGCGCGACGGCTCGGTGATGTGGTCGGTCGCGCTGCCGATGGCGCTCGGCCAGCTCGCCGGCGGCCTCCTCGGCGCGCGCCTCGCGATCCGCGGCGGGGCGCGCCTGATCCGCGCGGTCGTGCTCGCCGTCTCGGGCGCGCTCGTCGCGAAGCTGGTCTACGACCTCGCGACTAGTTGACGAGGCCGGTGAAGTACAGGCCGGCCATGCCCGCCGACACGACGAGCAGCGCGACGATCACGATCCACAGCACGCGCGAGCCGCGGTTGCGCTCGGCGACGCTCGCCCCGAAGCGCGGCCCCTTGTCCTGCACCGTCACGCTCGCCGTCGACTGATCGTTCGGGTGCTGCGCCTCGACGACCGCCTTCGCCGGCTCGCGCGCGACCAGCGTCGTCGGGTCGTCGTCGCCGGGGCGCTTCTTCCCGGTGCTCTCGATCACGAACGCCTTCGCGTCGATCGCCGTCGGCTCGCCGTCGAGCGCGAGCGGCGGCGGCGACGGCATCACCGGCGCCTGCGGGCGCGGCAGGTTGCGCGGCTCGTGCATGCGCACCGGCGCCTTGTCGTGCGACGTCTCCTCCATCGCGAGCACGGCCGGGTGCACGAGGCCCTGCGTCAGGCAGCGGTCCCACGCCTCGCGCAGCGCCTGCTCCGCCTCCGACGCGTCCTTGAACCGCGCGCGGTCCGACGGCTGCAGCGCCGTCATCGTCACCGTCGCGAGCGGCTCGGGGATCGACGGGTCGTGGCGCGCCGGCGACGGGGCGTTGCCCTGCACGACGTACCCGTTCGTCGTCTTCGTGTCGGGCCCCTCGTACGGGATCCGCCCCGACAGCAGCTCGTAGAACACGGCGCCCCACGCGAACACGTCCGCCTGCGGCGTGTAGCGCCCCTCGCGGATCGCCTCGGGCGGCGAGTAGCCCGGCGTGCCCATGAAGATGCCGACCTGCGTGAGGTCGGAGTCCGGCATGCGCGCGATGCCGAAGTCCGCGAGCTTCCAGCGGTTATCGCCGGCGTGCAGCACGTTCGCGGGCTTGACGTCGCGGTGCACGATGCGCTGCCGGTGGGCGAACGCGAGCGCCGACGCCAGATCCAGCGAGATCTGCACGCTGCGCGCGAGCGGCAGGCGCACCCGGTCGAGCCGGTCCGCCAGCGACTCGCCCGGCAGGTACTCGAGCACCATGAACGGCGCCCCCGACTCCTCGTCCACGCCGACGTCGAAGATCGTGACGATCGCCGGGTGCTGCATCTTCGCGGCGGCCTTGGCCTCGCGCTGGAACCGCTCGAGGAACGCCGACCGCACGCGCCGCCCCTGCCCCTGCGGCGACATGATCGTCTTCACCGCCACGATGCGATCCAGCAGCGGATCCCGCGCCTTGTAGACGACGCCCATCGCGCCCTTGCCGATGGTCTTCACGACCTCGTAGCGGCCGATGCGCTGCCGGGCTTCTTCCCCCAGCTGCATGCCGGGGGGCGCCTCACCCTTGAGGCGGGACGCCGCACGCGGCCGTGCCTGTGGCTCTTCGCTCATCGCCGGCACATGCGATGGTACCACGGCCGCTACGGCCGTTGCGTGCGGCTCGATCCCGGGACCTTCGATCCGGCCGGGACGCTGGTGGTCACGAACGCGTTGCCCCCGATGACCGAGCCGCGCCCGATCACGGTCTCGCCGCCCAGGATCGTCGCATTCGCATAGATGACGACGTCGTCCTCGATCGTCGGGTGCCGCCGCACGCCCGGCTCGGGCCGGCCCTCCCCCTGCGGGACCACGAGCGCGCCGAGCGTCACCCCCTGGTAGATGCGGACGCGATCCCCGATCAGCGTGGTCTCGCCGATCACGACGCCGGTGCCGTGGTCGATGAAGAACGCCGCGCCGATGTCGGCGCCCGGGTGGATGTCGATGCCGGTCCGCCGGTGCGCCAGCTCCGTCATCATGCGCGGGATCATCACGGCGCCCTCGGCGCGCAGGACGTGCGCGATGCGGTACGCCGCGATCGCGTAGGTGCCGGGATAACAGAACAGGATCTCGTCGAGCCCGCTCGCCGCCGGGTCACCCTCGTACGCGGCGCGCAGGTCGAGCCGGAGCTTGGTGCGCAGCTCCGGCAGGTGTGCGAGGAAGCGATCGGCGATCGCCTCGGCCTTGTCGGCGCACTCGCCGCACTCGAGCTCGCTCCACCCGCGGCTCTGCGCCTTCTTGTGGTGGAGCGCGCGGAACACCTGGCGGCGCAGCGTCGCGCGCAGCTCGGCGACGCGCTCGCGCACGACCTCGCGCAGCTCGATGCGGCCGGCCGGCATGATGTCGGGGCCGGCGTAGCCCGGGAACAGCAGCGACCGCGCGATCTCGAGCACGTGATCGACCTGCGCCTCCGACGGCAGCTCGTAGCTGCCGATGTGCTGCATCTCGGACGCCGCCGGATCGAAGTACATGTCGAGCAGCTCGTCGGCCACCGCGTGGTCGGCGCGCTGCGGCGCGCTGCGTTCGCCGGTCACCGGTAGCGGTCGCCGTTCCACGCTCATGCCGTACCTCTAGCACCTCTCGCAGGCAATGCGCGCGACGACGTGATCGGCGCGATCGCCGTGCGCCGCGCGCGCGAGCGAGCGAACGTCGCGGTCCCGACACTCGACCACCTCGGACGCACCCTCGAACGTCAGATCGAGCACGCTCCCGACGAGCTGCGCCGTGATCCCGAAGCGCGCGAACGCGTTCGCCGCCAGGCTCGCGCGCAGGCCATCCCGCCGCGCCCCAGCCGCAACGCGGCGATCTTCTCCGGACAGGCGAAGCCCGGAGGGCGAGCCGATGATCGCAGGAGCGTCGAGAGCGTCGGCCCGTCCTCGGGGCGACGCTCTCGAAAGCGACTGCGCCGCGGGGTTCGCGACGACCGCGACGCCGCCGCGCCGCGCGAGCCGCTCGCCCATCGCCGTGAACCGCTCGGCCTGCGTGTGCGGCTCCGCGGCCGCGTCGTAGCCGATCAACGTCGCGACGCGCCCGAGCGCCGTGTCGACGAGCGGCGCCGCATCCGCGTCGCCGCGCGCGAGCCCGAGGCCGCCCGGCGCGCCGTCCTCGACGCCCGGCACGAGGTTGACCTTGTCCGTCGTCGCGAGGCAGCGCCCGTCGGGCCCGAACAACAGCGACGCGTTCGTGACGTCGCCGTCGGGGCCCAGGCGCAGGTGCGAGCCGGCGACCACGTACGCCGCGTGCCGGCGCGCCATCGGGGCGAACACGGCGCGCCAGAACCTCTCCCCGTCGGGCGCGACCGCCGCGAGCACCGCGTGCCGCGGGTGCAAGACGCGCGACGTCGCGACGCCGCGCAGCACCTCGAGCGGCCGCCGCACGGCCCCCCGCGCGAGCGCCGCCGCGAGCGTCCTCGACCGGTGCGCCGCCGGCGGCGACAGCGCGTACAGCGCGAGGTGCCCCGCGCACTCGGGGAACACGATCAGGCGCGCGTCGGTGCCGCCGGCGAGGTCCGCGGCGATCGCACCCGCCGTCTCGAGGTGGCCGCGGTAGCGCTCCGCCGACGCGAGCACCTCCTCGTCGATCGCGAGCTGGACGGCGACCAGGGCGGCGTTCATGTCGACTCGTCGGACGCCGGCGCCGGCCCGCGCGGCGTCGGGGCCGGCGCGTCGTTGATCTTCGCGATCACGTCGTCGAGCTTGGCCTCGGGGATCGTCACGCGCGTCGGCATGCCGCCGCCGATCGCGAACAGCGCCACGAAGTCCCAGCCCGACTCGAACGCCGCCGCGATCGTCAGCATCCCGGAGTCGCGCACGATCGCGACCGGCGCGCGCGCCTGCCCGGCGAGCAACAGGTCGGTCTTGTCGAACTGGCCCTCCGCCCCCGCCGTGTCGACGACCGCGACCCGCCCGCGGATCGTGAAGCGCGCCGCGAGCTCCTGCGTGCGCGCGCTGCGCCGCTCGAACTCCACCGCGGCCTCCGCGATCACGTCCGCGTGCGCACCCGGGCGCAGCCCGCCGACGAGGTACTGCACGACCGAGCGCTTCAGCTGGTCGTCGCGAAACTTCGCCCGCAGCGCGCGATCGATCCGCGTCGCGACCGGCCCCGGCGTGCCGAGCCGCGTGTCGACGCAGCGCGCGTCGGCGTCGGCGCCCGGGTACGGCTCGACGCCGCCGAGGATCCACTTCGCCGCCGCGTACAGCCCGTCGAGATCGACGTGCGTCATGATGCAGTCGATCGGGCCGACCTGCCGCACGAGCTCCTCGGTCACCATCTCCGGGCAGGCGCCGTGCTGCGCCTTGGTCGCGAGCACGAAGCGCGGGTCGCGCGCGAAGTCCGCGTGCCGCGCGTGGTCGTGGTGATCGACCCACGCCGCCAGCCGATCGCCGAGCGCCGTCAGGAACGGCTGCGTCACCAGCTCGAACGAGATCGACGTCCCGATCGTCGCCGCGAACGCGATGTCGAGGACGACGACGCGCCCCTGCAGCTTCTCCGCCCTCGGCAACACACGGGGGGATGCGAACCACAGCTGCGGGAAGGCCACGGGCGCACCATACCTCACCGTTCGACGGCGTCAGGCCGCTCCCACACCATCGTGACGTCGTCCTCGAGCTCGGGCGCGACCCGCGCGACCCACGCGTACGAGACCAGCGCGGCGAGCTGGCGCAGCCGCGTGCGCAGCCGGCGCCGCGCGACCGCGTCGTGCTCCGGAGCCAGGACGAGCGCGTGCCGCACGCGCAGCAGCTCGGCCCGCACGTGGTCGCCGCGCTGCTCGAGCCAGTCGGCGTAGACCTCGTAGCTCGCCGAGTCCTCGCCGAGCGCGTCGAGCAGGCGCGCCTCGACGGGCTCGAACACCGGCGTCACCTGCGCGCCCCACTCGTTCGTCGGCGTCTCGTCGTCGGGCTCGAACCGGATGCGCGCCGAGCCGATCGCCACGACGTCGCGCTCCGCGTCGAGCGGCGTCAGGCCGTCGATCGGCGCGCCGTTGACGTACGTGCCGCTCCTGCGAAGATCGGCGATCACGAGCTCGCCGTTGCGCACGAACAGCTGCGCGTGCCAGCGCGCGGCGTCGGGCACGACGACGTCGTTGCCCGGATCCGAGCCGATCTTGAGCTCGGCGCGCTCGAACGTCAGGCGGCGCGACACGTGCCCCGGGACGGCGACGACCGCGACGAAGCTCACGCCATCGTCCCCGGCAGCACGATCGCCGAGCTCGCCACGCGCCCGACCGACAGCGACGCCGGCTGCCGGGCATCGAACGCGTACGCCTGCGCGGCGCCGTCGGCGCCCGTCACGACGAGCCTGAGGACGCGGCCCTTCATGCCGTCACCGCTTGATGCAGTGCATGGTCGCGCCCCACCCGTCGTGCAGGTACACCTGCCGCACGGTGCCCTTGTCGCCGCACTGCGCGGCGCCGGGGACGATCAGGCACAGCGTGCGCTCGCCGCCGTCGGCGATCAGCGCGCTGCGGCGCCCGGGCGCGACCTGCCCGAGCGGCACGCCGTCGATCCACACGTCGACGGGGTCGGGGCACAGCGTGTTGTCGAGGTAGAACGTCGCGCGCGGCCGGGCGCGCGGCGGCTGCTGCGCCGGGACCGCGTCCGGCCGGTCCTCCTCGATCACCTTGTAGTGCTCGGGGTCGTCGACGGCGGCCTGCAGCAGCTTGTCGTTGCAGTTGACGAGGCGCAGCTCGGGCACCACCCCGCGCAGCCACTCGGCGCGCAGCTCCCCGAGATCGGCGAGCGCCGTGCGGAACCCCTTCTTCGCGTGCGCGAGCTGCGTGCGCGAGTTCGGCAACAGGCCCGCCGTCGCGCCCAGGTCCTCGTGGCGCGCGATGAACCGGTACGCGACCTCGAGGTCCTGCCCGAGGAGCGTGTACGACCACAGCTCGCGCTGCGCCGCCGCCCACGCCGGCGCGAGCCGCGACACCGGGCACACGCGCCCCCACGCCGTCGGCTTGGGCGGCGCCTCCGGGCCCTTGCCGAGGATGCCGAGCAGCTTCAGCACCTGCCGCTGGTACGCGTCGCGCGTCCGCGCCATCGCCTTCGCGACGCCCGCGTAGCGGTCGAGCGCGGCCTCGATCGCCTCGGCGTCGCCCCACGGCCGCACGATCTCCGGCGTGAACGACAGCGCGACCGGCGTGCGCTGGTCGAGCGCCTCGCGCGCCTCGAGCGCCGCCGCGTAGCCCGGCCGCAGCTCGAGCGCCTTGGTCAGGTACCAGCGCGCCGCGACGGGCTCGTCGGACTGCGCGTGCGCGACCGCCGCGAGGTAGTTGAGCTCGGGGTCGTTCGGCCACGCCGCGAGCGCGCGGTCGAGCACGAGCAGCGCGTACTTGGTGTCCTTGCGGCGCAGCTCCGCCGCGACCTCGGCGCGCCACGTCGCGATCACGCGCGGCGCCGACCGCACCGCGCGGCGCAGGTACCACGCCGCGTCGTCGGGGCGGTTCTGCAGGAGGCCGATCGCGCCGAGCGCCTCCTCCGCCGCGCCGACGTCGGCCGTGAACTTCTGCGCGAGCGTGTACCAGCGGATCGCCTCGGGCAGCTTGTTCGCGTCGACGTAGGCCTGCGCCGTCGCGAACGCCGGGAAGCTCGACCCCGGATCGAGCTTCGACGCGCGCGCGTACCAGCCGATGGCGCCCTCGAGGTCGCCCTGCCGCCGCCGCGCGTCGCCGATGCGCATCGCGAACGCGAGGTCCGGCGCGCGCGCCGCCGCGACCTCCTCGAGCGCGGCCGACGCCTTCGCCCACGCGCCGAGCGCGCCGTATGCCGTCGCGAGGTCGCCCTTGACCTCGAGGTCGCCGGGCGCGCGCTGCGCGATCGCCTCGAGCTCGCTCACCAGCTTGTCGGTCGCGTTGCGCGAGCTGTGGATGAGGACCAGCACGCGCCGCGCCGCGAGGTGATCCGGCTTCCTCGACGTGACCTGCTCGAGCTGGCGCTGCGCGCCGGCCGCGTTGCCGGTGCGCCACATCGCCGCGCCGAGCTCGTAGCGGGCGTCGAGGTCCCACGGCTTGCGCACGACGAGCTTCGTGAACAGCTCGCGCGCCATCTCCCACTTCGCCGCGCGCACCGCGCCGTACGCCGACGCGCGCAGCGAGCCCAGGTCGTCGGGGCGGAGGTCGTTCGCGTAGTTGAACTTCCCGGTCGCCTTCGCCATCAGGCGCGCGTCGCCGGGCGACTGCAGGAGGTACAGCTCGCCGAGCAGCCGCTGCGCCTCGGGGCATTTCGGATCGATGAACACGGCGCGCTCGAGGTCGTGCTCGGCCGCCTTGAGGTTGACGCCGCCGAGCGCACCCGTGAGGTTCCCGAGCCCGCGCGCGAACAGCGTCACGGCGTAGAGGTCGTTCGCGAGCGGGCGCTGCAGCCGCGCGGCGCGCGCGAGGTCGATCGGCACGTTCGCCTTGCGCCACACCTCGCCGAGCGCCTCGCCGAGCAGCTGGTGATACGCCTTGCCCTCGCCGGTGCGCGACGCCTCGGCCTGCACGACCGCCGCCCTCTGGTTGCCGAGGGTGACCTTCCACAGCGTCAGCGAGATCCGGAGCTGATTGCTCGGGCGATCCGCAAAGCCGGTGATCACCCACGGTGCGTCGCGCTGCTGCGCGAACGCGACCACGGCGTCGGCATCGTTCGCGACCGGCGACGCGCCGACGTACAGCGTCCCACCCGTCGGCTCGAGCCCGAGCACCTCCTCGGTCTTGAGCGCGATCTCGAACGGCGCGCCGGCGACGAGCCAGTCCATGTTCGTCGTGCCGCCCTGGTTCTCGAACGGCGCGACGGCGAAGCGCGGCGGGCTCGGCTGCCACGGCGGGATGTCGCTCGACTCGACGGAGCTCGCCCCCGCGGCCTTGGGCGGCGGCCCCGATCCCGATCCGCTGCCGTCGCCGCCGGCGTTGTTCTCCGGAGGCGGCACCGGCGGGACCGCCGTGGGGGTGGGAGGCGTGGGCCTCCCGGGGCGGACCTGCCCGATCGCGACCGGGACGGCGATCGCCACGCCGACGGCGGCGACGACGAACGCGTGCAGCCGGCGGCGTTGCCCCATAGACTCATTCTAGCGTGCCTTCGCCGACCACCACCCCGGAACTGGTGAAGGCCAAGCCCAAGAAACGGAAGCGGCTGCGCTTCCTCTCCGTGCTGCGGCTGCTCCTGCTCCTCATCGTCTACGGCGCCTCCCTCGCCGCGGCGCTCATCTACTTCGCCGTCAACGAGCTCAACAAGGAGCTCCCGCAGGACTTCTCCGAGCTGCTCGACTACCGCCCCAACCGCAAGAGCACGGTGCTGTCGTCGGACGGCGAGGAGATCGGGTCGTTCTCCGTCGAGAACCGCAAGATCGTGTCGCTCGATCGCATGCCGCCGCACGTGCCGGCCGCGTTCCTGTCCGCCGAGGACCGCCGGTTCTTCAACCACAAGGGCTTCGATCCGATCGGCATCGCGCGCGCCGCGTTCCGCAACTTCCGCTCCGACGGCGAGATCAAGCAGGGCGGCTCCACGATCACGCAGCAGATCATCAAGCAGACGCTGCTCGTCGGCGAGGAGGTCATCGGCGCCCTCGACGCGACGCCCGAGGAGTACGAGGAGATCCGCAAGGCGCAGAAGTACCGGCGCAAGGCGAAGGAGCTGATCCTCGCGATCCGCCTCGAGCGCGAGCTCACGAAGGCGGAGATCCTCACCATCTACCTGAACCACGTCTACCTGGGCCATGGCGCGTACGGCGTCGGCGCGGCCGCGCGCACGTACTTCGGCAAGGAGATCGAGGACGTCACGATCGCCGAGGCGGCGATGCTCGCCGGGCTCGTCGCCTCGCCGACGAAGTACGCCCCGCACCGCAACATGCAGCTCGCGCGCGAGCGGCAGCTGTACGTGCTGAACGCGATGCGCGACGAGAAGTACATCTCCGACGCGGAGCGCGCCGTCGCGCTCGCCGAGCCGATCGCGCTCGTCGACGGCAGCGACCTCAACCACCTCGCGTCGCCGTACTTCGTCGAGCACATCCGCAAGGTCGCGACGCAGCGCTACGGCAACCGCGAGCTGTTCAAGGGCGGCCTCAAGTTCTACTCGACGCTCGACGGCCGCATGCAGGCCGCCGCCGAAGGTGCGCTCAAGCGCGGGCTCGAGTCGCTCGACCGCAAGCTCGGCTTCCGCGGGCCGATCGGCAAGGTCCCCGAGAAACAGCGCGCCGCGTGGACGAACGGCCCCGCGCACCCGATGAGCGGCGCCTCCGACGACACCTCGGCCCTCTCCGACGCCGTCCTGCCCGACCAGACGTACGGCGCGATGGTCGTCGAGCTGCCGCGCAACGGCGTCGGCGTCGTCGTCGACCTCGGCCCGACGCACCTGCCGCTCGTCCCCGACGACGCGCGCGACGTCCGCGCGTGGCGCAGCCCCTACGACCCGAAGGCCCCGAGGCCCACCGAGGTGATCAAGGTCGGCGACCTCCTCCCCGTGCGGCTCACCCCCGAGGGCAAGGCCGTCACGCTCGCGCAGCGCCCCAAGCTCCAGGGCGCGATGGTCGTGATGGAGCCGACCACGGGCCGCGTGGTCGCCGCCGTCGGCGGCTACGACTGGGTCGCGTCGCAGTTCGACCGCGCGACGCAGGCCCGGCGCCAGGTCGGCTCGTCGATCAAGCCGTGGATCTACGCGGCGGCGGTCGAGGCCGGCCGCACGCCCGTCGACATGATGGTCGACGGCCCGTACTCCGTCACGACCGCGACCGGCGTGTGGACGCCCGCGAACTACGACAACCGCTACATGGGCAACGTCACGCTGATGACGGCGCTCGCGTTCTCGCTCAACACGATCTCGGTGCAGCTCGCCGTCCAGGTCGGGCTCGATCGCATCATCGAGATCATGCGCGGCTTCGGCATCCAGTCGGACATCCCGCGCCACATCTCGATCAGCCTCGGCACGCCCGACCTGACGCCGCTCGAGGTCGCCACCGGCTACGCCGGCATCGCGAACCTCGGGCGCCGCGTCACGCCGCGCTTCTTCGACCTCGTGACCGACACCGGCGGCAACGTCGTCGAGGACCTGCGCACCGCGCCGCCCGGCCCGCAGGTCATCTCGCCCGAGGTCGCGTACACGATGGTCGGCATGATGAAGGGCGTCGTGCAGCGCGGCACCGCGCGCTGGGCGCTGCAGATCGGCCGCCCCGCCGCCGGCAAGACCGGCACGTCGGCGAACTACCGCGACGTGTGGTTCACCGGCTTCACGACGGACCTGCTCGCGACCGTGTGGATCGGCCGCGACGACTCGACGCCGATCGGCGACAAGATCACGGGCGGCGGCGTCGCCGTGCCGATCTGGGTCGACTTCATGCAGAAGGCCCACCCGCGCACGCCGGTGCGCGACTTCCCGGTGCCGGAGAACGTCACGTTCGCGCGCGTCGAGCCGTGGAGCGGCTCGCCCGCGTACCCGGGCTACGACGAGGCGGTGTGGGCGCCGTTCGTGCGCGGCACCCTGCCCTACCCGCACCTGTCCGGCTATCCGCTGTCGTCGTTCAACCAGCTGATCGTCGCGCCGGCGCTGCCGAACCCGCCGCAGAGCGGCGGCCTCCAGCTCAAGTGCTCGACGCTGAAGTGCCTGTGACGCGCTACTTCGCGCGGCCGATCATGTTCCCGCGGCGAGCGCGAGCGCGCACGCGAGCGCGTGGGTCGTCGACCTCGCGGCACCGTGCCACCTCCCGGCGTGACGTGCATGACTTCGCGTTGCCTTCGGTCGTCAGTCGCGTCACACCCTGTTGGTTCGTCCGGGCCATTTCCGGGAGATCGCGTGATAGCGTCCCGCCATGCTTCGTACAGTCACGGTGGTAGTGCTGCTCTCCGCGGCCGCTTGCGGCGGCGGCGGCTCGGGGAACGACGATGCGATCGACGCGGCGCCGTCCCCGGCGTGTGCCGAGGCGAACGGCTACCAGGACCTCGCGACCATCGAGACGAAGATCTTCAAGCCGGCGTGCACGTTCTCCGGTTGCCACAACGGCACGGCGACCGCCGCGGGGCGGATCGACCTGCGCGAGAACATGGCGTTCGCGCACCTCGTGGACTTCGACTCCGCGGTGAACACCGGTCGCAAGCTCGTGGTCCCGAACGATCCCGCCGCGAGCTACCTGATGCTCATGCTCGGCGACGTCGCCCCGGGCGATGCGAACCCGCCGACCACGGCGCCGCCCGCGGCGATCGGCCTCATGCCGCAGAACAGCGGCGGGCAGCTGCTGTGCGCCGAGAAGCGCGGCGCGATCAAGCGCTGGATCATGGCCGGCGCGCCCGCCAACTAGCGCCGCGAGTGTCCCACCGGTGCACGGTGGAGCGGGAGATTTCCGCACGCCCAGGCATCAGTAAGTCATCGTTCACCCACAGCAATCCGCCGGCCGCGCGCTTGACGCGACGAGCAGGCTCTCGCTACAACCATAGAGTGCTGAGCCGGCGTTGTTGCGGGCTCGCACGCCGCGAGGGAAATCAACGATGAGCTGGCTAAGCGAACTGTTCTCGAAGGGCGGGCCCTTCTTCATCGTCAACACGTTCTTCCTGGCGATCGTCATCGGCCTCATCGTCGAGCGCTCGATGTACTTCCTCGGCCGCGGCCACCTGAACGCGAAGGCGTTCCTCGAGCAGCTCCGCAAGCTCCTGTCTGCGAACAACGTCGACCGCGCGAAGAAGCTGTGCGACGCGACCGCCGCGCCCGTCGCGCGCGTCGCCAAGGCGGGCCTCAACCGCCTCCACCGCGGCGAGGCCGCCGTCGCGCAGGCGATGGAAGAGACGATGACCGACACCCTCCCCGAGGTGAAGACGCGCATCGGCGCGCTGTGGTCGCTCGCGAACATCACCACGCTCGTCGGTCTCCTCGGCACCATCACCGGTCTCATCAGCACGTTCGCCGCCCTCGGCGACAAGAGCCCCGCCGAGAGCCGCAAGAAGCTGTCCGACGGTATCTCCGAGGCGATGTACAACACGGCGTTCGGTCTCTCGATCGCGCTCGTGTGCATGGTCGGCCACCTGCTGCTGTCGGCCGCGATGAAGAAGGTCATCTCCGACCTCGAGGCGTTCAGCCTGCGCTTCGAGAACCTGATCGCCGATGGCAACGCCGGCGCGTCGGCGGCGGGCCGCGCGCCCGGCGCACCCACGGAGCCGGACCGGGCCTGAGCGATGGCCGAGTACAGCGCTCAGCGAGTCCGGACCAAGACGCGCGCTGCGGTCCGCAAGCGCGAGGAGGACGTCGAGATCGAGGAGATGGAGAGCGGCGAGCTCAACCTGATCCCGTACCTCGACATGGTCACGAACCTGATGCTGTTCCTGCTCGCGTCGGTGTCCGCGGGCATCATCCTCACGCAGATCGACACCACGCTCCCCGATCAGGCGCCGCCGAAGGACTCCAGCAAGGACCCGCCGCCCGACCAGAAGCCCGACGATCAGCCGCTCAAGCTCGTCGTGTCGATCTACGACAACGAGATCACGCTGTGGTCGTTCAGCGAGCGCGTCGGCACGTTCGAGAACCCCGAGGCCCAGTTCAAGCGCACCGGCAAGCTCGGCGACGTCTGCGACGGCCCGTACATGTGCGAGAGCAACACGTGCGATAGCGACAAGCGCCACCCGCTCAACCCGATGGCGGGCACGTGCGTGCTCGACACCGCCGAGCCGACGCTGCAGAAGGTCTACGACTACCACGCGCTCAACGTGAAGCTCGTCGAGGTCGCGCGCCGCTTCTACGCCGGCAAGGCGCGCAAGCAGGACACGTACGCGATCGTGCTCATGGCCGATCCCTCGATCCCGTACTCGGCGATCACGTCGACGATGGCCGCGATGCGCTGCATCCTGCCCAAGGTCGGCGGCGAGGTCGCGACGTGCGCGATGCCGTCGGACGACGAGAAGCTGAAGACGGGCGAGCCGATCTCGCCCGACGGCAAGTTCTACGACACCGCGCGCGCCGCCTACGACCCGGAGAAGATGGCGCTGTTCTCGGACATCCAGTTCTCACCCGGCTTCAGGGGCAAACAATAGATGTCGTTCACCCAGCGCGAAGCACGCACGCTCATCCGCCGCGCGGTGAAGCGCGTCCCCGAGGGCGAGGAGATCCGTCACCTCAACATCATGCCGATGATGGACATGATGACGATCCTCCTCGTCGCCTTCATCTTCCAGGTCGCCGTCAGCGCGACCGAGGCGACGGCGGCGCAGGTGTCGCTGCCGCAGACGGTGGCCGCCGACGAGCTGCCGGAGAACGCGGCGACGCTCGTCATCACGCGCACCGGCATCCTGGGCAAGGACGCGCGCGACATGAAGCTGCTCGTGTCGCTCAAGTCGGGCGGCAGCATCGACTGCAACGACCTCGAGGATCGGCGCTGCGACTCGCAGAAGATCCCGACGCTGGTGAACTTCCTCGGCGCGTTCCGCGCGACCGAGCTCGCCGCGCTCAAGGAGAAGCCCGACTTCGATCCGAAGAAGCAGAAGCCGCCCGAGCTGATGATCATCGCGGACCGCACGACGCCGTTCCACCTGCTCGTCCGCGTCATGTACTCGGCGAAGCAGAAGGAAGCCGGCTACAAACACTTCCGACTGATCGTCCAGAAGTCGTTCCCGCCCGGTCCACCATCACAGTAGACGGGCGCCCTGCCCGTGCGGGCAGGCTCGCCTCGAGAGACAGCGGGGCTATACTGGCTCCATGAAGCTCGTCGGCGAACGTCGTGCTCTGGCCGCGACGGTCATGGTCTTCTACTTCCTGATCTACCTGGTCGTCGCCATCCAGCGACCGGCGCCCGAGCTGACGAACATGCTCCTCGCGCTCGCCGGCGTGTACGGCCTGGCGTTCTTCTCGCTCGTCGCCGGCTACTTCTGGGCGCGGTGGTACGCGATCGGCGTCGGCATCTACGGGATCATCACCGCGGTCGTCGGCATGTGGCAGCTCGGCACCGAGCCGGTCCTCCTGTTCATCGGCGGCACGCACCTGGGCGCGACGCTGCTCCTGTGGGGCCAGAACATGGCGCAGCCGTTCGACGGCCAGACGGCGTGGCGCGAGAAGTGGCACATGGACGACAACGCCGTGCAGCGGCTGGGTCGCTCGGTGATCCGCGCCGGCGTGAGCCTGCCGTTCATCCTGCTGTACGCGTTCGCGCCGCGCGACGGCGCGACCACGCACCTGCTCGCGGTGGCCGCGCTCGTGCTCGCGGGAGTCGGGCTGCGCGCGCTCGTCCGCATGAAGACGTGGGGCGTGATCGCGATGGGCGCGGCGGGCACCCTCCTGCTCGCGCAGGCCGCCGTGTCGCCGGCCGTCACGCCGGCCGTGGCGGGCGGGTTGCTGCTCGCCGCCACCGCGCCGTTCGCCGGTCCGATGACGCGCTTCCTCGCGGCTCGTTGAATCGCGTAGCGCGTCGCGCTACCGTCGGGGCCATGGGTAGAGGTCTGCCTTCCGTATTCGTGGGCGTCGCGCTCGCACTGAGCCTGGCATCGACGGGCTGCCAGCCGCTCTACGGCGCCAAGCCGGAGAAGCTGAGGAACCCGGAGAAGAAGAAGCGACCGCCCCCGGCGCCCGACGCCGTCGTCGAGATCAAGTATCTCGAGGACTGCCAGACGAACTTCCGCGACGACCCCAAGCGCGTCAGCCGCGACACGACCGGCTCGAACAGCCTCGTCGAGACCGGCGACAACACGCTCGCGCAGGCGGACAAGACGAAGGAGCCGCAGTCGCAGGCGCAGCTGATCAGCGTCGCGATCGACAAGTACATCAACGCGCTCAAGAAGGACCCGTACAACGCCGAGGCGACGCTCAAGCTCGCCCTCGCGTACGACCGCGTGCTGCGCAAGGGCTGTGCGCTGAAGCTGCTCGCGCGGCTGCCGCTCCTCGAGGCGAACCAGACGTACCGCTCGCGCGCGAAGCAGGCGGCGGATCAGGTCAGCGACAGCAAGGAGTGGTTCCGGGGGTACCGCAAGGAAGCGGTCGCGGCGGCGGGAAGGTAAGCGCGCATGGCGATCTCGATCCCCACGACGAAGCTCGCGCTGGCCGCCCTCGGCTCGATCCTCCTCTTGGCGGGCTGCCCCAAGAAGCAGGAGCTGACGCCCCCGCCTCCGCCGCTCCGCCCCGAGCCGGAGCCCGTCGCCGAGCAGCAGAAGCCCGCCGTGGCGAAGGACTGCGAGCCGATCGACGACAAGAGCGCGCCCAAGGCGTTCACGTTCGGCGAGCGCGCGATCACGGAGGCGCAGCGCCACACCGAGGAGGCGCGCGACCGGCTCAAGCTGGCCGAGGGCGCCGAGGTCGATCGCCCGCTGCGCGAGGCCTACACGACCGACGCGGTCAAGGGCCTGATCACGGCGCTCGCCGCCGATCCCTACAACGTCAACGCGCACTACCTGCTCGCGGCGACGTACGCCCGGATCGGGCGCAAGCAGTGCGCGGTCAACCTCCTGACCCGCATGCTCGAGATGCGCGCCCACCCGTCGAAGAAGGCCGACGTGGACGCGAACCTCGACAAGCTCCTCGGGCGCAAGCAGCCGCTGGATGCAAACTTCGCGGACATGCGCCGGGATCCCAGCTTCCGCACGCTGATCCAGAAGATGTGTGAGGGGACGAACGACCCCAACTGCGTGTACGGCGCCCAGCGCGACAACCGCGAGCGCTGAGACGCCTCATCCTGTGAGGTCGTTCCGCTTTACCGCGGGACCGCCTCGGTTTATGACCGGGTGGCTCATGCGCCACACCCTGACGCCTGCGTTCATCCTCGCCGGGTTGGTCTTCACCGGGACGGCGGCCGCCCAGCCCGCCAAGAAGAAGACGCCCCCGGCGTGCGGCGCGAAGATCCTGCCGCTCGTCGTCGGCAACTCCTGGAAGTACATGCAGGTGTCCGCCCTGACGCCGGTCCGCGACGACCTCGCGAAGATCGTCCCGCCGGCGGCGAAGTCGGTCGTGGTCACGGTCAAGAAGATCGAGGCCAAGGGCTCCGAGACGGTCGTGACGCTCGAGGAGGTCACGAGCTACGAGGCCAAGTCGTTCAAGCGCCTCGCCCCGCGCGGCAAGGGCAAGCCCAAGAAGGACGACAAGCCCGACGACAAGAAGGACGAGGCCAAGAAGGAGAAGGACGACGACACCGTCACGGTGACGTCGACGATCACGTGCGACGCCAAGGGCCGGTTCGAGATCTCGCCCGAGTCGTTCTTCTTCGCCGGCGAGCCGGGCGGCTCCTTCGACGTCGAGCTCACCAAGGTCGAGCGCAAGAAGGACGCCGGCTGGAAGCTCGCGCAGGGCAACATCCAGGAGAACGAGTGGACGGAGGAGCTCTACGCGACCTGGAAGCGCAGCGCGCCGAAGGGCTTCGAGGCCGAGATGGGCAGCGGCCGGTTCGAGCTCGAGCGCCGCTTCGTCCCGCAGGCGCCCGAGCCGGTCAACACGCGCAGCGAGGACGGCCTGAGCATCCGCACGTGGCCCAAGGCCGAGAAGATCCAGCTCGTCGTCACGGGCCGCGTGTTCCTCGACAACTCGATCGCGCCGGAGAAGAAGCCGTGCTCGATCAAGGAGCCCGAAAAAGACGCGAAGGGCGCCGTCGTGAAGGATGACAAGGGCAACGAGAAGATGGTCGACAAGCTGATCGACCACTGCCCGCTGCCGGCGAACTGGATCAACGAGATGTGGCTCGTGCTCGACGTGGGGATGATCCAGGTCGTCAACACGTACGCGCACCGCTACAACCTCGTGAAGTACGACGTCGATCGGTAACCCGGCGCATGATTCGATGGCGGCTCGCGAAGCCGCTGCGCGAACGGATCCGAGCGGGGCACCCGTGGATCTACGACCGCGCGCTCGCCCTGGCGCATGCGCCGGCGTGCGCAGCGGGTGACGTCGTCGAGATCGCGGATGCCGACGGCGCGGTGGCGCTCGCGTTCGCGGACCCGGCGTCGCCGATCCGCGCGCGCGTGCTCGCCGAGCCCGGCACGACCCTCGACGCGGCGTGGACGCGGGCGAGGACGGAGTCGGCGGCGGCGCGGCGCGTGCGCGACCCGCTGCTCGTCGGCTGCACCGGGCGCCGCCTCATCCACGGCGAGGGCGACGCCTGCCCGGGCCTCGTCGTCGACGCCTACGCCGGCGAGCCGCCGGGCGAGCAAGTGCCCTCGGGGTACGCCGGCGAGTCGGGGTCCGAGACGACCGCGGTGATCGTGTTCGACGGCCCGGCGGCCGCGGCGTTCTGGCGCCCTCGCCTGCCCGACGTGCTCGCCGGGCTCGAGCGCGGCGGGGTGGCGATCGAGCATGCGTGGCTGCGCATGAACCAGCGCACCGGCGGCGGCGAGCGCGGTGGCGAGGCGGTGCGCGGCGATCCGCCGGCGGAGATCGCGATCGCCGAGGACGAGGCGCGCTTCGGCGTCGACGTGCGGCGCGGGCAGAAGACCGGCTTCTTCCTCGACCAGCGCGACAACCGGCGCACGATCCGCCGCCACGCGGCGGGCGCGCAGGTCCTGAACGTGTTCGCGTACACCGGCGGGTTCTCGCTGCACGCGGCCCTGGGCGGCGCGGCGCACGTGACGTCGGTGGACGTCGCCCGCCCGGCGATCGACGCGCTCGCGCGCAACGTGGCCCTGTCGGGCCTGGCGCTCGACGCCCACGAGCTCGTCGCCGAGGACGCGTTCGAGTTCTTCGCCCGCTCGGCGGCGCGCGGGCGGCGCTGGGACCTCGTCATCGTCGACCCGCCGAGCTTCGCGCCGAGCGAGCGGGCCCGGCCGGCGGCGCTGACCGCGTACCGTCGCCTCGTGCAGCACGCGCTCGAGGCCGTCGCGCCGGGCGGGCGGTTCGCGCTCGCGTCGTGCTCGAGCCACGTCACGGAGGCCGACCTGCTCGACATCGTCGCGCACCTGACGCCGGTCGCGCGGCTGCGCGCGAGCGCCGGCGCGGCCTCCGACCACCCGGTGCTGCCGGCGTTCCCGGAGGGCCGCTACCTCAAGTTCCTGTTCTTCGACCTCGCGTGAGTCCTTGATCTGCGAGCCCACCTCTCGCTACAAGCGGCGCCGTGGTCACCGTCGAGATCGACGAGGGCATCGAGCTGGCCGCCGGCCTGCGCCGCGACGTCGCGCGCTGGGTCGAGCGCATGGCGCGCGCGGCGGCGCGCACGGACCGGCGCGCGGACTACGAGGTCGCGGTGCGCCTGACGACCGACGCCGCGATCCGCGAGCTCAACCGCGACTACCGCGGCAAGGACAAGCCCACCGACGTGCTCGCGTTCGCGCAGCGCGAGGGGCCGGCCGCCGAGCTCCACCCCGAGTTGCTCGGCGACCTCGTGATCTCCGTCGAGACGGCGCGCCGCCAGGCCCGCCGCGGCCTGCCCGCCGAGCTCCTCCACCTCGCCTCCCACGGTCTGTGCCACCTCCTCGGCTACGACCACCGCGACGACGACGAGGAGCGAGTCATGAACGCCCGCGCCGCGGGCCTGCGCAGGGTCGCCCGCGCGACCGGCCGCGTCCCGGCCGCGTAGCCGGCGCTAGCGATCGACCGACGTCAGCGCCCAGACGCGGTTGTTGAGGAACACCTCGTACAGGTCCGCGTCGAGCTGCCCGCGCTTGACGTCCGACGCCAGGATGTCGAGCGCCTTCTCCGCCGGCATCGCCTTCTTGTACGGGCGGTCCTTCGCCGTCAGCGCGTCGTAGATGTCGGCGATCGCCATCATCTTCGCGCCGACGGGGATCTCCTCGCCCTTCAGCTGCTTCGGATAGCCGGTGCCGTCGAGCTTCTCGTGGTGCGCGCCGGCGATCACCGGGACGTCGCGCAGCGCGCGGCTCCACGGGATCTGGCACAGGAAGTTGAACGAGTGCACGACGTGGCTGTTGATCTCGAGGCGCTCCTGCTCGGTCAGCGAGCCGCGCCGGATCTGCAGCGAGCTCGCCTCCTCCGCCGTGAGGAACGGCCCCGCGCGATCGCCCTCGTCGCGGTACGTCATGCGCGCGATCTCCGCGATCCGCTCGAAGCCGCCCTGCTCGAGCACCGTCGGCTCGTTCGCCGCGAGGACGAACTTGATGATGTCGTCGACCTCGGTGACCCTGTCCGCGAGGCTGCGATCGATCGCGCTCAGCTGCTCGGCGATCGCGTCGCGCGACGCCTCCATCAGGTAGCGCACCTTCGTCTCGAGCCCCTCGATCTTGTAGCCGCGCTTGATGAGCTGGAAGCGCTGCAGGATCAGCTCGCGCTCGTGCTCGTACAGCTTCTTCGCCTTGACGAGGATGTGCTCGCGCACGCCGACCTTGCCGAAGTCGTGCAGCAGCGCCGCGTACTCGATCTGCGTGAGGTCGTCGCGCGTGAACCGCACCTCGCGGTAGCGGCCCGTCTCCGCGTGGTTGATCGCGCGCGCCAGGCCGATCGTCAGCTTCGCGACGCGCTCGGAGTGGCCGCTCGTCGTCGGATCGCGCGACTCGATCGCCGTGACGGCCGCCTTCACGAAGCCGTCGAACAGCGTCTTCACCTCCTCGTAGAGGAGGACGTTCTCGAGCGCGATGCCGGCCTGCGACGCCAGCGTCGAGACGTACGCCTCCGACACGTCGTCGAACGGCACGACGCCCGCCTCGAAGTCGCCCGGCAGGTCGAGCTGGATCCAGCCCTTCGCGCGCTTGTTGATCAGCTGGATCACGCCGATCACGTCGGCGCGCGCCGAGATCATCGGCACCGCGAGCACGCTGCGCGTCTGGTAGCGGTTCTTGTCGTCGAACGTGCGGTCGTGGATGAAGCCCCACGAGTTGTTGCCGGTGCCGGGCTCGTCGAGCGCGTACAGGTCGGGCACGTTGATGCGCGTCCCCGACAGCACGCACTGGCCGACGATCGACGTCGACGACACCTTCATCTCCATGTTGCCCGCCGGCAGCGTGCGCGAGTCGTTCTGCGAGACCTCGAAGCGCAGGACGCGCTTGGACACGTCCTCGTCGGCGTTCTTGACGATGTACACCGACCCGGCGTCGGCGTTCGTGACCTCGCACGCGCGGCGCAGGATGATCGCGAGCAGCGACTTGATGTCGCGCTCCTGCGACAGCGCGCGGCCGATCGAGATCAGCATGTCGTTCTCGTGCCGCGACCGCTCGAGCTCGAGCTCGATCATCGCCGACGTCATGCGCTGCGTGATCGTCTCGGCGCGCGTGCGGAGCGTGAGCAGCAGGCGCACCATCCCGATCGGCGCCGCGACCGCCGTCATGTCGGCGTCGGTCGACATCGCCTCCATGCGCGCCGCCTCGAGCTCCGGGTCCGTCCCGACGAGGATGAGGCCGTAGTTGCCGGACCGCGCGCGCACGAGGTGCGGCCGCAGCTGCTCCTCGTCGCGCCACACCTCCGGCCACGCGAGCACGAGCAGCACCGGGACGCGCGTGCGCTGCGCGACGACCTCGAGCTCGATCCACCCGTCGCCCTGCCGGCGCACGCGGTAGCCCATCATCCGGCGATCGCGCGAGACGGCGCCCACCAGGTCGTCGGGACTGGTGATGACCGACACGCTGGTCACGCGGCACCCATTCGCTACGAGTCTACCTCATTGTCCCCGGGCTTCGCCGCCCCGCCCTCGTCACTCCCCTGCTCGCCGCGCCGGGCCTCGCGGGCCTCGAAGCGCGAGCGGTCGCGCTTGTCGTAGGCGCGGATCAGGGCCGCGACGAGCGGGTGACGGACGACGTCGGCGTCGCTGAACTGCACGATCCCGATGCCGCGGATGCCGTCGACCAGCTCGAGCGCGTCGCGCAGGCCGCTGCGCTGCCCGCGCGGGAGGTCGGTCTGCGTGATGTCGCCCGTGACCACGACCTTGGACTCGAAGCCCATGCGGGTCAGGAACATCTTCATCTGCTCGGGCGTCGTGTTCTGCGCCTCGTCGAGGATGATGAACGACCCCGACAGCGTGCGGCCGCGCATGAACGCGAGCGGCGCGATCTCGATCGTGCCGTCGGCCATGAACCGATCGAGCCGGTCGGAGTCGAGCATGTCGTGCAGCGCGTCGTGCAGCGGGCGCAGGTACGGATCGATCTTCTCCTCGAGCGTGCCCGGCAGAAAGCCGAGCCGCTCGCCGGCCTCGATCGCCGGGCGCGTCAGGATGATGCGCTTCACCTGCTTGTCGAGCAGCGCGCGCACCGCGAGCGCGACGGCGAGGTACGTCTTGCCCGTGCCGGCGGGGCCGGTCGCGAACACGATGTCGTTGCCGCGCACCAGGTCGACGTAGTGCTTCTGCTGCGCACCCTTGGGCGCGATCGGCCGCCCGGCCCGCGGCGTGATGATCGTGTCGCCGAACACGTGCTGGATCGGCGCCGGCCCGCCCTGCCCGGCCGCCTCGCCCTGGAGCAGGCGCACCGCGCGCACGACGTCGTCGGACGACAGCGGCGTGCCGGCGAGCGCGAGGTCGTAGAGCTGCTCGATCGCCGCCTTCGCGGTCTGGACCGCCGCCTCGTCACCCTCGATGGTGACCTCGTTGCCGCGCAGGTGGACCTGCGCGCCGGCCGTGCGCTCGATGAGCTTGAGCCGGGCGTTGTTGCTCCCACACAGCGCCTGCAGCGCCTCGGGATCGTCGAAAGCGAGCTTCTCGCGTCGGATGGACTTCGCGTGGTTGGTCACGTGGGGTCGTTCGGAGACACGGGCGATCCTTCGGCCCACGAATCCGGCGACGTTGTAGCACGCGTCCCGGGCCGGACGTATGGTGCGGCATGGAACCCAAGCCCCCCGCGGGGTCGTCCCTGCCGCGGCTCGTGGACATCATGCGGCGCCTGCTCGCTCCCGACGGGTGCCCGTGGGACCGCGAGCAGACGCTCGACTCGCTGCGCCCGTACTTCGTCGAGGAGACCTACGAGGTGCTCGACGCGCTCGCCCGCGGCGACGTGCGCGGCCACTGCGAGGAGCTGGGCGACGTCCTCATGCAGATCGTCTTCCATGCCGCGATCCGCGCGAACGAGGGTGCGTTCGACATCGACGACGTCGTGGCCTCGATCGCGGACAAGCTCGTGCGCCGCCACCCCCACGTCTTCGGCGACGCGCAGGGCATCGAGACGCCCGGGCAGGTCGTCGCGCAGTGGGAGGAGATCAAGAAGGCCGAGAAGGCGGAGCAGGCCGAGAAGGCGGGCACCGGCGGCGAGCCGCCGCGCCGCATCCTCGCCGGGGTGAAGCCGGGGCCGGCCCTGGCGCGCGCGCAGAAGCTGACCGGCAAGGCGGGCAAGGTCGGGTTCGACTGGCCGGGCTGGGAGGGCTCGTTCGCGAAGATCGAGGAGGAGGTCCGCGAGGTCGAGGTCGCGGCCCGCACCGGGGAGCGCGACGAGGTCCACCACGAGATCGGCGATCTGCTGCTCGCGGTCGTCAACGTCGCGCGCAAGGTCGGCGTCGATGCCGAGGTCGCGCTCGTGGACGCGACCCAGCGCTTCCAGCACCGCTTCGAGTTCGTGGAGGACCGCCTCACGGACCGAGGCAAGACGCCACAGTCGTCCACGCTGGAGGAGATGGACGCGCTGTGGAATGACGCGAAGGCCGCGGGCCGGTAACAGCTACACGGCAAAACTGACGCTTTTTTGTGCAACCGCGATCGAGTCGTTGCGATCTCGCCAGGATCAGCGATCCACTCACGGGTGGGTCCGCAGGTTATCCACAACGCCGTCGAACACTCCCGTAGATCCAGAGGTTTCGGTGAGGCGGGAGCGCTCGCGTGTACCACGCGAGCACGGCCGAAAATGCAGGACGGCGCGACCATGCGCGCCGTCCTGACACAAACAGCTGGTGGATGGGGCGAGAAGCTACGACGCCGGCGCACGGGTCGCGAGGCGCGACACGTAGCGCGAGGCGGTGTTCCGCTTGAGGATGCCCTTGGTGACGGCACCATCGATGATCGAGATGGCCTCCTTCACCACCGCGGCCGCGTCGGCCTGCTTCGCGTCGACGGCGTTGCGGGCCTTCTTCACGGCGGTGCGGAGGGTCGCCATCGCGGCGCGGTTGCGCGCGCGATGCTTGATCATCTTGCGGTTCTGCTTCTCGGCCGAGGCGATGTTGGCCACAGGAACTCCTTGGGGGGACAGGCAGATACCCCGGGGCCCGTCGGGTGTCAAGGGGTTGGCTAATTGTCCTCGTCGTCGCCGCCGCCGGTGATCCCGTACTTCCTCAGCAGCTTGTGCAGGTACTTCCGGTCCATGTCGGCGTCGCGCGCCGCCTTGGAGATGTTGCCGTCGGCGCGCTTGATGAGCCAGGTCAGGTAGCGGCGCTCGAACAGCTCGGTCCACTTCTCCTTCGTGTCGCGGAACGACACGCCGGGCTCGAACTCGATGCCGTCGCGCAGCTGCGCGCCGCGGTTGTTGCCGCCGTCGCCGAGCGGCGCGACCAGCATGCCGGGGTCTGCGCCCAGCGCGAGCGCGCGCTCGATCACGTTGCGCAGCTCGCGCACGTTGCCGGGCCAGTCGTGCGCCATGAGCGCGGCGCGCGTCGTCTCCGACAGCGCGGACGTGCCGTTCGACGGCGCGAGCTTCGTCAGCATGTGATCGATGAGCAGCGGGATGTCCTCGCGGCGCTCGCGCAGCGGCGGCGCCGTGATCGGCACGACGTTGAGGCGGAAGTAGAGGTCCTCGCGGAACTTGCCCTTCTCGACCTCCGAGCGCAGGTCCTTCCGCGTCGCCGCGATCACGCGCAGGTCGACCTTGATCGTCTTGGTCCCGCCGACGCGCCGCAGCTCGCGCTGCTCGAGCACGCGCAGGAGCTTCGGCTGCAGGTCGAGCGACAGCTCGCCGAGCTCGTCGAGGAACACGGTGCCGCCGCTCGCGAGCTCGAACGCGCCCTGGCGCGCCGCGACCGCCCCCGTGAACGCGCCCTTCTCGTGACCGAACAGCTCGCTCTCGATCAGCGTGCCCGCGACCGCGCCGCAGTCGACGACGATGAACGGCGCCTCGCCGCGCGGCGACAGGAGGTGCAGCGTGCGCGCGATCATGTCCTTGCCGGTGCCGGTCTCGCCCTCGATCAGCACCGTCGCGTCGGTCGGCGCGATCTTTTCGACGAGGCCGAAGATCTCCCGCATCGCGGGCGACTTCCCGACCATCTCGCCGAGCTGTTCTTTCTCCGAGGGCAGGATCTCGATCCGTTCCTCGAACGGCGTGAACTTCAGCTCGCACGACCCCGCCGCGATCACCGACCCCGCGCGCAGGTACGCCTCCTTCACCTCCGCACCGTCGAGGAACGTCCCGTTCGTGCTCTTCAGGTCGCGGACCAGGTAGCCCTTCGCGTCGCGCATGATCTCGAAGTGCACGCGCGACACCGTCTCGTCGCCGAGCACGAGGTCGTTCGCGTCGGGAGCCTTGCCGACGCGGAACACGTCGCCGGCGATCACGAACTCCGTGCCGCGCTGCGCGCCCTTGATCACGACGAGCTTGCACCGACGCAGGTTGACCGTCGCCGGCGTGGCCTCGCGCCGGATCCGTGTCCCCGTCAAGTGCTCCATTGGCAAAATGGTACCGCGTTCTCTGCCCGAGCGTCGCTTGGGTTGTTTGGTGACTTCAACGAGAGTACCGTTGGCACAGTGCCGCGTCTCTGGGGTTCCGTGCTACTCGTGTGCGCAGCGCTCGCCGGATCGACACGCGCCCACGCGGAAACCGACGACGACGCGGACAGCGACACCGACGAGAAGCGACCGGCGCGCCCGTCGGATGCGCCGCTGCCGTCGTGCCTCGACATGACGATCCGCGATCAGCTCGGCGCCGAGCTGAAGCCGCGCGGCGTGCAGAAGCGCGACTTCGCGAAGAACAAGAAGATCAACCTCGTCGCGCACGGCGGCATCTACGGCGGCGACCTCACGTCGTCGAACTGGATCGCCGGCGGCGCGCTGGGCTTCTTCCTCACCGAGGACTTCGGCATCCAGGCGCAGTTCGATCTGACGCCGCTCACGCTCGACCTCGACTCGCCGCTCACGAAGTTCTTCGGCGACAACCGCTTCGATCCCGGCATGGCGTACCTCGGCCTCGTCAACATGATGTGGTCGCCGATGCACGCGAAGCTGAAGATGGGCGGCGGCATCGTCCACGCCGACGTGATGTTCTTCGCCGGCGCCGGCCGCATGTTCCACGACGCCGTGCAGGGCCTCGCGTTCGACGCCGGCATGGCGCTCGACATGTTCGTGACGAAGGCGATGACGATCCGCATCGACATCCGCGACGTCGCGGCCGTGCAGGAGATCGCCGCGGAGACCCGGTTCACGAACAACATCGTCGCCACGATCGGCCTCGCGATCTGGATCCCGGTGGGCCTGTGAGCGCGCGCCTCGTCCTGGTCGCGGCCGCCCTGCTCGCGCCGGCGAGCGCGCTCGCCGACAGGAAGTCCACCGCGGCGAAGGACCGGAGCGAGGCGAGCGACGCGAGCGAGACGAGCGAGAAGAAGCCCAAACCGAAGAAGCTCGAGCTCAAGCCCGAGCCGCACGCGACGGCGATGTGCATCGACCAGGAGATCGCGGATCGCCTCGCGATCAAGCGCAAGCGGCGCGGCGCCGTCGACCGCCTGTTCGTGAAGCAGGGCCGCCACGAGATCTCCGTCGGCGGCGGCTACTACGCGAGCGACCTGCTCTCCGGCACGTACCTCGTCAGCGCCTCGTACACGTACCACATGACCGACGAGACCGCGGTCGAGTTCGCGGGCGCGTACACGCACGCGAACGCCGACATCATCCGCGCGCTCGAGGACGGCCGCAGCACGGTGCTCAAGGACACCTACGCGCGCATGCTGTTCGGCGAGTCGCTGCTCGTGTGGAGCCCCGTGTACGGCAAGATGCGACTCGGCGGGTCGATCGTGCACTTCGACCTGCACGGCGACGTCGGGGTCGGGGTGATCGACTCGGAGACGAGTCGTGGAGCGAGCGGCGTCCTCGGCTTCGGCTTTAGAATGTTCATGGGCAAGGCCATGGCGTTCCGGATCGACGCCCGCAATCGCACGTTTCGTCAGGAGCTCCTCGACGCTCGCTTCCTGGTGAACGACACCGCCGTCACGGCCAGCCTGTCGTTGTTTCTGCCGTTCCAGAACTAGCTTGGTTGGCGCCGCGCGCGCCGCCACGTCACCCTCGGAGAACCGATGCGCCTGCGTCCTTGCTACCTGGCTTTGGCGTTCGTCCCCGCCGTCGCGCTCGCGGCGCCCAAGGCTCCGAAGAAGCCGCCGAAGAAGCCCGACGCCGGCGAGCACGACAAGGACAAGGACAAGGACAAGGACAAGGACAAGGAGAAAGACAAGGACAAGGAGCCGGCGAAGGCCGAGCCGGCGAAGGCCGAGCCCGAGAAGGCCGAGAAGCCGGACAAGGAGCCCGGCACCACCGGCAAGGGCGGCGGTGCGGGTGGCTCGGGCGGTGGCGGCGCCGGCGGCGGCGACGCGGATCCCGACCGGTCGGCGAAGGCGGATGCGCCGGACGTCGACCAGCTCCGGCAGGAGTACCTGAGCCTGCGCGACGAGCTGTTCAAGTCGCGCGCGCGGGCGAGCGCGATCGCGAGCCAGCTGTACTCGACGCGCGTGCAGATCAAGCTCACGTACACGAGCGGCCGCTACTACACCCCGTCGAAGTCGGCGATCCGGCTCGACGGGGCGGGCGTGTTCGAGGACGCGACCGGCGCGATCGCCGGCGACGACGGCGTGCGCTTCACCGGCTTCGTCGCGCCCGGCAAGCACACGGTCACGTTCCGCGTCGAGGCCGCCGGCAAGGACGACCCGACGTTCGCCTCCGTCACCGAGACGCAGATCGTCGTGCAGGCGGTCGCCGGCAAGGACCTGATCGTCGCCGCGAAGGCGCACGACTCGGGCGACATCGCGTCGGAGTGGAAGCGCAAGGAGAAGGGCAGCTACGGCCTCGGCATCGACGTGTCCGTGAAGGCCGCCGCGCGCGCCGACGACGCCCCGGCCGGCAAGGGTGGCAAGAAGTGAGGCTGCTCGCCTGCTCGCTCGCGGTGCTGGTCGCCCTCCCCTCGGTCGCGCAGGCCGATCGGGAGGACCAGGCCGACGAGACGGCCGATCGCATCGCCCGCGAGAAGAAGCGCCGCAAGCGGCTCAAGAAGCAGCGCGAGCGCGAGCGCGCGTCGTTCCAGGGCAAGGACACCTCGAAGATCAAGGACGACCCCGACGATCCCTCGGAGGCCGCGCGCGCGAAGGAGCGCGAGCGCCGCCGCAAGCTCCGCGAGGAGCGGAGGGAGCGGAAGGAGCGCGAGGAGCGCGAGGAACGCGAGGCGCTCGAGAAGGACAAGACCGACAAGCGCGACAAGACCGACAAGCGCGACAAGGCCGACAAGGCCGACAAGCGCGAGAAGACCGAGGAGGAGAAAGAAGACGAGGCGCGCAAGAAGCGCGAGCGCCAGCGCAAGCTCGAGAACGAGAAGGAGCTCGACGAGGAGCTCGAGGACGACACCGACGACGAGCCCGCGCGGCCCGTTCGCCCCGATCCGATCGCGAATTACTTCAAAGAGCTCGACGCGATGAAGATGATCGACACGTCGTCGGGCAACGTCGGCGCGCTGCGCCGCGAGCTCGCGACGGCCGAGGAGCTCCTGCGCGACGGCGCGTTCACCGCCGCCGCGGTCGCGCTGTACTCGATCGTGAAGTCGCCGCGCTACAGCGCGCTCACCGACTTCGTCGAGTTCCAGAACGCCGAGTACGACCTCGCGGTCGCGCTCGCGCGCGCCGGCAGCTACGGCGCCTCGCTCGACGCGATCGAGACCGTGCTCGCGCGCGGCCCCGCGGCGCCGTACTGGGGCCCCGCGCACCGCCGCGCCGTCGACATCGCGATCGAGACGCGCGACCACTGGGGCGTGCTCGACAAGCTCGAGAACGTGAAGGTCAAGGGCGACCTGCCCGCGTCGGCCGAGGGCGAGCGCGCGTACCTGCGCGGCCGCTCGAACTACGACGTCGGCAAGCTCGCGAACGCCGAGACCGAGCTCGAGAAGGTCACGAAGAAGAGCCGCATGTACTCGTCGTCCGTGTACCTGCGCGGCGTCATCCGCGCGCGGCGCGGCGACTACAAGAAGTCGGCCGCCGCGATGTGCGAGATCGCGGGCACCGCCGACAACGACAAGTTCACGTTCGTCGTCGACGATCGCTACTTCACGGTCAAGGACCTCGCGCGCCTCGGCCTCGGCCGCATCGCGCACGAGAAGAACGAGTTCGACGACGCGTACTACCACTACTTCCAGATCCCCGACGACTCGGCCTACCTCCCCGACGCGCTGTTCGAGGCGTCGTGGTCGATGTACCAGAAGCGCGAGCTCGCCACGTCGCGCGACCTCGTGAAGGAGTTCCTGAAGGAGTTCCCGAGCTCGCCGCTGTGGCCCGAGGCGAGCCTGCTCGCCGGCTACGTCGACCTCGCCGACTGCAAGTTCGACGATTCGCAGAAGTGGTACGACGACCTCGTCGCGAAGCTGCAGCCCATCGTCGACCAGATCGACAAGGTCCGCAGAGATCCCGAGCTGCGCAAGCAGCTGTTCGCGACGGCGCTCGGCCGGTACCGCGAGACGAAGGCGAGCGGCACCGAGACGAAGCAGGCCAAGGAGAAGCCGGCGACGCCGATGGACGAGGTGCTCGCCCTGCTCCGCCTCGACCCGCGCTTCATCCGCCTCAACGACGCCACCGTCGGCATGCACGGGCTCGCGAACAACGCGCCGCAGGTCGTGCGCCAGTGGCAGAACCTCGCGGTCCAGGTGTCCGAGAAGAAGGTGTCGGCGATCGCGACCGACAAGACGCTCGAGCAGGAGCAGCTGAGCGACGCGAACGCCGTCGCCGAGGACCTGCGCCGCCTGTCCGCGGAGGTCACCGAGGCGCGCAGCGCGGTCGCCGTGGCCGCCGCCGCGCGGCTCGTGCCCGCCGCGGAGGCCGAGGCCGAGCAGAAGCGCCTCGACGAGCTCGGCGCGAAGATCGAGGCGGCCCGCAAGCACGCCGCGGCGGCCGCCGACGCCGCGGCCAGGGCCGTGGGCACGAGGGCCGCGCCGGCGCTGCGCCCGATGATCGAGGCCGACATCGAGGAGGCGCGCCGCATCGACCGCGACGCCCGCCTCCTCGAGGCCAAGCTCGTCGCGACGGGCGACCAGCTCGCGCAGGCCGCCGTCGAGCGGCTCTACAACGACGCGCGCAAGGTGCTCGACAAGGCCAAGCTCGGCAAGATCGACGCGATCATCGGGCAGAAGCGCAAGCTCGACATCCAGGTCCAGGACCTCGCCGCCGGCCGCTTCCCCGAGGAGCTGATCGGGCGCATGTGGAACGCCAGCATGATCGGCGACGACGAGGAGTTCTGGCCCTGGCAGGGCGAGTTCTGGGCCGACGAGTACACGAACTGGAGGTGACACCATGAAGCTGGCGACCACCCTGTTCACCCTGCTCGTCTCGAGCGCACCCGCGCTCGCGCAGCAGAAGCCGTTCACCCCCAAGGACGTCGAGACCACGCGCGGCCCGGCGTCCGAGCTGTACATCCGCAAGCGCCCGCCGACGCCCGACGCGCCGGTCCTGTCGCAGGACCTGAAGGCGCTGCTGACGTCGACGGAGAAGGCGCGCGACGACAAGCGCGTCGAGGCGATCACGCTCCTGCGCGGCTTCCTCGACAGCAGGCCCACGGGCGAGGCGCGCGCCGACGGCATGTTCAAGCTCGCCGAGCTCCTGTGGGAGGAGTCGCGCCGCGTGTTCCTCGTCAAGATGGACGACTACGCGCGCGCCCTCGAGAAGTGCGCGCAGAAGAAGGGCGAGTGCCAGCAGCCGAAGGAGCCGAGGATCGACCTCAAGGAGGCCGAGAAGCTCTACGTCGAGCTGCACCGGACCTACCCGAAGTTCCGCCGCATCGACCTCGTGACCTACCTGATCGGCTTCGCCGCGAAGGAGGACAACCGCGAGGAGGAGGCGATGGCCCGGTTCGAGGAGGTCATCAAGAAGCACCCGAAGTCGTCGCTCTACGGCGACGCGTGGATGATGGTCGGCGAGCACCACTTCGCGCAGAGCGCCTGGGAGAAGGCGAAGGACGCGTACAAGCACATCCCCGACGAGGCCACGACGTCGGACCTCGCGACGTTCAAGATCGCGTGGTGCGAGTGGAAGCTCGGCAACTCGACGCAGGCCGCGAAGGACTTCAAGCGCGTGCTCGACAAGGCCGTCGAGGCCGAGAAGACGGGCACCGCGGCGCAGCGCCGCCGCAGCGCCTCGCTCCGCGACGAGGCGCTCGAGCAGCTCGTCGTCGTGTTCACGGAGGACCGCTCGATCAGCGCGCGCGAGGTGTTCGACTTCCTCGCGTCGATCGGCGGCGAGCAGTACTCGCGCGACATCCTCATCAAGGTCGCCGAGAGCTACGCGGGCCAGTCGGAGTGGGACAAGAGCAACGAGGCGTTCCGGTTCCTGATCTCGATGGAGCCGGAGTCGATCAAGTCGGCGGAGTACCAGCGCGACATCGTCCAGAACTGGGTCACCGCCGTCATCCCCGACAAGGCGCAGGACGAGATCAAGGTGCTGCTCGCGAACTTCGGGCCGCGCTCCGCGTGGGCCAAGGCGCAGCGCAACCGCGAGGCGCTGTCGCGCTCGCTCGCGACGACCGAGGAGCTGGTGCGCTCGACGGCGAAGAACATCCACGCCGAGGCGCAGCGCCGCGAGAAGGCCGACAAGAAGGTCGACGTCCCGCTCTACACGATGGCCGCCGGCGCGTACGCCGACTACCTGACGGCGTTCGGCAACCAGAAGGCGTCCGCCGAGTTCGCGATCGAGCTGCGCTTCTACCGGGCCGACATCCTGTACTTCAAGCTCGGCAAGCTCGAGGAGGCCGGCGACGAGTACCTCGCCGTCGGCAAGAGCGCGCCCGTCGGCAAGTGGCACAAGGAGGCGCTGACGAACGCGATGGAGGCGTTCGAGAAGGCGCGCCCGAAGGACACCGCCGGCCGCACGAAGCTGTACGACGTCGACAAGAAGTTCGGCGAGGCGATCGACCTGTTCGCGACGCTGTTCCCGGCCGACCCGACGATCGTCAACGCGATCTTCAAGAACGGCCAGATGTTCTACGACTACAACGAGTACGACGAGGCCATCAAACGCTTCGGCGTGATCGTCACGAAGTATCCGAAGGACCCGAACGCGGGCCCCGCCGGCGACCGCATCCTGTCGGCGCTCAACAAGGCGCAGGACTACGAGAACATCGAGAACTGGGCGCGCAAGCTGCGCACGGCGCCCTCGTTCGCGGCAAAGGATCAGCAGGACCGCCTGTCGAAGCTGATCGTCGAGTCGATCCAGAAGGCCGCCGACAAGAAGCAGGAGAACGGCTACTACGAGGAGGCCGCGGCGATCTACCTGCGCGTCCTCAAGGAGACCAGCGACGGCCGGCTCAGCGCGCAGGCGATGATGAACGCCGGCGTGATGTACGAGAAGGCCAAGCTCCTCGAGAAGGCCGGCGACCTCTACGTCGAGCTCGCCGAGAAGTTCGGGGGCAAGGACGCCGAGGTCGGCGAGAAGGCGGCGTGGGCCGCGGGCCAGGTCTACGAGAAGGTCATCTACTACGACCGCGCCGCGAAGGCGTACGAGCTCGTCTACACGAAGTTCGGCACGCTCGGGAAGGCGCCGAACCCGAGCGCGAACATCCCGAACGCGCTGTTCAACGCCGGCGTGCTGCGCCAGGCGCTCGGGCAGTACAAGGAAGCGATCGCGCACTACCAGGAGTACGCGAAGAAGTTCCCGTCGCGCAAAGACGCGCCCGACGTCGCGTTCAACATCGGCGTCGTGTACGAGGGCGCCGGCGACGAGGGCCAGGCCTACCGCGCGTACAGCGAGTACACGCGCACGTACCGCTCGTCGGGCAAGCGCGTGATCGAGGCGTGGACGCGCGCGGGCCGCATGTCGCTGCGGCTCGGGCAGCAGAAGCGCGCGCGCGACGAGCTCGCGCAGGCGCAGCGCCTGTGGAAGGCGGCGACCGGCGCAGAGAAGAAGGCCGGCAACCCGTGGGCCGCCGAGGCGCGCTACCACGAGGGCGAGCTGATCTTCGCCGAGTACGAGAAGATCAAGCTCGACGTCCCGGTCAAGGAGCTCGAGAAGGCGCTCAAGCTGAAGAGCAAGCTGCTCGGCGACGCCGAGAAGGCGTACGGCGGCGTGATCGACTACGGCGACCTCAAGTGGGCGACCGCGGCGCTGTTCCGCGTCGGCCAGACGTACGACGGGTTCGGCGAGGCGCTCGCCGTCGCCGCGCAGAAGCCGCCGCCGTCGCTCTCGCCCGACCAGGCGCAGATGTACCAGGACAAGATCAACGAGTACGTCGTGACGATCCAGGAGAAGGCCGTCGAGCTGTTCGCCGCCGGCTACGGCAAGGCGATCCAGATGCAGGTCTACGACGAGTACACCGCGAAGATCCGCGAGGCGCTCGGCCGCCTCGCGTCGGACCGCTTCCCGCCGGAGCGCGAGGCCCGCAGCAAGGAGCGCATCGGCGACCGGCCGCCCAAGCTCGAGCTCATCCAGGAGATCGCGCGATGAGGGGCCTGATCCTCGTCGCGGCGCTCGGCCTCACCGCCGCGTGCGGGAACAAGAACGCCGCCGGCACGATCCAGCCCGGCGGCCAGCGCGAGTTCAAGCGCACGCAGCCGGTCAACGCGAAGGCGCAGCAGGAGTTCGAGCGTGCGATGCGCGCGCTGCGCCTCGGCGGCGAGGACCGCTACGAGAAGGCGAAGGAGCGCCTGAAGCTCGCGCTCGAGGCCGATCCCAAGCTATGGGAGGCCCACCACGACCTCGGCATCATCGCGTGGCGCGAGGGCGAGGACGACGCGGCGATCGCCGGCTTCACGAAGGCGCTCGAGATCAACAAGACGCACACGCCGACGCTGATGGCGCGGGCCGAGGCGCACCGCCGCGCGGGGCACAAGAAGGACGCGCGCAGCGACTACGAAGCCGCGCTGCGCGGCACCGACGAGGAAGACCCGAACCGCCGCGACGCCGCCGCGCGCCTGGCGTCGCTCCTGCGCGAGGGCGGCGACTACGAGGACGCGGTCACCGTGCTGCGCGACACCGTGCGCCTGTCGGGTGCGAGCTCGAAGATCTACACCGAGCTCGGCCTCATCTACACGCAGCAGAAGCGGCACGAGCTCGCGCAGCTCGTGCTGCAGAAGGCGATCGAGCTCGACGCGAAGGACCCGGGCATCTACAACGCGCTCGCGATCCTCGCGCTGCGCCAGGGCAAGGCGCAGGAGGCGTTCCAGCTGTTCGATCAGGCGGTGAAGCTCGACGAGAACTTCGTCGACGCGCGCTTCAACAAGGCGAGCGTGCTCCTCGACGCCGGCGACTACGAGCGCGCGAAGACCGAGCTCGTCGCGATCGTGCGCAAGCGCGAGGACGACTACGCGGCGCAGGTCGCGCTCGGCGTCGCTCAGCGCGGCCTCAAGGACCACGACGCGGCCAAGAAGACGTGGGACCGCGTCGTCAAAGAGGCACCGCGGCGCAGCCCGGCCCGCGCCGACGCGCTGTTCGATCTGGCCATGTTGAAAGCGGATTTCTTGAGCGATCCCACGGGTGGGAAAGCGGATCTGGACCGCTATCTGCAAGAAGCCCCGACGGGTCACAGCAAACGCCAGGCGGCCGAAGAGAAACGAAAGGAGCTGAAATGAAACAGTTGAGGCTCGCTGCCCCCTCGTGGGGGCGTTCGTCCCTAGGGGTGGCTGCGCTGGTGTGCGTGCTCGCCGTACCCGCGGCCGCGCAGCCGAAGAAGAAGGTGCCGCCGACGGTCGCCGAGACGCCGAAGCCGGCGGACCCGAAGAAGGCGGACGACAAGAACGACAAGAAGGGCGCCGAGCCGCCGGTGATCAAGAAGGCGAACGGCGACAAGGAGCAGAACTTCAAGCTCGACGGCTTCACGTTCACGGGCAAGAACCACTCGCCGCAGCTCCTCTACTTCCTCGAGCGCGCGAACGAGGAGCTCGAGCGCGCGAGCCTCCAGAAGCGGTCGTTCATCCCGCATCTCGTGCGGTCGCTGGAGGAAGAAGCTCTGTGACCCAGCTCGCCCTGCGCACGACGCTGATCTGGCACGACGAGGTGATGGACGACGTCATCCTCGAGACGCCGAAGCCGATCACGCTCGGCCGCACGGGGCGCTGCACGTTCACGATTCCGGAGGTCGGGTTGCCGCAGGAGTTCGCGATCGTGCGGCCCGGCAACCGCGGCTACTTGCTCACGCTCGGCGAGCGGATGCGCGGCACGATCCACGTCGACGGCGAGACGAAGGACGTCGCCGAGTTCGTGGCGCGCGGTGAGGGCGAGGACCTCGGCGGCGGCGCCGGCGGGTTCCGCGCGACGCCGATCGGCGACAAGGACTGGGGCGTCATCGATCTCGACGAGAGCGGGCACTACAAGCTGTACTTCCAGTTCGTCCCGATCGCGCCGTCGCAGCTGACGCCGCACGCGGACACGCTCAGCACGCTGATGATGACGGGCGCGCTCGCCGTCGTCGCGCAGCTCGCGTTCATGGTGCTCGCGTCCGAGCTATCGCTCATCCAGGACAACGCGATCTTCGAGTGGGTGTTCCGCAGCATCTGCCTCATCCCGGCGTCGCTGTTCGTGTACGGCCTCGGGTTCTCGCTCCTGCACGACAACGTCGACTCGCAGGCGTCGTACGGCTTCTCGGCGATGCTGCACGGCGCGCTGCTCGCGTACGTCGTGACGACGTGGCCGAAGAAGAACCCGTACAAGTACCCGGGCGACGCGGCGACGAACGCGAGCTACCTCGTGTCGCGCATCCAGCCCGAGACGCCTCCCCCGCCGCCCCCCGTGGTGCCGGCCATCGTCACGAAGGACAAGGCGAAGAAGGACGGCACCGAGGTCACGAAGGAGAAGGCCAAGGAGAAGCAGATGACCGCGACCGTCGGCGCCGAGGGGCAGTCCGGCGGCAAGGGCGACAAGGAGCGCTCGCGGCGCCCCGACGCGAAGGACGAGGTCGTGAAGGACGTCATGGGCGCGAAGGCGGTCGAGGCGATCAACAACGTCATGGACCGCGACACGAAGGCCCTCACCGAGCGCTTCCTCAACGGCAAGTTCTTCAACGGCACCTCCGGCTTCGGCGACAGCGAAGGCACCGGTGTAGGCAACGAACGCGCCGGCTTCGGCACGCGCACCGACGGCAACAAGAAGGGTCCCGGCGGCGGCGGCAAGTTCCACGGCGACCTGAAGACGAGCGGCAAGCCGCTCGACACCGGCCCGAACCGCCCGCAGGGCGACTGCACGGGCCCCGGCTGCACCGGCGGCAAGCCGAAGGAGGTCGCGGTCTCGATCGGCGGCGGCACCGGCGACTTCAACGGCTACACCGAGGACGAGATCCGGCGCGTCGTGTCGCGCAGCGCGGGCCTGTTCAAGGCCTGCTACCAGAAGGAGCTCAACCGGACGCCCGGGCTCGCCGGCAACCTGACCGTGTTCTGGAAGATCGGTCCGGAGGGCACCGTGCTGTCCGCCGCGCGGACCGGCGGGACACTTGCAAACGCTGCGGTCGAAGGCTGCGTGAAGGCCTTCGTGATGAAGCTGAAGTTCCCGCCGAAGGGCGTCACGGCCAACGTCACGTACCCGTTCGTGTTCACGCAAGGAGGCTAGTCATGCGTCGTCCACTCCTGCCACTCGCACTGCTCGTCGTCGCCACCGGGGCCTCCGGGGGGTGCATGAACGACCCGGTGTACATCCCGGGGCCGATGAACCTCGAGGCCGGTGTCGACGACGGCACCGGTGCGCTGAGCGAGGCGACGGCGCAGCTGCAGCTGCCGATCAACCTCGAGACCGAGGCCGATGCCGCGAAGCGCGCGAACCGCGCCGAGCAGCTCGGGATCGCGGTGCCGTACGTCAAGCTCGGCGACCTCGAGATCTCCGTCGAGTGGACGGTGCGCAACCTCGACCTCGAGAACGAGGGCACGGCGCGCGTGCAGATGAACGGCGCGAACGAGAACTTCGCGTACGACCCGTCGATCCTGACGCTCGTCCCCGACGACGAGGACATCGAGGCGCCGCCGTTCGACGGCGACGTGCCGATCCACATCCCGCCCGGCGGCAGCTTCAGCGGCGTGTTCCGCGAGGACGCGGTGCGCGAGGCCGCGATCGACCTCGAGCAGATCACGCGCGCGAACGTGAACCCGTTCACGGCGATGCTGACGTTCAGCAAGAACGCCGAGTACATCCAGCCGCTGACGCCGCCCGTCGCCGGCCAGCAGCAGCAGCCCGTCGGCGATCCGATCCCGCGCGAGGCGTTCGCCCAGCTCGTGCGCATCGACCTGCGGTTCCGCCCCGACCGCCACATGGTGCTCGAGTACACGGTGCGCGTGCGCGACGTGCGCGGCATCGTGAACACGATGCTGATGAACGCGCCGGCCGAGGAGCTGGCGACGTTCGCGCCGGCGACGTACGGCGGATAGTCGCGGCCCGGGCGCGCATGTCCTCGGTGGAACGGCTACGATAGCGGCAGGGATGGGTCGACTCGCCGTCGCTTTCGTCACGGCGCTCGCGATCGGTGCGAGCACCGCGCAGGCTCGGCCCGCGTCGACGGGCTGGTACGCCGAGGGCGGCCTCGGCGCCGTCACGTTCCTGCCCGGTGCCGACGCGGATCCGGGCCCCGGCCTCGACATGCGCTTTGGCCGCGACCTGTTCTCGTGGCTGTCGTTCGGCGTCTCGGTGGCCGCGTCGAGCCACGAGGCGACGCCGCCTCCGCCGCCGGTCGGCGAGTGGTTCCAGCTCTACCGCGGCTCGGCGCACCTGCGGCTCGGCGTGATGATCGGCCGCGTCGCCGCGTTCGTCGAGGGCAACGCCGGCGCGGCGATGATCTCGTCGAACGTGCTGCGCCGGCAGGTCGAGCCCGGCGAGCGCTTCTCGCTGCTGTTCCAGGCGGGCGGCGGCTTCGAGTACCAGCTCGAGAACCGCCACTACGCGATCGGCCTCGGCGTCGACGCGTTCCTGCTGCCGCAGTTCGAGTCGATCCAGGCGCTCGCCTCGCGCCTGTACCTCCGCTACACGTACTGAAAGCGGACCGCGCCGTTCGGCGGGATCGCGAACAGCGCGCCGAGGTCGTCGTGCGCGACGACGGCGAGCACCGGATAGCCGCCCGTCGTCGGGTGCTCGGGGCCGAGCACGATCGGCTGCCCGTCGGACGGGACCTCGATCGCGCCGCGCACCATCGGCCGCGTGACCTCGCGGTAGCCGGCGACGCGCGCGACGGTGCCGCCCTCGAGGCGGGTGCCGACGCGATCGCTGCGCGTCGAGATCCGCCACGGGCGCGCGGCGAGCTGCGCGAGCGCGTCGGGCGCGAACGCGTCGTGATCCGGGCCGGGGAGGATGCGGATCGCGCGCGGCCCGAGGGAGGGCGACGGCGGCGGTGCGTGCGGACGGCCGGCGGCGCGGAGCGTGTCGCCGCGGTGCAGCGGCGCGCCGAGGGCGGCGCACAAGAGCGCGGGCGGCGGCTCGGCGATGCCGCCGCCGGTGACGGCGAGGTACGCGACGCGCGAGGCGCCGCTCTCGATGGTGAGCTCGTCGCCGCTGCGGAGGTCGCGGAGGCGCACGCGGCCCATGACCTCGAGCGCCGGCGCGCCGTCGAGGTTGCCGGCGGCGCGGTTCGCAGCGACGAGCAGCTCGGGGACGAGCGCGCCGCCGGGCGGGACGCCCTCGTGCATCCGCCCTCGCCCGCCGAGGTCCTGCACCGTCACGAGGCCGAGCGCCTGCACGATCTCGAGGTCGCCGCCGGTGGTGCCGGCCGCCGCCGCCGGCAGCGGGCGCTCGCCGGCGACGGGCACGAACCGCACGCGGTCGCCGAGCTCCAGGCGTGCGCCGCAGCGGCCGAACATCTCGACCCCGGTCACGCGGCCCAGCAGGTGCCAGCCGCCCGGCGAGGCGACCGGATACACCGCCGTCTCGCGCCCCACGATCCCGATCGCCCCGGCGGGCACGCGCGTGCGCGGCGTCGCCCGGCGCGGCAGCTCGAGACGCGGATCGAGCCCGCTCATGTACGCGAAGCCCGGCGCGAAGCCCATCAGGTCGACGCGGTACGCGCCCGCCGCGTGCCGCGCTATCACGTCCTCGCGCGCGAGCCCGGTCGCCGCCGCGACCGCATCGAGGTCCTCGCCGTCGTAGATGGCCGGCAGCTCGACGTCGCGGCCCTCGCCGCCCGCGCCGGAGGCCGCGATCGCGGGGAGCGTCGCCGGCGGGGTGCTCGCGAAGTAGACGCCGACGTCGTCGCGCGCCACGACGACGTCGACCACGCCGGGCCAGCGCCGGAGCTCGTCGACGAGCGCCCGCGCCGACGCCCCGGCAGGCCGCGGGATCCGGATCGCGCGGTCGCCGAGCGCCGTCATCGCATCACCTCGCGCGTCACCTCGCGCACCGCCCGCGCGATCGCGAGGGCGCCCGGGGAATCGCCATGGATGCAGAGGATGTCGACGTTTGCGGCGATGCGCAGCGCCTGCGCCGCCGCCGCCGCGGGATCGAGCAGGAGCGCGCCCGGCTGGCCGCGCGGCACGAGCGAGCCGTCCGCGCGCATCCCGCGATCCGCGAAGCCCTCGCGCAGGTACGGCAGCCCGCGCGCCCGCGCCGCGTCGCGCAGGCTCCCCGCTGGGGGGCCGACGATCGCGACCGGGCCGACCGCGGCCACCACGCCGTCGACGAACGCCGCGGCGAGCACGGGGTCGCGATCCGCGTCGTGGTAGAGCGCCCCGTGCGGCTTCGCGTGGTGCACGCGCGCGATCGCCGCGAGCGCCCGGCACTGCTCGGCGACGGCCGCCGCGAGCGCCGCAGGTGCGATCGCCATCGACACGCGCCCGAAGCTCGCGCGGTCGGGGTACGACGGATGCGCGCCGATCTGCACCCGGCCCGCGCACGCCGCCGCGACCCGCGCCATCGACGCCGCATCGCCCGCGTGCCCGCCGCACGCGACGTGGATCCAGTCGAACGCGAGCCACAGCTCCTCCGTCTCGTCGGGGAGCTCGCCCGCGTCGACACCGAGCTTCATCGCAAGATCATCGTAGCGCCTTGCGCCCGGTGCCGATCAGCTCGAGGAGCAGCGTGCGGAACGGCGCGTGCGCGTCGAGCATGCCGATCACGGCGGCCGCGCCGAGGCGCTGGCGCCACAGGAGCAGCAGGCGCGCCGGCAGCCCGACGCCGCCCGCGTGCAGCACCCGCCCCGTCGTCTCCGCGAGCTCGCGCGCGTACGCGGGCGTCCAGTGGAAGTCGTGCGTCGCGAGCGGCCGCATCAGCGCGCGCTCCCACGCGCGGTGCGCATCCGTCGCGAGCCGATCCGTGCGCAGGAGCACGCCCGACCGCGCGAGCCCCATGCGGAAGCGCTCGGCGGCCTTCTCGGAGTCGTCGTCGAGGAGGCCCCACCAGATCTCGCGGTCCGCGTCGCGCACGGCCTCGGGCAGCTCGAGCGAGCACCCGAAGTCGAGGCACCACACCGTCGCGTCGCCCTCGCCGCTGCCCGGATCGACGAGGAAGTTGCCCGGGTTCGGGTCGGCGTTGAGCAGGCGGTGCACGAGCGGCGAGCCCCAGGCGAACTCGTAGATCGCACCCGCGGCGCGGCGCCGGAGCGCGGGTGACCCGGAGGCCGCGACGTCGACCATCGTCTTGCCGCGCGCGCGCGTCATCGTCAGCACGCGCGCCGACGACAACTCGTGCACGGTGCGCGGGAAGCGCAGCACGCGGTGGCCGGCCCACGCCGCGGTGAAGCGGTCCTGCGCCGCGGCCTCGGCGCGGTAGTCGAGCTCGCCGCGCACGGCCTCGCCGAGCGCGCGCAGGGCGTCGAGCTCGAGGCTGTGCCCGATGTTCGAGCCGGCGAGCCGCCGCACGAACCCGGCGTCGTCGAGGTCGGCGCGCAGCGCGTCGGCGACGCCCGGGTACTGCACCTTCACGACGACCTCGGTGCCGTCGTGCAGCGTCGCCGCGTGCACCTGCCCGATCGACGCCGCCGCGAGCGACATGGGATCCCAGTGCGCGAACAGCACCTGCGGCGGCTTCCCGAGGTCCTCCTCGACGACCTTGCCGATCGCCGCCGCCGACATCGCCGGCGCCTTGTCCCACAGGCCCCCGAGGACGGTGCGCGCCGCCTGCGTCGCGCCGCTGCGCCCGCCGAGCGTGGCGCCCGGGTCGTACGCCGCGAGCTGCGCGACCTTCGCGAGCCCGCCCTTGAGCTTGCCGGCCTGCACCGCGAGCACGCGGGCCGCTTCCTCGTCGACGACCTGGTCGTCCTCGTCGGAGCCCGTGGGATCCGTCGTCACGATCTGCTTCGCGCGCGCCCACAGCCGCGCCCAGCCGACCTTGCGCTCCGCGCTCCGCCGATCGCCGTCGCTCATCCCACGTCCTCCTGCGCGAGCTCGGGGATCCGCGCGGGCCCCGAGTCGTCGCTCCAGAACAGCTCGACGCGGTTCTTGCCGGTCTTCTTCGCGCGGTACAGCGCGCGGTCCGCCTTGCGCACGAGATCCTCGCCGTTCTTCGCCTTCGTCTCCGGATAGCTCGCGATCCCGAACGACGACGTCACGCTGAGGACGCGCGGCGGATCCGAATCGGTCGTCACGCGCGTCTCGGCGATCGCCGCGCGGATGCGCTCGCCGACGTTGTACGCACTCACCATGTCCGTGCGCGGCAGGATCAGCGCGATCTCCTCGCCGCCGTAGCGCGCCGCGGTGTCGACGCCTCGCATCTGGGCCTTCACGACGTTGGCGATCGAGCGCAGCACGCGATCGCCGATGAGATGTCCGTGCTCGTCGTTGAGCTTCTTGAAATCGTCGACGTCCATCATGATCACGGAGAACGGCGTGCCGTAGCGCTTGGAGCGCTCGATCTCCTCCTCGATGCGCGCGTCGAAGTAGCGGCGCATGAACAGGCCGGTGAGGCCGTCGACCATGGCGAGCTCGTACAGGTGCGCGTTCTGGAGCGCCGCCGCGATCTGCAGCCCGAGCGACTCGAGCAGCCGCTGGTGGTCCGCGCGGAACGCCGCCGCGCGCGTCGACTGCACGGCGATCACACCCTCGCAGCCGCCGTACATGAACAGGGGCACGCCGAGCCACGAGCGGATGCCCTGCGTGTCGTGGATGTCGACGTCCGCGCTCGCGAGGTCGTCGAACCGCCGCGCCATCCCGCGCGCCATCACCCACCCGGCCGCGCCCTGCCCCTCCTGCATCGGCTGGCGGAAGAAGCGCTCGGTGCGGCCGTCGAAGCCGTCGAGCACGAAGCCGCTCTCGCCGCCGGCGCGCCGGTGCACGAGCGCGACCGCCTCGGCCTCGGGGATGGCGCGGCACGTCTCGCGCGCGACCGCCTCCACGAGCTCCTCGAGCTGGAGCGACGCCGACAGCCGGCGCGCCGTCGCGTTCAGGATCTCGAGGTCGTGGACGCGCGCCTCGAGCTGCCGCCGCGTGCGCGACAGGCGCGAGAACACGAGGTTGATCAGGAGGTACGTGAGCGACAGGAGGAGGAACCCGAGCGGCTGGTTCGGATCGTAGAGGAGGACGAGCACGACGCCGATCGGCATCAGCGACGCCTCCGCGATGATGCCCGGGAGCGCGAGGTCGTAGAGGTACGTGCGCCACGACGCCCCGAGGAGGCGCAGCCGCACACCCTGGATCGTGTAGTGCGTGACGAGGAACAGCGTCGCGATCGCCACGACGTGCAGCGCGACGTCGAGGGCGTCCGTGCGGTCGACCGAGAACACGGAGGGGCTGGACGCCACGTGGTCCGCGCCGAACAGCGCTCCCGTGATGACCACGAGCGCACCGCTCATGCCGCCGAAGTAGGCGACGTAGCCGAGCGACGTGGCCCAGTGGTCGTCGTCGAGCTGCCGGCGCCGTGCGAGGTACAGGCGCACGCTCGCATCGAGGGTGAGCGCGACCGCCACGAGCCGTCCCGCCCCGACCGAGCCCACGCACAGCGCGGCGGCGACGTAGTACGCGCTGTCGAGCGACAGCACGCTGTCCGTGGTGAGCCGGAACGCGAGCGCGCGCGCCGCGAGGATGACGATCACGAACAGCGACGTCCACAGGAGCGGCGTGTGCGAAGGCGGCGGCACGATGCCGAGCGCGGGGAACACGAGCACCACGAACCACCCGGCCAGGCCGAGCGCGATCGTGAACCCATGCCCGACCTTGCGCGTCACTGCCGCGTAGGTAACGCATCTCGCACCGAAATGCCCGTCCGACGCGGCCGGCTGCCACGAGGCCATCCGGAAAAGAAACGGCCCGGCCGGCGGTCACCGGCAGGGCCATGGGGTCGAACGGTCGTGCTCGTCAGATGTCGATGATCACCACGCCGCGCTCACCCTCTTCGCGGGGCGGCGTCACGGTGGGCTTGTCGCCGGTGTCTCGAAACGGCGGCAGCGGCAGCTCCGCCCGGCCGCGCTCCTGCTCCCGACGCGCCTCTTCTTCTTTCTTCAGGATTTCTTCAATGATCCAGGGATCCAACATGTCGGACCACCTTTCGTTTCCAGGTGCGTGGTGACGAGAGTAACTAACTTACGAAGACCCTACGTAGTTCCTGCCCTCCAGCGCTGCAACCTGCGGGCCTTGGGACACTGAATCCCGCACTGTTATTCTAACGCATGGGATATCGCGAGGCTCCACTTCGTCGCGGCGTTTTCGTCGCGGCGCGAGATCGGCCACGTGACGCGTCGGCCGAGACATTCAGCGGCTCGCTGGCCTCAGTAACGCGCGGAGCCGTCACGCTTTCTCGAACCACACCGCCACGTTCCACCGCGCGAGCACACCTTGACCTTTTTGCGGACCGGTGGTGACGCGAAACGCCCACCGATCCGGATAGGTCGCAGATGGTGCGGCCGAGGTGCGTGGCGGTGGGCAGATCACCACACCGGCGTGGCCAGTGGAGGCGCCAGCGCGACTCCCCAGCGTGCAGCGTCAGTCGAGGTCCTTGAGCTTCCACGCGCCCTCTTCCTTCACGAACTGTACGGTCGAGCGGTCACCGTAGCTCATGCGCGCGTCGTTGCCTCGCTCGACGATCGGCTCGTCGACGTTCGCCTCGAGGGTGTGCATCAGGTTGTCCATCTGCTCCTTCGAGGGCCCGGTGAACTGCGTCTTCATCTTCGCCGCGTCCATCTTGTCGCGGTACGAGTTCGGGACGAATCGCAGCATGATGTCCCAGCGCTCGAGCGAGTACGCGCGCAGGAACGACCGCAGCGCGTTGCGCGGCGTCGACTGGTCGTAGAACGCGAGCGGGTTCGAGGCGACGCGCCAGCGGCCGTCCTCCTGGACGAGCAGCATCTTGTCGCCGAGGTTGCCGTACACGAACTCCGCCGAGACCTCGAGGCTGCCGCGCTTGCCGCGCAGGCGATCCGCCGTCTCGTCGACCTCGCGCGGGTTGTCGCGCATCATCCGCACGTAGTCCTCGCGCGACACCTTGCCGCGGAACTGCGACGACATCAGGTCGTACGCGCCGCCGTAGTCGCGGTTCTTCAGCGCGCGGCCGTACTTGTCGAGGGTGAGGCCGGGGCCGCGACCGCCGCCGCAGGAGGCGCACAGGGCGAGGAAAACGCTGAGGCAGACGAGCCGCATACGGTGCTGGTTATAGCGAAGGCAGTGGATCGGTGCCATTCCCACGGGCCCGGGCGGCGTCGGCGGGGAACGTGCGCGTCGCCGCGGCCATGCAGGCGGCCGCGATGACCAGCCCTCCCGTCGGCACCCACATCGCGGCGTGCAGGTCGAGCTCCTCGGAGATGGCGCCGACGACCCACGACGACGGCGCGGTGCCGACCATGTGCATCGTGAAGATGACCAGGCCCTGCGCGGCGACCGCGAGCCCGGGAGGGGCGAGGTCGTCGACGGAGGCGGCCATGGGCGCGTGGTACCAGGAGATGAAGAACAGGGTCGCGATGCCGGCGGCGTAGAGCCCGGGCCCGGCGGGGATCTCGAGCGCGACCACCGCGCACGGCACCGTGCCCGCCATGCCCATCACGATCGTCCATAGCCGTCCGGAGGGCGTGCGCGCGCGCAGCCGATCCGCGACGCGGCCGCCGACGAGGATGCCCGACAGGCCGCCGAACAGCGCGATCGCGAGGAGGGACGCGGCCTGGTCCTTGGTCATGCCCTTGTCGCGGACGAGGAACTCCTGCAGCCACGCGTTGTAGCCGCCGGCCGCGAACGCCATCGCCGTCGTCGACACGATCACCCAGCGCAGCGTCGGGATGCGCAGCAGCTCGCGCGCGTCGGCGGCGAAGCGCCGGACCATGTAGCGGAGGTACGGCAGCACGCCGTCGGGCGCCTCCGCCGCGGCGGGGGCGTCCGCCTCCGGAGGCGGGACCGGCAGGCGCGCGATCAGCACCGACAGGACGAGGCCGGGGACCGCGAGCGCGACGACGACGAGCGGGAACCCGAGCGCGACGCCGGCCGCGAAGCCGACGACGCCGCCGAGGAACAGCCCGAGGTTGAAGATCGACATCCGGCTCGCCTTGTGCGGCCCGTCGAAGATCTGGCCGAGGATCGAGTTCGCGACCGGGACGACGGCCGCCGTGCCGAGGCCGACGAGGGCGCGCGAGGCGCCGAGGCCCGCGTAGCTCGTGCCGATCGCACCGAGGGCGCCGGCGATGCTCGCGATGCCGAGGCCGATCGCGATCACGCGGCGGCGATCGAAGCGGTCGCCGGCCCAGCCGAACGGCAGCGTCGCCGCGGCGTGCGGGATCATGAACAGCGTCTGCAGGAGGCCGAGCTCGCCGTCGCCGATGCCGTAGCGCACCTTCAGCTCGGGGTAGACGGCGAACAGCGCGTTGCGCGCCGCGTACCCGACGAGGTTCGCGACGGCGAGCACGATCAGGATCTGCGTGCTGCGCGCGGCGCGCGTCATGGCTGATGGGACTGATGCGGCTGCTTCGCGGCCGGCAGATCGCGGATGTTGAGGTCGTAGCTCGCCTCGCCGGCGATGTCCGCGCCGCGGACGCACACGACGGCCCTGCCCTTCGCGGGCACCTGCCCCGTGATCTTCTCGGCGACGCCCTTGCCGGGCTTGTCGGCCTTGCCGGCGAGCTTGCCGTCGACGTGCAGCTCGACGCGCAGGTCCGCCTCCGGCGGGACGTCGACGGTGGCCTCGAGCGTGCGGGCGCCGTCCTCGGGCGCGACCGCGAAGCAGTCGACGTCGCCGGCGCTCCACGTCGCGTGCACGACCGTGCGGTCCGGCGGGATCGGGTATGGCCTGTCGGGCGAGTCGTTCGGCTCGATCTCGGCGTCGGTCTGCGGGACCTTCTGCGCGATGTGGAGCTGGTACGCGACCTCGGGGTTCGAGCGGTCGGCGCGCACCGTGATGTAGTTGTACGGCGGCGCGCCCGGCGGCAGGTTCGGGACGTAGTCGCGCACGTACAGCCCCGCGCCGCGCGGGCCCTTGCGCGTGAGGATCGGCGCGCCGACGCCGTCGGACAGCTCGAGCGTGAACGCGAGGCCCTCGACGGGCGACAGCTCGACGTGCACGGCGTTGTTCGCCGACACGGCCTCGGTCGACAGCTTCCACACGTCGATGTCCTTGTCCCAGCCGATGAAGCCGGTGCCGGTCTCGCCGAGGATGAGCTCGTTCGCGGTGCCGCGGTCGTCGTCGGGCTCGCGCTCCGCGTTCGGCGCGAGCTTGCCGAGCTGGGCCAGGATCTCGTACGTGGCGATCGGGCCGGGCGGGGGCTTGGGCGGCGTGCGGCCCTTCGGCGCGGGCGGGCGCTTGCCCTTCACGACGACGACGTAGCGCCCGGGCTGCACGCCGTAGTTCGGGAAGCCCTCGCGCACCTTCGCGCCGCTGCGGTCCGAGCGCGCGAGCACGGTGCCGTTCGCATCCTCGAGCTCGACGATGATGTCGCCGTCGCCGGTGGCCACCTCGACGGCCAGCACGCCCGCCGCCGGCACGTCGATGCGGAAGTGATCGACGTCGGTCTCGGGGTCGATCGCGCCGCGCATCGTGGCGCCGAGCGCGAGCGGGGTCGCGACCTCGTCGCCGTCGTTCGGCTCGATCTCCGCGGGGCCGCTCGACGGCGGCGCGCCGTCGACGAGCGCCATCGGCTTGATCTCCTCGATCGGCGCCGCGTCGCTCGTGCGGCCCTGCCGCTTCTTGCTGCCGCACCCGGCGAGCGCCGCGGCGGAGGAGGCGACGCACGCGATCGCGAAGACCGCCCGGCGCATCACGTGACCTTGCTCTTCTCCGCGAGCCCGGCGAGGAACTCGGCCTCGGACACCACCTGCCCCGCGACCTTGATCTCGCCCTTCATCTTGAAGATCTTGCCCTTGCGGAGCGGCACGACCTCGATGTGCAGCTGATCGCCGGGAACGACGGGCTTGCGGAAGCGCGCGGCGTCGATGCCCATGAACAGCATCACGTGCGTCGCCGGGTCGAACGACACCGCGCGCGACGCGAGGATGCCGCCGGCCTGGGCCATCGCCTCGAGCTGCAGCACGCCCGGCATCACGGGGACGCCCGGGAAGTGGCCCTGGAAGTACGGCTCGTTGAAGGAGACGTTCTTCAGCGCCAGCACGCGCTCGTCGCTGACTTCGAGCACGCGGTCGATGAGGAGGAACGGGTAGCGGTGCGGCAGAAGCCCGAGGATCTGCTCGGCCTTCATGACCCCGGCTTCAGACATGCCCGGGTCGTAGCACGTCTTCTCCTACTTCATCTCGTCGTTGAGCTTCTTCGTCAGGTCGACGTCCGGGGCGGCCCACACGGTCGCGCTCTGGTCGATGATGAGGCTCACGCCCTCGGCCTTCGCGAGCTTGTCGATCTTCGGCTCGGCCTGCTTCAGGAGGTCCTGGATGAGCTTCGTGCGGTCCTGCGCGAGCTCGCGCTCGAGCTTCATGTACGTCTGGTTGAGCTCGACGAACTTCTTCTGGAGCTCTTCCTTCTTCGCTGCGAACACGTCCGCCTTGAGGACGGTCTGCTGCTTCTCGAGGTCGGCGACCTGCTTCTTGAGGTCGGTCTGTCGCTTGTCGAGGTCGGACTGCTTGGCCTTGCGGTTCTTCTCGAACGCGTCGCTGGCTCGCTTGCCGGCGGGCGTGGTCGACAGCGTGTTCTCGATGTCGATCACCGCGATCTTCGGGCTCGACGGAACGGCGACCGCGCTGTTGAGCAGCGGCGACACCATCAACCCGAGTCCCAGACATCCCAGAGCGAGATAGCGATTCATAGGCACCTCATACGACGACTTGGACGCGTGTCAAAGCCCGTTGTTCAACCGAGCGATCAGAGGAAGTTACCGATGGTGAACTCGAACACGAGCGGGTCTTCACCGGGCTGGGCGTCGAGGGGGATACCCCACTCGAAGCGCAAGGGGCCGATCGGCGAGAACCAGCGGAAGCCAAAGCCAACGCTCTTGCGGAGGCCGCTGATGATCGAGTCCGGCAGGCGGAAGCACGGGTCGAACTTGATCGAGATCGAGGAGTTCGTGCGCTGCAGGCCGGAGCAGTAGCGATCCTCGAGGTTGTACGCGTTGCCCATGTCGAAGAACAGCACGCCCGAGATCCCGACCTTCTTGAACAGCGGGAACTCGACCTCGCTGTTGAAGATGACCTGCATGTTGCCGCCGAGCGGCAGGCGTCCGAGCGGCTGGCCGACGTCACCGGGCGGCTGCGTGAGCAGCTGCGGGCCGAGCGAGCGCGGCGCGTAGCCGCGGACGTCGTAGATGCCGCCGACGAGGTAGCGCTCGGAGATGGGTACGCCGAGCGGGTCGTTCGACGTCGTGAACCCGAGCTCGAGGTTGCCGTGGAAGACGAAGGGGCCCCACACGGGACGGTAGTGGCGGATGAAACCACCCCAGCGGATGAACTTGTTCTCCGACCCGGTGAACTGGCTCGCGTACTCGGCGAACGCCGTCCCGTACCAGCCGGCCGACGGGAACAGGCGGTTGTTGCGCGAGTCCCACGAGAACGAGCCGCGCACCGACGAGGTGACGCCGCCGCGGAACAGGTTCGCGACGCTGGTCGCCTCGATCGGCCGTGAGATCGCGCCGAGGTTCGCGATGCCGCCCGAGCCCGTCGAGATGTCGACCTGCTCGAGCTTGTACGTTCCGAAGATGCGCGCCTCGTACGACAGCGGGTAGCCCCACGTCAGCGTGCCGCCGGAGGCGTTGCGGTAGAACGTGCCGAAGCCCCGGCTCTGGTTGTAGAGGTCAAAGGCAAACGTCCAGCGCGTGTCGAGGAAGTACGGCTCGACGAAGCGCAGGAGGAACAGCTGGCGGAGGCTCGAGATCTGCGCCTGCAGCGCGAGCGTCTGACCGCGGCCGAACAGGTTGTTCTGCGAGATCTGCGCCTGCGCGATGAAGTTCTCGACGGAGGAGAAGCCGGCGCCGATCTGGAAGGTGCCGGTCGGGCGCTCGGTGACCTCGACGTTGACCTCGACGAACTCGTCGGAGCTGCCGCGCTTGGTCGAGACGACGACGTTCTCGAAGAAGCCGAGCGCGATGATGCGGCGCTTGGAGATCTCGAGGTTCGTGTTGTTGAACAGCTCGCCCTCGGAGATCTTCATCTCGCGGCGGATCACCTTGTCGCGCGTCTTCGAGTTGCCGCGGATGTTGATGCGCTCGAAGTAGGCGCGCTTGCCGCGCGCGACCTCGAACGTCAGGTTGATCTGGCGCTTCGGGAGGTCGACCTTGGTGAGCGGCAGGACGTTCGCGTACGCGTAGCCCTGGTCCTGGTAGTAGTTCGACAGCTTCTCGCGGTCCTCGGCGATCATCGTGCGCGAGAACGTCACGCCCGGGCGCAGCCGGACCTTCTCGAGGTTCTTCGCCGTCGAGCCGATCAGGTCGCCCTTGAAGTTGACCGTGCCGATCGTGAAGACCGGGCCCTCGTCGATCGGGATCGAGAGGTACATGAACTGCTTGTCGCGCGACAGCCGGAGTTGCGGCGTGCCGACCTTGACCTGCGCGTAGCCGCGGTCCCAGTAGTGCGCGGTGACGAGGAGCAGGTCGCGGTCGAACGCCTCCTGCGAGAACGTGCCGGAGTCGTTGAGGAAGGACAGCGCATCCTGGCGGCGCGTCGCGATCGACTGGCGCAGCTCGTCGTCGGAGATGGCGACGTTGCCGATGAACTGGACGTCGCGGATCTTGACCTTGGCCTTCTCGTCGACCTTGAAGTAGACGTCGACCTCGGCCTCGTTGACCGGCTTGATCTCGTAGTCGACCGTCGCGAGGTAGAAGCCCTTCTGGACGTAGAGGTCCGCGATCTTCTCGCGGTTCTTCTTGATCTTGGAGATGTTGACGATCGCGTCGAGCTCGAGGTCGATGACCTCGTTGATCTTGTCCATGCCGAGCTCGCTCTGCCCGGCGACGAGGACCTTGCGGATCGACGGCTTCTCCTTGACCGCGAACGTGAGCGTCACGCCGCCGGAGGGGCCGACCTCGGCCTCGACGTCGATGTCGGCGAAGAAGCCCATCTTCCACATCGCGCGCATGTCCTCGCGCAGCTTCGTGGCGTCGAGCAGCGTGCCGACCTTCGACAGGAGCTGGACGCGGATCGCGTCGTCCTCGACCTTGCGGTTGCCGCGGAACTGCACGCGCTCGATCGCGCGGCCCTGCAGCCGCAGCGCATCCGACGGCGGCTCGTCCGGCGCCGGCTGGGCGTGCAGCTCGCCGCCTACCAGCAGGCCGAGCGCGAACGTCGCGACGACGACGAAGTAACCCGCGAGACGCATCACGTCGCTCCTCGTTCTGGCTCGTCGGTCGCCGCATCCGGCTTCGCTTCGGCCTTCGCTTCGGTCTTCGAATCGGCCTTCGAGTCCGCCTTCGAATCGATCTTCGAGTCCGCCCTCGAATCGATCTTCGAATCGATCTTCGAATCGATCTTCGAATCGATCTTCGAATCCGCCTTCGATTCGGCCTCCACCTTCGCCTCGACCTTCGCGTCGCCCTCCGGGTTCGCTGCGGTCGCGACCTCCGTGGTGCGGATCTCGGGGGTGGACGTCCGGGCCGCCTGGTCCTCGCTGGGATCGATCAGCGCGCGGCCGCGGTACATGGTCTCGTTGCCCTCCTCGACGAGGCGCCCGCCGTCGACCATGCGGAGCTTGCGCGGCATGAGGGACGCGAGCTCCGGGTTGTGCGTGACGACGAGCAGCGTCGACCCGCGCTCCCGGTTGAGGTCGAGGAACAGCTGGTGGATCGCCTCGCCGGTCGAGCGGTCGAGGTTGCCGGTGGGCTCGTCGGCGAGGAGCAGCGCCGGCTCGAGCACCATCGCGCGCGCGAGGGCGACGCGCTGCTGCTCGCCGCCCGACAGCTCGCCCGGGCGGTGCGTGAGGCGGTGCGAGAGGCCGACGCGCCCGAGCACGTCGCGCGCTTTCTGCCGTGCGATCGTCGGCGGGATGCGCTGGATCAGCGCCGGCATCATCACGTTCTCGAGCGCCGTGAACTCCGGCAACAGGTGGTGGAACTGAAAGACGAAGCCGATCTTGTGGTTGCGGAACTCGGCGAGGCGCGAGGCGCTCATCGTCGTGAGCTCCTCGCCGTCGAACTTGATCGAGCCCGACGTCGGCAGGTCGAGCGTGCCGAGGATCTGCAGGAACGTGGACTTGCCGACGCCGGAGGCGCCGACGCACGCGACCATGTCACCCGGTGCGAGCGACAGGTCGACGTCCCAGAGGACGGCGAGCGCCTGACCGTTGTGGATGTAGCTCTTTCCGAGCTTCTTCACCTCGATGCGTGCGCCTCGCGCACTGCGGATCGGAGTGATGGTGGCCGCCGAGGATGCGCGCTCGTCTGTCACGGGAATCTCTAAAGGTGCAGGAGACTTACTCAGTCATCCTGCGAGTGTCAACGCGGGTTGGGACCATTGCCGCGCCGCAATGGTTGCCTGCGTCGCTCTCTTAGATTCCGACGGTGATCCCGAGCATCCACGTCCGGGTCGACAGATCGAACTTCTCGCGACGCTCGTTGCTCATGTTGGCGGTCGCGTACGTGTAGTCGACAAAAATCGAGCCGGACCCGGCGGCGAGGTTCACGCGATACTCGAACCCGGCGCCGATCAGGTACCCGCTGCCGTCCTGGTCGCGGAGGGGATTGGGTGTGTTGAGCCAGGCGTGCTGGACACCCGCTCGGCCGAACGCCTCGATGTTGCTGGCGAGCGGGAAGTTCAGCTTCGCCGCGACCTGGAGCGAGTAGACATCGATGTCCTTGCGCTCCGAGAGCAAGAAGCCGCCGAACCCTCCCTCCAGCGTGAAGTTCGTCCAGCGCTGCCCGCCGAGAACCTTGAAGGTGCGCGAGCTCGGCGTCAGCCGCTCGTCGTTCACCGATGGGGCCGTTCCCACACCCAGGCCGAGGTAGCCCCCGGCCTCCGCAACGTGGGACGTGACAGCGACGAGCATCACAGCGACAACTGAAGCGCGAAGCATGGGCGCTTCTGTAAGCACTTCGTGTGCCGCAGCTAACCTCGCGGAACGAGGGTCCGACCGCGTCGGTTTTGTGGATATCCTTTCACACTCCACCACCACACCGGGTGCGGGTGTGTGACTCCCGTCAGCCTCAGTGCCGCATGCCGGCGGCCGGGCGGACCCGCGCGGCGAGGAACGCAGGGTAGAGCGTGGCGGCGATCGAGATCAAGATCCCGGCGGCCGCGGCGGCGCCAACCGAGGAGGGGTCGACGTGGATGGGGAGCTTGTCGATGTAATACACGTCGGGGTTGAGCGGCAGGCCGAAGTTCTTGCCGGCCCAGCAGCCGATCAGGCCGGTCGCGACGCCGAGGGCGGTGCCGATGACGCCGATCATGAGGCCCTGGAGCGCGAACATCTTCATCACGCCGAAGTCCGACGCGCCGAGCGTCTTCAGCAGCGCGATCTCGCGCGCCTTCTCGACGACGACCATGATCAGGTTGCCGACGATCGAGAACGAGGCCACCAGGATGACGATCCCGAGGACGAGGAACATCGCGATCTTCTCGAGCTTGAGCGCCGAGAACAGGCTGCGGTTGAGCTCGCGCCAGTCCTGCACGCGGTAGCCCGGGCCGAGCGCCTCGCGGATGAGGCCGGGGTAGAGGTGCGGATCGCTCGAGTCGGGGACGTAGCGGCCGGTGTCGTCGGCGTCCTTGATGCGGACCTCGATGCCGTCGACGGCGTCGCCGCGGTCGAGGAAGACCTGCAGCGAGTCGAGCGTGACGTACACGTACTTGAGGTCGTACTCGTACATCCCGGTGAAGAAGATCCCGGCGACGCGGTAGTCGCGGTTGAACGGGATCGGCGTGCCGGTGGCGTCGGGGTTCGAGGGGTCCGACAGCGGCGACACGACGCGGACCTCCTGGCCCGTGTACAGGTGCGTCTGCTTCACGAGCTCGCGCCCGACGAGGATGCCGGGCAGCGCGGCCGTGCGGCGCGCGAGCGACGGCTCGTCGGTGATGCGCACGATGCCGCCGCGGTCCGACGGGCGGCCGAGCTCGAGGTCCTCGGGCAGGAGATCCGTGCCGGTCGCCCACTGCAAGAGCTCGGTCGGCGGGATCTCGTCGTAGAGGTCCGGCTGGATCACGCGCGCGTCGCCGCCGTAGTCGTCGTCGTGTTTGTCGCCGTCGTGTTTGTCGCCGTCGTGTTTGTCGCCGTCGTGTTTGTCGCCCGGCGTGATCCGCTTGATCGGCTCCTCGGTGTCGGGCCTGTGCGTGTCGTCGGGCGCCTTGTCGTCGGGGCCGCCGGAGGATCCGCCGCCGCCGGAGAAGTCGATCGGATCGCCGCCGGTCGGCATGTCGGGCGGCAGCTCCTCGTCGCTCGGGCGGGCGCCCTGCTTCACCGTGCGGTCGTGCTTCTCGAGGACCTTGGGATCGAGCTCGTTGATCGCGTTGCGGTCCTCGAGGTCGGCGACGAGGTCGGTCACCGCACCGACGGTGGCCGGGTCGATGCCCTTGATGATGACGGGCATCCCGTTGTTGTTCGCCGCGAGCACGACCTCGCTCACGGCGTACGGCGTCGACGCGACGACGCCCGGGATCTTGTCGATCTTCGCCTTGACGGCGGGCCACTCGGTGAACTCGGTGCCGTCGTCCTTGCTGACCTGGATGTGGGCGTTCGAGCCGAGGATCTTCTGGCGCAGGTCCGTCTCGAAGCCGCTCATCACGGCGAGGACCATCACCAGCGCCGAGGTCCCGATCCACACGCCGCCGATCGGGACCGTCGTGAAGAACGTGAAGAACGCGCGCAGCACCCCGAAGAAGATCGCGAGACCCGCGAGCAGCGCGCCCACGACGAGCGTGATCGTGATGACGTACGCGACGACCTGGTTGCCCTGCGCGTCGATGAGGACCGAGGCGATCACGCACGCGATCGCGAGGACGAGGCCGATGAAGAACACGATCAGCGCCGGCTTCGAGTGCCGGAGCACGCCCCACACGATCACGACGACGAGGAACAGGTCGAGGAGCGTGCGCAGGATGAGGAGCGCCGCCATCCCGGGGTCGCTCGCCCGCCCGCTGAACACCGCGAACAGGCTGACCTTCGGATCGACGAGGACGTACATCGTGTAGCGCAGCCCGACGCCGATCGCGATCGCGAGCTTGGTGCGCAGCGTGACCTTGGGGTGCGCGATGAGCAGGTAGCGGAGCGCGACGAAGCCCTGGTAGCCCGCGAGCAGGACGAACGCGCGGATCGAGACGATCAGCCCGACGAGGATCGGCCCGAACATCGCGAGGTAGCTGATGCGCCCGATCTCGTACTCGGGCTCGCCGGGAAGCGCGACGTGCTCGGCGGCCTCGCGGAACGTCGCGATCGTGAACAGGATGCCGGCGACGAGGAGCACGACGCCGCCCACCGCCTGGATCCACAGGAACAGGTTGTAGCGGCGCGGGGAGAGCTCGAGCTGGGGCATCAGCCGTCCCCGGTCGGTCGCATGAGCGGGAACAGGATCACGTCGCGGATCGACGGCTGGCCGGTCAGCAGCATCGCGAGGCGGTCGATGCCGATGCCCTCGCCGGCGGCGGGCGGCATGCCGATCTCGAGCGCGCGGCAGTAGTCCTCGTCGTAGTCCATCGTCTCGGCGGCGCCGGCGGCGCGCGCGAGGAGCTGCGCCTGGAAGCGGCAGCGCTGGTCGTCGGGGTCGTTGAGCTCGGAGAAGCCGTTCGCGATCTCCTTGCCGTTGACGAACAGCTCGAAGCGATCGCAGAACGCGCCGTCCTGCTCGTTGCGGCGCGCGAGCGGGGACACGGCCAGCGGGAACTCGGTGAGGAACGTGGGCTGGATCAGCTTGTCCTCGGCCGTGGCCTCGAAGACGAGATATCCCAGGTGTCCGGCGGTCACGCGGCGTTGCTCCTGGGTGTCATAGCGTTCGAGGATCGAGGCCGCCAGCCGGGAGCGCTGGGCCGGATCCTTGAAGCCGGGAACCACGTCGGTGAGCGGGAGATTCCCGACACCTCCGGGAATCCCCTCCACGAGCACGCGCGCCACATCCGCGGCCGGCACGCCGTGCGCGACCGCCGCCTCGGCGGCGAACTGAGGGTCCTCGAAGATGCGCGCGGCGTCGGCGACGTTGCCGAGGTCGCGCACGGCGTCGCGGATCGAGAGGCGGCGCCACGGCGCGGCGAGCTCGATCTCGGTGCCATCCCACGTGACCTTCGTCGATCCGACGACGTCGTGGGCGAGCTCGCCGATCATCGCCTCGGTGAGGTCCATGAGCTCGAGGTACGTGGCGTACGCTTGGTAGAACTCGAGCATCGTGAACTCGGGGTTGTGCGCGCGCGACAGCCCCTCGTTGCGGAAGTTGCGGTTGATCTCGTACACGCGCTCGAGGCCGCCGACGACGAGGCGCTTCAGGTACAGCTCCGGCGCGATGCGCAGGAACAGCTTCATGTCGAGCGCGTTGTGGTGCGTGATGAACGGGCGCGCCGCGGCGCCGCCGATGATCGGGTGCATCATCGGCGTCTCGACCTCGAGGAAGTCGCGCTGATCGAGGAAGCGCCGGATGCCGCGCACGATCGCCGAGCGCCGGCGGAACACGTCGCGGACGTCGGGGTTGATCGCGAGGTCGACGTAGCGCTGGCGGTAGCGCTGCTCGACGTCGGTGAAGCCGCCGCGCTGCTCGCCCTTCTCGGTCACGAACTCCTTGGACGGGAGGGGGCGCAGCGACTTCGTCGCGATCCACAGGCGGCGGACGAGGATCGACAGCTCGCGCGTCTTGGTCCAGAACGCCGGGCCCTCGGCGACGACGATGTCGCCGGTGTCGAGCTGCGGCAGGACCTGCGCGAAGTCGTCGGCGGCGAGGTGGTCGACGTTGAGGTAGAGCTGGATCTCGCCGGTGGTGTCGCGGATCGGCGCGAACACCGTCTTGCCCATGCCGCGCTTCACGAGGACGCGGCCGGCGACGCGGTGGAGGCGCTCGTCGATCGGCGTGATCGGCGGGGCCTTCTGCTTCGGCGCGCCGGGGGGCGGCGGCTCGGGCGGCGGCGGCCGCGTCGGCGCGTACTCCGCGATCAGCGCGGCGAGGGTCGTCGCCGGGCCGACGTCGTTGCGGAACGGGTTGTGCCCGGCGTCGCGCAGCGCGCTGGCCTTGTCGCGGCGCTCGCCCATGATCCGCGAGAGCGTCGTCTCGGCGTCTTGGTCGTCGTCGTGCGGTGGACGCTCTGTGGACATGGCGGCGGACCATATCGCGTCGGCCCCACGTAAGGTAGCGGTGCTACCCGTGGCGAGGTCCGTGCTATCACGCGCCCATGAGCCGCAGCGTCCTCCTCGCGTTGGCCCTGGTCGGATGCAGCAAGGGTGACGGAGGGAAGGACGTGCCGGCGCCGACGCCCTCGCCTGCCCCTGCCCCTGCCCCTGCACCTGCGGCCGATCCCTGCGGGCCGGTGAAGGCACACGGAGCGATCGGCTGGATCGAGGACAACCTGCCGAACGCGCTCGCGTGCGCGCAGCAGCGGAAGGTGCCGGTCGTCGTCGATCTGTGGGCGCCGTGGTGCCACACGTGCCTGTCGATGCAGACGCAGGTGTTCACGGATGCGTCGTTCGAGGCGGACGCGAAGAAGTTCGTGTTCGCGGCGCTCGACACCGACCGCGAGGAGAATGCGGCCGCGGTCGCGAAGTACCCGCTGTCGGCGTGGCCGACGTTCTACGTGATCGATCCCGACGGCTCGGTGCTGGCGCGCTTCGTCGGCGCGGCGAGCATCGCGCAGTTCCACGCGTTCCTCGAGTCGGGCGCGCGCGCGCACGGCAACGGCGCGGCGGGAGCGGATGCGAAGCTGCTCGCGGCCGACCGCGCGATGCAGAAGAAGGACTACGAGACCGCGGGGAAGGAGCTCGCGGCGGCGCTCGCCGAGGCGCCCGAGACGTGGGTGCGGCGGCCGGATGCGCTGGTGTCGCTGCTGGATACGAAGTCGCGGAGGAAGGACCACGCCGGGTGCGTCGACTTCGCCGAGGCGAACCTCGACAGGACGGGCAACGCGGGGAGCGCGAGCGACTTCGCGGCGCTCGCGATGAGCTGCGTGCGCGAAATGCTCGAGGGCGCCCCGAAGGATCGAGCGACCGAGAAGGCGCGCGCGACGAAGCTGCGCCGGCGCGCGGTGGCGCGCTGGAAGGCGCTGCTCGCCGACGCGGCGGCGCCGCTCACGGCCGACGACCGGTCGGATGCGATGCTGAACCTGCGCGAGACGCTCGAGGAGCTCGACGAGAAGGCCGAGGCGAAGGCGGTCGCCGAGCAGCAGCGCACGCTGCTCGACGAGGCGGCGGGCAAGGCGAAGGACCCGATGGCCGCGATGACCTACAACTGGCACCGTGCCGAGGTCTACGTGTACCTGGGCAAGCCGCTCGAGGTCGTGCCGGCGCTCGAGAAGTCGGCGACGGACCTGCCGCGCGAGTACGACCCGGCGGCGCGCCTGGGCTGGGTGTACTTCAAGGCCGGCAAGCTCGCCGAGGCGGCGACGTGGACCGACAAGGCCGTGCTGCTCGCGTACGGCCCGCGCAAGGGGCGCGTCCTGACCCAGCGCGCCGACATCGCGAAGAAGGCCGGCGACGCGCAGGCCGAGAAGCTGTTCCGGCAGGAGGTCGTGAAGCTGTGGGAGTCGCTGCCCGCGGGGCAGCAGCAGCCGGAGGCGCTCGCGAAGGCGAAGGAAGCGCTCGCGGCGCTCGACAAGCCGGCCGCGAAGAACTGACCGGGATCAGGGCGCGGCGCGGTCGATCGCGGCGAGCAGCTCGTCGGTGGTGGCGGACCCGACGATCGGCGCGCCGCCGACGTACAGCGTCGGCAGCGCGTGGATGCCGCCGTCGATCGCGTCCTGCACGTCGGCCTTCACGCGGTTGAAGCCGGCCTCGAGGTCCTTCTCGAAGCGCGTCATGTCGCAGCCGATCTTCTTCGCGATCGCCTCCATCGTCGGCTTGGTCAGCATCTCGACGGGCGTGCGGAACAGCTCGCGCGCCATCTCCTCGCCCTTGCCCTGCAGGTCGGCGCAGCACCACATGACGGCGGCGCCGAACGCGTGCGGGTGGTCGGGGAACGGCAGCATCTTGCGCACGACGCGGACCTTGTGCGGCGTCGCGGCGAGGGCCTCCTCCAGCGCGTACTGCACCTTGCGGCAGAACGGGCACTCGAAGTCGAGGAACTCGACGATCGTGACCTGATCGGGCACCTGCTCGCGCACGACGCTCGCCGGCGTGTCGTCGGGGAGCGGCGGCGGGCCGCTGCGGCCCCACACCGCGCCGAGCGCGATCACGAGCGCGGCGACGCCCGCGGTGCTGGCGGCGATGCGGCGCCACTCGAGCGCGACGACGCCGGCGCCGCCGATCACGCAGGCGGCGTGGAGGATCGCGGCGGGGTCCGCGACCATGCAGAGCTTGCACCACGCGCCGATCTCGAACGCCTGGAGGCCGATCAGGAACACCGCCCACGCGGCGCCGGCGAGCGCGGCGTAGAGGCGCAGGCGCGGGCGCGGGATGAACGCGAGCGCGGCCATCGCCGTGAAGAACACGACGCCGAGCAGCGACATCGGGATCCCGAACGGCTTGGCCCACCACGACGCGTGGACCGTCGCGCAGCCGCTCTCGGCGCAGAACTGCGCGCGCGCGCGGAGGTCATCGACGAGGCTGGCGATGCTCGCCGCGAGCCCGGCGATCGCCGAGACGAGCGCACCCGCGGTGAGCCAACGGTTCGAGCGCATAGGTACCGCTCGTATACCGCACTCGCGCCCCCTGCATTCCGATCCGCCCCTTGCGTGGACCGCGCCGCGAGGATGCCTGACCGACGTCTGTCGCGACGCTCGCCTACACTCGGGCCGATGTCGAAGGTCGCGAAGCGAAGGACCGCCGCGCCGGTGACGGTTGCGGCCGAGCGGATGGTGACGCAGCAGCTCGTGGCGTCGGCGTGCGCGACGCCGGCCGACGCCGTGCGGAGGCTCGGGGCGGTGCAGGCGCAGGACTACCTCGGGTCGCTGTGGGGCATCGCGCAGCGGTGCGCGCCGGCGGCGGACGAGGCGCACGTCGAGGCGGCGGTCGCGGCGCGCGAGATCGTGCGCGGGTGGCCGATGCGAGGGACGCTCCACTTCACGGCGGGCGCCGACCTCAAGTGGATGACGGCGATGCTCGCGGCGCGAATCGTGCGGCGCACGGCGCGCTACCGCGAGCTCGGCCTCGACGATGCGGCGTTCGCGACCTGCCGGCGCGCCGCCGAGCGCGAGCTCGCGGGCGGCGGGCTGCGCGCGCGCGACGAGATGTACGCGCTGTTCGAGCGCGCCGGCGTCGCCTGCGCCGGGCAGCGCGGCTTCCACCTCCTCGGCTACCTCGCGATGACCGGCACGCTGTGCTTCGGCCCGCGCCGCGGCAAGCAGTTCACGTTCACCCTGCTCGACGCGTGGATCCCGGCGTCGCGCGCGCTCGCCGGCGACGAGGCGCTCGCCGAGCTCGCGATCCGCTACGTCGCCGGCCACGCCCCGGCCGGCCTCGACGACTTCGCGTGGTGGACCGGGCTCAACCTCGGCGAGTGCCGGCGCGCCTTCGCCGCCGCCGGCGCCGCGCTCGTCGAGCGCGACGGCCTCTACCGCCCGGCAAGCGGCGACGATCGCCCGGCCGCCGCCGGCCCGCGCGTCTACCTGCTTCCGCCGTGGGACGAGCTCACCGTCGGCTACCGCGACCGCAGCGCGCTCCTCGACGCCGCGCACGCGACCCGCCTCGGCAACGGCATCTTCTCGCCGGTGGTCGTCGTCGACGGCCGCGTCGCCGGCACCTGGCGGCGCACCCGCAAGCGCGACCACGTCGCGATCACCTGCGACCTCCTCGAGCCGCCCTCGCGCCCGATCGCCCGCGAGCTCGACGCGGCCGCCGCCCGCTACGGCACCTTCCTCGGCACCACCGCCACGCTCACGCTCGCGTGATGTCCGTCCGGCCTTGTCCGCCCACCGGACGGCCGTGTCCGGCATTCGGACAAATTCACGCCCGCACCACGCGATCTCCGACGGTTGCGTGTCGGCACGCCCGTTGCTGGATGGCCTGCCGAAAGAGGGCGTCATGCTATGCTGGCAACCATGTTCGATCCATCGCTCGTCCACCCCGAGCACATCCGGCCGCTCACGCGCACCGAGTACGACCGGATCGTCGACACCGGCATCTTCGACGGCCAGGAGCTCGAGCTCCTGCGCGGGATGCTCGTCACCATGAGCCCGCAGGGCGAGGTCCACGCCGGCCTCACCGCGTGGCTCGTGCGGTGGTTCGTGCGCAAGCTCGACGACGGCTACGACGTGCGCGGCCACTCGCCGTACGCGGCGACCGACGACTCCGAGCCGGAGCCGGACGTGACCGTCTCCCGGGCGACGCACCTGTTCGCCCACCCGACCTCGCCGCTCCTGGTGATCGAGGTGTCGGACTCCTCGATCCGCAAGGACCGCACGCTGAAGTCCTCGATCTACGCCGAGGCCGGCGCCCCCGAGTACTGGATCATCGACGTCACCGGCGACGAGCTCGTCGTCCAGGTCCACACGCAGCCGTCTCCTCTCGGCTACGGCCGCACGGTCACGCTGCGCGACGGCGACGTCCTCCGCCCGACCCGGCTCGACCTCGAGCTCCCCGTGCTCGACCTGCCCTTCCCTCGCGACTGAGCCGCCCGCCGGGCCTCAGCTCTTCGAGTTCGCGGCCTGCAGCAGGTGCGTGCGGATGAGGTCGTCGAGGTCGCCGTCGAGGACGCCGTCGACGTCGGACGTCTTCAGCTCGGTCCGGTGGTCGTTGACCTGCTGGTACGGGAACAGCACGTAGCTGCGGATCTGCGAGCCCCACTCGATCTTGAGGCGGGCCTTCGCGTCCTCGGCGGCCTTCGCCTCGCGCTTCGCGAGCTCGTAGTCGTAGATGCGCGCGCGCAGGAGCTTCATCGCCTTGGCCTTGTTCGAGTGCTGGCTGCGCTCGTTCTGGCACTGGACGACGATGCCGGTCGGCATGTGCGTGATGCGCACGGCCGAGTCCGTCTTGTTGACGTGCTGGCCGCCGGCGCCGCCGGCGCGGTACGTGTCGATCTTGAGGTCGACCTCGTTGATGTCGACCTCGATGTCGTCGTCGATGTCCGGCGTCACCGTGACCGCGGCGAACGACGTCTGCCGCCGGCCGTTCGCGTCGAACGGCGACACGCGCACGAGCCGGTGCACGCCGTTCTCGGCCTTCATCAGCCCGTAGGCGTAGTCGCCCGCGACCGTGAACGTCGCCTGCTTGATGCCGGCCTCCTCGGCCGGGGCCTCGTCGAGCACCTCCACCTTCCAGCCCTTGCGCTCCGCATAGCGGATCAGCATGCGCATCAGCATCTGCGCCCAGTCGCTCGCGTCGACGCCGCCGGCGCCCGACGTGATCTGCACGATCGCGCCGCCGCCGTCGAGCTCGCCCGACAGCATGCGCTTGAACTCGATGTCGTCGAGCGCCTTCCTCACGGCGTCGACCTGCGCCGCGGCCTCGCCGGCGACGCCCTCGTCGTCGGCCTCGGTGGCGAGCTCGAGCAGGACCTCGGCGTCGGACAGCGCGCGCACCTGCGCGTCGTATCCCCCCACGACCTGTTCGAGCTGCTTCTTGTCGCGCAGCAGCGCCTGGGCCTTCTTCTGATCGTCCCAGAACGCCGGGCGCGCGGCGATCGAGTCGAGCTCCTCGATCTTCAGACGTTTGTGGTCGACGTCAAAGTAACCTCCGGAGCTCGCCCACCTTGGTGCCGAGCTCCTTCAGCTGCGCCCGCACGGCGCGTACATCCACTGCCTCGATCGCCATGACCGTTCATACCCTGGCGCGGCGGAGCTGGACAAGGTCGGAGCTTCCGAGCGCGACCGGGTACTCGCCGGTGAAGCACGCCGAGCAGAACGTCCCGCCGCCGCCGACGGACGTCATCATGCCCTCGTGCGACAGGTACGAGAGGGAGTCGCACGTGACGTAGCGCGCGATCTCCTCGACCGTATGCGACGCGGCGACGAGCTCGCTGCGGTTCGGCGTGTCGATGCCGTAGAAGCACGGGTGCGTCGTCGGCGGCGCGCTGATCCGGAGGTGCACCTCGCGCGCGCCGGCGCCGCGCAGCATCTTCACGATCTTGCGCGAGGTCGTGCCGCGCACGAGCGAGTCGTCGACGACGACCACGCGCTTCCCGTCGACGACCGACCGCACGGGCGACAGCTTCAGGCGCACGCCGAAGTGGCGGATCGAGTCCTGCGGCTCGATGAACGTGCGGCCGACGTAGTGCGAGCGGATGAGCCCCATCTCGAACGGGATGCCGCTCTCCTTGGAGTAGCCGATCGCCGCCGGCACGCCGGAGTCCGGCACCGGGATGACGACGTCGCCGACCGCCGGCGCCTCCTGCGCCAGCCGCATCCCCATCTTCTCGCGGGCGCGGTACACGGACTTGCCGTTCACGAGGCTGTCCGGACGCGCGAAGTAGACGTGCTCGAACACGCAGAACGTCTGGCCGGCGCGGTCGGGGAGCCGGTGCGACGTCATGCCGGCGGACACGCGCCCGAGGAGGCTGCCCGTCTCGACGGCTGGCTCGCCCGGGCCTGCGTCGAACACGACGATCTCGCCGGGCTCGACCTCGCGGATGAACTCCGCCTCGATGAGGTCGAACGAGCAGGTCTCGCTCGACAGGACGAACGCCTCGCGGAGGCGGCCGATCACGAGCGGGCGGAAGCCGTTCGGGTCGCGGACGCCGAGCATCTTCGTCTGGCCCTGCGCGTCGCAGGCGACGATGACCAGCGAGTACGCGCCGCGGACGCGGCGCAGCGCCGCCTGGAGCCGGCCGAGGACGTCGGGCTCCTTCGCCCGCGCCATCAGGTGGACGATGACCTCGCTGTCGCTCGACGTCTGGAAGATCGAGCCCTGCGCCTCGAGCTCGGCGCGGAGCTCGGTCGCGTTCACCAGGTTGCCGTTGTGGGCGATGGCGATGCGCCCGCCCGCGTAGTCGAACACGAACGGCTGGGCGTTGCGGAGCTCCGAGGCTCCCGCCGTCGAGTACCGGACGTGGCCGATCGCCGTGCGCCCCGGGAGTTTTGCCAGGACGTCGCGGTCGAACACGTCGGACACCAGGCCCATGGCGACGTGCCGGCGCAGGCGCCCGTCCTCGACCGCGACCAGCCCGGCCGATTCCTGACCGCGATGCTGCAGCGCGTGGACCCCGAGGTACGCGATGTTGGCCGCTTCCTCATGGCCGTGGATACCGAAGACGCCGCACATGGCCCCCGAGTACCACGCCGGGGTGTCATTGGCCTTCGCGATCCGCAGATCGTCATGCCGCTGCACCAAACTTGTGGATCTTGTCGGGCTGGCTTACCTTTTTTCGGACGTGGCCCGCCTCCTCTGGCGCGATGCGCAGGGTATCGAGGGAACCCTCGATCTGAGCTCGACCGAGATCAAGGTCGGGCGGAGCATGGACTGTGCGATCCGCACCGACGATGCGATGGTCTCGCGCCACCACGCGCGCATCTTCTGGGGCGGCGGCGGATACGTGCTCGAGGATCTGTCGTCGGCGAACGGCGTCTACTTCCAGGAGCAGCGCGTGCAGAGCCACCTGCTCAAGCACGGTGACGCCGTGCGCTGCGGAAGTCTCTGGCTCCGGTTCGTGGACACGGCGCAGCTCGGTGGCGTCGGCGGCCAGGCCGGCCCCGCGGCGGCCAACCCCGTCCCGATGATGCAGCACTCCGGCATGGGCGCGATCGCCCCCGCCGGCCCCACCGGCCACGTCGCCGTCGTCAACCCGAGCGGCGTTCCGGCGAACGGCCCGATGCCCGTGGCGCCGCCGCCGGTCGCGGCGCCGCAACCCGCCCCACCGCCCGCGCCGACCGGCCCGAGCGAGGCCGACGTCGAGATCCGCGTGCTGCGCCGCCGCGTCGAGCAGCTCCAGACCGAGCTGCGCATCCACCGCTCCGGCCGGATGACGCAGGAGAACGCGCGCAAGATGGAGGACCTCGAGAACGACTTCCACGCTCTCGAGCTCGAGCGCGACAACCTCAAGTCCAAGCTCGCGAACGCCGAGGGCACCCTCAAGGCCGAGGCCGGCTCCGTGAAGGTGCAGCGCGCCGTGGAGATCGCGGCGCAGACCGCCGAGGCCTCGGCATCGCTCAACGACTTGCTCTCGAGCCTCCGCATCGAGGTGATGGCCGCCGAGGGCGAGTTCGAGCAGTACTCGAACAACATCCCGCGCGCGAGCTACGAGCTGATCCGGCAGTCGCTCCGCGACGCCGCCGGCCGCTGCGACGAGGCCCGCGAGCTCCTGCGCCGGTTGCGCGAAGTCGCCGAGTAGCTCGCGACGTTCTCGAGAAGCTTCCGCGGACCGCGGATGTTTGGAGGGCGACCCTACGCTCCGCTTCCGGGCGTGCGCCTCGATCTGCCTCGGATCGCTTGGCCTCGCTCGACGTCTTGGTGAATGATCCGGGCTAGAGCAACGGCAGGAACGTCGTGATCAGACCGGTCACGACGAGGGCGAGCTGGAAGCGGCGGCAGATGCGCTGGGTGCGGCGGCGGCCGCTGACGAGGACGAGGGCGGCGGCGCCGCGGCGCACGGCGAGGATGCCGGGGACCATGGCGGCGAGCGAGATGAGGGCCGGGATGCGGAGGGCGATGCTCGTGTCGCCGAGGAAGACGCGCGGCCAGACGGTGGGAACGAGCAGGAGCTCGGCGACGATCACGACGGCGATCGCCCAGCGCTGGCCGGCGAGCATCGAGGTCGCGGCGATCGCGAGGACGGCGGCGACCTCGGCGCCGTGCCAGCTCGACTGGGCGAGCGGGAGGGACAGCATCGCGGCGACGAGGGCGCTGGCCGCGATCCACACATCGTCGCGGCGGCGGCGCAGGCGCGCCGTCTCGTGCCGCTGGTACCTGGGGTGCGCTGGCGCGGATCCCACTGCTTCCGCCATGAGACCAATTGTAACCAACCGCTGACAGTTGTCGAGTGACTGTAAGCACCCCGTGACAAGTGTACGCGCTTAACCAGCCGAAACCGCACGGGTTCACCGTCGCCAGGCAGATGTTGTAACGACCTGCAGCGATCTACGGTCCGTGCCACACTCGCCCGCATGGATGGCGTCACCGGCCTTCTGATCAAGCTCGGCGTGCGGTTGGTCGTGTTCGGCGCCGTCTTCTTCATCGTGTCGCGGCGCAATCCGCGGATCATCATCCGCAACAAGTGGGCGACGCCGCTGATCGCGTTCGTGTTCGCCTTCCTCAACACGGCGCTGTACTGGGCGCTCCGGCCGATCCTCGATGTCGCGACGCTCGGCGCGATCAGCTTCTTCTTGCCGCTCGTCCTCAACATCGTGTTCCTGGTCGCGACGGTGCGCGTGTTCGCGTCGATCCGCGACAGGCTCGCCGCGCGCGCGCCGGCACCCGCGCTGGACAAGAAGGGCGCCAAGGGCGCGCAGCCGGAGGCGCCGAAGTCGTGGTTCGAGATCGACGGCATCTTCGCGACGCTGTGGATGGCGCTCTACCTCACGGCGGCGCACGGCGCGCTGTGGGTCGCGCTCGACTACCTGCCGAACCGCTGATCAGCTGACCCAGGCGCGGGCGTTGTAGAACATCTTCATCCACGGGCTGTCCTCGCCCCACGCGTCGGGGTGCCACGACAGCTGGGCGGTGCGGAACACGCGCTCCGGGTGCGGCATGATGATGGTGAGGCGCCCGTCGGGCGTGGTGAGCGAGGCGACGCCCGCGGGCGAGCCGTTGGGGTTCGCCGGGTACGTGGTGGCGACGTCGCCGCGCCCGTCGACGAAGCGCGCCGCGACGAGGTTCGCGCGCTCGAGGGCGGCGAGCTGCGCGGGGTCGAGCTCGGCGCGGCCCTCGCCGTGCGCGTTCGCGATCGGGAGGCGCGAGCCCGCCATGCCGCGGAAGAAGATCGACGGCGACTCCTCGAGGCGGACGAGGACGAGGCGCGCCTCGAACTGCTCGGAGCGGTTGCGCACGAAGCGCGGCCAGCTCGCGGCGCCGGGGAGCTGGTCCGCGAGGTCCGCGAGCATCTGGCAGCCGTTGCAGACGCCGAGCAGGAACGTGTCGGTGCGCGCGGTGAAGCGCGCGAGGGCGTCGCGGGCGCGCGCGTTGTAGCGGAACGTCGACGCCCAGCCGCGGCCGGCGCCGAGGACGTCGCCGAAGGAGAAGCCGCCGCACGCGACGGCGCCGCGGCAGTCGGCGAGATCGATGCGGCCCTCGATGAGGTCCGTCATGTGGACGTCGACGGCCTCGAAGCCGGCGCGCGTGAACGCCGCGGCCATCTCGAGCTGGCCGTTGACGCCCTGCTCGCGCAGGATCGCGACGCGCGGGCGCGCGGCGAGCACGGCCGGCGCCTGCGGCTGCGTCGGTAGCGGGAACGTCACGTGCGCGGTGAGGCCGAGGGGCGCGGCGGCGGTGCGCGCGGCGTGCTCCTCGGCGGCGCACGCCGGATCGTCGCGGCGGACCGCGAGCTGGTGCGTGACGTGCGACCAGCGCGCGCGCAGGGCGCTGCGGGTCGCGTCGACGACCGCGGCACCCGCATGGAGGATGCGGACGCGATCGCCTTCGACGGCGCGCCCGATGCGGTGGACGGCCGCGCCCGTCGCGGCGAGCGCGGCGACGACGGCGTCGGCATCGGAGCGCGCGACCTCGACGATCGCGCCGAGCTCCTCGGAGAACAGCGCCGCGAACGGATCGGCGTGGACGGCGGTGACGTCGAGCTCGAGGCCGAGGCCGGCCGCGAACGCCATCTCGAGCGCGGTGACGACGAGGCCGCCGTCGGAGCGGTCGTGGTAGGCGGCGAGCCGGTTCGCCGCGACCAGCTCCTGGATCGCCGCGAAGAACGCGCCGAGGCGGCGCGCATCGTCGAGATCCGGCGGCGCGCCGCCGAGCTGGCGGTACGCCTGCGCGAGCGCCGAGGCCCCGAGCCGCCCCTGCCCGCCCCCGAGGTCGATCGCGAGCAGCTCGCGCTCGCCGCCGCGCAGCTGCGGCGTCACGGCCGCGCGCACGTCCGTCACCGGCCCGAACGCCGTGACCACGAGCGTCACCGGCGAGACCACGGCGTGCTGGACGTCGTTTGCCGTCGAGGCGCCCGACGTCGCCGACGCCCCGCCGGCCGAGGTCGAGCCGCCGGCCGAGGTCGAGCCGACGGACGTCGCGATCGATGCGCCGGACGAGGTCGAGGCCGACCCGGCGGAGGATGCTGGCGGCGCGGACCAGACGGTCCGCATGGACATCGAGTCCTTGCCGACGGGGATGGCGATGCCGAGCGCGATGGCGCAGGTGCTGGCGGCGTGGACGGCGGCGTGGAGCGCGGCGTCCTCGCCCGGGTGGCTGGCGGCGGCCATCCAGTTGCACGACAGCTTGATGCGGTCGAGCGTGCCGATCGGGGCGGCGGCGAGGTTGGTGATGGCCTCGCCGATCGCGAGGCGCGAGGCGGCGGCGGGATCGAGGAGCGCGACGGGCGGGCGCTCGCCGAGGGACATCACCTCGCCGGCGGTGGTGTCGAAGCCGGCGAGCGTGAGGGCGCAGTCGGCGACGGGGACCTGGTGGGGGCCGACCATCGGGTCGCGCGAGACCATGCCGCCGACCGTGCGGTCGCCGATCGTGACGAGGAAGGTCTTGTCCGCGACCGCGGGGAGGCCGAGCACGCGGTCGAGCGCCTCGGCGACGGTGGCGCCGCCGAGGTCGAGCGCCGCGCGCGGCGCGGGGAGCCGCTGGGCGCGGCGCACCATGCGCGGCGGCTTGCCGAGGATCACCTCGAGCGGGAGGTCGACGGGGGGCGGCGCGGCGCCGTCGCCGAGGAGCAGGCGGCCGTCGGCGGTCGCGGTGCCGAGCTGCGCCCACGGCGCGCGCTCGCGGGCGCACAGGGCCGCGAGCTCGCTGACGCGCCCCGGCGCGATCGCGAGGACGTAGCGCTCCTGCGCCTCGCAGCACCACAGCTCGAGCGGCGACAGATCGGGCTCGCCGGTGGGGATCGCGCGCAGCTCGAGCCGCGCGCCGAGGCCGGCGTCGTGCACGAGCTCGGGCATCGCATTCGACAGGCCGCCGGCGCCGACGTCGTGGATCGACAGGATCGGGTTGCGATCGCCGAGCGCCCAGCAGCGGTCGATCACCTCCTGGCAGCGCCGCTGGATCTCGGCGTTGTCGCGCTGCACCGACGCGAAGTCGAGGTCCTCCGCCGAGGCGCCCTGCGCGAGCGAGCTCGCCGCGCCGCCGCCGAGGCCGATCAGGAACGCCGGCCCGCCGAGCACGACGAGCGCCGCCCCCGCCGGGACCTCGCCCTTGTGCACGTGCCCCGGACGCACCGTCCCGATCCCGCCGGCCAGCATCACGGGCTTGTGATACCCGCGCACGGTCCACGGTGTTGCGGCGCCGGTCGCTGACGGTGTTGCGGCGCCGGTCGCTGACGGTGTTGCGGCGCCGGTCGCTGTGGCGCTCGGGGTGGCGCTCGCGGTGACACTCGGAGTAGCGCTCGGGGTGGCGCTCGGGTCGTGCTCGAAGGTGCGGAAGTAGCCGAGGATGGCCGGGCGGCCGAACTCGTTGTTGAACGCGGCGCCGCCGAGGGGCCCGTCGAGCATGATGTCGAGGGCGGTGGCGATGCGCGCGGGGGAGCCGACCCAGGCGGCCGGAGGGGCCTCCCACGGCTCGAGCGCGCCGGGGATGCGGAGGTCGGAGACGGTGAAGCCGACGAGGCCGGCCTTGGGCTTGGCGCCGCGACCGGTGGCGCCCTCGTCGCGGATCTCGCCGCCGGAGCCGGTGGCGGCGCCCGGGAACGGCGAGATCGCCGTCGGGTGGTTGTGGGTCTCGACCTTGCCCAGGATGTGCGCGGGCTCGCGGACGGGGCGGTAGACGCCGGCCTCGTCGGGGAAGAAGCGCTCCGCGACGGTGCCTTCGACGACGGCCGCGTTGTCCTTGTACGCCGACAGCACGCCGCGCGGGCTCGCGTCGGTGGTGTGCCGGATCATCTTGAACAGCGAGTGCTCCTGCTGGACCCCGTCGATGTGGAGCTCGGCGTTGAAGATCTTGTGCCGGCAGTGCTCGCTGTTCGCCTGCGCGAACATCATGAGCTCGACGTCGGTCGGGTCGCGCCCGAGCTCGCCGTAGCGCGCGACGAGGTACTCGATCTCGTCGGCGGCGAGCGCCAGCCCGAGGCGGTCGCTCGCCGCGCGCAGCGTGGCCGCGCCGTCGGCGCCGAGCGGCACCGTCGCGAGGGGCCGCGGCGCACCGGCGCCGCGCACGACTTTGGCGAGGTCCTCCTCGCGCAGCACCACGCTCTCCGTCATGCGGTCGCTGAGCGCGCGCCCGGCCGCGGCCGCGTCGACGCCGGCGTACCCCGAGGGCACTTGCTCGCTGGCGTACAGCGTGTACTCGATCGCGCGCTCGATGCGCGTCACGGCGTCGAGCCCGCACACCCTCGCGATGTCCGTCGCCTTCGACGACCAGGGCGACGTCGTGCCGATGCGCGGCGTCACCCACACGCGCGTCGCCGTCGTCGCGGCCGGCACCGCCGGCGGCTCGACCTGCGGCCCGTACGACAGCATCTGCTCGAGCTGCGCGCGCTCCGCCGCCGTCGGCTCGCGCGACGCGACGACGAGGTGCACCCAGCGCGTGTCGAGCGCCACCAGCCGCTCGCCCACCGCCGCCCGCGCCGCCGCGAGCGCGCGGGCCCGCCGCGCCGCCGTCAGCGCCGGTCGCCCGCGCAGCAGGATCACGGCGTCACCCTCCCCGGCCGCGTCGCGGAGATCACGAGGCGGCTCCGAGGGCGGCGGCGATACGCGCGAGGGGTTCGCGCGTGTCGGGGACGAAGGGGGTGCCGGTGACGAGCTCGAAGCTCGCGATGTAGCGGCGCGCGGCCTCGAGGCGGACGTCGTCGGGCATGAGGGGTGGTGGGCCGTCGCCGCTCCAGTGGGCGTCGTGGGCGAGCCAGCGCCGGACGTATTCCTTGTCGAGGCTGCGGGGCTCGTCGCCGCGCGCGAGGCGCTCCTCGTAGTCGGAGGCGTACCAGTAGCGCGAGGAGTCGGGGGTGTGGATCTCGTCGATGACCACGATCGTGCCGTCGGGTGCGAGGCCCATCTCGTACTTGGTGTCGGCGAGGATCAGGCCCCGGGCGGCCGCGTGGCGCTGGCCCTCGGCGAACAGCGCCTCGGCGATCGCCGCCGCGCGGTCGAACACGGCCGGGTCGATGCGGCCCATCGCGAGCAGGTCGGCGCGCGAGACGCTGACGTCGTGGTCGCCCTTGGCCGCCTTGGTCGACGGGGTGAGGATCGGGGCCGGCAGGCGCTGGTTCTTCGCCATGCCGTCGGGGAGCGCGTGCCCGCAGAACGTGCGGTCGCCCTTCTCGTAGGCCTTCCAGATCGACGTCGACGTGACGCCCGTCAGGTAGGCGCGCATGACGAGCTCGACCGGCAACGGATCGCACTCGCGCGCGATCATGACGTTCGGGTCCGGGACGCGCAGCATGTGGTTCGGCGCGATCGCGGCCGTCTTCTCGAACCAGAACCGCGCGAGCTGGTTGAGCACCTGCCCCTTCGACGGGATCGTGCCGACGACGGCGTCGAACGCCGACAGGCGGTCGGTCACGACGATGATCCGCTCGCCGCGCTCGCGATCGATGTAGCAGTCGCGCACCTTGCCGTCGTAGCGCTCGAGCCGCCGCCCGCCGATCGTCGTCCACGGCGTCGCGTCCAGCGTGGCGCGCAGCTGCGTGCGCAGGGCCGTCTCGAGGTCGCTCATGCCGCACCTCTGTCGAGCGCCGTCCGTGGTGTCGCGTCCAGCGTGGCGCGCAGCGCCGTCTCGAGGTCGCTCATGCCGCACCTCCGCCGAGCGCGCGTTCGAGGATCGCCGGCGCGTGGCGCAGGTGGTGCGCCAGGTCGAAGCACGCGTCGAGCGCCGCCGCATCGAGGCGCGCCGCGACCTCGGCGTCGGCGCCGAGCAGCGCGCGGAACCGGCCCGGCGACGCCCCGACCTGCCCCACCGCCGCCGCCTGGCCGATCGCCGCGAGCGCCGCGCGCTGCACCATCACGTACGCCTGCTGCCGCGGCAGCCCCGTCTTCACGAGCGCGAGCAGCACGGCCTCGGAGAAGTACAGCCCGCCGGTGCGCTCGAGGTTCGCGCGCATCCGCTCCGGGAACACGACGAGCCGCTCGACGAGGCCCGTCGCCCGCGCGGCCATGAAGTCCGCCAAGATCGTCGCGTCCGGCAGCGCCACGCGCTCGACGCTCGAGTGCGAGATGTCGCGCTCGTGCCACAGCGCCACGTCCTCGAGCCCGGCCTGCGCGTACGACCGCAACAGGCGCGCGAGCCCGCACAGGTTCTCCGACAGGATCGGGTTCTTCTTGTGCGGCATCGCCGAGCTGCCCTTCTGCCCCGGCGCGAACCCCTCCTCGGCCTCGCCGACCTCCGTCCGCTGCCAGTGCCGCACACCCAGCGCGATCTGCTCGATCGCCGTCCCGAGGATCGCGAGCGCGCACAGCACCTCCGCGTGCCGGTCGCGCGCCACGATCTGCGTCGCCACGGTCTCCGCGGCCAGCCCGAGCTCGCCGAGCGCCTCGCGCTCGATCCGCGGGTCGAGGTTGCCGTACACGCCCACGGCGCCCGCCAGCTTCCCGACGGCGATCGTCTCGCGCGCCCGCGCCAGCCGCGCCGCCGCCCGCCCGAGCTCGGCGTGCCACCGCGCGAACACCAGCCCCGCGACGATCGGCTCGGCGTGGATGCCGTGCGACCGCCCGATCATCGGCGTCGCCGCATGCTCGCGCGCGCGCACCGCGAGCGCCGCCGACAGCTCGCCGATCACCGCCGCGATCTTGTCGAGCGCCCGCACCGTCTGCACGGCGAGCGCCGTGTCGAGCACGTCCGACGACGTCATCCCGAGGTGCAGCCACCGCGCCGGCTCGCCCGCGAGCTCCTCGACGTGCGTCAGGAACGCGATGACGTCGTGCCGCGTGGTCGCCTCGATCGCGAGGATCCGCTCCGGATCGAGCTTGCCCGCGGCCGCCGCCTGCACCTTCGCCGCGGTCCCCGCCGGCACGCTCCCCGCCCGCTCCATCGCGCGGCACGCGGCGAGCTCGATCTCGAGCCACAGCTCGAACCGGGCCTTGTCCTCCCACAACGCGGCCAGCTCCTGTCGTCGATAGCGTGGGATCATGGCGATGCGTGCGCCTTGTAGCACGCACCCCTGTCACCGGGATCTACCGACGAGCGATGAACCAGACCGCGAGCATCACCACCGACGCCAGGACCACGACCGCGCACGTCCAGATCACGTAGTCGCGCATCCGCCGCGCGCGCACTTCCCGCGGATCGCGCGGCGGCGCGAGCCGGCCCAGGTTCGCCGAGCTCGGCGGATCGGGACGCACGTCGATCGGCCGGAGGTGCACCTGGTGCTGCCGCGCCGGCTGCTGCTGCCGCGCCGCGAGCTCGCCCGGCGTCTTCATCGAGATGACCTGCAGCGGCGGAGGATCGAGGTGCGTCGGCGAGGGGAGCTCCACACCCGCCTCCGGAGGGCGCAGGTCCCCGCGGTCGAAGACCTCCGTCTTCTGATCGTCGTCGGTCGCCGTCGGACGGCGCGGACGCTGGCTCATCGGCCCGTCGAGCCGAAGCCACCGTCGCCGCGCGCGGTCTCGGTCAGCTCGTCGACCTCGACGAGCTCGGCCTGCGCGACCGGCGCGATCACGAGCTGCGCGATCCGCTCGCCCGGGCGGATCGCGAAGTCCTCGGCGCCGTGGTTGATGAGGAGCACGCACACCTCACCGCGGTAGTCGCAGTCGATCGTCCCGGGCGCGTTCACGCACGAGATGCCGTGCTTGGCCGCGAGCCCCGAGCGCGGCCGCACCTGGCCCTCGAAGCCCGGCTCGATCGCGATCGCGAGCCCCGTCGGGATCATCCGGCGCTCGCGCGGGGCGAGCCGCACGACGTCGTCGAGCGCCGCGTGCAGGTCGAGCCCCGCCGCACCCGCCGTCTGATAGCGCGGCACGACCGCGTCGGCGCGCAACTTCTTCACCTGGACACGAGGCACGTGCCCATCCTACCGCTACGCCCCCGGCAGGCGCACCACGAACAGCGTCCCCTCGCCTTCCGTGGACGTGACGTCGATGCTGCCGCGGTGCGCCTCGGCGATCTTCCGCACGATGTACAGGCCGAGCCCCGCCCCCTTGTGCGCCGTCGACGCGCGCCGGTACGGGTCGAACAGCGTCGGGAGCGCGGTCGGATCGATCGCCGCGCCGCGGTTGTGCACCGAGATCTCGAGCACCTCGCCGTCGCGCCGCGCGCGGATCGTGACCGGGCTGGTCCCGTAGCGGACCGCGTTCGTGACCAGGTTGTCGAGCAGCTGCTCGATGCGGTCGCGGTCGACCCGCACCACGCCGCGCACGTCGTTCTCGACGACGATCTCGTGCGAGGCCGGCGGCTCCGACGCCGCGCGCGCGAGGACGTCCGCGAGCTCGACGTCGACGGGCATCACCGGCATGCCGTGCGCCGCGCTGCTGCGCGTGAAGATCAGCAGCTGCTCGATGAGCCGGCTCATCCGGCCCGAGTCGCGCACGAGCGCCGCCACCGCGCGCCGCTCGGCGTCGCCGAGGCCGCGCGACTCCGACAGCAGCTGGCCCGCCATCACGATCGTCTGGAGCGGGTTGCGCAGGTCGTGCGAGACCATCCCGAACAGGAGCTCGCGCTGCTTCTCGCGCTCGATCTCGGCGCGCCGCAGCCGCACGAGCGCGCGCACCGTCGCGATCAGCTCGATCGGCTCGACGGGGTGCACGAGGTACGCGTCGGCGCCGAGGTCGAGGCCGCGCGCGCGGTCCTCGGGCGTGCCGAACGTGGCCGACAGCTCGAGCACCATCACCGACGCCGTCGTCGGGTCCGCCTTGATGCGGCGGCACACCTCGGAGCCGTGCATGTCGGGGAGCTTCATGTCGAGGATCGCGACGTCGTGGCGCGGTGACAGGAGCGCGAGCCCCTGCGCGCCCGTCGACGCCTCGTCGACCTCGAAGCCGTGCATGCGCAGCTGGCGCGACACGACGTAGCGCTTGCCGGCGTCGTCCTCGACGAACAGGAGGCGCGCCTCGGGCTCAGCCACGGTCGCCTCCGACGGCGAGCCCGGCCTTCACGAGCGCGTCCTCGATCGCCGCGCGGTCCGCGACGCGCGACGACGTCGACTTGCGCAGGATGGCGACGGCCGCACCCAGTCGCTCGCGGTCACCGGAGCCGAGCACCCGCGCGGTATACATCACGACCGGGATCTCGCGCGTGTCGGGGATCGCCTTCAGCTGTTCGAGCACCTCGAAGCCCGTGAGATCGGGCATCACGACGTCGAGGAAGATCGCGTCGGGGCGGCCCGCGACGGCGAGGCGCAGGCCCTCGTGGCCGTTCTCGGCCTCCTCGATCGCGAACCTCTCCGACAGCCAGCGCCTGAGGACGTAGCGCGACGCGAGGTCGTCGTCGATCACCAGCACGCGCGGCTGCGGGCGCACCGTCGGCAGCGGCGCGACCGGCGCGCGCGGCTCCTCGGCCTCGCGCTGCGCCACGCCGGCGTCGTGCACGAGCGGCAGGTCGACGCGGAAGGTCGACCCCGCGCCGGGCTCGCTCGCGACGGTGACCTCGCCGCCGAGCAGCTGCGCCAGGCGGCGCGACAGCGGGAGCCCGAGCCCGCTCCCGCGCAGCCGCGCCTCGGTCGCGCCGTCGACCTGCGCGAACTCGAGGAAGATCAGCTCGTGGTGCTTCTCGGCGATGCCGATGCCGGTGTCCTCGACCTCGAACACCACGCGGTCGCCGGCGCGCCGCGCGCGTACCTCGACGTGCCCGCGCGTCGTGAACTTGAGCGCGTTCGCGATCAGGTTGCGCAGGATCTGCGACAGCTTCGCCTCGTCGCTCTGCATCGCCGGCAGCGCCGGATCGACGACGAGCCGCAGCGTCACGCCCGGCTGCGCGAGCGGGATGAGGATGCGCCGCAGCGCCTTCAGCAGCTGCTCGATCGAGAACGGCGCCACGTGCACGACCGCGCGGCCCGCGTCGGTGCGCGCGAGGTCGAGCAGGTCGTTGACGTAGCCGGTCAGCGCCTCGGCGATGTCGTGGATGATGCGGACCTGCTTGTCCTGCTCCTCGCTGAGCTCGCCGTCGAGCCGGTCGAGCAGGAACTGCGAGATCGTCGACAGCGAGTGCAGCGGCGTGCGCAGCTCGTGCCCCATCTCCGAGAGGAGGCGCGTGCGCAGCTCGATCGCCTCGCGCTGGTACTCGGCGCGCTCCTCGAGCTCGGCGTGCAGCGCCATCACGCCGCGGTTCGTCTCGGTGAGCTCGTCGGTGAGCTCCGCGATGCGCTGGTCGCGCACGACGATGTCGCGGTGCTGCCGCCGGATCTCCTGGCTCGGATCGTCGGCGAGCTCGCCCGCGAGGCGGACCTGCAGCTTCGTCAGGTGCGCGGCCGCGGGCGCGCCGGCCCGCCGCGGGATGCGCTTGGTCATCTCGACGCGCGTCCCCGACGGCGACGTCTCGACGTCGAACCCGTCCATCAGCCGCCGCGTCCCCGGGATGCCGAGGCCGAGGCCGCTCGCCGAGCGATGCTCGCCCGCGAGCACCGCCGGCAGGTCCGCGATGCCGGGCCCGCGGTCGTGCACGACGATGATCAGCGCCTGCCGCGCGTCGTCGACGGCGAGCGTGACGCTGCCCCCGGAGGCGTAGCGCAGCGCGTTCCGCGCGATCTCCGACATCGCGGTCGCGATGCGCGTCTGCTCGAACGTCGAGAACCCGAGCTGCGCCGCGATCATGCGCGTCGTCTGGTGCGCGCGCACGACGTCGTCGTCGACGCGGATATCGACGAGGCCGAGCTCGACCACTACGACTCCTGCAGCACCGCAGCGGTCGCGTCGTCGCGGCCGCGTGTGTGATCGCGCCACAGCACCGTCGCCACCGTCGCCGGTGGGTGGGAGAACAGCGCAGGCGGCGCCTCGAGCCGCGACTTCAGCCCGTCGCTGCACACGACGACCTGCGTGCCGCGCGGGAACGGATACGTCTCCTGCCGCACCTGCGACGGCTGCGCGTGGCCGAGCGTGCCGTGCTGCGTGACCAGCATGCGCAGGCGGTTGCCGTCGACGAGCCACGCGCCGACGTTGCCGACGCCGGCGACCGTCACCTGCCGCGCCGCGCGGTCCACGCGCACGACCGTCGCCGCCGCCCCGCGCGTCGAGCGCGCCGCCTGGTGGGCCCGCTCGAGGAGCAGCGGCAGCGCCGCCTCGGGGTCCGCGCGGAACGCCGCGATCACGCGGTCCGCGGCCGCGGCGGCGCCCGCGCCGTGGCCCAGGCCGTCGACGACGAGGAGCGTCGCGCGGTCGCCCGCGAGGTGGACGTCCCACGCGTCGCCGCACACCTCCTGCCCCGCGTGCGGCACGCACACGGCCGCGTGCGCGAACGCCGCCGCGCCGGGCGGCCGCTCGGCCACGCGCGCGACCGACACGGTGCCGGCGCCGGGCACCGTGAAGCAGTCCCAGTCGGGCGCGAGCCGCGCGACGGCGCCCAGGCCGTTGCCCGGCGTGCCGGCGGTCGACATCCCGTCGCGCAGGCACGCGGCGAGGTTCATGCCCGGGCCGCGGTCCCACGTCGCGATCGTGAGCGCGTCGCCGGACCGCGTCAGCAGCGCCCCGCCGTGGCGCGCGTGCTTGACCACGTTCGATGCCAGCTCGGTCGCGATCAGCGCGGCCTCGCCCGCGCGCACCTCGCCGAGGCCGATCCGCGCCGCGACGGCCGCGACGCGCCGGCGCACGACGCCGACGTCGGTCAGCTCGCCCAGCTCGATCGCCTCGGTACAGCTCGACATCACTTCCACCGCACGGCGACGATCGTCGTGCCGCGGCCGGGCACCGAGTCGATCGTCAGCTCGCTGAGGAGGCGGCGCGAGCCGCCCAGGCCCAGGCCCAGGCCGCCGCCCGTCGTGAACCCGTCGCGCAGCGCCTGGTCGACGTCGGCGATGCCGGGGCCCTCGTCGTGGAACACCATGCGCACGCCGCGCCGCACGCCGGTCGCGACGACGCCGACCTCGGCCCAGCCGCCGCCGCCGTGCTCGAGCGTGTTGCGCGCGAGCTCGCTCGCCGCCGTGACGATCTTCGTGACCTCCGTGAGGGTGAAGCCGGCCGCCTGCGCCTTCTCTCGCGCGCGCTGCCGGACCTGGACGACGTCCTGTCCCTCCGCGATCTCGATGCGGAGTGCGCCCCCCTCGCTGTCAGTCCTGGGCTGCGGCACGCAGCAGCTCCATGCCTTTCTCCACGTCGAGCGCGGTGCGCACGCCGGCGAGCGACATGCCGAGCTCCACGAGGGTGATCGCGACGGCCGGCTGGATGCCGCACACGACCGTCGTCGCGTCGAGGATCCGCGACGTCGCCGCGACGTCGCCGATCATGCGGCCGATGAACGAGTCGACCATGTCGAGCGCCGAGATGTCGATGAGGACGCCGCGGGCGCGCGCCTTCGTGATCATCTCCGTGAGGTCGTCGAGCAGGCGCACCGCGAGCTGGTCGTGCATGTCGACCTGCACGGTCACGAGCAACGTGTCCCCCATGCGGAGGATCGGGATCCGCTCCACGCCTAGGCCTGCGCCGGGTTGTGGCCGAGCTTCTTCAGCGCGAGCCGGAACGCGTCGGCGAGCGAGGCCTTCGTGATCACGTCGCCGAGCTCGACGCCGAGGTGCACGATCGTCTGCGCGATCTGCGGACGGATGCCGCTGATGATGCACTCGGCGCCCATGAGGCGCGTCGCGGCGACCGTCTTCAGCAGGTGCTGCGCGGTCAGCGTGTCGACGGTGGGGACGCCGGTGATGTCGAGGATCGCGATCGGCGACCGCGTCGCCACGATCTGCTCGAGCAGCGACTCCATCACGACCTGCGTGCGCGACGAGTCGAGCGTGCCGATGAGCGGCATCGCGAGGATGCCGTCCCACAGCCGGATCACCGGCGTCGACAGCTCGAGCATCTCCTCGGTCTGGCGCCGGATCACCTCCTCGCGCGCCTGCTGGTGCACCTCGGTCGTGTACAGCGCGAGCATGTCGAGCAGCTTGCCGAGCTCCCACACGTCGAGGAGCAGCTGCACCTCGTTGTCGCCGGCGAACGCGCGCCGCAGGTGCGCGAACAGCGGCTCCTTGAGCGAGAGCACGAACATCGCCGTCTCGGTCGGCGAGAAGCCCTGGCGGCCGCGCGAGCGCGACAGCCCGGCGAGGTACTCCCGCGTCGGCTCCCACGCGGGGTCGTCGATCGCGTCGAGCCGCGCGTTCCGGAGCGCGGTCGAGAGCAGCGTGATGAGCTCCTGGCACTGCGCCTGGAGCTCCGGATCGCTGATCAGCGACGAGGATCGCGCCGTGGCCGTGCCGCGCAGCGCCTTGACCCAATCCGCGAGCAGCTGGATCTGGGAGGACTCCATCACCTTCAGGATGCGATTGGTCGAAACCGCCATTCGCATCGAGACATAGCAACAACAGTGCGCATCGGTCACCGAGCGTGTTCGCACGCACCGTGCGGAAACGCTGCGTGCGAGAAATGACCGTGCGCGAGCGCGCCGGCGCGCGCGGGCGCTCAGATGATGTAGTTGTGCACGTCCTCGGGCGCGGGATTCGCGTCGAGGGCCTCGCGCCGCGACAGGCGGATCTTGCCGTCGCGATCGACCTTGATGCACTTCACGATCACCTCGTCGCCCTCGCTGAGCACGTCCTCGACGGCGCGGATGCGCTCCTTCGCGACCTCGGAGATGTGGAGGAGGCCGTCGGTGCCGGGGATGATCTCGACGAACGCGCCGATCTCGACGATCTTCTTCACGATGCCGTTATAGAACTGCCCGACCTCCGGCTCCATCGTGAGGCCGGAGATGAGCGCCTGGGCCTGCTCGAGCGCCTTGCCGTCGGCCGACGCGATCGACACGACGCCGTTGTCGTTGATGTCGATCTGCGCGCCGGTCTGCTCCTGGATCGCGCGGATCGTCTTGCCGCCGGGGCCGATGATGTCGCGCACCTTGTCGGGCTTGACCTGCACCGTGACGATGCGCGGCGCGAACACCGAGACCTCGTCGCGCGGCGAGCTGATCGCCGCGTCCATCTTGTCGAGGATGTGCAGGCGGCCGCGCTTGGCCTGGTCGAGCGCCTCCTCGAGGATCTTGCGCGTGAGGCCGTCGACCTTGATGTCCATCTGCAGCGCGCACACGCCGCGCCGCGTGCCGGTGACCTTGAAGTCCATGTCGCCGAGGTGATCCTCGTCGCCGAGGATGTCGGACAGGATGACGTAGTCGTCACCCTCCTTCATGAGGCCCATCGCGATGCCCGCGACCGGCGCCTTCGTCGGGACGCCGGCGTCCATGAGCGCGAGCGAGCCGCCGCACACCGACGCCATCGACGACGAGCCGTTCGACTCGAGGATGTCGGACACGACGCGGATCGTGTACGGGAAGTCCTCGTAGACCGGCACGATGCTCTCGACCGAGCGCTCGGCGAGGAAGCCGTGGCCGACCTCGCGGCGCGACTGGCCGCGCAGGGGCTTCACCTCTCCCGTCGAGAACGGCGGGAAGTTGTAGTCCATGTAGAACGTCTTCTTCTGGTCGCCGAGGAGCGTGTCGAGCTTCTTCTCGTCGTACTTGGTGCCGAGCGTGACGGCGACGAGCGCCTGCGTCTCGCCGCGCGTGAACAGCGCCGAGCCGTGCGCGCGCGGGAGGATGTTGGTCTCGATGGAGATCGCGCGGACCTCGTCGGGGGCGCGGCCGTCGATGCGCTTGCGCGTGGCGAGCGTGTTGCCGCGCGCCCACTTCTTCTGCAGCTTCGCGAACGCGGTGTCGACGTCCTTGGTCTTGCCGGCCCAGGGCGCGCCCTCGGCGGTCAGCGCGTTGCGCGTGTCGACGTGCGCCGAGCCGATGCCCTCGCGGCGCGCCTTCTTGTCCTTGGTGGACATCGCGGTCGCGAGGCGGTCCCAGGCGAGCTCCTTCACGCGCACCGACAGCGCCTCGTCGACGACGGGCGGCGTGAACGGGCGCTTCTCCTTGCCGTTGGCGGCGCGCAGGCGCTCCTGCAGCGCGATCAGCGGCTGCACGGCCTCGTGCGCGAACAGGAGCGCGTCGATGACGACGTCCTCCTGCAGCTCCTTCATCTCGCCCTCGACCATCATGATCGCGTCCTTGCTGGCCGCGACGATGATGTCCATCTCGGACTGCTCGCGCTCGGCGAACGTCGGGTTCGCGATGAACTTGCCGTCGATGCGGCCGACGCGGATGCCGGCGAGCGGGCCGCCCCACACGAGGTCGGAGATGTGCACGGCGCACGAGGCGCCGGTCATCGCGAGGACGTCGGTGGCGTTGACGCGGTCGAACGAGACGACGTTCGCGATCACCTGCGTGTCGATGAACCAGCCCTTGGGGAACAGCGGGCGGATCGGGCGGTCCATGAGGCGCGCGACGAGGATCTCGGCGTTCGTCGAGCGGCCCTCGCGGCGGAAGAAGCTGCCCGGGATCTTGCCGGAGCTGTAGAACTTCTCCTGGTACTCGCAGGTCAGCGGCATGAAGTCGATGTCGCGCGGCGAGGTCGACCCGGCCGCGGTGACGAGGACCATGCTGTCGCCACAGCGGATGACGACCGAGCCGCCGGCCTGCTTGGCCCACTTGCCGGTCTCGACGATGATTTCCTTGCCGCCGATGACGGCGGACTCACGAACGTAAGGCATACGTGCTCTCCTCGGGAGGTCACGTCCTCGGCCGCCGTCGCGAGACCCAATCTCTCAGTCCAACGCTGCCGGCCTCGGGGCTCGCAGCACTCGACAGAACGATCCAGATCTACGCTTCTCTGCGGTAGGGGACGCTACGGTGACTGTTACGGGTTTTCGGTAGTTACGCCGGGCGTTATGGCACAGCCGGGGCCTGCTGTCTACGCAGCAGGTCCTCCCGCTGCCGGTCGAGCTTCTCGCGCTCGGCGGCGGTGAGGTTCCCGCAGTCGAGCTCGAGCTCACCCGTGATCTCGCCGGCGTTGCCGCGGCAGCGGAACGACAGCTTGCCGCGCCAGTAGTACGTGTTCGGGGTCTCGCGATGCTCGCCGCCGCCCCAGCTGCGGTCGAGCTTCTCGCACGTGAGGGCCTCGCCCCGGGTCTTGCCGGTGGTGTCCAGCGACCAGTGCAGGGCCTGGTTCTCGAACCGCACCGCGCCGTTGCGCGTGATGACGGCGACGAACGTGTGCGGGTCGGGCGCCGGCGTCTGGCCGGGCACGCACGCGACGAGCTCCTGCGCGACACCGTTGACGTGCAGCTTGCCGGCGATCTTGTCCGGAACGCGGACGACCTGCGCCCCCGAGCCGGAGCCCATCTTCGGCGCGGGATCGTCGCTCTTGCCGCCGCAGGCGGCGGCGGGGATCGCGAGCGCGAGCAGCGCGCGGCGCACTAGCGGCGCAGCTGGAGGGAGTCGATGAGCTTGCGGTAGCGGTCGAGGTTCTTGCGCTTCAGGTAGTCGAGGAGCGCGCGGCGCTGGCCGACCATCTTCAGGAGCCCACGACGGCTGTGGTGGTCCTTGTGGTTGGTCTTCAGGTGCTCGGTGAGGTGCGAGATGCGGTGCGAGAGCAGCGCGACCTGGACCTCGGGCGAGCCGGTGTCGGTCTCGTGAGCGCGGTACTTGCTGATCGTCTCGGCTTTGCGAACGGGGGACACGGACATCGGGAATCTCCTGCAGTCGCCGGCGGCCGCGTGGGGGATCCACGAGTGCCGCGGTCGAGGCGGAGATTGGGGGAAACCTGCCCGGACGTCAACCTGCGAGCTCGGGGAACACGCGGTCGTAGATGACGCGGCCCCGCTCGGCGTGCGCGATCGCGAGCAGCTGGTTGCTGGGCGCAAGGATCTGGAACTGCTCGAGGTCCTGCGCCTCCAGGGCCTCGAGCGCGAGCTGGACGCCGCTCAGGATCGGTCGCAGGAGCTCCGCGGTGGCGCGCACGACGGGCAGGCCGAGCGCGTCGCTGGGCGCGACCATGCGGCGCGTGTCGAGCGCGTCGAGCGGGACCGCCTGCGCGAGCGAGAACCGTCCGCTCTGCGTCCGGCGCAGCTCGGTCAGGTGCGCGCCGCAGCCGAGGTCCTCGCCGAGGTCGGCGACGAGGCTGCGCACGTACGTCCCCTTGCCGCACGCGATCGCGATGCGGAAGTGGGGCGGCTCCCACGCGAGCAGCTCGAGCCGATCGATGCGCACGCGGCGCGGCGCGCGCTCGACCTCCTCGCCGGCGCGCGCCCGCTGGTACAGGCGCACCCCGCCCTGCTTGATCGCGGAGTACATCGGCGGCACCTGGTCGTGCTCGCCGGTGCGCGCGGCGAGCGCCCGCTCGAGCGCCTCGCGCGTCGCCGCCTGCCACGGCCGCTCGCGCACCACGCGCCCGGTGCGGTCGAGCGTGTCCGTCTCGACGCCGAGCACGGCGTCGGCCTCGTACGCCTTGTCGTCGGCGAGCAGGTGCTGCGCGAGCTTCGTCGCGGCGCCGAGGCACACCGGCAACACGCCGGTCGCGAGCGGATCGAGCGTGCCGCCGTGGCCGGCGCGCGAGGCGCCGAGCGCGCGTTTCACCGTCTCGACGGCCTGCGCCGACGAGATGCCGGCCGGCTTGTCGACGACGAGCACGCCGTGGGGGCCGCGCGCGCCGGTCGTCACGGCGGGAGCGAGGCGATCCACGCGCGCACGAGCGCGAGCCCCGTCGGGTCGATGACCTCGGAGCCGAGCTTCGGCATGTGGTTGGCGGCCGAGAGGGTGGACATGCGCACGACCACGATGGAGTTGTCGGGATCGCCGGGGATCACGATCGTGTCGAACACGCTGCCGTTCTCGACGACGGTCATGCCGGCGACGTTCAGCGTGGTGGCGACGGCGGGGACGACGGCGGTCGAGCTCAGCTTGGTCGTGTCGAGGCGCAGGTCGAGCCGCGTGATGTCGTGGACGTCCGACGACGGGTTGTGGCAGGTGCCGCAGTTCGCGTGCAGGTACGTGTACGCGGCCTTGTCGGTCGGCGTGCCGGGGAGCGGGAAGCGCGGCGCGGCGCCGGCGGGCGGCGCGGACAGGAGGTCCTGCGCGATCAGGTCGTCGAGATCGAGGTGCTCCGCGGGCGCGTCGAAGTCGAGCTGGATCGCCTGGAAGCCGAGGACGCGGCCGGGCCGGTTCGCCTCGTGGCACTCCCTGCACTTGTCGCGGCTCGGGATGTCGTGCGTGGTGCCGTTCGTGTTGTCGACGCCCATGAACGTCGGCGTCGCGTCGTCCTGCGCCGCGTTCCACGCGTACGAGATGTAGAACCACGCGCCGGGCGCGTCGTCGTCGGCCTTCTCCTTCGTGATGTAGCGCGTCTCGACGCGGATCCCGTCGCGCGTGAACTCCTTCCAGAACTTGGTCCCGACGGGGAACACCCAGTGGTTCATGTCCGTCGTGTCGATCTGGGTGCCGGGAGGGAGGTGCATCCAGCGGCGCTTCGTCGCGCCGTCGGACCACAGCTCGTACGCGGGTGCGTACGCGTGCGCGTCGGGGCTGATCTGCGTGCACGCCGGGTCGAGGCACAGGCCGGTGAGCACGAGGTTCGCGTTGGGGTCGGCGTCGGGGACGAACGCGTCGATGTCGACGCCGGCATCCGGAGGCGCGTCGCCGGGCAGGCCGGCATCGGGGCGCGCCCGGTTGTCACCGCATGCACAGATCAGCAGCGCGGCGGCGTACGCCAGCAAGCCGTTGGGCGAGCGAGTACCGTGGAGGTGCCACCGGGCCATGCGCGCATCGTACACCGCGGCGGCTACGACTCGCGCGACTCGATCGGCGGCGACTCGGCGACGGGGCGGCTCTTGTTGAACGCGGCATCGAGCGCGCGCACGACGCGCTCCTTCGTCGCGGCGAGGTCACCGGGGAGATGACAGCCGCCGGCGCCGGGGTGACCGCCGCCGCCCAGGCCCATGCACACCTTGCCGACGTCGATCTTGTCGCTGCGCGAGCGCATCGACACGCGCACGCCCCCGCCCTTCGCGGTCGTGAGCAGCACGCCGACCTGCACGCCCTCGACGTTGCGCGCCCAGTTGACCATCCCCTCGATGTCCTCCCACGACGCGCGCGCGCCCTCGACCATGTCGGTCGTGACGCTGAGCACGCCGGCGCGGCCGGCGCACTGCAGCTCGAGCGTCGACAGCACCGCGCCGAGCAGGCGCAGCTTGCCGGGGCTCGGGCGCTCCTCGAGGGAGGCCGCGATCGTCGACGGCACGACGCCGGCGCGGATGAGCTCGGCCCCGACGTGCAGCGCCTCGGCGTTCGTGTTCGCGTGGCGGAAGCCGCCGGTGTCGCTGATCAGCGACACGTACATCGGCACGGCGCACTCGCTCGTGAGCGGCCAGCCCTGGCGCTGCGCGATGCGGTAGACGAGCACGCCGACGGCCGCGGCGGCCGGGTCCCACACGGGGATGTCGCCGAACGGGTGGCCGCTCGCGTGGTGATCGAGCGTGATCACGGGGCCGCACACCTCGGGCGGCGGCAGCGTGTCGCCGAGCAGCGTGATGTCGGCGCAGTCGACGATGATCGTGCAGTCGAAGCGCTCGTCGAAGCCGATCGTCTGCACGGTCGTGTTGACGAGCGGCAGCCAGCGGTACCGCCGCGCGATCGGATCGACGGAGTAGATCACGGCGACCTTGCCGGCGGCGCGCAGGAGCGACGCGAGCGCGGTCATCGAGCCGGTGCCGTCGCCGTCGGGGCGGCGGTGGCTCGTGAGCAGGATGCGCTCGGCGCGGGTCAGGACCTCGCACGCCCGGGCGAGCGCCTCGCCGGCGGACGGCATCTCGATCGGCGCCGTGACGCGCCGGGGGCCGGGATCGCTCATGGCGCGCCACCACCCTTGTCGTTCGGGTCGCGGCCGGCGGCGCGGGCGCGCTCCTCGTCCTCGCGGACGATCGACGCGAGCTTCTCGCGCATGTCGATGGAGACGTCGTGGAGGAAGCGCAGCTCGGGCGCGCGCTGGAGCTGCAGCCGGCGCGCGGCGGGCCCGCGCAGGAACCCGGCGGCCTTCTGCAGCCCGGCGATCGCCGCGTCGGCGCAGGCGTCGTCGCCGACGATCGACACGTAGACGTTCGCGACGGCGAGGTCGACGTTGAGCTCGACCTTCGTGACGGTGAGCAGCGTCGCCGCGCGGACGCGCGGGTCCTTCACGTCGGAGGCGATCAGCTCGGTGAGCACGTCGCGCAGGGCGTGCTCGACACGCACCTTTCGCGCGCTCACAGCTGTGGCTCCATGATGGGACCCTACCGCGGCACGTCCCGAGGTGCCAAGGATCCTCGGAGGCTCAGCGCGGCTTGTACACGCCGAGCACGCGCCCCGTCTTCGGCGGCCACGCGGCGCGCCCGCGGTAGCCCATGCGCCCGTCGTTGTAGAACTCGTCGCCGGGGCCCTTCACCGTGATGTCGCCGGCGGTCTTGTGGCGCGTGCCCGGCGAGCCGGCGGAGACGACGACGAGCGACCCCTCCGGTGCGTCGTACGGGTTGGTGATCCCGAGCCGCTCGAGCCCGAACTTCGGCGGATCGCGGTTGACGATGTCGGCGAAGTCGTGGGCCTCGCCCTGCGGCTGCATGCGCTTGTCCGTGTAGATGTTGCGCAGGTTGCCGTAGCCGCCGGCGTTCTTGATGTGGACCTTCACGGCCGCGTAGCAGCGGCCGGCCGGGCGCTGCCCGCGCACCGAGCGCGCAACGGCGACGAGCCTGGCCATCTGCGCGGCGCCGTCGGGCGAGGTCTTGCCGTCGGTCGTGGGCTTCTCCTTCTCCTTCTTCGTCTCCTTCTTCGTTTCCTTTTCCTGGGTGGGCTTCGTCTCGGGAGTCGGGGCGCCGCCGCCCTCGAGCAGGTGGCGCTCGGTCGTCTTGCCGACCTCGACGAGGCCATCCGGCTTGCGGAGCAGGCCCTTCTGGAACCGGCGGATCGCGGCGATCGTCTTCGGGCCGACCCGCTCGTCGATCGCGCCGGGGTCGACGCCGTGGCGCGCGAGCGCGGCCTGCACGGCGCCCGCGTCGGCGGTGCGGTTCGCGCCGCCCTGCCCGACGCTGTCGCCGACGAGGCGGCCCGTGGGTGCGTTCGAGCTCGTCTTTTTCACCGGTGTGGTCGGCGTGGTCTGCTCCGGCTTGCCGCCGCGCTCGACGGCGAGGTACGCGGCGACGCGCGTCGGGTACTTCATGATCTCCTGCGTCTTCAGCTTCACGGCCTCGGCGCGCGTGCCCGACTTGTTGCGCCCGGCGCCGCCGTGCCCCGGCATGTAGTACTGCCAGATCTGATCGCGCGTGTGGTCGACGGCGTACGACAGGTGCTCGAGCTGGAGGCAGTCCTCCTCCGGGTTCTTCGAGCCCGCCTGCACCGCGTGCTGGTAGGCGAGCTTCACGACGCCCTCGCCGCCGTTGTAGGCGGTGACCGCGAGCTTCGCGAAGCTCGGGCCGTTCGTGTCGATGCCGAACCGCTTCATCGCGTCGCGCTTCGCGGCGAGCGTCGCCGTGCCGAACATGATGTTGACCTCGGGCTTCATCCAGTGGCTCGCGAAGTCAAAGGGCGCGAGGTCGGCGTGCTTCTTCTGCATGTCGGACCACGTGCCGGCGGTGACCTGCATGAGGCCGCTCGCACTCTTCGCGCCGCCGGCGCGGGCCTCGGCGCGCGCGTGCGACTCGACGCCGATGATCGCGCGGATGTCGTCGGGCGCGATGCCGAACCGCTGCGCGGCGCGCTGGATGATCGGCTCCCAGCGCTGCATCTTCGCGAGGGTCTGCTTGACGTCCTCGACGCCGTCGGTCTTGACCTGTTGTTTTTTTGTGGTCGTCTCGTTGCCCACGGTCAGTTCGCCTCCGCGTGCTGGATGTGGGCGCGGCGCGGTGCGTTCGCGAGGAAGCGCAGCAGGCGATCGCGGCGCTCCAGCGTCATGCGCGCGAAGCCGGCGGCGACGGCGTCGCCGTGCGCGGGGTGCGCGAGCCGGCGGTGGAGGAGCCGCGAGGCGGGCGGCGACAGCGCCGCGAACACGACCGCGAGCTCGGCCTCGCGGCGGCCGAAGTTCGCGGCGATCGTCTCGCCGTGGCGCGGCGGCGCGCACAGGATCCCGGCGAGCGCGGATTCGACCGTGGGGTCGATCGCGGCGATCGGCTCGTCGGTCCGGCCGCCGATCGGGCCGTCGATCGCGCCGTCGATCGCGCCGTCGATCGCGCCGTCGATCGCGCCGTCGATCGCGCCGTCGAGCGCGCCGTCGATCGGGCCGCCGATCGCGCCGTCGATCGCGCCGTCGATCGCGCCGTCGATCGCGCCGTCGAGCTCGCGCGGCGGGCGCAGCGCCGGCGAGCTGCCGCGTGCGCGTGGCTCGAGGGGTGCCTCGTCGCGCGGTGGGACGAGCAGCTCGGGCGACACCGGCAGGTTGCCGAGCTCGCTCCACTCGACGGCCGCGCCGCGCGCGAGGACGTCGTGGTCGAGCGCGTCCTTGCCGGCGGCGGCCGCCAGATAGGCGGCGCGCACGACGGCGTTCTTGATGTCGCCGCCGCACATGCGGAAGTGCTTCGCGAGCAGGGCGAAGTCGACGCCGGGCGCGACGGGCGCCGCGGCGGGGATCATCGCGCGCCACAGGTCCGCGCGCTCGTCTTCGTCGGGCCGGGGGAACTCGACGCGGTAGCGCAGGCGGCGCGCGAACGCCGGGTCGATCGAGGTCGCCGCGTTCGTCGTGAGGATCACGATGCCGTCGTGCGCCTCGAGGCGCTGCAGGAGGAAGTTGACCTCGAGGTTCGCGTAGCGGTCGTGCGAGCTCTTGACGTCGGTGCGCCTGGCGAACAGCGCGTCGGCCTCGTCGAACAGGAGGATCGCGCGGCAGCGCGCGGCCTCGGTGAACACGCGATCGAGGTTCGCCTCGGTCTCGCCGAGGTACTTCGACACGACCCTGGACAGGTCGACGCGGAACACCTCGAGCCCGAGCTCCTGGCCGATCAGCGTCGCGACCATCGTCTTGCCCGTGCCGGGCGCGCCGCAGAACAGCGCCGTCGTCGCGCGCCCGTACGGCACCTTCGCCGCGAAGCCCCACGCCGTCATCACGCGGTCGCGGTGGCGCACGGCGCCGATCACCTCGTCGACGCGCGCCTGCACGTCGGGGCGCAGCACGAGGTCGCTCCACGCGAGCGTCGTCGACACGACCTGCGCGAGCTCGCCCAGGCGGTGCGCGATCCGCCCGCGCGCCGCGGCGAGCACGTCCTCGCGTGCGACGGCGCCGCGCCGGATCTGGGCCGCCGCGCGCGCCGTCGCGCCGGCCGCGACGATGTCGCCGGCCGGCAGCGGGTACTGCGCGACCAGCCGCTCGAGCTCGCCCTCGCGCGGAGTCGGGCCGAGCGCGTGGCGCCCGGTGTCGACCGTGACCTCGTTCTCGACGATCTCCTCGAGATCGAGCGCGGTCGGGCCGAGCGCGTGGTGCCACAGGGCGACCTGCTCGGCGGGCGTCGGCAGCGCGAGGCGGATGCGGCGCGCGCCGCGGAGCTGGCGGCACAGCGCGTCGCCGTCGCGGGTGGCGGCGACGGCGTCGCCGGCCTGGATCGTGTGGAGGAGCTCGCGCCGCAGGGCCGACGGGATCGCATCGCTCCACGTGCGGGCGCGGGCGATCAGGACGGCGTGGTGGAGCAGCGCCTCGCGGCGCGCGCGGCGCAGGAGCGCGAGTGGCTCGGGCGACGCGGCGAGCGCCTCGACGTCGACGACGATCGCGCGCTTGCCCGCGCGCGCCGCCGCGGCGATCACCGCGGTCGCCTTGCCGCTGTTCGCGCCGCCCTCGACGACGATCGGGCCGGGCGTCTGCAGCACGTGCTCGACGATCGCGGCGCCCGGCGCTGGCACCGGCAGCTCGAGCGCGCGGTGCAGCTCCGCGATGCCGCGCAGCGCGGCGTCGAACACGTCGTCGCCGCGCAGGAACGCCGCGACGCGCGCCTCCACGACCACGTTGCACAGGTGCGGCGGCACGCCCTCTCCCGCGAGCGCCACGAGCCCCAGCGCGACCAGCGGCGCCTCCGGGTCGAGCGCGGCGCGCAGGATCGCGTCGTCCTCCGGCGATCCGCCGAGCAGCGCCACCAGCTCCTCCACCGTCGGCGTCATCCCCGCGATGCGGTCGCGCACCGTGCGACCAACCTCCCCACCGAGCATCGGCGCCGCCGCCGCGACCAGCACGTGCACCGCCGCCGGATCGAGCCCACCGAGCCCGCGCAGCACGAGCAACGGCAACATCTCCGCCGTCGCGTCCTCGCGCGCCTCGATCGCCGCATCGAGCTCCCACAGCGGCTCGAGGCTGTCGTGGTCGTCGAGCAGCCACGCGAGGCGCGCGAGGTGATCGGCGAGGTGCTCCGAGGCGTCGGCGTAGGGCGGGATGACCGGCATGACCGCCCGGTATCGCAACCGACGTACCACCCGTAACCACGCATGACGCCGCCCGGATCCCGCGCAACCGAGGCCGCCCAGCCAACACCTGTCGCCCCCCAGGCATCACCACCACGTCTTGCTGGAAAGCGGTGCCTGTGCAACGAGGCCCGTGATCGGGGTCGACTTGCCAGCCCGAGCCGCCAGCGCAACGATCTCGCCGCACGAGTAGCTCGACGCGCAGTCGTGCCGTCACGTCAGGTTGGCGGCGTGCACGTGCGGCTCGACGCGCAGCCGAGCCGGGATCCACGCTAGGTTCGCGAGGTGGTGGCACCGTTCGTCACGCGCCCGACGGGACCGACGGGTGGGCGCACGATCCGGACGTTCCGGGTCGCGGTCGTCGGTGGACCGGCGGCGGGCGCGGCGTGGAATGGACAGGCCGAGCGCTGTGCGCTCGGGTCGCATCCGTCGAACGACCTCGTGATCGAGGACCCGACGGTGTCGCGGTTCCACTGCGAGATCACGATGCCGAAGGCGGGCGACCGCGTCGCCGTGCGCGACCTCGGCAGTCGCAACGGGATCCTCGTCGGGGACGTCGCGATCGCGCAGGGCGCGGTGCCGGACGGCGCCGTGCTGGCGCTCGGCCACACGCGCGTGACGATCGCGATCGACGCGGGCGCGACGGCGGAGATCCCGGCCTCGGACCGCACGTCGTTCGGGTCGCTCGTCGGCGCGGGCGAGGCGATGCGCGAGCTGTTCGGGCAGCTCGAGAAGGTCGCGGCGAGCGACGCGACCGTCCTCGTCGAGGGCGAGACCGGCACCGGCAAGGAGGGCATCGCCGAGGCGCTGCACGACGCCGGCGCGCGCACCGCCGGGCCGTTCGTGGTCATCGACTGCGGCGCGATCCCCGCCAACCTCCTCGAGTCCGAGCTGTTCGGCCACGAGGCCGGCGCGTTCACCGGCGCGACCGAGCGCCGCATCGGCGCGTTCGAGCAGGCCCACGGCGGCACCGTCTTCCTCGACGAGGTCGGCGAGCTGCCTCCCGAGCTCCAGCCCAAGCTCCTGCGCGCGCTCGAGGCGCGCGAGATCCGCCGCGTCGGCGGGCGCGCCGCGATCCGCTGCGACGTCCGCATCATCGCCGCCACGAACCGCGACCTGCGCGCCGAGGTCAACCGCGGCGCCTTCCGCGCCGACCTCTACTACCGCCTCGCCGTCGTGAAGCTCGAGGTCCCGCCGCTGCGCGAGCGCCCCGGCGACCTCCCCCTCCTCGTCGACACCCTCCTCCACCGCATCGGCGCCCCCACCCCGCTCCACGCCGACCTCACCGACCCCACCTTCGTCGCCGCCCTCGCCGCCTCCCCCTGGCCCGGCAACGTCCGCGAGCTCCGCAACCACCTCGAGCAGTGCGTCGTGTTCGCCGAGCGCCGCCTCCCTTCCGCTCCCTCCACTCCCCACCCCCAGGGCGCCACCATCGATCCCTCCCTCCCCTACGAGGTCGCCCGCAAGCAGGCCATCGACGCCTTCGAGCGCGACTACGTCACCGCCCTCGTCGCCCGCGCCGACGGCAACGTCGCCCGCGCCGCCCGCGACGCCGGCGTCAACCGCGCCTACCTCCACCGCCTCCTCCGCCGCCACGGCCTCCGCTGATTGTGAAGCTCGGACAAGCCGCTTCCGATTCCCGGAATGGATTCGCTGACTTGGGTTGTCCGGTGTCCGAAACCAAGGCTGCACTCGGACACGCACCGTAAGCCATCGAGATCCTGGTGGAATCGCCGGATCCGCGCTTCCCCAAACCCCGGAACGGAAGCGGGGGTTCGGCGTACGAATCCCCACGATCTCCACCACCTGGGTGGGATCTTCGGCAAAACGAACGACCGTGCTTTTCCAGCACGGTCGTCGCCTACTCCTCGTCGACGGTCTTCCAGGCTTCCGGGACCCAGTCGTCGCCGCCCGCGCCGGCCTTGTCACCAGCGCCGGTGCGGTCGTCGACGGCAGCGACGGCCGCGGAGGGGGCGTCGAAGGTCCAGGCGTCCTTCGCGACGGCCACGAGCTGGCCGTCGGAGGCGGAGCCGACGACGCGGATGAGGTCGTCGAGGAGCTCGAGCGCCTTGGCCCGGTCGGCGGAGGTGACGGCGACGCCGAGCTCGGCGCGCTGCCAGCTGTCCTGGTCGCCGACCTCGTTGATGGCGATGCCGAGGCGCTCGCGCACCCGATCGCGGATGCGCCGCAACACCATGCGCTTCTCCTTCAGCGAGTGGCTGTGGGCGACGACGATGGTGAGGCGGGCGATCCCGACGTACACGACCTGCTCGGCTAGAGCTGGGCGGCTTCCTCGATGACCTCGTAGGCCTCGATGACGTCGCCCTGCTTGAGCTCGTTCCAGCCGGCCACCATGACGCCGCACTCGAAGCCGTGCTGGACCTCGCTGACGTCGTCCTTGAAGCGCTTGAGGCTGCCGACCTTGCCCTCGTAGACCTGCACGGCATCGCGGATGACGCGGAGGTGCGCCTTGCGGTTGATCTTGCCCTCCGTGACCATGCAGCCCGCGACCGTCCCGACCTTGGGGATCGAGAACGTCTCGCGCACCTGCAGCTTGCCCATCGCCACCTCGCGCTTGATCGGGGCGAGCAGGCCGGCCATCGCCGCCTTCACCTCGTCGAGCGCGTCGTAGATGATGTCGTACAGGCGGATCTCGACGCCCTCCTGCTCGGCGAGCTTGGTGCTCTTGCCGGCCGGGCGGACGTGGAAACCGACGATGATCGCGCCGCCGGCCTTGGCCAGGTTGACGTCGCTCTCGGTGATGCCGCCGACGGCGGCGCCGATGACGTTGACCTTGACCTTCTCCGTCGACAGCTTGGTGAGCGCGGCCTTGAGCGCCTCCGCCGAGCCCTGAACGTCCGCCTTGAGGACGATCTTGAGCTCCTTGCTGGCGCTCTCGGAGTTGCGCTCCATCAGGTTCTCGAGCGAGACGCGCGCCTTGGAACCCAGCTCGCGCTTGCGCTCCTGCTGGCGGCGGTGCTCGACGACCTGCTTCGCAACCTTGTCATCCTCGGCGGCGTTCACCTGGTCGCCGGCGTCGGGCACGCCGTCGAGGCCCAGGACCTCGACCGGCGTCGACGGACCGGCTTCCTCGACGGTCTCGCCGCGATCGTCGAGCATCGCGCGGACCTTGCCGAACGTGCGGCCGGCCACGAGGATGTCGCCGACGCGCAGCGTACCTTCCTGCACGAGGATCGTCGCCATCGGACCGCGGTTGCGGTCGAGGCGCGCCTCGATCACCACGCCCGCCGCCGCCTTGTCGGCGTTCGCGCGCAGCTCGAGGACCTCGGCGGACACGGCGATCTGCTCGAGGAGCAGGTCGATGTTCATGCCCTTCAGCGCCGACACGTTCACGTAGATCGTGTCGCCGCCCCACTCCTCGGGGATGAGACCCTTGTCGGCGAGCTGCTGGCGCACCTTCTCGGGCTGCGCCTCCGGCATGTCGATCTTGTTGACCGCGACGATGATCGTGACGCCCGCATCCTTCGCGTGCGCCAGCGCCTCGAGCGTCTGCGGCATGACGCCGTCGTTCGCGGCGACGACCAGCACGACGATGTCGGTGGCCTGCGCGCCGCGCGCGCGCATCTCGGTGAACGCCTCGTGGCCCGGCGTATCCAGGAACACGATGTCGCGCTTCTCACCGTTGACGCTCGCCGCCACCTTGTAGGCGGCGACGTGCTGCGTGATGCCGCCGGCCTCGCCGGCCGCGACCTTCGTCTTGCGGATCGCGTCGAGGAGCGACGTCTTGCCGTGGTCGACGTGACCCATGACGGTGACGACGGGCGCGCGCGTGGCGAGCGTCTCGGCGTCGTCCTCCTTCATGGCGAACGCCTCCTCCTCCTTGAAGGCGACGTTCTGGACCTCGTAGCTGAACTCGCTCGCGAGGATCTGGGCGGTGTCGAAGTCGATCGAGGCGTTGATGTTCACGCCCGTCATGCCCATGCCCCAGAGCTTCTTCAGCACCTCGGGAGCCTTCACGCCCATGTTGCGCGCGAGGTCCGCGATCATGATCGTGTCCTCGATGCGGATGACGCGCTTGTGCTCGGCCGGCGTGGTCAGCTGGGTCTGCTTGCCCTTCTTGCCGAGGGGCAGCTTCTTGCGACCGAAGTCGTTCTGACCGGGGCGACCAAAACCTCCCGGGCGACCACCCGGGCGACCGCCGGGGCGACCGGGGCCGCCACGCTGCTGCTGCTGCTGCGCGAAGCGACCGCGGATCGGGTTGACCGGCTGCGGGCCGGGCGCCGGGCGACCGCCGAGCGGGGTGCGCTCGGTGATCTTGATGCGCGGCGGCAGCGCGATGACCGAGCCGACCGCCGGGCGCGACGGATCGCGCGGCGGTGCGGGCGGCGGCGTCGGCTCCTCGGCCGTCGTCGCCTCGATGGGACGCTCGGCCGTGCGCGCGCGAGCACGCTCGAGCTCCAGCTCGAAGCGGCTGCGCGCCGTACCGGCGACCTCCTCGACGGTGCGCGGCCCAACCGGAGGCGGCGTCGTCTTGGTGTCGGGGCGGCCGACCACGCGGGGCGGCAGCGGTGTCGACGGCGGGAACGGATCCATCTGGCGCGGCGGGGGCGCCTGGCGTTCGGAAGTACGCACGGTTTCGACGACCACTCCTCCTCCACCACCGCGCACGATCTGCGGACCATCGATGATCACGCGCGAACGGGGGCGATCCTGAACTGCGGGTGCCGCGGCGAGCGGCGCTTCGACGACGACCGACCGGCTGCTCGGCGGCGGCGCGACGGGCGCGACCGGCGCCGGCGTCGGCGTCGGCGTCGGCGTCGGGGTCGGCGCAGGCTCGGCAGCGCGCGGCGCCTCGACCGCGGGACGCGCCTCTGCGACGACCGGCGGCGGCTTCGGCGCCTCGACGACCGGCGCCTTCACCTCGGCAACCGGCTGGGGCTGCTGCGGCGGCGGCGGCTCTGCGACGACCGCGGCGGGCGCGGGCGCCTCGACGCGCGCGGGAGCCGGGCGCTCGACCTCGACGGCCGGAGCACGCGGCGCGCTCGCTACCTGCACCGGCGGCGCCTCGCGCACGACCGGCGCGGCGACGACCGGCCGGGCCGGGCTGTCGGGCGTCGCCGGACGCACGACGCGCGGCTCGGGACGAGCGACGGGCGCAACCGGCTCCTCCACGCGACGCCGGATGACGGGCGCGGACGGACCGGGAGTGGGGCGCTCGGTAACCGGACTGGGTGCCGGACGCTCCGATCCCGACGGTCCCGACGCAGGACGGGCGATCACGCGCGGTGCGACCGACGGACGATCGGAAGAGACCTCATCGCCGGGCGAGGCGTCGGAGGTCTTCTCCCCGGAAGATCGGCGGCGAAGGACGGTGCCGGAGGAGAGCTTCTGAGTCTGCTGAGGTGCAGCGGAAGCCTTCTCCTTCTCCAGCGAACGGCGGATGCGAGCGACGGCATCGGCATCGAGCGACGACATGTGGTTGTTCGCCTCGAGCCCTAGTGCGCGGATCTTCGCGAGGAGGTCCTTGTTCGGAATGCCGACCTCTTTGGCAATCTCATACACTCGCATCTTCGCTCCGGTCATCCTCTCTGCGTCGGCTTCGCCCTATCGCGCCGTGGGGGAGTTTCTACAGGCTTTGCACCTGCAAGGCCAGGGGCGTTTTTCCCCAGATCATCACCAGCTTCGCCGTCGCGAACCGTCGACGAATTGTCGTCGTCTCGTGACATGTCCGTCAGGACGGACACCAGTCCTTCGAGATCTCGCTTGACGACGGTTCGGCGCAGGCTCCTCGCCAGGCCGGCCACCGTCACGCACGCGGGCCGCGCGTGCACGTAAGCTCCGCGTCCCGGCAGCCGGCGCGCCGGATCTGCCACGAGCCGGGGCCCTTGCACAGCGATGCGCACGAGCTCCCGCTGCGGAGCGATCGCCCGGCACCCGGTACAGGTCCGGAGCGGTATGTGATCGCGCTGCGTCAGGAGGAGACCTCCGAGAGCCAGCTGATCGCACGCTGGCGCAGCCGGGCGAGATCGCCCATGTCGATCCCGGTCGTGGTCGCGATGTGCTCGATCGGCGTGCGGATGAGGTCCTCGGGCGAGTGGATGTTCGCCTGGGCGAGCACGCCCAAGACGTCCTCATCCACGCCGTCGAGCTCCAGGAGCTGCTGATCGCCGGACATGCCCGTGCGGCGCTCGGCCTCCTTGCGCGCATCGTCGCGGCGGCGCTGTCCGCCCGTCTGGATGTACGACTGCGCCGACGCGATGATGCGGCGCGCGCCGTCGGGCCCGCCGATCCCGGGCAGGCCCGCGAGCTCCTCGACGTGGGCGCGGCCGAGCTCGCCGACCGAGCGCCAGCCGAGCTTGAACAGCGTGTCGGCGACCGGGTTGTCGAAGCCCGCGCCGTCGATCGCGGCGGCGATCTGCTCCTTCGCGCGGCGCTCGAGCTCGTAGATCTTCGACTCGCTGTGGATGTCGATGCGCCAGCCCGTGAGCTGCGACGCGAGGCGGACGTTCTGGCCCTTCTTGCCGATCGCGAGCGAGAGCTTGTCGTCGGGGACGATCAGCTCCATGCGGTGGCCCTCGGCGTCGATGATGACGCGCGACACCTCGGCGGGCGCGATCGCGTTGCACACGAAGCGGGCCGGATCGTCGTCGTACGGCACGATGTCGATCTTCTCGCCGCGCAGCTCCTGCACGACGGCCTGGACGCGGCTGCCCTTCATGCCGACGCACGCGCCGACCGGGTCGACGTCGCGGTCGCGCGAGGACACGGCGATCTTCGCGCGCGCGCCCGGCTCGCGGGCCGAGCTCTCGATGCGCACGATCTTCTCGTAGATCTCCGGGACCTCCTGCTCGAACAGCTTCTCGAGCAGGCCCTTGTGCGTGCGCGACAGGATGACCTGCGGCCCGCGCGCGCTGCGGTCGATGTCGAGACAGTACGCCTTGATCGAGTCGCCCACGCGGTAGCTCTCGCGCGGCACCTGCTCGCGCATCGGCAGCACCGCCTCGGCCTTGCCGATGTCGACGATCAGCGCGCCGCGCTCGAAGCGGCGCACGATGCCCGAGATGATCTCGCCCTTGCGGTCCTTGAACTCGTTGTAGACGTTGTCGCGCTCCGCCTCGCGGACGCGCTGGTAGATGACCTGCTTCGCCGTCTGCGCGGCGATGCGTCCGAACTTCTTGCTCGCGTTCTTGAGGTCGATGAGCGCGCCGAACTTCTCGTCCTGCTCGTGGGCGCGGTCGTCGTCCTCGGCGCGGTAGAACACCTGGAACAGGAGCTCGTCGCCGAGCTCGGCCTCGAGGCCGGCCTTGTGCGCCTCGGTCACGGTGATCTCGCGGCCCTCGATCGCGTCGTCCTCCTCGACGACGTTGACGATCAGGAACAGGTCCACCGAGCCCGTCTCGAGGTTGAACTTCGCCTCCATCTCGCGGTTCATCCCGAACGTGCGCTTGGCGGCGGTCAGGATCGCCTGCTCGAGGGCGCTGATGAGCACGGTCTTGTCGATGTTCTTGTCGCGACCGACCTGCTCGAGGACCATGTCCAGTTTGGCTTCCATGGCGTCGTTTCCTTCTAGGTGTTCGTCTTGTCGGCGTCCGAGTCCGGCGCCGGAGATGCGTGGTGGATGCGGGGCTTGGGAGGCTTCTGCCCCTTCTTGCGAGGTCCGTCCTGCTGCGGGCCACCGAAGCCGCTGCCGCCCTTCATGACCGCGTCCCAGTCCGGGACGAGCCGCGCGTGGTCGATGTCGTCGATCGGCAGCTCGAAGCGCTGGCCATCGCACGTGATCGCGACGAGATCGTTGTGCTCGCCGACGACGCCGCCCAGGATGCCCCGGAAGTTGCGGCGCTCGCCGCCCGGCAGCGCGAGCGGGACCGCGAGCTGGATCTTCACGTCGCTGCCCGTGAAGTGGGTGAAGTGACCGGCGGTGCGCAGCGGGCGATCGATGCCCGGCGAGCTGACCTCGAGGCTGTACGCCTGCGGGATCGGATCGTTGACGTCGAGGACGGCCGACAGCTCGCGCGACAGGTCCTCGCAGTCGGACAGGTCGACGCGGTCGGTCGGCACGTCGCGCACGGCCACGCTCGCGTCGAGCGGCAGGTCCACGCACACCCGCAGCACCCACCCCGTCTGCTCGAGGACGAAGCGCAGCTCGACGAGGTCGAAGCCGGCTGCGTTGCAGACGGGCTCGACGACCGAGATCAGGCGCGTATGGAGTGGGTTCCGGGACATAAAAAAAGGTGGCCAAAGGGCCACCTCACCGCTGTGCGATTGAAGCTGGTGGATGGGTACCACCGGCCTCTGGCGAGAGCAAGAGGGAAGCTCCCGGGCTCGAGATCCTCGTGATAGGTAGCGACATGACCTCGTGGAGCCTGCGGATCGGCGCCGTCCAGATGCGTTCCACCGACGATCTCGGAGCGAACCTCGCCGCCTGTACGGGGCTGATCGACGAGGCCGCCGCCGGCGGGGCGAGGCTCGTCGTGCTGCCGGAATGCTTCGCGTTTCTGGGCAGTCGCGAGGGCGACAAGCTCGCGGTCGCGGAGGCCGTGCCGGGGAGCGGGCGGATCGCCGGGACGCTGCGCGAGGCCGCGGCGCGCCGCGGCGTGTGGATCGTGGGTGGCGGGATGCCGGAGGTCGTCGCCGGCGACGCGGTGCGCACGTACAACACCGCGGTCGTCGTCGATCCGCGCGGCGAGATCGCGGCGTCGTACCGCAAGATCCACCTGTTCGACGTCGACATCCCGAACGGCGCGACGCTGCGCGAGTCCGACGCGACCACACGCGGCGATCAGCTCGTCGTCGTCGACGTCGAGGGCGCCGCGGTCGGCCTCTCGATCTGCTACGACGTTCGCTTTCCGGAGCTGTACCGGGCGCTCGTGAAGGACCGCGGCGCCCAGGTGCTGCTCGTGCCGGCGGCGTTCACCGCGCACACCGGCGCGGCGCACTGGCACCTGCTGCTGCGGGCGCGCGCCGTCGAGGACCAGGCGTGGGTCGTCGCCGCGGCGCAGTGGGGCAAGCACAACGCGAAGCGCGAGAGCTACGGCCACACGCTGGTCGTGGATCCGTGGGGCACGGTCACCGCCGAGCGCGCCGCCGGCGACGGCGTCGTGTTCGCCGATCTCGACGAGGGATCCGTCGCCCGCCGGCGCACCCAGATGCCGTGCCTGAGCCACGCCGTGCTGTGGAAGTAGCGTACACTCAGCTCCTCGCGGGAGGCCTCCGATGGCGACGAGCACGATGCTGCAGATGGTGAGCGCCAAGGAGATCGTGGCGCTCAGGAAGACGCCGTCGACGATCGCGAAGCTGAACAAGCCCGGCGCGGAGTCGTACAGCACGTACTACATCGGGACGATCAACTACTTCCTGTGCGGGACCCCGACGCCCGACATCAAGGACCACCCGATCGCCGCGTCGCTGTTCGGGATCGAGCAGATCAAGACGCCGTCCCTCGACGCCGGCCACTTCATGCTCGTCCCGCCCGACCAGATCAGCGGGATCGCCAAGGCCCTCGAGCAGGTCGACCTGAAGAAGCTGCGCAAGCAGGTCGAGACCGCCGACGCGGCCGCGATGGTCAAGTCCAAGGTCGGTGACTTCGAGCTCCTGAAGGGCAACGACGCCCCCGCCGCGATGATCGTCTCCGACGTCCGGACCCTGACGACGTTCTACAAGGACGCCGCGTCGCGGAACGTGGGCGTCGTCCTGTACACGTCCTAGCCCGGATCAGAAGGCGGCGGCGGCGGCGGCGAACAGCGCCGGGTAGTCGTACCAGCCGTCGCGATCGGGATCGGCGGCGATGAGGACCGCCCGCAGGCGCCGGGCGTCTTCGATCGCGGTCTTGATCTCGGCCTCGCTCATGCCGGCGCGGATCGAGACGTAGTAGGCCGGATCGTCGTCCTTCGGGACGGTGACCGGTGGCTTCGGAACGTCGACGTTGTCGGGCCTCGGCATCTGCGCGCCCGAGCCGGGGTGGTCGAAGTCGGTCACGAAGCTCGACATCGAGTCCGCACACGGCTTCTGGATCACGATGACGAGCACGAGCATCCCGGCGGTGAACAGGATTTTTGCGAGCTGCGCGCGCGAGACCGAGAAGCCGATCCCGCCGCGCGGGAGACGCATCGCCTCGAGCTGCGCCTCGAGATCCGCGTCCTGCTTGTCCGGCTCGGCCACGTGAGATCGATACCTCGCCGCGACGACCGGCGCCAGCGCGAGGCCACGAGGCCAGAGAGCGAGGCCCGCGCCTCAGGAGCCCGACGGTGCGAAGTCCGCGATCTCCATCTCGGCGCTGCGGCGGCCCTGGTAGGTCGAGACCGTCGGCAAGAAGGCCATGTCGACGATCGCGCCGACCTCGACCTCGCGGCTGCCGAGGCCAAAGCCGATCGCGCCGCGGATCGTGCCGCGGTCGTCCTCGATCGTGAGCTTCAGGTGGCGGTCGTTGCCGACGCGGCGGACGGAGCTGACGCGGGCGTTGCGCGTGAGGAGGAGCGGCGCCGGGTTCTCCTGGCCGAACGGGCCCAGGCCGGCGAGCTCGGCGGCGAGGCGCTCGTCGACCTCGGCGAGCCGGACCTCGGCGTCGACCTCGCGCCCGACCGGGGTGGGTCCCGATCCGGCGGCGAGCTTGCCGCACGAAGCCGACAGCGCCTCGGCGAACGGCGCGATCGCGTCGCGCTGGATCGTGAAGCCGGCGGCGGCGGCGTGGCCGCCGTAGCGGCCCAGGCCCGCGACGCCGTCGTCGGAGAGCGAGCCCGCGGCCTCGCGCAGCGCCGCGTACAGGTTGACCCCGCCGCACGTGCGCGCCGAGCCGCGGCCGACGCCGGTGACGGGATCGATGCCGATCACGAACGCGGGCCGGCGGAACTTGTCGACGAGCTTGGACGCGACGATGCCGACGACGCCGGTCGGCCAGCCCTCCCCTGCGATCACGATCGCGGGGCCGTCCCACTCGCCGGTCTGCGCGGACACGCGCATCCCGGACAGCGACTGGCCGGCGTCCGGCTCGGGGGCGGCGCCGAGGCGCTCGAGCGCCTCCTTCATCACGCGCTCCTGGATCGCACGGCGCTCGAGGTTCGCCTCCTCGAGGGCCTGCGCCTTCGCCTGCGCGGTCGCGCCGTCGGACAGGAGCAGCGCGAGCGACGGCTCCGCCGCGCCGAGCCGGCCGGGCGCGTTGATCCGCGGCGCCAGCTTCCACGCGACGGTGTGCGCGTCGACGTCGCGATCGACGTCGACGCCCGACACCGCGAGCAGCGCGGCGATGCCGGGGCGCGCGCGGCTCGCGAGCCGGCGCAGCCCGAGCGACGTGAGGATGCGGTTCTCCGACGCGAGCGGTACGAGGTCCGCGATCGTGCCGAGCGCCACCAGGTCGAGCAGCTCGCGCACGTCCGGCTCGGTGCGCCCGCCGCCCGACCAGAAGCCGCGGTCGCGCAGCTCGGTGCGCACGGCCGCGGCGACGTAGAAGCCGAGGCCGACCGACGCCATGCCCCGGAACGGGAAGGTCGAGTCCACGCGGTACGGATTGACCAGCGACAGCGACGGGTGGGGGCGGTCCGCCGACGGCACGGTGTGGTGGTCGACCACGATCACCTCGATGCCGTGGGAGATCGCCGCCGCGATCGCGTCGAGATCGCTCGTGCCGCAGTCGCCGGTGACGACCACGCGGCAGCCGCGCGCCGCGAAGTCCGCCGCGGCGGCCGGCGTGAAGCCGTAGCCGGCGTCGCGCCGCGCGACGGCGACCTCGACCTCGGCGCCCGTCGAGCGGAAGAACGTGGTCAAGAGCGCGGCCGTGGTGACGCCGTCGACGTCGTAGTCGCCGAACACGCCGATGCGCTCGCCGCGCTGGATCGCATCGGCGATCCGCTCGACCGCGAGCGGCAGCCCGGCGAGGCCCGACGGCGGTCGCAGCGCCGCGAGGCGCGGGTCGATGAAGCCCTGCGCATCCTTCGGCTCGACGACGCCGCGCGCGACCAGGCACCTCGCCGTCGCCGGGCGCACGCGCAACGCGGCCGCCAGGCGCCCGGCGACCTGCTCGTCGACACTGCGGAGTCGAACCTGCACCCGCGCAAGCTACGCGCGGGGTCTGACACTCCGGACCGCCGTTTTCCCTCGGCGCTGACGAAAGTTGGGAGCGATCCCGGGATCGCTACCGGAGATCGCGTCTGCGCCACGCGAAGCCGCGGCGAGGACGCGCGTCCTCGACCGCGAGCTGCAACCCCTACGACCTCGCCGTCACATCACGCGGCTTTCTTCGACGCGCCCTCGGGCACCTTCCCCTCCCACTTGCCCTCGATGTACGCGCGCGGCATGCGAACGCGGACCTTCTCCTGAAGCTCGACGACGAGGATGCCGTCGTCGGACACGCCGGTGATCTTTCCGATCAGGCCGCCGCGGGTAATGATCTCGTCGCCTTTACCCAGCCGGCCGAGCATCGACTGATGCTCCTTCTGCTTCTTCACCTGCGGCCGGATGAGGATGAAATAGAAGATGCCGAACATCACCAGCATCATCACGATCGGTTGCATCGCTCCCATGGATCACCTCGAAAATTCAGGGGTTGGGTAGCATCGTGCTTGGACGGGGTCAAGCACGCGTTCCCTCGAGGAGAATCCGCTCGCGGAGGCGGCGCACGTGGCGCGCGTAGAACGTGAGGTTGTGCAGAGTTGCGAGCCGCGCGTACAAGATCTCCTGCGCTGCTTCGAGATGTCGCAGATACGCGCGTGAGTGAACCCGGCACGTGGTGCACGGACACTCCGGATCCACCGGAGAGAAATCCGCCTTGTGCTGCGCGTGCGAGATGACGACCCGGCCCTGCGACGTGAACAGGTAGCCGTTGCGCGCGTTGCGCGTCGGCATGACGCAATCGAACATGTCGATCCCCGACGCGATCCCGCGCTCGAGGTCGGCCGGCGTGCCGACGCCCATGAGGTAGCGCGGGCGCTCGGCCGGCAGGCGGTGCGCGACCTCGTCGAGGACGCGGTACGTGTCGTCGATGTTCTCGCCGACGGCGAGCCCGCCGAGTGCGTGCCCGTCGAAGTCGAGCGCGCTGATCTCGGCGAGGTGCGCGAGGCGCGCGCCGACGTCGATGCCGCCCTGGACGATGCCGAACAGCGCCTGCCCGCGCGGGCGCGCGACGGCGCGGCACCGGCGCGCCCACGCCGTCGTGCGGGCGCGCGCGCGGTCGTGGGTGGCGGCGTCGGCGTCGCCGGCCGGGCACTCGTCGAAGCACATCGCGACGTCGGACCCGAGCACGCCCTGGATCTGCATCGACACCTCGGGCGTCAGGCGGTGCCGCGAGCCGTCGAGGTGGGACTGGAACGTGACGCCGTCGTCGTCGATCGCGTTGATCGCCTTCAGCGAGAACACCTGGTAGCCGCCCGAGTCGGTGAGGATCGGCCGATCCCACGCGGCGAAGCGGTGCAGCCCGCCGGCGCCGCCGATCACGTCGAGCCCGGGGCGCAGGTACAGGTGGTACGTGTTGCCGAGGATGATGCGCGCGTCGAGCGGCTCGGCGCGCAGCTCGTCGGGCGTCATCGCCTTCACCGTGCCGGCGGTGCCGACGGGCATGAACACCGGCGTCGGGATGCTGCCGCGCGGCGTGTGCAGGACGCCGGCGCGCGCGTGGCCGAGGGTGGCGAGGAGCTCGAACGAGAAGCCGGGGGTCGGGAGATCGAAGGTCTGGCTCATGGCGTACGTCGGCGCTGCGGCCGGAACGCGAGCCACAGCGCGAGCGACACCATACCGGAGACGAGCTCGATCCACGACGACGTCGCGTTCAGGTTGAACGTCGAGTACATCCACTCCTGCGTCGTCGACGAGAATCCTGCAGCCGACACGGCGACCATGCCGATGCCCGAGGCGAGCACGAACAGCGCCTCGAGCCCGAAGCGCGCGAACGCGAAGCCCAGGAAGCCGACGGCGAGGTTGAGGACGATCGCGTGCGTCTGGTTCGTCGACAGGCCGCCGATGTCCTCGAAGAACAGCCCGAGCATGCCGAACACGATGAGGCCGGCGCACACGCTCCACGCCCAGCCGGCGAGGATCGCCGCGCGCACGGTCGCGCTCGCGCGCAGGGGCGTCGGCGGCGCGGTCGCCGGCGCGACCGCCGGTGCGGGATCGGACGGCGCGGCGGCGGCGAGCAGCGCGCGCAGCGCCGCGGTGACGTCGGCCGGGCGGTGCTCGAGGATGTAGTGGTTGCCGTGGTCGAGCAGCGTCAGCAGCGAGCCCGGCACGGCGGCGTGCAGCTCGAGCGCGATCGCGGGCGGGCACCACTCGTCGTCGGTGCCCCACACGAACGCCATCGGCGCGCGGGCGGCGCGCGCGAGCGCGGCGAGGTTGCCGCGGCGCGGGCGCACCTGGTAGCCGCGGTAGAACGCCGCGAACCAGCGCCGCCCGGCGGGCTCGTCGAGCCACGCGACGTAGCGCTCGACCTGCGCGCGGTCGAAGCAGCCGGCGGCCGCGTACGACTCGAGGCCGAGGCGGTGGATCGCCGTGAGCGGGAGGCGCGCCATCAGCCACGGCGCGAGCCGCGCGAGCACGCACATGAGCCACACGGCCCAGAAGCCGACGCGCGGGAACGTGTCGTGCGCGCGGCTGTTGAGGACCGCGAGGCGCAGCACGCGGTTCGGGTGCGCGGCCGCAAAGCCGAGCGCGAGGTAGCCGCCGTAGTCGTGGCCGAACAGGTTCGCGCGCGCGATGCCGAGCGCGTCGAGGAGCTTGCCGACGCGCGCGACCTCGTCGCCGTACGCGTACGACAGGTCGGCGCGCTTCTCCGACGCGCCCCACCCCACCCAGTCGACGGCGATCACGCGGTGGGTCGCCGCGAGCTCCGGGATCTGGTGGCGCCACGCCTCGTGGCTCTGCGGGTAGCCGTGCAGGAGCACGACGGGCTCGCCGCTGCCCGCCTCGGCGTAGGCGACGCGCGCACCGTCGATGTCCACGTAGTTCAACGTCATGGGGGCGGGTTCGCGTCGACCATATCAACCCGATGCAGGAGCGTCGCGTCGCCGTAGGAGAAGAAGCGGTAACGCTGCACGACGCCGTGGCGATATGCCCCGAGCACGCGCGACGTGCCCGCAAACGCGCAGACCAGCATGAGCAGCGTCGACTCCGGCAGGTGGAAGTTCGTGATCAGGTGATCGACGACCTGGAAGGTGTGGCCCGAACCGGGGTGGATGAACAGCTCCGTCGCACCGGGGCCGACCCGTACTTTGCGGTGTGCGACGGCCGAGGCCTCGAGCGCGCGCAGCGCCGTGGTCCCGAGGGCGACGATCGGGCGCCCGCTCGCCACGAGCTCGGCGGTGGCTGCGGGGATGTCGTAGCGCTCGCGGTGCATGCGGTGCGCGCGCACGTCGCCGGCGCGGATCGGCGCGAACGTGCCCCAGCCGACGTGCAGCGTGACCGTCGCCAGCGCGATGCCGCGCGCCGCGAGCCGCTCGGCGATCGCCGCGGTCATGTGCAGCCCGGCCGTCGGCGCGGCGACGGCGCCGGGGACGCGCGCGAACATCGTCTGGTAGCGCTCGCGGTCCTCCGCCGCGTCGGGACGGTCGATGTACACGGGCAGCGGGATGTGGCCGTGCTCGTCGAGGAACGCGAGGCCGTCGCCGGGCGCCGCGATCACGAGCGAGCCGTCGGGCGCGCGCTCCGTGAGCACGCGGAGGTCGATCTGCGAGCCCGCGACGCGGATCGTGCCGCCGGGCCTGAGCGCGCCGCGCGCGAGGCAGCGCCACGCGGACGTGCCGTCGGGTGCCGCATGAGGCTCGGGCTCGAGGAACAGCACCTCGACCGCGCCGCCGGTCGGACGGTTGCCCAGGATGCGCGCCGGGATGACGCGCGTGTCGTTCGCGACGAGGACGGCGCCCTCGGGCAAGAGCTCGGGCAGGTCCGCGAACGCGCGGTCCTCGATGCGCCCGTCGGCGCCCAGGTGGAGGAGGCGTGCGGCGTCGCGCGCCGCGGCGGGCTCCTGTGCGATCAGCTCGGGAGGGAGCGCGAACGTGTAGTCGGACGGCGCGAACATGTGCGGGCGGTGCACGCTAGCACCTGCAATCGCGCGCGGCGGGTCGTGTCCCGCACGTGTGAACGCGCGATTCGCGAGTGCTAGGGTACCGCGCATGCGCTTCGCCGTGTCCGTCGTCGTCGTCGCCGCGCTCGCAGGTGAGGCGCGCGCCGGCTCGATCGCATCCGTGCGCGAGGACGTCGACGGCGACGGCGTCGCCGAGGAGATCGAGCTCGACGACGCCGGCGTCGTCCACATCGGCGGCAGGGCGAAGGCCGACGTCGCGATCGCGCGCGGCACGGCGCCGCGGCCGACGAAGGCCACGCTCGGCGTCGCGAAGCACGGCGGGACCGTGTGGATCGTCGTCGACGCGACGACCGGTGCCAGGCGCGAGGCGATCGTGCTCGAGGGGCGCGCGTGGCGCGAGGTGGCGCGCTTCCCGCTCGGCGGCGTCGGGCTCGATCGCGAGTACAGCGTCGAGGTCGATGCCGGCCCGCACGGCGTCGTGCGCTACCAGAAGCAGGGCCGCGTCGAGCGCTGCGACGGCGTGCCGTCGTACCTGTTCGCGGAGCGCTACGAGGGCGGCGCGTGGAAGCGGCTCCAGCCGATCCCGCCGCGCGTGCCGTCGTCGGCGGTCGCGCAGGCCAGGCTCGACGGCGAGGCGGCGGCGGTGCCGATGCTGTACCAGGCGCGCGGGGCGTCGCACCGCCCGGGCGCGACCGACGCCGAGGGCCTCGCGATCCCGAGCGAGCTCGACGACGGCCGCCTCGAGACCGTGTGGCGCGAGGACCTGCCGGGCGCCGGCGAGGGCCAGTTCTTCACGTTCCACCCGCGCGTCCCGTCGGCGCGCGCGCAGCAGCTGCGCATCGTCCCCGGCAACCCGGCGAGCGCGGCGGCGCAGAAGGCGGCCGGGCGGCCGCGCTCGCTGTTCGTGGTGTCGGCGCAGACTGCGGTGCGCGTCGAGCTGCCGGATGTGGCGAACGACCCGCTCGGCGCCGCGTACGTCGTCGACTTCGCGCAGCCCCTCGGCGGCTGCGTGTCCGTGATCCTCGAGAGCGCGTGGGGCAAGGGCCCGACGTCGATCGCCGAGCTGCAGGTGTTCGCCGAGGGCGAGCGCAGCGGCGGCGGCGAGGCGCTGCTCGCGAAGCTCGTCGCCGAGGGCCAGGACGGCGCGGTGGCCGCGGCGGCGCAGCTCGCGCGGCGCGGGGCCGCCGGGGCCGCGGCGCTCGACGCCGCGCTCGCGAACGCGACCGACGCCGGGCAGCGCCGCCGCCTCGTGCAGGCGCTCGTGAAGGTGAAGGACCCGTCCGCGGCGGCGTCGCTCGTGCGCGCGGCGACCGAGGGCTGGGTGCGCGACAAGGACCTGCTCGAGCTCGTCAACGCGCTCGCCGACGCCGGTCAGGCGCAGGCGGTGCAGGACCTCGCGAAGCGCCCGCAGCTCGCGGTGCCCGCGCGCGCGGCGGCGGTGAAGCGGATCTCGCCGGCGGGCGCGGGCCAGGACGTGCTCGTCGAGCTCGCCGGCATCGGCGCGACCGAGCTGCGGCGCGCGGTGATCGACCAGCTCGCGACGGCGCCGCTCGTCGCGCTCGTGCAGCGCGCGTCGACGGCGAAGGACGCCGCGACCGCGGGCGACCTGTGGCGCGCCCTCACCCGCCGCGCGCGCACGTTCGCCGCGGATCGCCCCGCGGCGGTGGCCGCGATGCAGGCCGCGCTCGCGAGCGCGAAGGACTACGAGCGCCGCTACCGCCTCGTCGACGGCATCGCGATGCACGGCGACGCCGCCGCGATCGCCGCGCTCGGCGGGACGCTGCGCGCGCTGCCGCCGGGCGTCGAGAGTGCGGCGCTGCGGCAGGTCGCGGTCCGCGGGATCGCGCAGGCGCCGCGCGTCGACGCCGTCGGGCTCGTGCTCGCCCTCGTGCGCGATCGCGACCCGGGCGTGCGCCTCGCCGCGCTCGCCGCGCTCGCCGGCGCCGCCGCCGAGCCGAGCGGCCCGTGGCACGGCGACGGCGGCCCCGACGGCATCGACCGCGTGATCGTGAACAGCCTCGCGACGGACATGTGGCCAGACGTCCGCCGGCGCGCGGCGATGGCGCTCGGCCAGCGCTGCAGCCGCACCGGCCCCGCGGGCGCGCTCGTCGAGGCGCTCGACAAGGACCCCGAGGTCGACGTGCGCGGCGACGCGCTCGCCTCGCTCGTGCAGTGCCGCGCCGCGGGCGTCGAGAAGCAGCTCGCGCGCGTGTGGAGCGACGGCAAGGCGCCGCTCGCGCTGCGCGAGCGCGCGGTCGACCTCGTCGTGGCGCTCGGCGACAAGCGCCTCGCCGGCGCGCTCGTGAGCAAGTTCAACACGTGGCGCGGCGAGGCCTCGATCAGCGTCCCCGCGCTCACCCTCGCGCAGCGCGCGGCCGCCACCCTCGGCCTCGTCGGCCCCCCCGGCGCCGCCCAGGTCCTCATGGACGCGCTCGACGACAAGGGCTTCCCCGAGATCGTCGGCAGCGCCGCCCTCGCCCTCGGCGCCCTCGGCCGCGCGTGCCCGCCCGAGGCCAAGGCCCGCCTCGAGGCGCTCGCGAAGTCCGACGACAGGAGCTCGATCCTCGCCAAGCGCGCCGCCGGCCAGTGCGGCGTCGCCCCGCGCACCCCGTAGGTCAGGGGTGGTCCTTCTGCCACGCGGTGACCTCGGCGAGCGCGGAGGCGGCCGCCGGTCCCGCCGCGGCGAGGGCGGCGCGGGCCTCGTCGGCGAAGGCGCGCGCCTTGACGCGGTTGTCGGCGCGCTGGGCGACGTCGCCGGCGTCGTAGAGCGCGCGGGCGCGCACGAACCTGGCCTGCGCGAGCTGCGCCGGGTCGCTCGTCTGCTCGGCGGCGATCGCCATCGCGCGCTCGGCGTCGGGGAGCGCGTCGGCGGGCGCGCCGGTGTCGACGCGGCAGTGGGCGCGCGCCATCAGCGGGTTGACGAGGAACGGGTGCGCGGCGCCGAGCTTCTCGAGGCTCGCGATCGCGCGCGACAGCTCGCGCACGGCAGTCGCGCAGTCCTTGCGGTCGCGCGCGAGGTTGCCGAGGTTGACGCGCGTGAGGGCGACGTTCGGGTGATCGGGGCCGAGCATGTCCTCGAGGATCGCGACGGCGCGCCCGAAGTACTTCTCGGCCTTCGCGAGGTCGTTGCGCACGAGCGCGATCGCGCCGAGGTTCGACAGCGGTAGGCCGACGTCGGGGTGCGTCGGCCCGAGGACGCGCTCGCGGATCGCGACGGCCTTCTCGAGCTGCGGCTCGGCCTCGTCGAGCTTGTTCTGCTTGACCAGCGCGCCGCCGAGGCTGTTGTGGGCCTGCCCGACGTCGGGGTGGTTCTCGCCGTGGAGCTTGGTGCGCAGCTCGAGCGCCTTGCGGAACGCCGCCTCGGCGGCCGCGAACTCGCCCTTCTGGAAGTGCGCCGTGCCCAGGTAGTACGCGAGGTCGGCGGTCATCGCCTCGCCGCCGTCGGCGCGCGCGACGAGCCCGGCGGCGACGCCCTCGAGCGTGACGGCCTCGCCGTAGCGCGCGAGCTGGAAGCCGACGACGCCGACCATCAGCGTGTACGCGCGCGCGATCAGCCGGTCGTCCTTCGCGAGCCCGGCGAGGCGGATCGTCTCCTTCAGCGCGCGCTCGGCGTCGGCGGCCTTCGCGGCGCCGTTGTACGCCTGCGCGAGCTGGTACTGCAGCTCCGCCTCGAGCGGCGGGTAGCCGAGGGCCGCGGCCTCGGGCACGAGCTTCTCGAGCTCGGCGGCGGCGGGCGCGAACCGCCCGGCGTCCTGGAGCGCGCGGAGCCCGGCGGCGCGCACGCGCAGCGTGTCGACGAGCGGGCGCGCGGCCGGCGGCGGCGGCGCGTACGCGTCGGGGTTGATGTCGGCGCACGACGCGGGCGAGCCGAGCTTGCGCACGGCGGCGACGGCGCGGTCCGCGACCGGCCCGTCGGGCTGGTTCGCGAACACGGCGACGAGGCCGCGCACCTCCTCGAGGCGCTCCTCGAGGCAGCGCATGCCGAGGTCGAACATCACCTGCGAGCGCTCGTGGTCGGCGGTCGCGCGGCAGATCTGCTGGCGGCGCTCGACCCACTCGCCGGCGTAGCGATCGAGCTCGGCGGCGGCGAGCTCCGACGTCTTCTGCGCGTGCGTGCGCGCGGCCTGCGCGAGCCCGGCGACGACGCGCGCCCGCACCTCGCCGTCCCACACGCCGGCGAGCCGCTCCTGCCCGCCCTCGCACGTCGCGCCCGGCGCGTCGTCGGCGCGCACCACGAAGTACGTCACCGTCGCCGCCGCGGCCGCCGCGAGCACCACCGCGGCCACGACGTTGCGGCGCCGCCGGCGCACCGGCGGCTGGAGCGCGGCGAGGAGCGCGTCCATCGACGGGAACCGGCGCGCCGGGTCGCGCGCGAGCCCGCGGCCGAGCACCGACGCGACGCGCTTGGGCACGCCCGCGTCCTCGGGCGGCGGCCGCAGCTCGCCGCTCGTGACGTTCGCGACGAGCTCGTAGTACGTCGCGCCGTCGAACGGCAGCCGCTTGTACAGCGCCTCGTAGAGGGCGACGCAGAACGCGAACTGATCCGTGCGCCCGTCGATCTCCGCGCGGTCGTGCTGCTCGGGCGCCATGTACGTCGGCGTCCCGAACAGCGCGCCCGCCGTCTCGTCGTTGGGCGTGGACGGCGCGCGCGCGGCGGCGCCGGCGGCGCTGACGTCGGCGTCGTCGCGGCGCGGCGGCTGCGCGAGGCCGAAGTCGATGACGCGCACGCGGCCGTCGTGCCCGACGAGCACGTTGTCGGGCTTGAAGTCGCGGTGGATCACGCCGACGGCGTGGCCCGCGGCGAGGCCGCGCCCCGCCTTGACGTAGACCTCGAGGATCTCGTCGACGGAGCGCGGCGCCGCGAGGAGCCAGCTGCGCAGCGTCTGCCCCGCGATGTACTCCATCGCGATGAAGACGTGGTCGTCGATCGTGCCGGCGTCGTAGACGGTGACGACGTGCGGGTGCGAGAGCTGGGCGAGCGCGCGCGCCTCGCGCAGGAGGCGCGCCGCCTCGCGCTCGCGCCGGCCCTGCGACATGCCGCGCGTGCGCAGGATCTTGATCGCGACCTTGCGGTCGAGGTGCGGGTCGTACGCCGCGAGGACGATGCCCATCCCGCCGGCGCCGAGGATGTCGAGGATGTTGAACCGCCCGAGCGCGCCCGTCTCGTGGATGCCGCTCGGCAGGTCCTTGCCCGGGAACTTGTGCTGCTGCGTCAGCTCGCCCGTGTCGATCGCGGGCGGGTACGCGACGACGCCCGCGTAGAGCTGCGTCTTCTTGACTGGCGCGGGTCCCGACTCGTCCGCGCCGGGCACCTGGACGGTGTCCGCATCCTCCGGGTTGATCGCCATCGTCTCGCCGCGCTGCTGCACAAGGTACCGCCGACGCGGCGGCAGATCTAGGGCGTGAATTCGTGCGCGGCCGCCCCTCGCAGGTCGAGATCCACGCGTCCGGAGAACGCGCCGTGTCGCACCCGCAGCGATTCGATGCGCCTCGGGGTCGCGGGTGCGGCGACGTCGACGGTGGCACCGCCTCCGACGCGCGCCGACGCCGTGGCCATCTGCACGAAGTGATGGTCGAGGAAGTCGATCTGCACGGTGCCGAGGTCGCGGTCGCTGTGCAGGTGCACGATGCTGTCGCGCTTCGGCGTCGCCGCGCCGCCGTCGCCGTCGCCGGCGGCCCGCCACCGCAGGTACTTCGCCTCGATCGGACGGTGGAACCGCACGGAGAGGCTGGGCGCCGGCGGCGCCGCAACGGTGTAGCTCGCGGCCCACGGCGCGCGGCCCGCGACCGCCGGCGCGTCGTCGTCGGAGAGGCGCCGATCGAGCGGCCCCGTGTGCTCGAACGCGCGCGCGACCGGGCCGACCATCAGGCGCGGCGCGCCGCCGGTGTCGACGGCGAACACGCCGAGCCGCGGCCCCTTCGCGCCGAGGTAGTGGATGCCGCGGCGCGCCGGGTCGACGTCGAACGTCAGGTAGTCCGCGACGAACGCCGCGCTCTTGAACGCGGTGTCGCGCGAGGGATAGAGGTCGAAGTACCAGCCGTCGTGCGTCGCGACGGGGATCGTCATGGCGTAGGTCCGCACGTCCATCGTCCCGACCTCGACGATCATCGACAGGAAGCGCTTCTGCTCCTCGGAGAGCGGCGCGTTTGCGACCTCCGCGCGCGCGATCGCGAGCAGGGCCTTCAGGATGCCCTCGAGCCGCGTGAAGTACGCCGCACCGCCGGTGTGGTCGGGCGCGTCGAGGTCCGCGAACAGCTGCCGGCCGCGCGCCGCGTACGCGACGAGCGCCTCGTACGTCGCGATCGCCGGCTCGACGTAGCCGTCGGGGATCTCGCAGCCTCCCTCCTCGTAGTTCTGCGCCTGGAGCAGCACGTGGTTGTGCCGCAGCTGCCCGAACGACGCGAGCGTCGTGCCGACGCGCAGGTCCGCGTACGCGGGCGTGGCCATGAAGCTCGGCACCGTGCCCACCGGCGGGGTCGACAGCTTGCGGATCGCGCCGAGCCACACGTCGTACAGGTCGTCGCCGGTCGCCGCCGCCGCCAGCGTCGCGCGCGCCGTGCGCAGGCGCCGCTCGAGCGCCGGATCCTGGCGCACGTGGGCGAGCGCGCGGTCCTGACCGAGGACGAACGCGAGCTCGACGCCCTCCACCTGCGGGCTGCGTCCGGACATCACCTGCTCGAGCGCGAGCGTCTCGGGCGTGATGCGCGGCCCGATCATCGTCGCGATCGCCGGCAGCCGCGCGACGCGCGCCATCGGGTGGACGTTGACCGTGCGCTGCCAGCGATCGCCGATCGCCGCGCGCAGGCGATCCGCACTCGCGAGGCCGATCGCGCCGATGCCGGCGCGCTTGCGCAGCGCGACGAGGTCGGCCGGCGAGACGTCCTCGCGGCGCCCCCCGAACGACGCCCACGCGCGATCGATCGCGGCGAGGTCGGCGAGCGCGCCCGTGCGCTCGGCGAGGTCGGCGAGCGCGAGCGCGACCGCGGCCTCGCGCGGCGTCTCGCGCGGATCGGGGTGCTCGCCGGGGTGCGAGCTCCGGTTGTCGCGCGAGACCAGGTTGAGCTCGAGCCGCGACAGCCACATCGCGGCGCGGAAGTAGCTCTCGAGGGCCTCGTCGTTCGCGTAGTGCCCGCGCGGCGCGAACATCGTCGCGTCGAGGTTGCGCGTCCGCCCGAACAGCTCGACGACCTGCTTCGCGAGCGCGGGCCGCGCGCGCGGCGTCGAGTCCTGCGGCAGCCGGTCGTCGGGCTCGGTCGGCGCGCCGAGGAGCGCGAGCATGGCGTCGACGGCGTCGGTCGGGCCGAGCTCGCTGCGGATGCGCTGCCCGGCGAGCAGGCTGCGCGCGACCGTGAGGTAGAAGTCGACGTCGGACGCGACCTCCTTCGGGTACGCGCCGGCCGCCGCCGCGAGCGCGCAGTGCATCGCGCCGAGCACGCGATCGAGCCGCGGCACGAGCTGCGCGCGCTCGAGCCGGCTCAGGAGGACGTCGTGCGACGCGTACACCGCGTGCAGCACGGAGTCGATGCTGACGAACACGGGCAGCTGGCCGCGGTGGATGTCGGAGTACGCGCTCGCGTACTCCGCGTACTCGAGGCGGGCGGGCACGACGAAGCCGTCGCGCGCGAGCTGCGCCTCGTCGGCGGCGGTGAGCGCGAGGCCCGCGCGCACGAGCTTGCCGAAGCCGAGCGCGCTCCTCCGGTCCCACGGGCGCGCCGCGCCGCCGCCCGCGGGGGTCGCCGCCGTCGCGATCTTCGCGGCCAGCTTCTCGTGCTCGCGCACGTCGCACACGCCGCGGTGCGGAGCGCCCTCGAGCGCCGCCGCGGCGCGGGCGTCGAGGGGCGACGGGTGGTTCGTGCGCGCGAGATCGTCGAGGTCCGCGATCCGCTCGGCCGCCTCCTCGGGCGGCAGGTCCGCCACGCCCCAGCGCACCGCCTCGCGGCAGCGCTGATCCGGCGCGGCGTCGGTGGCGACCGCGACGGCGACCGCGGCGTGGGCGGCGACCGGCGGTGCGGTCGGCGCGGCGGGCGGGCCCGGATGCGAGGAGCAGGAGGACGTGCCGAGGAGCGCGAGCGCGAAGGCGAGAATCGGGGGGCGTCGCATGCGCGAGGGACACACGCGTTCCCCGTCGAGGTTGCGCGCGATCTCGACCCAAGGATCGGGCGCGTCCCGTGTCTGGCTAGCGCGGATCATTCGTGATGGGAGCGCGCCGTGAGGTGCGCGTCGCCGGAACTTCGGTGCCGGTCCGCAGGT
>JAHBVW010000013.1 GCA_019637375.1 Deltaproteobacteria bacterium | reverse complement strand
CCGGGCGTCGCGCTTTCACCGTCGGGAGGCCCGCGTCGAGCACGAGCCCGACGAATGATCCGGGCTAGGCGCCGAGCATCGCGATCCCCACGAGGATGCCGGCGACGACGCCGACGGCGACCGCGATCGCGACGGCGATCCGGCGCTTGGCCTTGCGCTCGTCGACCCGGTGCCGCAGGTCCTCGGGGATGCCGACCGCGATCTTCGGGAGCTTCGACGTCGCCGTCGTCGCCCGCTTGAGCTGGGCCATCGGCGACAGGTAGTCGTGCGCCGGTTGCGCGGCGGCGCAGGCCGCGCACGTCACCGTCGCGGCATCCTCGACGGGGAGCTCGACGCCATCGACCGCGCCACACCGCACGCACGCCACGAGCTCGGCCACGGCCGGATGATATCCGGGAGTGCCGAGGGAGGGCCTAGCGCTGGCGATAGACGATGAAGCCGCGCGTGGGATCGTACGGCGACACGGCGACGGTCACGCGGTCGCCGAGGACGACGCGGATGCGGTGGCGACGCACTTTCCCGGCCAGCTTGGCCAGAACCTCGTGGCCGTTGTCGAGCTTGACGCGAAAGTTGCCGCCCTTCGCGATCAAGATGACCTCGCCGTCGAGATGTACCAGCTCTTCTTTGCTCACGCTTGCCTGGGGGTAGGTTGGATAGGGCCCTTGGGTAGCACTTCCCTGCGCGCAAGAAAAGCCCACCGGACGGCTGATAAGGTAGCGCCGTGGATCGCCAGCCCCCACGCGCGACCAGCGACGAGATCGATCTCTACATCCGCACGTACTACTCGCTGCTGCGGTCGAGCGGCGACGTACGTGTTCGCGCCTTCGAAGAAGCGCACCTCTACTCGCGCTCGAGCTTGCACCTCGGCGCCGAGGAGATGGAGCCCGACCTCGCGGCGTTCGCCTACAGCGCCGGGCGCCTCCCCGACTGCATGCCGCGGATCCGGCGGCTCGTCCTCGGGCAGAGCCCGGCGCAGTTCCGCGCCGCCGGCCTGCCGATCGAGCGCTGGCAGGTCGTGCGCACGCGCGGCCGGCGGCGCCCGCTGCGCTGGGACGGCAACGACACGCTCGCCGCGTTCATCGCGTCGGCGTCGGACATCGACGACCTCATCCCGATCCTGACGGCGTACCAGCTCGAGTGGAACAAGATCCGCGAGCACATGATCGCCGCGCGCATCACCGACGTCGCCGACGACGCGGCGCTCGCGAACGCGCTCGGCGGCGAGGCCGCCGTCGCCCGCCTGCGCGGCGCGCTCGGGCCGCGCTCGAACGCCGTCCTCGCCGACATGCTCGCGGTGGAGTGCGATCTGTTCGTGCGCCTCCTCGACGGCTCGTTCCGCGAGTACCAGCGCTCCGCGCAGCGCTGGTGGAACGCGATCGCGCCGCACGTGCCGCCGGGGCGCCCGGTGTACTTCGTGTCCGCGAACTCGCACTCGCTCGCGAACCTCCTCGGCGGCTACGCGCTCGCGCACCGCGACGAGATCCTCGCGTTCCTGCGCCGCCGCAACTTCGAGGACCTCGTCCCGCGCTACGACGAGGCGATCGCCGCCGGCGACCACGGCCTCGCGACGAACATCCTGTACTACTCGCTGCGCTCGTTCATCCACGAGCCCGGCGAGACGCACCGCCTGGCGCAGGTGCAGGAGTCCGATGCCGCGCGCGGCATCCGCGCGATCGCGTCGCCCGGCAAGATCGACGTCGACGCGCAGGTCATCGACCTGGCGATGCTGCGCCCCGACGACGTCGACCCGCGCGTGCGCATCGACGGCATCGAGCAGCTCGTGAGGAGCCGCGCCGTCATCATCAACATCGACTACCCGCTCGGCATGGCCGCGTACCACCACCTGACCTCGGTCGCGCTCGGCGTCGAGGAGATCCGCGGGATCTACATCATGGGCAAGGCGGCCACGCTCAACGGCCGCGTCGGCGACGTGATGATCAGCAAGGTGATCCACGACGAGCACTCGAACAACACGTACCTGTTCCGCAACGCGCTGTGCGCCGCGGACGTTCAGCCGTTCATGAAGTACGGCACCGTCCTCGACAACCAGAAGGCGCTGACGGTGCGCTCGGCGTTCCTGCAGAACCGCGAGTACATGGACGTGTTCTATCGCGAGGGCTACACCGTCATGGAGATGGAGGCCGGGCCGTACCTGTCGGCGGGCTACGAGATCGCCGAGCCCAAGCGACACCCGAAGGACGAGATCGTCTCGCTCGTCGACCAGACGAACTTCGAGCTCGGGATCATCCACTACGCGTCGGATACGCCGTACTCGCGGCGCCAGAGCCTGCTGTCGAAGAGCATGTCGTACTTCGGCATGGAGAGCACGTACGGCTGCGCGAGCGCGATCGCGCGCCGCATCTTCGCGAACGAGCTCGTGCGCCTCGGCGAGCCGACGTCGTTCGCCTCGAGCCCCCACCTCGCGGTCCCGGCGGGGCGATGACCGAGCGGGTCGACTTCCTCGTCGTCGGCGCGGGCGTGTCGGGCCTGGGGTTCGCGAACTGGATCCGCGAGCGTCACCCGGGCGCGTCGGTGCGCGTCCTCGACCGCGAGGACGAGCCCGGCGGCTACTGCCGCACCGTCGTGCGCGACGGCTTCGTGTGGGACTACTCGGGCCACTTCTTCCACTTCAAGGACCCGTCGATCGAGGCGTGGCTGCGCGCGCGCATGCCGGGGGAGGACATCCGCACCGTCGAGAAGCGCAGCCTCATCCGCTACGCGGGGCGCGACATCGACTTCCCGTTCCAGAAGAACATCCACCAGCTCCCCCACGACGAGTTCCTCTCGTGCCTCGTCGACCTGTTCTTCCGCCCGACGGGCGACGGGCCGCCGCGCTCGTTCGGCGAGATGCTCGAGCGCCGCCTCGGGCGCGCGATCACGGCGAAGTTCCTGCGCCCGTACAACGAGAAGCTGTACGCGACCGACCTGAATACGCTCGACGTCGACGCGATGGGCCGGTTCTTCCCGCACGCCGACATCGCCGACGTCATCGCGAACATGCGCCCGAAGGGAGAGGCCGCGCGCGACGGCGGCTACAACGCGACGTTCATCTACCCGGCGGGCGGCGCGATGCAGTTCGTGCGCGCTCTCCTGCGCGACCTCCCCGGCGGGGCCGTGGCGACGGGCGAGGCCGTGGTCGCGATCGACGTCGATGCGAAGACGGCGACGACGACGCAGCGCCGCATCGCGTACGAGCACCTCGTCAGCTCGGCGCCGCTGCCGGCGCTCGCGCGCATGACGGGGATGCCGCACGATGCGGGCGCGTTCACGTCGAACAAGGTGCTCGTGTTCAACCTCGGGTTCGATCGCAAGGGCCGGCGCGACGTGCACTGGATGTACTTCCCGGATCCCGCGGTGTCGTTCTATCGGGTCGGCTGGTACGACAATATTCTCGGCAGCGATCGCATGAGCCTGTACGTCGAGATCGGCGCGCGGCACGCGGAGGTGCTCGACGTCCCGGCGCTGCGCGAGCGCGTGCTCGCCGATCTCGCGCGCGAGGGCATCGTCGACGGGCACCGGCTCGTCGCGCACCACGACGTCACGCTCGACCCCGCGTACTGCCACATCACGCGCACCTCGTTGCTCGAGGCGGCGCGCCTGCGCGACGAGCTCGCGCGCAAGCAGGTGCACGCGGTCGGCCGCTACGGCGGCTGGACGTACTGCTCGATCGAGGACAACCTGATCGAGACGCGCGCGCTCGCGCAGAAGCTATGACGATGCCGTCGTCGCACCTGTTGCCGCACCTGTTGCCGCACCTCGATCCGACGCACCGCGCGCGCACGGCGCGCGCGCACTGGCCGCACGGGATGTGCTTCACGCCGGAGCAGGAGGCGCTGATCGCGCGCGGCTGGCCGCGGCTGCGGATCCTCGTCGACGGCGATCCGCGCGACCAGAAACCGGCGGTGCTCGCCGGCAAGGTGCGGCGGGCGATCGATCCGGTGCTGCCGATCTACTGGCCGCGGGAGGCGGCGCGCCACTTCGTGTGCGCGGGGGCCGGGACGGAGCCCGATGCGGTGAGCGTCGCGCACGTCGACGCGATCGTCGATGCGGCGATCGGCGTGGTCATCGGCTACAAGTTCCTCGTCGAGGACGCCGTGCTCCTGTGCGAGGCGTTCCTCGGCGCCGACGCCGTCGCCGATCGGATCCTGGCGCGGCTCGAGCGGGCGACGGCGACGGAGTGGGCCTGCAAGAACCCGCACGACAAGATCATCGTCCTCATCTCGCTGCTCGAGCCGCTGCTCCTGCGCGCCTCGGCCCCGGCGCCGCTGACGGCGCGGCTGCGCGCGCTCGGGGGCGTGGAGGGCGCGCTGCCGGCGGTGCGGCTGCGCATGCTGCTCGCCGGGCACGTGCCGCACGACGCCGAGCCGCGCGGGTTCGTGTACGACGTGCCGAGCCTGGCGTTCGACGACCTGCCGAGGTATCTCGCGCACAAGTACGCCGACTGGCTGCTCAGCCCGCAGCACCTGTGGCTCGCCGGGCCGGGCATCGTCGACGAGCCGCGGCACCTCGCGCCGATGCGACGGATGCCGCCGTGGCGCGTGCGGGCGGCGTGCGAGGCGTTCGGCATCGTGAACCACCCGATCGTCGTGCGCATGATGACGCTGCTCGCCGGGTGCCGCGCCGCCGGCGGGCTGCCGGAGGCGTGGCTCGCCGCGCACGGTGCGCCGGTCGCCGCTGCGAAGGCGGTGCCGGCGAAGCCGCTGACGAAGAAGCAGCTCGACGCGGCCATCGCGCAACTGTTCGATCGCCTCGTCGCCGAGGTCGAGCGGGTGCGCGCGCTGCCGAAGGGCAAGCGGGCGGCCGAGGAGCGCCGCGTGTGGACCACGGCGGTGCACGAGCTGATCGAGCTGCGCGCGGGCGCCGGCGACCCGACCCCGGAGTTCCACGTCGGGCACATCCTGTTCGTCGACGGCTGGAGCAAGCGAGTGCCGCCGCTCGTCGAGCGCATCGACGCCGACGACGCGGAGCTCGCGCGCTGGGGCAAGATCGTCACCGAGGCGACGAACACCTGAGCGCGGGGTAGGGTGTGCGCATGTTCGAGCTCAGGCGCGATGCGTACGTGAACGGGCGCTGGGAGGCGGGGACGAAGCGGTTCGCGGTGCGGGATCCGTACGACGGCGCGCCGGTCGCCGAGGTGACGGACGCCGACGATGCGATGATCGATGCCGCGGTCGCCGCGGCCGTCGAGGCGTTCCCCGCGTGGCGCGCGAAGCCCGGTCCGGCGCGCGGACGCTTGCTGCGCGCGATGGCCGCCGCGATGGAGGCCGACGCCGCGCGGCTCGCGGAGCTGTGCGTGCGCGAGAACGGCAAGGCGATGGCGCAGGCGGCCGCGGAGGTGACCTACGCCGCGAGCTTCCTGGTGTGGTTCGCCGGCGAGGCGGAGCGCATGTACGGCGAGATCGTGCCGGCGAGCCAGGTCGGGCAACGCATCGAGGTCACGCGCGAGCCCGTCGGGCCGTGCGCGCTGATCACGCCGTGGAACTTTCCCTACGCGATGCTGACGCGCAAGCTCGGCGCGGCGCTCGCGGCCGGGTGCACGGTGGTGTGCAAGCCGGCGGAGCAGACGCCGCTCGGGGCGCTCGCGATCGCGCAGCTCGCGGAGGCGGCGGGCGTCCCCGAGGGCGTCGTCAACGTCGTCCCGGCCGCCGACGGGGCGCGCGCCGGCGGGCGGCTCGTCGCGGCGCCGGGGATCCGCAAGGTCAGCTTCACCGGCTCGACGGAGGTCGGCAAGCTCGTCGCCGCCGCAGCGGTGCCGGATCTCAAGCGGGTGTCGCTCGAGCTCGGCGGCAACGCGCCGTTCGTGGTGCTCGCGGACGCGGACCTCGAGGCGGCGGTCGCGGGCGCGATGATCGCGAAGTTCCGCAACGCCGGGCAGAGCTGCGTCGCGGCGAACCGGTTCATCGTCGAGGCGCCGGTCGCCGAGGCGTTCACGGGCAAGCTGATCGAGGCGACGGCGCGCCTGCGCGTGGGGCGCGGCAGCGACGCGGGCGTCGACCTGGGGCCGCTCGTCGACGATGCCTCGGCGAGGAAGGTCGCGCGGCTCGTCGCCGATGCCGTGTCGCGCGGGGCGCTCGTCGTGTACGGCGAGCCTCCCGACGGGGCGTCGCGCCTGGTGAAGCCCGTCGTGCTCGCCGGCATCACGCCCGCGATGGCGATGTGGCGCGAGGAGATCTTCGGCCCGGTCGTCGGGATCCGCGTCGCCGCCGACGAGGCCGATGCGCTCGCGCAGGCGAACGACACCGACGCCGGGCTCGTCGCGTACGTGTACACGCGCGACGGCGCGCGCCAGGCGCGTGCGGCGGCGGCGATCGAGAGCGGGATGATCGGGATCAACGAGGGCCTGGTGTCGACGGCGCAGGCGCCGTTCGGCGGGATCAAGCAGTCGGGGATCGGCCGCGAGGGGTCGCGGCACGGGCTCGACGACTACACGAGCCTCAAGTACGTGATGCGGCGCCCGTAGGCGGTAGAGTGGCGCTGATGGAAGCTCCGTCAGAGCCGAGGGCCGATCGCGCCCCGCGCGACCCGGCGAAGCCGCTCGCCGGCGCGAACGTCGTCGTGTGCGTCGGCGGCGGGATCGCGGCGTACAAGGCCGCGGAGGTCGTGCGGCGGTTCGACAAGGCGGGTGCGCACGTCGACGTCGCGATGACCGAGCGCGCGCAGGCGTTCATCGGGCCGCTCACGTTCCAGGCGCTCACGCGGCGGCCCGTGTTCACGGATCTGTTCAGCCTCACCGAGGAGGCGACGATCGGGCACATCCAGCTCGCGGACCGCGCGGACCTCGTGGTCGTCGCGCCGGCGACGGCGAACCTGATCGCGCGGCTCGCGGCGGGGCAGGCGGACGACCCGGTCGCGGCGATCGCGCTCGCGACGAAGGCGCCGGTGCTGCTCGCGCCGTCGATGAACGTCCACATGTGGGCGCACCCGCTCGTGCAGGCGAACGTGCGGCGGCTCGTCGACGTCGCGGGCTATCGCGTCGTCGGCCCGGGCGACGGCTTCCTCGCGTGTCGCTGGGTCGGGCCGGGGCGGCTCGCCGAGCCGGCGGACATCGTCGAGGCGGCGGCGCACGTGCTGTCGGTGCAGGACCTCGCGGGCGCGCGGGTCGTGGTGACGGCGGGGCCGACGTACGAGGCGATCGATCCGGCGCGCTTCATCGGCAACCGCAGCTCGGGGAAGATGGGCGCGGCGATCGCGGCGGCGGCGCAGCGGCGCGGCGCCGAGGTCACGCTGCTGCTCGGGCCGAGCGCGGTGCCGCCTCCGATCGGCGTGAGGACGATCGCCGTCGAGACGGCGGCGCAGCTCGAGGCCGCGCTCGGCGACGCGGCGGCGCGGGCGGACGTCGTCGTGATGGCGGCGGCGGTCGCCGACTACCGCGCGGCGAAGCCGGCGGCGCACAAGCTCAAGCGCGGCGAGCTCGGCAAGAAGGCGACGATCGAGCTCGCGGCGAACCCGGACCTGCTCGCCGGGCTCGGCGCGCGGCGCAAGGGCAGGGCGCCGCTGCTCGTCGGGTTCGCGGCGGAGACCGAGAAGGTGCTCGAGCACGCGCGGAAAAAGCTCGAGGTGAAGAAGGTGGACCTGATCGTCGCGAACGACGTGAGCGAGCCGGGCGCGGGGTTCGCGGTCGACACGAACCGCGTCACCCTCGTCGACGCGGACGGCGCGACGGAGGTGCCGGCGGGGACCAAGGCCGAGGTCGCACACCGCATCCTCGACCGGGTCGTGGCGATGCGGGCGGCGGCGGCGCCCGTGAAGAAGCGTAAAGCTCGTTAACCCCGGTGGCCCTCGGGCCGTCTGCTACGATCGAGGGCCATGATCGGCGAGAGCGTCGGCAACTTCGAGATCGTCGCGCAGCTCGGGCAGGGCGGGATGGGTGAGGTCTGGCTCGCCGAGCAGAAGAGCATCAAGACGCGCGTCGCGATCAAGGTGCTGCGCTCGGAGATCTCGAAGGACGTGGCGCACGTCGATCGCTTCTTCGGCGAGGCCGTCGCGGTCAGCAAGATCCGGCACGCGGGCATCGTGAAGATCTTCGACTGCGGCTACCACACACAGGGGCAGGCGTACCTGGTGATGGAGCTGCTCGAGGGCGAGACGCTGACGAACCGGATCCGGCGCGTCGGGCGGCTGCCGCTCGCCGAGGTGTGCGACCTCGGGCGGCAGATCGCGAGCGTGCTCGATGCGACGCACGCGGCGGGCGTCACGCACCGCGACCTCAAGCCCGACAACGTGTTCCTCGTGCCCGATGCCGAGCTCGCGTCGGGCGAGCGCGTGAAGATCCTCGACTTCGGGATCGCGAAGCTGACGGGCCGCGTGAACGTCACGGCGACGGCGGCGGGCGCGATGGGCACGCCGCAGTACATGTCGCCCGAGCAGTGGAAGAGCGCCGCGAAGGCCGACCACCGCACGGATGCGTACTCGCTCGGGTGCGTCGTGTTCGAGATGATGACGGGGCGGCCGCCCTTTCTGGCGGAGTCGATCGGCGAGGCGTGCGCGAAGCACCTGTCGGAGGCGCCGCCGCTGACGAGCTCGCTGGTGAGCGAGACGCCGTTCGCCCTCGACGAGCTGATCGCGCGGCTCCTCGACAAGGAGGCGGCGAACCGGCCGACGATGCGCGAGGCGATGGCCGCGTTCGGCGCGATCGGCGGGATCGCGCCGACGACGGCGAACCTCGATGCGCAGCGGCGCACGCAGGGCGGGTCGCTGATCCACACCGAGTCGGCGATCGCGCACGATCCGACGGTGCCGCAGCCCGCCCGCACCGGGCCCTCGCTGCAGGGCGGTCCGCCGACGACGCTCGGGTCGGCGGTCGGCTCGCGCGTGGGCCTGGACGCGGCGCCGCCGCGCCGGCGGAGCAAGGTGCCGCTGATCGCCGGGCTCGGCGGGATCGCCGTCGCCGGGGCCGCCGTCGCCGCGGTGATCGCGACGCGCGGCGGGACCGACACGCCGCAGCCGCCCGCAGCGCCGCCGAGGGAGGCGAAGGCTCCGGAGCCGCCGCCGGCGCAGCCGCCGCAGGAGGCCGACGTGAAACCGGAGGCGAAGGTCGATGCGCCGCTGATCTCGAGCAAGTCGCTGCGGCGGCTGTCGGGCGTGATGCCCGAGCCCAGGCAGGCGGTGGCGCTGACGCTGTGCCTCGACGCGCTCGGCGCGGTGTCGTCGGTGCAGGTCCCCGACGACATCGCGGCCGACGTCGCCGACGACGTGCGCGCGAAGGTGACCGCGTGGCAGTACGAGCCGTACGCGCGCGAGGGCAAGGCGAGCCCGGCGTGCACGCTCGTCGTGATCCCGGCGAAGGCCGCCGTCGCGGCGACCGAGCCGCCGCCGGTGAAGCCGCCGCCGGTGAAGCCGCCGCCGGTGAAGCCGCCGCCGGTGAAGGAGCCGCCGCCGGTCAAGGAGCCGCCGCCGCCCGCAACGTGCGACGAGGCGAGCTGCGCCGCCGACCCGGCGCGGGCGTGTTGCCGCGAATTCCGCCGGCGCCCGCGGCCGCCGGCCGACGTCCCCGATCACCTCGACCAGTCGGCGATCCGCGCCGCGATGGTGCGCGTGCGCGGGCGCGTGTTCGGGTGCGGGTCGTCCCACAAGGGCGCGCTCAAGGTGCGCGTGTCCGTCGATCCGAGCGGGGCCGTGACCGCGGTCGAGGTGGTGCAGACTCCGGATCCGGGGATCAACGGGTGCGTCGTGGCGGCGGTCAAGGCGGCGCGCTTTGCGGCGACGCGGCACGGCGGCAACTTCAGCTACCCGTTCATGCTGTGAGCGCGTGATACCGTCGGGGGCGGTGATCGGCGAGAGCGTCGGGAACTTCGAGATCGTCGCGCGGCTCGGCCGCGGTGGGATGGGTGAGGTGTGGCTCGCCGAGCAGAAGGCGGTGCGCACGCGCGTCGCGATCAAGATGCTGCACGCGGACGTGTCGAACGCGACGTCGGTGCAGCGGTTCTTCAACGAGGCGGTCGCGGCCGGTCAGATCCGGCACGCCGGGATCGCGAAGATCTTCGACGTCGGGTGGACGACGCCGGCGACGGGCGAGGCGCGTGCGTACTTCGTGATGGAGTACCTCGACGGCGAGACCCTGAGCGCGCGCATCACGCGCGGACCGCTGCCGCTGCGCCAGGTCGCCGACCTCGGGCGCCAGATCGCGAGCGTGCTCGACGCGACCCACAGCGCCGGCGTCGTGCACCGCGACCTCAAGCCCGACAACATCTTCATCGTCCCCGACGCCGAGCTCGCATCGAAGGAGCGCGTGAAGGTCCTCGACTTCGGGATCGCGAAGCTGTCGTCGCACCCGGGCATGACGGCGGCGTCGGTCGGCTCCGTCGGGACGCCGCACTACATGGCGCCCGAGCAGTGGCACAGCCTCGCCGAGGTCGACTGGCGCACCGACGCCTACGCGCTCGGCTGCGTCGCGTTCGAGATGGCGTGCGGCGTCGTGCCGTTCCCGGCGATGTCGCTCGGCGAGGCGTGCGAGAAGCACCTCGTCGAGGCGCCGCCCGTGCCGAGCCACCTCCGCCCCGAGCTACCGCCGTCGTTCGACGCCCTGATCGCGCGCATGCTCGACAAGGAGCCCGGCCCGCGCCCGTCGATGGACGAGGCCATGGCGGTGTTCGCCGGGCTCGCCGACGGCCGCCCCGTCGCGCTCCGCCCCGGCGGCGCGCGCACCGGCGCGCACGACCTCGGCAGGGAGCAGATCGCGCAGCTCGCGCGCCTGTGGAGCGGCGTCCCGGCGCGCACCACGTTCCCCGCGCCCACACCGCGCCCACCGCGCCTCGCCTCCGCCGATCACGACGCCTCCGGCTACTACCGCGTGCGCACCACGCTCCCACCGAGCACCGGCTCCCCGTCGCAGGCCGTCGAGATGCTCGCCGTCCCCGCCACGCCCTCGCAGGAGGTCTCCACGCTCCCGGCCGCCACCCTCTCGCCTCCGGCCAAGAAGGGCGGCGGCGGCCTCGTCGTCGCGATCGTCGCGCTCCTCCTCGGCACCGCCCTCGCCGTGGTCTTCGTCCTCTACGCCCTCCGCAACACCGGCGACAAGCCCGCCCCCAAGCCGTCCGAGCCGAAGCCGAAGGCGACGAAGGCCGCGAACCGGGGTCACGCAGACTGAGAAACGAGGTCCGACGTCATTCCTGCGCAGATCGGGATCAGAGCAGGATGCCGGGGGCGGGGAACCTGGCGCAGAGCTCGCGGACCTCGCCGGAGATGCGCTCGTGGAGGGCGGCGTCGGTGGGGGCGGTGACGACGGCGTCCATCCAGTGGGCGATCTGGCGCATCTCGGTGGGGCCCATGCCGCGAGAGGTGACGGAGGGGGTGCCGAGGCGGACGCCGGAGGGGTCGAAGGGCTTGCGCGGGTCGAAGGGGATGCTGTTGTAGTTGAGCTCCATGCCGGCGGCGTCGAGGGCGCGGGCGGCGATCTTGCCGGAGACGCCCTTGGGCGTGAGGTCGGCGAGGATGAGGTGGTTGTCGGTGCCGCCGGTGATGAGCGACCAGCCGCGCTCGACGAGGGCGGCCGCGAGCGCCTTCGCGTTCGCGACGATCTGCGCGGCGTAGTCGCGGAAGGAGGCCTGCTGCGCTTCCTTGAGTGCGATCGCGATGCCGGCGGTGGTGTGGTTGTGCGGGCCGCCCTGGAGGCCGGGGAACACGGCGCGGTCGATCGCCTTTGCGTGCTGGGCCTTGCACATCAGCATGCCGCCGCGCGGGCCGCGCAGCGTCTTGTGCGTGGTCGTCGAGACGACGTCGGCGACGGGCACGGGCGACGGGTGCTGGCCGCCCGCGACGAGGCCGGCGATGTGCGCGATGTCGGCGGCGAACACGGCGCCGACCTCGCGCGCGATGTCGGCGAACGCCGCGAAGTCGATCGTGCGCGGGATGGCGGTGCCGCCGGCGAACATCAGCTTGGGCTGCTCCTTCTTCGCGAGGGCGCGCACCTCGTCGAGGTCGATGCAGTGCGTGTCCTGGCGGACTCCGTACTGCACCGCGCGGAAGTACGTGCCGGTGATCGACACGTTCCAGCCGTGCGTGAGGTGGCCGCCCGCCGGCAGGCCCATGCCCATCACGGTGTCGCCCGGCTTGAGGAACGCGAAGTACACGGCGAGGTTCGCCGGCGAACCCGAGTACGGCTGCACGTTCGCGTGGTCCGCGCCGAACAGCGCCTTCGCGCGATCGATGCACAGCTGCTCGACGCGATCGATGTACTGCTGGCCCTCGTAGTACCGCTTGGTCGGGTAGCCCTCGCTGTACTTGTTCGTGAGGACGGAGCCGGTCGCGGCCAGGACCGCGCCCGACACGTAGTTCTCCGAGGCGATCAGGCGAACCTTGTCGCGCTGGCGCCGCTCCTCGGCGACGAGCAGCTCGGCGATCTCGGGGTCGACGGACTCGAGGGTCTCGCGCAGGGCGGGGTGCATGCGCGAGCTATAGCACCGCCGGTCCGGCGGAGGGCGCCGCCCTCCTCGCGCGCCTCGCGTACCGGGGCTTCACTCCTCGGCGAATCGCCGAACGCGGCGCCGTTCCTCACCCTGATGCGGTCGGCGCGCGCGGTCGTTCCTCGTCACGAACATGAGCGCGCTACTATTTCCATCACGGTTTCAACTGTATAACGCCCTCCGACATGTACACGCCGTCGCGCGAGGCGTTCGTCGCGGCAGCCGCGACCGGGAACCTGATCCCGGTCTATCGCGAGCTGCTCGCCGACGGCGACACGCCGGTGTCGGCGTACGCGGCGCTCGGTGCGGGGGAGCACTCGTTCCTGCTCGAGTCGGTGGTGGGCGGGTCGAACTGGGCCGCGTACTCGTTCGTCGGGGTGGCCCCGCGCGCGATCGTGCGGTGGCAGGCGGGGGTGGCGCGGGTGACCTGGTTCGACGTCGACGGCGGCGGTGACGCGAAGGCCGCGGCCCGGGTCGTCGAGTGGCCGACGCCGGATCCGACGCAGGCGCTCGCCGAGGTGCTGTCGGACCTGCGGCCGGTGACGGTGCCGGGGCTGCCGCGGTTCTGGGGCGGGGCGGTCGGATGGATCGCGTACGACTGCGTGCGCGCGTTCGAGGACCTGCCGGCGCGCGCCGGCGGCGGGCTCGAGCTGCCGCCGCTGTACATGGTCGTCACGGACACGCTGCTCGTGTTCGACAACCTGCGCCAGACGCTGAAGGTCGTGGCGACGCCGTTCGTGGAGGCGCCCGAGCGCGCGGAGCGGGCGTACGACCACGCATGCGCGCGCATCGACCGGATCATCGCGACGCTGCGTGCGCCGCGCGCGCCGCTGCCGACGCTGACGCCGCCGTCGGCGCTGGAGGCACACGCGCCGCCCGCGGCGCTGCCGCCGTCGTCGTTCGCGCGCGACGCGTACTGCGCGGCCGTCGAGCGCGTGAAGGAGTACATCGTCGCCGGCGACGCGTTCCAGGTCGTGCTGTCGCAGCGCTTCGCCGAGCCGGCGGCCGGCGCGCGCCCGCTCGACGTGTATCGCGCGCTGCGCGTGATCAACCCGTCGCCGTACATGTTCCACCTCGAGTTCCCCGAGGCGCGCGTGACGGGCGCGTCGCCGGAGACGCTCGTCCGCTTGTCGGACGGTCGCGTCGAGGTGCGCCCGATCGCCGGGACGCGCCCGCGCGGCGCCACCGCCGCCGAGGACGATCGGCTGGCCGCGGAGCTGCGCGCGGATCCGAAGGAGCTCGCCGAGCACCTGATGCTGATCGACCTCGGCCGCAACGACGTCGGCCGCGTCGCGGAGGTCGGCTCGGTGCACGTGTCCGAGCAGATGGTGATCGAGCGCTACTCGCACGTCATGCACCTGACGTCGCACGTCGTCGGCGACCTCGCGCCCGGGAAGACGTGGCTCGACGTCCTGCGCGCCGCGTTCCCGGCGGGCACGCTGTCGGGCGCGCCGAAGATCCGCGCGATGGAGATCATCGACGAGCTCGAGCCGCACCGGCGCGGCATCTACGGCGGCGCCGTCGGGTACGTCAGCTACACCGGCAACCTCGACCTCGCGATCGCGATCCGCACGCTGGTCTCCGTCGGCGACACGATCTACGTGCAGGCCGGCGCCGGGCTCGTCGCCGACTCGGTGCCCGACGTCGAGTACGTCGAGACGGTGAACAAGGCGCGCGCCGTCCTCCGCGCGATCGCGATGGCGCGCACGGCGGTGCCCTCATGACCCGACGCACGCGGCTGCTCCTCGTCGACAACTACGACTCGTTCACCTACAACCTCGCGCAGTACTTCGGCGAGCTCGGGGCCGACGTCACCGTCGAGCGCAACGACGCGGTCACCGTCGACGCGATCGCCGCGCACCCGCCCGAGGCGATCGTGATCTCGCCGGGCCCGTGCACGCCGAACGAGGCCGGCATCTCGATGAGCGTCGTCGAGCGCTTCGCCGGTGCGATCCCGCTGCTCGGCGTGTGCCTCGGGCACCAGTGCATCGGTCAGGTGTTCGGCGGGCGCATCGTGCGCGCGCCGCGGATCATGCACGGCAAGACGTCGAAGGTGTTCCACGACGAGCGGGGCCTGTACGCCGGCGTCGAGAACCCGTTCGTGGCGACGCGCTACCACTCGCTCGTGATCGCGCCGGAGTCGCTCCCCGCGGGGCTCGTCGTGACCGCGAAGACGTGGGAGGACGAGATCATGGGCGTGCGCGCGGTGGCGGCGCCGCCCGGCGGGACCGCGGGCCCGGCGCCCGTCGAGGGCGTGCAGTTCCACCCCGAGTCGATCATGACGACCGCCGGCAAGGCGCTGCTCGCGAACTTCCTGCGGCTCGCGCGCGAGGTCGCATGACGGCCAACCCGATCGTCCACGCGATCCAGCGCGCCTCCGACGGGCGCGACCTGACGCGCGACGAGATCGCCGCCGCGATCGGCCACGTCATGGACGGGCAGGCGACGCCCGCACAGATCGGCGGGCTGCTCGTCGCGCTGCGCACGAAGGGCGAGACCGTCGAGGAGCTCGTCGGTGCGGCGACCGCGATGCGCAGCCGCGCGCTGCCGCTCACGTGCGCGCGGATCGAGCACAGCGTCGACACGTGCGGCACCGGCGGCGACGGCTCGGGCTCGCTCAACGTCTCGACGCTCGCGGCCGTCCTCGTCGCGGCGTGCGGCGGCACCGTGGCGAAGCACGGCAACCGCGCGCTGTCGTCGAAGTGCGGGTCGGCGGACGTGCTCGAGGCGCTCGGCGTCACCGTCGACGTCGAGCCGGAGCGAGTCGCGCAGTCGATCGACGTCGCCGGCATCGGCTTCGCGTTCGCGCCGCGCTTCCACGCGGCGACCCGCCACGCCACCGGCGTGCGCCGCGAGCTCGGCACGCGCACGATCTTCAACCTCCTCGGGCCGCTGACGAACCCGGCGGGCGTGCGGCACCAGGTCGTCGGCGTGTACGACCCGCGCTGGTGCGAGCCCGTCGCGGCGGCGCTCGGGGCGCTCGGCGTGCGGCGCGCCGCCGTCGTCCACGGCGCGGGCGGCCTCGACGAGCTCGCCGTGCGCGGGCCGAGCCACGTCGCGATCTTCGACGGCGGCCGCGTCACCACGCACGCGTTGTCGCCGGGCTCGTTCCGCGTGCGCGAGCTCGATCCCGCCGGGCTCGCCGGCGGCGACGCCACGTTCAACGCCGCCGCGATCGCCGACGTCCTCGGCGGCCGCGACGTCGGCGAGGGCGAGCGCCTCGAGGCCTTCCTCCTCGCCGCCGGCATGACCGCCGCGCTCGCGCTCGAGCTCCTCCAGCCCACGCTCGACCTCGACCGGCTCCCCGACCAGCTCATGCGCGCCCGCGCCGTCGCCACCGACGGCAAGGCCCTCGCCGTCCTCGACCGCTGGCGCGAGGCGATGCGATGAGCTCGATCCTCGACGGGATCCTCGCGACGAAGCGGGAGGAGATCCTCGCCGTCCTCGACCGCTGGCGCGAGGCGATGCGATGAGCTCGATCCTCGACGAGATCCTCGCGACGAAGCGGGAGGAGGTCGCGGCGGCGAAGGCGGCGCGGCCGTTCGCGGACGTGGATGCGGCGGCGAGGGCGGCGGGGCCCGTGCGCGGGCTGGGGAGGGCGCTGGCGCGGCCGCCGGGGGCACCGGTGCGGGTGCTCGCGGAGATCAAGCGGGCGTCGCCGTCGGCGGGGCCGATCCGGCCGGGGGCGGACCCGGCGGAGATCGCGGCGGCCTATGCGGAGGCGGGGGCGGCGGCGATCAGCGTGCTCACGGACCGCAGCTACTTCGACGGCGATCCCGCGTTCCTCGCCGCGGTCCGCGCGCGCGTGCCGCTGCCGCTGCTCCGCAAGGACTTCCTCGTCGATCCGTACCAGGTGGCGGAGGCGCGCGCGCTCGGCGCCGATGCGGTGCTGCTCATCGTCGCGGCGCTCGACCGCGTGCTGCTCGGCGAGCTCGTCGCCGCCGCGCACGCGTACGACCTCGACGCGCTCGTCGAGATCCACGCGCCCGGGGAGCTCGAGCTCGCGCTCGCCGCGGGCGCCACGCTGATCGGCGTGAACCACCGCGACCTGCGCACGTTCGCGATCGACATGTCGCTGACCGCCGCGGTCGCGCCGCGGCTCCCCGACGACGCGGTGCTCGTCGCGGAGAGCGGCATCCGCACGACCGCCGACGTGCAGGTGCTCGGCGGCGTCGGCGCCCACGCGGTCCTCGTCGGCGAACACCTGATGCGCGCGCCGTCGCCCGGCGATGCCCTGCGCGCCCTGCGGGGGAGCTCGTGAGCCCAGCCACCGTCAAGATCAAGATCTGCGGGGTGACGCTCCCCGACGACGCCGGCAGCGTCGCCGCGAGCGGCGTCGACTTCATCGGCCTCAACTTCTGGGAGCGCTCGAAGCGCTACGTCGCGCCGGACCGCGCGCCGATGCTCGCGACGATCGTGCGCGCGATGAGCCCGTCGACGCAGGTCGTCGGCGTGTTCGTCGACGCCGACGTCGACGAGATCCAGCGCGTCCTCGCGCGCGTCGACCTCGACATCATCCAGGTCCACGGCGACGAGCGCCCGGAGCAGCTCGCGACGATCGCGCACCTGACGAAGCGCCCGATCTGGAAGGCGCTCGCCGTCGGCGGTGCCCGCGACCTCGACCGCCTCGACGCCTGGCCCGCCGACGCGCTGCTGCTCGACGCCCCGACGCCCGCGCGCGGCGGCAGCGGCAGCCCGTTCGACTGGGCGCTCGCGGCCGACGCCCGCCTGCGCTACCCGGCGATCCCGATCGTCGTCGCGGGCGGCCTCCACGCCGGCAACGTCGGCGCCGCGATCTCCACGATCGCCCCGTGGGCGGTCGACGTGGCGAGCGGCGTCGAGGTGGCACCGGGCGTCAAGGACGCCCGCAAGCTCGCGGACTTCGTGGCCGCCGTGCGCGCCGCGAGCCCGTAGCCGGCGCGGCGTTCACGATCGCCCCCCGCCGCACGTCTCCTCGAGACATGACGTATCGTGGTGAGGTGGGTGCGACCGACGGCGAGCTCGAGACCCTCCCGGCCGCGGCGGCCGGGCCGGCGGTCGCGACGACGGTGCCGCCCGAGGCGACGACCGTCCCGCGCGAGCAGGCGCCGCTCGCGTTCACGCTGCCGCCCGTCGGCAAGATGTACGCGGTGCAGCGCGAGCTCGGGCGCGGCGGCATCGGCCGCGTCCTCGTCGCGCGCGACCGCCGGCTCGGCCGCGAGGTCGCGCTCAAGCTGTTGCAGCAGCCGGCCGGCGCGATCGCGGCGCGGTTCGAGCGGGAGGCGCGGATCACCGCGCACCTCCAGCACCCGGGCATCGTGCCGATCTACGAGGCCGGGCGCCTCGACGACGGCGAGCCGTTCTACGCGATGAAGCTCGTGTCGGGGCGCCCGTTCGACGCGGTCCTCGACGGCGCGCGCACGCCGGCCGAGCGGCTCGCCCTCCTGCCGCACGTCGTCGCCGTCGCCGACGCGCTCGCGTACGCCCACGCGAAGCGGATCGTGCACCGCGACCTCAAGCCGCAGAACATCATCGTCGGCGAGTTCGGCGAGACCGTCGTGATCGACTGGGGCCTCGCGAAGGACCTCGACGACGACGGCGAGCCCCCCGATGCCGCCGCCGCGCCGTACCGCGACGCCGACGAGCCCGCGCTCACGCTCGCCGGGGCGGTGATGGGGACGCCCGCGTACATGGCCCCCGAGCAGGCGCGCGGCGAGCCCGTCGACGAGCGCGCCGACGTGTTCGCCGTCGGCGCCGTCCTGTACCAGCTGCTCGCCGGCCGCCTCGTCTACCCCGGGCGCACCGTCGCCGAGCTCCTCGCCGGCGCGATCCGCGGCGACCGCGCCCCGTCGCTGCGCGGCGTCGCCGACCTCCCGCCGGACCTCGTCGCGATCGTCGACAAGGCGATCGATCCGGACCGCGCGCACCGCTACGCGACGGCGAGCGAGCTCGCGGCCGACCTGAGGGCGTTCACGAGCGGCCGGCTCGTCGGCGTGCACCGCTACACGCTCGGCCAGCACGTGCGCCGCTGGGTCAGGAAGCACCGCACCGCGGTCGCGATCGGCGCGGTCGCCGCATGCGCGCTCGCCGCCGTCAGCGTCGTGGGCGTCCTCCAGATCCGCAGCGAGCGCGCGACCGCCGTCGAGCAGCGCGACGAGGCCGAGCGGCAGCGCACCGAGGCCGAGCGGCAGCGCACCGAGGCCGAGCTCGCGAATGCGCTGATGCTCGAGGACCAGGCGCGCCGCGAGCTCGCCGCCGGCCACGCGACGCGCGCGCTGCCGTTCGCCGCCGAGGCGCATCGCCTCCAGCCGGAGCGCGAGCAGGCGCGGCTGCTCGCCGGCGAGGCGCTGCGCAAGGTCGGCGCGCCGGCGTACACGCTGCGCCTCCCCGCGCCGTGCACGCTGGCGGTGGCTCCCGGGAAGCGGCGCGGCCTGCTCGTGTGCGCGCCGGGCGAGAGCGTCCACACGGTGTTCGCGCTCGACCTCGTCACCGGTGCGGTCCTCGCGCGCAAGACCGACCTGCCGAAGGGCAACGCCTGGTTCGAGCGCTACCTCGACGACGATCGCGTGGCGCTGTTCCTCGACGGGCGGCAGCGGGTGTTCGACGCCGCGACGCTGCGCGACCTCGGAGAGCTGCGCGACCAGCCGCGGCGCCTCGGGCGGCACCTGTTCGCGGTGCGCGGGCGTGCGGCCGTCGTGGTCGACGCCGGCGGCGCCGAGCTCGCGCGCCTCGACGACGTGGAGGCGCCCGCCCTCCACGCGCTCGCGCCGGGCACGGTGCTCGTCGAGCACGGCGAGCCGGGGCGCCGCCGCGTCGCGGTGTGGGACACGGCGTCCTGGAAGGTCCGCGCGCGCTACGAGATCGGCGGCGCGATCGGCGGCGCGGCCGGCGAGCGCATCGCCGTCGAGACGTACCGCGACGGTGGGATCGCGGTCGACGTCGCCGACGCGGCGACGGGGCGGCACCAGTCGCGGGCCCACTTCGTGGGTGCGACGGGTGTCGTGTTCGACGGCGAGCTGGCGCGCGCGGTCGTGACCTACGGCCTGGAGCGGCGCGAGCTCGTGGAGCTCGGTACCGGCCGGCGGCAGCTCGCGCCCGACGGCACGTACGAGATCAAGCTCGCGCCGCGCGGCCGCGGCGCCGCGTTCGTGACGCGGACGAGCGTCGCCCTGTCCGACGGCAACCGCATCATCGCGACGCTGCCGCACGGCGACGTCGAGATGTCGGCCTCCGGTGCGTGGGCGCGCGTCGTCACGGGCAACACCATCCAGATCCACGACCTCGCGACGGGGCAGCCGGTCGTCGAGCTCGACACCGGCGGCGCGGTGTCGACCGCGGCGCTGCTCGGCGAGGAGCGCGTGGAACGCCTGGTCGCAATCGTCCGGCTTGCGGACACCTTCGCGCTGCGCGGCTACGCGCTGGCGCCGATCCCCGCGGCGAGCGCGGCGACGAAGACGCTGCCCGTCGAGCTCACCGACCTGCGCGGCGCCGTCGCCGAGGGCCGGGTCGCGTTCGCCGCCGACAGCGGCCTGTACGTCGTCGACACCGCGAGCTTCGCGGCGAAGCGCCTGCTCGACCAGCGCGCGCTCGGGGCGGCGTTCCTCGGGGGCGGCCGCCTGCTCGCGACGGTGCGCGGCGCGACCTCGGGCACGATCGTGCGGATCGATCCCGCGACGGGCGCGCTCGATCCCGCGCTCGTCGATGCACCGTCGGAGCACGGCGGCGAGCCGCAGATGTTCCCGTCGGCGATCGACGTCTCCGACGACCGCCGGCGCGCCGTCGTGACGTCGTGGAACGCGCAGGTCGCGCTCGTCGACACCGTCCGCGGCACGCGCACGGCGCTCGGCATGGTGCGCGCGGGCGAGAACAGCCGGCACCCGAACGCGTGCATCTCTCCCGACGGTGCGCTCGTGATGTACCAGGTGCACGACGAGGCCGGCCACGGCGCCGTGCTCGTCGACGCGGCCACGGCGAAGGTGCGCACGCGGCTCGCGACCGTCGCGACCGAGCGGAGCGTCGAGAACTTCGCCCTCGCGATCTCGAACACGCACGCCGCGCTCGGCGGCCACGGCGCGGTGCGCATCTTCGACACGCGCACCGGCGCGCTGGTGCGCACGGTCGACGGCGGCGCGCGCGCCCTCGCGTTCGATCGCGGCGGTGCGCGGCTCGCGATCGTCGACGGGGCGCTGCTCACGGTCGTCGACGTCGCGACGGGGGCGCGGCGCAACGCGATCCGCTTCGCCGCCGACGTCCACGGCGCGGCGTTCTCGCCCGACGGTGCGCTGCTCGCGGTGCCCGGCGGCGCCGGCCTCCACCTCGCCGATCCGCTCGGCGGCGAGCTGGCGCTGCTGCCGGCCGGCGAGCTCCGGCGCGCGGCGTTCACGCCCGACGGCGCGGCCGTCCTGGCCGCCGGCAACCAGCGCTGGACCGTGTGGCGCCTGCCGCGCCTCGCCGATGCGGCGCAGCTCCGCGCGCGCCTCGCCGACGTGCCGTGGGAGTTCACCGACCGGCGCCTCGTGCCGCGCGCGATCGGCGCCGAGCTGAAGTAGCGCCTACAGCCGGTAGCCGACGACGGCGTCGAGCGCGAGGAACGGCGTCTTCGCCTCGACGGGGCCCATCGCGGTGTCGGCGGCGAAGTGGAAGTACTGCGCGCCGGCGCCGACGCGCAGGTCGAGGCGCGGCGTCGGGCGGAACACGCGCCCGACGAAGAAGCCGGCCGAGAAGCCGATACCGGTGCCGGAGGCGCCGTCGCGCTCGGCGGTGACGCGGTCGACGCGAAGGTACGGCGCGACGTACCAGCCCCTGCTGTCGCCGTCGGAGAACACGGTCGGGCGCAGGCCGGCGCCGACGCCGACGAAGTTGTCGCCGCGGTCGAACCAGGGGAGGAAGTAGGTGCCGACGATGCCGGCCTCGACCTGGATCGCGGCGCGGCCGCCGAGGGGATGCTCGTAGGCGAGCGCGACCGTCGCGAGCCCGAGGTCGGCCTGGAGCTGCGCGCGGCGCTCCGCGTGCGCGGGCGTCGCCGCCGCGAGGATCGCCGATCCAGCCAAGATCCACCGCAGCATTGGCGCGGTGATAGCACGGCGTGGTACCCGATCGGACGTGTCGCGCGGGACCCTCGACGCCATCGCGAGCCTCCCGGAGCCGGTGCGCGGGCGGTTCGGCGAGTTCGGCGGGCAGTACGTCGCCGAGACGCTGATGCCGGCGATCGCCGAGCTCGAGCTAGCATGGCGCGCCGCGCGCGGGGACGCCGCGTTCTGGGCCGAGGTCGACGCGCTGCTCGCCGACTACGTCGGCCGCCCGTCGCGCCTGTACCGCGCGCGCCGCCTGTCGGCGTCGGTCGGCGCCGACGTGTGGCTCAAGCGCGAGGACCTCAACCACACCGGCGCGCACAAGATCAACAACTGCATCGGGCAGGCCGTGCTCGCGCGCCGCATGGGCAAGCGCCGCCTCATCGCCGAGACCGGCGCCGGCCAGCACGGCGTCGCGACGGCGACGGTCGCCGCGCTGTTCGGCCTGCCGTGCGAGATCTACATGGGCGCCGAGGACGTGGTGCGCCAGGCGCTCAACGTCGAGCGCATGCGCCTGCTCGGCGCGACGGTGCACGCCGTCGAGAGCGGCACGCGCACGCTCAAGGACGCGATGAACGAGGCGCTGCGCGACTGGGTCACGAACGTCGGCGACACGTTCTACCTGATCGGCTCCGTCGCCGGCCCGCACCCGTATCCCTGGATGGTGCGCGACCTGCAGAGCGTGATCGGCCGCGAGGCGCGCGCGCAGATCCTCGAGGGCGCCGGGCGGCTGCCCGACGCGTGCGTCGCGTGCGTCGGCGGCGGCTCCAACGCGGGCGGCCTGTTCGCGCCGTTCATCGCGGACGCCGGCGTGCAGCTCGTCGGCGTCGAGGCGGCGGGCGAGGGCGTCGCCACCGGCCGCCACGCCGCCACGCTCGGCGCCGGCCGCGTCGGCGTCCTGCACGGCAGCAAGAGCTACGTCCTCACGCGCCCCGACGGCCAGATCGCCCACGCGCACTCGATCAGCGCCGGCCTCGACTACCCCGGCGTCGGCCCCGAGCACGCGGCGTGGAAGGAGCAGGGGCGGGTGCGCTACGTCGCGCGCACCGACGACGAGGCGCTCGCCGCGCTCGAGCGGCTCGCCCGCACCGAGGGCATCCTGTGCGCGCTCGAGACCGCCCACGCGATCGCCGCGCTCGACGAGGTCGCCGCCGCCGTCGGGCCGACCGGCATCATCATCGTCGGCCTGTCGGGGCGCGGCGACAAGGACATGGTCACCGTCGCGCAGCGGAGGCAGACGTGAGCGCGGTGCGGGAGGCGTTCGCGCGCGCGGCGGGCGAGCGGCGGGCGGCGCTCGTCGCGTACCTGACGTTCGGCGATCCGGATCCCGCGACGTCGATCGAGGTCGTGCACGCGGCCGTGCTCGCGGGCGCCGACGTCGTCGAGCTCGGGGTGCCGTTCTCGGATCCGTCGGCGGACGGGCCGTCGATCCAGCGCGCGATGGAGCGGGCGCTCGAGGCGGGCGCGACGCTCGCCGGTGCGCTCGATGCGGTCGCCGAGCTGCGACGGCGCGGCGTCGGCGTGCCGATCGTGCTGTTCGGGTACTACAACCCGATCTTCGTGATGGGCGCCGAGGCGTTCGCGGCGCGCGCCCGCGCGGCCGGCGTCGACGCCGTGCTCACGGTCGACCTGCCGATCGACGAGCTCGGCGAGCTCGCGGCGCCGCTCGCGGCCGCGTCGATCGGCGTGATCCCGCTCGTCGCGCCGACGTCGACCCCCGAGCGCATCGCGCGCGTCGGCGCGTTCGCCCCGCCGTTCGTCTACTACATCTCGCTGACCGGCGTGACCGGCGCGCGCGCCGGCGCCCCCGTCGATCCGGCGCGCGTCGACGCGATCCGCGCGGCCTCCGGTGCGCCGGTCGCCGTCGGCTTCGGCATCCGCACGCCCGCCGACGCCGCGCGCGTCGCCGCCGTCGCCGACGGGGTCGTCGTCGGATCGGCGCTCGTCGAGCGCGTCGCGGCCGGTGCCCCGGCGGACGCGCCCGACCGGGTCGCGGCGCTCGTGCGCGACCTCGCCGGTGCCCTCGCGCGCCCGGCGTGACCTGCGTCCTCGACACGGCGCGGCCGTCTCGCGCAAGATCCACCGCGATGCGCACGCTGCTCGCCGTCACCTTGGCCGTCGCCGCGTGCGGCGAGCCCGGCGATGCGACGCCCGACGGCGGGCGCCCCGACGCGCCGCCCGGCTGCACGCGCCCGGACCTCGGCGACGGCGTGCAGGCGTACCTGACGGACGTCATCGCCCGCATCCCCGCGCCGCGCGCCACGACCGCGCAGCGCCTCGGCGCCCGCACCTTCCTCGCCGACGAGCTCGCGGCGCTTGGCTGGCAGCCGCAGACGCAGCCGTTCGCGAACGGCGCGAACGTGTTCGCCACGATCCCCGCCACGATGCCGGCCGCGATCGGTGAGGGCAAGCAGGTCATCGTCGGCGCGCACTTCGACACCGTCGCCGGCAGCCCGGGCGCGAACGACAACGCGAGCGGCACCGCCGTCGTCCTCGCGGTCGCGCGCTACCTGCGCGATACGCCCTGCCGCACCGCCCCCGTGGTCGTCGCGTTCTTCGACCTCGAGGAGGCGGGCCTGTTCGGCAGCCGCGCGTTCGCGCAGTCCCTCTCGCCTGCCGACGTGCGCGCCGTGCACACGATCGATCAGGTCGCGTGGGACGAGGACGGCGATCGCCGGTTCGAGCTCGAGCAGCCGACGCCGGCGCTCGAGGCCGAGTGGCGCGCCGCCGCCGCCGTCGTCGGGGCGCCGCTCACGACGGTGTCGACCGGCGGCACCGACCACGAGTCGTTCCGCGACCGCGGCTTTGCCGCCGTCGGCCTCACCGAGGAGTTCGTCGGCGGCGACACCTCGCCGCTGCGCCACCTGCCGGGCGACACGCCGCAGTCGATCGCGCCGTTCGCCGCGTACACGGCCCTCGCCGCGAAGCTCGCCGGCCAGGTCATCCTCGACGAGGTCAGCCCCTAGGGAGCGCCGTGGCACCGCGTGTGCAAGTCGATGGTCTGCAGTCCCCCACAGGAGTACGAACATGCCCGACGACAAGCAGCGCAACCCGCAACAGCCACCGCAGCGTCCCGACAAGGAGGTCGAGCGCGACGAGAGGAAGGTCCCGCAGCGCAACGAGGAGACCGACCTCGACGAGGAGCAGGTCCCGGCGCGGCGCGACGACAGCGATGAGGATGACGACGAGGACATGCCGACCGGCGAGCAGCCGGTGATCGATCCCGAAGAGATCGAGTAGCCGACCACGGCGCAGGCGTCCCGGCGGGCCGCGTCCTCGCGAGGGGCCGCGGCCTCGTCGTTTCCGGAGCCCGCGGCCGCACGGGCGAAGCCGCCACGCCGCGCGCCGCGCCCACGCTCGGTCGCCGCCGCACGCGGGCGTCGCGCGCGGTGCGCGGGCGGTGCGTGGCCTCGCGCTTGCTCCCTCTGGCCGCACCATGCCGATCAGGTCCACGGGCCGACGCGATCGCGGCCACGACGACAGCGGCTACCGCGCGTACCGCGATCCGTACGACGATCACCACCGGAGCGGCGACGATCCGCGCTACGAGGCCCGCCACGACGACTACGGCCGCCTCGACGAGGACCGCATGTACGGCGGCGACGAGCCGCGCTGGCGCCGCGAGCCCACCTCCTACGGCGGCGGCCGGCGCGACGAGCCTGCGTCCTACGGCGAGCCGCACCGGCGCGACCCGTACCTCCCGCCCGACCTGTACGGTCCCTACGATCCGTACGGCCCCGGCCCGCGCTGGTACCGCCGCGACGAGACCAGCTCGCGCGGCGGCTACGAGGATCGCTACGGCCGCCGCGACATGGCGCCGTCGACCCCGTGGCGCCACGACGAGGAGCTCGACCGCGAGCGCTACCTGCGGCCCGACCCCGACGACGAGCGCTTCGAGGCGCAGCGCCGCGCCTACGCCTGGTCGCGCGCCCGCGAGCGCGCCGACGACCTGCGCTCGATCCAGGAGCGCGAGCGCGAGCGCGCCCGCTACGCCCGCCGCTGAGCGCCGCGCAGGAGCGGCGATCTCGTTGCCCGCCGCTGAGCGCTGCGCAGGAGCGGCGATCTCGTTGCCCGCCGCTGAGCGCCGCGCAGGAGCGGCGATCTCGTTGCCCGCCGCTGAGCGCCGCGCAGGAGCGGCGATCTCGCCGCAGATTCGGCCGTGATCTCGGCCTGCACGGCATCCGAGGTCGACGGTGAGGTCGGCGTTGCCGCCGATCTGCACGCTGCGCGCGGTGGGCTCGGCGCTGGGCGCTACGCGGGATGGGCGGGGTGCGCGCGCTCGGCGGCGGCGAGGACGCCGCGCAGCTTCGTCGCGTCGGCGGGTTTGAGCACGTGCTGGTCGAAGCCCGCATTCTGCGCGCGCCGCAGATCGTCGGGCTGGCCCCAGCCGGTGACGGCCGCGAGGTAGATCGACGGGCCGTAGGTCGCGCGCAGCGCGTGGGCTACTTCGTATCCGCTGATGTCGGGCAAGCCGATGTCCACGATCGCGATGTCGGGTGCGAACTCCGCGGCGGCGGCCAGTCCCTCCGTACCGCTCGTGGCCGCGCGGCATTCGTGACCGAGCGCGGACAGGAGCATGCATGCGAGGTCGGCGGCGTCGGGGTGGTCGTCGACGATGAGGATCCGATGCATCATCAGAGCTCCTTGCGGATCGGAAGGTGGACGATGAAGGTGCTGCCCTTCCCGATTCCCGGGCTGGTCACCTCGACCTCGCCACCGTGCATCTCGACGAGCTTGCGCACGACGGAGAGCCCGATGCCGAGGCCGCCCTGCGAGCGACCCCGCGCGTCGCGCGACTGGACGAAGATGTCGAAGATGTTGCCGAGCAGCTCGGGCGCGATGCCGACGCCGTCGTCGGTCACCCGCACGTGCACGCGGCCGCGGTCGCGCTCGACGGTGATGTCGACGTCGATGTGGCCGCCCGCGGGCGTGTACTTCGCGGCGTTCGCGAGCAGGTTCGTGAAGATCTGGACGAGGCGGCGCTGATCGCCGTCGAGGTACACCGGCTGCCCGGGCACGTGCATGCGCAGCTCGTGGTTCGCCGCTGCGAACATCGCGCGCGTCGCCTCGAGCGCGGCGTCGATGACGCGCGACAGCTCGACCGTCGTGCGATCGAACTCGATCTTCCCCTGCGTGATGCGCGACAGGTCGAGCAGCTCGTCGACGAGCTCCGACAGCATCGCCACCTGGCGCTCCATGACGCTCAGGCTATGCGCGCGCTTCGCCGGATCTCCGTCGACAAGTCTCGCCACGTCGATCGCGATCTTGAGCGGTGCGAGCGGGTTGCGCAACTCGTGCGAGAGCGTCGCTAGGAATTCATCCTTGCGCCGATCCGCCTCGCGGAGCGACGCCTCGGCCATCTTGCTCGGCGTGATGTCGAAGCCGACCGCCGTCACGCCGAGGGAGTTCGGCTCGATCCGGAAGTCGAACGTGCGGGAGACTCCGTCGGCGACCACGTCGAGCTCGAGCCGTTTTCCGACGAGCGTTGCCTTCACATCGCGCGCCGTCGCCTCGAGTCGTTCGCCGTGCCCGGGCGCGAAGATCGGCGCGAACGCGCTCGCATCCGGGAGCTCTCGGCCGCCGACGTACGCCCACGTCGCGACCGCATCCGGACCGAACGCGATGATCGCGACGGGCGCGACGCGCAGCGCCTGGCGCAGCCGCTCCTCCGCCTGGTGCAGCGCGACCTCGCTGCGGCGCCGCGCCTCGACGGCCTCGCGCAGCTCGTTCACGTCGACGAACGTGATCACGACGCCCTCGATGCGATCGTCGATCGATCGGTACGGGAGCCAGCGCACGAGGTACCACTTGTGGTCGCGGCTGCGCACCTCCCGCTCGACGGTGCGCAGCGTGTCCAGCACCGAGCGCGCCGTCGCGGCGAGGTCCGCGTCCTCGAGCCGGTGCGTGAGGTCGGTGAGCGGGCGCCCGACGTCCGACGGGATGATGTGGAACAGGTCCTGCGCGCGCGGCGTGAACCGCTTGATGTTGAGCTCGCGGTCGAGGAACACGACGCCGATCTGCGTCGACGTCATCAGGTTCTGCGCGTCGGAGCTCGCGGTCGACGCCTGGTCGACGGTGAGCTTGAGCTCGCGGTTGAGCGTCGCGAGCTCCTCGTTGACCGACTGCAGCTCCTCCTTGCTCGTCTCGAGCTCCTCGGTCGCCGAGCGCAGCTCCTCGTTGATCGTCTGGAGCTCCTCGTTCGACGCCTTCAGCTCCTCGAGCGAGGTCTCGTACTGATCGACCGTCGTGTGCAGCTGTTCGCGCGTGCGCTGCAGCTCCGCCTCGATCTCGCGCACGACCGGCTCCACCTCGGTGCCGTTGCTCGCATCGCTGCGGTCGCCGTCATCCGGGGCGACGTCGTCGAAGAACACGAGCAGCGCGCCGTGGCCGAGCTCGGTGGCCTCGACGGCGCGCGCGCGGATCTCGACGGCGCGCGCCTTGCCGCCGTCCTCGAAGCGCACGACGCGGCGGTCGCTGCCCTCGTGCCGCGCGCGGTAGATCGCGCTGCGCAGCTCGAGCTGCAGCGCGGGCTTCACGAGCTGGAGCAGCTCGCGCGTCGGCTCGCCGCCCGCGTGCTCGAGGTAGCGGCCGACGTGCGCGCTCAGGTGCTCGATCTGCAGCTCCCCGTTCACGAGCACGCTCGGCGGCGCGTACTGCTCGACGATGCGGTGGTGCAGCTCGCCGACGGGAGTCGCGCGCTCGGGAGGTGCGAACACCAGAGGGCGCGTGCGCTGCGGGTTCCACCGCGTGCGCGCGTGGATCCCGCTCCCCAACGCGTTGCCCTGCGGTGCGGGGCTGCGGCGCGCGAACAGCCGGTGCTTCGGATCGAGCGTCGTGAAGATCCGCGAACCCTCCGCCGATTCGGACGACCCGAGGAACAGGATCCCGTCGGGCCTGAGGCCGAAGTGGAACATCGTGAGCACGTGGTCTTGCGCGGAGCGGTCCAGGTAGATGAGGAGGTTACGGCACGTGATCAGGTCGAGCCGCGAGAACGGCGGGTCGCGAAGGAGGTTGTGCGTCGAGAACAGGACGAGCTCGCGGACTTCCTTCGCGACGCGGAGCCTCCCGTTCTCCCGCACGAAGAAGCGAGCGAGTCGCTCCTGCGAGATGTCGACGGCAACGGACTCGGGATACCAACCCTGTCTCGCCTCGGCAAGCGCATTCTCGTCGATGTCCGTCGCGAACACCTGGATGTGCGGCGGCGCCGCGAGCGCGCTCGCATGCTCGAGCAACAGGATCGCGAGCGAGTACGCCTCCTCGCCGGTCGCGCATCCCGCCACCCACACGCGGACGTGATCGGTGATGGTGCGGTTCGAGAACAGCTTCGGGATCGCGTCGCGCGCGAGCGCCTCGTACGCGCGCGGGTCGCGGAAGAAGCTCGTCACGCTGATCAGGAAGTCGCGCAACAGGTTCTGGAGCTCCTGCGGGTGCTCGCGCAGGTACACGTGATACGCGCCGATCGCGTCGCACCCGCACACCTGCGTTCGCCGCGCGATCCGGCGGAACAGCGTCGCGCGCTTGTAGGAGCCGAAGTCGTGCCCCGTGCGGACGCGCACGAGCGTGAGGATGTCGCGGAGGGTGTCGCCGTCGCCGTCGCCGCTGCGCGGCTCGTCGAGCGCGTCGAAGCGCCGCTCGTCGCCCGGCGGCACCGCGAGGATCTGCGCCGGCATGTCGTCGACGCGGAGCACCAGGTCGACGAGCCCCGTCGCGATCGCGGCGTCGGGCATCGCCGCGTGATCGCCCTCGATCCGCTGCGCGATCGTGAGGCCGCCGGCCTCCTTGATGTGCTTGATGCCGAGCGTGCCCTCGGTGCCGCGCCCCGACAGCAGCACGCCGACGACGCCTCGCCCCACCTCGTCGACCATCGTGCGCATGATCGCGTCGATGGGCGCCTGCGGCGACCGATCGTGCTCGATCACGAGCTCGCCGCCGTCGAAGCGGACGCCGCGCTGCTCCGGGAGCACGAACACGTGGTTCGGCGCGATGCGCGCGCGCTCGGTCACGTCGACCACGGCCACGCGTGCCGCGGCGCGCAACGTCCCGGCATCGACGTCCGGACACGAGACGATCACGGCGAGCTCGGACTCGTCGGGCATGCATGCAACAAAACGCAGCACGGCGTCGGCGTTCTGCCCGCCGACCACCACAACTCTCATCGAACTGACATCGCCGGGGACGCTCACGGCGTGGGCATTCAAGCACCGCGCGCTGTGGGAACGCCACGACGATCCGCGCGAAAGATCGTGCGTCTTCGAGGAGCAGGTGTGCGCATCGGCTCGCTCCGGGAGTCCGTGTCGCCACGGCGCACACGTGAGAGTGCACTCTCGAAACGGAGTCGATCGCGGTCATTGCAGTGCGTCGCGAGGTACCGTCGGACCATGGCGAACGACGACAGAGAACAGCCATCCGGACTCAGCCGGCGCGCGTTCCTCGGGGGCACCGCCGGCGGCGCCGCGGCGCTCGGCATCCTCGCGCGCGATCGCGAGGCCGCCGCCGCACCGCTGAAGGTGGTGTCCGGAGCGACGCCGCTCGCACTGAAAGTGAACGGCGCTACGCGGACGGTCACGGTCGAGCCGCGCGCGACGCTGGCGCGGGCGCTGCGCGACGAGCTCCGCCTCACCGGCACGAAGATCGGGTGCGACCGCGGCGCGTGCGGCGCGTGCACCGTGCACCTCGACGGCGTCGCGGCCCTCGCGTGCACGACGCTCGCGATCGAGGTCGGCGACCGCGAGGTCACGACGATCGAGGGGCTCGCGCCCGGTGGAAAATTACATGTGCTGCAACAGGCGTTCGTGGACAACGACGCCATGCAGTGCGGCTTCTGCACACCCGGCATGGTGATGAGCTGCGCGGCGCTGCTCGCGAAGACGCCGAAGCCGGATCGCGCCACGGTGCGCGCCGCGTGCTCCGGCAACCTGTGCCGCTGCGGGACCTACCCGAAGGTATTCGACGCCGTGATGGTCGCGTCGGGGCAGAAGCCCGAGGGCTGGCCGCTCGAGGTGCGCAACGTCGCGCCGAGCGCCGCCCCGCCGCCCGGGACCGCGTGGGTCGGCATCGCGGGCGGCAGCGTCGCCGCCGAGCTGCGCACGATCCCCGAGAACGAGGCGAAGCCGTGGCCGATGAACCCGGGGCTGGCGGTGGTCGGCAAGTCGACGCCGCGGCTCGACGGCAAGCTCAAGGTCACCGGCGAGGCGAAGTACACGAGCGACCTCCAGCTACCGGGGATGCTGCACGCCCGGCGCGTGGTGTCGCCGCACGCGCACGCGATCGTGAAGCGCGTCGACACCGGCAAGGCCGAGAAGCTCGCGGGCGTGAAGGCGACGTTCGTCGTGAAGCGCCAGGAGGGCGCGACGCTCGTCGATCCGTCGACGGAGAAGTCGGGCACGTACCCGCGCATCCGCTACGCCGGGCAGTGCGTCGCCGCCGTCGCCGCGACGACCGAGGACCTCGCCGAGGAGGCGGCGCGGCTCGTCGAGGTCGAGTACGAGGTGCTGCCGGCGACGACCTCGCTCGAGGGCGCGATGAAGGACGGCGCGCCGCTCGTCTACCCCGGCCGCGTCAACATGGGCGGCAGCGCGGGCGGCGGCGGTGCGGCGCGCGACCTCGCGCAGCGGGGCAACCTGCGCGGGCCCGCGCAGCAGAGCGAGGGCAACGTCGACGCCGCGCTCGCGGGGGCGGCGATGAAGGTCAGCGGCGAGTTCCGCACGCAGGTGCAGACGCACTCGCCGATGGAGACGCACGGCATCGTCGCCGACTGGCGGCCCGACAAGCTCGTCGTGTACGCGTCGACGCAGGGCACCGCGACGGTGCGCGACGAGCTCGCGGCGGTGTTCGACCTGCCCAAGGCGCGCATCGAGGTGAAGTGCGACTTCATGGGCGGCGGCTTCGGCGCGAAGTTCGGTGCCGGTCACTTCGGCGTCGTCGCCGTCGAGCTGTCGCGGCGCGCGAAGGCGCCGGTGCGGCTCGTGCTCGACCGCCGCGAGCAGCACGTCGCCGTCGGCAACCGCCCGAGCACGCTGCAGCAGCTCACGCTCGCGGCGGACCGCAGCGGCGGCCTCGCGGCGATCGACCTCGTCGCGCACGGCACCGCCGGCATCGGCACGGGCGCCGGCGTCGGCTGGGCCGCGGCGCGCCTGTACCCGACGCCCGCGGTGCGGACGCGCCAGTACGACGTGTTCACGAACGCGGGGCCCGGCGCCGCGTTCCGCGCGCCCGGCATGCCGCAGGGCATGTTCGCGCTCGACCAGCTGATCGACGACCTCGCCGAGAAGCTGCGCGTCGATCCGCTCGACCTGCGCGATCGCCTCGACGTCGACGCACCCGGCGGCACCGCCACGCAGCCGGACCGCGTCGCGCGCCGGCTCGAGCGGCGCATCGGCGCCGACAAGATCGGCTGGTCGCGGCGGCACGCGAACGGCGCCGAGAAGGGCCCGATCAAGACCGGCATCGGCATCGGCACGTCGATGTGGCGCCGCATCGTCGACATGGACTCGGCGTGCGAGGTGCGCGTCGCGAAGGACGGCTCGGTGCAGCTGCGCTCGTCGGTGATGGACATCGGCACCGGCACGCGCACCGCGCTCGCGATGGTGCTCGCCGAGGACCTCGGCCTGCGCCCCGAGCAGATCGACGTCCACATCGGCGACACGCGCTGGCCGATCGGCCCGGCGTCGGGCGGATCGAAGACGCTGGTCGGCATCACGCCGGCCGTGCGCCAGGCCGCGCACGAGGTCAAGGCCAAGCTGTTCGCGGCGGTCGGCAAGAAGCTCGGCGTCGACGCGAAGGACCTGCGGGCGCGCGGCGGCCGCGTCGAGTCGGAGAAGGAGCCGGCGAAGCACCTCGTGTGGCGCGACGCGTGCGCGGCGATCGCCACCGACGAGCTCGCCGCGATCGCCAGCCGGCCGAACGACTGGGGCGCGCCGCCGTCGCAGGGCTACGGAGGCGTGCAGTTCGCGCAGGTCCAGGTCGACACCGAGACCGGCGTGATCCGCGTGCTGAAGGTCATCACCATGCAGGAGTGCGGGCGGCTGATCAACCCGCTCGCGGTGCACTCGCAGATCAACGGCGGCATCATCCACGGCATCTCGTGGGCGCTGTTCGAGGATCGCTGCCTCGATCCGCAGTCGGGGCGCGTGCTCAACGCGAACCTCGACACGTACAAGGTGCTCGGCGCGCGCGACGTGCCGTTCATCGAGGTCGTGCTGCTCGATCAATACGTCGGCCTCACGAACACCGATGCGCACGGCATCGGCGAGCCGGCGAACGTACCGACGGCGGCCGCGGTCGCGAACGCCGTCTACAACGCGATCGGCGTGCGCGTGCGCGAGTTGCCGATGACACCGCGTACCGTGCTCGCGGCACTCCGTGGAAAGGGACGGGTATGAAGTCCTTCGAATGGGTCCAGCCCGAGAGCGTCGCCGAGGCGACGGCGGCGCTCGCTCACCCGGGCGCGATGGCGCTCGCCGGCGGCGTCGATCTGCTCGATCGGCTGAAGGAGCGCGTCGACGCGCCGAGCCGGCTCGTCAGCCTGCGCAGGCTGCCGCTCGCCGAGATCGTCGAGGCCGACGGCGAGACCGCGATCGGCGCGCGCGTGACGCTCGCGCAGATCGCCGCCGATCCGAAGCTCGCGCGGTCGCACCGCATCCTCGCCGACGCCGCTTCCCACGCCGCCACGCCGCAGGTCCGCGCGATGGCGACGCTCGGGGGCAACCTCGCGCAGCGGCCGCGCTGCTGGTACTTCCGCTCCGAGGCGTTCAGCTGCAAGAAGAACGGCGGGGCGACGTGCTTCGCGCACGCCGGCGACAACCAGCTGCACGCGATCTTCGGCAACGCCACGTGCGCCGCGACGCACCCGTCGACGCTCGCCACCGCGCTCGTCGCCCTCGGCGCGCGCGTCGCGATCGCGGGCAAGGCGAGCCGCACCGTCGACCTGCACGGATTCTTCCTCGCGCCGGAGAAGGACCTCGCGCGCGAGGTCGACCTCGCACCCGGCGAGCTGATCACGCACGTCGTCGTCCCGAAGCTGCCGGCGACGGTGAAGACGGCGTACACGAAGCAGGTCGCGAAGCAGTCGTTCGACTGGCCCATCGTCGACGTCGCCGTCGCGCTGCGCATGGACGGCGGCACGTGCAAGGAGGCGAAGGTCGTCCTCGGCGCCGTCGCCCCGACGCCGCGCCGCGCGACCGAGGCCGAGCGCGTCCTCACCGGCGCCGCCGTCGACGTCATCACCGCGGGCCGCGCCGCGAAGGCCGCCGTCACCGGCGCCACGCCGCTCGCCCACAACGATCACAAGGTCGCGATCCTCGAGGTCGTCGTCGCGCGCACGATCCTCGCCGCGATCGGAAAGGCTGTATGAGCGAGACCACCCATCACCGGCCCCGCGTCGAGCTCCCCGTCCTGTGCAAGTGGCTGCGCTGCAAGTCGGCGTTCGGCGCCGTCGAGGACGACACCGGCTGGCGCGAGGGCACCTCCTCGACGGAGGCGTACTGGTGCCTCGCGACGATGGAGCCGTTCGGACCCGACGACGACCACGCCCACGCGACCGTGTGCCGCGACGGCCGGCGCTGCTACCGGCCCTAGGGTCGGTTCGCGTTGGCGGCGTGCACGACCTGGTGCATGTGCTTGCCGTCCCAGTAGGTGAGCACCTTGAGCGCGGCGAGCGAGTAGGGCGGCAGCGTCAGGTCGATCGGGCGGTAGTCGCCGATCGCGATGTCGCCGTTCGCGCCGCTCAGCGAGTGCGCGTCGACGCCGTTCGTGAGCAGCACGTGCTTGTACTTCGGTAGCTGCTTGCCGAGGAACGCGACGACGTCCTTGTTCGGCAGGTGCTGCAGCACGTCCTTCGAGATCAGGAGGTCCGCGGGCGGCAGGTCGTCGGTGATGATGTTGCCGACGCGGAAGTGGATGTTCGCCTTGCCGTGCCGCTCGGTGTTGCGCGCGACGATCGCCGGCACGATGTCGAAGCCGCGGTAGTCGATGCCCGTCCAGTCGAGGGCGCTCGAGAACTCCCAGTCGCCGCAGCCGGCGTCGACGACGGACTTGATGCCGTGCTCCGCCATGAACTGCTGCAGGTACGCGCGGTACACGACCGTGGCGCCCAGCGTCGAGCCGGTGCCCGACGTGCCGCGCCCGTCGCCGTTCGCCCCCCACGTCCTGTCCTCGTAGATGCTCGCGAACACCTTGCGGTGGTCCCCCGTCGCCTCGACGGCCTTCGCCGCAGGTTCCGGGGCCGGCGCCGGCGACGACGCGCCGTCGCGACAGCTCGCGAGGAAGCATCCGATCAGCACCGCCGCGCGCACGGTCACCATCAGCGCAGGATCTCGGAGACCACCGTCGTCGATCGCATCTCGGCCGCGCCGACGGACTCGAGGTCCGGGACCACGGTGCGCATGCACGTGAGGAGGATGTCCGACAGGTTGCGATCGTTCTTCGACCTCGTGTGGATGCCGGGCGACTTCAGCATGCCGCCGCCACCGCCGCCGACGAGCACCGGCATGTTGTCGATCGCGTGGCTCCAGCCCTCGGAGCAGTCGCTGCCGAGGATCACGACGGAGTTGTCGAGCAGCGTCTTCGCGCCGTCGGGCGTCGCCTGCATCTTCTCGAGCAGGTACGCGTACTGCTCGATGTTCCACTTGATCGAGCGGTTGAGCGGCACCGCCGAGCCGGTCGGGTCGTGGCTGAGCACGTGCTGCTCCGCGAGCGTCCCGAGGAAGTGGTAGATCGTGTGGCCGACGCCGCCCGACAGCATGAAGCTCGAGACGCGCGTGAGGTCGCACGCGAACGCGTAGACCATGAGGTCCAGCATCGCGCGCGCGACGTCCTCCATCGGCTCGAGGCCGCCGACGTCGACGTTGTCCGCCGCCGGCATCGCCGGCTTCACGCACACGGGCGGCAGCGCGCTGATCTGCGCCTGCAGGCGCGCGACGGACTCGAGGTGCGCGTCGAGGCGCACGCGGTCGGCCGCGCCGATCTTGGCCTTGAGGGCGCGCGCGTCCTCGAGCACGGCGTCGAGCGCGTTGACGCGCGACGGGCGGCTCGGGTCGTCGGGCGGCGGCTGCGCGAACAGCCGCGCGAACACCGCGCGCGGGTTGTACTCGGGCGGCATCGGCTGGTCCGGGCCCTTGTGCGACATGAACTGCATCGTCGGGCCCTCGTCGGTCGAGACGCGCTTGGAGCAGCCGAGCTCGAGCGACGGGAACACGGTCGCGTTGCCGAGGCGCGCGGCGACGACCTGATCGATCGACGGGCCGCCGAACTTCGAGTTGAGCCCGCCCTGGTGGATGAACGGATGCGCCGACCACATGCCGGCCATGCCCTCGTGGTGCGTGATCCGGTCGGCGTGCTTGTTCGCGAAGCCCGTGAGCACGTTGACGTGCGCCTTCACGTTCGCGAGCGGCGTCAGGAGCACGGTGAGCTGGTAGTCGGGGCCTTCGGTCGCCGGCACGAGCCGCGACAGCGTGTAGCCGTTGCCGAAGTGGAAGCACACGAAGCGGCGCGCGATCGGCGAGCCGTCGGAGTGCGCCTCGCCGTGGGCGTCGAGCATCGCCTCGAGCGCGGGCAGGGCGACGACGGCGGTGGCACCGCCGGCCACGCCGCGGAGGAAGTTGCGCCGGGACAGCTTCAGGCTCGGCATGGCTACTTGCCCTCTCCGTTGTCGACGGAGTCGACGTTGTCGACGAAGCGGAACGCGTCGCTCACGGTGATCTCGAGGAGCAGCTGCTTCACGCGGTACGCTTCGCCGAAGCTCTTGTCGACCTCGACGAGGGCGAGCTCGTCGCCGTCGGCCTCGATGTGGCCGGTCGCGTGGCGGTACAGCCCGCGCACCCAGCAGCGGTGCAGGTCGGGCAGGTCGCGCACGAGCGCGCCGAGGCCGGGCAGGCCGTCGAACGTCGCGACGTCGACGACCTCGCCGGTCGCGTCGATCGGCAGGCCCTGGTCCGTCGCGCGGAACGCGCCGATGCCGTCGAAGTGCTCGAGCGCGAGCCCGATGCCGTCCATGCGGCGGTGGCAGTCGGCGCACGCGGCCGACGCCGTGTGCGCGGCGAGCCGCTCGCGCATCGTGCGCGGCATCCCGGGGACGGGCATCGGCAGCTGCGTGTTGACGTCGGGCGGCGGCGGCGGGATGTCGGTGCACAGCAGGCGCTCGCTGACGTGGCGGCCGCGCCGCGTCGGCGACGTACTGTTCGGGTGCGCCTCGATCGAGAGGAACGCGGCCTGCCCGAGCATGCCGCGGCGCTCGGCGGGCAGCGTGCGCTTCTCGAACTGGCCGGGGAGCGCCACCGGCGCCGTGCCGTACAGCGCGGCGAGCTGCGCGTCGACGAACGCGTAGTCGGCGGTGAACAGGTCGCGGTAGTCGGCGTCGCGCGTCCACACGATGTCGTCGAGGAGCAGCAGCGCCTCCTTCTCCATCGCGGCCGCGAGCGCCGGCGTGAACTGCGGGTAGACCGCCGGGTCCTTCGTGAGCGCGGCGACCTGGCGCAGCTTCGTGCGCTCGCGGAAGAAGCCCTGCAGCGCGCCCTTCGCGGCCGGGCGGCTCAGCAGCTCCTCGGCGGCGGCGCGGATCTGCGCGGGCGTCGACAGCAGCTTCTGCTCGGCGAGCGCGAGCAGCGCGTCGTCGGGCGTGGTGTCGAGGAGGAAGTACGACAGGCGCGTCGCGACCTCGTAGTCGGTGAGGCGCTTGCGCGTCGGGCGCTCCGCGTCGACCTCGCCGATCTCGACCTGGTACAGGAAGTACGGCGACTGCAGGAACGCCTGGATCGCGTAGGCGACGCCGGCGTACGCGTTGTGATACCGGCCGGCGGTCGTGACCGTGAGGCCGACGTAGCGCGCGACCTCGTCCTCGGCGAGCGGGCGGCGGAACGCGCGGCGCCCGAACGTGCGCACGAACGTGTCGAAGCACGCCAGGTCCGTCGCACCCGAGGGCGTGCAGCCGATGATCGGCGGCAGCTTCGAGACGTCGACGACCATCGCCTCGGCGATCGCGAGCGCCGACGTCTCGTACGCCCCGAGCGCCATGTCGCTCGGCGCGAGCTCGGCGGCGCCGATCGCCTCGAAGCCGCGGCTCGCGATGTCGGCCGGCGGCTTCGCGACGGCGGCCGCCTCGGGGCCGAGCAGCGCCTCGACGGTGTTCGTGTACTGCCGCCCGAGCAGGCGGCGGAGGCGTGGCTCGCCGTGGCGCGGCGGGGCGGACTGCTCGGTGCCGCACGCTGCGAGCAGGACCGCCGCGCAGATCAGACGTCCTCGCATTCCGAGAAGCTCGCATGCGGCCCCGGCGCGGAACAGCCAGAAAAACACTCGGAAATCTGAGGTTCGTGAGGCCCGCTACCGTTGCACCTTCCTCGCACCTGCCTCCAAAATTGCCGCAAAAGCCGTCGTCCGGACCGCGGACAGCCCTTGAAACGGCGTCGGTGGTTCCCTCATCATGAACGATGCGGCCATGAGGGGTGGCCGGGGAGCTCGATGAGTCCAATACGTGCTGTCGCTACCGGTCTGATCACGATCCTCTCTGCCTGTGCGGCGCGCGAGCCGTCGACGCACGTGGCCTCCTCTCGGGAAAGCTCGTCCCTCGATCCGCGTGACTGGTTCGCTTCGGGCTCCGGCGCGCCGACGCCGGCGATCGCGGCGGTGGAGCCGGCGCGCGTTGCGGAGAAGGCCCCGCCGTCGCCCGCCGTGAAGAAGCGGGCGAGCGCGTTCGGCGCCGACCTGCCGAGCTTCGTCGTCAAGGACGAGGAGGCGGTGCGCGCCGAGCCGACCGACGACTCCGAGCAGCTGGGGACGCTGCTGCCGGGCGCGCGCATCTCCGTCGTCGCGCTCGGCGAACAGCGCAAGGCGTGCCGCTGGATGGAGATCGAGCCGGCCGGCTGGATCTGCGCCCGCGGCGAGCCGAGCAAGCTCGCGCCGTCGGCCGACGTGTACCCGCGGCTGTGGGCGCGCGGCTACGACGGCCGCGTGTTCCGCGACGAGGACGACATCCGCGCGAACGGCGGCTACAAGCCGGCGCAGCCGGTCGCGATCGTGCGCCCGTGGCCGGTGAAGCCCATCACGATCGACAAGAAGCAGTACATGAGAACGGCCGACGGCGAGTACGTGCCGTGGACGTCGGTGCCGCGCTACTGGGGCGACGAGTACGCCGGCGTCGCGCTCGACGGTGCGAAGACGCCGAAGCTGCCGATCGCGTGGACGTGGTTCCACGAGACGCACGAGAAGCCGACGCCGGTGCACGCCGGGCCGTCGCGCAAGGACAAGGTCGTGCGCTCGCTGCCGCTGCGTGCGCGCGTCGACCTCCTCGCCGAGGAGGGCAAGTGGGTGCGCATCGGCGACGGTGAGTGGGTCGCGCGCGAGGACCTCAAGATCATCCGCGGCCCCGCCGCGCCGCCGCCCGAGGTGACCGGCGCGAACGAGGTGTGGGTCGACGTCGTGCTGTCGCAGCAGGCGCTGGTCCTGTACCGCGGCAAGACGCCGATCCACGCGACGCTCGTGTCGACGGGCCGCGAGAAGTATCCGACGCCGACCGGCATCTTCCGCATCAAGAAGAAGACGCCGGTGTCGACGTTCCAGAGCCCGCGCCCCGATCTCATCGACTACAAGATCGAGGACGTCGCGTGGGCGATGCACATCAGCGACGTCTACGCGATCCACGGCGCGTGGTGGAACCGCGGCTTCGGCGTCCCGATCAGCCTCGGCTGCGTCGACGTGCCGGCGACCGACATCCGCGTCGTGTACGAGCACGTCGAGCCGAAGATCCCGCCGGGCTGGTGGCAGGCGCACGCGACGAAGGAGCACCCGGGCTCCGTCGTGCGCATCCGCTTGAACTGACGCCGCGCGCGGCGCAGGACCTGCCGCGGGCGCTTGCGTCGCGGCGGCGCTGCGCCGACCATGCGGGCATGCGTGGATTGCTCTTGTCGGCGCTACTGGCCACCGCCGCCTCGGGGTGCTCGTTGTTCACGACCAAGGAACAGCCGTTCCCGCCGCTCGACATCACGGCGCGGCGTCCCCCGCCCGGACCGGATCGCGTCGTGCTGCTCCCGTCGAACATCGTCATCTCCGACAAGGTCCAGTTCCAGACCAACTCGGCCGACCTGCTCGAGGTGTCGTTCAAGCTCCTCGACGAGGTCGTCACCGTGATGTCGGCGAACCCGCAGATCGAGGAGGTCCGTGTCGAGGGGCACACCGACTCGACCGGCGACGCCGCGTACAACAAGACGCTGTCGCAGAAGCGCGCCGAGTCGGTGATGAAGTACCTCGTCGGCAAGGGCATCGCGAAGGGGCGCCTCACCGCCGAGGGCTTCGGCGCCGACAAGCCGATCGCCGACAACGCGGAGCCCGCCGGGCAGGACATGAACCGGCGCGTCGAGTTCTTCATCGTGAAGCAGGGCCCGATCAAGAAGATCGTGAAGGACCAGTGACCATGACCAAGCTGACTCTCTTCGCCGTCGCCGCCGCGTCGCTCGCTGCGGCGTGCAAGACCGGTAGCCCGCAGCAGCGCACCGACATCGCCAACGCGATGGCGACGACGCGCGACGGGCTCAACGGCTGCTACGAGATGGCGCTCGCGCGCAACCGCAGGACGCCGGGCGGCTTCGTCACCGTCGAGTTCGTCGCCGAGGCGCAGACCGGCCGGTTCAAGAACGTCCTCATCCGCCGCGACGAGGTCAACGACCCCGCCGTGCGCATGTGCGTCATCCAGGCGGTCGGCTCGCTCAAGATGGCGAAGCCGCCCGACTCGAACGTCACGATCGCGTACGCGTTCCGGTTCACGGCGACGGACTAGCGCGAGAGGCGGGGGCGCCGTGATCTACTTCATCGTCATCTACGGCACGTACGGCATCACGTACTCGAAGGGGGCCGGCGGGCAGTTCGGGTGTCCCGGATGCCAGGCGCCGCAGGGTTACCGCCACCGCCGCGTGCGGCGGTTCTTCCACATCTTCTTCATCCCGCTGATCCCGCTCAACCTCGCGGGCGAGTACGTCGAGTGCACCCAGTGCAAGGGGACGTACAAGCTCGACGTCCTCGACGCGACGCGGATGCTCGGCCACGGCCTCGTGTCGGAGCAGTACCGCGCGACCCGGCGCCTGCTCGTCTTGATGATGCTCGCCGACGGGCGCGTCGACGAGGCCGAGCTCGCCACGATCGCGAGCGTCCTGCGCGGCCTCGACGGGTGCGAGGTCTCGCGCGACGAGCTGATCGCGGAGATCGAGGCCGCGCGGCGCGAGCCGTCCGACGTCGAGGCGTTCTGTCGCACGGTGATGGGCTACCTCAACGAGCAGGGCCGCCAGGCCGTGCTGCGCGGCGCCCACGCCGTCGCCAACGCCGACGGCCACATCGATCCGAGCGAGCACCAGCTCCTCGAGCGCATCGGCATCGCGCTCGGCCTGAAGCCGGGCCAGGTGACGAGCAGCCTCGGCGCACCGCACCAGCCGACCGCGCAACAGCCGTACGCCCCGACGAGCGGGCACGCGCCGACGGCCCAGCAGCCGTATGCGCAGCAGGCGCAGCCGCAGCAGGGCTACGCACCGCAAGCGCAGCAGGGCTACGCGCCCATGCAGCATGCGCAGGCGCCGCAGCGGTTCTGCCCGGCGTGCGGGGCGCAGGGGCGGTGGATGCCGGACCACCAGCGCTGGGGGTGCGATAGCTGCCGATCGTTCCTGCCGTAGCCTGGCCGATCGGAGAGTCGGCCGGTCCCCGGGCGCGCCTTAGCTTTGCCCCATGTTCGGATCGCGCGCGCGCCGGAGGAAGCGGATCCTCGCCGAGCCGTTCCCGCCCGCGTGGGAGCGCTACCTCGAGGACAACGTCGCGTTCGTGCGCCGCCTCGACGGGGCGCAGCAGCAACGGCTGCGCGAGCTGATCCAGGTGTTCGTCGCCGAGAAGACCTGGGAGGGGTGCGGTGGGCTGGAGCTGACGGAGGAGATGCAGGTGACGGTCGCGGCGCAGGCGTGCCTGCTCGTCCTCGGCACGAACGAGCACTTCCTCGACGACGTCGCGTCGATCCTCGTGTATCCGACGACGGTGTGGGCGCCGCCGCGGCGCCTCGGCACGTTCGAGCAGCCGCGCGCGCCGGTGTCGCACGGCCGCACGCTCCTCGGCGAGGCGTGGCTCGGCGGGCCGGTCGTGCTCGCGTGGGACCGCGTCCTCGCCGACGGCCGCGAGGAGGGCCCGGGGAACCTCGTGTTCCACGAGCTCGCGCACAAGCTCGACATGGCGACCGGCGCGATCGACGGGACCCCGCCGCTGCCGTCGCGCGCCGAGCGCAAGCGCTGGGGGGAGGTGTGCACCGTCGCGTACACGCGGCACCGCCGCCTCGTCGAGGCGGGGCTGCCGACGCTCATGGACCCGTACGGCGCGACGAACGAGGCCGAGTTCTTCGCCGTCGCGACGGAGATGTACTTCACCCAGCCCGCCGAGCTCGCCCACGAGCACCCGGCGCTGTACCGCCTGCTGCGCGACTTCTACCGGGTCGCGCTCCCGCCGCCGCCGCCGCCGCCCCCGGCGCCGCCGCTGCCCGACGACGGCTCGATCGCATCGCGCTTCTTCCACTGATCGCAGTACGGTCGCGGGCGATGCACCTGCCCAAGCTCCCGCTGTTCGCGCGGGTCCTGATCGGCGTCGTCCTCGGCGCCGCCGTCGGCATCGCGTGCGGGCGCGGCGACGTCGTCCCGGGCATCACGACGGCCGACCTCGGCGCGATCGGCCTGCTCGTCGTGCGCGTCCTCAAGATGCTCGCGGTGCCGCTCGTGCTGTTCGCGGTGCTCGACGCCGTCGCGCGCACCGAGGTCACCGGCCGGATGGGCCTGCGCCTCGTCGTGATCTGCCTGATCAACGTCTCGGTCGCGTTCGCGATCGGGCTCACGCTGATGAACGTCCTCGAGCCGGGCGCCGCGTGGCAGGGCAGGGTGAGCGAGCTGACGGGGCACGACCTCGCGGGCCCCAAGCGCCCGCCCGCCGACGCGACGCTGTCGCCGCTGTCGAACCTCGACAAGCTCGTCCCGGAGAGCGCGGTGCAGCCGTTCTCCGAGAACAACGTGGTCACCGTCGTCCTGTTCGCGCTGTTCGTCGGCGCCGCGATCCGGCGCCTGCGCCGCAGCGAGGAGGCGCGGCCCGCGATGGACGCGGTCGTGCTGTTCGTCGAGGGCGCGTACCGCCTCGTCATGCAGATGCTCGCGTGGGTGATCGAGGTCGTGCCGATCGCGGTGTTCGGCGTCGTCGCGCAGGTCGTCGGCAAGGCCGGGCTCGACGCGTTCGCGGCGCTGTGGGGCTTCCTGGGCGTGATCCTCCTCGGGATGGCCCTCCACGCGTTCGTGTACTACCCGCTCGCCGCGTGGTGGGTCGGGCGCGTGTCGCCGCGCGTGTACCTCGGGCGCGGCGCGACGGCGATCGTGACCGGCGTGTCGACGAACTCCAGCCTCGCGACGATGCCGGTCACGCTGCGCACGCTCGAGGGCATGGGCGTGTCGACGGAGGCCGCGCGCATGTCGGCGTGCGTCGGCACGAACCTCAACAACGACGGCATCACGCTGTACGAGGCGATGGCGGCGCTGTTCCTGTGCCAGGCGCTCGGCTACGACCTGACGCTCGTCGATCAGCTGACGATCGTGGCGGCGTCGCTGATGGCGGGCGTCGGCGTCGCGGGGATCCCCGAGGCCGGCATGGTCGTGCTGCCGCTCGTGCTCGCCGCGGCGGGCCTGCCCGAGGCCGCGGTCGGCGCGCTCCTGCCGATCGTGTTCACCGTCGACTGGATCCTCGCGCGCTGCCGCACCGTCGTGAACGTGATGGCCGACATGCTCGTCGCCATCCTGCTCGATCGCTGGGCCGCGCGCGACCGGGACCGCGACCGCCACCGACAGCAAAGATCGTAGCTCAGGTGCCGAGCGGGCGATAGCTTGTCAACGCGCGACGCGTGGCGACACTGGCGCGGGTGACCGACGACCTCGCGGAGGGCTACCTCACCGTCGAGACGGACCGCGGCGAGCGGACGTTCGCGCTCGGGCCGCGCACGGCGCTCGACGGCGAGCCGCCCGTCCTCGACTGGCGCACCGCGCCGCTCGCCGAGGTGTTCTTCCGCCACGCGCCCGGCGAGCCCTACGAGATCGAGGCGGCCGGGCGCTCGCACGAGGGCAGGGTGCTCGCGCGCCGCATCGTCGAGCGCGGCGCGCCGGCCGCCGGCGTGCAGCCGCTGCCCGCCGCGATCCCGCAGCCGGATCGCTCGGCGCTCGTCACGCTCGACCCCGAGCAGCAGCGCGCCGTCGATCTGCCGGCGGAGACCTCGCTCGTCGTCGACGGCGAGGCCGGCGTCGGCAAGACGCTGGTCGCGCTCTACCGCGCGGCCTCGCTGGCCCGGCGCGCGCGCGAGCGCGGCCGCGGGCACCGCACGCTCGTCCTCGTGCCGACGGAGGGGCTGCGCCGGCTCGCGCGCCTGCTCGTCGAGCGGCTCGGGATCCCGAGGGTCGAGATCGCGGTCACCGACGCGTGGCTCCTCGAGCGCGTGCGGGCGGCGTTCCCCGGGCTGCCCGCGCGCACGAGCGCGTCGGCGGCGGCGCAGGTGATCGCGGCGAAGCGCCACCCGGCCGTGCGCGCCGTGCTCGGCGACCTCGTCGGGTGGAGGCCGCCGCGCGGCGTCGAGCGCGACGAGAAGCTCGGCGTGGCGCGCCTGCGCCTGCTCCACCTGTGGGGCGATCGCGACCGGCTGCGCCGCGTCGTCGACGCCGCGGGAGGTGCGCTGCCCGACCGCGCGATCGAGGCCGTCGCGCTGCACACGCGCGCGCAGTTCGAGCGCACCACCGAGGCCCTGCACCGGCACGTCGACGCGGATCGCCTGGTCGCGCTCGACGGGCGCAGGCTCGACGCCGGCACGCCCGCCGAGGACGCACACACGTTCGACGCCGAGGACGCGCCGGTCCTGCTCGAGCTCGCGCGCCGCGGCGCGCTGAAGGCGGCGGAGCTGGCGCGCTACGACCACATCGTCGTCGACGAGGCCCAGCTGCGCGCGCCGATGGAGCTCGCCGCGATCGGCGACGCCCTCGCGCCGCACGGCACGGTCACGCTCGCCGGCGATCACCGCCAGGCCACCGACGAGACGGCGTGGTTCACCGGCTGGGCGGCCGCGCGCGCCGAGCTGCGCCGCCCCGTGTGGCGCGAGACGACGCTCGCCGTGACGTACCGCTCGACACCGGCGATCGCGGCGTTCGCGCGCGGGATCTCCGACGGCACCGCGCGGCTCCCCGGCGAGCCGCCCGCGGATCCGGCGGTGTGGGCCTCGCGCTGCGAGCACGCGCTCGGGCAGGCGGCGCGCCTGTGCTGGCACCTCGACGCGCTGCTGGTGCGCGATCCGTGGCGCCAGATCGCGGTGATCGCGCGGACGCCCGAGCACGCCCGGCGCCTGCACGCCGAGCTGCGCGGGCTCGACGCCGCGCTCGTCCTCGACGGTGACTTCCGCTTCGAGCCCGGCGTGATCGTGACGACCGCCGCCGCGGTCGCCGGCCTCGAGTTCGACGCCGTCGTGATCCCCGACCTCGCGACCGGGTTCTATCCGCCGGCGCCGGAGCTCGCGCGCTCGCTCTACGTCGCGGCGACGCGCGCCCGCGACTGGCTGTGGCTGCTCGCCGCCGGGTCATGGTCCGAGCTCGTGCAGCCGCCGCGCTGAGGTGAGAGAATCGTCGCGTGTCGAGCGACGGTGAGACGCGGTCGGAGTCGGGGGTCGCCCCGCCGGGCCCGATCTCGCACGCGGCCGCCGGCCCGCACCGCGACGCGACCGCGCCGACGGTGCCGGCCGGCGTCTCGCGCGCCCCGACGCTCGCCGATCCGAGCGCGCTCGCCGATCGCTTCGGCCGCTACCGCGTGACGGGGCGCCTCGGCGAGGGCGGCATGGGCGTCGTCTACGCGGCGCTCGATCCGGCGCTCGATCGGCGCGTCGCGCTGAAGGTGCTGCCCGCGATGGCGGAGGACCGGCGCGCGCACTTCGAGACGCGGCTCCGGCGCGAGGCGCAGGCGCTCGCGAAGCTCGAGCACCCGAACGTCGTGCGCGTGTACGACGTCGGCGTCGCCGAGCACAGCGTGTTCGTCGCGATGCAGCTCGTCGACGGCACGAACCTCGCCGAGCACGTGCGCGCGGCCGCGCCGACGGTGCGCGAGACGCTCGCGCTGTTCGCCGCGGCGGGCCTCGGCCTCGCCGCCGCGCACGAGGCCGGCATCGTGCACCGCGACGTCAAGCCGTCGAACATCTTCGTCGACAAGAGCGGCGCGGTGTTCGTCGGCGACTTCGGGCTCGCGCGCGGCGTCGACGAGGCCGACGCGCCGATGCCGGGCGAGGGCGGCCTCCTCCACGCGCAGATGACGCGCGCGGGCGCCGTCCTCGGGACGCCGGCGTACATGAGCCCGGAGCAGCACCGCGGCGAGCCCGCGACGCCGCGCTCGGACCAGTTCAGCTTCTGCGTGTCGGTGTGGCAGCTCGTGTTCGACGCGCACCCGTTCGGCGGCGCCGACGGTGCGTGGTCGCCCGCCGCCGTCGCCGCGATGTCCGCCGATGCCGTGCGCGAGCCCGCCCGACGCGGCGTGCCGGCGCGCGTCGTGCGCGCGCTGCGCCGCGGCCTGCGCTGCGATCCCGAGGCGCGCTGGCCGTCGATGGTGGAGCTCGTCGCCGAGATCCGGCCGCGGTCGCGCGCGGCGTGGGTGTGGGCGGGCGCGACCGGCACCGCGATGATCGGCGTCGCGGCGGTCACCGCCTCGCTCGCGGGGAGCGCCCCCGACGTCGAGCGCTCGTGCGATGCGGCGATCGCGCGGCTCGACGAGCTCTGGCCCGCCGGCCGGCCGCGCGTCGTCGAGGCGCTCGCGGCCGTCGACACGCAGGGCAAGCTCGCCGCCGCGCTCGACGTCTACGCGCAGCGCTGGCGGACCGCGCGCAGCGCGACGTGCGACGCGTCCTCCGAGGAGGTGCGCACCGTGGCGATGCGCGACCTGCAGGCGCGCTGCCTCGACGACGCGCTGCGCGTGTTCGCCGACTACATCCACGACCTGCCGTCGGCGGGGCGCGGCGCGCTCGCGGTGGCGCACGAGACCGTCGGCAAGCTCCCGGTCCTCGCCGACTGCAGCGTCAACGCGCTCGCGGGGATGGCGCCGGTGCCCGCGCACGCGATCGCGGGCGTGTCGGAGGCGCGCGTCGCGCTGGGCCGGGCGCGCCTGAGGCTGTTCGCCGGTGACATCGCGGCGAGCCGCGCGCTGATCGACGGGGCGCTGGCCAACGCGCGCACCCTCGCGTACGCGCCGCTCGTCGCCGAGGCCGAGTTCACCGCCGCCGAGCTCCTGTTCCACACCGACGACACCGAGGCCGGGAAGACGGCGGCGCGCGCCGCGGAGCTCGCGACCGCCGCGCACGCGGACCGGCTGGCGGCGCAGGCCTACGCGCTCGCGCTCGTCGACGCGGCGAACCGCCCCGACGCGGCGCGCGTCGACGTGTTGACGCCGGTCGCGCGCGCGGCCGCGCGGCGCGTCGGCGAACCGCTCGCGCTCGCGCAGTTCGCGCACGCCGCGGCGGCCGGGGCGCGCTCGACCGGGCACCTCGCCGACGCGCTGGCGTCGTGCGAGGCGGCCGAGACGCAGTTCAAGGGCATGCCCAAGGGTCTCGAGCGCGATCAGGTCGCCGACGAGGTCGCGGGGTGCTTCACGGTCGTGCACGGCGCGCGCGCGGAGATCCCCGCGGCCGTGAAGTGGGCCGAGCGCTGGCTCGACGTCGTGAAGTTCCGCTTCGGCGCCGACAGCTTCGGCACGCTGGGCGCGCTGCGCGAGCTCGTGACGCTGCGCTTCAGCGAGGGCAGGGCCGACGTCGCGATCGCCCTCGCGCGCAAGGCGCTCGCGATCGCGGAGAAGGCGCTCGGCACGGACAGCGAGGAGCTGCTCGACGACCTGTCGGCGCTCGCGCAGATGCTCCACTCCGCCGGGCAGATGGACGACGCGATCGCGGTCGCGCAGCGCGCGGTGCCGATCGTCGAGCGCACGACGGCGAGCACGTCGCTGCGCAAGCGCTTCGTGGGCCGGATGACGCTCGGGCAGCTGTTCAAGATGCTGGACCGCCCCGAGGACATGGCGCGCCACTACCAGGGCGCGCTCGAGCTCGGCGAGCAGCTGCCGGCCGACGACGATCACGTCGCGACGGCGCGCTTCATCATCGGCGTGTCGGTCGCCGAGGGCGGCGACCGCGCGCTCGGGCGCGAGCTGGTCGAGCGCGCCGCGGCCACGTGGGCCCGCACGCACAACCCGCGCGCGCACGTCGCCCAGGCGATGCGCGGCGAGCTCCTCGAGCTCGACGGCAGGTGCGCCGAGGCGCTGCCGATCCTCGAGCGCGCGGTCGCGGGGATGGAGGCCGCGCCGTCGGAGCGCGCGAACCTCATCCGCGGGCGCATGCACCTGGCCTCGTGCCTCCCGGCCGCGGACGCGGCGCGGGCGACGCGGCTCGTCGAGGGCGTCGTCGTGGATGCGCGAGGCCTCGGCTCGACGGGCACCGACCTCGCGGCCGAGGCGGTCGCGTGGCTCGCCGCGCGGCGCTCGAGCGCCGTCGTGCGGACCGGCGACACGCAGTGGGCGAACCGCGTGATCGGCGTGTCGTCGCAGTACGGCTCGGTGTCGTGGGCGGCGGTGCAGGCGCTCGGCGCGCCCGACACGTACCCGACCGAGGGCGATGCGCGCACGGCGTGGGCGCCGCTCAGCGAGGACGACGGCGACGAGTGGATCGAGGTCGCCTTCGGCGAGCCGGCCCCGGCGCGCGCGATCGCGATCTACGAGACGTTCAACGCGGGCGCGATCAAGCTCGTCGAGCTCGTCACCGCCGGCGGCAGGCGCGCCGTGTACCGCGCCGAGCCGGCGCGCGAGCCGGGCGCGAAGCTCCGCACGATCGCGTTCCCGTGCACCGGCGAGCCCGTCGCCGGCGTGCGCATCACGCTCGCGTCGAGGGCGGTGCCGGGCTGGAACGAGATCGATGCGATCGGCGCGGTCGCCTGCCGCTGACGGATTCCCCACGCAGCCCGGGGAGGCGTGCGGTACCATCGCACGATGCGGCGCATCGTCACAGCCGTCGCCGTGTGCGCGAGCGCGGGCTGCTTTCGCCCGGCGGCGCCCGTCGGGGCCGTGTGCGATCCGGCGGCGCCGAGCTGCCCCGACGGCCAGGTCTGCCGGAACTCGGCGGCCGGCGCCACGTGTCAGCTCCCCGGCGGCGGCGGCGACGACCTCGACGGCCCGCCATCGCCGCCGGTCGACACGGCGCCGGGAGCGTTCGCGTACGTGCAGCTCGCGAACGGGTGGAGCGTCGACCTGCACCGCGACCTGTCGGACGCGATCGCCTTCAACGCGGCGGACTTCGTCGACGGCCCCGAGACGTACGACAACGCGCCCGACTGGGTGTTCGCGCTCGAGGCGCCGTTCGCGACGGGGCTCGGCGTCGTCGCGGGGCGGCGCATCCTCGAGGTCGCGAGCGGCGGGGTGACCGTGCACGACTTCGGGCAGCACCCGCCGAACTCGCCCAAGCAGGCGGACGACCTGCGCTCGGCGACGCAGATCACCTTCCGCGGCGTGCCGATGGTGATCGCGATGTCGTCGTCGGCGAACGGCGGCGACGGCCTGTTCACGATCTCCCCGGACTGGCAGATCGAGATCTCGAACATCGAGAACAACGTGCGCGGCGCGGCGTTCGATCGGATGGGCGCGTTCGATGCGCGCGGCGTCGCCGAGATCTACCTCGGCACCGACCACGGCATCGTCCGCGATTCGGACGATGCGGTGATCACGACCGGCGACAACCAGACGCTGCGCGTCGTCGGGAGCGACCTCTTGTTCGTGCGCACCAGCGCCGCGGGCGATCAGCTCGTGCGCCTCGCGAGCGTCTCGCACGCCGAGGCGATGTTCGCCGCGCGCAAGCGGATCCGCCTCGTCGAGGGTACGCCGCGCGAGCCGTACCTCGCGTGGGCCATCGTCAACGACAAGCAGCTCGCGCGCGTGACGCCGGCGGGCGAGCTCGAGGTCGTGGCCGAGACGTCGGATCCCGCGTTCGTGTGGCAGGCGGCCGTCGAGCCGCGCGCCGCGCATGCGCTCGCGGGTGCCGTGTACGTACTCGAGTCGAACCGCGGGCTCGACCTCGATCGCGTGCTCGTGCTGCGCGAGGCCCCGTAGCTCAGCGCTGCGGGCGGCGCGCCTCGGCGTCGCGATCGGTGTCGGCCGCGACCGACGGTGCGCGTCCCATGATCCGAGTCTACGTCAGAACTGCTGGGAGGCGCCGATCTTGATCTCGGTCACCTTCGACGCGGCGCCGACCTTCTTCGCAAGATCGGCGGGGGTGCCGGCGAGGAGGGGGAACGTGCCGAAGTGCATCGGGACGACCAGCGTCGGCTTGACCAGGCGCACGGCCTCGGCGGCGCGATCGGGGCCCATCGTGAAGTGACCGCCGATGCACGCCAGCATCACGTCGATCTTGTGGAACTTCGCGATCTGCGCCATGTCGCCGAACACGTCCGTGTCGCCGGTGTGGTAGAGGGTCGGCCCGCCCTTGACGGCGATGACGAAGCCGCCGGGCTCGCCGCCGGGGACGGTCTTCGCGCCCTCGCCGAGCGTCGAGCTGTGTACGGCCGGCACGAACGTGACCGTGACCTCGCCGTCGAGCAGCGTCAGCGAGCCGCCGACGTTGCCTCCGGAGTCCATGCCCCACTGGTCCTTGGGATAGCCGAGCGTCGAGACGATGCCGTTGCCGAGGTCGAACGTCGCGACGAGCTTCGCCTTCGTGCGCTTGCCGATCTCGACGGCGTCACCGACGTGATCGAAGTGGCCGTGCGTGACGAGGATGAGGTCGGCCTTGACCGACTTCACGTCGTCCTTGCCCTTGGGGTTCGCCGGGTTCTGGAGCCACGGATCGACGAGGATCGTCTTGCCGTTCGGCGTCTCGATCTTGAACGCGGCGTGGCCGTACCACGTCACCGTCGTCTTCGGCGGTGCGGCGGCGGCGGTGGGAGCGAGCGCGGCGATCGCGAGCGCCGGGAGCAGCAGGGCATGGATTCGCATGACCCGTGGATGCCACCGGTCGGCGCGCGCGTGCGAGGCGTTCGCCGGAAAACTGTGTTGCCGGCGGCGGCGCTATCGGTTGCGGCACTGCACGCCCGTGTGCGAGCGATCGCCCGCGACGTCGAGCGTGCCGTCCTCGGCGATGCGCAGCGTGCCGTGAAATGCCTCGACGGCGCGGCCGCGCTGCATCACGGTGCACGCGACGACGCGCTGCTCGCAGTGGTCCGGCGTGCACACCAGCACCACGCGCTCGCGGAACCAGCCCGGCTGCACGCCGCCGTACATCGGGACCACGTGCGCCATCTCGATCTTCGTCGCGGCCTGCCCGGCGACGCGGATCTGCGACGCGCCGACGAGCTCGTAGCCCTTGTCGCCGAGCTTCGAGACCATGCGCCACTGCGCGCCGTCGCGCAGGTACAGGTACACGGCGGCGTTCTCGAGCTTCACGACGCGCAGGTCGGCCGACCAGGTGTCGACCTGCGCGCCGCCGCCGCCGTGGCGCTGGATGCACGCGGCGATCTGCGGCCACGCCATCGTCGACACGCACAAGCGCTCGAACGGGGGCATCACGCGCGGCCTGGCGTCCGCAGGTGACGCGCGCGTCGCAGCGGCCGCGGCGATCGCGGCGATCGCCGTGAGGTGGAGCCGGGCGCGCATGCCGGTACGGTAGCTCCCGCGCCTCGCGGATCCAGGATCGTGTACGATGACGAACGTGCGTTGGGTGCTGCTGGCCGCGCTCGCGGGGTGCTCGTTCTCGCGAACCGACGGGACCGCCGTCGACGCCCCGCCCGGCGATGCGCCCGCCGTCGATGCGGTCGAGGTCGCGCGCTGTCGGGTGCGCCCGGCGGCGGCGGGGACCGAGCAGCCGAGCGTCGGCGGGCCCGGTGGGGGAGGGCGGCCCGAGCTCGTGTGCCCCACGGGCGAGCTCCCGATCGGCGCCTCGTTCGACACGTCGGTGAACACGCTCGGCATGGGCTTCAACTTCCAGCAGGCCGTCGTGAGCGTGCACATCCGGTGCGGCGCGATCGCGCGCACGAAGCTGAACGTCATGGCCACGACGCCCTCCGGGGAGCTCACGCGCGCCGGCACCACCTGCGCGGGCGCGACCTCGTCGTCGGGCGAGAAGCTGTGCCCCGCGGGCGCGGTGCTCGTCGCGATCCGCGGCAACGCCTCCGGCGGCCAGTTCAGCTCGCTCAACTCGGTGCAGCTCGAGTGCGCGGCGCTCGCCCCCGACGGCTCGATCACCGGGATGCGGACGACGCTCGACTTCCGCCCCGACACCGGCAACTACACGAACGATCAGCGGACCTCGAGCTGCCCCACCGGCACGGCGATCGTGGCGTTCGGCGGCAAGGCCGGCTGCACGCAGGACCAGCTGTCGGCGAAGTGCGCGCCGCTGACGTGCGACTGAGCGCCTACGGGATGTACTTCTCGATCAGGTAGCTCTCGACCTTCTCGAGGTGCGTCGTCGAGCCGTCCCCGACGATCGCGATCACCTCGGCGATGTCGCCGTCGACGCGGAACGCGGCGCCGTTGAACAGCGAGCCGATCGAGATCGCGCTCGCGTTGTCGACGCTGAGCGTGTCGACGCCCGTCGTCATCGCCGCGATCGCGCCGTCGACGCGCAGCTCGAGCGTGTTCGCGTGCCGGCGCAGCGCGATCACGTGCGGCTTGTTGTTGTTGAGCGCGCCCGTCGCGCGCACGGTACGGCTCGTGACGACCGATGCCGCGCGCCCCGTCGCGCCCGGGCCGCCCGCGCCGGCGCCGCTGCTGTCGCGGTTGCCGAACAGGCTGAGGCCCGCGCCCTGGCCGCCCTTCTGGAACAGGCAGCCGACGCCGTCGCCGTTCGCCTGCGGATCGTTCTTGAACCGCGTGACCACCTCGACCACGAAGTCGTCGGCGCCCCAGCGCAGCGTCGCCGCGTCCCGCACCGACAGTCCCGACATGCGGGTGATGCCGAAATGGATCGCGGGGAGCTGCCCGAACGAGGCGGCGACGAAGTCGGGGCGGGTCTGGTCGCCGGCGGTCGCGTCGTTCGCGTTGCCCGACTGGTCGGCCCACTTCGAGACGCGGTTCTGGGCGTCCTTCGTCACGCCCTGCGCGCCGTCGAGCCACAGGCGCAGGCCCGGCACGTCGCGCACGTCGAACGGCGGCGGCGCGTCGATGTCGGGTGCGCCGTCGGGCGGCGTGACCACCGGCGGCCCGTCGTCGGGGTTCGACCCGGGTGGCGCATCGACGATGTCGTCGGAGCGATGCTTGATGCTGCACCCCGCGAGCGCGAGCCACACGAGCGCGACCTGACGCATGCCTGCGAGTATCACGGATCCGGCGGCCTGGTTGCCACGTCGAAAGCGCCCCCTCGAAACGGCCTCGGCGCGGCGATGTCGAGAGCGCCCGCTCGAACCGGCGTCGGCGCGGCCCCGTCGAAGGCTCCCGCTCGAACCCGCGTCGGCGCGGCGTGGTAGCGTGCGCCGGTGATCGTCGCCGTGACCGGCACCGGCACCGGCATCGGCAAGACGCACCTCGCGTGCGCGGTGATCGGCGCGCTGCGCGACCGCGGCGTGCGCGCCGTCGGGTGGAAGCCCGTCGAGTCCGGCGTGACCGGCGCCGTCGGCGACGACGAGGACGCCCTGCGCGCCGCCTCGGGAGGGGACGTCGCCGCGCCGACGCTCCGGCTGCGCGCTCCCGTCGCGCCGAACGTGGCGGCGCGTGCCGAGGGCGTCGCCATCGATGCCTTCGCGCTGCGCGCTCGCCTCGGTGACCTCGCCTCGGCGTGGGACGTCGTCGTCGTCGAGCTCGCGGGCGGCATGTTCTCGCCCTTCGATCACCGCATCGACAACGCCGACTGGCTCGCAGGCCTCGATGCGCGCACCCTCCTCGTGGCCCCGGATCGCCTCGGCGTCCTCCACGACGTGACGGCGACCGTGCGCGCCGCGCGTGCCATGGGCATCGTGTTCGCCGCGATCGCGCTCGTCGCACAGGACGTCAGCGACGCCTCGGCCGCGACGAACCTCGGCGAGCTGCGCACGCGCCTCGGCGCCGCCGTCCACGCCGTCCCGCGCGGTCCCGTCGACACCCTTCGCACCGCGCCGTCGATCGCAGAGCTCGCGCGCGCGCTCGTGCCGTGAGCCGGGCGGGTGGCCCCTGGCACGAAGCGCGCTGCATGGGATGTCGCGTTCCGGCGAGATCAGACGCGTGCCGCGAGGCTGCGGTACAGATCGATGACGTCGTCCGAGTCGCGCAGCACGCGAAGCGGGCCACAGCACGCGGAACGCAGCACGGGATAGGTTGAACGCCAGCGCCGCGCGAGCTCGCCCAGCCGGGCGTCGTGCAGCGAACCGAGCGCGAAGCGTCGCGGGAAGCCGTACTGCAGCGGGGCCACGGTACCGTCCGGCTCGACGACGAGCGGCGACAGCAACGTCGCGAGCCGACCATCGTCCGCCGTGGGCGGCTCGAGCGCCCGTGCGGCGACGTGCCGGTCCGCGAGATCGAGCTGGATCGCCAGCTCCGGAAACGTGCGGCGCAGGTAGCCGACCGCGAGCCACACGGCGGACCGCGTCTCGTCGAGAGGCACCTCGTCGCCGAGCGCGGCTCCGCGGCCGACGTCGTCGAGCGCGTGGACGTGGAGGCTCGCGGCGCCGCACGCCGCCGCGAACCGTGCGGCCCACAGCAGCGAGCTGCAATTGCGTTCGCTCAGGGTGAACACGACCCCGAACCGAAGGCCCGCCGCGGCGAGCCGCGCGACGCCCGCCTCGAGCGCCGCGAAGGCACCCGGACGGCCGCGCATCCGATCGTGATCCTCGGGTTTGCCGTCGAGGCTGACCGCGACGGTGCCCGCCAGCTCGGCGAGGAGCGCAACGCGTTCATCGTCGAGCAACGTGCCGTTCGTGACGACGTTCGCCACGAGCCCGGCGGCGCGCGCGGCCCGCAACACGCGCTCGAGGTGTGGATACATCAGCGGCTCGCCGCCGCTCAGGCTGAGGACGTTGTAGCCCTCCGTCGCTGCGTCCTCGACGAGCGCGTCGACGACCTCCGGCGGCAACTGCTCGCGCTCGCGCGGTCCCGACGAGGAGTAGCAATGCGCGCACGCGAGGTTGCAGTGCCGCGTCGGATGCAGCTGGACGATGCGTGCGACCTCGCCGGTGAAGATCACGTCAGCGCAGGCCGTGGGTGTGAACGTTCACGAGGATCTCCTCGGGATGGGGAATCCCGTGGGGGAACACCTCGACCCGGCCGCCGCCGGCGAGCAGCTTCTGGATGAGGTCCCAGGTGTTCGGGTGCGGCGGCCACGGGAACTTCAGGCGCAGCGGGGGGCATTTGTCGTCGCCCGGCTCGAAGGAACCACTCACGACCTTGCCGTTCGCCGCGTGCGCCGCCTGCACGAGCTTCTTCAGCGGCTCCTTGCCGATCTCCTTGCGCGTGTCGAGGAGTGCCTGAACGACCGCGTCTTCATCGATGTGCTTGCTCACGTTGCCTCCGTCACCTTGGTTGAGGACGGGGCATCGACGCGCGTGATGTCCAACCCTGCCACGCCGACGCCCACATCACGTTCGTAGCCTCCCACACCTCACGAGCGCTGTCAGGCCGCGTGCTGCCACACGTTGCGGCAGGCCTGTGGATCGAACCCGCCGCCGGCGCCCCGACAGCTTCTTCGCCGATCGGCGAGGGGACCGGTTACGATGGAGCGTGCGCTCGACGCTGTTCGGTCCTCGGCGCGGCCTCGTGGTCGTCGCCGCCGCCGCCGCCGCCGCGTGCGGCCGGATCGACTTCGATCCGGCCGGCGCGCCGCCGCCCGACACCGCCGGCGCGCGCACGCTGTGCGACCTCGCGATCCTCGGCGACGTCGCAGGGCTCGACGGTGCGCCGCTCGCGCTGCGCGTGGTCCCGACCGCCGGGGACGTCGCGATCGTCATCGGGACGGACGCCGGCAACATCTACGTGGTGCGCGCGTCGTCGTCGCTCGCCGTCACGAGCGTGCACCTGCCGCTCCAGGGCGGCTACGCGTTGCGCGGCGCCGGCGCCGTCGGCGACACGCTCTTCATCCAGGCCGACATCGGCACCGACGCCTACCTCAAGCGCCTCGATCCCTCCTGGGACAGCTACGCCACGATGGATCAGGGCACGCCCGCGCACGTCGACCCGCCCATCGCGCCGCTCGGCACCGACGCCGTGCAGGGCATCGTGCAATCCGGCGAGCTCCGCCTTCGCCGGATCGACGCCGGCGGCACCGAGCTCGCCACCCTGCCGCCGCGCGCGGCCGTCGCCGCCTCGCTCGCCCCTACCACCACCGGCGTGCAGGTCGCCTCCGACCCGGGCGACGGCACGTGCCTCCTCGCCGACGCCGCGAACCCCGGCCCCGGCACCACACTCTCGGCCTGCGCGCTCCCCGTGTTCGTCGCCGGCAGCAGCGCCTCCCTCCTCCTTCACCGCGACCCCATCGCCGACACCACCGTCCTCCGCGATCTCACCCGCGGCACCACCACGCCATTTCCCCGGCGCGTCGCGCGCGGCGCCGTCCTCGACGGCGCTCCCTGGATCGCCTCCGCCGATCCCACCACCATGCTGAGCGAGCTCGTCGACGACACCCTCGTCGAGAGCCCGCTCCCCATCCCCACACCCTTCGACCTCACGCCCCCCACCGGCCTCATCTGGCTCGACGGCACCACCCTCCACCGCGGAACGCCCTGCCGCGATTGATGGAGCGTACGACCTGTGCTACAAGACCCCTCGCTCTCGGTGCCATAGCCAAGTGGTAAGGCAGTGGTCTGCAAAACCACCATTCCCCAGTTCAAATCTGGGTGGCACCTCCAACAACCCCACTGTCGGGCTCAGCGAGAAGGCGCTTGTGTGGGCTGCGGCACGAGCCATGAAAACACGGTCCCGCCGACCGTCGCGCCGACGGCTTGCGCCGTGACGAAGCCAAGCACGTCGGTCGGGCGGATCCCGGCGTAGCTGTCGCTGAACGCGCGACCGATGGTGACCGCCGGGTTCGCGAACGACGTCGAGGCCGTGAACCAGTAGGCGGCCGTGATGTACGCGGCCACGGCGAGAGGCGTGATCGCGTCGCGCGTGCGGCCCACGGAGATGACGACGCCGACGAGTCCGAAGGTCGCAACACCCTCGCCGAGCAGCTTGGGGAACCCGTCGCGCACGCTGCTCGACATCGAGAACAGCTCGAGATCGAACATCGCGTTCGCCAGGACCGCACCCGCAATCGCTCCGCCGATCTGCGCCGTGATGTATCCGGCGGCCGTCTGCGGTGTGATCGCGCGCGTCGCCGCCATCACGACGGTAACGGCAGGGTTCAGGTGCGCGCCGGAGACGGGACCGAACACGAGGAGGATCGCGACCAGCGCACCGGCTGTCGCGATGGTGTTGCAGAGGAGCGCGAGGGCCGGGTCCTTCGCGAGCGTCTGCGCCATGATGCCCGAGCCGACGACCGCCGCCACGAGCAGCGCGGTCCCGAGCCCCTCGGCGACGAGCCTGCGCGTGAGGCTCACTTGCATGCGGCAGGCCCGCACGCCTTGCGGAGCTTCGCGTGATCGCTGCGGATCGCGCGCTCCGCGCCGAAGGCCTGCGCCAGCGCGGTGAGCAGCTCCTGCACGACCGCGTGCTCCTGCGCGGCGAGCCGGTAGTAGACCCACGTGCCGTCGCGGCGCGCGTCGACGACTCCGGCGGCGCGCAGGATGCCGAGGTGACGCGAAACGTTCGGCTGGCTCAGCTCGAGCGCCGTCTCGATGTGGCACACGCACAGCTCGCCGTGTGCGAGAAGCGCCACGATCCGCACGCGCGTCTCCTCGCCGAGCGCGCGGAACAGCTTCGTCAGCGGCCGGACGCCGTGATCCTCGGTGATGAGCGTCGATGGCATCGCGTCTCCTAGGGCAGCTCGGTGGCGGCGAAGTGTTCGAGCTTCTCGCGGATGGCGTCGCGCGCCGTGCGGAAGCGAAGAAGCCTTGCATCGTGCGACAGCGTTGGATCCGTGCTCGCTGGGTCGGCAACGGGCCAGTGCAGCCGCCGCGCGCCGCCGAGGAACACCGGGCAGACTTCCTCGGCGCACAGCGTGATCACCACGTCCACCGCGGTCGGGTCGATCGACGCGACCGACTTGGACATATAGCTCGTGAGATCCTCGCCGAGCTCGCGCATCGCCTCGATCGCGTACGGGCTCACGTGCGAGGGCTCGCTGCCGGCGCTCCGGACGGTCGCCCGATCACCGAAGATCTTGCGTGCAAGCCCCTCCGCCATCTGGCTGCGCGCCGAGTTGGCGACGCACAGGAACAAGATGTCTGGCTTCCGGCGGGCGGGTGTCATAGACATGCAGATATCGTTATGTCCGCATGGTGTCAACGCTCCACGGTCGCGCACGAAGGCTGCGTCCTTTCGGAACCGAGCCCGTCTTGGTGATCAGGAGGCATGAAGATGAACGATCCGAAGACTGATGACGTGCGGACGCTCGTTCGCGATCACTACGGCAGCGTTGCGCGCACGGGTGCGTCGGCGGGCTGTGCGCCGGGCTGCTGTGCCCCGGGGGCCGTTGGGACGGCGGCCGGCACGGCCGCAGGGTTGTTGGGCTACGATGCGGAGCAGCTGGGTGCGGTTCCGGAGGGCGCGGACCTCGGGCTCGGCTGCGGCAACCCGACGGCGATCGCGTCGCTACGCCCTGGGCAGATCGTGCTCGACCTCGGAGCGGGCGGCGGCTTCGACTGCTTCATCGCCGCACACCAGGTCGGGCCGAGCGGCAAAGTGATCGGCGTCGACATGACCCCGGACATGGTCACGCTCGCGCGCACCAACGCGCGCAAGGTGAACGCGACGAATGTCGAGTTCAGGCTCGGCGAGATCGAGCACCTTCCCGTGGCCGATGCCTCGGTGGACGTGATCCTGTCGAACTGCGTGATCAACCTGTCCCCGGAGAAGGGCGCGGTGTTCGGCGAAGCGTTCCGCGTGCTCAAGCCGGATGGTCGGCTCGCGATCAGCGATGTGGTCGCGACGGGGCCGATTCCGGCCGACCTGCAGAACCAGGCGGCCGCGCTCGCCGGCTGCATCGCCGGCGCTGCACCGATCGAGGATGTGCGCGCGATGCTCGCCCGCGTGGGCTTCACCGACATCGAAGTCAAGATCGCGCCGCGCAGCGCCGAGATCGTCGGCTCGTGGTTGCCCGGGATCGAGAACTTCGTCGCGTCGGCGACGATCGAGGCGCGCAAGCCCGAGGCGGGGGATGCGTGCCGCCAACCGGGCTGCTGCGCGTGAACGCACGGCCCGAGCTGTGGGAGGACGTTGCGGCGCGACTGCGCCCGTTCGTCTCGCGTCAGGTGCCCGCGGCCGACGTCGACGACGTGTTGCAGGACGTCTTCGTCCGCATGCAGCGCGGGCTCGGCTCGCTCCGCGAGGAGGAGCGCTTCACGTCGTGGCTGTTCCAGGTTGCGCGCAGCTCGGTGGCCGAGCACGTGCGCAGCAAGGCACGTCATCCCGTCGCCGTGGCCGACGCGATCGAGCTGCCGTCCGAGCCCGTCGAGGATGACGATCGCGAGGCGTCCCGCGCGCTGTCGGCGTGCGTCTCGCTGTTCGTCGCGCGCTTGCCGTCGCCGTACCGCGAGGCGGTGACGCTCGTCGAGCTCGAGGCGCTGACGGTGCGCGAGGCCGCCGAGATGGTCGGCATCTCGGTCTCGGGTATGAAGTCGCGCGTCCAGCGCGGTCGCGCCCAGCTGCGCGAGATGTTCGACGCGTGCTGCGAGATCGCGCTCGACGCCCGCGGCAAGGTGACGAGCTTCTCGCCGCGCCCGAAACCGTGCAGCTCGTGTAAGTAGGTCGACATGGACGTGAAGCAGCTCGGCCCTGACGCTCTCGAGGCGGCTCGCATGCTCCTCCGCGCCAGCGATCTGCCGGCGGACGACCTCCCCGACCCGGCGATTCGGTTGCTCGGCGCCTTCGACGGCGACGAGCTCCTCGGCGTGGTCGGGTTGCAGACGTGCGATGCCACGGGGCTGCTGCGGTCGCTCGCCGTGAGGCCCGTGGCTCGCGACCGAGGCATCGCACGGGCGCTGTGCGAGCGCGTGTTCGCTCTGGCCGACGGGCAGGGGCTCGATGGGCTCTGGCTACTCACGACCTCGGCGAGCGCATACTTCACCCGCCACGGCTTCCGCGCGGTGGACCGGAACACCGCACCGCTTGCGATCCGCGAGACGGCACAGTTTGCGTCGCTATGCCCGTCGACCGCGATCGTGATGCGTCGCAAGGGCTAACTCGGGAGCGACGCCGCGATCTGCGATCTCATTCATTGCCATGGTCCGGAGAGCGCAGCAACGCGACACTGGATCTCATTGACCGAGTGTCACGGTGCCGATTCGACACGTGGCGACGGGAGCGATGGTCGGCGAGGTGAGAAGGGGGGCGATGGAGGGGGCCTTTTCGATCTCATCGGTCGGTCGGCCGAAATCGTCGGAATCGAACGGTGACCGACGAAACTGGAAAATGGGGTGGCACATCGGTCACCCCTTGCGACCGGCGCGGCGTGGTGGCCTGTATGGGTGGATGAGCAGCAAGCTCGCGCCCGCGAAGCCTGGCAAGACCAAGACGCAGCCCGACAGCGAGCGCTACTTCTTCGAAGGGCCGGATCCCGTGACGTGGATCCACATCCGCGGCACCGTGCACCACTTCGAGCTACCGCGGCAGCTCGTGACGATCACGCTCGGCTCGGCGGAGAGCTGCGACATCGTAGTTCCTTCGCAGTACGTGTCGCGGCATCACCTGACGATCGAGCGACGTCACGGCGGGATCCGCATTCACGATCATAGCAAGAACGGAACGTACATCGATGCACGGAGGATCGGCGACGACCGAGACATCCGAGCTGGCCAGGGATTCAGCGCCGGCGCCGCTTCGTTCATCGCACTCAACGACGAGATGGCGAGACAGTACGCGCTACTGTCGGACTTGATCGACTGGGAGACGAGCACGGAGCTCGAATCCCAGAGCTCGCGCTTCGCCACCCCCTGCGACGCGATCGAGATCGCATCCGGGGTCGATCACCTGATGATCGCCGGGGACGTCGGGTGCGGTCAGGCGCAGCTCGCCGAGGCAATCCACGCGATGTCTCCGTTGCGCGGCAGACCGCTCGTCCGCGTCGACTCGATTCCGGTGGATCGCGGTGCGCAAAAGGAGCTTCTCGCGCGCGCAGCTCGCGCCACCATGGTGCTCGCGATCGGCGACGAGATGCCGGTCATGGATGACGCGTTCCGGTCGAGCCTGTTCGCGTTGAGCTACCGCATCCGTCTGATCGTGCTCGCCTGGCCGCGGCGCGCCCGCGCGGTGCTCGGCGAGGATCGCTCGAACATGCAGCGGCTCGACCTTCGCCCGATCGCGTATCGCGAGCACGTGCAGATCGAGCGCCTGCTCGATCGCCAGCTCGAGGCGCGCGGGTGCGCGCTGCGGCTCGCGCACATGACGGAGACCAACCGCAGCGCACTGCTGCGCTACAGCTGGCCGCGCAACTTCGACGATCTGAAGCTCGCGGCGGACCGGCTGGCCGCGATCGCGCGCGCGGGGTCGTTGCGCAAGGCCGCCGCGGCGCTCGACGAGCACGCCTCGAAGGTGCAGCACTGGTTCACGAACCAGCTCGGGCTCGAGCTGCCGCTGAACGCGGCAGGCTGATCGGTTGGCTCGAGGAGCAGCACGTCTTATCTTCGGAGCGTTAGTTGTAGCTGGGGCAGGGGACCACGTACATGGAGCACGGCGAGGCGCAGCGGATGGACCGGCGGATCGGCAAGGTGATCGGTGACTACACCATCACCAAGAAGCTCGCGGAGGGCGGCATGGGTGCCGTCTATCTCGCCGTGAACCGGCCGACCGGCGTCCAGGTCGTCGTCAAGTTCATGCTCGCCGAGTTCGTCGCGAACCCGACGCTCCGAGAGCGATTCGAGCGCGAGATCCGCGCCGCCGTCCGGCTCAAGGGCAAGACGAACATCGTCGAGATCTACGCCTGCAACGAGAGCGAGGGCGAGCTCTACATGACCATGGAGTATCTCCACGGGGAGACGCTCGCGGAGCACGTCCGACGCTGCGGCAAGGTCTCGGTGCACCACGCGTTCCGGCTGATCGCGCAGATCATCGCGGCCCTTCACGAGCTGCACGAGGCCGACATCATCCACCGCGATCTCAAGCCGTCGAATGCGTACGTCGTGATCAGCGACGCCGAGGCGTACTGCGTGAAGTTGATCGATTTCGGCATCGTCCACGACCGGCAAGCCCTCGCGGCCGGTGAGCTGAAGACCCAGCGCGGCGCGATGATCGGAACGCCTGGATACATGGCGCCCGAGCAGTACGGCAACGCCGGCAACGTCACGCCCGCCGCCGACATCTTCGCGCTCGCAGTCATCATCTTCGAGATGTTCACGGGCGAGTTGCCGTGGCGCGCACCGAACGAGTTCGCGCTCTACGAGAAGACCAAGAGCGAGACTCCCGTGTTGCCGCCGGGGCACCACATGCCACCGGGATGGGAGGCCATCCTCCTCCAGGCGTTGCGGCCGGATCCGAGCGAACGGCCGCCGCTGCACACGCTGCTGTACGCGCTCGCTCGTGCGGTGAGGGTCGACGGGACCCTTCCGGACGGCTTCGAGATGGTGACCCGATATGCGCCCAAGGTGCTGCGCAACACGCCCGCGGAGGTGGAGACCGTCCGAACGTCGGATCCGCAGCGCGCGGCTTCCGCCTACTGGGCGTTGCACCGCGTGACGGCCGCGCCATCCGGCGCACCGACGCCGGCATCTTTGTCCGTGTCCGATGGGATTCCGATCTCGGCTCCGGGAGTGCCTCTCGCGTCGAAGGTGACGGTCACCGCGCCGCCCTCGCACCTGATCGCGAACGAACCGGATACGACGCTCTCTGCCGTAGGGTCGGAAGTCCAGCTGCAGAGCAACGCCCGACGCGCGCGTGACATGCGTCGGTGGGCGGCGGCCGGCGTCGGCGCAGCCGTGGTGCTCGCGCTCGGAGTCTGGATGTTCTGGATCCGAGGAGACGCGAGCCGATCGGTCGTTGGTCACGGCGAATCGGGCGCGCCGCCGCGATCGCAGTTCGCGCCCGACGCCGGACGGGCTCCACTCGCGATCGTCGGCGACGCCGCACCGAGCCGAGACGTCGATGCAGTCCTCGCCGAAAAGCAGATCGCGGCCGACGCCTCGTCGGTGGACTCGATGATGGTGGATGCGGCGCCGCAGGTAGCCGTGCCTTCCGACGCGGCGGTCGCGCACGATGCGGCCACGTCGACACCTCGCCCGCCGGTTGTCGTCGCCACGCCGCGCGTCGAGCACAGGACCGGCGAGCTCGAGGTCTACGTCAAGCCGTGGGCCCTCGTCTGGCTCAACGGAAGGCCCGTCGGGCAGACGCCCTATCACCAAACCGTACCGGTCGGCCGCTATCGCCTGCAGATCAAGAACGATGACCTCGGCAAGGAAGAGACCACGGTCGTGGTCGTGAGCGCCGACAAGAAGACCACCATCCGAAGGGCCTGGATACCATGACCGTGCATCGCCTCTCGTTCGTGTTGATGTTCCTCGCGTGCCTCGCGGCGCGCGCCGCGTCGGCGGAGAACGGGGTCGTCGTCGTTGGCGGTAGTGCGAACGAGCGGGACCGCGCCACCGTCGGCAGCGCGATCGAGGCCGCCGTGCGCGGCGCAGGGTGGTCGTTGCCGGCGAGGCCGCTCAGCCGGAAGGATGCCGACGGCGTCTTCAGCTGTCGCGACAAGCCCGCGCCGTGGACGTGCGTGCCGGCATCGCTCGGCGCCGCGGGCATCCACCGGATGCTCGTCGTCAACGTCGAGTACCGGTCCGCGACGACGGGCGCGCCGATGGTGGTCGTCACGGCGAAGCTGATCGTCACGGACGTCGAGGACATCGCCGTCAAACAACACTTCTGCGAGATGTGCGCGGCCGACAAGTTGAGCCAGGGCTCGACCGATCTGGCGCAAGAGCTTCTCCGCGAGTTCTCCGTCCAGTCGGGTCGCACGATCGCATCGATCAAGTCGGTGCCGCCCGGCGCGCAGGTGTTCCTCGACGGCCGAGCCGTCGGCGTGACCGATGCGCTGTTCAACACGTCGCCGGGGGAGCACGTGGTCGTCCTCGAGAAGCCTGGGTTTCAGCGAGAGATCCGCCAGCTCGTCCTCGAGGAGGGCAGGACGGCCGAGCTTTCGGTGCGGCTGCGCGCGTCGGATGACCGCGTCCGGCCACCATGGCGGCCGTCGCGTGTCGTGCCCGGCATCGCGATCGGCGCGGGCGCCGCGCTGCTCGTGCTCGGCGGGTACGGCATCTACGTCGGCGGGGACACCGACGACAAATTCGAGCACCCGAGAGGCCGTCCGGTCGGTGTTCTTGCGAGCGTCGTCGGAGCGGGCGCGATCGGCTACGGCGTGTATCGCCTGTTGCGACCGTCGCGTCGATCCGGCCCCACGGCGGCCGTGCAGACCGGCGGCGCAGTCCTCGGCTGGACGGGGGCGTTTTGAGAATGTGTTGTCTGCTGCGAACGAGGAGGATCAGCATGCACTCGAAAAGACTCGCTATGGCGCTCGCGCTCGTGCCCGCCCTGATGTCGACGGGGTGCGACTGGCTCTTCGGCAAGGAGCTGAAACCCGAGTTTTGCGCGACCCATCCGACGGACTCCGACTGCGTTGCGTACTGCGCAGACCATCCCTCGGACCCGAACTGCGATCTCGATGCGCCGAAGGGCTGCGCCTCGAGCGCCGAGTGCTCGGCGCCGACGGCGGTGTGCGACGTGGCCGGCACGAAGACGTGTGTCGAGTGCGTCGCACCCGACGAGACGGCCGCGTGCACGGGCGCCGAGCCCGTGTGCGGCGACGACCACACGTGCCGCCGCTGCGTCGCACACGCCGAGTGCGCGTCGGCGGCGTGCCTGAGTGATGGCACGTGCGCGCTGGAGACCAGCGTCGCGTACGTCGACCCCAACGGCACGGACAACTCGATGTGCACGCTGGCGATGCCTTGCACCGAGGTCGCGAAGGCGCTCGCAACGTCACGGCCGTTCGTGAAGTTCAAGGGCACGACCGACGAGGCGGTGACGCTGAACGGCGAGGACGTCACCTTTCTCGCCGAGCCCGGCGCCAGGCTGACGCGCACGTCGCCGGGAATCGTGCTGCGTGTGGATGGTGGGACGAAGCTCTCGGTTCACGGGCTCGAGATCGCAGACGGGCTCGGCGCCACCGGGACCGGCATCGCGCTCATCGCGGGCAACACCGCGACGGTTTCGCTCACGGGCGTCAAGCTCGTGAACAACGCGGGTGGGGGCATCACCACCTCGGGGGGCACGCTCACGGTGAGCCGGTCGAAGATCTCGGGGAACGCGGGCGGCGGCATCTCGATCAGCGCCTCGTCGTTCGACATCACGAACAGCTTCATCACGCAGAACGGTGGACCGGCGAGCCTCGTCGGCGGCATCAACTTCGCCACCGTAGCCGGCGCCGGAACGCGACGCCTGGACTTCAACACGATCAGCGCCAACGCTGGAACGGCAACCGTGAACAGCGGCGTTAACTGCGGGACGGTGGGATCGCCGATCACATTCTCGAACAACATCATCTTTGCAAACGTCGTCTCGGGGGGCGGTAAGCAGCTCGGCGGTAGCGCGAACTGTACGGCGACGTTCTCGGACATCGGCCCGGACCCGACGTCGGGGACCGGCAACATCAACGCGGACCCGCTGTTCGTCAACGTCGTCCAGGGGAACTTCCACATTCAACCTGCATCGCCGGCCAAGAACGCCGCCGATCCGGCCGCGACGCTGAGCGTCGACTTCGACGGTGATGTCCGTCCGCAGGGAGGTCGCAGCGACATCGGGGCCGACGAGGCCCCGTGAGGAGCATCGAGACATGGAGGAGATGAGGCGTATGAGATCAACGTGGCAGCTCGTCGGCGCGGCCAGCGACGACCAACACCTCAAGCCGACGTCGCCGTGCCGGGACGCCGAGGTGACGCCGTGATGATGCGGGCGCTCCTTCCGGCGATCGCGATCCTCGTGACTTCCGGCATCGTCGACGCGTCGCCGGCGGTCAGGCAGGGTAAGCCGATCCTGGTATTCGAGTCGCACACGGGGCCTCGGACGGACGGTGCTTCGCGCCTGCTCACGAAGCTCGAGGAGGAGCTCGAGACCTACGGCTTCGCCGCGCGACCCGCGTCGATCCTCCAGGCGGCGGGCGGTCGGGTGCCAAGGCCCGGCATCCTCGACGACGGCAAGTCCGCGGCGAAGGTCGCGCAGGACGTTCGGCGCGCCCACGACGAGTTCATCAACGGCCGGCCGCAGAACGCGAAGGTGGGTCTGACGAGCGCGCTCCTGACGATCACGCGAAATCCCGGCTTGTTCGTCGTCGACACGAGCAACGCCGATACGACCTTCATGGCGCTCGCGACGCTCGCACTCTGCCACCGGCAGCTCGGCGACGGCACGGCGAGCCTCGCGACCATGAAGGAGCTGATCCGCATGTTCCCGTCGCGGCCGTTCCCTCGCAGGCACTACGGCCCCGACGACGAAACGTTCCATCGCGATGTGGCGAAGCAGGTGCAGGCGATGGGGCGCGGTCGGATGGCCGTCAGCGGCGGGAGCGGCCAGGCCGTCATCTTCGTCGATGGACAGATCCGCGGCATCGGAAAGGCGTCCCTCGCCGATCTCGTGCCGGGGACCTACCACGTGTTCGTCCAGGTCCCGGGCACGGTCGGGCGTCACTACGAGGTGGAGGTCGCCGCGAACGACGATAGCTATCTGAACGTCGATCCCGAGCTGGATGGCGCGCTCTGGGCGACCGACAGCTGGGTCGGGTTTCAGTTCTCCACGGACGCGGAGCGCGGCAAGGAAGCGCGCTACGCGGTCGAGCTGGGGAAGCGCTGGACGGGTGCCGAGCAGGTGGCCGTCGTCGGACCGATGCAGCTTCGCGGCCGTCCCGCGGTGATCGGAACCCTGTACCACAAGGACGGGCGCCCGATGCGCAGCGCCGTCATCGAGCACGACGAGGCAGGCTCGACGACGTCCGCGCGTGCGCTCGCTCGGTTCCTCGCCGACGGCACACCCGGGCAGGGCCTCCAGATCCTGCGCGAGGACACCGCGACGCGTGCACGCGCCGACCGCCCGAGGCGCTCGCGCGCGTATCCCAAGGTCGTCGTGGGGCTGGGGCTCGCCGCGATCGTCGCGGGTGGCGTGCTGATCGCTCTCGACGAGGACTTCACGCCGGAGGCCGGACCCACGGTCTTCGACTCGGCACCCGCGGGCGTCGCCCTCGCGGTCACGGGCGCGGTCGCGACGGCGATCGGCGTGTACCTCTGGGGCCGCAAGTCGGGCAAAGCACCTGTCGTCACCGTCGCGCGTGGCTCCGCCCTCGTCGGTTGGCAGGGCCGGTTTTGAGCTGCGACGTCGGTCGACGAGGAGGCCGCCCGCGGACGACCCACGTGACGTCACAGCTCCAAGGCTCGCCGGAGCGATGAACCGGGCGGCCTACGACACGTCGTCGAGCGAACGGAACGCGTCGTCGAGTGCGGCGCGCATCGCCGCCGCGCTCGGGAAGCGGCGAGCGGGGTCCTTGGCGAGCGCGGTGTCGATCAGCGAGATCAGCGGTGGCGTGCACCAAGCTTGCGTGCCGGCGAGTGTGTCGAGGCGCGGGGGTGGCGCCTTGATGTGCATCCGCATGAGCATCGCGGGGTCGGCGTGGGTGAAGGGGAGGCGGCTGGTGAGGAGCTCGAACAGCATGACGCCGACGGCGTAGAGATCGGCGCGGGCGTCGACGATGCGGCCGAGCGCCTGCTCGGGTGCCATGTAGGCCGGCGTGCCGGAGACGGTGCCGGTGCGCGTCAGCTTGCCGCCGCCGAGCGCCGCCTCGGCATCGCCGAGGAGCTTGACGAGGCCGAAGTCGATGACCTTCGCGCGCTCCCAGCCGCCCATGTCGATCAGCATGATGTTGTCGGGCTTGAGGTCGCGGTGGACGAAGCCGTGCGCGTGGGCGTGGCCGAGGCCTTCGACGATCTGCCGCCCGAGGACGAGGGCGCTGCGAGGGGCGAATGCGCCGGTGGCCATCGCCTTGCCGAGCGTCCTGCCGGTCACGCGCTCCATCACGAGGAACAGGCGCCCGGCCTCGACGAACACGTCGACGGCGGCGACGAGGTTCGGATGATCGAGCAGGCGCAGCGCGTTGGCCTCGCGGGCGAAGCGCCGGTTCAGCTCGGCGTCGTGCTCGAAGCCCATGGCGGGTGACTTGAGCGCGAAGTCCCGGCCCGCGTCGTCCTCCACCTGCCACACCCCGCCCATGCCGCCGCGTCCGATCGGAGCGATCAGGCGGTACTTGCCGACGCGAACACCGGGCTCGAACTGCAGATCAGCCTCGCGGCCGATGATGACGGGGCGCGGCGTGCGCGCGCAAGTAGGGGCGGCGCACACGTCAGCGCAGCGATCCGAGGTCGCGCGCGGGCACCTCGAGGCGCTCGCACAGCGCCTGCACCGTCGCCGCCGCATCGCCGAGGAGCAGCGTCGTGTGCTCCGCGCGGTAGAGCGGATTCGCGACGCCCGCGTGGCCCGGGCGCTCGTCGAGGTTGCACACGACCACGGCGCGCGCCTCGAACGCGTGCAGGACCGGCACGTCGAGCGCGGCCGGGTTGACGACGTCGTTCGCGCCGACGACGAGCACCAGGTCGGTGGCGGGCAGCTCGCAGTTCGCATCCTCGAGCTCGAGGAGCTCCTCGTCGGCGACGCCCGCCTCCGCGAGCAGGAGGTTCATGTGGTCGGGCATGCGCCCGGCGAGCGGATGGAGCGCGAACCGCACGTCCTTGCCCATCGCCTCGAGGAGCCGCGCCAGCCGGGCGACCTCGACGTGGGCGCGCGCACGCGCCATCCCGTAGCCGGGGACCACGATCACCTTGTGGGCCGCGCGCGCGAGCTCCGCGACCGCGGCGAGCGGATCGGCGTCGGCCCTCGACGTCGCCGCGCCGCCGAAGAACACGTTCGGCAGGCTCCGGTGGAGCGCGCGGCACGTCACGACCGTGAGGATCGATCCCGAGGCGGCGACGATCGCGCCCGCCACGACGAGCAGCCGGTTCGCGATCGCGACGCCGCAGAACGCGGCGGCGAGGCCCGCGGCCGCGTTGAGGACCGACACCAGCACCGGCAGGTCGGGCCCGCCGACGCGCACGGCGAACAGCGCGCCGAGGACCATCGCGCCGACGACGATCGCGACGACGTGGGCGCCGGGGTTGTCGGCGACGCCGTACTGCACGGCGAACACGCCGATCAGGAGTCCGAGCGCGAACAGGTGCAGGTCGTGGTGCGGGACCACGGTCGGCTCCCGGCGGATCAGGTTGCCGAGCTTCGCGGCGGCGACGAGGCTCGCGCTGAACGTCGTCGCCCCGAGCACGAGGCCGAACAGGCCGCTCAGCTTGGCCGCGAGCTCGAGCTCGGCGCGCCCGTGCGCCAGCTCGAGCGCCGACACGAGGACCGCGGCGAGGCCGCCGATCCCGTGCTGGAGCGCGATCACCGCCGGGAGGCTCGTCGTGCGCGCGCGGTACGCGACGGCGACGCCGGCGAGCGCACCCGCGAGCACCGCGACCGTCACCGCCCCCGGGTCCGCGACGCCCGCGCGGGCGGCCGCGTGCGCACCGGCGACGACGATCGCGAGCGCCGCGGCGTGGTTCCCGAAGCTCGCCCCGCCCGGCGTGCGGAACCGGCTGATCCCGACGACGATCAGCGCGATCAGCGCGAGGTCGGCCGCGAGCTCCACGTCACGCCTCCGACCGCAGCGTGCTCATGGTCGCGAGCCCCACGCGTCGGTGGCGAGCTGGCGTCGCGCGTCGTCGTCGAGATCGGCGGCGCCGTGCCGTACATGCAGCGCGTCGCCCGAGCCGCCTGCGCTTCGCATCTCGAGGCATGCTGACAGCGCCCGCACGCCGCAGCCATCGGGGCGAGGCGCGACGCGCCGGGCGTGCGACGGAAACTGCCTGCGCCGATGGCGCATCGCGGCTGCGCCGTTGGCGCAGTCGTGCGCCGCGGACGCTCACGGCGCGAGGCGCGCGCAGATCGCGAACGCGGTCACCGTCGAGTCGAGGAACGCGCTCGAGCCGCACGACCACGTCGTGTCGCTGCTCGGGAAGCTGCGCGCGATGTTGACGTCGCGGTTGTCGGGCACGCTCGTGGTGCAGCCGCCGCCGATGACGACGGTGTTCGCCGGGCAGGTCGCCGTCGCGTTCGCGTTGACGGCGGCGCGGTCCTCGGACCACACCGCCGTGCCGGCTCCGGATCCGCGACGCTGCCGCAGGCCGCGGCGCAGATCAGCAACATGAGACAAGGCCTCATCAGACTCCCTCCTTGCATCTCTCAGAGGCGGCGAGGGCGCGTGATGTGAAGTCGCGCGGCGATCTTCTTGATCGCGATGACGGCGCGCGTCAGCGATAGCGGTAGCCGAGGCCGACCGTCGCCGCGAACACGCGGGCGTTCGCCGTGAGCTCGCCGGAGTCGAGCGCGGCGATGACGTCGAACAGCGGGCTGAGGCTCGCACCGGCCGTCAGCTCGAACAGGTGCGACCCCGAGCGCGCGAGCGTGTAGGACACGTCGGCGCTCGCGCCGAAGAAGTACGTCGAGCTCCGGTACGGCTCGCTCGTCCCGTCGTCGATGCGCGTGCGCGAGGTCGCGCGCGAGTCGATGCCGGCGCCGAAGGCGAGCGTTAGCCGCTCGACGCGGCGCCGCACCACGACGTGGAACTGCAACAGGCGGTCGTGCGCATCGCGGAAGCTGCCGCCCGGCGTCGACGCATCGCGCGCGAGCCACAGCGCCCCGATCCGCCCGCCGAGCGCCCACACGCCCGTGCCGGAGAAGGCCAGGCTCGCGCCCGCACCGACGCCCGCCGCCTCGCCCTGCACGAGGCCCGCGGTCGCGCCGGCGGCGGCCGCGAGCTCCATGCCCCTGGGCTCGGGGGGCGGCTCGGCAGCGGCCCGCGTGGTGACGAGGACGAGGGCGGCGAGGGCGGCGAGGCGCGGCACGCTCCAGATCTACACCAGATGATCTCGGGTACTGTCGCCGGATGCGCTCGCGCTCCGCGTGGTGGTTCCCGTTCCTGCTCGCCAGCTGCGATCCGATCTGGAACGCACGCGTGACCCTGCACGACCCGGCCCACCAGCCGGTGCCGCAGGCGAGCGTCGCGCTCGACTGCGCGCGCAACGCCAGGCTCAAGCAGCTGGAGCGCACGGTGATGTCGGATGCGGCGGGCAAGGCGAGCGTCGGCGGCATGGGCACGCAGTTCCCCGTCGACTGCGACGTGGTGATCACGAAGGCCGGCTTCCAGCCGTTCACGATCGCGTACCGCGACCTGTGCCCGAACGGCCCGAAGGGTTGCGACCGCGTGTTCGAGCGCGCGGTCGTGCTGCAGCAGCAACAGCCGCCGCAGGAAGCCCCGCCCCAGGACTAGGCATCCGTCGCAAGCGGTCCGCCGGCGCCGTGGAAGAGTGGCGGCATGGGGACAGAAGCCTCGGCGACGGGACCGGATCTCGCGGAGGGCGTGCCGGAGGCGGACGTGCGCGAGGGCGTGCCGCTGCTCGGCCGGGTCGGCGACGAGGCCGTCGTGCTGGTGCGCGACGGCGGGCGCGTCCACGCGCTCGGGGCGACGTGCACGCACTACGGTGGGCCGCTCGCCGAGGGCCGGGTGTTCGACGGCGCGCTCCACTGCCCGTGGCACCACGGCTGCTTCGACCTCGCGACCGGGCGCGCGCGCGGCCCGGCGATCGCACCGGTCGCGTGCTTCGACGTCGCGCTCGACGGCGGCAAGCTCCGCGTCGGCGCGCGCCGCGACGACCGCCCGGCGCCCGTGGCCGAGCCGCGGTCGGTCGTGATCGTCGGCGGCGGCGCGGCCGGCGTCGCGTGCGCGGAGGCGCTGCGCGCCGAGGGCCACCGCGGCGCGATCACGATCGCGAGCGCCGAGGGCTCGGATCCCGTCGATCGCCCGAACCTCTCGAAGGACTACCTCGCCGGCGCGGCGCCCGAGGAATGGGTGTACCTGCGCACGCGCGACGCGCTCGCGGGGATCGACGTCGCGCTCGCGAACGAGCGGGTGACCGCGATCGACGCGGCCGCGCGGTCGGTGCGGCTCGCGAGCGGGCGCGAGCTCGCGTGGGATGCGCTGCTGATCGCGACGGGCGCCGAGCCGGTGCGCCTCGCGATCGCCGGCGCCGAGCTGCCGCACGTGCACACGCTGCGCACGCTCGCCGACAGCCGCGCGATCGCGGCGCGTGCCGGCGACGCGACGCGCGCCGTGGTCCTCGGCGCGAGCTTCCTCGGCCTCGAGGTCGCGGCGTCGCTGCGCGCCCGCGGTGCGGCGGTGACGGTCGTCGGCCCGTCGGCGGTGCCGCTGGCGCGCGTCCTCGGCGACGAGGTCGGCGCGTTCGTGCGCCGCGTGCACGAGGGCAAGGGCGTCGCGTTCCGCCTCGGCCGCACGCCGCAGGCGATCGCCGCCGATCACGTCGTGCTCGACGACGGCAGCCGCCTCCCGGCGAGCCTCGTCGTCGTGGGTGTCGGCGTCGTGCCGCGCACCGACCTCGCCGCGCGCGCCGGCCTGCGCGTGGACCGCGGCGGCGTCGTCGTCGACGGCGAGCTGCGCGCCGCGCCCGGCATCTGGGCGGCCGGCGACATCGCGCGCTTCCCGTACGGCGGCGAGCTCGTCCGCATCGAGCACTGGCAGGTCGCCGTGCGGCAGGGGCAGGCCGTCGCGCGCGCGATGCTCGGCCGCGGCCCGCGCCGCGACGTCCCGTTCTTCTGGAGCCAGCACCACGACGTCACGCTCGCCTACGTCGGCCACGCCGGGCGCTTCGATCGCGCCGACGTCGTCGGGGACCTGGATGCGCACGACGCGCACGTCGTCTACCGCGGCGGCGGCGCGGTGCGCGCGGTCGCGACGCTCGGCCGCGATCGGCTCGCGCTCGACGTCGAGGCCGCGATGTCGCGCCGCGACGCGGCCGCGCTCGACGCGCTCGTCCGCTGAGCGAGCTCACCACACGAGCTCGAGGTGGTCGCCGGCGGTGCGCACGGCGGTGCCGAGCTCGCGGCCGACCGCGCCGAGCGCGCCGGCGAGCCACGCGGCGTCGTCGGCGCCGGCGCGCCGCACCTGCAGTCGATGGAGCCGCGTCGGGTACATCGCGAGGCGCGCGAGCCGCCCGCGCTCGTCGAGCGTCGCCAGGTACAGGAGGCCGAGGTCGCCGCGGAACGCCTCGTACCCGCGGATGCCCTCGTAGTCGCTGAGGAGGTCGCCGCAGCCGTACAGGATCGCGGCGCCGCCGTGCACCTCGATGCCCTTCACGTGGTGCGACGAGTGGCCGTGGACGACGTGCGCGCCGGCGTCGACGAGCCGGTGCGCGAACCGGCGATGCTCGCCCGCGACCTCGAAACCCCAGTTCGGCCCCCAGTGGATCGAGACGACGATCCGCGTGCGGTCGTCGCGCCACGGGGCGATCGCACCCCGCACGCGCGCGAGCGCGGCGTCGTCGAAGTCGGCCGCGTACGCGACGCCGCGGCGCCCGGCGGTCGCGGCCCACCTCGGCGGCACGCCGGCGTCGAGCCCGCCGAGCGCGAACACCGCGATCCGCCCGCGCTCGCCGAGCTCGACGACGGCCGGCCGGAGCGCCTCGCCGAGGTCGCGGCCCGCGCCGCAGTGCCGGACGTGCATCGCGTCGAGCGTCGCGAGCGTGTCGTCGAGCCCGCGCTCGCCCCAGTCGAGCACGTGGTTGTTCGCGAGCGCGCACACGTCGATGCGCGCGACCGCGAGCGCCGCCGCATTCTCGGGGCTCGCGCGGTAGTGGATCGCCTTCCTGCGATCGAAGTCGGGCGAGCGCGTGAGCGACGTCTCGAGGTTGACGATGCGCGCGTCGGGGTGCGCCGCGTCGAGCACCTCGAGCGCATCGCCCCACGGATACGCGAGCGGTGCGCGCCGCGGGATCGGCCCGGACCGCTGCTCCGCGAGGACGACGTAGTCGCGCGCGTCCTCCATGTACGACTCGTGCAGCTCGGGATCTGCACGGCTCGGGGAGGATCTGATCGACGCCGCGCCCGAGCATCACGTCGCCGCACAGGAACATGCTGATCTCGCCGCCGCGCACACCCACGAGCGACGCATGCGCGATGCCAGCCCGGCGCCCTCAGCGCACGGCGGCCATCTTGCCGCGCGGGCGGTACACGGCCGCCCAGTGCGGCAGCTTCTCGGCGGCGACGAAGTAGGCGTGGATGTGCGCGCGCGTCTTGTAGTCGGGCACGCCGAGCGGGGTCCAGTCGCGCTGCTGCGACTGCCACGTCATGGCCTCGCCGCGGTAGTCGATCTCCGGGAACGCGCGGCCGGTGACGTGCGCGTGGTTCTCGTCGAAGCGGTCGAGGCGCTCGAACCGGAGCGCCGCGACGACGCGCACGAGGTACGCCGCGATGTCGTCGGCCTCGGCGAGCGCGACGCCGCGCTCGCGGACGGCGCGGGCGAGCTCGACGGTCGAGCGCGGCATCACGGCGTGCAGCGCGGCGAACGGCGCCCGGTCGGCGACGGCGAGCGTCGCGCGCGCCGTCGCGAGGGCCTCCTCCGCCGTCAGCTTCATCTTCGGCTGCGCCTGCGCCTCGCGCCGCGCGATCGCATCGGCCGCGGCGCCGAACGCGCGCGCCCGGAGCTCCGCGAGCGCCTCGGCCAGCGTCGCCGGATCGCGCGGCGCCTCCTGGGCGGCAGCGTCGTGCGACCGCGCCTCCCCACCCGCTGCGCTCGCAGCGGCAGCGTCGTGCGACCGCGCCTCCCCACCGGCTGCGCTCGCAGCGGCAGCGTCGTGCGACCGCGCCTCCCCACGGGCTGCGCTCGCAGCGGCAGCGTCGTGCGACCGTGCCTCGCCGCCCGCCGGCGCCACGGGCGGCGCCTCGCCGCGGCTCGAGCACGCGACCAGCAGCACCGCGCACCACGCGCGCGTCACGTGTTGCTCGGGTCGCGGAGCTGCGCCTCGAGGTTCGTGCAGATGCGCTCGAGCGGCAGGTCGTTGACGCGCTCGCCGAACGGCCCCTCGATCTCCGTGCCGATCTCCTCGATGCCGATCAGGATGTACGCGACGATGATGCTGAACAGCGACGACCACGCGTGCAGGTTCGACACGAGCGCGAACGGCAGCGTCATGCAGTACAGGATCAGCGCGCGGCGCAGGTGCACGGCGTAGGCGAACGGCAGCGGCGTCGTCAGGATGCGCTCGCAGCCGCCGACGTGGTCGATCAACGCCTGGACGTCGGCGTCGAGCATCTGCGCCTGGATGTCGGTGATCGCGCCGCGCCGGCGCGCGCCGGCCACGATCTCCGTGATCCGCGCCGACACCGCCGTCGGGACGTGCGACGCGGCGAGCGTCTTTGCGCGCAGCTCCTCGGGGACGCGCGCGTCCGGGCCGAGCTCCCTGCGGTCGAGCAGGCGCGCCCGCGTCGCCCACGCGAACGCGATCGTCCACTCGACGATGCGATCGACGGTGGCCTTGTCGTCGGGGAACATCTCCGTCGCCTTGCGGCGCAGGTTGCGCGACGAGTTCACGATCCCGCCCCACAGCCGGCGCCCCTCGATGTAGCGGTCGTTCGCCGAGTTCGTGCGGAACACGAGCAGCAGCGCGAGCGCCGGCCCGACGAGCGCGTGCGCGCGATCGGAGATCCCGACGTCGACGTCGTAGTAGTCGGCGATCGCGACACCGACGGCCGCGAGCGCGCACACCCCGACGCGGTACGCGATCTCGCGCATCATCGAGCCGCGGATGTCGAAGAAGTGGTCGCGCCAGCGGTGCGGGTCGTACTCGATCAAGGTGCGCGCATTGTAGGCTTGCGCGCCGGCCGGATCAGGGCCGCGAGCAGCGTCACCGCGGCCGCGAGCGCGCCCGTCGCCGCGGCGAGATCGATCGCCGGGATGGCGACCATCCAGAACGGCGAGGGGACGTCGTAGAACGGCGGCGAGAACCACGCGCGCACGAGCGCGATCGTGCCGAGCGAGGCGGTCAACCCGACGACGGCGAGCCCGTTCGCGACGGTGACGCGGTCGCCCTCGCGGCGCAGCACGAGCCACCAGCACGCGGCGACGTGGATGGCGACCGCCGCGATCGTCCCCGCGACGGCGAGCTTCATCACGCGCGACGACGCCGGCACGTACGACGGCGACATCGTGAAGCGCGTGATCAGCAGCATCGCGCACAGCATCGCGCCGAACGCGACCGCGCCGAGGAACGCGAATCGCGTGAACGCGACGGCGCGCCGGCGCGACAGGAAGTACGCCGAGCCGGCCGCGAGCAAGAGGCCGACCACGACCACCGCGACGCGGGTGCCGTCGGGCGCGTCGTCGCACGCCGCCGCGACGATCGGCGCGAGCGCGCGGGCCCGGCGCTCGTCGGCGGCGACGCGGCTCGCGCGGGCGGCGTCGTCGAGCGCGAGGACCTCGACCAGCGTGCGGCCAGCCGCGTGCCCGGGCGCCGGGACGCCGAGCAGCGCGGCCGCCGTCGGCGCGACGTCGACGAGCGACGGGTCGAGCGCCTCCGCTCCCGCGACGACGCCCGCGCCGGCCAGCACGAGCGGCACGTGGCGGACCTCGTCCTCGAGGCCGCCGTGGCCGCCCGGCGCGACGTGCCCGTGGTCGGCCGTCACGATCACCGTGTCGCGCGCGAGGTCGAGCCCGGCGAACGCGACGCGCAGCATCGCATCGGCGTCGCGCGCGGCGGCGCGGTACTCCTCGCCGACGCCGGACTTGTGGCCCGCGCGGTCGATGTCGAGGACGAGCACCGAGATCAGCGCGGCGTCGGTCCGCGCGAGCGCTGCGATCGTCGGCCCGAGCGGCGCGAGCTCCGGCACGCGGTGCACCTCGTCGAGCGGCCACGTGATCGGCGGCGGCGGCCGCACGCGCGTACCGTCCTCGATCCACTGGATCCCGCCGACCGACGGCGCGTTGCGCACGAACAGCGACACCATCACGCCGTACGTGCTCGCGCTCGCCGTGCGCTTGCCCGCTCCCTGCACGCGGTCCATGAGCGTGTCGACGGTGACCGGCCTCGGCACGCGGTTCGTGCGCACGCCGCTGTCGCGCGGCGGCACGCCCGTCAGGATCGTCACGTAGTTCGGCCGCGACAGGGTCGGGTAGGGCACGCGCGCCACCGCCGCGACGCCCCGCGCCCGCAGCTCGTCGAGGAACGGCAGCTTCGCCTCGCCCGCGCCGAGCCCGTCGAGGATCACCACGATCACCCGCCGCGACAGCGCCGGCGTGTGCGGGTCGTCGACGAGCGGCGCCGTGCGCGCGAGCGGCACGTCGTCGAGGACCAGCTGGTCGTTCCAGTCGAGCGCGCGCTGACCGAGCACCACCGCGGCGGCGGTCGCGAGGAGGAGCAGGCCCGCGGCCACGACGTTGCGCATGCGCTACTCGTCCGAGCGTACGTCGAACGCCCCGACGTGGCGAGCGCTCGCGGGCCGGGAGCCCGCCCACCCTGCGAGCTTCCCGTCCTCATGTGTTCGGCGTGACGCTGGGGATCTTCACGGCGTTTCACCGCCGTGGTGTGATGGCCGCGGATGCACAGGATCTCCATGATCGCGGTGGCACTCGCGGCGGCGTGCGGGTCGGCGCGCCAGGCGCCGTCGCAGCATGCGGGCGCCGACGCGACGGCGTTCGTCGACGTGACGGTCGTGCCGATGACGCGCGACGGCGCACGCGCACACCAGACCGTGATCGTGCGCGGCGGCGCGATCGAGGCGATCGGGCCCGCCGCGTCGACGCCCGTGCCCGCGGGCGCGCGCCGCATCGACGGCCGCGGCAAGTGGCTCGCGCCCGGGCTCGCCGACATGCACGTGCACACGTACGACCCGCGCGCGCTGCAGCTGTTCGTCGCGCACGGCGTGACGACGGTGCGCGTGATGTGGGGCGACGCCGCGTCGATCGGCGTGCGCGACGCGATCCGCGCGGATCCGTCGCGCCTCGCGCCGACGATCTACACCGCCGGGCCGATCGTCGACGGCAACCCGCCGATCTGGCCGGGCAGCCTCGGCCTCGACACCGCCGCGCAGGCGACCGAGGCCGTCGCCGCACAGGTGCGCGCCGGCTACGACTTCGTGAAGGTGTACTCGCGCCTGCCGGCCGAGCTCTACGAGGCGATCGTCACCGAGGCGGCGGCGCGCTCGCTGCCCGTGATGGGGCACGTCCCGAACGCGGTCGGCCTCGGCCGCGCGCTCGCCGCGAAGCAGGTGACGATCGAGCACCTCGACGGGTACACGCTCGAGGCGCAGCCCGACGACGCGCCCGTGCGCAAGGACCCGACCGACGTGAAGGCGCGGCTCGCCGCGTGGAAGCACGTCGATCCGGCGCGCCTCGCGGATGCGATCGCCCGCACGCGCGACGCCGGCACGTGGAACTGCGCGACGCTCGTCGTGCTCGACCGCCTCGGCACGCTCGATCGGCCGCGCGACATGACGCGCCCCGAGTGGAAGCTCGTCTCGAAGGCGTCGCTCGCGCAGTGGAGCCCGGCGAACGACTTCCGCTTCACGAGCTGGACGCCCGAGGACTTCGACACGGCGCGCGGCAGCGCCGCCTGGGGCCGCGCCCTCGTCAAGCAGCTGCACGACGCCGGCGCGGGCCTCGTCGCCGGCACCGACGTCGGCAACCCGTGGCTCGTGCCCGGCCTGTCGCTGCACGAGGAGCTGGCGCTGTTCGCGAAGGCGGGCCTCACCCCCGAGCAGGCGCTGCGCACGGCGACGGCGAACCCCGCGCGCGTGTTCCACGCCGACGGCAAGTTCGGCGTCGTCGCCGCCGGCGCGCGCGCGGACCTGATCCTCCTCGACGGCGACCCGCTCGCCGACATCGCGAACACCGAGAAGCTCGCGGGCGTGATGCTGCGCGGCCGCTGGCTGCCGCGCGAGGAGCTCGAGCGCCTGCGCCGCGAGGTCGCGGAGATCTACGACGACAAGCGCTCGCGCTTCGCCGACGACGCCCCACCCACAAACTCGCAGCGCGCGCTGTACCGCGAGCGCGGCCCGATCACCGGCGAGGAGCGGCTGACGCTCGCCGCCGGCGCGACCACCGTCGTCGGCGAGGTGCAGGTCGACGGCATCCCGCCCCAGCGCTGGGAGGTCGCGCTCGACGGCTCGCGCCTGTCGATCCACGGGGAGGGCATCGACGTCACGGTCGTGCGCGACGGCGCGGTCGCGCGCCTCTACGGGAACCTCGGGCACGACGAGGTCAAGCTCGAGGACCAGCTCGCACCGGGCGAGCTCCTCGGCGGCGAGACGATCGTCGCGGACCTGCTCCTCTACGCCGAGCTCATGAAGCTCGCACCCGGCGAGAGCCGCACGATCCCGCTCGCGGTCGTGCACCTCGGCGCGGCGCCCGGCTTCCAGCACATGTCGATCGCCGCGAAGCGCCTCGCCGACGGCACGGCCACCGTCGCAGGCGCGCCCGCGCCCGTCGCGACCCGGGCGTTCGAGTACAGCGCCGGCTTCGGCCCGCCCTCGCAGGTCACGCTCGATCCGCGCGGCTGGCCCGTCGAGACGCCGATGGCCGTGCGCATCCGCTGAGCCGCGCTGCGAGTCCCTCGCAGGTGCCGGGCGCGCGGCTTGCACCCGCACTCGGTGTGAGCACCGACGAGACGACGTGCGCGCCCGAGCGGTCGGTGCCGTGGATGGCGATCCTCGCGAGCATCGCCGCGCTCGTCGTGATGTGGCCGCTCGTCACGTGGATCCTGCTCGCGGTCTGGACGAGCGTGTTCGTCCGTCCGCTGCACGCGCGCGTCGCCCACGCGCTCGGCGATCGCCCGCGCGTGGCCGCGTGGCTGGTCGTGATCTTCATCGTCGTGCTGTTCGTGCCGATCGCGCTCGTCGCGACCGGCCTCACGCTCGACGCGATCGAGCTCGTCCGCCGCTTCATCTCGTCGGAGCAGGTCCAGTCGCTCGTCACCGGAAACGACAGCGTCGGGCGCTCGCCGCGCGACCTCATGCAGCTCGTGGTCGGCCAGAGCGGCCGCGCGCTGACGCTCGCCGCGGAGGTCGCCGGCACGGCGGCGCGCCTCGTGATGGGGCTCGTCGTGCTGTTCGGCGGCCTGTACACGCTCCTCATCCAGGGCGGGCGCCTGTACGCGTGGCTCGAGCAGCACGTGCCGCTCCCGACCCCGGCCTTCCGCCGCCTCGCCGGCGCGTTCGTCGAGACCGGGCGCGGGCTGTTCATCGGCACGCTCGGCGCCGGCCTCGCGCAGGCCGGCGTCGCCACGATCCTGTTCCTCGCGCTCGGCGTGCCGCAGGCGTTCGCGCTCGGGCTGCTCGTCCTCGCCGCGTCGGTGCTGCACCTGATCGGCACCTTCATCGTGTGGGGCCCCGTCGCGATCGGCCTGTTCGCGGAGGGGCGCACGACCGCGGGCATCATCCTCCTCGCGGGCGGCGTGTTCGTGATCAGCTCGATCGACAACTTCGTGCGCCCGTACCTCGCGCGCCGCGGCCAGCTGCAACTCCCGACGCTGCTCGTCCTCGTCGCGATCTTCGGCGGCCTCCAGGTGTTCGGCGCCAAGGGCGTCCTCCTCGGCCCGCTGCTCCTGCGGCTCGCGAAGGAAGGGCTCGCGATCTGGCGCGAGGCGCGGCAATCCGAGCCCGCGCGTTGCTAGACTGCGCGCCATGGGCCTCTCCACCATCGAGGGTGGGCTGCGCAGCGACCGCGTGATCGAGGATGCGCTCGCACACGCGGCGCCCGGCTTCGCGCTCGGTCAACGCCTCCAGCAACTCCACGGCGATCTTGCGATGATCGAGGGCGTCTCGCCGCTGTTCGACATCGAGGCGTTCGCGCGCGACGGCAACTGCGCCGTCGAGGCGCGCCGCGACATGTACCACCAGCTCGACACCGAGTGGCTGCCGCCCCTCGGCCTCGTGCGCCGCCCGCGCATCGCACTCCTCGACGTCGCGTGGCAGAGTTCGTCGTTCCAGGTCGTGCTGTTCGAGTGGGGCGGGAGCCTCGGCGCGCAGAGCCGCCACTACATCCTCGGGCGCGACCGCGACCGCTGCCACGCGTTCCTCGAGGCGGTGTGCCGGTGGTCGCACGACGTGCGCGGCGAGATCCTCGTGTTCAACGAGGGCTGCTTCCACAAGAGCGTGAAGCTGTACGACGCCGTGATGTCGACGACGTTCGACCAGCTCGTCCTCGAGGGCGACTTCAAGCAGCAGATCCGCGACGACTTCACGCAGTTCCTCGCGTCGCGCGACACGTACGAGGAGTTCGGCGTGCCGTGGCGGCGCGGCGCGCTGTTCATCGGGCCGCCCGGCAACGGCAAGACGCTGTGCGTGAAGGCGCTCGTGCACCTCCTCGGCATCCCGTGCCTGTACGTGCAGAGCTTCGACGCGCAGTACGCGACGTCGCAGGCGTCGATCGAGGAGGTGTTCCGGCGCGCCCGCTCGACGGCGCCGTGCGTGCTCGTCCTCGAGGACCTCGACGCGCTCCTCACCGACGGGTGCCGCTCGTTCTTCCTCAACGAGCTCGACGGCTTCGCCACGAACCACGGCGTCATCACGATCGCGACGACGAACCACCCCGAGCGCCTCGACGCCTCGATCGTCGACCGCCCGAGCCGCTTCGACCGCAAGTACCACTTCGATCTGCCGGCGGCCGCGACGCGCGCACTCTACGTCGCCGCGTGGAACGACCGCCTCCGCCCGGCGCTGCGCCTGTCGGAGGCCGGCCGCGCACAGGTCGTCGAGGCCACGCACGGCTTCTCGTTCGCGTACATCCAGGAGCTGTTCGTGTCGTCGACGATGCGCTGGATGGCCACGCGCGACTCCGTCGGCATCCTGCCGGTCGCGCTCGAGCAGATCGAGGCGCTGCGCGCGCAGATGCAGAGCCCCGTGCCGGCGAAGACCGACGGCTGATCGCCGGTCAGGTGAGGAAGTACAGCACCGTCGCCGCGCCGAGCACGATCGCGACGGTGACGAGGATCGGGATGAGGCTGCTGCGCGGGCGCGCGATCACGGTGCTCGTCCCCTGCGGCTGGACGAGCTCGCGCGGGCTCTCCGCGCGGCGGCGGTCGATGCGGTCGTTCCGCTCGACCCGCTCGACCCGCTCGGCCCGCTCGTTCCGCTCGGCCCGCTCGCTGCGGTCGTTGCGGTCGTTGCGGTCGTTGCGGTCGGCCCGCTCCAGCCCGAGCACCGGCGACGACGGACGCTCGTGAGCGCCCGACCGCAGCCCCGGCTCGCTGCGCTCCGACGACGTCTTCGGGCGCTCGAGCGACGGCTGCTCCCCGGTCGCGCCGGGGTCGCGGTCCTTGCTCTTGATGCGGATGACGAAGTTGTCGCCGGCGCCGCGCTCGTCGGCGGACGCGGCGAGCGCCTCGCCGATCGCCGCGTTGATCGCGTCGTCCGTCGGCAGGTTGATCGTCGGCGGCCCGGTCGGGGCGCGCGGGGGCGGCGTCGGGCGCGGCGCCGGCTCGGGCGCCAGGTCGGCGACGCGCAGCTGCCCCGACGAGCCCGCGGCCGCCGGCTTCGCGGCCCCGGCGGCGCGGATCGGCCCCGACGCGGTGGTCGCGACCGGCACGGGCACCGCGGTGCCGACGAGCGTCGGGCGCGGCCCGCCGGAGGGCCCGAGCTCCATCGAGTCGGACTCCGCGGGCGGGCGGCCGACGCCGTGCGCGTCGAGCGTGATCTTGTGCTCGAGGCTGTCGCCGGCTCCCGGCGGCGTCGCCGCGCGCTTGCGCGCCGCCACCGGCATCGCGAGCTGCTCCGACAGCGTCGGCACGAGCTGCTCCGACGGCGACGGCAGCGAGGTCGACATCGGCATCATCATCTGGGAGAAGTCCTCGTCGACCTGCGAGGTCGGCTCCTCCTCGGACATCGAGTCCGACGGCGGCGTCGCCGCCGGGATCTGGCGCACCGCGGTCATCTTCATCGAGCTGCCGGGTCGCCAGCGCACGCGCTCGAGGATGCGGATGACCTCCGACAGGGCGGGGCGGTCGTCGGGCGACTTCGCGAGCATCTTCAGCACGAGCTCGTCGACGACCGTCGGGATCTCGGGCTGGAGCGACGACGGGCGGATCGGCGCCTCGATCACGTGCTTCGCGACGAGCTCGATCGCGTTGTCGGCCTGGAACGGCGGCCGCCCCGTCATCAGCTCGAACAGGATGCCGCCGAGCGCGTACACGTCGACGCGGTGATCGATGTCCGTGCCGGCCGCCTGCTCGGGCGCCATGTACTGCGGCGTGCCGATGATCGTGCCGACGGCGGTGTTGTGGTTGCGCTCGTAGCTGCGCTGCAGCTTCGCGAGCCCGAAGTCGAGCAGCTTGACGTGCGGCTGGCGCTCGTTCGGCACCTCGACGAGGAAGATGTTCTCGGGCTTGAGGTCGCGGTGCGTGATGCCCTTGCCGTGCGCGGCCTCGAGCGCGCGGCACACGGGGCGCACGATGCCGACGAGGTCCGCGAACGAGAACGGCGCGCGGTGGATGCGCTGATACAGCGTCTCGCCCTTCAACCACTCCATGACGAAGTACCAGCGCCCGTCGGGCATCTCGCTGAACGCGAAGATGTCGACGATGTTGGGGTGGTTGATCTCGTTGACGACGCGCGCCTCGCTGACGAAGCGCTCGAGCTGCAGCGGGTCCCTGCACAGCTCCTTCTTCAAGACCTTGATCGCCGCGCGCTTGCCGATCGTCGGGTGGATCGCACCGAACACGACCCCCATCCCGCCCTGACCGATCTTGCCCTCGATCCGGTACTCGCCGAGCGCGGCACCCGGCGCGAGCTCGTAGGTTCCGCTCTCGAGCCACGCGGCGCCTAGCGGACTCGCCCCCGACTCCGAGCCGATCGTATCGAGCCCGTCGCCCGAGCGCGGGTTCCACGGCACCGCCATGCGGTTGACGTCGGTGGGCTCTTCGTTGCCGATCGAGTCGCCCGAATCACCTGGAGGAATCCCCGGCAAGCTGTCTGACTATACGAGGTTTGTCGAGGGGACTGCGAATCGAGATCCGAACAGTTCTCGATCCGCCTGGAGATCGCTTTCTCCAACGAGGACCGACATCTACGCCATGTGCGCGAACACCCACCGGCACTACGAAATCACTCGTGCAAGAATTCCCTGCCGTCTCGTCGCCATGACCATGCGCACGCTTACCGTGGCCCTGCTGTCGCTCGCCGCATGTCGTGGCGATTCCGACACCGACGCCTCCCGCCCTGCACGGCGGCCCGAGAAGCGCGCGCCGGCTCACGACAAGGACGACGGGGACGACGTGCGGTGCACGCGCGACCGGGACCGGGTGTGCGTCGGCGACGACGTGGTCGCGTGCGACGGCGGCGAGCTCGGGCGCCGCGTCCGCACGTGCAAGGACGGCTGCAAGGACGGCCGCTGCGTCGCGAGCTGCGCGAGCGCCGGCTCGGAGCTGATCTACGTCGTCGACCTGAACGCCGACCTCCTGGCGTTCGATCCGCGCAAGCTCCCGAACGATCCCTTCCGCCGGATCGGCTCGCTCAAGGGATGCGACGCGAACACCGAGCACGGCGCGTCGCCGTTCTCGATGTCCGTCGATCGCCAGGGCATGGCGTGGGTGCTGTTCGGCGACGGCGCGATGTACAAGGTGTCGATCACCGACGCGCGGTGCCAGCGCGCGATGTTCCTCCCTTCGCCGGGCGGCTCGCCGCAGTTCGGGATGGGCTACGCGACCGACGAGCCGGGCGGCGCGACGGAGAAGCTGTACATCGCGGGCAACGACGACCGGCACATGCTGTCCGCCGTCGACACGGACGCGAAGACGCCGCAGGCGCGCGACGTCGGGCGCATCCCCGTCCCCGCGGGCGAGACCCAGAACCCGGAGCTCACGGGTACGGGCGACGCGCGGCTGTACGGCTTCTTCCCGACGGAGAACGAGCCGTCGTTCGTGCAGGAGATCGATCGCAGGAGCGGCCGCGCGCTCGGCCCGAAGTGGAAGCTCGGCGACCGGCCGCTCGGCCGCGTCACGGCCTACGCCTTCGCGCACTGGGGCGGGAAGTTCTACATCTTCGTGACGCTCGGCGACGGGAGCGATCGCTCGACGGTGCACGTCCTCGACCGCACGACCGGCAAGCACAGCGTGCTGCTCGAGAGCGTGCCGTACAAGATCAGCGGCGCCGGCGTGTCGACGTGCGCGCCCGAGAAGGACCAGTAGCGGCGGCGGTCAGAAGTCGCGCGGCGGCACGGCGTAGCCGCGCTGCGGGAACGGATCCGCCGTGTCGCGGCGGTGGAGCTCGCCGCGCGTCCACACCGCGCCGCGCTCGGCGAAGATCGCGAAGCCGACGACGCCGACGTTGCGATCGCCCGAGGTCTGCGCGGCGTACGACTCGGCGACGCGCCCGAAGCGGAAGGCCGCGACGGTGTCGTCGGACTTGCGGAAGCCGTCGATGACGAGCACGCCGTGCGGGTCGACGAGGTAGCCGCGCCGGTTCGGATCGGCCGGCTTGCCGTCGATCACGTCGAGCCCGTCGACGGACGCGACGATCTCGAAGCGCGCGGTGGTGCCGTTGCGCACGACGATGCGGTAGCGCGCGCCGTCGCCGCCGACGACGAGCGCGCGCCCGTTCGCGTGGTAGCCGGGGAGCGTGCGGCCGGCCTCGTCGACGAGCGCGATCGAGAGCTCGCCGTCGCCGGCGTAGACCTCGAGCGGCGAGGGCGACGCGCCGGCGTACGCGGCGTGGGCGGCGACGCCGTGCGCATCGTTGTAGTGCAGCACGACCTGCGCCCAGGGCGACGACGCCGCGCGCACGAACGGCGAGAACGAGATCGGCGCGTTGACGTTCTCGCCCCACGTCGTGCCGAGGCCGGGGCGCTCCTGGACGGGCGCCGGCCCGGTCGCGATCGGCGATGCCTCGCCACCGTAGGCCGCGCTCGCCTGCGGCGACGCCGGCGACGGGCCGTAGTAGCCACCGCCGCCGCCGTACGTGGCCTGCTTCGCCATGGGCGCGTAGCCGCCGCAGGCGACGAGGGCCAAGAGCGAGAGAGACGAGAGAGACGAGAGAGCCGAGAGAGACGAGAACCTGGACGCCGTCGTCATCGTGTTCCTTTCCATGGGTGACCTCACTTGCCCCAGTGCAGACCGAGCTCGAAGAACATGGAGATGTCGTTGCGCGACGGCTTGGTCGCCATCGTGCACGGGCCGCCGCACACCGCCGGCCCGTCGGTCTCGGGGCCGCGCGCGATGAAGCTGCGGAACGCCATGAAGTAGCCGATGTGGCGGCGGCGGTACTTCGCGTCGCGCTTGCCGTAGCCGTCGAGCTCGAAGCCGATCGCGACCTCGCCGCTCGGGCGGTCGTACACGCCGCCCTGGCGCCACGTCACGTGCTCGAGGCCGAGGCCGGCCTCGCCCCAGAAGTCGATGCCGACGCCCGCGCGCTCGTGGTGGTCGACGGTGCTCGCGAACGAGTAGCGCACGGCGCCGCCGACGCGCGTGCCGCGGCCCTTGCGCCCGCGCGCCTCGTCGGGGCCGTCGCCGGTGCGGTAGTGATCGAAGCGCGCGCGCAGCGTGACGTCGCCGATCCGGTAGCCGAGGCCGGTCGTGACGCCGACGGAGAAGCCGTCCGCGTCGCCGACGTCGGAGCCGCCGAGCATCACGCCGACGCGGCCCTCGAGGCGGCGCGGCTGCGGCGCCTCGCTCGCGGCGCCGGTCGCGATCGTGTTGCCCGCACCGGCGACGCCGGCCGCGGACGCGAGGAGGATCAGGGAGGCGAGGGAGGCGAGGGGAGAACGCGTCATGCGGCCGAACAACGCCGCTCGATCGCCGTCGCTTACGCGAGATGTTCTGGCGCCTTGCGCGCGCTCGCCGACGGAAACGTAAGCAACGCCGGCCGCGCGCGTTGCTTACAGGTCCGTCGCTACCAGGGCCACAAGCTCCACGTGAAGTAGCCGCCGGCGAGCACGATCGCCGTGATCGCCCACGCACCGAACAGGTGCAGCACCCGCTCCGGCCACGGGCGCGCGAACACGCGACACAGGATCGCGCCGGCGAGCGCGCCGCACACCGCCCCGCCGAAGCCCCACAGCGCGATCCCCCAGTACATGATCGCGATGTGCGGCGAGCCCGCGAACCCGACGTGCTCGTGCAGCGGCTCGTACCTCAGCTTCGGCCAGCTGCCCCACTCGCACGCCGCATACGCGAACGCCCCGCCGATGATCGCGCACATCGCGATCACGTACCCGCGCTGCCACCGCGCCATCTCCTGGTTCTCATCCGGATCGATCGTGGACGTCATGGCGTGGCGCCTCGGTGGCAGCGGGAGCAGGTGGTGCCGGTGAGCTTGAAGGGATTGCCCGGGCGGCCGTCGTGGCAGGTGCTGCAGCGCGCCTTGGACGGGGTCTCGAGCGTGAGGATCGAGGGGGAGCGGAGGTCGTCGTGGCAGGTGCGGCACGCGAGCTCGCCGAGCTTGGTGCGGGCGTGGAGGGCGTGCGGGAAGGCGGCGCGCACGGACCACGGGGCGGCGCGGCGCTCGGCGTCGCGCCGCGCGGCGAGGTCGCGGACGTGGCAGTCGGAGCACGCGTCGAGGTGCGGCGGCGGGCCGCTCGCCTTCGCGTGGCACGCGGTGCCGGTGCAGGCGCGGTGTCCGCGCGGCGGACGGAGCTGGCTGCCGGCGGTCGCGAGCGCGTGGCACGCGGCGCACTCGGCGCCGTGCTTGCCGTGATCGAGCTGCGCGCCGAACTCGGTGCGGTCGCGCGGCTGGCGATCGGGGACGAGCGCTCGCCACGGCTCGTTGCCGTTGTGGCAGCTCGAGCACGTGCGCGGCTCGCGCTCGCCGAAGTCGTCCTCGTGGCACGTCGCGCACGCGCCGTGGCCGCGCACCAGGATCTCGCCGCTCCCGAGGAGCTCGTGGCAGGTGCTGCACGCCGGGTTCCACGGCAGCCACACGCGGTCGTGCCCCGCGTGCGTGTACGGCCGGTCGTGGCGGTACACGTCGTACTTCTTCGCCGGCACGTCCTTGTGGCACTTCGTGCACGACGCCGTGATCCCGAACGTCGCCGCGCCGTCGTGGCAGCCTCCGACACCGCAGCTCTTCGCCGTCGGGCGCGGCAGCACGCGGTCGTCGGTCTCGAGGATCTCGGCGTGGCACGTCGCGCACGCGCGCCCGGCCGCGCTGCGCCCCGCGTGCCGCGCGTGGGAGAACGCGCTCGTCACGAAGATCTGGATCTTCGAGCCCGACCGGAGCGCGACCGGCAGCGGGCTCCCCGAGCCGCGCTGGTGACAGCGCTTGCAGTCCGCCATCGCGAAGCCGCGATCGGCGCTCGCGCCGTCGTGACACCCGATGCACCGGCGGTGCGGCGCCGCCGGCTGCGCCTTGTCGTGGCACGCGACGCACGCGATCGCGCCGTGCGTGCGGTGCCCGATCTGCAGCGCGAAGTCGAGGTCCTGCTTGTACGGCGGGTACGCCACCGTCGGGCGCGCCGTCGCGCCGGCGACGAGCGTCGTCTCCGCGTGGCACGCGCTGCACACGCGCATGCGCTCCGGCGCGATCGGGTGCGCTTCCTTCGCCGCCGGCATCGCACCGTGGCACGCGCCGAAACACGTCGCGTGCCCCGGTCGCGCGCCGAGGACGCCGGCCTTCGTCGCCGCGTGGCACTGCGCGCACGGGATCTCCGGCAGCGTCGCCACGTCCACGTCGCGCGCGTGCAGCGTGTGATCGAACCCGCGCGGCCCCACCACCGGCGCCGTCTCGTCCGCGCGCGCCGCGCTGCACCCGGCGATCAGCAGCACCACCACCGCCGCGCGCATCAGTACACCCCCGACAGCGCGAGCCGCAGGCTCTTGTACCCGGTGATCTCCGGCGCCAGGTCGAGCTCGCTCGAGATCTCGTACTGCGCGAACAGCCGCACGCGGTTGCCGACCCACGCCTCGATCGAGATGCGCCCGCCGCCGTGCAGCTCGTCGGTCGTCACCGGGAGCTGCGGGTCGACGTACAGCTCGGCGAACCGCGTCCTGCGCCCGAACACCTCGACGAACGACGAGAACTTCCGCGCGCCGAGCGTGAGCCGCACCGACGTCGACACCTCCGTGAACCCGCGCTGGCCCATCCCGAGGATCGCGCTCTGCTGCAGCGGCTGGATGACGTCGTGCTCGTCGCGGATCTTGGTCTCGAGCTCGGGCAGGCTCGTCTGCCGCGACAGCACGGCCGCGCCGAACGCGACCGCGCGGCGCAGCCGCACCTCGAGGCCGCCCGCGAGCTCGACGTACGGCGCCGCGTACGCGCTCTGCGGATCGCCTTCCTTCGTCTCGTCGTACGACACCGCCGCGCGCCCGAACAGGTCGATGTTGTCCGCGATCAGCGTACCGGCGCGCACCGAGCCGATCAGCTGCGGCACCACCGGCCCGAGGTCGAGGAACCGCCGCTCCTCGAGCGCCGGCGAGCTCGCGATCCCGACGAGCGACGGGTCCCAGCGCCAGTCGCTCGCGAACCGCCGCATCACGTCGAACACGAAGTTCGTGACCTGCTTGTAGCGGACGCGCAGCTCCGCGCGCTGGTTCGCGACCTCGCCGTCGATCGTGCGCGTGTTCGCGATCAGCGCGACGTCGCGGCGCGGCCGCCAGTCGACCTCGATCTTCGCCGTCTGGTGCGCGCCCTGGCCCGTCTCGTTCGACGCCGTCAGCCCGAGGTACTCGGCCGCGATCGCGATCGGCACCGCGTTCGTGACGCCGCGCAGGTCGAAGCGCAGCGACGCGCCGGTGATGCCCGGCCGCGCGTCGGACTGTTCGCGTGTGTAGTCGGAGTGCCGGTACCCGCCGTACGCGGCCGCCGACACGAGCGCCGACTCGAACGCGAATTGCACGCCGTCGAGGTGCATGATCCACGGGCCGTACACGAAGAAGTCGCCGGCGCGCACGCGCAGGTTCTTCAGCTTGAAGCCCTCCGGCAGGAAGTCCGTCAGCTCGGCCCAGCCGGTCCGGACCTCGACGCCGCTACGCTCGAACCACGTCGCGATCGGCTGCGGGATCAGCGCGCGCGTCTGCGCGATGTTGCCCTCGGGGCGCGTCGCCGCCTGGAAGCGCAGCGCGAGGTACGCCGACAGGCTCTCGCCGTAGATGCGCCGCGCGCTGCCGAAGAACTCGCCGAAGCCGTACGAGCGGAACGTCGCGTAGTCGGCGTCCGCGATCGGCGCGTTGCCGCCCACCGTCGACACGCCGCTCGGGCGCGCGCCGTCGATCTGGTACCCGAGGTTGATCGCGAACGACACGCGCTGCTTGAGGCTGCGCAGCCCGGCGATGCCCTCGACGAGCTCGAGGTCGGCGTCCCGCGCCTCGGGCCCCGCCGCCGCGGCGACGCGCGGGGCCGCGGGCATCGGCGTCCTGCGCCGCACCACCGCATCGCCGGCGCCCGCCGGCTGCTGCGCGACGGCGCGCCGCATCTTCAGGCTGCGCGGCGGCGGCTCGCGGTGCAGCCGCAGGTCCACGTCCGCGCGCGCGGGCAGGGCCGCCGCGAGCACGCATGCGATCGCCGCGTACCTCATCGGCCGCCTCCGCGCCGCGGCACCGTCGAGCCGTGGCAGCGCGCGCAGAAGCTCTCGACGTGGCACGTCAGGCACGCGCGCAGGTTGATGCGCGCAAGCCGCCCGTGCTCCTGGTCGAACGACCCCGGGAACCCGTGCGAGCGCGGGCGCTGCGCGTGGCAGGAGGTGCAGAACTCGACGACGTGGCACGTCGCGCAGCGGTCGCGGTTCGCGACGGCCTCGGGGCCGTGGTCGATCTCGCGCCACGTGACGCGGTGATCGAACGGCAGCATCGTGATGTGGCACTCGTTGCACGCCTGCCGCGCGTTGCCCGACATCTGCGTGTGGCAGCGCGCGCACCGCGTGGCGTCGCGCTCGGCGGCGGCGGCGTGGTCGCGCCGGAACGCGAGCGTGTGGTCGATCGGCCGCTCCGTCGCGGGCAGGTGGTTGCGCGGCGCGATCGTCGTCAGCGTCGACACGCGCTCGCGGTGGCACGTCTCGCAGATGCGCATGCGCATGTCGTACGGGGTGCGGTCGCCGTCGTCGTGGCAGCCGACGCACGACTCGACGCGCGGCGGATCGTGGTCCTCGTAGCGCGTCGACTTGCCCGTGCGCCCGTGGCAGTCCTCGCAGCGGATCGCGACGCCCTTGCGGTCGGTGCGGTGGCGCGCGTGATCGAAGTGGATGTCGTCGTGGAGCAGCCGCGCGCGCGTGCGCAGGCGCGGCTTGCCCTTGTGGCAGCCGGCGCAGTCCTCCATGCGCGGCGCCTTCGGCAGCTTCGCCTCGGCGGCGTGGCAGCGCGTGCACGTCGCGTGGTCGGGGCGCGCCTTGTCGCCGTCGCGCACGTGGCAGTCGGCGCACCCGACGTGGAAGCCGACGCGCGACTCCATGCGGCCCGCGTCGAGGTGCGCCGCGTGCGAGAACGCCGGCGGCAGCGACTGCCACGCGTCGTCGAGCGGCGGGTACCTGCGCAGCGGCGCGTCGAGCGGGGCCGCCGTGACCTTCGTGTGGCACACGCGGCAGAACAGCCCCGGCGCGACGAGGAACTCGCGCTTGTGGCAGGCCGGGTCGTCGCACGGCTTGTGGTCGTCGCCGCCGGGCCGCGCCTTCGGATCGTCGGGGATCGGCCGCACGGCGCTGGACTTGTGGCAGGCGACGCACGCGATCTGCGCGTGGCGCTCGTGCGACATGCGCGTCGGATCGACGGGGGGAGGAGGCGACTCCGTGCGCCGCGTCGGCGTGCACGCCGCCGCCGCGAGTGCGATCAGGAGGAGCCAGCTCTGCATCCCCGAGGCCACGCTAACACAGCGCGTCCTCGCGATCCCGCCACTGCAGGTGCGGCCGCTCGACGGTGAGGTCGCGCCTTGCCGACACGTACCGGGCCGGTGCACCCGGTTGCCACCACACGACCGCGAAGCCGCCGGCTCGCCCCGGGGGCACCTGCTCGCCCGGCGGCTCGCCGGCGTAGGCGACCGCGACGACCTCACCCGGGAGCTCGTCGGGGAGCGCCGCGCGCGCGAGGTGCAGCACCGCGAGCCCGCCGGGTGCCACCAGGCGCGGCACCGCCGCGAACAGCGCCGGGAAGAAGCCGGCGTCCGCCGAGCGCCACAGCGTCGCGTCGGGGTGCGGCATCGGCGCGTTGCACGTGACCAGGTCGTACCGCTCGTCGGGGACGCCCGCGGCGAGGTCACCGTCGAGCACGGTCAGCGCGCGCCCCGACAGCGCCGCGCCGAGCCGGGCGCGCTCGCACGCGCGCGGGTTCGCGTCGAGGCCGACGATGTCCTCGGCGACCTCGGGGCGGGCGAGCGGCGCGAACGCCGAGCCGCACCCGAGGTCGAGCCACCGCGGGCGCCGGCCCGGCGGCAGGGCGCTCGCCAGGTGGTGGCTCGAGTCGTCGGGCCAGCACGCGAGCTCGCGCGCGACGGGCGCATCCAGCCGGTCGCACGCGACGAGCGCCTCGCCGACGGGCAGGAGCGCGACCGTCGCCCGCACGCGCTCGCCGGCGACGTCGACGAGCCCGGCCGCGGCCAGCGCCGCGATCGGCAGCGCCCGCGCGGCGCCCCCGGGGAGGTCCGCACCGGCGACGAACAGCGCGAGCGCGGCCTCCGCCGGCGCCACCCGCTCGAGGCGCGCACCGTACCCAGCTCGCGGCTCGCCGGCGTAGCGGGCGTGGATCGACGCGGCGCGGTCGGTGCCGGCCCACGCGCGCAACAGCTTCGGGGTCAGCCCCGCCGCACGCAGGCGCGCACCGAGCTCCCTCACAGCGCCGCGAGGTACAGCCGCGCGAGGTCGTACTCGGCGTCGAACACCGAGCGCGCGGCGACCGTCGCCTCGAGGAGCGCGCGCCGGCCGCCCGGCGTGGCGGCGCGCGGGTCGAGGCCGAGCATCGCGCCGTAGAACGCGAGCTCGCCCTTCTGCGGGCCCGTCGCCGCCGACGCGCGCAGCTGGTCGTAGGACAGCTTGCCGCTCGCCGCGCGCGCGAGCCGCTCGTACCACAGGTCGCCGGTGCGGCTCGCGAGGTACTCGGTCGCGAGCCGGTCGGGCGGGTGGCCGAGGCGGCGCGCCTCGACGAGGATCCACAGGCTCGTGTAGACCTTGTACGCCTCGCCGCCGCTCGGCTCGCCGAGCCCGCGGTGGTACGCGTCGAGCGCGTCGTGGTAGCGGCCCGCCTGGATCAGGAACGCGACGACGCCGGCCGGGATCTCGTCGCTCGTCGCGTCGCGGTGCGGCCCGAGCAAGAGGTCGACGGCCTTCAGCACGTGCTCGACGGCCATCGCGTCGCCGATCCACCAGCGCGCGCGCCCGCCGTCGAGGTAGCGCTCGGCGACGATCTGCGGCGCGAGCTCCTTGTCCTCGCCGAGCGACGCCCACGCGCGCACGGCGTCGCGGTAGTGCGCCTCGGCCTCGCGCGGCTTGCCGGCGCGCCGCATCGCATCGCCGGCGATGCGCGCGAGCTTCGCGCGGCGATAGCGGTCGCCGGCGCTGCTGCCGAGCAGGTCGAGCCCGCGCTGCGCCCACCCGCGCCCGGCGGCGAACGCGTCGAGCTGCGTCTCGAGCCGCGACAGCGCCTCGAACGCGTCGATCGACGGGGCGTGCGCGAGCGACGTCGTCAGGACGCGCCGGCCGTCGTCGACGAGGCCCTGGCCCGCGAGTCCCTTGCCGAGCGCGGACTCGGCGATCGCCACGACCTGGCCCCACACGTGGCTCGGCCGCGATCGCGCGAGCTTCGCCGTGAACTCCCTGACCTCGCCGAGCGCGAGCGTCGCGGCGCGCGGCCGCCCGCCGGCGGCGATCCTGCCGATGCGCTCGGCGTACAGCTTGCCGAGGCGCAGCGCCGCCGGGAGGTCGACCTCGGCGTCGGTGTCGGCGCGCAGCGCCTGCTCGTACAGCGCGATCGCCTGCTCGACCCGCCCGAGGAAGCGCGCGCTGTCGGCCGCCGCCGCGAGCAGCTCCGGGTCGCCGGGGAAGCGCGCGAGCCCGGCGTTGCACACGGCGAGCGCGGCCGCCGGATCGGGCGCCTTCTCGTGCGTGCGCAGCGCGCCTGCGAGCGTCACGTACGCCATCGGCGTCGGCTGATCCGTCGCGAGCTCGACGCGCATCGCGAGGTCGCGGTCGTACCCGATCGTCTTGATCGGCGAGATCCTCGCGTGGATCTCGGCCGTGCGCCCGGCGCGCGCGAGGACGTTCGCGATCCGCCGCGCCGCGTGCACGACGTCGCGGTGGGCGCGCAGGATCCCGTACGGCGCGCCGTCGGCCGCGAGGAGCGCGGCGACCGCGGTGCGGCGCTGCACCACGAGCTCGACGTAGCGATCGACGAGCCACGGCAGCGGCAGCGCGAGCGCGGTCGGGTGGAGGAGGGCGATCGGCTGCGCGCGCACGCCGGCCGGCCCGTGCTCGGCGACGGAGAGCTCGTCGGCGAACGCGAGGACCTCGTCGAGCTCGCCGGCGCGCTGCGCCGCCCGCGCCGGCTCGATCTCGCGGAGCAGCACGAGCGTCTGCACCGCCGGCTCGAGCGCGCCCGCCTTCGCGAACGCCGCGCGCGCCCGCTCGAGCAGCGCCGCGTGCGCCGCGAGGCCCGCGCCGACCTGCGCGGGATCCGCGGACCACAGCGCGGTCAGCTCGTCGAGGAGCTGCGCCGCCTCGAGCGTGCGCCGCGCATCGACTGCGTCGCCGAGCCGGCGCGCGATCGCCGACGCGATCCGGTCGCGGGCCGCGGTCCGCTCCGCACCCGGCGCGAGCGTCCAGAACCGATCGATCTCCGCATCGCGGTCCGCGTCGCCGCGCAGGTCGATCGCCGCATCGGGCCAGCGCGGTCCGGCGGCGCCGCGGGTGCACGCCGCGACCGCGGCGAGCAACAGCGCGGTGACGACGGCGAGACGACGAGCGGCCATCGCCGAAACGTAGCATCACCGGCATCGCGGTTCAGCGGATCGGGTATGGTGCGCCCGTGACTCCGACCGGAATCGTCGTCCAGAAGTACGGTGGCTCGTCGGTGGCCGATGCCGACAAGATCAAGCTGGTGGCGCAGCGGATCGCGCGCACCAAGGCGGCGGGCAAGAAGGTCGTGGTGGTCGTGTCCGCGATGGGCAAGACCACGAACCAGCTCATCGAGAAGGCGAAGTCGATCAGCGCGTCGCCGTCGCGCCGCGAGCTCGACATGCTCCTCACGTGCGGCGAGCGCGAGGCGATGTCGCTCCTGTCGATGGCGTGCGCCGAGGAGGGCCTCGAGGCCATCTCCTTCACCGGGTCGCAGGCCGGCATCCTCACGAACGACCGACACTCGGGCGCGCGCATCGTCGAGGTGCGCCCATTCCGCGTCGAGGACGAGCTCGACCGCGGCAAGGTCGTGATCGTCGCCGGGTTCCAGGGCGTGTCGTACAAGCGCGAGATCACGACGCTCGGCCGCGGCGGCTCGGACACCACCGCCGTCGCGCTCGCCGGCGCGCTGCGCGCCGACTACTGCGAGATCTGCTCGGACGTCGACGGTGTCTACACGGCGGACCCGCGCGTCGTCGAGGCCGCGCAGCTCCTGCACTCGATCAGCCACGACGAGATGCTCGAGCTCGCCGCGCAGGGAGCGAAGGTCCTGCACGACGCCTCCGTCGAGTTCGCGCGCCGCTCGGGCATCGCGCTGTACGCGCGCGCGACGAGCAAGGACGGCGGCGGCACGCGCATCGACTTCACGCCGGAGCGCGATCGCCAGGTCGCGGCCGTGACCGGGCAGAACTCGCTGATCCGCATCCGCGTCTCGGGCGGCGCCGCCGTCGAGCACTGCCTCCAGATCCTCGAGGCCGCGTCGATCCCGCTCACGCACCTCGACCTCGAGGGCAAGGAGCTGCGCGTGTGGTTCACGATCGCCGACGTCCCCGACTGGGGCGAGGTGCGCAAGCGCATCGACAACGTCCTCGGCGATCAGGCCGAGTTCGGCGAGGAGGGCGCGGTCACGATCGTCGGCCACGGCATCGGCTCGAACCCCGGCGTGATCAACAAGGCGCGCGCGAGCGCCGTCGGCGCCGGCGTGCCGCTCAACGCGGTGTCGGTGTCGCCGCTGCGCGTGACGCTGTGGTGCGACCGCCCGCACGTCGACAACCTCGTGCGCGCACTCCACAAGACGTTCGTCGAGTAGCGCCGCGAACCGCCATGGCGAACCCGTTCGCTCGCCTCGTCCCGCACCTCGGGCGCCTCGGCCGTGCCACGCGCTGGCGGCGCGTCGGTGGGCGGCCCCGCGTGTTCGCGCACCGCGGCGACTCCGCCCACGCGCCGGAGAACACGATGCGCGCGTTCGAGCTCGCGAAGGCGGTCGGCGCCGACGGCATCGAGCTCGACGTGCGGTTCGACGGCGACAAGAACGTCGTCGTGTTCCACGACGCCTCGCTCGATCGCCTCGCCGGGCGCCCGGGCGAGCTCGCGGCGACCTCCGCCGCGGAGCGCGCGAAGCTGCGCATCGGCGGCGAGCCCATCCCGCTCCTCGCCGAGGTCCTGGCGACCGTCGACATGGAGCTCGACATCGAGATCAAGACGCGCGCCGGCCGCGGCGCCGAGCTCGCCGCGGCGACCGCGCGCCTCGTGCGCGACTCGCACCGCGCCGATCAGGTGCTCGTGTCGTCGTTCGATCCGCTCGCGCTCGTGCAGTTCCACCGGCACCTGCCCGAGGTCGCGCTCGGCTTTCTGTTCCACGACAAGCAGTCGCGGCCGTTCCGCCGCGGCTGGATCGGCCGCTGGATCGGCGCGTCGTGCATCCACCCGCAGCACACGCTCGTCGACGCGGACAGCGTCCGCCGCTGGCACGGGGCCGGCATGCCCGTCAACGTGTGGACCGTCGACGACGCCGAGGAGCTGCGCCGCCTCGACGACCTCGGCATCGACAGCGTGTGCGCGAACGACCCCGCGCACGCGCTCGCCGTGTTCGACGCGCCGCGCGCGCCGTAGCGTCAGAGCTTCGGTTCGATCGCGAACGCGAGCGTCAGCTTCATCTCGCCGCGCCACAGCTGCGCGGTGACCTCGTTCGCGGTGCGCAGCGAGTCCCACACGCTCTGCAGCTGATCGGGGCGCGACAGCGGCTTGCCGTTGACGGCGAGGAGCACGTCGCCGGGGACGAGGTCGACGTCGGCGAGAGGGCTCGCGCGATCGACGAGCTGGACGAGCTGCCAGCCGATGAAGCGCTCGCTCTCGAGGCGCGCGATCATCTCGAACTGGCGCAGGAACATCGCGGGACCGGCGTCGAGGATCGCGACCAGGCGCGCGCGATCGATCGTGCCGTGGCGCAGGCCCTTGCCGGGAGGTGCCTCGGCGCGCGGGCGCTCCGCGATCCGCGGCGCCTCGCCGTCGCGCGCGGGCTGCGCGCCGTCGTCGTCGGCCGAGCGCGTCCTGCCGCCGAGGTCCTCGTCGTAGCCGACGGCGGCCGGCACGACCTTCGCCCCGCAGGCGGTCGCGAACGCGAGGACGAGGGCGGCGGCGTGGCGCATGCCTCGACCGTGCCCCCGCCGGCGGTCGCGCGCAAGTTTCAGGTTCCGACGAGCGCCGCGATCGCGGCGAACACGGCGTCGGGAGGGGCCTCGCCGTCGATGACCTCGATGCGCTCGCCCTGCGCCGACAGCTCGGCGATCGTGGCCTTGTAGCCGGCCGCGACCTCCTCCTGCATCCGGAGATCCTCGAACAGCTCCTGCGCGCGCCCGGCCGCCACGCGGCGCTGCGCCGCGACCTCGGGCCGCACCTCGAGGAAGACCGTCAGGTCGGGGCGCCGCGCGCGCCCGTTGAGCGTCCCGATCCAGTCGCGGTCGGCGCCGGTGCCCTGGTACGCGAGCGACGAGTGGTACCAGCGGTCCGACACGACCGTGACGCCGGCGGCGAGCTTGGGCTCGACCTCGCGCTGCAGGTGGTCGAGGCGATCCGCCGCGAACAGGAGCCCGAACGTGCTCTGCGCGATCTGCGTCCCGGCGATGGCGTGGCCGCCGGTCAGCATCTCGCGCAGCAGCTTCCCGATCGGGCCGTCGCTCGGCTCGCGCGTGCCGTGCGCCGCGGTGCCGCGCGCGCGCAGGTGCTCGACGAGCCGCGCGGTCTGCGTCGTCGTTCCGGCGCCGTCGAGTCCCTCGAGTACGATCAGCCTCGTCACGGCGGCATTCTACGACGCGCGCATCTTCGAGTTCTACGACGCGCGGGCGCGGCGGCGCATCATCGCGGCGGCGAACAGCAGCATCGCGAGGCCGCCCGAGCCCGCGGCGGCGTACAGCATCCACACCGGCCGCTCGGAGGCGGGGCGCGAGGCCTCGGCGGCCTGCGCGGGCGGCGCGTAGTCGGGGCGCAGCGCGATCGCGCGCCGGATGTCGGGGTCGCCGTTCTTGCCCTGCGCGTTCAGCGACTGCCCGAGCGCGTAGAAGTGGCCGGCGAGGAGGTCGTTCGCCGTCTTGCCCTTGGGATCGAGGCCGTGCGCCTTCGAGAACGCGACGGACGCGTCGGCCCACTTCTGGTCCTTCTCGAGCTGCTTCGCGTGCGCCGCGTAGACCTGCGCCATCTCCGCGCGCTGCGCGCGCTCGGGGTTCTCCGCGATCATGCGGTCGAGCGTGGCGACGGCGCCGGCGAGGTCGCCGCCGTCCGCCTGCTTCTTCGCCGCGGCCCACGCGTCGCCGTCCACCTTCGCGCGGCGTTCGTCGTAGAACTTGAAGATGCGCGCCGTCATCGCCTCGAGGTCGATCGGCACGGTCTTCACCGAAGACGCGCCGTCGTCGAGCTGCGGGTCCGCGAACGGGTAGTCCTCGTTGAACAGCTCCATCGCCGCCTTGCGCAGCTCGTTGTCGGCGAGCTCGCGGTAGGTCAGGTACATGGGCTTCGGGTGCTTCGTCTTCTTGCCGCCGGGCAGCTTCAGGTACATGCGCGGCGCCGGCGGGGGCGGGGGCCCGATGATGTAGGCCAGGAACGCCTCGCGCCCCATCGCGCGGACCTTCGGCGCCGGGTTGTCGACCATCGTCCACACCGCGTGCACCGCCTCGCGGTGCCGGGTGTCGCGGAACGTCGCGAGGATCGCGATCTGCAGCGACTCGTCGCCGGCGGCGGCGTTGAGCGCCTTCATCGCGTCCTGGCGATCGAGGCGCTCGATCTGGAACGTCGCGTAGCCGCGGCGATCGCCGGGGCCGATCTGCGACTCGCGCGTGAGCGCCGGGATCGAGTACGGCGTCATCCGGCGCAGCAGGCGCCCGACCTCGTCGCGGTAGATCATCGTCTCGGCGTGGAAGCCCGCGTCGAAGATCAGCTGCGCGGCGCGCACGTCCTTCGTCGCCGCGAGCGTCTGCATCGCGAGGTCGTCGGCGATCACCTCGGCGATGCCGTCGGGCGGCGACGCCGATCCCTCGAGCGCGGTGAGCTGCCCGAGCCAGTCGACCGCGTCGTCGGCCTTGAACTCCTTCTCGGACTGCCGCTGCGGCTGGTTGAACCGCCCCGACTTGTCGGGCACGGCCGCCTTGATCGCCGCGAGCACCTTGCGGCGCGCGTCGACGTCGGTCGCGTGCGGCCGCACGATCCACTCGCCGATCGCGTCGACGGCGAGCGGCGCGATCTGCGCGAGCGCCTCGGTCGTGGCCTTGCGCGACGCCGGCGCGCTCACGAGCTTGTCGAGCAGCGCGCGCGCCTTGTCGTCGTCGGGCCCCGGCTTGCGCGGGGCGGGCGGGGGCGCGTCGGCCTTCTTCGGCTCGGCCTTCTTGTCGGCCTTCTTCGCACCGGCCGGCGCTTTCTTCTCCGGCGCCGCGTCGACGGTGGACACGAGTAGCGCGACGGCGAGTAGAGCGACCCTCACGCAGACGGACTTAGCCAATCGGCACCGCACGCGCAAGAGAACGCTGCGGCAGGCCGGGTGATTCGTCAGTGCAGGCGGGCGGGGTCGACGCGCTCGCCGGCGTCGACAAAATCGATGAACCGCATGCCGATCGCGCGGGTCGAGGCGGCGTCGCGATCCGCGGCACCCGTGAAGTTGAGGTAGTGGTGGTGCTTGACCTCGGCGCGCACGATCAGCTCGTCGAGGAGGTCGTCGGCGCGCGCGTGCTGGAAGTGCACCGTCACGACGGTGCCGAGCGGCGGCGCGTAGCTCATCTCGACGAGGATCCCGCCGGCCGACACGTTGCGGGCGATCGCCCACGTATCGCCGTAGAGCTCGCTCCCGACCATCACCACGAAGGCCTTATCGAAGCGGGTATGGATGCGCTTCTCGGCGCGGGCGTGGTCGTCGAGGACGCTGGCGAGGTGGGGGCGCTTCACGCCGAAAATGATCGGGCCGAGCCGGGCATGAAGGCAAGAAACTCACATGTGCCTACATGGCCGGAAATCGTGGCTTGGCGCGGCCGGCTTCGCTAGCCTCAGGTTCGTGCGCGTTCTCGGTGCCGCCGTGCTCGTCTGCCTGGGGTCGCTCGCGGCCGCGGCCAAGCCGAGCAACCCCGCGTTCCTCGGCGTCGGGATGCAGGACATGAACGGGCGCGGCGCCGGGCCGTGCCTCGTGTACAGCGTCACCGCCGACAGCGCCGCGAGCGAGGCGGGCCTGCGCATCTACGACGAGTTCATCTCCATCGACGGCACCGCGCTGACGACGTGCGACTCGCTGATCACCGCGATCCAGGCGCGCGAGCCCGGGCAGCTCGTCCGCTTCGACGTGCGCCGCGGCGGCCAGGTCCTCTCGATCAAGGTGAACCTGCTGTCGCGCGAGGAGGTGCTGCGGCGCCGCTTCGTCGGGCAGGTCGTGCCGACCGCGATGCTCCTGCGCGTCGAGGACCGCGCGGCCGGCGAGCTGGCGGCGCGCGGCAAGACGACGGTCGTCGGCTGGTTCGACAAGGGCTGCGTCGGCTGCGAGGGTGTGTTCGCGCGCGTCGCGCGCTGGAGCTCGGGCAAGTCGCGCAACATCTCGGTGCTCGGCGCGACCGCGGGAGATCTCCAGAAGCCGATCGAGGAGAACTTCCAGCTCATGCGCGACACGGCGCGCCACCTCGACGTGCCGCTGTTCCTCACCGACGCGGAGACGTTCAAGAAGTTCACGATCACCGACAACGACCGCATCCACTTCATGGTCATCGACTGCCGCGGCGTCGTGCAGCACGTCGCGCCGGTCGTTCCGGACGGCGACGACACGAGCGCCGTCCTCGACGAGCTGTACGCGGCGACCGAGCAGGCCGTCCGCCGCATGAAGCAGTGACGGCGACGATCCGCGCATTCGGAGGTGTCGCGCCGGTGATCGGCCGCGGCGTGTTCCTCGCCGAGACCTGCGCCGTGATCGGCGACGTCGTGATCGGCGACGAGTCGTCGATCTGGTACGCGACGGTCGTGCGCGGCGACGTCATGCCGATCCGGATCGGCGCGCGCACGTCGATCCAGGACGGCACGATCATCCACGTCACGTCGGGCAGGTTCGGCACCGAGGTCGGCGACGACGTCACCGTCGGTCACGCGGCGATCCTGCACGCGTGCGTCGTCGAGAGCTTCTGCCTGATCGGCATGGGCTCGACGATCCTCGACGGCGCGCGCATCGGCACCGGCAGCCTGATCGGTGCAGGTGCGCTCGTGACACCCGGCACCGTTATCCCACCGAACAGCCTCGTGCTCGGCGCGCCGGCGAAGGTGAAGCGCACCGTCAACGACACGGAGCGGGAGCAGATCCGCTACGGCGCCGAACACTACGTGGAGCTGGCTCGCAGGTACCTTGCGAGCGAACGCGACAACTCTGTAGTGTAGAGAGGTCAGCTGGTGAATCGTCCGCGGAGTCCGGACGTCGCACGGACTGATCGCAACAGCGCATGTGGGGCCGTTCTGGAATCGTCTGCGTCTCGGTCGCGCGCGTGGCTGCGATCACGCTCGTCGCCGTCGTCGCCGTTGCGTGGCTCGCGCGCGCCGCGCACGCCGACAACGTCGACAAGCTGATCGAGCAGCTCGACGACAGCTCCGACAAGATCCGCCTGTCGGCCGCGCTCAACCTGACCAAGCTCGGCGACCCGCGCGCGATCCGCGGGCTCGCGAAGGCGCTGTCGAACGACAGCAGCAAGAACGTGCGCAGCGCCGCCGCGGTCGGGTTGGGGCAGCTGGTCGACGCGAAGACCAACCCCAACGACCGCAAGGTCGCGGTCGCGGCGCTGACGAACGCCCAGAGCAACGACCCGAGCGAGTTCGTGAAGGCCCAGGCCGAGCGCGCCCTCGGGACGATCGGCGCGGCCACCCCGACCCCGACCCCGTCGGGCGGCGGCATCTACGTGAATGTCGCACCCATGGCGAACGACAAGGGCATCACCGACCCCAAGTACCCGAAGCTCATGAGCCGGACCGCCGAGCGGAGCCTCCAGAAGGTGGCGCCGAACATGGCGACGACCTGGCCCACGGGCCTGCCCACCAAGCAGCAGCTCGCCCAGAAGGGGGTTCAGGGCTTCTACGTCGACGGGACCCTCAACACCCTCGACGTCACGAAAACGGGTGGATCGGCGAAGGTGTCCTGTAAAGTGAGCATGTACCTAGCCAGCTTCCCGGAGAAGTCCGCGTTCGGGTTCCTGAACGGCAACGCCGCCGTCACGACCGGCGCCTCCGACCGGGACATCGCACTCGCCGGTGAGGACTGCGTGGCCGCCGTTGTCGAAGACTTGATCACGAAGAAAATAGTTCCGACGATCAAGGCCAAGGTTGGGCCCTGAATGGATCACCGCACCTACAAGCGGAGCTGGCGGAACCTGCTCATCAACAAGCGCTACCAGCTGCGCTTCACGCTGTTCATGGTCGGCCTGTGCGCCGTCCTCATGGCGGGGCTCGGCTGGTGGGTGATGAAGGTCGCGAACGAGACGACGCAGGTCGCGCGCAACCGCGTGCTCGGCACCGTGTGCGCCGACGTGAAGCTGTTCGCCGAGAGCCCCGAGGATGCGTTCGCGCCGCCCGAGCCGACGGATCTCCCGCCGACGCCGATGACGCTCCCGGCGCAGGCGCAGGAGCCCACGCCGGCGCCCGCCGCCGTGCCCGTGGACACCGGGTCCGCCGGGAGCGCGGCGCCCGCGCCCGATGACGAGGAGGCCGCGCGGCAGGCTCGCCGCTCGAAGATCGTCGTCGACTCGACGCCGATGGAGATGCTCGGCCCGCCGATCTCGAAGCACTTCGTGAAGAGCATCGGCGAGAAGTGGGGCTGCAAGTTCAAGCAGGCCGCGTCGCTGAGCCGCCTCGAGAACGGCCGCATGCGCATCCTCTACGTGATGATCTTCGTCGGGCTCGTGCTCGTCGTGTTCCTCGCGGGCTACGGGATCAAGATGACCCACAAGGTCGCCGGCCCGCTGTTCAAGGTCGGCCTCTACCACGCGAAGATGCGCGAGGGCCGCTTCGACAAGGTCTACAACCTGCGCAAGGGCGACCAGCTCGTCAGCTTCTACGATCACTTCAAGGCGGCGCACGCCGGCGTCGTCGCGGCCGAGGAGGCCGAGATCAAGCAGCTGAAGGCGGTGATCGCGGCGGCCGAGGCCGCGGGTGCCGGCGAGGACCCGGCGGTCGAGGAGCTGCGCGCGATGCTCGCGCGGAAGGAGAAGGCCCTTGCCTGACCCGACGCCGGCACCGAAGTACAAGCGCAAGCTGTCGAACTACCTGCTCGACAAGAAGCTGCAGCTCCGCTACGTGCTCGTCGTGACGATCCTGTCGGGCGTCATCTCCGGCGCGCTCGGCTACATGATCTTCCAGCAGAGCCGCTCGGCCTCCGAGTCGCTCGAGGCCGACCTGCAGGAGCTCACGCAGCGCACGAACAACACGGCGCTCGAGCAGAACGTCACGAACAACCTGCAGTCCGACGACGAGGAGCTGATCAAGAAGATGATCGGCGCCGGCCTCGGCCTCATCGTCGTCCTGTCCCTCTACCTCGTGGTGATGACCCACAAGGTCGCGGGCCCGCTGTTCAAGGTCACGCTCTATTACGACCGCATGGCCGAGGGAAAGCTCGGCGCCGTCACCCCGCTCCGACGCGGCGACATGCTCCAGGAGTTCTTCTCCGAGTTCGCCGCGATGCACGACGCCGTGCGCGGCCGCGCGAAGGCCGACGTCGACGGCATGGAGCAGGCGCTCGCGACGCTGCGCCAGCTCCAGAACAAGGCGGACTACCGCGGCGAGCAACGCGACAAGCTCACCGAGCAGCTCGACGCCTTCGAGCAGTACCTCGCCGCGCGCAAGAAGAACCTCGCCGATCGTTAGCTCCCGCTCGTTGGCGCCGAAACGGGACCCGCAGGTGCGCCATCCGGATCGCGATGGACAACCACGCGGCGGGAGGGACACTTGGCGATGCAGCGCTGCCTGCTCGCCCTGTGCGTCGCCGCGGCGGGGTGTGGGAAGGCGAGGGCGCCGGTGCTGTCGAATGCGGTCGTGCCGCCGTGTGGGGAGGGCGAGATGAGCGTGGGGCTGCGCGTGCCGGACTCGAGCTACATGTGCCGGCTGAGCATCGACGACCAGTCGATGCCGTGGTTCCCGTGCGCGGCGATCTCGTCGAGCGAGGACCGCGAGACGAGCGTGATCCAGGATGCGGGCGTGACGTCGCACTGCACGTTCTCGGGCATCGTCACGCAGCTCGAGCTCGAGGCCGACGTCGACTGCAGGGTCGATCGGCACCGGCGCGTCGTCGGGCGCAGCACGACGCGCCTGCACGCGGTCGCCGCGGGCTGGGAGGCCGCGACGGAGCTCGGGCCGGCGCCGGGCACGATCGGGTCGCTCGACCTCGACGAAGAACCGCACCGCGTGTCGCTCGTCGTCTGCCGCCGCCCCTGGCCCAAGACGTTCCCGTGACCTAACATCCGGCGGCCATGTCGCAGCTGCTGGAGCTGGGGGAGCGCTACTGGGCACTCGGACTCCCCGCCGCGGCGCGCAGCGTCCTCGGGCGGGCGCTCGCGGCGAGCGACGACGCGGCGCCGGCGCTGCGCCTCACCGACATCGCGCTCGCGCAGGGCGACGTGCAGGCGGCGCGCGCGTACGCGGGCGAGGCGGCCAGGCGCGCCCCCGGCCCGGCGACGCGGATCCTCCTCGGGCGCGCGCAGCTCGCGGCCGGCGAGCTCGCGGCGGCGCGCATGTCGCTGCTCGCCGCGCTCGACGCACCGAAGCTGGCGGCGCCCGACCGCGCGCGCGTCCACCTCGAGCTGTCGCGCGCCGCGCAGGCGCAGGGAGACACCGCCGGTGCGGGCGCGCAGGCGGGCGCGGCGTTCGACGCGCTCGTCGCCGCGATCGCGCCTTCCGGCGCCGTCGTCGCATCCGGCGCAGGCGCGTCCGGCGCACGCGCGTTCGGCGCAGGCACATCCGGCGCAGGCACATCCGGCGCAGGCGCATCCGCCGCGCCGGCGACGGCGATCGATCCGGCGCTCGTCGAGGAGATCTGCACGGCGGTCGTGGCGCACGACCGCGCCGGCGACGCCGGCGAGCGCGTCGCGGCGCTGCCCGACTCGGTCGCGGCGCGGGTGGTCGCGGCCTCGCTGCTCGCGGCCCGCCACGCCGCCGGCGACCCGACGGTCGGCGAGCGCGCGATCGACGCCGAGCTCGCCGCGATCCCCGCCGACGCCGGTGGGCCGGCCGTCGCGCTGCGCCGGCTCGAGCGCCGGGCGCGCCGCGCCGCCGCGGGCACGCGCGAGGACCTGGGCGCGCTGCTCGCCGAGCTCGAGGAGCTGATCCGCACCTCCGCCGAGGCCCTCACCGCCGCCGACCGCGCGCGGCTGTGGTTCCTCGTCGGATCGCTGTCCGCCGACGGGGCCGCCGACCCCGCGACGCGCGACCGCGCCGAGGACGCGTACCGCAAGGGCCTCGCGTTTCAGCCCGGGCACACCGGCGCCGCGTGCCGGCTCGCGCTGCTCGTCCTCGAGCGCGGCGATCAGGCGGGCGCGCTCGCCGAGATCGAGCGCGCGCTGCGCATCGACGCGAGCCACGGCCTCGCGTGGCGCAACGCCGCGCGCATGCTCGACGCGCAGTCGCCGACGCTGGGCGTCGTCGTCGGGCGCCTGCTCGACGCGGCGAACCCCGGCGCGGGCAGCGTCGCGGGCGGCGTCGCGCCGCGCCTGGTCACGGCGACGGCCGAGGTCGCGCGCCACGACGTGCTCGCCGGCGTGTACGCGCACGGCCACCGCGTGAAGAACCTGCTCGGCATCATCGGCGCGCGCACGCGGTCGGCGCGCAAGCTCGCGGCCGACGGGGACCTGCACGACCGCTTGAAGGACCTCGAGACCGACGTGACCGCGCTGTACGAGGAGTGGGCGCAGTACCTGCGCTCGATGCAGGCGCCGACCCCCACCGTCGAGCTCGTGCCGCTCGCGGCGCTGCTCCACGAGGTCGTCGTCGCGGCGCAGGCGCGCACGCAGGCCGTTCCGATCGCGCTCGAGACGGCGGGCGCGCTGCCCGACATCCGCGGCGACCGCATGCTCCTGCGCGAGGCGCTGCTCAACCTCGTGTCGAACGCCGCCGAGGCGTGCGCGGCCTCGTCGCGCGGCGACGTCGCGGTGCGCGCGCGCCTGATCGCCGCCGGCAGCCACTCGGCGTCGCCGATCCTCGAGCTCGTCGTCGCCGACACCGGGCCGGGCATCCCACGCGCGCACCTCGGGCGGCTGTTCGTCCCCGGGTTCACGACGAAGGAGACCGGCTCGGGCGTCGGGCTCGCCGTCGCCGAGCGCGTCGTCGCGGCGCACCACGGCCGCATCACGCTCGAGTCCGAGGAGGGCACCGGCACGACGATCACGGTCACGCTGCCGACGGACAAGGCCGGGCTGTCGTCGCTGCCGCTGTGGCCGGCCGAGCGAGGGCTCTCGTGATCGGGACGATCGTCTGCGTCGACGACCAGGCCGAGGTCCGCCGTCTCCTCGCCGACGTGTTCCGCGCGCGCGGCTCGAACGTCGTCGGCTTCGACGACGGCGAGGACGCGATCCGGTGGCTCGGCACGAACGACGCCGACCTCGCGATCCTCGACCTCGACCTCGGGCCGAACCGGCGCACCGGCATCGAGATCTGCCGCGCGATCCGCGGGCGCCTGCCCGAGCTGCCGATCATCATCCTCACCGGGCACGGCACGATCGACGACGCCGTCGCCGCGGTGAAGGCGGGCGCCGTCGACTTCATCACGAAGGACCCGTACCTCGAGGACAAGCTCGAGATCTCCGTCGAGAAGGTCGAGCGCATCCTCCAGCACGCGCTCGACAAGAAGCGCCTCGAGGACGAGAACCGCGAGCTGCGCGCGACGAACGAGCGGCTGCGCAAGGCCGCCGGGCGGCGCTGGCAGATCGTCGGCGACTCGGCGGCGATGCGCACGGTGATGACGAAGATCGAGAAGGTCGCGCCCGTGCCGCGCCCGGTGCTGGTGCTCGGGCCGCGCGGCACCGGCAAGGAGCTCGTCGCGCGCGCGATCCACACGCTGTCGCCGCGCGCGAGCGAGCCGTACGTGACGATCAACTGCGCCGCCGTCGCCGAGTCGCTCCTCGAGAGCGAGCTGTTCGGCCACGAGGAGGGCGCGTTCACCGGCGCGACGAAGCAGAAGGAAGGCAAGTTCGAGCTCGCCGACGGCGGCACGCTGTTCCTCGACGAGATCGGCAACATGTCGCTCGAGTTCCAGGCGAAGGTCCTGCGCGTCCTCGAGTACCAGCGCTTCGAGCGCGTCGCCGGGAGCGAGTCGATCCAGGTCAACGTGCGCGTGATCGCGGCGACGAACGCCGACCTCAAGCAGGCGATCGCCGACGGCAAGTTCCGCCCCGACCTCTACGACCGCCTCGCGTTCGAGGTCATCCAGCTGCCCGCGCTCAAGCAGCGGCTCGAGGACGTGCCCGTGCTCGCGGCGCACTTCCTCACGCGCTTCCGCCAGGAGGTCGCCGGCATCACCGTGAAGGAGATCAGCGCCGACGCGCTCGATCACTTCGCGCAGTACGACTACCCCGGCAACGTGCGCGAGCTGAAGAACATCGTCGAGCGCGCCGTGTACATGGCGCAGGGCGAGGTGCTGACCGGCGCCGACGTCGACGGTGCGCTGCCGCCCGAGGCGCAGACACCGGCGCCGGCCGCAGCGTTCGCGTTCCGCGACGATCCGCGGCTGCCGCTCGACGAGCGCGTCGAGGCGTACGAGGCGTTCCTCTGTCGCGACGCGCTCGAGAAGACGCGCTTCAAGCAGAAGGAAGCGGCGCAGCTCCTGGGGATCACGTACGACCAGTTCCGTCAGCGCTACCGCAAGTACGGCCTGGGCAAGGACTAGCTGCGGCGATTTGCTAGAGTCCTGCGCATGGGCATCTTCTCGAGGATCAAGGGCGGGATCAGCAGCAAGGCGAACGCCGCGCTCGACAAGGCGATCGATCCCGAGAAGGAGCTCGACATGGCGATCCTCGAGCTCGAGGACGGGCGCAAGAAGGCACTGCAGGAGCTCATCACGTACAAGGCGACGGCAAAGACGCTCGACGCCGACATGGAGCGCTACCGCGCGAAGGCCACGGAGTGGGAGCGCCGCGCGATGATCGCGGTGAAGGCGGGCGACGACGAGGCGGCGAAGACCGCGCTCAAGGAGAAGAAGAACGCCGAAGCCGAGCTCGTGAAGATCGAGCGCGACAAGCACGAGGCCGCGAGCTACGCGATCCAGCTCAACAAGAGCCGCAAGGAGTTCGAGATCAAGCTGCAGGTCCTGAAGCTCCGCAAGGGCACGCTCGCGACGCAGATCGCGGCGGCGCGCTCGGCGAACGGCGACGCGTTCGGGAACGACTCGTCGGTGTGGGACAAGTTCAAGGCCGCCGAGGACCGCATCGACTCCGAGGCGATCGAGACCGAGGTCGACGCGGCGATGCGCGGCGAGGACGCCGACGCCCACATGTTCGACGCCAAGCTCGCGGCGGCGCAGAGCAGCGCCGGCCTGCTCGCGGCGCCCGGCGGCCCCGAGGATGCGCTCGCGAAGCTCAAGGAGAAGATGGCGACCGAGAAGGCGGCGAAGCAGAAGGCGCTCGCCGCCGGCGCCGATGCGAAGGCCGAGAAGATCGACCAGGTCGAGAAGAACGAGAAGAAGTAGGTGTCGGACCTGCCGAGGCGGGCGACGACGTCGCCGGGGGTGGGTGACGATGCCGCCGACGAGGCGCTGTCGGCGCGGCTGCGCGACCTGGCGCTCGTCGAGCTCGACGCCCTGGCGGCCTCCGGCAAGGGCGAGCTGATCGGCGCCTACGCCGACGACGTCGTCGATGCGCTGCGCGAGGCGCGCTCGCGGATCGCGGCGCTGCGCGCGCAGCTCGGCGGGGCCGACCCGCTGAACGTGCTCGAGGCCACGGTCCGGCAGCGCGCCTCGGACGCCGGTGCGACCGGCGCGGGTCGCATCCGCGAACGGCTGCTCGCGCAGGCCGACGCGGCGCGTGCCCTGGGACGTCTCGCCGACCTGGCCAGCGCCCTGGTTCCCCGGCTGTTCGAGGCAGATCGTCGCCGCTAGGCGACAAGTGTCGAGATGGACCCAAAGCTTGTTGTGCAGCTGTTGTCGAATCCTCGGTCCCCTTATAGTGCCCGGTGATGGCTGACGAGGATGTCGACCTCGACCGCGCACGTCAGGGGGACCGCGAAGCGTTCGGTCGCCTTGTCCGACGCCATCAACGTCGCGTGTACGCAGCAGCGCTCCATATCCTCGGCAGCCACTCGGATGCCGACGACGTCACGCAGGAATCCTTCGTGCGTGCGTACCGCGGGCTCGCGTCGTTCGACGGGCGCGCCGACTTCTTCACGTGGCTCTACCGGATCACGGTCAACACGGCACTCAACGCACTCCGCTCCGACAAGCGCGGGAATGCACTCCACAACCGCGGTCACGCCGAGGCCTCGCACGTCGGCGGCCGGCCCGAGGCCCTGGGACAGTCCGCGCAGAACCCGGCGCAGAAGGTGCACCAGTCGGCGGAGGTCACACGTGTGCTCGAGGCCGTGGCGACGCTGTCGGCGCCTCTGCGCGTGACGCTCGTGCTTGCTACGGTGGAGGAGCTGCCGCACCGGCAGATCGCAGAGATCCTCGATATCCCGGAGGGAACGGTCGCCTGGCGCGTGAACGAGGCGCGCCGGCTGCTCAAGCTGAAGCTCGCCACGGCTCAGCCCTCCACCCCCATCGCACCCACGCTCACGAAGTAGACGCGCCATGTCTGACGACCTGGATGACCTCCTCCGCCGCTCGATGAAAACCCTGGACGACCAGGTGCCATCGGGGTATTTCGAGGACCTTCCGCATCGGACGCTTGCGCGTCTGGAGGACAGCAGCATGCAGCCCGGAAACGATCGCGACGGCTCTTCCGCTTCGGCATCGGTACGCATGACAGCGCAGAGCAGCGGTGGAGTTCCGGCCGCGCGCGATGAGGACTCCGGACTCCACGACATCCGCAGCCTGGCGAGCTCCCAGAAGATGCGGCTGTCGCGCCGCACGACGCAGAACCCGATCATCCCCGACGACGACATCCTCGCGTCGTCGTCGGCCGGCTGGAAGGCGGTCGCGCTCCCCGAGCCGGCGCGCATGGTGTCGCTGCCGGAGCTCGCCGAGCTGCCGAGCAAGCAGGAGATGAAGGCTCGCGAGAAGGCCGCGAAGGCCCGCGAGTCCAAGGGCGTCATCAAGCCCGAGCCGTCGACGTCCGTCGAGGCGTCGGCCCCGATGGCCACGTCGGCGGCGTCGGCTGCGGTCGCCGCGGCCGTCGAGCCCGCCGCGGACGACGTGCTGAACCAGGTGTCGCGGCCCATCGCGGTGCCCCCGCGCGTCACGCCCATCACGGCGGCGAAGCCGAAGAACACGAAGGTGATCGCGATCGCCGGCGTCGGGCTCGCGGCGGCCGCGGGTATCGCGATCTTCGTCGCGACGCAGAACAACGGCGGCAAGTCCAAGAACCCGTCCGTCGCCGCCGACCAGGCGGCCGCGCCCGGGGCTGCCCTCGAGGAGAAGGAGCGCTCGAAGAAGGAGAGCGCTCCCCCGCCGCCCGCGCCGGAGAAGGCGCAGATCGCCGCCGCGACCGACGAGAAGGCGGAGGGTGGCGACGTCAAGGACGGCAAGGGCGACGACGCCAGCGGCAGCACGAGCAACGCGATCGCGCCGTCCGAGACCGGCGCCGGCTCGGCCGCCGTGCCGCCGCCCGAGCAGAAGCTGGAGAAGCCGGCGGCGACGCCGCCGACGAAGAAGGCCACCCCCGAGAAGGTCACGAAGGACAAGGGCAAGGAGCCGGTGGCGAAGGAGCCGGTGAAGGTGGAGGAGAAGCCGACGGCTCCCGACCCGAAGACGGTCGGTAAGAAGCCCGAGGGCAAGCCCGGCGACCCCGACTTCGATGCGCTCCTCAAGGAGGCCGGCGTCAAGGACAAGCCGGACGCGCCCAAGCTCGAGAAGAAGTCGCTGACGATGGGCGAGTTCAAGGGTGCGATGGCCGGCATCGCCGGCGTCGCCCAGAAGTGCTACGCGGGCACGCAGGGCACCGCGATGGTGCGCGTCTCGATCGCGCCGAGCGGCAAGGTCCAGAGCGTCCAGGTCACCGGCGCGTTCGCCGGCACGCCCGTCGGCGGCTGCGTCGAGAGCGCCGTGCGCAGCCTGTCGTTCCCGCCGTGGGACGGCCCGCCGCAGAGCTTCGGCTACAGCTACCTGCTCGCCGAGTAGGCCGTTCTCCGGATCGCGTCCGGATGGCCTGCGAGAAGGGTGACCCACCCGTTGAATTTCTCTGGGGGCGAGATAGGTTCGCTGGCTCGCCATGAGGAAGGTCTCGACCGGTAGGTTCTTCGAGGATTTCGGCGTCGGACAGGCCATTCTGCACGCCATCCCGCGAACGCTGCACGGCGGCGACATCGCGGCGTACATGGCGCTGACGGGGGAGCGGCATCCGCTCGCCTCGTCGACGGAGCTGGCGCGGTCGCTGGGCTTTCAGCGCGAGGTCATCCCCGACCTGCTCGTGTTCCACATCGTGTTCGGCAAGTCGGTGCCGGACATCTCGCACAACGCGACGGCGAACCTCGGGTACGCGGACGTCCGGTTCCTGCGGCCGGTGTACCCGGGCGACACGCTGGTCGCCGAGAGCGAGGTCATCGGGCTGCGCGAGGCGTCGAACGGGGAGCAGGGCGTCGTGTACGTCCGCACGCGCGGCCTGAACCAGAAGGGGCAAGAAGTCCTGACGTTCCTCCGCTGGGTGATGGTGCCCAAGCGCGACAAGACGGTGCCGACGGGTGCGCACAGCGTCCCGCAGGTGCCGCCGGTCGTGTCGGCCGACCGTCTCCCCGTGCCCGACGCGCTCAACCTGCAGCGCTTCCCGGACCTCGCGTGGGCGTTCGGCTCGACGGCGCGCTGGGATGACTACGAGGAGGGCGAGCGCCTCGATCACACGGATGCGATGACGATCGAGGAGGCGGACCACGTCCAGGCGACGCGCCTCTACCACAACACGGCGCAGGTCCACTTCGACGCGCAGAGCGCCGAGCACAGCCGGTTCGGCAAGCGCATCGTCTACGGCGGCCACGTCATCAGCGTCGCGCTCGCGCTCGCGCGCAACGGGCTCGACACGCAGCTGCGCATCGCCGCGTGGAACGGCGGCTCGCACGTCGGGCCGACGTTCGCCGGCGACACGCTGCGCGCGTTCACCGAGGTCGTCGAGCGCGCCGAGCTGCCGGGGCGCAGCGACGTCGGCGCGCTGCGGCTGCGCATGTCGGTGGCCAAGAACCTGAGCGCCGCCGAGCTCGCGAACGTGAGGCCCCTCCTGTCGGGCACCAAGGAGCCGCGGCTCGTGCTCGAGCTCGACTACTGGGCCCTGTTCCCGCGGCGCTGACGGCGCCGGAAGACGACGAGCCCCGCGGCGCCGACGACGAGGGCGAGCAGCGCGACCAGCGTCCCCTGGAGCGCGCGCCGCGAGGACGCCGCGACCTCGAACGGCCCGACGCGGGCGAGCTCGGGCCGGATCGCACCGACCTCGACGACGATCGTCGGCTCGGCCGCGGGTGCGAGCGAGCGCGCGAGCTTCGCGGTCGAGCTCGCGACGGCGTCGCGATCCGCGCGATCGTCGACGATCGCCACGACCGAGACCACGTGCCGCGGCGCCGCGAGGTGCGGAGGTGCCAGCGGATCGCGGGCGGGCCGCGCCAGGATCACCTCGACGCGGTCGACGCCGGGGAGGGCCGCGACCTGCGCGCGCAGGCGAGCACCGTCCTCGACGTCGCGCGCCCGCTGTCGCTCGGCCGGACCGTCGACGGCCGGAGCACAGGCGATCAGCGCCGCCGCCGCGATCACCGAGATCCGCACGCCACCGACGCTACACCACCACCGGAGATCTCGTTTACGGTGTTCGCCGTGAACGCCGTCGCGTACCTGGTCGCGCGTCTCTCCGGAGATGCCGCGCGGCGGCTGGCGCGCAAGCTCCGCCGGCGCGACGCGGACGTCGACGAGGCGCGCGCCGCGGTCGCGGGGCGGTGGGAGGACGACCTGTGCGGGTTCCTGAACGCGCTGTCGCGCGAGGAGCTCGGGGCGCTCGCCGAGGAGCTGCGCGTGGCGGCGCCGGGCCGGTCGCCGGAGCTGCGCGCGGCGCTGTGGGACACCGGGGCGGCGCTCGAGCGCGGGGGCCACGAGGTGCCCCCGCGCGTCCAGCCGCGCCCGGTGCTGCTCGGCGGGCACCTCGTCGTGCAGGGGGAGCCGCGCGGTGCGTACCCGCCGAGCCCCGTGTGGCCGCGCGAGGTCCCGCCGGCGGTGGCGGCCGAGGCGCCCTGCGAGGAGCCGGACTCCCTCGACGAGCTGCTCGCCGCCGCGGACCGCGCGCTCGGCGTGCGGCTCGGTCGGCGCGGGCGCGACAAGGGTGCGTGGGGCCTGCGCGCCGAGGCGCTGCTCGGCATCGCGACGGGCACCGAGACCGAGCCGGACTGGCGCGGGGACGTCGAGCTGAAGACGCTGCCCATCGCGCGCGAGGGCGAGGGCGGGGCGTGGCGCGTCGTCGAGGACCCGGCGATCGGCATGGCGGGCGAGCCCGTGCTCGCGAAGCTGCAGCGCACGCTGTGGCTCGCGCGCTGTGACCTGCCCGGGGGCGACGCCACGCTCGTCTCGTGGTACCTGCTCGACTGGGACGCCGACGTGGCACGCCTCGCGCGCAAGTACCTGCACGACCGCCCGAAGGGACCGGCCGGCACCACCGCGCGCGGGCTCTACCTGGCCAGGAAGTTCTTCGCCGACGCGGGGCTGCTCGCCACGCTGAACGGACCCGCGTGATCGCCGACGAGCTGCGCATCGTCGGGTCGACGCAGACGAACGTCGTCATGGAGGCGGAGCTGATCCGCGTCGCGCGGCGCGCGCTGCACGTGCGCCCGCCGGCGCCGCGCAAGGAGGGGCTCGGCCAGCTCGTCCTGCCGTTCGACCGCGACCTCGCGTGGGCCGCGACGACGTACCTGCGCACGCCGACGCGCGTCGTGTGGGACGTGTACCGGTCGCGCGCGGAGCGGCTCGAGCCGCTGTACGACGAGCTCGCGGCCGACGTCGCGACCGACGCGCGCCGGCTGTTCCGCGACGGCGACGGGATCTCCGTCGAGGTCCGCCGGGTCGAGGCGTTCGCCGCCGGCGAGCGGCAGATCGTCGGCACGGTCAAGAACGCGCTCGTCGACGGGGCGCGCCGGCGCGGCACCCAGCTGCACGTCGACCCGAACCGGCCGGCCACGCGCTGGGTCGCGCGGCTCGACGACCGCGGCGAGCTGGTGGTGTCGATCGACCTCGGCGGCGGCTCGCTGTCGCAGCGCGGCTGGCGGCGCGAGGCGGGCGAGGCGCCGCTGCGCGAGCACCTCGCGGCCGTGCTGCTCATGCTCGCGCGCTTCGATCCGCGCCGCGACGTGCTCGTCGATCCGATGTGCGGCGCGGGGACGATCGCGATCGAGGCCGTGCTCGCGGCCCGCGCCGCGCCGCGGCCGGCGCCTGCGCTCGCCGCGCTCGGCCTCCAGCGCGCCGAGGCGCCGCCGCTGTTCCCGGACGCCGCGCCGCTCGTCGTCGGCTGCGACGTCGATCTCGACGCGCTGTCCGCCGCCCGCGACAACGCGCGCGCGGCCGGGATCGGCGCCGAGATCACGTGGCAGCGCGCCGACGCGGCCCACCTGCGCCCCGAGACGATCGCGGACATCGCGCGCGAGCGCGGTCGGACCGCCGAGACGGGACTCCTGCTCGCGAACCCGCCGTACGGCGAGCGCCTCGCGGCGGACGATCCGGACGCGCTCGTCGACACGTACCGATCGCTGGCGACCGCGTGCCGGCGCTTCCGCGGCTGGCGCGCGGCGTTCCTCGTCGGGACGCCGCTGTTCGAGGAGGCGTTCGGCCCGGTCGTCGGGCGGCCGCGCATCAAGAAGCCGCTCGCGAACGCGAACCTGCGCGCGTACTTCCTCCTGTACGACCTGTGACCACACGCCCGCGATGGGAAGCTGATGAGGATTCTCGACCGGGTCCTGTCGTCGTCGGGTCAACACACCCGAGGCGCTCGCTTCCCCAACGCCGTGCATCGATTGCTCGCGGTCGGGGCACGTGCCGTGCAACGATGGTGAGACGTGGATCGCTTCCGACTCCGTCCTGACGCCGACGCGTTGACGACGTACAGCGACGAGGCGGTGACCCAGCTGCGCGAGGACGCGCGCGCGGAGCACACGCGCCTCGACCTCGTCGATCCCAACGCGACGTTGCCGCCGGAGACGGAGGACGCCGCGACGCTGCCTCCGGAAGCGGCGACGCTGCCGCCCGACGTCGATCGCACGCAGCCCGGCGTGACGCCGCGCCCGCGCGCGCCGACGTCGTCGGGCGCGGTCCGCATCGGGCCGGGCGCGCGCTTCGATCGCTACGAGCTCGACAAGCACCTCGGCAGCGGCGCGTTCGGCCGCGTGTTCGCCGCGCGCGACACGCGCCTCGGGCGCCGGCTCGCGATCAAGATCCTGCACCCCGATCAGGCCGCGATCCCGGAGATCCGGCAGCGCTTCCTGCAGGAGGCGCACGCGGCGGCGTGCATCGCGCACCCGGGCATCGTGACCGTGTTCGACGTCGGCGAGCTCACCGCGAACGGGACGGCGTACATCGCGATGGAGCTGCTCGACGGCGAGTCGCTGCAGACGCGCATCGGGCGCGGGGCGCTGCCGTCGGCGCCGGCCCGCGAGATCGCGCGCCAGGTCGCGTCGGCACTCGACGCCGCGCACCGCGCCGGCGTGATCCACCGCGACCTCAAGCCGGAGAACATCTTCATCGTCCCCGATCCGGCCGCGGCGGCGCTTGACCGTGCAGTCCCGCGTGAGCGTGCGAAGATCCTCGACTTCGGCCTCGCGAAGCCGACGCAGTCCGCGAGCGTGCGGACGCGCGCCGCGACGGTGTTCGGCACGCCCGCGTACATGTCCCCGGAGCAGTGCCGGTCGACGGGCGACATCGACCACCGCAGCGACATCTACGCGCTCGGCTGCATCGTGTTCGAGATGCTGACGGGCAAGCCGCCGTTCCTCGGCACGCTGCGCGAGCTCGTCGGCAAGCACTGCAACGAGGTGCCGGCCGACCTCACGGCCGTCGTGCCCGGCGTCGATCCCAAGCTCGCGGCGCTCGTGGCCCGCATGCTCGCGAAGGACCCGGCGGCGCGGCCGGCGTCGATGGGCGAGATCGAGCGCGCGCTCTCGGATGACCGGCCCGAGGCGCTGGGCTCGGGGCCGCACGCGATCGAGGCCGCCGCGCCGGTGGATCCGGCGGCGGCGAGCGGCGAGCTCGCGAAGACCGGAGGGCTGCGCGCCCTGTTCGCGGCGGCGTTCCGGCGGAAGAAGCGCTGATCACTCGCCCTGGCGCGCGGCCCAGGCGGAGATCAGCTCGAAGTCGTCGATGATGCGCGAGTGGTAGTGACCCCAGACGTCGGAGATCATGACCATCGAGCCGCGTGACAGCTGCGGTGTGAGATAGATCGCGTAGTAGCGGGCGCCCGACTCGTCCTCGACCTCGCCGACGAGGTCGAGCGGCTGGTTCGAGACCGGGCAGAACAGCTCGCAGCGCGTGCCGTTCGGGATGTCGAAGGGCTTGGACTTGCGGCCGTCGCCGTGGACCGGCGAGAGGTGCACGAGGCCCTGCCGGTCGCCGGCGCGGACGCCGAGCGTGACCGCCGCGTGACCGTCGAACTCGACTCCCGAGATCCCGACGAGGTTGTCGCCGCGTGGACCGTACGCCTGCGTGACGATGACGAGCACATCGTTCTCGACGGTGACGTGCGATCCGGTCACCGCCCGGTGGCGGCCGGTGATCCGGAGGTTATGGCGGTCGACGGGGTCCATGGCGCGACCAGCTGGCCACGCCTTGATGCGCTTGGCAAGCGCCGTGTGACCGACCGCGGCAAACCCGCGTTCATCACGTCGGGGTAGCAGTCCGGCACCCTCGTGTATACTCGTATCTCGGACGGGTCTTGCCGGAGACCGGTCCAACCGACGCGGAGAACTGCATGAAGCGCTCGAGCTATCTGGCCCTGTTGGTGGTCGCGTTCGCGATCGGACGCCCGCTCGAGGCGGAGGCGGCGCCGAAGGTCGCGTTGACGCCGATCGACGGCGACAACAAGGACCAGGACGTCCGCGAGGCGGTCAGCGAGGCGCTCGAGGGCAACGACCTCGTCGTCATCCCGCGCAAGGACGTCAACAAGGCCGTCAACAAGATCGAGGACCTGTCGGAGCTCACCGAGGCGGACGCGAAGAAGATCGCGTCGAGCCTCAACGCCGACGCGATCATCCACGGCAGGCTCGAGAAGGGCGACGACGGCAAGAAGCTGAAGTTCGTCCTGTTCGTCGGCGGCAAGAAGACGAAGGGCTTCTCCGTGACGTTCTCGAACGCGAAGTCCCCGAAGTTCAAGCGCCTCCTCCACGACAAGATGGTCGCGAAGATCTCGAGCGCGAAGGCGGCGGCCGCCGAGGACGACGAGGAGCCGGTCGCGAAGAAGAAGAAGAAGGGCGGGGACGACGAGGCCGTGGCGAAGAAGAAGAAGAAGGGCGGCGACGACGACGAGGAGGTCGCCCCGGCCAAGAAGAAGAAGGGCGGCGACGAGGAGGTCGTGGCGAAGAAGAAGAAGAAGGGCGGCGACGACGACGAGGAGGTCGCCCCGGCCAAGAAGAAGAAGGGCGGGGAGGAGGCCGTGGCGAAGAAGAAGAAGGGCGGCGATGACGACGAGGAGGTCGCGCCGGCCAAGAAGAAGAAGGGCGGGGAGGAGGCCGTGGCGAAGAAGAAGAAGGGCGGTGATGACGACGAGGAGGTCGCACCGGCCAAGAAGAAGAAGGGCGGCGACGACGAGGCCGTGGCGAAGAAGAAGAAGAAGGGCGGCGATGACGACGAGGAGGTCGTCGCGAAGAAGAAGAAGGGCGACGACGACGACGAGGGCGGTGGCGACGACGAGGAGGCGACGCCCGCGCGCAGCAAGAAGGTCGCCGCCGGAGGCGACGATGACGAGGGCACCTCGGTGCGCGGCGGCTTCAACAACGGCGGCACGCCGATGGACCGCAAGCGCACGGCGAACCGCGCGGCGCTGCGCCTCGACGCGGGCGGGTCGTTCGCGAAGCGCTCGCTCGCGTTCACGTCGAACCTGCCGGCGGATCAGCGCCCGAAGGCGTTCAACCCGTCGCCGGTGCCGGGCCTGCGCCTCGACCTCGAGGTCTACCCGCTCGCGCTGTCGAACCCGTTCGGCGCGGCCGCGGGCCTGGGGCTCGCGGTGCAGTACGACAAGACGGTCGGGTTCAACGTCGGCTCGTCGGCCGAGGCGATCCGCCTGCCGGTGAACCAGCAGCACCTCGGAGTCGCCGCGAAGTACCGCCTGCTGCTCGGCAAGACACCGACGTCGCCGGCGATCAACTTCGGCTTTGGCTTCGGCAAGCGCACGTTCATCGTCCAGAACCGCGGCGCGCTCATGAACCCGAACAGCCTCGACCTCCCCGACACCGACTACCAGTTCTTCGCCCCGCAGCTCGGGTTCCGCGTGCCGCTCGCGAAGATGGTGGCGCTGACGGCGGGCGGCGAGGGCATGCTCGTCACGAACGCCGGCCCGATCCAGCGCGCGGACTCGTACGGCCGCGCGAAGATCGTCGGCATCAGCGGCGCGGCGGGCCTCGACATCATCCTCACCAGCCGCGTGGGGATGCGCCTCCAGGGTGAGTTCACCCGCATCGGCTTCACGTTCGTCGGCAACGGCGGCGACCTCGCGAACAACCGCGACAACGACCCGACCGACCGCGACGTCGGCGGCGCCGCGGACCAGTCGTTCGGCGGATCGGCCACGCTCGGCGTCATCTACTGACGCCAGTCGCGATAGAATGCTCCCGTGCAGCCGTCCACGGCTCCGCCCGGGAAGCTGGTCGTCGCGCATCCCGAACGCAAGGCGCAGCGCGCGTTGCAGCGGCTCGTCGGCGCCACGCTGTGCCCGGTCGAGGTCGCGCAGGACCTCGACGCGCTCGAGGCGTGCATCGACGCCGGCACGATCGTGGTCGTCGACGCCGCGCTCGCGCAGGCGCGCCCGCAGCTGACCCGGATCCCGGCGCGCGCGTGGATCGCGGTGCCCGGGGAGGGTGTCGGGCCCGCCGAGCCGGCGTGCGTCGACGCGCTGCTCACGCACGGGTGGACGCACGTCGTCGCGCACCCGATGCCGATCCTCGCCGAGGAGCTGCTGGCGACGGTGCAGAAGCTGATCCGCGGGCAGCCGTTCGGCCTCGAGAAGTACATGACGTGGGGCGCGGAGGTGCGCAGCTACACGCTCGAGGACACGCGCGACCGCGACGCGGCCGTGAACGCGCTCGCGCGCGACGTCGTGGCGGTCGGGCTGCCGGATCGCGTCGGGTCGCTCGTCAGCGTGATCGCCGACGAGCTGATCGCGAACGCGCTGTACGCGGCGCCCGTCGACGGCGACGGCGTGCGCTTCCGCACCGCGGAGCCGCGCGAGGCGCAGCGGGCGCTCGCGGAGCGCGACGTCGTGACGGTGCGGTGGGCGACGGATGCGCGCTACCTCGCGATCGAGGTCACCGACCGCTGGGGCTCGCTCGACGCGTCGACGGTCGGTGCGCGGCTCGCGAGCGGCGCGAAGCAGCACCCGGCGTCGTCGGAGGGCGGCATGGGGCTGCCGCTCGCGTACGCGTGCTGCAACCAGCTCGTCATCGGCGTCGCGCCGGGCGCGCGCACGGAGATGATCACGCTGCTCGACGTGCGCTACAAGCCGACGGACCTCGGGCGCTCGGCGTCGTTCCACGCGTTCACAGGGAGTGCGCCATGAGTGTGCAGCGGCTGGGGCGTCTCGACGTCGGCCTCGAACCGGTCCCGGGCGGCGCGCGCGTCACGCTCGCGGGGCGCATCGACGACGCAAGCCCGCTCGGCGAGCTGGTCGCGGCGATCCCGGCGGGCGACGTCGTGATCGACACGAGCGGCGTCGCGTTCGTGAACTCGGTCGGGATGCGCGAGTGGATCCGCCTCGTGCGCGTGCTGCGCGACCGCGGCCTCGTCACGCTCGAGCGCGTCTCCGACGTGCTGATGAAGCAGATGAACCTGATCCCCGAGCTCCACACGAGCGTGCGGGTGCTGTCGTTCCACGCGCAGTACGTCTGCAACAGCTGCGGGGCCGAGGCCGCGCCGGTGGTCGACGCCGTCGAGCACGCCGCCGGGCTCGCGCGCATGCAGGCGCCGAACATGTCGTGCCCCGAATGCGGCACCGCGATGGAGCTCGGTGACTTTCCCGAGCGCTACCTGCTCATGTTCCGCGCGTAGCATCGCGTGTCTTTGCGCGGGCTTCGCGGTACAACGCGCCGGTGCAGTCCACCTCGCCAGGAGACGACCTCCTCGCTCCTTCGGATACGTTCGCGCGTCGCCACATCGGGCCGGGAGATGCCGAGATCGCCGAGATGCTCGCCGCGCTCGGCTACCGCTCGCTCGCCGAGCTCGCGGACGCGGTCGTGCCGCAGAACATCCGGCTCGCGGCACCGCTCGCGCTCGGCGAGCCGCTGGGCGAGCACGAGCTGATCGAGGAGCTGCGCAACCTCGCCGCCGACAACCACGTCCTGCGCTCGTTCATCGGGCAGGGCTACCACGACACGATCACGCCGGCGGTGATCCTGCGCAACGTCCTCGAGAACCCGGGCTGGTACACGCAGTACACGCCGTACCAGGCGGAGATCTCGCAGGGCCGCCTCGAGGCGCTCGTCAACTTCCAGACGATGGTCGAGGACCTGACGGCGCTGCCGATGGCGAACGCGTCGCTGCTCGACGAGGCGACGGCCGCCGCCGAGGCGATGCACATGTGCGTCGGGCAGCACGAGCACAAGCGCAAGACGTTCTGGGTGCACGCCGACACGCACCCGCAGACGATCGCCGTGTGCGCGACGCGCGCCGAGCCGCTCGGGTTCGCGCTCCAGGTCGGCGACGGCGCGGCGATCGCCGCGGGCCTCCTCGCCTCCGGGCCCGACGTCGCCGGCATCCTGCTGTCGTATCCGACGACGGACGGCCGCGTCGACGATCCGCGCGCGCTGATCGCGCAGGCGAAGGCGGCGGGTGCGTTCGTGGTGATGGCGTGCGATCCGCTCGCGCTCACGCTGCTCGTGCCGCCGGGCGAGCTCGGCGCCGACATCGCGATCGGTACGGCGCAGCGCTTCGGCGTGCCGATGGGCTTCGGCGGCCCGCACGCCGCGTTCCTGTCGTGCCGCGACGAGATGCGCCGCCAGATCCCGGGGCGCATCATCGGCGTGTCGAAGGACGCGAAGGGCCGCGTCGCGTACCGCCTCGCGCTGCAGACGCGCGAGCAGCACATCCGGCGCGAGAAGGCGACGTCGAACATCTGCACGGCGCAGGTGCTGCTCGCCGTGATGGCGTCGATGTACGCCGTCTACCACGGCCCCGACGGGCTGGCGCGCATCGCGCGGCGGGCGCGCGGCTGGGCGACGGTCGTCGCGGCGGGCCTCGCGAAGCTCGGGCACCCGGCGCGCGCGAACACGTACTTCGACACGCTGCGCGTCGACCTCGATGCGCACCGCCAGGCCGAGGTGCTCGCGCGCGCGCTCGACCGCGGCATCAACCTGCGCCGCTACGCTGACGGCGTCGGCATCGCGTGCGACGAGACCACGGGCTTCTCCGACGTGCACGCGCTGCTCGAGGCGTTCGCCACCGGCGACGAGCTGCCGTTCGACCTCGGCGAGCTGATCGCGGCGACGCCGCAGACGGCGCTGCCGGAGGGCCTCGCGCGCACGAGCGCGTTCCTCACGCACCCGACGTTCCAGCGCTACCACGCGGAGCACGAGCTCCTGCGCTACGTGAACCGGCTGCAGGCGAAGGACCTGTCGCTCACGACGTCGATGATCCCGCTCGGCTCGTGCACGATGAAGCTCAACGCGACGACGGAGATGATCCCGGTGACGTGGCCCGAGTTCGGGCGCGTGCACCCGTTCGCGCCGGCGGAGCAGTGGGGCGGCTACAAGGCACTGTTCGAGCAGCTCGAGGCGTGGCTCGCGGAGATCACGGGCCTCGCGGCCGTGTCGCTGCAGCCGAACTCCGGCGCGCAGGGCGAGTACGCGGGCCTGCTCGCGATCCGCGCGTACCACCGCGCGCGCGGCGAGGGGCACCGCACGGTGTGCCTGATCCCGCAGAGCGCGCACGGCACGAACCCGGCGTCGGCGGTGCTCGCCGGCATGCAGGTCGTCGTCGTGGCGACGGCGCCCGACGGCACGATCGACATGGCGGACCTGCGCGCGAAGGCGGAGAAGCACGCGGCGCAGCTCGGCGCGATCATGGTGACGTACCCGTCGACGCACGGCGTGTTCGAGGAGGGCATCGTCGACCTTTGCGAGGTCGTCCACAGGCATGGCGGCCAGGTCTACATGGACGGCGCGAACATGAACGCGCAGGTCGGGCTGACGCGGCCGGGCGCGATCGGCGCCGACGTGTGCCACCTGAACCTGCACAAGACGTTCTGCATCCCGCACGGCGGCGGTGGCCCGGGCATGGGGCCGATCGCGGTCGCGAAGCACCTCGCGGCGTACCTGCCGGGGCACCCGCTCGCGCCCGTCGGCAGCCAGCCGGTGGGTGCGGTGTCGGCGGCGCCGTGGAGCTCGGCGTCGATCCTGCCGATCTCGTTCGCGTACATCGCGATGATGGGCGAGGCCGGGCTGCGGCGCGCGACCGAGGTCGCGATCCTGAACGCGAACTACCTCGCGCACCGGCTCGGCGCGCACTACCCGGTGCTGTACACCGGGCGCAACGGGCGCGTGGCGCACGAGCTGATCCTCGACTGCCGGCAGTTCAAGAAGTCGGCGGGCGTCGAGGCCGAGGACGTCGCGAAGCGGCTCATGGACTACGGCTTCCACGCGCCGACGATGTCGTTCCCGGTGCCGGGCACGCTGATGCCCGAGCCGACGGAGAGCGAGAGCAAGGCCGAGCTCGACCGGTTCTGCGACGCGATGATCGCGATCCGCGGTGAGATCGCGGCGATCGAGAAGGGCGCGATGGACCGCGCGAACAACCCGCTGAAGAACGCACCGCACACGGCGGCGGCGATCGCGGCGGCCGAGTGGAACCACCCGTACTCGCGCGAGGACGCGGTGTACCCGGCGGCGGCGCCGTGGCTGCGCGTGCACAAGTACTGGCCGTCGGTGGCGCGCGTCGACAACGCGTACGGCGATCGCAACCTGGTGTGCAGCTGCCCTCCGGTCGACGCGTACTAGGTCATGGACATCGTCGGGTTGGTGGCCGTCCTCGGTGCATTCTCGGTGCCGCTCGCGGCGCTGAAGTATCGCTACGAGGAGCGCAGGAAGCGCCTCGAGCTCGAGGAGCGCACGCGCGGCGGGGGCGGTGACGCCGAGGAGACGCGGCGGCTCGGCGAGGAGAACAAGCTGCTGCGCGAGCGGGTGGAGAACCTCGAGTCGATCGTGTGCAGCGTCGACTTCGAGCTCAACCAGAAGCTCGCGAAGGTCATCGACGAGCAGCGCTCGCTGATCGAGCTGCCCGTGAAGGCGCCGGCGCCGGCGCCGGCCGAGGCGGCGAGTGCGCCGACGGTCGCGGCGAGCACGGGCGCGAACGCGGCGGCGCTCGACCGCACGACGACGGGGCCGGCGGTGGGCGCGGTGAAGCCGCTGACGACGACGCTCGAGGCGGGGCAGGTGATCGCGCAGCGCTACCGGGTGCAGCGGCTGCTCGGCAAGGGCGGCATGGGCGCGGTGTACCTGGCGGACGACGAGGTGCTCGGCGAGCTGGTCGCGCTGAAGGTCATCTCGAGCGCGTTTGCCGCCGACGAGGCGTCGATGGTCGCGCGCTTCCGGCGCGAGGCGGCGGCGGCGCGCAAGGTCAGCTCGCCGAACGTGATCCGCATCCACGACCTCGGCGAGGCGCGCCCGGGGCTCCTGTATCTGTCGATGGAGTACTTCGCCGGGCGCACGCTCGCGGAGGTCATCGCGCAGCGCGGCGTGGTGCCGCTCAAGGACGCGCAGGACATGCTCGGCCAGATCTCGACGGGGCTCGAGGCGGCGCACGTCGCCGGCGTGATCCACCGCGATCTCAAGCCGAGCAACGTGCTCGTCGGCGAGCGCGGCGCGATCAAGATCATCGACTTCGGGCTCGCGACGACGGCGATGGCCGAGGGCCTGACGGCGACGGGCGCGATCCTCGGGTCGCCGCACTACATGGCGCCCGAGCAGGTGCGCGGCAAGGGCATCGACGCGCGCAGCGACGTCTACGCGCTCGGCGCGCTCGCCTACCACCTCGTGTGCGGGCGGCCGCCGTTCACCGGCGACAACCCGATCGCGATCGGCTTCGCGCACCTGTCGGAGACGCCGCCGGCGCCGCGGGTGCTCCGCAAGGACATCCCGGAGAAGCTCGAGGGCGCGATCCTGGCGGCGCTCGCGAAGAGCCCCGAGGACCGCCCCGCGAGTGCGAAGGCGTTCCACGAGCGCGCGTTCAGCTAGGGCAACAGGCTGCACACCGCGGTCGCCGGGGCGCGCGAGGCGCGGTGAAGGTGTTCGCGCGGTTAGGGCTGGCGCGGCGCGTGCTCTCCCCGAGGGCAAGGGGAGATGACCATGACCACCAAGCCGAATCGCAAGCTCGTCCTCAACCGTGAAACGCTCCAGCCGCTCCAGGGACTCCAGCTCGACGCCGTCGTCGGCGGGCAGGCGCTGCCCGACCGGCCGGCCTCGGGCTTCGTGTGCTCCGACTGCACGTCGCAGCGCTCGCGCGTGTCGGTGCCGGTGAGCCGGCCGGTGAGCCTGCCGGTCAGCGTGACGACGCTCGTGAAGTGATCCGCCGCTACGCGACGAACCGGTAGTGGGCGACGATCCACTCGCGGCCGTCGCGGTAGCCGAACAGCTCCGCGCACGCGAGGAAGAACACGCGCCAGCGCCGGTAGCGGAGGCGCGCCTCGGCGGGGCCGTAGGCGGCGGCGAAGATGCGCTCGACGCCGGCGCGGCGCGCGACCAGGTTCGCGTGCCACGCCTCGGCGGTGCGCGCGTAGTGCGTGCCGGCGACGTGCCACTCGTCGGCGATGCGCAGGTCGCGCTGGAAGTGATGGAGCAGCTGCGCCGACGGCATGATGCCGCCGGTGAAGAACTCGCGCGCCATCCAGTCGGTGGGGCCGGCGTCGTCGAAGCGGTAGGCGTGGCGGCGGTGCGCGAACACGTGGACGAACAGCGCGCCGTTGGGGCGCAGCCACGCCGCGATGCGCGCGAGCAGCTGCTCGTAGTTGCGCAGGTGCTCGAACATCTCGACGCTGACGACGCGGTCGAAGCCGCGCGCGGGGAGCTCGAGCGTGCGGACGTCCGCCGTCCGGACGGTCAGGTTCGCGAGGCCGCGCGCGGCGGCGGTGGCCTCGATCGACGCGCGCTGCGCGTGCGAGTTCGACACCGCGAGGATGCGGCTGCGCGGGTAGCGCGCGGCGGCCCACAGCGAGAACGCGCCCCAGCCGCAGCCGAGGTCGAGCACGTCCTGGCCGTCGGCGAGGCCGGCGCGTTCGGCCGTGAGCGCGAGCATCGCGTCCTCGGCGCCGGCGAGCGAACTCGTGCCCGGCGGGAAGTAGCAGCACGAGTACTTGCGGTGCGGGCCGAGGACGGCGTCGAAGAACGCGGCCGGGACCTCGTAGTGCTGCGCGTTCGCGGCGTCGGTCGCGACCGCGATCGGGCTCGCGCGCAGCTCCGCGACGAGGGCGGCGTGCCGGCGCTGCTCGTCCTCGACGGTGCCGCGCTGCTCGCGGAGGCGCTGCGCGCACACGGCCCGGATACCGGCGCGCAGCAGCGGCTCGGGTACGAGGCCGCGGTCGACGATCGTCGAGAGCACGGCGGGACAGTAGCAGCCCCCAAGGCCCGGGGTGACCGAGCTGTTCCGCAAGGAGCTCGACGGCACCGACAACGGCGGCAACGTGCGTCGCCGAGGGTGATCGCGGCCGCACAGCACTCCGTTGGGAAGCTCGGGCGCCACGCGGGCGTGGTGATCACGTCGCCGACGGCCCTATACTGCGTCGATGACGCGCACCTGGGTGCTCGGGCTCCTCGCGATCGCGACGGCGTGCGGCGACGACGCGGCCGACACGGTGTTCTTCGCCGCGGCGCACGACGAGCCGGCGACGTACTGGGACTTTCCGTTCCCGTCGGACCTCCGCCTCGACGCGACGGGGGCGCCCGACATGACCGGGTTCCCGAACCCGCGCGACGTGCCGCTGCTGCGCGGCCTCGTGTCGGTCGTCGCCGAGCGGCGCGGCTGGCCGACGATGCCGGTCGCGTACTTCCGCTTCACGGCGCCGGTGCCGCCGCGCGCGCTCGCGGACGTGCTCGCCGGCGCCGCCGGGGCACCGGCGCTGCTCGTCGACATCGATCCGTCGTCGCCCGAGAAGGGGACGCGCTATCCGCTCGTGGCGTCGACGCTCGCCGAGGACAGCTACGTCACGTCGAACGTCGTCGCGCTCGCGCCGCGCCCCGGCATCGTGCTGCGCGCGAACACGACGTACGCGGTCGTGCTCCGCGAGAGCTTCGCGCCCGGGTTCGCGGCGCCGGCCGCGTTCACCGCGCTGCGCGACGGGCGCGGCGACCAGGCCGCGGTCGCCGCCTACGCGCCGCTGTGGCCGGCGCTCGACGCGGCGGGCATCGACGACGCGCTCGTCGCGACCGTGTTCACCACCGGCGACGAGGTCGCGCGCCTGCGCGATCGCTCCGAGGCGATCCGCGCCGCGTTCTCGCCGGCGATCCAGGACCTGCAGCTCGTCGGCGGCGCCACGCTCGACGGCTTCTGCCACCTCTCCGGCGCGATCACGCTGCCGCAGTTCCAGAAGGGGACGCCGCCGTTCGACGCCGAGGGCCGGTTCGTGCTCGACGGCAACGACGTGCCGATGCGGCAGGGCGACCTGCGCGTGCCCGTCACGATCACGCTGCCGAAGGCCGCGATGCCGGCGAGCGGCTGGCCGCTCTACCAGTTCTTCCACGGCTCGGGCGGGCTCTCGACGGGCATCGTCGACCTCGGCTACTCGCCGACGCCCGACGACGTGCCCGAGCTCGGCAAGGGGCCGGGCTTCGTCGTCGCGCGCCACGGGATCGCGGCGGCGTCGGCGGCGCTGCCGGTCAACCCCGAGCGCCTCCCCGGCGCGACCGACTACGCGTACCTCAACATCAACAACCTCGCCGCGTTTCCGTTCACGTTCCAGCAGGGCGTGATCGAGCAGCGCCTGTTCACGGACGCGCTCGTCGCGCTCGAGATCCCGCAGGCCGTCGTGGCCGCGTGCGGGATCCCGGCGCCGGCGGGCGGCGTGCACCGGTTCGACGCGGCCAAGCTCGTCGCGGGCGGGCAGTCGATGGGCGGCATGTACACGAACATGGTCGGGGCGCTCGAGCCGCGCTTCGGCGCGCTCGTCCCGACGGGCGCCGGCGGGTTCTGGAACCTGATGATCCTCGAGACGGCCACGATCCCCGGCGCGCGCTCGCTGCTCGCGACGGCGCTCGGCATCGACGACGCGGCGCTCGCGTTCGTGCACCCGGCGCTCGAGACGATGGCACTCGGCTGGGAGATCTCGGAGCCGATGGCGTACATGGCGCGCCTCGCGCGGCGCCCGCTCGACGGTGTGCCCGTGCACCACATCTACCAGCCCGTCGGCAAGGACGACGTGTACTTCCCGATCGATGTATACGACGCGGCCGCGCTCGCCTACGGCAACCAGCAGGCGGGCGCCGAGCTGTGGCCCTCGATGCAGCAGGCGCTCGCGGTCGACGGGCTCGGCGGTGTGCTCGCGTACCCGGCGACGGCGAACCACGAGGGCCCCGGCGGCGAGAAGAGGACGCGCGTGGTCGTGCAGTACGAGGGCGACGGCATCATCGACGCGCACTACATCTACCGGCAGCTCGAGGCGGTGAAGCACCAGTACGGCTGCTTCTTCGCGACCTACCTGCGCGACGGCGTCCCCGTGGTGCCCGCGCCGGGGCTGCTCGACGATCCGTGTCCGTAGGAGTCGAACGCCCGACTCGGACTTCCTCGGGCGTGCGCACGAGCCGCCGCATCGGGATCCGGCCGCAGCGAACGCCGCATCGCCGGTGAGCCGGCTCGCGGCACCGGCGCGCCATCTCCGGCGGCGGCGTCGGCGCGGGACGTGCGCCGTGTCGGCGGCGCCCGTGGCCTCGTCGGTGCACCGCGAAGCACGCGAGAGGAGAAGACACCATGAAAACTCTGAAGCTCGCGTTGCTCACCGCGTTCGTGCTCGGTGGGTGCGATAACAACGACCTCGACGACCGGAACATCGGCGACGACGACGACGGCGGTGGCACGACGCAGGTCGCCGCCGGGTTCACACGCGTCGACCTCGTGTCGAACCTGCCGGACGTGGCGCTGCACCAGGACGCCAACCTCGTGAACGCCTGGGGCATCACCACGGGGCCGGGAGGGTTCTGGATCGCCAACAACGGCACCGGTGTGCTGTCGGTGTTCGACGCGGACGGCAACGCCGCGCCGCTCAACGACACGATCACGCTCGAGCCGGGGATCACCGGCATCGCGCGCAACACGACCCAGGGCTTCCTCGTCCCGTGCGGCCCGGACATGACCCCGCTGCCGGCGGACTTCCTCGTGGCCAGCGAGACCGGCAAGGTGTGGGCCGTCAGCCTCGCCGCGCCGGCGACCGCGAAGGTCGTCGTCGATCGCTCGGGCGAGAACGCCGTCTTCAAGGGCATCGCGATCGCGACGGACGGGCAGGGGAACACGCTGATCCTCGTCACGGATTTCCACAACCACCGCGTCGACGTGTTCGACACGACCTTCAACTTCGTGGCCACCACCGGGTTCGTCGACACGACCGTACCGACCGATTTCTCGCCGTTCAACGTCGCGGTGTTCGACGGCCAGGTGTTCGTGACGTTCGCGCAGAAGGAGCCCAACGGGGACGACGAGCTTCACGGCGCCGGCCTGGGCCTCATCGACGTGTTCGACGTGGGCGGCCGCTTCGTGCAGCGCCTCACCACCGGCGGCCTGCTCAACGCGCCGTGGGGCATGGCGATGGCGCCGGCGGGGTTCACCGGTGGCGCCGCCGCGCTGCTCGTCGGTAACTTCGGCGACGGACGCCTGACGTTCATCGAGCCGACCACCGGGCGTCAGGTCGGGCAGGTGCTCGATCCGAACGACAACGCGGTCGTGATCGACGGCCTGTGGGGCATCACGTTCGGCGACGACACGGAGGCCGGCAGCAGCGACGTGCTGTACTTCGCGTCGGGCCCCGACGACGAGGTCAACGGCGTCTACGGGCGCCTCGAGGTCAACTTCGTCGAGGTCACCACCACGGACTGACGCGCGCGCGTCACAGCCCGAGGCGCGCGATCACGTGCGCGCGGTAGAGCCGCCCGGTGACCACCCTGCGCCCGCTCGCGAGCTGCAGCTGCTGGTCGCCGGCGGCGTACGGGCGCACCGCGACGACGAGGTCGACGTTGACGATCGTCGCGCGGTGGATGCGCAGGAAGCGGTCGTCGAGCCGCTGCTCGATCGCGGCGAGCGGTTCGCGCGTCGTGTGCGAGCCGCGCACCGTGTGGATGTCGGCGTACTTGCCGGAGACCTCGATGCACTCGATCTGGTCGAACGGCACGAGCCGCGTCGCGTCGGCCTCGCGCACGCTCAGGCGCCCGCCAACGGTGCGCGCGAGCTCCGCGATGCCGCGCCGGAGCTCGCCGGGGTCCGCGAGGCGCCTGCGGGCGCGCTCGAGGGCGACGGCGAGGCGCTCGTCGTCGAACGGCTTGCACAGGTAGTCGACGGCGGCGACCTCGAACGCCTGCACGGCGTAGCGCGGGTGCGCCGTCACGAACACGACGGCCGGCGGTGTCGCGAGCCCGGCGAGCACCGCGAAGCCGTCGCGGCCGGGCAGCTCGATGTCGAGGAACGCGACGTCGGGGCGCGCGTCGGCGATGGCGCGCACGGCGGTGTCGCCGTCGCCGGCCTCGGCGACGATCTCGACGCCGCGCGCGACGAGCAAGCGGCGGAGGAGGGCGCGCGCGAGCGGCTCGTCGTCGACGATCGCCGCCCTCACGCGGCGCCTCCGTGCGGGAGCTCGATCGTGGCGACGGTGCCGCCGCCGTCGCGCGGCGACAATGCGAGGGTACCGCCGAGCGCGGCGAGCCGCTCGCGTGTCGTGCCGAGGCCGACGCGCTCCGCCGGGGCGCCCGCGAGGCCGGCGCCGTCGTCGGCGACCGAGATCGCGACGCGCTCGCCGATCCGGCGCGCCGCGATCGCGATCGTGCCCGGCTCGGGGCGCGTGCCGATGCCGTGGCGGATCGCATTCTCGACGAGCGGCTGCAGCGACAGCGGCGGGACCTCGGCGCGGCGCAGCTCGGCGGGGACGTCGATCGTCACGGTCAGGCGATCGTGGAACCGGAGGCGCTGGATGTCGAGGTAGAGCTCGAGCAGCGCGAGCTCCTCGGCGAGCGTCACGGTCGCGCGCTCGACCTCGAGCGTGGCGCGCAGGAGGTCCGAGAGGCGGACGATCGCGCGGCGCGCCGCCGCCGGCTCGGTGTCGATCAGCGACGACACCGCGTGCAGCGCGTTGAACAGGAAGTGCGGCTGCAGCTGTGCGCGCAGCGCCTCCTCGCGCGCCCGCGACAGCCGCCGGTAGGCGCGCGCCCACGTCACCGCGAGGGCGACGAACACGATCGCGGCGTAGAACACGACGTCGAGCACGAACGTGCGGCCGATCATCGCGCGCAGCTGGTCGCCGAACGGCGGCAGCTCGCGGTCGACGGGGAGCACGTAGCGCGAGCCGATCATCATGAGGCCGTGCGCGAACGCCGCGGCGACGATCAGCGGGGCGTGCAGCGCGTACGCGAGCCCGGCGCGGTGGTGGATGCGCAGCGCGGCGAGCGCGATCGGCGGCGTCAGCAGCGCCCACCCGCCGAACATCACGAGCTCGCGCCACAGCGCGGTCCACGCGTCGATCGGCTGGCCGGCCCAGTCGAGGAACACGTAGTTCTGCACGGCGGTGATCAGCGCGAGCGCCGACCACGCGCCGAGGCCCGCGAGCCAGGTGCGCACCGCCCGATGCTACCGGGGAACGAACGCCGTCGAGTAGCCGAGGCCGTCGGGACCGCGGCCCGTCGGGAGGTGCCCGACGATCGCCCGCGATGCGAGGTCGATCACGGCGACGCGGTCCTCGGCGACGAGGGCGACGTAGGCGGTCTTGCTATCCGAGGCGACGACCGAGCCGACCGGCACCGCGGACGCGCCGGCGAGGGGAGGGGTGGCGATCGTCTCGATGGCGCGGGTCGCCACGTCGACGATCTGGATCGAGCTCGCCGACGCGTTCGACACGATCATCGACGTGCCGTCGGGCGTGGGCGTGATCCGGATCGGCGTGCCGGCGCCGGCGAGCGTCGCGCCGGCGGTCAGCATCGGCGCGTCGAAGATCGCGATGCGGTGGTTCTGGAGGCTCGCGGTCCACACCTCCTTGCCGTCGGGCGTGATCGCGATGGCCTCCGACATCGGCACGCCGGCGACCGGCTCGCTCGCGCGCATCGCGACGAGGTCGATCGCCGTGAGCGTGCCGCTGCCGATGTTCGCGGTGTACGCGCGCGTGCCGTCGGGTGCGAGCGCGAGCATGTGCGTGCCCTGCTGCGACGTCGAGATGGAGGAGACGGCGCCGGTGTCGACGTCGACGACGAGCACGGCGGCGTTGACCTCCGCCGTGACGACGACGCGCTTGCCGTCGGGGAGAAAGGCGATGCCGTGGGGCCGCCGGAACTCCCCGAGGTCGATCGTCTTCGCGACGCTCAGCGAGGGCAGGTCGACGACGGTGAGCGCGCGGCCGAACGTGACCTGGTCGCCGTAGCTCGTCACGACGACGCGCTTGCCGTCGGGCGACACCGCGATCTCGTGCGGCCCGATCTCCGTCGGCAGCGTCGCGATCGCCCGGCCGTCGGGGAGCTCGAGCACCGACAGCGTCGCGTCGGCCTTGTTCGCGACGAGCAGCACCGGGTGCGTCGTCGGCGGAGGCGGCGCGTCGGGGGTGGCCGGTGCGGGGGCGGGGCGGCCGCAGGCGGCGAGCAGGGGCAGGAGCAGCCAGCGCATGGCTCACCGTGCGGCCGTGCCTCGCCCGGCGCCATCGCCGCGGCGCGAACGGCAACCGCGGCGGCATGAAATGCACTCCACACATCTCGTTCAGGGAACGGCCCGATACCGCAGGGCGCGGGGCGGCTTCATGATCGCAGGGGGCGCGCCATGACGAACCAGATCGAGATCGGTCACCAGGTCTTCGTGCAGGACGGCGGCGAGGAGTTCGGCGCCGTGCGCCGGGTGCTGGAGCACGGCGATCTCGTCGTGTACGTCGAGAATGCAGGGGACTTCGTCGTCGGGCGCGATGCGATCGCGGCCGTGCACTCCGGCAAGGTGATCGTGAGGCCCGACGGGCTCGACGCGAAGCTGCGCGCGGCGATCGACCACGCGCACGACGCCGAGGAACCGGGCGTGTAAGCGGCGCGGCCGATCCAGTAGGATGCCGCATGATCCTCGTCGGCCAGTACGACAGCCCCTACGTGCGGCGCGTCGCCGTGTCGTTGCAGATGCTCGGCTATCGCTTCGACCGCGACACGCGGAGCGTGTTCGGCGACGCGGAGGCGATCCGCGCGATCAACCCGCTCGGCCGGATCCCGGCGCTCGTGCTGGACGGCGGCGAGGTGCTGATCGACAGCGCCGCGATCCTCGACTGGCTCGACGAGCAGGTCGGCCCCGAGCGCGCGCTGCTACCGCCGCGTGGGGCGGAGCGCCGGCGGGCGCTGCAGATCATGGCGCTCGCGACGGGGATCCTCGACAAGGCGGGCGCGATCGTCTACGAGCGCACGCTGCGGCCGAGCGACAAGCGGTACGACGCGTGGCTCGAGCGCTGCACGACGCAGGTGACGAGCGGGCTCGCGGCGCTCGAGGCGGCGACCGGTGACGGCTGGTATCTCGGGGCGGAGATGCGGCAGCCCGACGTCACGGTCGCGTGCGTCCTCGGGTACTTCCCGCTGCGCGCGCCGGAGCTGTTCGTGGGCTATCCGAAGCTGGCGGCGCTGCTCGCGCGCGCCGCGGCGCGGCCGGAGTTCGCGCACACCCGGCCCGCGGAGGACGAGGTGATGCCGGACGGGCTCGCGCGCGCGTAGCGGGCCGTCAGTTCACTTCACTTCACGACGGCGGGGGCGGCCGTGGTGCGCACGGTGGCCGGGTCGCTGCCGAGCTCGGGCGAGATGACCGCGTCGTTCTTGAGCGAGACCACGCCGGTGCGCGTGTTGAGGCGGATCCAGCCGATGGCGCCGCCGCCGGCGCCGATGATGCCGGCCATCCCCTCGCCGGGCTGGCCGTTGAAGTCGGCGGCGGCCGCGCCGTCGCCGCCCTTGCCGCCGGTGGAGGCCGGGCCGCCGGTCGCGCGCGCCATCCCGAGCCCGCCGTGCTGGCCCCGCGCCGCGGCGCCGTCGTCGGCGCCGCCGCCGCCGCCGTTCGCGGCGAGCGTGCCGCCGTCGATCGTGATCTCCGGCGCCTCGAGGACGATCGTCCCGCCGCCGCCGCCGCCGCCGCCCGCGTCGTTGCCGCCGCCGCCGCTCCCGCCGCCGCCGCAGCCGCCGGCGTTGATCCCGCCCGCACCGTTGACGGTGATCGACACGTTCGAGATCAGCTGCAGCGCGCCGCCGCCACCACCGCCGACGCCGCCGTTGCCGCCGCCGCCGCCACCGCCGCCACCGCCCCCGACGAGCAGCGACACGACGGCGTCGCCGAACGCGGCACCACCGGTGCCTCCGTTACCGCCGAGGCCGCCGGTGCCGCCGTTGCCGCCGCCGCCGCCGCCCTGCTGGTTCGCGGTCGCGCCGGTGCCGCCGCCGCTCCCCGCGGCGCTTTGCTTCTTGTCGCCGCCCTGGAAGCCGCCCGGGCCGCCCTTGCGGGCGCCGCACACGGGTGCGCCGCGCGCATCGAGCACCCCGTCGAGGACGATCGGCCCGTTCGCGATGAAGATGATCGGGACGCTGCCGCCGAGGTTCGTGAGCCCGCTCACCCGCAGGCTCTTGAACCGGAAGATCGCGAACGTACCGCTCGAGTTGGTGCGCAGCTCGTAGCCGATTCCGTCGACGACGCCGCCTCCCGCGCCGCGCAGCCCCGAGATCGCGCCGTTGTCGCCGTCGACGGTCCCCGCCATCACGGCGTCGACGTCGAGCCGCGGATCCTCGGCCACGTCGGTGTCGAGGGCGCCGCCGCCCGTCGGGTGCACCGCACCGCACGCGTGCGTCTCCTTGGGGACGCAGCCCCACGCGCACGTCGTGTCGCTCGCCGTGGCCCCCGGCCCGGCGCACGAGCGCAGCGTCACGCCATCGGCCTGGCAGGTGGCCGAGGCCTCGACGCACGCGCCGGCGTCGGGCACGACGACCACGGCGTCCGTCGTCCCCGGCGCGTCGACGACGGAGTCGCTCCGGGAGAAGCTGCACGCGCACAGCGCCAGTCCGAGCATCGCAACTCGCATCGCGGATCATCGTAACCGCGATCCTCCGTCGCGTGCGGCGAATCCGGCCCGCCGGCAGATCGGCGGTGAACGAAGCATGCACAGTAGGCCCCGTGCATACCCGGCTCGACCCGTCGGGCGTCTTTCGTCTGGCATCACCGTCTGGCATCACCGTCTGGCATCACCGTCTGGCATCACCGTCTGGCATCACCGTCTGGCATCACCGTCGGGCGTCTTTCGTCGGGCATCACCGTCGGTGTCTTTCGTCGGGCATCACCGTCGGGCATCACCGTCGAGCATCTTCATCTCGCGTCTCCGTCTCGCGTCTCCGTCTCGCGTCTCGCGTCTCCGTCGGAGGGCTTCGTCGGGCGTCTTCGTCTCGCGCCGTCGGCGCGCCCTCGGGCGAGACGAGGGTCACGGACCGAGGCACCCGAGCTGGTACGCGCGATCCGTGTCTGCGATGCTCGCCGCGATGAGCTCACGCGGTTGGTCTCCGTTGGTCGCGGTCCTGTCGCTCCTCACGCTTGCGGCGTGTGGCGACGACGACGTCACTCCGACGCAGTGCCGCCCAGGCGACCATACGACAACGGTCGCGCTGCACACGCGGCAGCGCAGCCAGCTCCTCGACGTCCGCGCGGCGGACGCCGGCCTGGTCGCGCTACGCGACGGTGATGACCCCTCCTGCCCCTGGCAGGTGCAGGCCGGTTCGGGGACGGGCGCCTACGAGCTGGCGATCACCCACGAGCGCTACGCCGTCGCGGTCGCGTGCACGGATCCCTCCGTGAACCCCGTCGTGCGGGTCTTCTCCCGCACCGTGCAGGACGTCGCCGAGCTGACCGCGACCTGCGCGGCCCGCGTCGACGACACCGGCGCCCACGCGATCGGGATCGAATTCGACACCAGCGAGACGCCGGCCACGTTCGAGGGTTTCCTGCTCGATCAGACCACCGAGCGGCAGCTCAGCGCCGGCGCCTTCACCCAGATCACCTGGCAGGGCCGCGGCGGCACCTACGACCTCGTCGTCTTCGGGCGCACCAACCTCGCCGCCGGCGCACCCGACGAGCTGCTCGTCATTCGCGACGTCCTGCTCGACCGCGATCGCATCGTCGACGCCCACCCCGCGACCGCCGCCTACGTGCCGTTCGCGCCCGCCGGCACGATGTCGGCTCCCGAGCCGCTCACCCTCCAGACACGCTACCTCACGGGCCGCGGCACCCGCGCCCCACTCGGCATCGCGTTCGCCACCGATGGGGCGACCGCGGGCACCTTCGCCACCTGGCCGGCCGCCCTCGTCGATCCGGGCGACGCCTACGAGCAGATCGCGTTCACCGCCGACGCCACCTCCTCGCGCCTCGCCCAGCGCTTCACGCTCGACCCCTCCAACTTCACGCCCGCGCTGCCGCCCGCCTTCGATCCCGCGGCCTCGCTCACCCTCGGCGGCGACGCACCCAAGCTCGCGCACGCCGCGCTCGCCGATGCCGCCCTGTACTCGCTCAACTGCATCGCCTCCGACCACGCGGTCGTCTACGACGTCTCCGCCACCTACCACGGCCCCGCGGCGAGCGTCGTCTTCCCGCTCCCCGCGCTCCCCGACGAGCTCCCCGCCGCCACCCGCTCGTTCAACGGCTGCACCTGGGAGATCGTGGCCGCCGGCTCCACCCACGGCCTCGCCACCGAGCTCGAGCTCGCCAACATCGGCCTCATCCCCGGCACCCCCGCCCAGCTCGCAGGCACCGAGCGCTGGCTCTCGCGGCGCGACCTCACCGCGCGGTAGCGACCGGCACCGACCACAACGCGCTCACGGCGATCGCAGTTGGCGATTCCGTCGTCTCGCCCGGGTGCCGCAGTTCGCGGCACCCTCGTGCCTTGATCTTCTTCTCGGCGTCGCGTTAGCGTGGTCGGTGGAGAGTGGCAATGACGGTGCAGGTGGGAACACCGGATGATCACGGGTCTGGCCTGTTCGTGCGCAGCGATCTCGTGATCACCGCCGCCCACGTGCTCCAGCCCCTCGGCCAATCCCAGCCGTGGCCGGCCCAGGCGCTGCGGGTCACGCTCCCCGACGGGACGGACCTCGAGGTCGTCGCTCGCCTCTGTCATCCGCGCTCGCGACGCAGAGCCACGACGACCCCGCGCCGAACACGTCGATCGGTCTGCCCTTCATCGACAACGCCTACGAATCGAACCTGGCCTGGCTCATCGCCAATTGCCCCGACGAGGACCCATGAATCGCATACTCATCATCTCACTCCTGTCCGTCGCGCTGACGCATGTGGGGGCGGCGCACGCAGATGACGACGACGATCTCCCGGAGATCGCGCGCTCGTTGTGCAGCAGGACGCTCGCGGACGCTACCAAGGAGAGCGAGAAGCAGAAGTTCTGTCTGAATGCACCGGCGCTCGAAAAGACGCGTAGCAAGTACCTGCCGAATCAATACTACGTCGCGAGCAACAGCATCGACGTGTGTGCTGCGCTGAAGGACTTCAGGCCGCACGTCCAGGTGGACCTCGGCGCGCGGATCGATCGCGTATGTGCGCTACCCGCTCCCGACAAGAGGAGCGCGAGCGACCTCACCCTCGTCGGCGTGAGCCTGGTGCAGGGCCTGGGTGATCTCCTCGTCGCCGAGGCCAAGGAGTCGGCGCTCGAGTACCTGCTCACGAAGGTCGGGAAGAAGTTCTGCGACTACAAGGTCGCGATCGGTCGGGGCGCCAAGAAGATCACGATCGAGTTCAAGACATGGTTCGAGTACAGCTGCGAGGTGATCTTGCCCGACGCGAAGGACATCGATGTCGATGCGTTCACGTTCGGTGGGCTGAAGATCGCGTTTCGCGACGATCTGAATCGGCTCCCGCAAAAGGTCGCGGGCCTCGCGAAAGACCTGATCGACACGTACTGGAAAGACGCCAAAGCCTACATCACGACCCTGGGAATCGTCTCGTATGCCGTCTTCGAGGTCGTACGGCACAAGCGGCTCCTCGACGTCATTCTCGACCTCGGAGCGAAAGCCGAGGAAGAGCTCAAGAAGCAGAAGGTGATGTGCGACCTGCGAGCCGGCCAGGGTGCGCCGGGTGACGCACCGCGAAGAACGAAGGAGTGCCTCCTCCTCCTCGGCATCGAGCTGGCGCGCACCGCCACGAATGACCCGAAGGGAACCCCGCCGGCGACGGTCCTCCAGCACACGATCGACAAGTTCTGCACGAACTTCGGCGCCGCGGGTCTCGAGACGAGTGGCAAGTGCGTCATCGATCCCGTCAACTACGAGAAGCTGCATACCGATCTCCTCGTGGTCTACCGCGCGATGAAGCGGATCCTCGAGCTCGATCAGACCATCGCCCGCGTCGCGCAATCCAGCTTCACGAGCGAGGTGAGCAAGCGAGCCGCGGCCGACTGGTCGCAGGCGCTGCGACAGCTCATGGGTGCGCTTGGAAACCTCGTCGCGGATCTCGAGGAAGACGCCGCCCAGAAGGAACGTGTGAAGCAGGACTTCGCGTTCCTCGACCTCGACTTCGATCTCTTCGATGCCGTCCTGAGCGGCGATGCAGGCGAGTTGCGAAAGGCACTCATCGCGCTCGTGAGCTCGGAGGTCTTCGACGACAAGGCGAAGCTCGACTCCGAGGTCAAGCACGTCCTGACCGTGATCATCGGCCTGGCGACCTCGAAGGACCGGTTGGAGGTGAAGGGCATCCTCGCCGACATCACCGCGCCGGTCGGCACGTACAAGGCGAAGTACGACAACCCCAGCGTGATGTGGACCGTCAACGGCTACGTCGGCTTCTTCGTCGGGTACGAGGCGCGAACCCACGGGCGCACCGCCGATGGCACCAAGCGCGAAGCGGCGTTCGACGAGATGGTCCCCCTCAGGTTGTCGGCGCCGGTCGGATTCGACGTCACGCTCCGCAGCCGCAAGCACTATCACGTGGGAGTCACCGTGACGGCGATCGATCCGCTCGCCCTCGCCGTGAGCACGGCCAACGACACCGTGAGCGCCGACTGGAAGACGCTGTTCACACCCGGAGCGTTCGTCCGCGTCGGGATCGCTCGCTCACCGTTCACGCTCCTCGGCGGGATCGACTATCAGTGGGCGCGTCGCTCGTCGGACATGTGCGGCTCGGACCGCTGCTTCGACGGCGCGGCCCAGATCATGGCCGGGCTCGCCGTCGACGTACCGCTGTTCGTCCTGCGTTAGCGATGGATCACGTGGATCACCCCACGGTCGCTACGCCGTCGCGGCCCGTGCATGGATCGTCCGTGGTGCGGGTCTTCCGGCCGCCCGCTCCCCAGCGCGACCGGCTCCTCGGTCGCTCGCCGCGCCGCCTCTCTCCTCGGGGGACCGGCGTGCTCGGGCTCGCCGCCAACGGCGACGGCGTTGCTGCGAATACGCGGGCCACGGCCGCCGCCGCCGAGGTCCGCTGCCGGACGAGGTCTACGATCTGCTTCGAGAGGTCGGGATGCGTCGTCATGCCCTCGACCTCGCACGCCGACATCAGCTCAGCAACGACACGCTGAACGGTGACCGCCGAGTCCCCGGTGGACGCCAGATGCGCGCTCGGGCGATAGGCGAGCGACATGGGTCCATGTCTCGCACCGGCGGGTGGGATGACACGGCACCGCATGGAGGTGTTGATGTCGCCGGAGGTCGGACCGTGCACGCAGGTGAGCGTCTCCGATCGGCTCGGCGGGAGCCGCGTCGCGAGGGCGGTCGGGCGGCGACGCCCGCTGCGCCGATCGTCGTCGGTCTCGTCGAGGTTCGGTGCTATGTTGAAGGTCGGATCGAACCTCGGAGCCACGGAATCGGCCGTGTCCCTTTGGCAACGTCCAAAGAGGGACCATGAAGGACCGCCGGCGCCACCGCAGAATCTGCCCCAAGGGCACCGTGCTCTTGCGCGCGTCCGGAGAAGCCCATGGCCGCATCGCGAACCTCAGCGCGGGCGGCGTGTACGTGCTGACCGACGAGGCGAGGGCGCGCTACACGGTCGGGGACACGCTCGACCTCGAGATCCGCACCGACGATCCGTCCGCGGCATGGGTGGTGGCAGACGGGCACATCGGGCGCGTGCGCCCGGATGGGATCGCCATCGTGTTCGCGAGGCCATCCGAGGTTCTCTTGCACATGATCGATCGGCTCGCGACCGCGTCGCACGCACATGCCCGCGTGGTCTCGATCGTCCTGATCGACGCGGACGACGATCGACGCTCGGCCATGAGCGCCGGCTTTCGCTCGGCCGGGTGCGGCGTGATCGAGGCATCCACACCCCTCGAGGCGATCGTGCGCCTCGGCGAGTCGCGGTTCGAGCCCGACGTGATCGCGGTCGCCGACTCCCACCCCTCCGCCGGCGCGGACGCCATGCGCGCCTTCATCGAGCGGGATCACCCGCGTGCCCGGCTCGTCGCGATCGGCGACGAGGTCTTCGCTCCCGACGGCTTCGCGAGCTGGCTCGCCGCCTCCCTCTATCGCGTCCCCGACGACGCACGCAGCTGACCCGCAGGTGACCGAAACGGCGTTGTCCGTTTCAGGACAACGTTCACGTATCGCGCTTTGGCGAGCGCGACGCGAACGGGTTGCCCCCACCTCGGACGCGTCTCCGCGGGAACGCGTCTGCGCCTCCATGGCGAGCTCGCAGCCCTCGCGTTCGAGTGTCTGGAGCAACGGCACTCTCGGAGAGCGTGATCGCGCTGCGCGTTCCACCCGAGGACGTGCGCCCTTCAGCGCAAGGAGCCCCGCTCCCCGTACGGCACACCGATCAGGACGCGATCCGCTGGTTCTGCTCGTCGACGGTGCGGAGGCGCACGCCCGCCCAGAGGTCGGTCGGGGACTTGCCGAACAGGCCGCCGTGCGGGGCGTCGTGGTAGTGCGCGTCGAGGAACGCATAGAGCCGCGCCTGCACGTCGTGGAGCGACGTCCCCGTGCCGAGGTGATCGAGGCAGCCGGCGCGAAGCGTGCGCCAGAACCGCTCCATCTTGCCGCGCGCGGGCGCGTCGCCGGGGCGTGCATGAAGCAGCGTGACGTCGAGCCGCTCGCACGCCAAGCGCAGCGCCTCGCCGCGGTACGTGGAGCCATTGTCGAGGTAGAGCGCGTCGGGAGCGCCGTGCGTGCGGAGGGCGCGGAGGAACAGGCCCAGCATGTCGTCCTCACGCTCGGAGTGGTGGGCCTCGAGCGCGACCACGTAGCGCGAGGCGTCGTCGAGGAGCGCGTGGATTCGTAGTGGCTTGGTCGTCTGCCCGACGCGGAGCGGCGGACCACGGCAGACGTCGCCGTGCCATAGCGCGCCCGGGTGCGACGCCTGCCAGCGCAGACGGGTGTGGCCATCCGGGCGCACGCCGCGCGGCAGCTGCGCCTCGCGGTACAGCCGCTGCACCGTCGTCGGGGAGACGGCGCGCTTGCCGAGCCGGCCATCGGCGACGAGCGTGCGGAGGATGGTCGGGACCGACGCGGTCGGGTGCTCGCGCCGGATGTCGAGCAGGAGCTCGCGCTGCTCGGGCGTGAGCTCCCGTGCGCGGCCGCGGTCGGAGCGCGGTGCTTGGCGCAGCGCGTCGAGGCCGCCGCGCCGGTACGCGTAGAACCAGCGCTCGATGGTGGCGAGGCTGAACTGCTTGCTGACCCGACTGCCGGGTGGGCGGTACTTGCAGGCGGCGATCGTGCGCAGCACGGTGGCGAGCTCGCCGCGCGACAGGTCGCGCTGGACCACGGCGCCGACGATCGACGCGCGGAACAGGGCGATGGCCTCGCCGTGATCGCGAGGCACGAGGGACGTTCGGGGCACGAGAGCTCCTTCGCCGCGAACGGGTACGTCGGTCGTCACGGCGTGCCGATCGGTGCCACGGCTGTGCGGTGGACGTCGCCGATCCAACGCGGGGCGCATCGTCACCGACGAGCACACCGCGATGGCCATCACGGCATCGACGCACCTCCGACGAATGCGAGCACGCCGCGCTCGCAGCGCTCCAGGTGGGGCGGCGCACGGCCCATCGCGACCTGCGCGAAGCCGTCCCCAAACGCGCGACGCCATCGGCGCAGCGCCGGCCAGACGCTCGTGCGGGTGTGGGTCACCGGCCACGCGCAGACGCGGCGGCGGACTTCCCGGACCGGCTCGCCCACGAGCAGCTTCAACGCGAGGGCCATCGCGATGGCGGCGAAGCCGTAGTGCTTGCGCGGCGCCACCCCGCGGGGCACGACGAGCAGGACCGCGCCGCAGGTCGTGCACCGGTAGCGCCGGCACACGAGCACGACCGTGGTCGGTGCCGCATCGGGCGACGTCGGCCGCGAAGCTGCCGCTCCCCGACGCCATGACCATGGAGGCCAAGTCCGCGCCCAGGCTCGCGACTGGCCACGCCGCAGGCGCACGCGGCCGGCCGCACCGCCTCGACCGTCGGCGGCGAGGCCAACCAGGTCTTGACGTCGAGCGCGTGATGAACGATTCGTGAACTGCTTCGCGTCGGGCTCGTCAACGGTGACCGGCGCGAGGCACGACGTCGACGGTGGTGGAACACCGTCGGCGTCACCTATACCGCGAGCACCACGCTCAGCCCCGAAGCCGGACGTCGCTTCTACCTCAACCAACCGGTCGCCCGCGCGGCACCGCGTGAGGTGGATGCAAACCGATTCACCTCAACCAGCCCGCCGCGAAACTGCTCGCCGTCCCTCATCAGGCATGCTCGCTAACAGCCGAAGGAGCCGGTCCTGGTCGCCGAGATCGAGAAGGTGATCCATGCCATCGAGACGCGCCGCGCGGCGAAGCCCAGGACGACCAGGAGGAGAGGGCCGTAGACCAGGCAGGAAATCCTGATGAGGGCTTACCTTCCACCTGTTCGTGCGTTGGATGACCGGCCTGTCCTGGCACGTGACTTGTCGCGCATCGGCACATGCGAGACGATGCCGTTGCATCGAGGACACCATGGCCGAACGACCATCTCCACTCAAGAGCGTGAGAGCGCTCGCTCATCAACTACATGCGGCCACCGCTGCTCACGAACACGGGTCGCTCACCGCACTTGGTCCAGGAATGCCCGATAGGGCCAAGGTTCTTGACAGTATTCGCCACCAGGCACGATTGAGGCTCAAACTAAAGGAGCCACCCATTGATCGACCCTTTGACACTCGCGCAGCGACGAATAGGCTCCAGAAACTGAGTGGAGGCGAATTTCAAACGAGAGATACTATATGTGAAGTCTACGGCATGACCCCCGCTGGTTTCGCAGCGCTCGACCCTCACGTCGAACGTTGGACGACGCGAGCCAATCGGCGTTGGCGGATGGGAGCCAAGTACTCCCGCTGGGCACTGGAGCGCTACTTCAACGCATTTGACCTGGTTGCGCCGCTTCACGCGGCAGCTCGCCTAAGCATGAACATTGAGTCACTGGGACGTGTTGTTGCATTCTCGGCATCGACGCTAGGCATTCCCCCATCAAATATCGGGGATATCACTATCGGGATCAGAAGCAATTTTCTCGATGGTCTACATCGCTCATTTCCAGGACTCGCCAACGTTGTTTTCGCCAGCCATGATGGCTATTGCACGATGCTCCAGGCTGCGCTCACAGCGGAGAACATCAAAGTCGATGTTGCTACAGATAGGACTGCTGAAGCACTCAACGATATCGAGAGTACGTACAACGTGGATGCTCTTACGCTCGAACCTGTTGGCCTAAAGTTCGCGATCTGGGTGGACTTCTCAAAGCCGCTGGATCTTCAGCCTGATCACGTCTCCGTCATGACATTTGCACGACTCGAGCAGTCGCTCGGAGACCGCGTCCCACCGTATGCGCGTCCCAGCGACGGAGTCCTTGAGCTCGCTCGCGCCATTGCAGGAATATGAGCTCGCACGCAATTCACTTCAACCACTCGTTCGCGAATGTGCTCATGGCCCTCGCGCCGAACAGAGCTCCAGCGGGCACTCGAACGTTTCCCGCTGGGATTACGAACGAAGAGTCACGTATCCAAGATGGCATTGGTGTCCTGGAGTGGCTTCGCGACATTCACGCGCGGCTTTCAGAGCCATATAAGCACCATCTCGCTATCACACCCAACCTGTGTTTTGTCGCGGATATCCGATAGTCTACAAGAAACGATGACACAGCCATCGATGAGGTTCACTGCCAGGCAGCCGTCGCGCTTGCGGGGAGCTTCGGCGACCTGCCCGACACCAGTTCGCTCGATGAGGACTCGGTGCGGTACCTCCGTTTGGACTTCGAGCCGGCCAATCTTGGGACGTACGCTTTTCCTGATTCCGTCCCGCACGTTCACGCGGTCACAAAGGGTGAACCCCGATTCCCAGTCAGCATTCATCCAGCCGCGCCGCATGTTGATTTCATGGAACTATTGGTCAGGAACTTCCTGCGAACGGAATGGGACAATTGGGCGGTTAACGTCTGGAAGGCTCGTGTGGCGAGCAGGTTTCCACACGGTGTCACGCGATACGACGTTCTCGAGACAGTTCGCGCTGCCTTCCGTGAGAACCAGCACCGACAGCTGTGTACCGACCTTCGTGAGGCCGTCTTAGCGTGGAAATCCGCTCTGCACGAGGAGAAGCGACGCATGTATGCACTAGGTCGCAACAGGTTCTATGACGTCATAGACTACTAAGACAGTGTAAAGGCACTGACGCGCGCGTAGTGTGCAGTCGGTCACGCCTGTAGTCCCCAGCAAGTCGTATGCAGTCAATGCTCGAAGGAAGATGCGAACCGTAAGAATCCGTGCCGCGTACTGGCTTGGTGTCCAGTAGTGCAAAGCGCCGCTTTGCACTTGCCGAAGGGCTGACGAACGGCAGGTGACTGCATACGGTGGGTTATCGACGGATCGAGCGAGCACGAAACCAAGCCTCGAGCGCCGAACGTGCGCGCTCGTGCGTCAGCACGTCAACGCCGAAGACTTGCTCGAGGACACGCTCGATCTCACTAATCAGCGCTCGCCCCTTCTTTCGACGTGCGATCCTGTCCAATAGCGCGCCCATGACTGCGTTCGCCACGGTATCCGAAGGAGCGTTGCTCCACCACTCGCGCACTACGTTAGTGGCAAGCACCAACGTCGACTTGTCATCCCACGGCTCGACCTCAAATAGGTTCAGGTGCTGCCGCAGCGGCCACTCCTCGGGATTCCACCTCGCAAGTCGAGCTGCCTCAAGGAAGATCCCTGGCGTGGTGTTCGTTGAGACATACCGCCAACCAACCAGCTTCGCGCTAATGCGGTTCCCGCGCTCAGAGTCAAGAGCGCTTCGCGTCACGAGATGGTGACAGACTGCCTGCGTCCACCCGACGGACACTCGCCGCTCACGCGCGACATGCGCGATGACAACATCATCCGACCAGATCGGATCGCCAGTTCGCATGGCACGATGGAGAGATTCGACTGCGCCCGCACCGCCGATCATAACCAGCCTGTCCCACTCATCAGGAGTGAGATGATCATGCTTTGACTCGCGAAACACCTCGCACTGAGATACCTTGTGTATGAGAGCACGAAGACGGTCCTGGTACTTCGCGCTGCTCTCGTTGCTGATCTCGCCCGCAATCATTCGCCCGTTGCGCAGGCCCATATATCCGGAGCCGCGTGTCTCAACCTCGCGGAGGTGGGCCATCACCTCGTCAATCGTTGATTGCGCGATCGCGATCCGGCCCGCGAGGGCCGATATGAGAGGCTCCACCTCATCAAGCAGCATCAACGTCGATAGAGCCGTCGTTTCAATGATTAGCGTACGGTTTTCGTTGAGAAGCTCCAGGACATGGGTCGCGTCCTCCGGATCTGCGCGGTTGCAACGAAGAGCCAGATCCGTCTCCGCAACCAGATGCCCCATTGCGCCGAACACGGATCCGCCTAGCCCACGAGCCAACATGTGGAACGACACTGGTTTGTCTCGGTACAGACGGTCAAGTACGTCAACTTGCTGCGCACGAGCCTCGAGCAACGGCATTACCTGTTTTGTGAACTCGTCGATATTTTCCGCGGCGTTCTCGGGGATCTCGATCACCATCGGCCCTGGAACCCCTGGGAACTGTTCTTCCCATCGGTCCAAGCAGATCTGATTCGCCCGCGCATACTTGCTTCGAATGTTCTCGATTCGATACTGCCGTGGCGGAGCTGACTTCCTGGCCACCTCGAAAGCGTCGCCGACCTTCTTCCCCATCATCGCGGCACACATGGGACTGTCCGGAGCAAGCTCGCCATGTTCAGCTTCGGGCTCTGACGCCTCGACAACGACCCATCGACGGGTCTTCCCCTCAACGACCAAGACTGCCGCGTCGACTGACACCACGGTGGGTTCGACATGATTCGCGGGCCCGCCCATGGGCTTGAATGCCTCGATGATTGCAGCCCAGCCATCAGGCACTCCACGGTTCGTCCGATACGCGTCATATGCGTAACGAATCGCGACGTCATGCGCACCTCCGGCTCGGAGCACACCAACGGCCACAACTGCAACGTGCGGATCACACTCGCGCGGGTTTGGCAGTCGCCGAGGGTCGCTTTCAACAAGCTCAGGCCTGCTCGCAACCACGCCTAGTGTAGAAAGCCGTAGGCGCAGCCATGGGTCTTCCTGTGTCGCTAGCGCATCCCGAAGCACCTCGATTGCCGCGGCGATTTCACCGCGTCGCTGTAGCGCATCTGCCTCGGCATCAACGATCGAGGTGCGCGTAATGCCCGCTGCTTTCAAGTCATGACAGATTCGTATGGTGGTCTCATAGCGTCCGGTACGCTGGGCAACTGAGAGAAGAGCCGCCGTCGCGTCGTTCCACGCGTCGCCCCGAACTACGGGCGCGAGCGTCTGGAAGGCCTGCTCGTTGTCGCCGAGTTGATGAAGGAGGACGCCCAGTGCTCGTTGCTGGTCTACAGTCATTGCTGTGCGCACGAGTTGGAGCAGGGCGCGGTGCGCTTGCTCGTTGTCGCCGCGCTGGATGTGGATGCGCGCTTCAAGTTCTTTCGATTCGAACGCGCCGAGCACATCAGAAAACTCGGTGCATGCCGCGAGAGCTCGGTCCCATTCCTTCAGCTTCCGGGCGACTTGGATCACCCCGCCGGCACCGTCGGCGCGGAGCACGGGTTCGCTTGGATGTGCCAACCGCGCGGTTTGCTCAAAGAGATCCATCGAACGCCGTAGATCACCGTCTCCGCCACGCTGTGCAAGTGCAACACCGAGTAGAAAGGGGACGTAGTCCGGACCGTCGGCTAGGAGCCCCTCAAAGATCCCGACGGCCTCATCGAGGCGCCCACGCTCCGTTAACAGCTTTGCGATCCGGACACGAACGTCCTTGTTGTCCGGATCTACGTCTCGCGCCTCTCGCAGAACGCGCCACTCCTCATCGGGGTCTCGTCGCAGACGGTAGACGTGGCCGAGGTTAAGCAGTGTCTGTATCTTAGCTTCCTTCAGCCCTTCACCCGCGCAGAGCTTGTACGCGCTGTTAAGCGCTCCGAGCGCCTCATCGAGAAGCTCTGACGGTCCCGTGTCGGCGCCGAGCTGTTCCTGAAGCTTGAGCAGCGCGATGGAGTAAGCTGCCCAGTACTCGAGTCTTGTTCCGGGCGAGTGCGCGCGCTGCAACACCTCCACGGCTTCACGCGGACGGTTGCTGTCGAGCAGCCTGTCAGCCAATGCGCTCGCGATCTCTGGCGCGAGACCATCCCAAGGTTGCGCAACCAGTTCCTCGGTGGGCCTATCGGCTGGAGCGCTCGTGATCCACACCGACCGCGCAGAAGGTAGGCTCGGGTGCTCGGCAACTAGACTCGTTGCGAGTTCGTGCGCCTGCGCAACCTCGCCTCGTATCATTAGCGCACGAGCCCGGAGAACCTTGGCATTTGGGTCGCCTGGAGCGAAGTCGGCAGCTTCCATGAACCGGGCTGCCGCAGAATTCGCTTCGCCACGCCGAACAAGAACGCGTCCCTGCGCTCGTCGGTGGCGAAACTTGTCACTCGGGCCCAGCGAGGACCACGTCGCGCGCTCTAGCGCGTCTAGCTGCTCGGTCGCTGCCGTAAGCAGTCCGTTGTCTATGAGTTTCTCAATCGCATCGTACGACGCACTAGAGAATGGAGCGTTGTGAACGTGCTCTTCCGCAACGACGATGTTCGCCGCTTGCACGGCTTCGTACGCGTCGAAAGCGACCATCATCGCTCGCTCCCCCTGCTCAAGCTGGACGATACGTTCGACCAGAGCGGCGTGGGCATCGATGAGCGTTTCCTCCTCTAGTAGTTCAGGGGCATCGCGTACGGGTTGGAGGGGATGCGTGATGCGGACCAGGCGCTGGAACTGCGCAAGCATGCTGATCGTGAAGCCCGCGTGAGCAAGGGCAGCGGCACCGTACTTGTCCTCCGCCAACTTAGGCTCCTGGTGCAGCTGCGGGTGACCCGGAAAGGCGAACTGAGCTGTGGGGCTAAGAATCGCTGGCAGCACCCGCTCCAAGCGAGGCGCGTCCGAGCCCCGCGCGAGCCGGTAATAGCGCTGCACGTGAATCCGCAAAGCCTCGAAGCAGCCGCAGAGCATCAAGCACGCCGTGCTCAAGTCGCCATCCCCAGCCACGTGGGCTGCCCTTACCAAGGACGACTGCAATAGCGGCGAATTGACTCGGACGGCGTCGTGCCCGCGCGAGATCCACGGCTGTTCATGATCGGCGGTCGCGTCTTCGTTCAATGCAGACTGCACCGCATCGAGTATCCTCTGCATCGGTGGTATGGACCGCTGGTACCGGGTCGCCGACCGTAGTGCCTCACTCGGAAGGGTGTTTCGCTCGAAGCCAGGAACGAGACGTAGTCGGTCGCCTGGTTCGACACTGAGGCATTTTGTAAGGACTAGCATCGCGAGTGTGGCCTCGAGTCCCGTTGCAGTGATGGTTGGATCCTTCAGCACGTGCTCGCGAAGCGCGCCACGCGAAGTAACTGCATTCTGCACACGCCCTCGCCGAGCTAAGTCTCGAAAGAACGTCTGCACAGCTTCGAACACAGAGGGATCCCTCAGATCGTCGTGAGGAAGGCGATGGAACTGATTCAGTCGTTCGCCCCCCACGGACGTCAGGCGATGGCGTCGTTCGACGATTTCGACCTCACCACGCCTGCCGCTCCTTTCGACGGCGTCGAGTACTTCTCCGCGCTCTAGACCGAACAAACGACCAGCAGAAGCGAGTTGGTCATCGGTGAGGCCCGGCATGTTGGGTGACGCGATGATGCTTGCCTCGAGCGCCGCCTCAACGAAATGGTCGACATTGACGTTCGAGACGTTCAGCGGTGTCGCTGGAGCGGTCTCTATTGGGGGCAGGGCCTCCGCCTCCGACGTAGTAGGAGGCGCAAGGTACATTCGCATCTGCTCGCGCGCAGACGGGTGGTCGTTGAGGAGGAGGTCAAACAACACACGCGCGGCTGTAGCGTCGACTTCTATGGCCGCAGAGAAGGACGCAAGTGTCGCGGCATGCGCGTTGAGAAGCTCCTTGGGCATCTCCGGGAAGGCCACACGAAGGCGACATGAAACGGGTGTGTGCGCCTGTTCGCGAGCGTCGTCGTCCTTGCGCGGACCGGTTTCCACTTCGTAGATCGCAGTCGGGTGAATGCACGGGCGCTTGCCGAAAACAACTATCTTGTCGCCGCGCCGGATGTCGTCGTTCCCGCTGATCTCAAACGTGGCGGGTAGTGGGGAGCTACGTACCCTTGACCAAGTGCGAGAGTGTACCCCACGCGGCGAGTGCAAGACCACCCGATCTCGTGTCGCGGGGATCGTAAGCACACCGGAGGGATGAAATCGCGGACGGATGGCCGAGCTTGTCCAGAGCCCCGCCTGCCAGCCGTGTCGGTGAAAGACTCGTACGTCGCCTGTTCGCGAGTAGACCATCAGCAAACCGTCATCGAGTGACCATTGGAGGCTTGTGACGGGCTCCGGCATCGCGCGGAGGGGATACGGCGTCTCCAACGCCGCCTCCGAACTCGCAATGGCGAAGACGTGGACGTGGGAGCCATCCTCGTAGGATGACGAAGTTGCAAGCAGTGCGCCGCTCGGCGATAACGCTGGCGTCTCGCCGCCCCTAACGTCAATCCACGTGCGCGACGCACTGGTTTGTAGCTGAAGTGCGCCGCCAGAGCGAAGGGCGACAACTCCAGCACTCGAAACGGTGAGAGATCCGGGCTCGTATCCACCAGGTGCTGGTACCTGACGGACATCGCGAGAGTATGTGCCGTCGCTAGCGACCTCGTAGTGTGACAGGCGAACAGCACTTGAAGCGACAAAGATGCCGTCCTCGTACGGAACTACGTCGGCGGGGCTTGGAATCGCGTGTTGCCGGAGAATCCGGCCTCCAACCCCGAGGATCCACAACTGCCCGCTGGTCTGATCTAGGTTCCATGCGATCGGCTGCTGGCCTACCCACCCAACACGGAGTGCCCCACCATGACAACTCCAGGTGACGTCAGTGGGCGTCTTTGCGTCGGCGAACAGGTAAACGCTACCTTGCTCTGTCGCGACGAGGATGCTGTGCGGGGCGCTCGAGCAGACTGCGAGGTCCGTGATTGAAGATAGCGCTGGGCTGACGAGAGGCATACGCGAGCCGGCGCTCGCACCAGCGTCATCGCGCACCGCAGCCGCAGCACCGGTCGCTTGTCTCAATGCGGAGTCGGCAGCAAGCTTCCGGCGAAGGGCGGCCCATTGCGCAACGGTTCTGTTGTCTGCGATGCTCTCTAGGTCGCGCTCATCGATCCAGAAGTCGTAGTCGTAGCCGGGCTGGCCGATCTCCTGCGCGGCGCCCAATGGGGGGCGGCCACTACTTCCGAGCCCCGAGATTCTGAAGGTGTGCCATGCGAGCGGGTAATCGGCTTCCGCGTGCCCGCCCCTCGAGCGGACGTCACTCCAACGGAAGCTCCGCTGACGACGGCCGCCCGGTGCGTTATCGTATCGCTCCGCAATAAGACCGAGCATCGATTGAAGGAGCGGCGTAGGTCTGGGGTCGGAGGCGATGAGAAGGCCATCGAGACTCAGGATGTAGCTTTCGTCGGAGGTGGCCTGCGGAACAAGCAAGTGTGGAACGCACGCTTGAATGCGAGCATCACGCTCGTCCCTTGGTGTGTGTTTGAGGCCATGTCGCAACTCACGCCCATGGACAAACGTCATGCCAGGGGACTGCGCAAGGATCGCAGCCAAGGCGAGATCGATAATGGTTTGCTGTTCTGCCGTGTATGCGTAAGGGAGCTCCGAAGATGATACTTCGGCTCTGGTGGGGAGCGGCTGACGCGACGTACCCTCCTGGTGGAGGGCCTCTCGAGCGAGAGCTGCTTCCGCTCGTTCCTCCTTGCTTCCTTGGGCGAGGGCCTCGTTGACGATGTCCTCGCAGGCAATGAGTCCAGCTCCACCGATCGCGACGAGTGCCGCCCACCTGCGATCTGGCTTGCTGCTTGCCCAGAGCCGGCGGACGTCTTCCGTTTGAAGCCCTAACTTCCCAAGCGACGTGCGGACCTCATCCGCGTCTCCGCCTTGAGAAAGGACGGCGAGCACATCGGCAAGGCGCGCAGCTCCATGCGCATGCATCGCGACGAGGAACGCGGGACAGAACCTGGCTGCGTTCTCGCTGAGATGGACAACGTGAGCGAGGGTGTAGTCGTCTTGAACAATAGGCGAACCGCTGTACGGTGCGTTGAGCGCCTCCGGGCGTCGAAGTGTGACCGTGTCCGACGATGTGAAGACGCAATCCGCGACCTCGCCGCGACTGCCCACGACAGACGCGGGCGCAGCCATGATGAGTGTTGGTGCGAGCGGCGGTATCTTCACAGTCGCGTCTGCAGGCGGGACAAACTGAAGGAGGACGACCTCGCCGTCCTCCTCCACAAGGACGACCTCGGCGGCATGTGTCCTGCCACCGATCTCGAGGGTGCATCGCTCCTCGGTCTTGAACTGGCCAGCTGTGACAGCCAGGTTCGGCTGAATGAGGTAGGCGACGCTCTCAAGGCCGCGGCCGTTCTGTACTCGACCGACAAAATGTGCGTCGAAAGGGTCGCGGAGATCGACGACGCGCTCGAAGTGTCGACGACGATGGCGCTCGATGACAGTCCGCGATACGCCCGCCGCATCGCACACGGCATCAAAAAAGAGAGCCGGAGTGCTATCCCAAAGGCGAATTGTGATTTGGTTGACCACGTCCAGGTGCAGCACGTCTCCCTCGTCGAAGAGGAGTCGGTGTCTCGAGAACCAGCTGCGAACTTGAGCCTCGGTGAACGTCCTCAGGTCCGGGAGGAATCCTACTGCCGGGTCTCGTACGGGAGCACGGTCGTTGGCTAGCGTTAATCGCCCGTTTGCGCCCTCGAGAAGGCGGCACGCCAACCATTCATGCCCAAAACCAGTCTTCCCCACGATTGCCAGGTGACCTGGGCTGCTGCGCCAACCAGAAGCATTTGCCGCTTGCACTTGCTCCTCGAAGCCGACGAGCGGTGCCGTAGTGACGAGTAGCCCGGCCATCGCTTCCTCGAATTCTGTCGTCGTGCGTTCGAACGACGCCTCATCAACATACGCGAGCCCGCTCTCGAGCTCGTTGAGAACGCGGGTGAGTGGAGCGGAGTCATGCTCGGGCCAGGACTCAAGCCTCATACCGAACGAGAGACCAAGTCCCTCAAGCTCGGAGCGGAGCTCGGCTAGGATTCGGGAATTCAAGCCCATTCTCGCCATCTCGGACTCGGTCTTTTGCACGAGCTCACCGACATGGAGAATGTTCGCTTGCGTGAGAAGATCTTTCGTCTCAAGTGGGAGATGAAGGTCCTCTACGTCGCGCCACATCCGGCTGGCGAATGCGATCGCGCGGTGGCACCGAAGCGTGAGCTGTTGGCCACGTGCGCGAATCTCAGGGAACTGTCTGTGCCACGCGACTGCAGCGTGTCCGGGCTCGAGTTTGCTTTGCAGCGCGATGTACCAATTGCGCTGATCGTTGCCTCTTGCGGTGAGATCGGCTTCGGCAAACCAACGGGCGCACCCTTCGGGGTCGAGAAACTGCAGTGCGCTGAGTTGCTGTGCCCGCACAAGGCCTGGCTGATCAGTCCAGGGTGGACGGTGGCTTGTGGTGTAGTGCCACAGGAGCGACGCCACATCACGGACATGTGCGTCCGGCTCCAGGCAGAGTCGCTTGAGCAGCAGCCCTCGGAGCGTCGGGTCCATTTCGTAGAGACCGTCTCCGAGATCAGTGCACAGAGGTGAGATGAGAAGATCGACTTCTGCCGTATCGGGAAGCCGATTGCCGTCCAGAAAGAAGTTGACTCTGAGGAGATGAACGAACTGCGGATCAAGGACGACGGGAAGAGCCGCCGCCGCCGCAAGTTCACACTGGCGAGCGCCGAATCGCTTCGCATAGTGCCCGAGCCGCCGTTGCGCGATCGTCATCTCTAGACTCATCGCGACCTCGTCGCGCTCTTGCGTAGCGTGGTCACGGCTCGTTGCGCGCCTTCCCGGTCGAGGGGGAACATCTCGACGTGCCTTGCGATCGCCGCAGCACTTGTACGGTGCCAGCGAATGGTCGGAACCGGGTTGAGCCACACCACTGTGGAGCCAGCCTCACGCAGTGCCGCGAGCAGACCAAGGCTATCGATTACTCGCCGTACGTCGTAGTGTCCACGCGTGGCGCCCGCGTCACTAAGCACGACAGTCGCGCGACCGCGAGCATCACTCCTAAGCGCCTCAGCGAGCGGGAGAGCCTCGACTAGCTCTGGATCCGTGAACACGAAGCCGCGCGCCGGACGAATCAACCTGGCGAGCGAAGGCTCGATGGCCGGGAAAAGCCCGGGAGGGAGCCTATCGACCAGATCCAGGTGATCGTCAACCAGGCCATCCTCAGGTACATCGTGGAAGTAGAGTGTTCGCGTGTTGTCGAGCAGGGCCGTCTGCGTGATCGTGTGGCGAACGCTCTCGATGAAGCCTGCATATGGGGCCATCGAGCCGAGTCGGTCGACGAGTAAGAGGATCCGCGCGGCGTTGCGGCGGCGCGGCACGAGAATTGGGGGCGTCGCGAGGCCAGTGCGAGCTCGCACCTCGATCGTGGCCCGTACGTCTAGCTCCGTCGCCGCGCCGATACGGACCTGGGTGCGAAGCCGGCGCCATGTCTGCGCGACCTCGCGATAGGAGTACGGGTACTGCGGGACCATCACGAAGGGGCGCAACGATAACCGGGCCGGGTCGACACTGACGTCCGGGAAGCTCCGGGTGTCATATTCGACCGGCGGAGTTGGTTGATAGAGCGGATCGGACCGGTCAGGGGGTTGCGTGATCGCAGTGGGCTGCCGTTGCGTCGTCGTTGACGGCGGCAAGGGAGCGGCCGGCGTTTCCGGCGGCGGCTCCGGCGCAGGGGTGATTCCGTACGGTACCTCCCAGTCCTCATTCCGCATTAGGGGTTCGAACAGCGAGTGGAGGACCTGTGCCTCTGCTGACGATTTCGCCCATAGCGCACAGCATGTGTCGCGCAGGGAACGGCGTGACGCCAGACCGAACCCGACCTTTAGCGCTGCGTGGAGCGCGAGCAGATCATCATTCCCGAGCGGAAAGCCACGACGGCGCAGCTGGTCGAAAAGCCTTCGGAGCGGATGCGTTGGTGCGAGGTCGCCCACTGGTTACAGCGTCTTGTCGTGCACTTGATTCTGATCGGAGAGCTGTTTGAGCAGGATACCCAGGTGCGGTAGCTTGCGAATCACATCAACCGGCGTCTGGACTGCGTCGAGATAGCCAACCCACTCGAGCAGCTCGCTCAGCCCTGGTTTCTTCGCGAGGTCGAGCTTGCGTAGCTCGAGCAATACGCGAATCGCCTCGTCCGCAACACTTGCATGCAATCTTCCGTGGATCTCGAGGAGCTGGCTTAGGAACCGCGGATTATCGTCGAACTTGACATAGAAGAAGACGCAACGCCGAAGAAAGGCACTGGGAAGCGGCTTCTCCTCGTTGTGTGTGACGATGACAAGCGGACGCTTTTCCTTGGGGGCTGCATATTCCTTTTCATCGAGCTCGGGAACGCGGAACATTAGGCGATCGAGTTCGAGCAGGAGATCGTTGGGATAATCGAGATCCGCCTTGTCGATCTCATCGAGCAGCACCACCGAGCGACGGCCAACACACGCGCGAGCGATCGCTCGGCCCAGCGGTCCGAGGCGGAAGTAGTCCTTGGGCTCTCTAGGCTGGTTTTTCTGCACGTCGTAGAGTTGCCGGACGGCATCGAACGTATAGAGCAAATCTTGGGCTCGGCTCGTCGACTTGAGGTAGGCGTCTTCCAGTGGAAACCCGAGCGCATAGGCGACGGCGTGGGCAAGCATCGTTTTTCCGCATCCGGGCTCACCCTGAAGGAGTAGCGTGCGTCCTAGCGCGATGGCCATGTTCACTGCCTCGATGAGTGGCGCACTCGGTACGTAGGGCACCCACGACACGCGAGTTGTTACCGGTTCTTGGCCGATCGAGTCCGCGAGTTCAACGTCCTTGGTCTCGGGCTTCGTCGGGAACATCTCGGCGGTGATTCGGAGAGGGTCGAGCGGTTGCATGTTTGCCTCAGATTAGGGATCCCACACCTTTACAAAGTCGTCCTCGCAGCAATCCTCCTTGAGGAGCGTGATCGCCACGTTGAGTCGTTCGTAGGTCAGTTCGTGATCGAGTCGATCTGACTCGTGGCCAACGAGGAAAGCAGCAAGCATGCGGTCGAGGTGCTCGACCTTCCAGCCTCGGTCCGTCAACACACTTCTGCACCAGCTCTCGATGTGTTCACGTTGAAACGACGGTGCTTCGAGTGGTTGCAGGTCTCGAAGTGCCCGGATCTGGCTTTTGATCTGGATGAGCACGATAAGCCGATGCTTGGCGTTGGGCGTTTGCTTGAGCGCTTTCCCGAGATCACTGGCCGCCTTGCAGTCTTCGGCTACCACCGCCACGAAGACATTCATCTTGTCGAGCGACCGTCTCAGCCGAGTGAGTCTCAGGATTGCGACGTCGATCCCCTGAATCCCGCCAATCGTGTTCAGCTTGTGGTGGTTGTTGACCGGTCGAAGACGCGTCGCCACACGGCCGGCAACGTAGTCGATGATGGGCTCACAAGGGCAGTAGAAGGCGAGTCCGACGTGGCCGGATGTCGCGGCGATTGTCGTGACACACTCGTCCTCGAGCGTACGGAGGTCGAAGTGATGCACGTGGATGAGCTCGTGTGATGCGAACGGTCGCGGCGCGAGGAGTCCGTCTAGCAGAGTCACCGTTTCGGCGGGCAGTAGCTGCCTGCGGATGTAGCGGAGGAGCGAAGGGAGTGCTCTCTCCTTGATCGCGAGGTTCAGGACGGACGCCCACACGTCATCGATCGCGCCGGTAAAGTCGACCTTCGTCACCGTCGGAACTCTCGCGCTCTTGACAAGCTGGCGCACCTCGGCCGTCGTCTCATATCGGGCTGCAAGGACTCGGCGCAGTTCCTCCCCCTCGTCGTCCCACGGATACTCGATTGCGTCCTCGACCCAACCCATGTCGCTGCCGTGATTGTACCCGGTGGGAATCGGCCTAAGACGACGTCATGGCGTAAGGATCGCGGCGACGACGGCGTCGATGCGAACACCCTCGTTGTTCTTCACAGGTGGGACTCCGGCGAACCTCTGAGGGTCGCCGCCGGCGCGGTGGATGCCGATAAGCTTGCCCTGGGTGTTGAACACCGGCGACCCCGAGGAGCCGCTCTCGGTGTCGGTGATGTAGTGGATGAGGCGTGCCTCGACGTCCGAGATCTGGTTGCGTACGAACGCGAGTCGCTTCTCGCGGCCGCGCGGGTGCTGGATGATGAACGCGCGCTCGCCGGCCTTGGCGACTGCGTGGTTCGCAAGGTCGAACGGTGTCGCGGTCGCGGGCGGCGCCCCGGCGAGAGCAAACGTTGCCCAGTCGTCGGTTCCGCCGTCGTGGGCGTCACTCAGGTCGGCCTTCACGACCTCGCGCTTCATGTCGAGCTCGTAATGGAACGCGACGTCGATCGCGGTGGCCTTCGATCCGTCAGGGTACGTGACGTGGCGGTTCGTGAGGATGCGCCCGTTCGTGAGTAGCGTGCCGGTTCCGCTGTACGTCAGGCCGGTCGATCCGCGCACGCTGAGGTGGCACACCGACGAGCGCCATGCCATGACGCGTCCGACGGCGTCGACCAAAGGCTGCACGTCACCGATGGCCTCGCTGAGGTCGTGCTTGTAGAGCAGTGCCTCGGGTTGCGTGATCGCCGCGACTGCCGGCTGGAGTTGACCTCCTCCACCGACGATCGGTGTCGTCGCCGGTGATTCGTCATTCAGCAGCTCCTTGATGAACTGGTTGAGGTCCTCAGGGGCGCTCGACTTCGTCGCGATGAAGTTGAGCAATGCGCCGAGGCCGCCCTGCTGCGTCGCGCGCTCGAGGGTGTCCGCCCAGACCTGCCGGATGTTCGTGTTGAACATGATCGTCGACGCGTCCGGTTTGCCCGCCGACTTCACTAGGGTCCGCACCTCGAGCGGCTCGATGAACGTGTCGAGCAGACGCTGGTGTAGGTCGCGCGCGATGGGGTTGCTCCACGAGTACGGGTTCTTCTCGATCCAGGCCATCCTTCCCTCCTTTGTTAGCTCGCCATCGTGAAGCGCCGCTCGAGCAATGCGTCGATCGGCAACGGTGTTAGCAAGTGCAACAGGCCCGCGGCCCACGCGACGGGCGTCTGGATCCGGATCCGCTCGTTGAGCTGAGCGCCAAGTCGCCCTGACTTCGCGTTGTCGTAGAGCCACCCCTCGACGTCCTTCGCTTCCATGATCAAGTAGCCTTGCAGCGGGCCGAGCACGGGTTGCCACCCGAGGAGCGGGTGGGGTTCGATGTCGACCTTCTCGAGGAGGAACGCGTTGGGGCCGCTCGCCACCTCCCGTGGGAATCCCACAAGCGACGCAACGATCGCGCGCACTTCGGACGCGCTCCCCGAGATCGCGAGGCTCGGGATCCGCCCACCGTGCTGAAGCGCCCACGGTTCGAGGCGCCGGCACTCCTGATCGGCAAGCGCGATTCGCTCCGCGTTCGCTGCCGAGACGTTCGGGCTGTCGCTCCAGCGCGCGGACTCCTCCTTCAGAAGAGCAACGACGCGGAACAGAGGTGAGCGCACGTGTGGTGACTCTGCGAGAGCAACCTCGGCGTCGGCGTCGACGGCGAGGCGGAGGCGCGTCGCGACGAGCGCGTCGACATCGCCGGGGGACAGGGGGGTATCGGTGACGATATCCTCGAGGAGTTGCTTGGCGCGTGTGCGATCGGTGTCGCCGTGCAGCGCGAGGCCTATCTCGAGGAGCCGGCGGTTCGCGCCAGTGTCGGATGGTGGGACGAGCGCTAGGAGTGCACGCGAACGCGCGAGGTCGCCCTCGCGTAGCGCGACGTAGGCGTCGAGAAGTTGCTGTCGTGCCGTTGCGGCGCTCGCGGTCGTCCATACGTTCGTCCACGCGGGTGGTGGCTGCGGGCGGCCGGCGAGGCGAACATCGGCGCGGGCGATCTCCGGGTCGGCGGCGAGTTCCCACGCGGGAACGAACGAGTCGCTCGTGAGGGCGACTGTCGCGAAGCGGATCCCAACGAGCACGTGCGTGGTGGGCTCGACGACGGCACCACCCGAATCGGCGCTCAGCGTCGAACAATCGCCGGTGGCGGCCTGCACGGGGTGGCCGAAGCTGACTTCGTCGCGGCGGCCGAGATAGCGACCCGGCATGAGGCGCTTGACGTCGACGACGTCGCCGTAAATGTCGCGGCGCAGGTGCGCGAGATCTGGTGCGACGTCGCCGGGGTGACCGATCGCGACGACGACGGTACGCTCTGGAGGCGACTCGGTCGCGAGCGCAATCGGCTTGCGCGTTGTGTCGCCCGCCAGCTCGAGCAGCGCGATATCCCAATACGGATGCACAAGGATCGCACGCGCAACGGGGTGCGTGGCTCGCGCATCGCCGCCCTCCGCGCGCAGGTCGAGCTGTACCGGCCGGATCAGCTGGACCGAGTGGCCGGTCCCGACGACGGCCTCGGCAAGCGCGCTGCGTGTGGTGAGCACGCGGCGACGCCCCACGAGTGTGCCGGTTCCGAGGACGCGATCGTCGATACGCAGGAGGCCGACGGCGGCGAGTGCGCGTTCGAGCCACGCACGATGGCGCTCGAGGTCCTGCCATGGCGACGGGACCGTGGCGAAACTCCCGTTGATCACGCGGTACGCCGGGCGCTGCTCGTTGTAGACCGTCGACTCGAGACCCTCGAGATTGTCATCGCTCAGCGGCGTGTCGTCCACGAAGCCGAGCAGGTTCCGCTTGCGCGCGCCGCGGCTTGCCGCGCGTGACTGCCGCGGTTGGTCCGCGAACGCGGCACGGGCTTCCGTAAGACGGCCGCGCGCGAGCAGGTCCTCAACACGCTGCTCGACACGTTGATCGGTGATGCGGTTCTGTAGCCAGCTGCGCGCGTCCTCCGGTAGCTCCTCGATCGCGTAGCCGCGCAAGAACGGCTCAGCATCGCTCTGCCACAGCTGGTCGGCGTGCGGAAGCTCGGAGTTCCGCAGCCGGTGGTAGATCGCATCAGCTCGCGCGTTCGCGTTCGTGGGCGCGAGCTCGGTCCAGAACACCGCGGCGACGGTGTCGAGAGAGCGCACACGCTGCTCGTTCTCCGCGGAGAGCAGCGGCAAGAGCGCATTGCGCAGGTCGGATCGCACGGTGAGAACGCCGTTGTCATCATCGAGGATCGTGATCTCGCGCCGCAGCGCCGCGAACATCTTCGCTCCGTCGACCGCCGGAGCGAATACGGCGAGCAGCCGCGGGACGAGACCTTCGACGAGCCGCCGCGCGATCATCATCCATGGCGCGTGCGGTTGCAGCTCCTTGGCGCGGAGCCTGCGCAGGATGCGGCGATAGAGGTAGGCGGTGACAAGCTGCTTGGGCAGGTCGTCAAGCAGCCCCAGGGCCTCGTCCTCTGGCTTGCCGCCGAGGAGGTCGCGCGCGAGGCGCAGGTTGAGCGGAACTCCTTTCGCGACGGTCGCCGCGCGCGGCGCGAGCGTGACGGCGATGCCCTCCTCGATGAGCCACTGGGTCGCGACATTTTCGTCGAGGCCCGGCAACTCGTAGTCTTCGGCGACTACCCCCTCGATCTTGAGTAGCGCCACGGGGCTGCGCGACCCGACGACGACGGCAAGATCGTGGAACCGGTGCGCGAGCGCGTCGAGCGCTGGGTTGAGCAGTGTGTAGCCATGCGCGACCGAGGTCTCGAACGAGTCGAGTACCACAATCATCGTTCCCTCGCCGGGCTGCCAAACTAGGTGCTGATCGACGGCGCTCGTTATCGACGCCTCGTCGGGCGAGATGTCGGGCCGATCGAAGTCGAGCCACGCAAAACGCGCCGGCGGGCACACCTTGCGGATGAAGTACGCGAGCAGCGCCGACTTGCCGATACCGCCCGGTCCACGCAGCACGAGCGGTGGCCGATCGACGCGAGCGAGCCACGCCTCGAGGTGTGCGAGTTCGGCCTTTCGCGGCGCGAAATGCTTGCCGATGATGGTGTCGATCGCAGCTAGCCGCCGGCGCCGATGCACCGTGCGCTCGAGGTCGTCCGCGCTCGGGAGATCAGGGACCACGGCATCGAACCACCGTACCGCCGTCGCGTACGCGAGAAGCACGCTCGGCTCGAGTGTTTCGAACGGCGTTCGGTCGAGGATCGCATCGATCGCTTTCTGCTCGGCGGTCGCTGACGGACCAATCGGTCGCGCGGCCCTCAGTTCGTTGAGCGTCGTGCCGGCGAAGGCCTGCCGCCGGTCGCGCTCGCCGAGCGTCGCTCCATCATCGGGGTCCCAGCGAAGGGCCTGCGCGAGCGGCGCGACCGTCCTGGTGGTGTTGCTCGTGATTGTCGCCGCGGTGCGTGCCAGGCGATGGACCCCGGCTACCTCGTCCCATATGGACGACTTCTCAATCGCGTGCAAGACGCGCCCGATCGCCACGAACTCGATCCCAATAAGACCGACGAGTGCCCACCGAAGATCAAAGGCCGGTGCGCCAAACGTTAGCGCTGGGCTTGCAGTCTCCACTCGGTATCCGTCACACGAACCGAACAAGAGCCTCTTGTTTCTTGCACCAATGTAGATGACCGAAACAGTTCCCGGTCTCAGCTCGATCGCGAGTTCCGGAATCATCTTTGCGGGGGGTCTCGTGCGTAGCACCGCAACCTGTTCGTTCAACCACGCGCAGGTGGCGCTTCTTGTGCCGACCTTGAAAGCTCGGCCGGGATCTTCGACGAATCCGCGCGATGTCAGCACGAGATCACGCGTCAGGTGCACTCCGCACCCAAAGATGGTGTGGGCGATATTGGTGGATGCCGAGTCGACTTCCTCCGCCTCAATCGAAACGATGGAGTCCAGAACCGCCTTGCCACGTCGAAAGAACCAATCAGCATCGACAATCGGGCTGGTCGCGATCACGGGGCACCTTTGATCGTCGAGACATACCAGCCCCTCACGACGTGGTTGAGCGCTTCGGCGAAGGACAGCGTCGGCGTAACCAATGCCCTTGCATCGGCGCACAGCTTCTCGCTGTTCGACGTGAGCGTCGGGTCGTCGAATGCCTTCCTGCCGGCTCTTCGTAGACAGTAGTCGATGAACGCCTTGATCTCAGTAGTGCCGAGGTCCTCGGTGACGTCGTCGACGACAAACGCCGCCGGTACGTTCTTCGCTGCGAGTTGTGCCTCGGGGTAGCCAAGGAGCACGAGCCGCAGGCGTCGCTGGAACGACACATCGACGAGTTGGATCGCGAGCACCTCGGCGAGCGCGCGTACCTCGACGCGGCCGGGACCCTTGTCGAGGTCGTCGAACAGCACCCACATGCGGCGGTCCCGCTCATCGAGCACCGCGAACACGTCGGTCCAGAAGTCGGCTAACACTGCTGACTCGGTGCTCAGCGGCTCGCCGGCAATGACTGCCGGCACCGGACCGGTTGCACCGGCGACCGACCAGATTCGCTTCATCGTCGAAACGAGCTGGAGGTTCTCGTTGAGCAGGACGCGCACGTCCTTGCCGTTGCGGTCGGCGATCAGCTCCTGGGTGTGCGTGCGCCCGGTGTCCGGCGCACCACGCACGACGAGGATCGAAACCGAGGACTGCCAATTCTCGACCTTGGGAAGCGCCTCGCGAAGCCCTTTCCGCCCGAGGAACGGCCGGTCGCCCTCGAGGAGCAGCTTTGTCACCTGGAGCGAGCCAGACACCGTCGCGTTGCGCAGGTTCGCGATCGCCGTTGCGATCTGGTTGTTGTCTCCCCACTTCTCCTCGATGCGCTTGACGAGCTTCTCGAGGAGCCCTGCTTGGGAGGCCTTGTCGAGGATGCGGCTCCAGAACGTACTCGGTGGACCCGAGGTATCGATCACCGCCGGCACGAGCCCGGCCTGCTGAGCAACCCTGCGCGCGACTGCGGGATCGTCAATAGTGTTTGCGAGTTCCTCTTCGAACCGCGACGCCTCGCCGAGGTCGCGTCGGTAGAACGTCGAGGTGAAGATCGGGTTACTCATCGATGCCACCCCAGCGCATCGGCGAGAGTATCGCATGGACCGGGTGCCACAATGTGCAGCAGCCCGGTCGCACCAACGGCGGCCGGACATTGGCGCCGTGGTGCGTGCCCGGTGCGCGGGCGGCGGCAGTCGACGAGAAGTGCCGCTACGCTTGGAGCTTGACCACGACGCCGGAGTTCTCGGGCATCGTGAAGGCGACGCGGCTGTAGTTCTCGGCGAACGCGTCGGGGTGAAGGTGCGCGTAGACCTGCTGCGTGATCGCGACGCTGGAGTGGCCGAGGATCTTCGAGAGCTTGAAGATGTCGCCGCCGGACGCGAGGAAGAGGCCGGCGAAGGTGTGGCGAAGGTCGTGGAGGCGGAACTTCTTCGAGATGCCGGCGCGCTCGACGGCGGCTTTGAATGGGCGGAAGACGCTGGTCTTGTTGCGCGGTAGCTGCTCGTCGAACTTGTCGCGCTTCGCGCCGGGCCACAGCAAGGTATTCGAGCCCTTTGCCACCTTCATCTCCCGCAGCACGGTCAGCACGGAGTCGAAGATCGGGACGTGGCGCAGGCGGCCTGACTTGGGCGCACCGCGGCGGCCGCGGTGCACGTGGATCACGCGGTGCTGCAGATCGACGTCGGTCCACATCAGGTGGAGAGCTTCGTCGAGGCGCATGCCGGTGCCGACCAGTACCGCGACGAGCGTGCGGATGTTGTCGTTGCCACTCGCTCGGGAGCTTCTGCACCTCGCCGGCCGACTGCAGCCAGAGGAACGGGTGTTGGACGACCTCGAGCGGCTTGATGAACTTGGTCGGGTTGTCGCTGCACCAACCCTGCTCGATGAAGTAGTTGAACGCCGCGGAGAACGAGGCGAACAGGCCGTTGACGGTCGCGGGGGAGAGCGGTTCGTCGCGCTCGCGGAGGTCGCTGCGGAGCTCGATCAGCTTCGCCTTCGTGATCTTCACGACCGGCGTGCGGTCGAAGGTCGGGCGCACGTAGAGCCGCATGCGGTCGGCGTACTCGTCGTGCGAGCGCTGGTCCTTGATCGCACGCAGCCAGCCGTCCAACGCGTCCCCGAGCGTCCGCTTGTGGTCCACCGCGGGCAGTAGATCCCTGGCCCGGATCCCGCGCTGCGTGACCCGATGCTCCTGGTCCGCGAACTCGGCCTCGCGCTTCGAGGCGAACGAGCCGACGTCGACCCGGACGCTCTTGTCCCGCACCCGCGAACGGCCGTAGACCTGGAAGGTCTTCGTTCCGTCCGTACCAACGTGCACCCAGAGCATGGCACCCGAGCGTACGACAGAGCTCTGATAGACCAGCGTAGAACCGAAGACGGTCCGAAGATCAGACGTCGCGCTCCGAACGCCTCGGCGGCCAGGGGATGAACTTCGAAACGCGCCGCTGATACGCCGCGTACGCTTCGCCCTTCGACCGCAAAGCCTGATTCTCCGTCGGTGGAATGCCCGTGACGCCGAAGATGCTCGCGAGGATGATCGCCTGCGGCGCGAGCGCGATGAGGCCCCACGGCCAGTACGCGAGCCCGTACACCGCGTGGCCGACCCAGACGCACCACTCGAAGAAGTAGTTGGGGTGGCGCGAGTAGGCCCAGAGGCCGGTGTCGCAGACGAGGGAGTGGTGGGAGGGGTGGCGGCGCCAGCGGGAGAGTTGGAGGTCGGCGAGGGTTTCGCCGAGGAGGGCGGTGAGGGAGAGGAGGGTGCCGAGGGCGCGGAGCCAGCCGGAGTCGCAGGGGGTGGTGAGGAAGGGGACGACGAAGGCGAGCGAGAGGAGGGGGATGAGGGCGGCCTGGGCCTGGAAGAAGAGGAAGAAGGAGCGGGAGGCGTGTGGGGCCCAGCGGCGGCGGAGGTCGGCGTAGCGGCCTTCCTCGGGGGCGCGGGCGGCGCCGCGGTGGAGGAGGTGGGCGGTGAGGCGCAGGCTCCAGGCGGCGACGACGACGGCGAGCGGGGCCCAGGCGGAGGCGGGAGAGGTGGAGAGCCAGGCGAACAGGGCGACGACGAGCGCGAAGGCGCCGGCCCAGCCGACGTCGACGATGGCCGCGTTGCGGGTGCGCTGCTGCACGAGCCAGAGGACGAGCTGGAGGGCCGCCGCGAGCGCCCAGGCCTCGCCGAGGCGCAGCGCGAGGGTGCCGATCACGGCGGCGTCCGCGGCAGGACCACGACGAACGAGCGCTCGCCGCGCTGCCACACGAGGACCTGCTTGGCGGACGCGCAGAGCGGGAACCAGGGCTCGCCGCGCGAGAGCTTGTCGGCCTCGGCGAGCTCGGGGGCGACGATGTCGACCTCGACGTACTTGCCGCCCGCGGCCTTGTCGACGGCGTCGGCGTAGCTCCACTCCTCGACGCCCTTGGGCGGGAAGCGGTCGTTGTGGAGCGCGCCGCCGTAGAGGGCGATCCACGGCCGGTGGCCCGGCTGCTTGTCGCGCACGGCGACGGCGCTGCGCGCGATCCGCGTGAGCTCCTTGGTGGTCAGCGTGAGCATCGCGATCGGGTCGACGTCGCCCTTCGCGGGCGCGATCTTGTCGTAGTCGGCGCACGACACGGTCATCGCGTGGGGCTGGATCTTCGCGGCGCGCGTCGCATCGACGAGCTTGCCGATCTCGGACTTCGTCGCCGCGGGCCGGCGCACGGAGGTCTCGAGGCGCTGCGTCGCGGCGACGGCGCCGCTCCCGCAGGTGCCGTCGACGCGCCACGTCTCGACGACGAGGTCGGAGATGCGCTCGCCGAACGCCGGCAGCGCATCGGTGAACGCCGACAGCGACGACCGTACACCCGGGACATCGGCGCGCGCGTGCAGCTCGCCGAAGCCGATCACGCGCGCGTCGGCGGGGAGGGTCGCCGCGAGCGCGGTCGCGAGGTCCGCGAACGACCGGTGCGGCGGCAGATGCGGATCGGTCGCGGGAGGTTGGGTCGAGCCCGCGGGAGCATCGGCGACCGCCGGCGCCACCGCGCCCGCAGCAGCGTCGGTCGTCGCCGCGCGCGGCGGATCGGGAGGCACACGAGGCGACGACGGATCCAGAGGCGCACGCGGCGACGGATCGGGAGGCACGCGTGGCGACGACGGATCGCGAGGCGATGGCGCCGGATCGGGAGGCGCGCCCGACGAGCGCGGCTCGTCCTTGCTGCACGCGGCGACCATCAGCGCGACGAGCACAGGGCGCACGACGGCAAGGTACACCGGAGCCGTCGTGCTGCGCTTCGTGTTCTGCCGTCTAACGACGGACGCAGGCACGGGCGGTTTCGTTCAGCACGCGGCGCGGCGAAACCGGCTATGGTCCGTGGCATGGCACCGAGCTCGAGCGAGCTGCGCACGATCCCGCTGTTCCAGGGCTTCGCCGACGACGAGCTGGCGGGCCTGAGCGCGCTGTTCGAGCGAGTGGCGGTCGACCCCGACCAGGCCCTGTTCGACGTCGGCGAGCAGGCGACGAAGCTCTACCTGCTCACCGCCGGCGAGGTGGTGCTCGATCGCCCCAACGACGACCGCTTCCGCCTGCACCCACCGGCGCTGATCGGCGAGCTCGGCGCGCTCACCGGCCTGCCGCGCTCGACGCGCGCGACGGTGGTCGCGGGCTCGACGGTGTGGTCGCTGTCCGCGAAGAAGGTGCAGGCGTACTTCGCGCAGCACCAGGAGCTCGGCCTGCGGTTCCTCGTGAACCTCCTGTCCGTCGTCGCCGACAAGGTGCACCGCGACCAGGCCCGCATGGCCGACATGCGCGGCAACCTGATCCGCACGCAGAAGGAGCTCAAGCGCATGCGCGAGCTCGTGCTCGACTCCGACGAGACACCGCTGTCCGCGCCGCTCCACGACACGCTCGACAAGCTGATCACGAACAACCGCCGCGTGAACTACCGCGTCGTGCCGCCGCCCGCGCTCCCCGCGGAGCTGCGCCTCGAGGTCGGCGGCGCCGCCGTGCTCGACATCTCGCGCACGCACGTGGCCGCGCGCTTCCAGCACGCGAAGCTCCCGGCCGCCGGCACGTGGGTGACCGGCGTCCTCAAGCTCGTCGGCTCCGAGATCCCGATCTCCGGCAAGGTGCTGCGCGCCGAGGGCGAGCGCCTCACGATCGAGCTCGACATGCTGATCGACGAGTACACGTCGGTCCTCGAGGGCTATCTCACGCGCGCGCAGCTCCTCGACGTGCTCGTCTGATGCCCTGGATCTGAGGTTCGAGCACACACCTTCTCGACGCACTCGCCGCTCCGCAGGGCACAAGTGCCTGGATCTGACGTTCGAGCACACGCTCGACGCACTCGCGGCTTCCGCAACGCGGTCGGATGCGGTCGCGCTGATCACGAGCTTGGAGGTGAGGGCACTAGCCCGGATCATTCACGAAGACGTCGAGCGAGACCAAGCGATCCGAGGCAGATCGAGGCGCACGCCCGGAAGCGGAGCGAGAGGTCGTACTTGCCGTACGGACCGAGTGAGAACCGGCCGTACGCCTCGAGCTGCCCGGAGCGCGACGGTCGCAGCCGACGTGTTGGTGAATGATCCGGCTAGATCTCGCCATGCGTGGCGAGCCACGCGGCGCCCTGGCGCGCGCACTCGGCGGCCGCGGCGGCGAGCACGTGGCGTAGCTCGTCGGCCGACGCGATCGGGATCGTGTAGCGCGGCGTCAGCACGAGCACGGGCCGCCAAAGGCTCGGCGCACCCAGCAGCGAGACGCGCACCTGCGGCGCGGTGAGGGGCTGGTGCAGGGTGGCCTCGAGCTCGGCGACGCCGCGCGCGAACGCGACGCGCATCGGGCCGCGCGCGACGAGCGGCAGGTCGAGCGCCGCCGCGGCCGCCGCGAGCCCCGCGTGCGCGAGCTCGGCGAAGTCGTAGCCCAGGTGATCCGCCAGGTGCGCGTCGAACACGGCGCGCAGGTGCGCGCGCACCTCGGCGATCCGCGCATCGGTCGCCTCGGCGGGCGAGGGCGCCGTCACGACGAGGATCCCGCCGCCCGCGCGCTCGACGCGGCACGCCCGCGCGACGGCCGCCGCGGGCAGGACGCGCGCGTGGCCGGGCCCGAACAGCATCAGCCACGCGAACGGCGGATCGAGGGCGTGCACGACCTCGTCGGGCGGCGGCACGCGCCCGGGCCGATCGGCGCGCGCCATGGTCGCGCCGATCGCCGCGGCGAACCGCGCCAGCCACGCGATGAACGCCTCGGGCGTGCGCGCGCCGAGGTCGAGCTCGAGCGTCGTCGGCACGTGATCGCCGCGCGCGAGGCCGAGGGCGCCGCGGTGCCCGTCGCGCACGAGCTGCACGCGGTGGCTGCGCAGCGCACCGGCGAGCGTGTCGAGCGGCGCGGCGCCGAGCGCGTGCAGCGTGTCGCGCTTGCCGGCGCGGTAGCGGTCGTAGCGCTCGCCGAGGTCGTCGACGACGAAGCGCCACACCTCCGGGAGCCGTGCGGCGTCGAGGAGGCCCGGCCCGCGCAGGTAGACGTCGAGCGCGCCCGCCGGCCGCTCCGCGCGCGGCGGCTCGGCCGACCACGGCAGCTCCGGCGGCGCGAGCTGCGCGAAGCGGGCGAGGGTGCTCGCGACGAGCTCGCGATCCTCGGCGGGCAGCGGCAGGCGCTTGCCGGCATCGAACACGAGCTCGTGCGGCCAGCCTGCCGGCACGGCGCGCATCGTCTCCGCGAACCCGACCGCGAACCTGCGCAGGGTCGCGCCGCGCCCGAGCCGGAACCGCGCCGTCACCGACGAGAACGGCCCGGGCGCGCGCTCGCGGCGCAGCACGATCCTCCACCCGGCCTCCTCGATCATCCCGTACGCCCCGCGCCCGACGAGCACGAGCTCGCGCAGCGCCCCACCTCGCCGCGCGATCGCCTCGAGCAGCGGCCCGAGCCCGTCGCGCGCGCGCACCGTGAGCCGCTCGATCCGCTCGAGCACCGGCGCCCGCGCGAGCCACGCCGGGAGGTGGCGGTCGAGGCTCACCGCGAGCTCGCGCAGCTCCGGCAGCCCCTCCGCGACGGCGAACCGGGACGCACTCCCCTCGAGCGGTCCTGCGGGCAGCGCCGGCCCGTCACCGTCGAGCGCGAGCTCCGCGCGCTGCGCTGCGACCGCGCCGTGGTCGTCGTCGGGAGGCCGCTCCGTCGCGAAGCCGAGCTCGAGCCCCGAGCTGGGCGATGCGGCGGCGCCGTGGTCGTCGTCGGTCGGCCGCTCCGTCGCGAAGCCGAGCACGCGCAGCGGTCGCGGCGGGGACGAGGCCGCGAGCATCGCGGCGGCCGGCTCGCGCAGGCCGTGGACCGCGCGCACCCACGCGAGCTCCGGGCGGGCGAGCAGGTCGAGCGCCGCGTCGCGAAGGCGCCCGACGTCGAGCGTGCGCACGAGCCGCCACGCCGGATCGAGTGGCTGGTCGGCGGGCGGCGCCGCCAGCACGCGGCCGCCCGCGAAGAAGCCGTCCTCGAACCGGCGCGCGCCGGGTTCGAACCAGCGATCGAGCGCGCCGGCCCACGCACGCCCGTGCCGCTCGATCAGCGCGCGCGCTCGCACCGCGCCGATCCCCGCGAGCTGCAGCGCGATCAGCTCGCCGCGCGGGTCGCCGCGCTCTTGCAGCCAGTCGCCGTACACCGCGCGCACGCCCGCGTCGTCGGGCGCGGCCAGGACCGCGGCGAGGAGCGCCACCTCCGCGGGCACGTTCACCCGCCCAGGCTCGCACGCGCCCCGAAAACGCGAAACGCCACCCGGCGGGTGGCGTCGTCATCGTGCTCGGCCTCGACTACTTGCTCGACACCTTGTCGCCCGCCTTGGCCTTCTCGTCCTTCTTCGCCTTATCGGCGGCCTTGGCCTTGTCGGCCTCCTTCGCCTCCTTGGCCTTCTCCGCCTCCTTGGCCTTGGCCTGATCCTTCTCCTTGGCCTTCTCGGCCGTCTTGACCTCCTCCTTGGCCTTCTCCTCGTGGGGGCAGGCGAAGGCAGGGGCCGCAGCGAAGCAGAGCGTGGCAACCGCGAGAGCGAGCTTCTTCATGGGTGACCTCGTGGGGAGACGGTGAAAGTCGTACGAGTCTGTACCACCCGTTGGATCGAGACAAGCGCCGAAAGTTACAGCAGCGACGCGACCCAGCCCACACCGACCCAGAACCCGACGGCCGTCCCGATGCCCGACGCCACGGCGATCAACAGGATGCGCGTCACCGGGTTCTTCCAGAACCCGCGCATGCTCTGGATGTCGTCGGGTAACTGCTCGCAGTCGACGACACTCGGTTTTCGACGCCACGCCTCGACGACGCCGACGACCATGCCGGTGCCGAGCAGCGGATGGATCGCCGCGATCGGCGCGACCACGAACGCGCTCAGAACCGAGAAGATCGAGCCGCCCGCCACGAGCGTCAGCACCGACGCGCCGATCGACGTCGGCAGGATCCACGCGAGCATCATCTCCGTGAAGCTCGTCGTGTCGGACCGCTGCCAGAAGAACACCAGCGCCGCCAGGAACAGGATCGGCACCGTCCACTTGACGATCTGCCACAGCAGCGACGGCGCCGGGATGCGCTCGAGCGCCGCGCGATCGATCGGCTTGTCCCACTGCTCGATCATGCCCGGCACGTGCGCCGCGCCGACGACGGCGACCACGCGCTGCTTGCCCGCGCCGGCCTCGCGCACCTTCGACGCCAGATACTGATCGCGCTCGTCGATCAGCGGGCCCTTGATCTGCGGCACCGCGCGCCCGAGCTCCGTCAGCATCTCGGAGAGCGCCTTCGGCTCCTTGAGCTGCTCGACGGTCTCGGCGGTGACGCCTTCCTTCCCGTCGTCGTCCTCGTCGTCGTCGTCCTTGTCGTCTTCCCACCCGACGATCAGCGACGACATCAGCATCGATCGCTTCCACAGCCCGAGGTTCTTCCACGTGCGCTTGAGCGTGATGTTGATGTCGCGGTCGACGAGCTCGACGGGGACGCCGCGCTTGCGCGAGGCATTGCACGCCGCGAGCAGCTCGGCGCCCGGCTTCACGCCGAGGCTGTTGCCGATCCGCCGCTGGTACGACGCGAGCGCCAGGTGCGCGAGCAGGTACAGCCCGCGCCCCTCGCGCACGACCTTGAACACGTCGAGGTCGCGGAACGCCGAGTCCTTCGTGAGCGCGTCGTGCCGCGTCTGATCGAGCTCGACGCACACGACGTCGGGCTTGACCGAGTCGATCACCTGCTTGACGTCGTCGACGGAGCGCTGCGACACGTGCGCCGTGCCGATCAGGTAGAACGTCGTGCCGTCGCGCTCGAGCGTCGTCACCGAGTCCGGGAGCGCGGTCGCGGGAGCCGCCTGTGGCTCGGGAGAGGAGGCGACGTCGTCCGTCACGGCGGTGACATAGCACGCAGGGACGCGCTACACCGTGCCATGACTACGCAAATCCCCGACGCGACCCGCACCGAGATCGAGGCCGCCGCGTTCCGGCGGCTCGTCCAGCACTTCCGGGACCGCACGGACGTCCAGAACGTCGACGTGATGAACCTCGCAGGCTTCTGCAGGAACTGCCTGTCGAAGTGGTACCGGGCGGCGGCCGAGGAGCGCGGCGTCCAGCTCAGCGACCCCGAGGCGCGCGAGCTGATCTACGGGATGCCGTACGACGCGTGGAAGGCGCAGTTTCAGAAGTAGCCGGTCGGGACACGGCGCGGTCAGTACACGGCGAGGCCGAACAGCGCTTCCTTCATGTACTCGTCGTGGGCCTGCGCGACGCCGAACCGCGCGGTCAGCGCGACGCGCGTGTTGACGTCGAGCTGGAGCATCGCGCCGCCCGCGAGCACGCCCGAGCCGGCGTTGCCGCCGCGGAGCCCGTCCTCGCGCCGGTACGCGAAGCCGCCTCCGCCGTAGAGGCCGAGGTGCAGCGGCCCGGCGACGACGGGGAACGCCTGCAGCTCGAGCGTGTAGCGCGACTCGAACATGGTCTCGGCGAGGGCGTTGTCGCGCCACCCGAACAGCACCGACGCGACGACGCCGACCTGCTGCGACGGGAAGAAGCCGCCCTGGATCGTGAACGTCGTGCCGAGATCGAGCGTGCCGTCGGCGGAGCGCATCGTGCTCGCGCCTGCGTACATGCCGTAGTAGCCGCCGGTGCGCGTGAGCGGCGCCCGGTCGAGCTCGTGCCACGGGCCCTCGTTCGGCTTCACGATCGCCGTCTCGGCCCACTCCGCGGTCGACGGATCGATCCACGCGAGCGGGAGCACCGTGTAGCTGCCGTCGCGGCCGATCAGGTGCACCGGGTGCATCGGGTGCAGGCGCGCATAGCCGTCGAAGCGCGAGCCCTCGATGCCGGCCGCCGCGACGAGGATCACGGCCGCCACGACGACGAGCGCGATCGCGGCCGCCTTGCCGTCGCCGGCCGAGCCGCCGCCCAGGCCCTTCAGGCCGCCGCCGCCGCCGCCGCCGCGCACCGTCGTCGCCCGCGGCCCGGTGCTGATGCTGATGTTGACGTTCGGCACGAACGCCGTCCCATCCTCGACGGGCGTCGCCGGATTGACCGGCGTCGCGTTGAGCTCCTGGATGACGCGGACCTTCTGGCCGCGCTGCTCGGGCGCCGTCTGCGCGAGCTGCTGGAGGTCGCGGTTGGGGATCCGGAAGCTGTTCGACGCGCAGCCCGTTCCGACGATGGCGGTCGCCAGGACCGCAGCAAGCACCCGCATGGAGCGAACGTACCGCAGCAATCGGCGTGCCCTCCATGCCTCGTCCGGAACGGCAACGATGCCGCGCATGTAGCCCGCGGGGTGGACCGCCGCCGCGGTCCGAACGTGGTGCTGGCGCTACACTGGCGCCGGATGGATGACGCCGAGCTCGCGGCCGAGGTCGACGACGCCCTCCGCCTCCGCCACGCGATCGCGTGCGAGCTGGGCACGTTCTTCGTGTGGCAGTCGGTGCGCCCACGGCGCCGCACGCCCGTGTTCCTCCCGAGCGACCGGCTGCTCGACCGGGTCGCGCCGGGAGGGACGCGCGAGGCCGATTACGTGAGGTACCTCGAGCAGGCAACCCTCGGCACGGTCGACCTGACGTTCGGGCGCCCACTCACCGGCGACCCGAGCGATCCCAAGCCGCCGATCCCTTTCCCGCAGACGATCGCGCGGAGCGTGCAGATCGGAAAGCTGTTCGCCGAGGTCGCCGCGTCGCTCGCCGTGATCGGGAGGATCGAGATCGCCGGGCTCGGCACGTTCCGCCGCGTGCGGATCGGCCGCACGCCGACGGACGTCGTGACATTCGAGCCCGCGCCGCGCCTGCGCGACGCCGTGAACGCGACGCCTCCCGCTCCGCGAGGCTAAGCATCGCGCGTACGCTAAGCTGTCGCGGTGGAGCCGATCGACCTCGCGGCGACCGCCGACGACTTCGATCGCGAGGTCGCGTCGACGCCGGCCATCGATCGCTTCTGCTCGACGAGCGCGTGGGTGCTCGCCGCCGCGAGCTCGCTCATGCCGCCGCGCGCGCCGTTCTCGTTCCGCGGCCAGCACGGCTACTTCGCGGCGATGCGCGGCGTGCACCCCGCCGGCTTTCCCTACATCGAGCCGGTCGAGCTCGCGTGGGGGCTCGCGTCGCCGTTCGTCGGGCGCGACGTCGACGGCCTCGTCGAGGAGACCGTCGCCGTGCTCGCGGCGCGCCGCGAGTGGCAGCTCGCGATCCTGTCGGGCCTGACCGGCGCGGGGCCGCACCGCCGCGCGCTCGAGCGGGCGCTGCCCGCGCGCTGGGAGCGCCGCCGCGGCACGCCGACCGTGCGCCACGTCGCCTCGCTCGACGGCGGGCTCGACGGCTTCCTCGGCCGCCGCGCGCGCGAGCTGCGCAAGAGCATCCGCAAGAACACGCGCGCCGCCGCCGGGGCGGGCATCACGTTCGAGGAGGTGCGCGCGACGCCCGCCGAGGCCACGAAGCTGTACGCGCGCGTGCAGTCCGTCGAGGCGCGCAGCTGGAAGGCGCGCGAGGGCGTCGGCATCTCGTCGGGGCCGATGCGCGCGTTCTACGCCGCGATGCTCCCGCGCCTGTGCCTGTTCGGGCAGCAGCGGACGATCTTTGCCTGCCGCGACGGCCGCGACGTGGGCTACATCCTCGGCGCGGTCTTCGAGGGCGAGTACCGCGGCCTGCAGTTCTCCTACGACGACGAGCTGTCGGAGTTCGGCATCGGCGGGCTCCTCCAGGTGCAGCAGGTCGCGTCGCTGTGCGCCGAGGGCGTCGGCCGCTACGACCTCGGGACCGAGATGGACTACAAGCGGCGGTGGGCGGAGGAGGTGATGGAGACCGAGATGCTGGTGCTCGTGCGGTAGCGAGCCCGTTTCTGCGACTACAATCGGCGGCCGATGGGCCGCTCGCCGCTGTTCACCCGCCTCCGCCGCCTCCTGCGCCGCGCCCACGCCGGGTCACCGCCCGCGCCCGAGGGCCCGAGCCGCCGCGACATCGTGAAGCTGCTCGGCGGCGTCGCGCTCGTGCCCGCGCTCGCGGCGTGCGGCGACGATCACCGGAAGGACGTCGACCCGGCGATCGCGATCGTCGGCGGCGGCATCGCGGGCCTCACCGCCGCGCACTTCCTCGCGCTCGCCGGCGTGCGCGCCCAGATCTTCGAGGCGCAGATGCGCACCGGCGGGCGCATGTTCACGCAGCAGCGCGCGTACGGCGACCAGCTCGTCGAGCTCGGCGGCGAGCTCGTCGACACCGACCACGTGATCATCCAGGCGCTCGCCGAGAGCTACGGGCTCCAGCTCGACGACCTGCCGGCACTCACCGCGGGCCTCCAGCAGGACCGCTTCGTCATCGGCGGCATCGTGCTCACCGACGACCAGATCGTGCAGGCGTTCACGCCCGTCGCCGCGAAGATGGCCGAGGCGAACATGATGGGCGAGGCCGACGAGGCCGAGTTCGCGCGCATCGACGAGATGTCGATCCCCGAGTGGCTCGAGCTCGAGGCCGGCCTCCCCGCGAACAGCGTCCTCCGCCGGCTGCTCGAGGTCGCGTACCTCGAGGAGTTCGGCCTCGAGGTCGAGGAGCAGTCGGCGTGGAACCTGTTGACGCTGATCGACTTCACGGCGCCGGATCCGTTCCGCGTCTTCGGTGACTCCGACGAGCGCTTCCACATCCACACCGGCTCGGAGTCGGTGCCGGCCGCGATCGCCGCCGAGCTCGTCGACCAGATCCACCTCGACCACCGCCTCGCGAAGGTCACGGCGAGCGGCGGCGCGTTCGAGCTCGCGTTCACCACGTCGGGCGGCGAGGCCCGCTTCACCGCGAACCACGTCGTGTACGCGCTGCCGTTCACGAAGCTGCGCGAGGTCGACCTGTCGGCGAGCGCTTTGTCGGCGGAGAAGACGACGATCATCCGCGAGCTCGGCTACGGCACGAACGCGAAGCTGATGATGCTGTTCACGACGCCGAAGTGGCAGGACGCGCCGCTGTCGTCGTCGGGCGGCGTCATCACCGACACCGGCGAGCTGCAATCGACGTGGGCCACGTCGCGCGGCCAGGCCGGCACCACCGGCATCCTCACGAACTTCGTCGGCGGCGACCGCGGCGTCGCGATCGGCGAGGGCACGCCCGAGTCGCAGGCGCAGACGGCGCTGCCGTGGATCGACGAGGTGTTCCCCGGCGTCGCCGCGTCGTACGTCGCCGACAGCGCGATCCGGCAGCACTGGCCGAGCTTCGAGTTCACCAAGGGCAGCTACGCCTCGTACAGGAAGGGCCAGTGGGCCTTCTTCGGCCTCGAGGGCAAGCGCGAGGGCAACCAGCACTTCTGCGGCGAGCACTGCTCCGAGGACTTCCAGGGTTACATGGAGGGCGGCGCCGACACCGGCGCGCTCGTCGCCGCCGAGATCCTCGACGACCTCGGCATCGCGCACCCGCCCGCACTCGCCGCGCTCCTCGCGATGACCGCGGCCCGCCCGCGCGCGAGCTACCACGCGGGGCGCGGCGCCCGCATGAAGCTGTCGCAGATCCGCAAGCGCCGCTACCGCTAGCCCGGCTTCTCGACGGGCTCGGCGGGATCGGAGGGCTGCTGCGCGAGCGCCGCCGACGACGCGGCGGCCTCCTCCTTGCGCGACGCCACGATCGACGCGAGCACGCCGGCGGCGAGGATGCCGGCGATCACCCCGAGCGACACGACGTGCGACACCTGCACGTGCTCGTGGGCGATCATCTTCGCGCCGATCACGACGAGCAGCGCCGCGAGCGCGAGCTTCAGGTAGCGGAACTTGTCCATCGCGCCGGCGAGCACGAAGTACAGGCTGCGCAGGCCGAGGATCGCGAAGATGTTCGACGTGACCATGATGAAGGTGTCCTGGCTGACCGACAGGACCGCCGGGATCGAGTCGAGCGCGAACACGACGTCGGTCAGCTCGATCACGACGAGGCACACGGCGACCGTGGTCAGCGCGCGCTTGCCGTCGATCGTGATGAGGAACTTGCCGCCGTAGTCACCGTCGACGATGCGCACCACGCGCCGCAGCGCGCGCACCGCGAGGCTCTTGTCGTGGTCCTCGCCATCCTCGTCGCCGCCGCGCCCGAGCTTGATGCCCTGCCACATGAGGTAGCCGCCGAACACGTAGAAGATCCAGCTGAACTTCGTCGCGAGGTAGGCGCCGCCGCCGAGCATGATGAGGCGGAAGACGATCGCGCCGAGGATCCCCCAGAACAGGACGCGGTGCTGGTACTTCGTCGGGACGCGGAAGCTGTGGAACAGGAGGCCGATGACGAAGATGTTGTCGACCGACAGCGCCTGCTCGAGCAGGTACGCCGAGACGTACGTGACCGCGGCGTCCATGCCGGGCGACGTCGTCGGCTGGGCCATGTGGGCGCCGAGCCAGGCGTTCTCGTAGATCAGGTAGACGACGCCGGAGAACGACAGGCCGAGCGTCATCCAGCCGGCCGTCCAGTACGCCGAGGCCTTGAGCGTCGGTTCCTCCTGCTTGCGGTGGAGCACCCCGAGGTCGAGGACCAGGAGGAGACCGACCAGCGCGAAGAACCCGAGCCAAAACCAGATCATCGCTCTCGTTTCTGTGACGGCAAAATGCAGGATCGGCCGAGACCCGACACCACCCGAGACCATGCCGGGTGCCCGCCGGCATAGCAAGCGTCCTGGTGACGCTTCACACAGATCCGCTGAGGCGAGCGCTACGCCGCGCTAGGCCAGCGTCGCGAGGACCTTCTCGATCTCACCCGTCGGTCGGGCCAGGCCGAGCCGCGAGAACAGCATCAGCGCATCGCGCAGCATGTCCTTGCCGTCCGCGACCTCGCCGACCTCGGCCTTGTAGCGGCCGAACGCGAACAGCGCCTTCCCGAGCCCGGCCTCGTTGCCGATCGTTCGCATCAGCTCGATCGCCATCCCGAACGCGACCGCGGCCGGCGAGATGGCGCCCGTCTCCTCGGCGGCGTCGTACAGGCTCGTCGCGAGCACGTCGCCCAGCGTGACGTAGGCGAGCGCTTCCTTCTCGCGCAGGTTGCTCTTCTTCGCGACCTGCAGCGCGCGCTCGGCGAGCTCGCGCGCCTCGGTGGTCTGGCCGTTCGCCTTCGCGAGCGCCGCGAGGTGGCGGCAGCACTCCGACTCGAGGCCGCGGTCCTCGATGTCCTCGATGATCTCGAGCGCCTGCTCGAGGCGGCTGCGCGCCTCCTCGAGCTTGCTCTCGACGAGCGCGAGCTCGCCGAGGTTCGTCAGGATCAGCGCGCACAGCGGGAGCGCGCCGATCGCCTCGGCCTCGGGGAGCGCGTCGAGCCAGCCCTTGCGCGCCTCGCCCGGATCGCCGAGCTCGAACGACAGCGCGGCGAGGTTGTTCTGCGACACGACCATGCCCCAGCGATCGCCGGCGTCGCGGCGGAGCTCGTAGGCGTCGCGGTGACAGGCCGCGGCGTTCTCGTACTGGCCGCGGTCCTGCTGCACGTCGCCCAGGCGCGACAGCGACGTCGCGATCGCGCGCTTGTCGCCGCTCTTGCCACGGCGGGCGAGCGCCTCGGTGATCTTCTTGTGCGCCTCGTCGAGGCGTCCCAGCATCTGGAGCGACTTGCCGATGTCGTCGAGCGAGCCCGCGATGCCGCGGTCGTCGCCGGCGGCGCGAAAGAGCTCCAGGCCACGCTCGAGGTACTCGAGGGCGAGCTTGAGGTCGCCCTTCCTACGCCACACGCGGCCCATCTTGTTGAACGCGACGGCGGCCTTCGTCTTGCTCGCCGCGACCCAGGACAGGCGCAGCATGCGCTCGAACGCGCCGAGCGCCGCCTCGAAGTCGCCGATCAGCTCGTAGACCGAGCCGAGGTCGTGCCAGATGTGGATGCGCGCGGCGAGGTCGGCGTCGCCGATGCACGCGAGCGCGCGGTCGAACAGGCGGATCGCGCGCTCGTTCGCGAACACGGCGCGCGCGGCCTCGGCGGCGCGGCGGTAGCGCGTGGCGGCGTCGCGGGTCTCGCCGGCGAGGGCGAGGTGGCGCGCGACCTCCTCCTGGGTCGCCGGGCCGCGCCCCTCGGGGTGCAGCTCGAGCCAGCGCGCGACGGCGGCGTGGTAGGTGCGCCTGCGCGCGTCGTCGACGCTCTTGTAGACGATGATCCACAGGTTCGGGTGCGCGAACCGCAGCTCGCGCTCGCCGGAGATCGACGACGACGGGCCCTCGGTGAGCCACTCGCGCTCGACCAGCTTGCCGATCGCGGCGACGACGGAGATGCGCGAGTGGTCGCCGCTCGCGGCGATCTGCGCGAGCGTCGGCCCGTCGGGATCGGAGGTGCGCTGGCCGTGGCGCTCGAGGGCGAGGATCGCGTCGAGCCACGCGACCTCGCCGATGACGGACGCCATCTCGAGGACGCGGCGCTCGGTCTCGTCCATCACGCGCAGGCGCGCGGCGACGAGGTCCTCGTACGTGCGCGGCAGGCGCATCGCGGCGAGCTGCGAGGTGGCGACGCGCCACATCATGCCCTCGCGGACGATCGCGTCGCTCTCGAGGAGCAGGCGCACGAGCTCGTGCAGCGCGCGGGGCGAGCCGTTCATCGTGCGCACGTGCAGGATCAGGCCGTGCGGCGGCTCGCCGAGCGGGCGGCACAGCTCGCGCAGCAGCTCCTCGGACTCGGTGGAGCTGAGCGGGCCGAGCTCGATCTTGAGCGGCGCGATCTCGCCGTCGCCGAACGCCGGGTGGCGCTCGTACAGCGCCTTCGACGCGGTGCCGACGACGGCGACGCGCGCCTCGTGCAGGCCGGCCGCGAGGTAGTGCAGGAAGTTGATGGTGTCGGTCCCGCACATCTCGAGGTTCTCGATGAAGAGCAGGAACGGCGCGCGCTCCGCCTCGGCGGCGAACAGGCGCTTGAGCGCCATGAACAGGCGCGCCTCGAGGCGCTGCGGCGACTCGAGCAGCGGCGTGACGACGGGGCTGTCCTCGAACGGGACGCGGCACAGGTGCGCGACGAGGTGCGAGACCTCGGGGACGCGCGCGGCCGGCATGACCTCGGCGACCGCCGCCTGGATCTTGTCGCGGCTCTCGTCGGGATCCTCGCCGGCCACGATGCCGAAGCGGGCGGTCAGCGCGCGCGCGACGGGGCCGTACGCGTGCGAGTTCTCGTCGGCGATGCCGGTCACCACGAGCGCGTTCGGGTGCATCGTGCGGACGCGCGCCGTGAGCTCGGCGACCGTGCGGCTCTTGCCCATGCCGGCCTCGCCCTCGATCACGGCGAAGCCGAACTGCCGCTCGTCGAACGCCCGGTCGACGAGCTCCTGGAGCTTCGCGATCGCGGCGGTGCGGCCGGTGAAGCGCGGGCGCAGGTCGTACGCCGCGCTCACGACCATCGTGCGCTCGCCCTCACCCTCGCCGAAGTCGGCCGGCTCGAAGGTCGGCGTGCGCTCGGTGCCTTCCGGTGGCGGTGTCGCCGGCACCCCCGGAGCGGGTGTCGAGCGGTCCCACGTCAGCGGCATGGGGCGCTCTCCGAAAGGTATCTGCACCTGCTCGTCGCGCTCACGAGCATCCCTAAACTGCGATGGTTCCATTGGAATTCCACAAGTCCCCGTCGGCCGTCCCTCGGTCGAGAGCGCGCGACCCTAGTGTGGTTGACTGTGGTTGTCAACCACAACGAACAGGGCTCAGGGTGGTGTAGGTCGGGCAGATCGCCGTGCGAATAACGGCGCGGAGGCCGGCGCTGGGTTTCGGTGCGCTTTTGCATCGTTTTCACGCTGCTGGCCGCGTGTGCCGCGGCCGAGGTCGAGGAGGTGGCGGAGGTGGAGGTGGAGGCGCCGGTGCGCAGCCGCCGGGTCGATGAGGCGCGCACGCTGGCGGGGAGGGCGCCGGTGGTCGCGGATCGCGAGCGCACGACGGCCGGGCGCCCGCCGCCGGCGGTGGTGCCGCCGATCCTGAGGCTGGATGCGGAGGGCAGGGCGACGCTCGTGGAGGGGCCGCTGATCTGGAGCGCGCTCGCGGACTTCGATCCCCGCGGATCGGAGATCGCGCTCGACGGTGCGGAGGATCCGATCGCCGTGGCGGGGCTGCACGTGCGCGACGGCGCGCAGCGCGGGCTGTCGGCGGCGCAGGTGATCGATCGCGCGCGCTCCGTCGGTGCGGAGCTGCGGGTCGCGGCGACGATGGAGGAGCCGAGCGGGGCCGCGCCATCCGGCGACGACGTGTGGGACTTCGCCGACGACGACCTGTCCGAGGGCGGCCCGCTCGGGCGCTTCGCGGATCGCGATCCGCTGAGCCCGCACGGCGTGGTGCGCGTCGCCGGCGCGGCGGGCGGCGTGGTGCTCGGGCTCGAGATGCCCGCGGCCCCGGCGCTCGTGGTCGCGGATCGCGCGGCGCCGGGGAAGGCGCTCGTCGCGGCGGTCGCGGCGAGCGAGGGCGCGATCGCGGTGCGCCACGGCGGCGAGCTCGCGCTGCTGCGGCTGCAGTTCGCGCCGGTGCGCGACCGCTACCGCCGCGCCCCGGCGTGGATCGAGGTCCGCGTCGGCGCGGGTGGCACCACGGCGATCGAGGCCGTGCCCGAGCAGACGCTCGAGGTGCTGCCGCTCCCCGACGGCCGCCGGGACGCGGCCGTGGTCGCGCAGCTCGTCGTCGAGCGCCGCGGGAAGCGCGACTGGGGCGCCTCGCTTCCCGTCGACGTCCTCGTCGATCCGGCGGCCACCGACGTCGACGCGCAGCAGGTGGTCGACCTCGTCGCGGCGCTCGACGCCGCCGGCGTCCGCACGATCGGCCTCGGGATGCTGCCGGCCGCCGACGCCGAGCAGGGCCGCCTGCGCGGTCACCGCACGCCCGCGATCGAGCTCGGCCGCCCGTCGGTGCGCGGCCGCGGCCGCGATGCCGCCGAGGTGCTGCGCCGCCTCGAGCTGCACCACGACGACCTCGTCGCCTGCTACGACGCCGCACTCCCCACCGACCCCGCGCTCGCCGGCCGCGGAGCGCTCGCCGGCGACATCGACCGCGCCGGCAAGCTCGCGATCTCCGCGACCACGTCGAGCCTCGACACGTGCTTCCGCGAGGTCCTCACCGCCGTCGACTTCGGCCCCGGCGCCGCGACCCCGATCTACCTCCCGTTCGAGCTCAGCCCCGACGGCTCCTCCGGGGCGCTCGCCCGCTACAACACCACACGGGCGACCGTCGCGCGTCGCACCGGGCGCCTGCGGCGCGCTCCCTACGTCCTGCCCAGGCTCTACAAGTAGCCGCCGCTCAGGCCGGCTTCTTCGGCTTCTTCTTCGCCGTCTTCGAATCGGACTTCTTCACCGTCGTCTTCTTCTTCGTCGCCGACTTCTTGGCCGCCGACTTCTTGGCCGCCGACTTCTTCGTCGCCGTCTTCTCGACCGCCGCGTTCGAATCCGTCTTCTTCACGGATGCCTTCGCGTCGGCGTTCGAGTCGGTCTCCTCCGTCGTCTTCGAATCCGTCTTCGCATCCGTCTTCGCATCCGTCTTCGAATCCGTTCTCGCATCGGCCTTCGCATCGGCCTTCGATTCCTTCTTCGGCGCTGCCTCGTCGGACTTCTTCACGTCCTTGCTGTCTTTCTTCTCCGGTGCGGGCGGAGGGGCGGCGGCGGGCTTCGGGCGCGCGGCGCAGCGCTTGAAGAAGTTCGCCTTGTAGGCGTCGGTCTTCTTCTGGACCTCCGCCGGGACGGGGCGCTTCTTGCCGCCGTCGTGCACGAAGTAGTGCAGGGACACCGGCCAGATCGGGTCCTTCTTGTCGACGAGCCGCTTGCAGTTCTCGGCCTCGAGGTCGTCGAGGATGTCGCCGACGACGCCGGCGGTGATCGTCTTCACGTCGTGCATGAGGACGATGCCGCCCTGCTGCGCGAGGATCATGCCGACCACCTTCTTGCGCAGCGCATCGTGGTTCTTCGCCTTCCAGTCGAGCGTGTCGATCGACCAGCGCACCTCGGTGAGCCCGCGCTTCTTGAGCCACGCGCGGCCGTTCGCGTCGATCGCGCCGAACGGGGCGCGGAACAGGCCGATCGGGCGGCCGGCCTCCTTCGCGAGCGTCCGGATCGACTGATCGATCTCCTTCGCGAACAGCTGGTCGTTGCCGCCCTTGATGCTCGGGTGGCTGACCGAGTGGCTCGCGACGCCGAAGCCGGCCGCGAGCTCCTTCGCGAGGATCTCGCGACTCTTCTCGCCGAGCTTGCCGACGATCCGCTGCGTCACGATGAAGAACGTCGCCGGGACCTCGTACTTCTTCAGCGCCTCGATCACCTGCGGCGTCGTGTCGGGGTTCGGACCGTCGTCGAACGTGAACGCGACGAGGCCCTTGAGCTCGTCGCCGTCCATGCGATCGGCCTTGCCGAACATCGGATCGGCCGTGAGCGCGAGCAGCTCGTCGGCCTCCTTCTTCGCCGCCTTCGCGGCGTCTTTCGACTCGTCCTTCTTCGCCGGCTCGTCCTTCTTCGCCGGCTCGTCCTTCTTCGCCGGCTCGTCCTTCTTCGCCGGCTCGTCCTTCTTCACCGGCGCGGCCGGCTCCTCCGGGGGCATCGGGTCCTTCTTGCTCGCCGACGGGTCGGCGAGGGCGCCGCCCTCGATCGAGCAGACCGCGGCCACGAGGAACCACCCGAACCACGGCGTGCGCACGACTCGACACTAGCATGCGCGCGAGATCGCTCCACGACGCGGTATCGTGCGCCGGCGTGCGCGTCGTCTCGACCTCGAGCTTGCCGATCGACCTCGTGGCCCAGGTCACCGCCGCGCTGCCGGGCGCGAGCGTGGACCTCCCGCGGGAAGGCCACGCGGGAGTCGCGGCGCTGGATCTGACCGACGCCGACGCGCTCGTGTGCCTGTTGCTCGATCGCGTCGACGCCGCGCTCCTCGCGCGCGCTCCGAAGCTGCGCGTCGTGGCGAACTGCGCCGTCGGCGTCGACAACATCGACCTCGCCGCCGCGACCGCCGCGCGCGTCGCCGTGACGAACACGCCCGACGTGCTGACAGAGGCCACCGCCGAGCTCGCGTTCGCGCTCCTCCTCGCCGCGGCCCGCCGGCTCGGGGAGGGCGAGCGCCTCGTGCGCTCCGGCGCGTGGACCGGGTGGGCGCTCGACCAGCTCCTCGGCGTGCAGCTGCTCGGCAAGACGCTCGGCATCGTCGGGATGGGGCGCATCGGGCGCGCGATGGCCCGCCGCGCGCTCGGCTTCGGGATGCGCGTGATCTACGCCGATCCCTCGCTCCACCCCGACGTGGCGGAGGCCCGGCGCGTGTCGGTCGACGAGCTGTTCGCGACCGCGGATGCGATCAGCCTCCACTGTCCGCTGACGCCCGAGACCCGGCGGCTCGTCGACGCGCGCCGGCTCGCCCTCGCGAAGCCCTCGGCGATCCTCGTGAACACGGCGCGCGGCGGCTGCGTCGACGAGCCGGCCCTGATCGCCGCGCTCGAGGCCGGGCGCCTCGCCGGGGCGGGCCTCGACGTGTACGACCGGGAACCGGCGCTCGACCCCCGCCTGCTGACCTGTCCGCGCCTGGTCTTGGCGCCGCACATCGGATCGGCTACCACGGAGACCAGGACCCAGATGGCTCAGCTGTGCGCCGATGCGGTGATCGACGTCCTCTCCGGGCGCCGCCCTCAGCACCTCGTGAATGGTGAGGTCTGGCCGTGACCGATCCGCAGGTCCTCGTCGTGACCAGCTCGGGCTCGGCGCCCGCGGCGGTCGTGCCCGTGATGGCGGCGATCGAGGCCGCCGGGGCGCGCGTCCGCGCGATCGACGTCGGCGGCGCGGGTGGGGGAGGGGGCGGGATCTCGGACCGCGTGCGGCGGGCGCTGCTCGGCGAGGGGGCCGAGCGCCGCCTGCGCAAGGAGCTCGAGCAGAACCCGCCCGACGCCACGGTCGTGTTCGACCCGCACGCCGCGCTCGCGCTCACCGTCGCGCGCGACCAGGTGCAGAACCCGGCGCCGGTGATCGCCGTCGTCGCCGAGCTCGATCCGAGCGCCGCGTGGGCGCAGACCGACGCCGACCGCTTCCTCGCGATCGACGAGCTCGCCGCCGTCGCGCTCGCGGACGCCGGCGTCGAGGGCGAGCGGATCCTCGTCGTCGGCGGGATCGGCGAGCGCACGTTCGCCGAGGCCGGCGCGCAGGACCGCGCGTCGCTGCGCGCGCGCTTCAAGCTCGGGTCGCGCACGGCGCTCGTCGAGGTCGCGGGCCTGGGCCCCGAGCTCACCGGCTCGCTCGCGCTGCAGCTGTCGCTGCTCGACTCGAACAACCAGATCACGTTCCTGTTCGACGCCGCCGGCGACGTCGACGCGGCCGCCGTGCTGCGCCGCCAGGTCCCGGCGCTCGGGCTGCGCGCGAAGCTGTTCGGCGCGACGGCGGATGCGCCGATGCTGTGGCGCGCGGCGGACATCATCGTCGCGCGCCCGCGCCCCGAGGTCGTGCAGCGCGTGCTGCTCGTCGGCGGCAAGCTCGTCGCGATGATCGACGACACGATCGCCGGCGCCGCGACGGCGGCCGCGGCGCTCGAGGCGCGCCGGCGCGCGATCCCGGCGAAGGGCCTGCTCCTCCTCGCGAGCGCGATGGAGGGCGCGTTCGGCGGCAGCCCGCCGGCCGCGACGCCCGACGGCTCCGACCAGGTCGCGGACGTCGTGTTCGCCGTCGCCGCCGACAAGCGGGGCGTCATCGACGAGCGCCGCGCCGCCGCGAACGCGGCGACCCGCGACCGCGTGCGCGCCGCCTCCGCCGCGGCGTCGGCCGCCGCCGCGACGACGGCGATGCCGGGCGAGCTCGAGGACCTCGGCGGATCGTCGTCGTCGTCGTCGTTCGTCGAGGAGGCGCCGCTCCCCGACGAGGCCGAGCTCGGCCGCCTGCGCGTCGAGGTCGAGCAGCGCAAGGCCGAGATGACGAAGTCGATGTCCGCCGCGCGCGCCGCCGCGCAGCGCCTCGCCGACGAGGCCAAGGCCGCGCGCGACAAGGGCAACACCGACGAGGCCGCGCAGCTCGACCGCCGCTCCGACGCCGAGCGCGCCCGCATGCACGCGCTGCTCGCCGAGCTCGCCACCCTCGACACCGAGCTCGCCGAGCTCGAGCGCGTGCGCAAGGCCGTCGCCGACGCACCGCGGACGCGTCCACCACCCCCGCGGCGCCCGCCGACCTCGCCGGGCCTCGACGACCTCGGCACGGACGGCTGGTCCGCCCCCGCCGCGGCGCCGCGCTCGTCGATCGACGACGCCCTCAGCGCCCTCAAGCGCAAGGCCGCCACCTCCACGCCCGGTGCGGCGCACAGCACGCCGCCGCCCTCGTCCTCGTCTTCGGGCAGCCCGCGCGCGGCGAAAACCGGTACCGTGGAGGACGAGCTCGCCGCCCTCAAGCGCAAGATGGCGGCCGCGCCTCCCAAGAAGAAGTGACCTCCGTGCCCCGCCTCCGGCTCCTCCTCCAGCTCCTCCTCCTCACCACCGCCGTCCTCGCAGCCCTCACCGGCTGCCACGACCGCCGAAGCCGCCGCCAGGTCACCGTCGAGCCACCACCACCCACCCGGCCCGTCGCGACCCCTCCACCCAAGAAGCCGCTCCCACCCCCCAAGCCGCGCCACGCCGCTCACGAGCATCCCCACGGCGACCACCCCCACGGCGCCAACGACCACCACCACCACGCCCACCCCCACCCGCACCTCGACGGCGACGGCCACCACCACCCCTACTGACGCTCGTCGCGACCCTCGGCGAGGAGCCTCGCCAGCAACGGCGTCAATCCGATCCGGGCCGCCTCACGCTCGAGGTACGTGCGATCGAGCTCCGCACCTCGCACCTTCACCACCCCGAGCGCGTCGCCCCATTGCCGCTCGGATTCGCCCGCCTCGACGAACCACATCAGCTTCTGCAGGATGATGTCCTCGGCGCTCGCGACCGGGAGCGAGCGACCTTCGACGTCGAGGGTGATCCGGCGCGCGAGCTCTTGCCGCGCGAGCTCGGTGTCCTTCGCGCAGAAGACGTCGACCTTGATCATCGACTCGAGGTGGATCGCGTTGAACGAGCGCCGCGTCGTGACGGCCCAGCGCATGGTGTCCTCGTCGACGTAGAACGTCTCGTGAAGCGCCGCGTACAGCGGCGCGACGTGCGACATCCTGAGATCCGCGACCACGTCCACATCGAGGGTGGTCCGCGGAATTCCCAGGATCGAGCTCGCCACCGATCCACCGATGCACCAGGCGACACCGAGTCCCTCGAGGTGGCGTCCGATCTCGGCCGCGAGCTCCAGCTCGGTGAGGAGCATCACCGACCGTGGATGAGAGGATCCCATCCGAACGCGGCGATCATCGTGGCGCGGTCGAGCGTGCGCGAGCGGAGGCGAAGGTCGACCTCACGAGGAGACGCCTCCGGATAGCGACGCCGGATCTCGGCGCGCGCGAGCTCGTTCACGGTGCGCGCCATGCCCGTCATCCGGGCCACCTTCTCGGCGGGCGAGCGGGTTCGCCAGTAGGCGACGAGAAGGCGCTCCACGTCGCGGGGCGTGTCGGAGCCCGGTGGTGGTCGATCCACGAGGTCAGCTTACGCCAGACCACGCGGCGCGGTGCGACTTACTCGCGACGGTCGACGAAGCAGGTGGCCTGGATCGAGGAGGTTTCGGGGGCGGCGGTGCGGCCGCGGTCGATCGAGATGCCGACGTTGTCGCCGCCCGGGCATTCGGCGGCGTCGGTGTAGAGGTTCCAGCACGGGGCGGAGACGCCGGGGCCGCAGGGGGAGAGGGTGGTGGAGGTGTCGTCGATGGTCTCGATGACGCGGCAGTTGTTGCCGTCTGTCTGGAGGAGGTTGGGGAAGCAGGAGCGCTGGGCGCGGACGTAGGGCTGGCTGACCTGGCCGTAGGCGTCGGCCTGGGTGCAGGCGTCGGCGAGGCCGCCGCCGAAGGCGTCGACGAGCGCGCCGAGGCGGACGGCCGGGCGGGCGACGCCGGAGGGGCCGCGGCAGCTCGGCAAGAGGACGGGGACGCCGAAGTCCTCGACGAGGAAGTCGCCGCGCGGGCCGGCGGCCGCGGAGATGGTGACGTCGCCGGGGCCGGGCTTGAGCGCCGTCAGGAACGACTGGTACTCGGAGACGTCGACCATGAACGGCGAGCCCTCGCGCGGGCGGCAGCCGACCTTGCGGCCGGGCGTGCGCGGATCGTCGGGGTCGCACACGACGCCCTGCTCGGTGCAGCGGAACGCCAGCGACGGGCCGAGCGCCGGGTTGTTCGGATCGAACAGGGCGCTCGTCTTCGCCGAGCAGTCGTCCTCGGTCGTGAGGAACACGACCATCAGCTGCGCGTCGTCGCGCACGAAGCCGGGGTTCGTCGCCGGATCGAGCGCGCGGCGCATCGCCTCGAGCGGCTGCGAGATCTCGCAGCCCGTCGCGGTGATCGGGTTCGTGAGCGCGGCGAGCTCGTCGCCGAGCGCGCCGGTGTAGTTCCGCTGCCGCTGCCCGCCGGGCGCGCGCAGGTCCTCGAGGTAGTCGGCGGTGATGCTCGCGCCGAACCGCAGGAGGCGCCCGCCGTCGCCGTTGCCGTTGCAGTTGCGCAGCGGCGGCGGCGCGCCGGCGTCCTCGGTGCCCTTGAGGCCGAGGTCGGCGGTCGTGACGCCGACGTGCAGGCTCGGCAGCTGGCCGTCGATCGCCGTCAGCTTCTGCTGCAGGACGTCGAGCTGCGACGCCATCTCGTCCCAGCTCGAGTTATCGATGGAGTTATCGAAGACGTACAGGATGTCGAGGCTGCGCGCCGTCTTGACGTCGACGCGGTCGAACTCGGCGATGTCGTGCGTGCACGCGGCCGCCGACAGGGTCAGGACAGACAGGAGCGTCTTCTTCATGGTCACCACCTCCACGAGAGGGCTGCGGACGACGAACCGACGTGGAGCGCGAGGTCCGCGCTGCTGCGCTTCGTCCTGGACTTACCGAGGAGCCACAGCGTCACGCCGGTCGCCACCAGGGCGCCGGCGCCGACCGCCGTGATCTGCGCGACGCGCGCGCGGTCGTTCGAGCGCTGCGCGAGGCCGACCGCCGGGCTGCCGACGGGGCAGCTACCGTCGCCGTCGCAGCCGCCGTCGATCGCCTTGTTGAAGTCGCTGTTCGCGATCACGCCGAACGTCGCCGCCACGCCGCCCGCGATCAGGCCGCCGGTCGCGATCACCAGGCCCGTGCGAGCCATCCCACGCGAGCGCGGCCCGGTCGTGCGGAGCTCCGGGTCGACGACCGGCTTCGCCGTCTTCTCGACCGGCTCCTTCTTCTCGACCGGTTCCTTCTTCTCGACGGGCTCGACCGGCTCGACCGGCTGGATCTTCGTCGCCACCGCGACCTTCGGAGGCTCGGGCTTCGCCGCGATCACCGCGGCGCCGTACTTCTCCGGCGCGTCGATGCGTACGTTCTCGCCGGACGTCAGCGACACCGTGTGGCGCGCGACCGTGCCGTCCTTCTTCGTGAACACGAGCTCGTCCTTGCCCGCCTTCACGATGATCTCCTTCGTCGCATCGACCTCGACGCCGTCGCGCGTCACCGCGGGCTTGGGGCCCTGCGGGAACTTGATGCGCACGCGCGCGATCTTCGGCGTCAGCGCGTTCAGCGCCGACGCCGCCTCGTCGAGCCGCTTCTTCGCGAGCTTCGCGTTGCGCGCGTTGCCCGTCTCCTTCGCCGCGGTCAGCTCGCTCTCGCGATACGTGATGACGCGCTGCCAGGTCTCGGCGGCGAGCGCATCCTGCCGGTCGCGCTCGAGCGCGCGCGCGTACAGCTCGAGCGTGTCGGTGCGCTCGTCGAGCTTGTAGCTCGCCAGGAGCTCCGCGGCCGCGGCCTTCGGATCCGCGGTCAGGAGCCGCTTGCCGTTCTCGAGGTGGCAGCCTGGATTCGCCGAGCCGCAGTCGTCGGCGCGCGCGTCCGAATGGGCCAGGAGGGCCGCGAGCAAGATCGCCACCCCCCCGGTGGACGAAAGCTTCGTGTGATGCACGCCGTCCTTACGATCGATGTTCGCGATCCGATCGAGCGCGCCGCGGTCACCCCCGAAGCGGGCGGGATCTCACCGCTTTCTGGGGTCGATCCGGGCGAGGCCGACGCCCGTAGTTCTCCCACGGAGGAACCGTGACGAAGCTCGCACTGCTCGCATCATCTCTTCTCTTGTTCGCGTGCGGCGGTGGTGGCGAAGCGAAGAAGCCCACCACGACCGCGAAAGGTGGCGGTGCCGCCAGATCGCCCGACAAGGGCGACAAGGGCGACAAGAAGGCGCCGCCGTCGGGCGATGCGACGCTGTTCGACCGCCTCGGCGGCGAGAAGGCGATCACCGCCGTCGTCGACGAGTTCATCGGCCGCGTCGCGACCGACGCGCGCATCAACCAGCGCTTCTTCAACACGGACATCGCGAAGCTGAAGAAGCTGCTCGTCGAGTTCGTCGCGATGGCGACCGGCGGCCCGGTCAAGTACACGGGCCAGGACATGGAGACCTCGCACGCCGGCATGGAGCTGGTCGACGAGGAGTTCACCGCGCTCGTCGAGGACCTCGTCGGCGCGCTCGACAAGTTCAAGGTCCCCGAGAAGGAGAAGGGCGAGATCCTCGGCGCGCTCGGACCGCTGAAGCCCGCGATCGTGACGCCGGCCGGCCGCCTGAAGCCGGTGCCCGAGGCGCTCGTCGCGAAGGCCGCGGCCGTCGCGAAGTCCCTCACCGACAAGGAGGCGCAGCCGATCATGGAGGCCGCCGTCATCGCGGCCCGCCGCGGCCAGCGCAACTACGCCGACCAGCTGTTCAGCCGCGTCGAGATCCTCGTCGGCACCAAGACCGTCGCCGCCGCCGCGCCGACGTTCCGCGAGGGCGCGCCGCCGCGCATCGACACGCCGACGAAGAAGCTGCCGAACACGCCGCAGCCCAGGGTCGTCGCGAACTACGAGGAGGACGGCCCGCCGCTCAACTTCGCCCGGCCCGGCTCGCTGAAGGGCGTGATGACCGTCGACGGCAAGCCCCTCGACGGCGTCGGCTTCGTGATGCTGTACCCGGCCGGGGGCGGCTACCCCAAGCGCACGCCGAAGGTGCGCATCGTCGAGCAGCGCGACAAGACGTTCTACCCGCGCCTCCTCGCCGTGCCGCCGGGCTCGACCGTCGCGTTCCCGAACTTCGACGGCGTTTACCACAACGTGTTCTCGATCTCGCCGACGAAGAAGTTCGACGTCGGCCTCTACAAGGACGGCGACGCGCGCGAGGTCAAGTTCGACGCGCCGGGCCTCGTGCGCCTCGGCTGCAACATCCACGCGAAGATGGCCTCGTACATCTTCGTGGTCGACGCGCCGGCCTACGTCGTCGTCGAGGGCGACAAGCCCTTCAACTTCCGCGTGCTCGCCTCCGGCAAGTACAAGGTGAAGGCGTGGAGCGAGTACTCGTCGACCCCGATCGAGTCCGAGCTCACGATCAAGCCCGGCGAGAACACCCAGAACTTCGACGTCAGGGGCGACGCCGAGGGCGGTCCCTCCGAGGACAAGTTCGGCATGACCCGCCAGGTCGAGGGCGCGCCGAAGAAGAAGTAGCCGCGGCGACCTGCTAGGTCGTGCGGCCGTAGCGGTCCTCGAGCCGGACGACGTCGTCGAGCTCGGGCGTCGAGACCTCGAGGATGTCGGTGTCCTCGATCGCGATCATCCGGTGGCGGAGGCCGGGGAGGATGTGGAACGGCTCGCGCGGCAAGAGATCGCGCGAGCGCGGCGCCTCGCCGTCGGCGAAGTACACGAGCTGCATGCGCCCCGAGAGCAGCATGATCGTCTCGTCCTTCACGCGGTGGTACTGCAGCGAGAGGGCCTCGCCGGCCTTCACGTGGAGGATCTTCCCGACGTAGCGGTCGGTGCGCGCCCAGATGAGCTCGTGGCCCCAGGGCTTGTCGACGCGTGTGGAGTTGGACAACGGCTTACTTCTTCGGTGCGGGTGCGGGCGCTGGCGCGGGCGGCGCGATCGGCGCCGAGACCGAGGGATCCATCGTCGTCGGCATGTCGACCTTCGGCGTGGCGCCGGGGATCTCCTCCTTGCGGTCGACCTTCCCGTCGAAGTCGTCGTCGTAGAGGATCGCGAGGAGGACGCCGTCCCGGTACTGCTCCCACAGGTCGGGCTGGCCATCGCCGTTGCGGTCGCGCAGGACGCTCGTGAGCATCCCGGTCGAGTCGTAGATCTCCTTCACGTCGAACTTGCCGTCGAAGTCGGTGTCGCGCTCGATCTCCGCCACGGTGTTCGTCTTCGTGTCGTAGATCGCGCTCATGTCCCACTTGCCGTCGTAGTCGAAGTCCGCCTTCTCGAAGATGATGTTGCCCTTGCGGTTGTAGGCGACGACCCAGTCCTTGCGGCCGTCGTGGTCGAAGTCGACCTGCTTGCAGGTCATGAACTCGACCTTGGTGCCGCCCTCGTCCTCGGTCTTGTACAGCCGCCACACGTCGGGGCGGTTGTCGTGGTTGAGGTCGAACGTCACCGAGTTCTTGCCGACGGTGTCGCACAGCGTCGGATCGACCTTCGGCAGGGTGGCATCCATGTCCTTGCCGGGGGTGGTCTTGCCCTTCTTGCTCCCGCACGCCGTTCCACCTGCTCCGACCGCGACGAGGCACGTCAACAACAGGATGTTCGAGAGCTTCGCCATCACGATTCGAGCGTAGACGGGCGAGCCTCGCCCCGCAACCGTTTGACGGTTATCACGCCGCCACGTATGGTCCCCGCGCACATCCGGCTGGCGACCAGCTGCCGGGGCTAGGCCGCTGATGTCGTTTCCCGTCGAGCGCATCCGTAATTTTTCCATCATCGCCCACATCGATCACGGCAAGACCACGCTCGCCGACCGCATCCTCGAGGAGTGCGGCGCGGTCACCCAGCGTGAGGCCAAGGATCAGATGCTCGACTCGATGGACCTCGAGCGCGAGCGTGGCATCACGATCAAGGCGCAGTCCGTCCAGCTGCACTTCAAGGCGAAGGACGGTCAGACCTACCAGTTTCACCTGATCGACACGCCGGGGCACGTCGACTTCCACTACGAGGTCTCGCGCTCGCTCGCCGCGTGCGAGGGGGCGCTGCTCGTCGTCGACGCCGCGCAGGGCGTCGAGGCGCAGACGCTCGCGAACGTCTACGTCGCGCTCGACAACAACCTCGAGATCCTCCCGGTCCTCAACAAGATCGATCTCCCGGTCGCGCGCCCCGACGAGATCAAGCAGCAGATCGAGGACACGATCGGCCTCGACGCGTCGCACGCCTGCCTCGTGTCCGCGAAGACGGGCCTCGGCGTGCACGACATGCTGGAGGCCGTCGTCGAGCGCATCCCGCCGCCGACGGCGGACCGCGACGCGCCGCTGTCCGCGCTGATCTTCGACAGCTGGTACGACACGTTCCGCGGCGTCGTCGTGCTCGTGCGCGTCGTCGCCGGCCGCATCACGAAGGGGACCAAGCTCCGCTTCTGGTCGACCGACGTCACGTACGAGTGCACGATGATCGCCGTCCGCCGGCCGGCGACGTTCGAGATCGACTCGCTCGAGGCCGGCCAGGTCGGCATCATCGCGGCGTCGATCAAGGACATCGCGCACGCGCGCGTCGGCGACACGATCACCGACGCCGACCGCCCGACCGGCGCGCAGCTGCCGGGCTTCAAGACGGTCAAGCCGATGGTGTTCGCGGGTCTGTTCCCCGTCGACGCCGCCGACTACCAGGACCTGAAGGACGCGCTCGGCAAGCTCGTGCTGAACGATGCGAGCGTCACCTACGAGCCCGAGACGTCGGCGGCGCTCGGCTTCGGCTTCCGCACCGGCTTCCTCGGGCTCCTCCACATGGAGATCATCCAGGAGCGGCTCGAGCGCGAGTTCAACCTCAACCTGATCACGACCGCACCGTCGGTGCGCTACAAGATCTACGTGATGGGCGGCGAGGTCTTCGAGGTCGACAACCCGGCGAAGGTCCCCGATCAGGGGAAGTACGAGAAGATCGAGGAGCCGACGATCACCGCGACGGTGCACCTCCCGCAGGAGTACGTCGGACCGATCATGCAGCTGTGCCAGGAGCGGCGCGGCACGCAGCTCGGCCTCCACTACGATCCGGGCGGCCGCGTGCGCGTCGTGTACGAGATGCCCCTGGCGGAGATCGTGTTCGGGTTCTACGATCGCCTGAAGACGATGTCGCGCGGGTATGCGTCGCTCGACTACGAGCCCTCGGGATATCGCGAGGCCGATCTGATCCGCCTCGACGTGCTCGTCAACGGCGAGCGCGTCGACGCGCTGTCGATCATCTCGCACCGCGACACCGCGTATCACCGGGGCGTCGAGCTGTGCACGAAGATGAAGGACGTCGTCCCCCGGCAGATGTTCGACGTCGCCATCCAGGCGGCGATCGGGAGCCGGGTGATCGCGCGCACCACCGTCAAGGCGGCTCGCAAGGACGTCACCGCGAAGTGCTACGGTGGTGACATCACGCGCAAGAAGAAGCTGCTCGAGAAGCAGAAGGAAGGCAAGAAGCGGATGAAGGCGGTCGGCTCCGTCGAGCTTCCTCAGGAGGCGTTCCTGACCGTGCTGAAGGTCGATTGATGCGATCGCAGAGCCTCGACCGCCGCGTGCGCAAGGAAGCGACGATCCTCGTCCGCGAGGCGCGCGCCGCGCTCGACCTGAAGCGCGGGCTGCGCGGCAAGGCCGGCGACCTCGAGGCGGCGACCACCGAGGTGGAGGAGGGGCTCTCGGCGCGCGACCTCACCCGCGTGCGCAAGGGCCTGCCGGTGCTCGACTCGCTCGTCGACGAGCTGATCAAGCGCCCGGGCAAGTCGACGACGCGCGACTACGTCGAGTCGATCGGCGCGGCCGTCTTGATCGCGCTCGCGCTGCGCGCGTTCGTGATCGAGGCGTTCAAGATCCCGTCGAGCTCGATGTATCCGACGCTCGAGATCGGCGACCACATCTTCGTCAACAAGTTCATCTACGGCGTGCGCATCCCGTGGACGAACACGAAGGTGTTCGAGCTGCGCGGCCCCAAGCGCGGCGAGGTGATCGTGTTCATGCAGCCGTGCGAGACCGACCGCGACTACATCAAGCGCGTCGTCGCGCTCGCGGGCGATACCGTCGAGGTCCGCTGCAACGTCGTCTACGTCAACGGCGTGGCGAACGAGAACACGATGCTGCGCGCGGAGGAGCGCTACGACGACTTCGACGACGGCGCCGGCCCCGAGGGCAAGTGGTACCCCAAGGAGGTCAGCCGCTATCGCGAGAAGGCGGGCGACTTCGAGTACCAGACGTTCCACGACGCGCTCCGCCCGCAGCGCGACGAGCAGCGCGGGAAGGGCGCGCTCCTCCAGGGCGACGCGAAGGACTTCCCGCTCGACACGCTCTTGCGCAGCTGCGCCAACAGCGCCGAGCTCAACGGCAAGCCGGCGTCGAACCAGAAGCAGGGGAAGATCGTGTCGACGCGCGACATCCACGGCGTGTGCGATCCGTACCTGCACTACATCGTCCCCGAGAACCACGTGTTCGTGATGGGCGACAACCGCGCCAACTCGAACGACTCGCGCTACTGGGGCTCGGTGCCGATCGAGAACATCAAGGGCAAGGCCCTGTTCATCTGGCTGTCGTACAGCCACTGGACGCCGTTCGACTGGTCCGGCATCCGCTGGGACCGCGTCGGCAACTTCGTCCACTGAGTCTGCTGACGGTCACTGCTTCTTCTGCGGCAGCGCGAGCTGCTTGAACACCGTCGTCATCGCGTCGGCGACGGCGATCTCGGCGGCCTGATCCCACGAGTACTCGCGATCGCGGTCGCGCACCTTCTTGCCGACCTCCTGCTTGATCGTCGCCTGACCGTCGCCGGTGAAGCCCATCGTCCGGCCGGGGATGTTCTCGCCGAGCATGTGGATCGCGACGTGGACGACGAGCCGCTGCGCGCCGGGCTTGCCCTCCATCGGGACGAGCTCCTCGGACGCCTCGGTGATCTCGACGCTGACGAGGTACGCGCCCGAGATGCCCTTCGACGCGAGGAACCGGCGGTACGCGTCGGCGGCGCTCTTCCACTCGGGAGCGCCCTCGAGCTTCGCGACGAGCTGCGGGTGCTTCTCGAACGCCTTCTTGACCTGGCCCTCGACGCGCGGCGTGGCGCTCTTCGCGACGTCGGGCTTCACCTCCGGCTTCGCGTTCACCGAGAACAGCTCGAAGTGGTACTTCTTCGGCGCCGCCTCCACACGGCCGACGCCGAGGAGGAGGAGGCACGCGGACAGGGCGAGGATCGCGAGCGGGTGGAGCGGGCGGGCCATCAGGTTCATGACGTCGCCATGCTAGCGTTGATTCATGGTCCGTCCCCGGTGGCACGACGTCGTCCTCGTCGTCGGAATCGTGGGCCTCATCGCCTTCGGCGTGTGGGCGATGTGGTGGGACGATGTGAGGGACTTTCTACACTTGGGGCCGGACCGCCCGGCCGGCTCCGGCGATCCCGCAAGCCCGACGGCGCCTCAGGGACGCGGCACCTGACTCTGGGTCGGCAACGGAACTTGACCGTGATTGCCGACGCTTAGTACCGTTCGCAGGGGCCAATGTTCACCATCATCATTCAGGAAAAAGGCGGCGAGCAGCGCCGCATGGTGTTCAACAAGCCCGAGGTCACCATCGGTCGCGTGCAGGGGAACGACATCGTGCTCCCGAAGGGGAACGTGTCGAAGCGTCACGCGCGCATCGTCCTCAAGGACGGCAAGTTCATCATCGTCGACCTGAAGAGCACGAACGGCACGTACGTCAACGGCCGCAAGATCACGAGCCCGCTCGTCGTCAAGGACTCCGACAAGATCTACATCGGTGACTTCATCGTCGGTGTCGACGAGGCGGCCGCCGGCGACAGCGATCAGCCATCGGAGAGCACGACGTCGCCGCCGGGCGATCGCCTCGATCCGCCGCCGGCCGGCGTCCGCGCGCCGCCGCCCGACATGGCGCCGCCCGCGCGCCCGCCGCGCCCGACGGAGGCGCAGCCGACGGCGATGCCGAACATGAACATGGGCAACATGAGCGCGTCGATGGGCGCGGGTCCGATGGGCATGGACGCGCCGCCGCCCGCACCGTCGGCGCCGCCGCCGTCGCGCTCCGGTCCGCCGCGTCCGCCGGGCGGCGC